>DATAXJ010000021.1:0-483377 GCA_036266795.1 Steroidobacteraceae bacterium | reverse complement strand
ACGATCACCAGCGAGGTCCCCGCCCGGGGGCCCGCCGACCATGGCCGGGAGCCGTCCGGGCTACGCCCGGCCATCTCCCGGCCACGGAATCCTTCTCATCCTGATTGTCGCGCTGTTCTCATCCAGGTTGTCGCGCGCCAGGGCATTCCCATAAACGAGCAATGAAGCCCTCGGGGCGGTGCTTTTTGGTAGCTGCAGGCAGGCATTTGTTTGCTCATCGCTCCGGGAGCATCATTAGGATCGCCGTTGGATGGGTACGGGATAGGCCCCTCGAAAGCGAATAGGGTAGACCATGCGCGGTATCAGCGTTGTCGTTGCCGTCTTGCTCGGCGTCACAGCGGCTTGCGTTACTACCAATGCCCAGCCAGCTCCTGCTGCATATGCAGTTACCCTGCATTGCGGCCGGCTTATACCACTGAATCCCGCAGGCGTCCCCGCGATATACTCTTGGGCGCTTCGGCTCGCCTCATCATCCCAGAGAAAATCCTCCGATCGTGATTGGGACGTCCCGATGTCGGAGGTCGAGCAGGAATATCGTGACGCCCTTGCGGGTGACTACCTCCGCGTCGACTATGGGTCATTAGCAACCATCAAGACGACCAGCGGTATCGTTTATGCCAGTGCGATCGTGAAAAGCCTGGATCCTCTTGGTCCAGACTGGCGATCTAAGTATCCAGATCACTTCACAGATTCAGTCTTTACCATTGATGAGAACGGCAACGTCGTCGGGTATGGCTTGTACAGCGGCTTCGACGTGGTGGCGCTAAATCGAGCAATAGGACAGTCAATCGCAGGACATGAATCGTGCGCGCGTGCGAAGGGGCTATTCTTGAAGGACTCGCAACTTCCCTCCTTTCTCCGGGACTACCTTAATCAAAACAACTTGCAGGATCATTAATCTATAGCGAGATGGTCTATGAAAACCCTCCTAACCGCGCTGCTTTGTTGTAGTTGCCTCGTCACCCCTGACGTGTGGGCAGCGCAGCCATGCCCAGCGCCCCCTGTCCCTGACCCGCAGAGCCAGCCATCCTCTTCCTATTTGTCCGAAGTAGGTGTCGTCGAGGACATCATCTCCATGGAGCAGGACGGTTATCGGTTCCGCGCCTATGTGGTGAGTTGGCACGGATCGCGCGTCTTGGTATCCGACCCGCTCGCGCAGACAACTCTGGGCGAGGGTGACAACCTGCACTACATCGCAATCCGCACGAAGCTTCCAAATGGTCAGCTCCTGCTCGATTTCGTCAGCACTGAACGCGCCGATCATACGCTACCGCCAAGTACGGCACCGCCTCCGCTCCCCAACATGGATGTATCGTCGTCCACCGCCAGCGGTGCTATCGAAGATGTTCTCAGCGCGCAAGACGGCGGGTATCGCTTCACGGGATACGTGGTGCGCTATCAGGGGCAACGGATTGCGCTGGTGGATCGCTCGCAGCAAGCACCACGTACCATCGGCGATGAGATTAGGTTCATGGAGATGCGATCAAACATCTCACGGCGGCGGCTAACGGGATTTCAAATGCTGTCCACTAGCTCCGTCGCTGCTGCTAACGCTGGCCGAGCCGGTCGTACAGTAAGCACAAACGGCGTCGTCACCGAGGTGCTATCCGCGCAAATCGACGGCTACCGTTATCTTGCCTACGTCGTGCAGTGGCACGAGGCCGAGCTCCTCCTGCCAGATGAGAGCGCGAGCACAGACTATCGCGTTGGCGACACCGTGCCCTTTACAGCCCGATACCTGCAAACAACGCCGCCGTTGGCTCACCTTGTCCGCTTCGAGCTCGTCCTCGTATCCGGCGCTGTCCCAGATCCCTTCTCGGCCGGCACGATCGGATCGCTCGCGACCAAAGCCGTATCAGCTACTGTCAATCAGGTCTTGACTGGAAACGTCGATGGAGATCTCTACCGCGCTTATATCGTAAATTGGAACGGACAACGTGTGGGCGTCACTGATGAGTTCGCCACTACGCATTTCGTTGTCGGGCAGCGCATCGCACTGCCAGTTACCCGCAGCGATGCGGGCGGTTCCAAGCGACTAATGCTGATGATCTTCAATTTTCCCAAGGATGTCCCCAAGGACGCGAGCACGTGTCAGTTAAGCGAGTGACGTCCGAGCGACGGAGCCCCCGATGCAACAGGGCGGGCAGGTGCTCGTGGTGGAACGTCTCGACATTCCCATAAACGACCGCATGGTGGATAATCTGCCGCCTGCACTAGGGCGGCCAGACTGCGCTGGTGCGGAAGGGGTATCCCACATGACCGCAGATAGCGCCCCGATTCCGATCACGGTATCGCAGCTCAACGCGCCGGAGACTACCTAACATCGGGGCGCCGTGGCTCTCTACAAGCACAATCAGTATTTGGATGATTCAGACCATCGGGCGTTCGATGTGCTTCACCTGCCAGAAAGCAACACTCCAAATTCCGGCATCTACCGGTGCGAGGTGTGCGGGGCAGAGGTGGTTTCCGAGAAAGCCAAACGACTGCCGCCAAAGAACCACCAAGTACACGCAGAGGACTTGAGGGGACCAATTCAGTGGCGCTTGATTGTGCTTGCTGAGTCCTATGGAGGCCTTGGCATCACTGCCGAGATCATATCAACCCCTGCTCGCTCTCCTGGGCGGGAATTGGCGTTCGATGTCGATGACGACGAGCAGCGTTAACATTGGAATGGGGAACATGCGTCGCATGAAAGTGCCACTTATTTTCCTGGCCGCACTGCTCGCGCTGCCAGAGGCCGCGGTAGCACAGCAATCGTTCTGGTTCTTACTGCCGCTAAGGGCTCACCACGCACTGGTCGTTGTGACGGGATCCAGGGCGGAGAAAATTAAGGATTTCGGCGGCGCAGCGTGGAGTTACGGTGAGTCACCAAGCGCTGTTGCCTTCGTATCTGGCAACCAGAACGGCTCGGAGTTCGAGGTTGTCAATATCGCCTCCCATCAGGTCACGTTGTCGGTGCCTATCTCTGGCTTCTCCGGTGTAGCCTGGATACGGGGGCCATCCCCCACATTGATGCTGACCGACCGGGCCGCATATTTCATCACGTTCCAAATATCGAACGGGCGGCCCGTACGGAACGATGCGGGTACCTTCTACTCCCTCACTGAGGTTTCGCTGCCCGAGGGGCAGAGTGCGAGCTACCCATTGCCGAAAGACTGCCTGAATCCGATGGTCACCAGCTACCAGGGCATACCTCTGATCTATAGCTGGGATGCCAACTGCATCGTCACCTTTGATCCGGCCTCGAAGGCCTTGGAGCGCCGGCTCTCGCTCCAAGACATCGGGGATATTCTTGCCAAAGAAAAGCTGGCCCTGCGGAGCAGGGCGATTCCGAGCAATGCCGAATCAAGCTTCGTCGTGGTCCCGGACGCTGGTGTCTATCGATTGTCCAAGCTGGGGACACTGGACGCTGTCCTAGATGCCAATCTACATCCCGTTCAACTGCCTCGACAAAGTTTGCAATTGACGCCACAGGGATCGGTTTGGGAAGCCTTGCCGGGAAGATTTTCGGGTCAGCCCGCCATAGGAGTAATCCAAGAAGGTCCCGCTGGATTCCACATCCAAAATGGGAAGGAGAGTCACAGCTTCCAATACATCGATGCTCGATCCATGGCGGTCAAGTGGTCAATTACTCTTCCGGCAGATGCTGTTTCGACTAGCGTTCAGCTAGCCTCTGGCAACGCCGTAAGCTATGTCGACCGCCGCACCGAAACGCTGGACGAGGTGTCACCCTCGGGGATCCAGACGCTCTTGTCGCTGGTTCCTATGCAATCGCTCATTTCGCCCGATGACGGACCTTTTGCGCTGACCGGCGCCACCCTCCTGCTAAGCGAGGGCGACGAGATCCCCGGACATGCTCAGGGAAATTGATCGTTATGGCGACAGCAGCTCGGCGGGCTCCCAGATCTAGGCGCTAGATGTCGATCCTGGACCTTCCCATAAACGCCCTCCTAAACGGGAAAGTCACCGCTCCAGGGCGTACGGTGTGCGCGATCGGACGCTCGTGCTGCTCGCCTACCGGGATGGCCTACGCGTCGGCAAGCTCGTCAGGCTGCGCTGGGACTAGGTCGATCTCAAGGCAAGCCTCCTGCACGTCGCGCGCCTCAAGAACGGCATCGCATCGACGCACCCGATCCGCGGGCCCGAGTTCCGGGCGCAGCGGGAGCTGCGCCAGCAATACCCGGCCTCCTCCACTACGTGTTCTCTTGGCCTGACCAGTGCATTAATTGCGAGGAATTAGTCAGTTTCCGATGACGCAGTTATCGGGCATTATTCGATTGTCGCTGGAGCGCCGAAGCATGAACCACAACGATTGGCATCGACACAATAGTGCGCTCTCATCGGGTTGGCTGCTGGTCGAGCATTTGCCGCTTGCTAAGTCGCGCAACTAGTTCCATTCCGATCTGCTCCCGGTCAGTCCGGGGGGACGGCATTCGACTGACAAATTGGCGCGCATGCGCGGCGAGTTCAATCTGGCCCCGCTGCAGTAGCAGCTCGTTAACTGCGGCCCAGCCTTCCTCGACCTGTCTGCGAGTGCGTACCAAGGTGGCTTTCCCTAGATCTGGCGATAGACAGCCCTGCCGCAACTCGGCACCGACGGCCTGCACACGAGCCTGGGTATATTTCGAATCTCCGCGACGCTCGGCTCGGTATATCCCATCGATCTTGGGCGACTTGATTTGACCCCTGACTGCCCGCTCCGTGGCATTCGCCTCTACTCCCTGCGCCCGCAGATGCCGGGCGAACTCGCTCCGCCAATGGCGCAAAGTAGCCTTCTTGACGTACAGGCGCTCACCCTGGTCACTGACCGCCTTAATCACCGCGTGCACATGAGGGTGAGGCTCATCGGTATGTAATACGAAGGCGTATCGGTGCTTGAGCGCAAACTCCTCCCGCAAGAATCCCCTGGCGGCCCTCAGCAATTTCTCCGGAGGCGTCCCGGCTGGCATGGACAGGATCAACTTGTGGACCAGCCTAGGCGTCTTGCGCTGACTGTCGGCCGACAATTGCAGCCCGCCGCGCTCCTCGTCCAAGGCGAGGTCCCAGTCATCGATAACCCGTTGCCCAGCCTGCCGACTGACGGTCTCGCCCTCGTCGGTCTCGAGCTCCAAGGCGCCGTCTCGGCTAATATAGTCCAGATGCTTGCGCACGGCCGCTGTCTCGCTCGACCCACGGGGCAGCACCTTGACCATTACCTCGGGCGCCCGGCGCACGGTGCGGCCAATCTGCGCAATCTCTTCTGGCGACAGGTGGTCGCGCCGCCCCGGCCCCCGCCGAGCATATGAGGCGATGTCAAACAGGGCACGATGCTCAAACAGACTGACGTTCAGTCTCGACACGGCCACTTCTCCAGCTCTCCACGTTGGCACGGATAAGACCGCGGGTATGGTCGCGCAGCGCCTCGCAGACCTTCAGAACCGCCAATAGGTCATTCTTGGCGGGCAGCATCACTCGCCCGGATTGATTGGCCGCCCGCGTCAGTTGGTTCAGGTTTCGACCCAGGACCGCCAGCTCGGCGACGGCTTGCCTCAAGGCCAGGTAGTCGTCCTTCGGCAACGGGGCCAAATCTCGCAGGTGGGCGCGGACCAAAACCGATACGTACGTCGCCGGCGCCAGGGCACGCGCCATTGCGCGTGCTCGGAGCAAGGCCCAGTCCTGTGACGCGAGCCGGACGTACAGTCGGCTGAGACGCGCCGTCCGAGGTGAGGGAAGAACAGTCGCGGCATCCGGCGTGCCCGCCATCTGCAGCATCATCTCGATCATGCGCTTGAGCAGAGCCGACTCGCTCAGCTGCTGCCGCTGTGCCGCCGCCCGCAGGGCTTCTTTCGTTGCCACCGGCACTCGACAATGAATGAACGCGTCCGCCTCCACGGTCCCAAGCGTGATACAACAGCGGCCGTCAGGCTATCCTGCGTAATTCGGCAGTTTGTGCCAATACTCAGCAGTTCTCGGCCCTGGCGGTCCTCGTCCAGCCCGCCGCCGTCGTCGTTCCGGTCCCCTGGTACCCTGGCACCGCAGATCAAGACAGCGCCCCCATCGCCAACCCAGGACCGTTACCACCACTCAAACCCCGCCAATCTTCTCGACTTTGGGGAGCCGCCCGCTGGCGCCGGAACGGGCAACGCGGATGTCTCCCGCACCCGCGTTGCCCTGCCAGTTACGCCGCGACCGTCCGCAGTGGCTCAGGCAACCACGTCGTCACCGTCACGCAATCCTCGGCGGCTTTCGCTAGGTCGGCCTTCTTCAGTTTCGCCAAGGGGACGGCAGCCTTCTCCGAGATCGCTTCGGTGACAACAGCGAGGATGCGCGCCTTGGGGATGCTGCCAAAGTACGCTTCGACCGTGGGGGTCCACCACGCCCGCATGTCCAGCCCCACCGCCCGCGCCAGCCGATCGAATGTGCCGGGCCGCTCATCCGACTGCACCGTGTTTACGGATACGGCAACGCAAAACGCGAGCACTGACAGCACCTCCGCCTGCGGGCGCGCCAAGAGCCAGTCCAGCAGCATTTCGGCATCCTTCGGCAAGACACTGGCGAACTCGCCCCGGCGCGCTTCCAGTGCTCCGATCGCCCGACAGCTGCCGATATCCGCCCCGTGCTCCCGTAGGGCTGGAATTTGCGTCTGAACCTGTACAGCGCTCTGACCGGCCCCCTGGCCGTAGAAGATCGGCAACGCGAGGCTGTGCGTGAGAGCTGCCAGTGCTGCGTCGGCGGAACGCGCCAGCATGATCTGCAAGGCCGCCGTCCGGTGCGCGGTCAGTCGCCGTACCAGCGCCGCCGAGTGCAGTGCTGGTGCTCCGGGCTCGTCCTCGTCGCTCGTGCCGACCCTCTTGTCGGCGCTGCCCGTCCCGGTTTCTCCCGGCCTGAGCAAGTCCCGCTCAACTCGCAATTTGCCGTCCTGGCCGATGGCGATCACGGCGCCGGCGCGCGCCTGCTGCGCCGGATCGGGTACTCGTCGCCCCTCGTTGATCTGCTCGATGGCACTGTCCAGCGCCCCGGCGCGTGCGCCCAGCCGGCTCAGGCGTTCCTCGTCGCCCGCCCGCTCGGCCTCGGTCACTTGCGCCTCAAGCGCGGTGCGCCGCCGCTCAAGCCCCGTCAACCGGGTTTGCTCCTTCTTGGTCGGCTCTCGCAACACTTGCCGCACGCGGCCGTAAGCCGCCAGCTCGCTATAGTCGAGATGTCGCATCACTTCGACCCACGCGAGCCCTTCGGCTTTCAGCGCGGCCGCCTGCTTGTCTAGCTTTTCGGTGGCCAGTCTAGTCAATAGCTCGGCATCCACGATAAAGCCGTCGTCCTGTTCCGCGAACAGGTCCCGCCGGATGTGACCACCGGCCTTCTCGTACACCTTCACTCCAACGAACCGGGCGACAGCGTCTCGGATCGATGTCTCACCCTCGGTGAGCGCCCGTCGGATCGCGCCCGGGGAACGGTTATATCGGTCAAGACTCGCCCATACCTGCTGCTGGCGCGCGTGATCCTCGGTCACGGCGAAGGCCATCAGGTGCTCAAGGGTCAAATCGCCATCGCGGTACAGGGCGATCAACTGCGGACAGACGTTGGCGAGCTTCAGCCGACGCTGCACCACCAACGGAGATACGCCGAAGCGCGCGGCCACGTCTTCAACGGATTGCCCGCTTTCGGTGAGTTTGCGAAATGCCTCGAACTGGTCGGCCGGGTGCATGGCCTCGCGACCACTGTTTTCCGCAAGGCTGATTTCCTCAGCCCGCTCATATCCGACGATTTGGCAGGGCACCAAATAATCGGCGTGGATGTCGCCATTCTTGGCGAGCTGCTTTAGGGCGCGCCAGCGCCGACCGCCAGCCACGACCTTGTAGCCCGCTGATTTCCCGCGCGGCTTGTCCTCTTTGTAGACCATCAGGTTCTGCAAGACTCCTTGCGCTCGAATCAGCGCGGCCAGTTCTTCAATGCCGCTCTCGGCGCCGATCTTGCGCACGTTGAGCGGAGACAATGAAAGTTGCTTCAGCGGTAAATGGCGAATCGATTGCTGCGTACTCATCAGTCGGCTCCTTCGTGTGGGAGCAGGCGATATGCCCGCTCACTCACCCGAAAAACCTCTTACCCCACCTACAACGAAGCCACGTCAGCCGACCAAAAAATCCGTGACCGGCGTTTGGCCGGCGAAGCAGCGCGGCTCGGCGCGCTGGCGCGGATTTTTGCCCGTTGTGCTTTCCGGAGCCGCGCGGCAGCGGCAGCGGCCGAGAAGAAAGCAGAGAGGGCGCCGTACTGACGCCCTCTCCGCCTTCACTCAAAGCATCTGCGCAGCCGCCTCCCACAGCGCGCTGTTGATACGCATGTCCTGGCGAATCGAGGTGATCCGCCGCATCTGTACGAGCCGCCCGCTGCCCGAGCGCCGATTCAGGCCGCCACGTAGCAGATTTTCCTGGACACGGTTCAGTATGCTGAACAGATCGTCTCCCGCGTCCTCCACTCGGCGACAATTCAGCAGCTGTGAGGCCGCCAATCCGGCTAGGGCGCGATCAGGAAATCGCAGCGCCAGGGCTTGCTCCGCGAATCGAATTTGCTCGTCCTCTGCGAGCCGCCGCCGCTCCATGCACTCGACTTGGGTCGCTAGCGCGTCGAAGCGCTCCGAGATCCCCAACGCGTGCGCCACGACGTCCTCGACTACATTGCCACGATGCGCAACACTGAAGGTCGGAAACGCCCCGCGAGATACGATCAGCCCATTTGTGCAGACCACGCGGAAGAGACCGACTCGCAGCTGATAGGCCGAGCTCCCGTCATGCGAATTCAGGAACACGATCTCGGGAATCGAGTCCCGGAGCTGGACCGTCTCGAACCGCCGACGCAGCCGAACGACATGCCGCGCATGCAGCGGGCTCGCCGATCGAGTCGCCGTTTGGCGAGCTTCCACAGGCACGAATCCGGCCTGCCCGAGGCCCGCCAAAATCTGTGCGGTCGGTATAAAGGTGTACTTCAGACTTCGACGCTCGTCAGCCGATGGTGCAAACACCGCGGGCGCCTGCTGCCGGACAGCCTCCAACGACAGAGTACGACCGAAGACATTGACGTGCGCCCCGAACGATAGATCGGGTGATGTACTCATGATGGATTCCTCGGGACTGTTCTTGGGCGGGATTGCCCGCATCCTGAGGATCGCGGTGGGCGCAGCGGTCAAGGATCGAAGACCGCCGCAGGCGGCGAGGGCGTCGCGCCCTCGTCCTTTACCGCTGCGCACGCCGCGATACACTGCAGCGAATCAGGCCATCCCGCCCTCTTACGCTCCCGGATTTCTCTGGCCTCTCAGGCGCTTGGGCGATCAGCGAATGGTGCCTGCCGAATCCCCTGATCGCTGGCGCGCTAGCGGGTCCCAGACAAGCCACCGTTGGCACTTCCGTTTGGCAGTATCACCCACTGCGGCCCGCAACCGTCGGACGCGGCGGGATACAATCCACCGCACTGCGAGCGCCGCCATGCGATACATAGATTTCATCGAAGAATTGAGGATCCTCGGCAACGAGGGCGGCTCGATGATCGGCGGCACCGTGACCGATGAGTCGCAGCAATTCCGCGATTGGCGCTATCGGCTCGAAGAGGTCGTCGCCGGGGCATACCTTGAGGGATACAAGGTGCCGGGCACCTTCAAGTCGAGAACCCGCCACTACAGAGTCATGGGAGTCGCCCCGATTTCTCGGGAGGCACACCGCAAGCACTTCGACACCGACATGGGAGACACCCTGCGGGAGCTGCAGTTCATCGTGGACCGCTTCGAGCGATACGGTGTTCCGGACAAGCACGGCACGCCCCCCGTCGCCGCGGAGATCGGCCGCATGACGCCCCCAAGCCGCATGCCTAAGGACGGAACGCTCGGATGGTTAATAGACAA
The DNA here is from genome assembly GCA_036266795.1 of Steroidobacteraceae bacterium. GTDB lineage: Bacteria > Pseudomonadota > Gammaproteobacteria > Steroidobacterales > Steroidobacteraceae > FEN-1191. The sequence goes on along the minus strand of DATAXJ010000021.1, from coordinate 473,512 downwards.
CATTTCGTGGAGCGGCTGGGCGGTACTCGGAGGCTTGCTGCTGCTTTTATTCTTGGCCGGATTTGCCGTTGGGCAATTCCCCACGCCCCGAACCCTTGTGTGTCACTTTTGGGGTCAGGCGTGCTTCTCTGCTGCTGAGACCGGCATGCCTCGCACCGCTAAGGCGCCTGTTGGCTTTGTTCCAAGTGGCCCACCGCCGGGGATAAACCCCGCCAAGCAATGAAGCAGCAAGTCCGACGCTTTAAGAATATGACCGTCGCGCTCAAGGAACTTGAGCCATTCGTGCGGAGTGGAAGGCATCTGTACAGCGGGCGGCCGTTAAAAGGGCTAGGGGGCATGCTCTCGCGCGAAGCGCTAGCCAATTGGCTACTGTGCGCGGTGTTTATCGAATCTGCTCGGCGCCCGTTCTGCTTCACTAGCGATCCGAATGGCGGCGATGGCATCATTTATGATGAAAGCAACGCGGCCGATTTCCCGACCGAACACATATTCGTGCCTCGGATCGCACCCGAGCAGGCAGCCAAGCCGAGCATCGATGCGCTGCTCTTCAAGGCAGTGCGGGACAAGGAGTCCAAGGGCGGCGCCGCCTATGCGCGCGGCAAAACGCTGGTGGTGTTCCTTGATGCCGGGCTCGGGGAGTGGCACCCGAACAAGGTTGCTCGCGAGCTGCCGCCGGGAAATTTCGCGAACGTGTGGGTTGTGCAATTCAGCAAGCTGGGCGACCAGGGCGAATACACGTACGGGGTAACGTGCATACGCACTGGCAATGGGCTGCCAGCGCCAATATGGTTAGTGGAAATTAATCCCACGTTCGAGGCGTGGAAAGTTATACAGACACAGTGAAGGCCCGACGGGGAAGTGCCCATGTCATCGGCCGTACAGCGCCCTCCGCTCCGCACGCGGCTGCGGGCCGCTCTCTTGCGCATTTCCTGGCGCATCGTCTTTAGCCGAATCGGCCGGGCAGTCGTGCTTGGCCCCCTCATAGTGGTTGGTTACTACGCGCACGCATGCTTTGTGGCGTTCGGTCCGCGGCCCGAGGTCGAGATTGACCCTGGCTCTACGGTTACGCCCGAGATAGCGCAATTCCTTACGCCCGAGAACAAGCGATTTTTCGCGCTAATACAAGAGGCTCGCAAGGTTCCGAAACGCACCGAAATCACGGAAAGGGAAAGGGCAGTCGCTCAGACGATGACGTGGGGGATGGCCGGCGCCGCCGTGGTGATCCTCACAGCTATCGCGACCAGCTCTAAGACATTCAACGGCCACGCTATATCGGTCGCCGCGGGCTGTTTCGCTTTCGCCATTCCCCTTCTCATCGCGTTTGGGCTTGCCTTTTCTAAACTTTGGGAGCCACCGAAAGCACCTCCCACGGGGCAGGAGTCCCGCACTCTCGGGTTCATGATTCACGCCGCCCATCTTCTCTTTGGGGTCGGCCTCGCGTCGCTTATATGGAGTTTCAGCGCCAGAGTGGCCATCGTATTCCTCGTCGCCTGCTATCTCGGCAAGCGCGCGTTTAACAACCTTGTATTTCATCGCCTTCCGCCTCTGATGCTGACGAACGCGCCCACGCAAACGGCAGCGGAAGGCAGTAGCCAGGCGGATCAGGTTGCAGGGGATACTCCACAAGGCCCCGCATGAACGAGCCAGTAGTAGTTTCCGACGCGGCGCTAAGAGCTGTCGCGGCCAACTCCTTTAGGCATCTGCTTGATGCCGACCAGCACTACAAGGCCGGACGGTTCCCGAGCGCCATCGCCTCGGCCGTCCTTGCAATTGAGGAGGCGGGCAAATTGAGCTGGATAACGGCGCACGGGAAAGCGCCCAAGGAAAAGCGCCACGCTGCGCATGCAATGCTCTTTCTTGCTTTGCTAAAGGGTCTACAGTCGTGGCCGTGGACCGCTGAATGGGTCAAGTTCTACATGAGCGGAGCAAGCCCCTCTGACGTGAGCCTCACGGCTCAACAGCAGAAGGACATTGCGGCTCATCCCGAGCTTGCAGAGTTCGTGCGGCGCCTGCAAGCAGGCGAGCTCGCAGACTCGACCGAGCGGCTTAACGCGTTCTCCGCTGCGACTGTCGAAAAGGAGAAGCGCGAAGGCACGTACCAGTCTTGGGAGTCGCTTTTCGGCCAGGGGTTGCAATATCTGCGGCTCCGAGCAACCTACGTGGACATCAGCCCGGCTGGCGACGCTCTAACGGACCCAAGCACCCTTGACGAGAGCAGCGCGAAATTTTTGTGCACCGGGGCGGTAGCGTTCGTCATTCTTGCTCTGCTGATCGCGAAGCACCAGCGCAAGGGCCTTGAGCTCCAGAGCGTATTTGCGAGCGCACCCGCCGAACTGACCGGCGCTGAAGCGGTATTCAAAGTTCTGTACAAACTAATTCCCGGACTTCAAGCAAATGCCGAGGCGGCGGAATTACTCCGGACGGCGGAGGCGGTTGTAGCCGCGAATTAGCCGCCCGCCGTCCCTGGCGCGTCGATTATCGCAATCATCATCAACGCAGGCGGCTATACGCTTTGATCGCTCGCGCGATCGGCGACTGCGCCTGATCCGCAGCGGCGCGCCCAGTCAGCGGCACCTGACCCTTCATGGCCGGGGCTCACCACCGCCGGGCTGCTCGGGTCACGTGCTCCACCGTCAGCATGCGCTGCTGGACACCCGGGGCTGTAGCACACCACTGCGCCCCGTGGAACTGAACTCACCGACCTGTCAGCATACTGTTGGAGAGATTGACGGATACATCTTCACAAAGCGCGAGGACTAACGTGCGCTAAGGACCGAGGGATACCTACCGGGCTTTTGGATCTCATCGCCTCATGGAGGTACTGCAGCGAATCACAACGCCCTAGAGCGCAAGTGGCTGAGCGGTGGCTCGGGGCACTTCTTAGCCTATCGGCGTCCGCCGGCTAGCGGAAGTTTCTGTGGAGCCATTTACGGTTGAATCTCGCTCCGGCCGCGACAGGAGCGAGATCACTCCCATTTTTAGAGAAGTCCAGATTCAGCCATCGAGTACGTCGTCTCGCCAATGATGAGGTGGTCGAGCACCCGCACATCCACAAGTTGTAGTGCGGTGACGAGCCTCTGCGTAATGAGACGGTCGGCCTGACTGCATTCTGCTGCCCCGCTTGGATGGTTATGAAAAAATATGCAGGCCGCAGCGTTATGCTGGATGGCTGCCTTGACCACTTCTCGCGGATGCACCGCGGCTCCATCAATGGTGCCTCGGAACAGTGTCTCCGCCATGATGAGCCGATGCCGATTGTCCAGGAATAGGCAACCGAAAATTTCATGGTCCAGCGGACCGAACCGCAATCGTAGGTACTCGCGCGTCCGAGCCGGCGAGTCAAACGCTGGCGCACCGGAACGATAGCGCTGCGCAATCAATCCTTGCGCGCACGCAATTATGTCCTGAGCACTCGCCTCACGGTAACCCGATGCATCGCGAACAAAGAGTGTCGTCATGGTCATCTTCCTCGTTCTCCGGCACGTCGCCGTGCGCGTCGGAAAGCGAGGTCTGCGGCAGAGGCAATGGGACCGTGGAATAAATGGAGGGGACCCGCGGCGCTTCGCCGCGGGGAGGCAGCCGTTTATGCCGCGAAAGCCCGTTGCCGGCGCCGCAGACTTCGCTATGCTCGCAATGCTGGCGACGTACCGGAGAACGACGCTAGATCGATTGACTTTCGGCAACGGCTATCAATGCCATCGTGGACGCGTTCATGGGGGACTTCCTGAACGGAAATGCTGCTCTCCTTCGCACCGCACTGGCTGCATCGAAGGCGCAGCACCAGCGCATCGAATCGGCTGTCCCAGCCCACACGGGCGCGCCAACATTTCCGGAGCGCTCACGCGCGAATGCCCGCAGCGACCACGGCGGATCACCAGGCGATAATGGCCGAACTCATCGCTGAGCTTGGCAATGTTCAACGGGCGGCGCATACTGTATAAATAATCAGCTTTAGGTCATGTGCGCAAGATACGTCTCGAAGGCGACCGCGGAGTGGGAGCGCTGGTTCCAGCGCCGTTTCCGCGTGGACTTCGCGAGCTATAACATTGTGCCGACTCAGTCAGCCCCGATCGTCCGCGCGGGCACGGAGGATGGCGAGCTGCTGCGTTTCGGTCTGGTGCCGTTTTTCTGTCGCGGTGCCAAGCCCAAGAACCCGAATATCAACGCGACGGTGGAGCGGCTAGTCGATGCTCCGAGCTGGCGCGGTCCGTGGAAGCGCGGGCAGCGCTGCCTGGTGATCGCGAACGGCTTTTACGAGCCCCACGTCGAGCCCGACGGCCGTCGGCGGCCCTTCTACATCCACCTGGCCTATCGCGAAGCCTTTGCTTTCGCCGGCATCTGGGACCGTTCGGTGGCCGACGATGGCACTGCCATCGAGAGCTTTGCGATCATTACGCTACCGGCCTCGCCCCTGATGGCGAGCATCCACAACGATAAGCAACGCATGCCGGCGATTCTCGCCGCGCAGGACCACGAACAGTGGCTCAGCGGCAGCATTGAGGCCGCGCGCGATGCTCTCAAGCCCTGTCCCGACGATCTGCTGGTTACCTGGCCAGTCAGTACACGTGTCAACCAATCAAACCAGAACGATGCTGAGCTGATCCTACCGATGGAGCCGTCCTACTCATGACCTAAGTCTCATGGCTTGATGAGGCCCTCGCGCAGCGCACGCTCGATGGCAAGCGCGGTATGAGCACAGAATCCCTCGCCGATATTCCGCTGACGCCGGACAAATTCGGAGCATCCACACTGCCACACGCGCTTGCCGCGCTCGTCTTGCAGGCAAGTGACCCGCATACCTTCAATGACGTAATCGATGACGGCGGTAGGCTCTGCGCTCATGCGCGCTCCAACTATTCAAGATCGATTCGCGACTAGCATGCGGATGCATCCGTTGACTGTCCAATCGAGCCGACGTCGGCACACTTGATCGACGGCGACCGTCATCCTCGAGGACTGCTCTCAGGCTCACCGAGACCGAAGACGCTGCGCAAATTGGCATCCAGAGTCGCCGCCAGGATCAGCGCGTCATTCAAGGCATCGACGGGGTCGCGCTGCAACGCTGCCTGCAGGGCCGACTTGAGCCAAAAGGAGCTCGTAGCGTCCTGCAGGAGCGCCTGGGCGCTCGGCATCTTCTCATTCATGGTCTCACCGAGTCGGATCATCGCGTTTACGATCCCCCGTGCGGGCCGCCGGCTGGCGCTCGGGCGCCTTCGGCGCCTCGCGCAGCCGGACCGAGGGCAGCGGTTCTCCGCGATGAATCGAGCCGGCCATTGCGCCGCGGACGAGCTGCAGGAAGCGTTCGCGATCGGCGGGCTCGGCAATGCGGCGGGCCGCAAATTCCTCGGCCGCGCGCACGCTCAAAAACGTGGATTTCAGCTCCGGGTGCTCGCGGATCGCGCTGCGCACGTCCGCCTGTTCATCGCGGACCTGATGCGCCAGACGCACGCGCTCGGCGAAGAATTTGACGTGCTCGACCTGCCAGCGCGTGCGAAAGCCTTGACGTTCGAACTCCTGAATGACACGGCCCACAGCATCGCGCCGCCGCGCGAACACCGCGACCGGCCGACGCGACACCCGGCGCGCCCCCACCAGGTCGCCGATCGCTGGCCGCTGTTGTCCCCTTTCGCCTTCGCGCACTGCGCGCTCCAAGTCCTTGCCCCACAGGGTCCGAGGCCCCTTGCTGGTCAGGAGCGTCACGTAGTAAGACAGGTCCTGGTCGTTGCGATGCTGGTATAGCGCGCGGCCATGCCCGGTGAGACGACCGACTACCAACGGCTCGGCCCGCGGACGCTGTGCGCCTCCCGGCAGGCCGGCAGCCCCCTTCTGTCCGCTGTCGCGCTCGTCACTCATCGCGGTGGAGACCTCATCCAGCCGTCAGCCTCGCACCGCGGCGGGCTCTCGCTCCCCACGATCGCGCGCACGGCGCGTGGGCACCGTGACTGGTCGCTCTCGCAGCCGTAGCGGCGGCAATGGCTCGCCGCGTGCTACGGACTCGGCCAGCGCCGAGCGCACATGGCTGATAAAGCGTTCGCGGTCTTGCGGATCGCGAAATCGCCGTGCGGCGAGCGTGGCCGCTTGCATCTGCAGGTACGTGCCGGCGAGCTCGGGATGTGCCTGTGTGCCCTGCTTGGGGGTAATCCGCGTGTCCAATAATGTTTGCGCGGCCGCAGCGCGGCTGTCGAAGAACTCGCGCTTCTCAATGATCCAGCGATTGCGGTAAACCTGTATCGCTTCCTCTCCGATCTCCTCACCGCGCGCATCGCGCTGCGCGGCCTTGACCGTCACCGGATCGGCTCGCACGGCTCGCAGTCCGACGGCATCGCCTGTCTTGGGCTTCGTGAGCGATTGCTTGATGGCGCGCTCCAGATCCACCCCCCAAATAAGGCGCTCCCCTCGGCTCGTGTCGAGCTTGACGAAGTAAGACATAGGTTCGTGCGGGTCGTGGCGGTAGTTCGCGCGTCCATGATCCACCAGCGTGCCGCTGAGCAGACCGTGGCGGGCGTGGCGTGCGGCCGAGGCCGCGTCCCGTCCATCTGCCGCCGACGCAGCGGCGGATGTCCTCGACTCGTCGCTGGCCGGCTCTGCGTCGGGCAGGTCTCGCTGCGCGAGCGTGCGCACCAGGCGCGCCCGTTCAAACTCATTCGGCCGGTAGCCTTCGACCTTCAGGCCCGCGAGGTTCGCCGCGAACCAAGCTTCCTTACGGAAGCGATGCGTGCCGCGGACACTGATCTGACTCCATTCCCGGGCCTGCGCGATCGCCACCAGGCTGGCGATGACCTGCGTATTCTCACTGCGCGTGGTCAGTCGGCGACCCCGATCGGTGAAAGCCCGCTCCCCATCGGGAAAGTAGTATTTGCGGCCCACCTGCACGAAGCGCTGACGCACGTGCTCGGGCACGGGGACATCGTCTTCGGCCGCCGGCCCCGGCGTCGCAGCGGGCCGCTCGCGCGCCGGATCGGCCACGCCTGCGGCCGCGTGGCTCGGGCTCTGCGCATCCGCCGCTGGCGCCGGCCTGGCCACGGCCTCGCTCGCACCACTACGGGCGCGGCCTTTCACGGGGTGGATGGAATTCTCCGCCCGCATCCCTTGGCCGCGCCGGCCGCTCTGGTCCGGCTGTCCCCGCGCGCGCTGCGACCGATCGGAATCCGCCTCATCAAACAGTCCGCGCTCTGCCGGCTTTCTGCGCTCGGCCATACTCTCCCCCTAGCTGTCTCGTAGCGCGGCTAGAAAGCTCTCCGCGACGCCTTGGATCTGCTGCGCCGACAGCGGCCCCTCGGGCACGGTCACGCGGGTAAAGTCCGCGGCAAAGTCCTCCAGCGTCAGCGAATCAATCCGCTCGACGTCGGCGACCGTAGCCTCGCGAACGGTCCCCTCCGCGGCCGCCACCACGCCTGGCTGTGGGCTGTCCGGAGCCGGCGGTGTCCCTTCCATAGATGGGCGGGCAGGGGCAGACCCCGGTTCAGGCGCTGCCATCGGGATGGGCGGGGGCGCAGGCGGAGGCAACAGTCGCGCTCGAAAGCGCCGATCGGCAAAGTAGCGAATCTTGCGGCAGCGGATCGGCAACAATCCCTCGTAGAAGATGAGCGCCTGTTCCGGTCCCAAGGCTTTCACCTCCTGCGGGAGCATCAACGCGCGGCGTTGATCGCTGACGCTGACGCTGCGGTGTCGATGGCCGCGTGCGCCCTCAAACTGCATGAGTGGCTTGGAGAGCGTCTTGACCTTGACGGTCGTGAACCCGAGCTCATCGGAGATATCGCGCGCATCGCCCATATCATTCGGTGCGAACACAATCCGGGCAGCGAGGCTCTTGAGCATCGTCTCCGCTGCGTGCGGCCCGTAGACCTCTCGAAGCTGCGCGGGAGTCTGGATTACCAGTACCACGCGCACGTTGTACCCCGGCAAGTAACTGATGGACTCGGCGATGATCGGAATGCGCCCCAAGGCGGCAAACTCGTCCAGCAGCATTAGCGCTTGGTATTTCAGCCGCCGATCGTGCTCCGGCAACGTGCGCGTCTGCAGGCCGAGCGCCTGTTGGAAGAACAATGCAAGCACCGGACGCAGGCGATGCAGGTCATCTGGGTTGACGCCCACATAGATCGAAATGGGCTTTGCACGTAGGTCCCGCAGATCAAAGTCGTTGCCGGAGGTCGCAGCGTCGAGGATCGGGTTCTGCCACAGATCCAGCCGCGAGGTAAAAGTCTTGCGTATCGAACTCGCCGTCACCGGCGCGAGATCAATGACGTCGTAGAGTGCCCGCACGCACTGTGCCGACAGCGGATGTGCTCCCTTGCCGCGGCCCTCGACGATACGCTTCCAGTGCTCGCCGAACCCCTCGTCATCGGAGGCCATGCCCTGGCGCAGAATCTCCCCGACGGTCTTCGGCACCGACGGCGTTTCAAAAAGATACAGCGCGATGCCGAGGAACAGCGAGCGCGCCGAGGCGGTCCAGAACGGGTCCACATTCGGGGGATCGGGATACAGCATTTCGGCGATGCGCTGCAGATCATTGACGCGCCGGGCGGGATCTTCGGACACATAGCACAGCGGGTTCCAGCGGGCGCTGCGCCCATCCTCGGCAAAGGGGTCGAACAGGAAACATGCTTGCCCGCAGCGCTGCCGAAAGCCCGCCGTGGCGGTCCAGTTCTCGCGCTTGATATCGACACAGATGAGCGAGTCCGGCCAGTTGAGCAGGTTCGGGATGACAACCCCGGTGCCCTTGCCGGCCCGCGGAGGCGCGGCGAGCGCGACGCCCTGTTGACCGCGCAGCATCAGACAGCGCCGGCCCAGTCGCCCGAGAATGATGCCCTGCTGGCCCAGCAGTCCCGCACGCGCGATCTCGCCTCGGGTGGCAAAACGCGCATCCCCGTGCAGCGAACGCCGGCGCGGTAGACACAGGACGAGCACGCTGGCGAGGGTCACGGCACCACCCAGCGCACTGCTGAGCAGTAGCCGCTGCCGCACCGCCTCCCGGTCGGCGTAGTAGTAGCCGTAGCGGGCAATCGTCAGCGGCGTCGCCTCACGCGGATTGCCCTTCATCAGCCACAGAAAGCAATAGCCGGCCAGATACTGCGCAAGGATCACGCCGATGACGGTCATGGTGAGCGCCTTGAGCACCCACGCGAGCCGGGCGGACCTAGCGGGCGGCCGCCAGAGCGCGGCGTTTGCGTTCCGGTTCAAACCAAATCTCCTTGACGTAGCGCTGGTGCTGCTCGACGGCGAACTGGATCACCACGTCCACCAGGAGGTACAGCAAGCTCTTGATGTCCGCGCGGGCGAGCCCCGAGCCGGCCCGGCTCTGCTTGACCAACAAGACCAGCTGCTCGAAGGCGAGCTCGGCGCTCGCGGCATGCACGCTCGTGATCGAGCCCGGATGGCCGGAGTTGACGTTACGCAGGTAATCGAAGGCTTCCTCGGAGCGCAGCTCGGCGAGCAGAATTCGGTCCGGGCGCATGCGCAGGCACGATTCCAATAGCTGCTTCGGCGTCACCTGCGCGAGCCCCTGGCCGTCCTTGCTGTAGAAGAGGCGCACGTGATTGGGGTGGCGGTCCAGCACCAGCTCCTGCGCGTCCTCGATCGTGATCAGGCGCTCGTGCTCGGGGATCTCCTGGATTAGCGCCTTGGTGTACGTCGTCTTTCCAGAGCCCGTGGGACCGGACACGATAATGTTGCGCCGGCTCGCCACCGCCAGGCGCATGAACGCCTCGTGCTCGCCGGTCTGCAGCAACCGTGTCAGCTCGGTCTCAGTGGAATCCAGCGCCTCACTGGCTCGGCGCGTGGTCCGAAAGAGCCCGCCCTGCGCCAGTTGCGCGAGTGACCACACGCGATCCGAAGGGCGACGAATGGTGATGGCGACCGTGCCCGGCAGCGTGGCCGGCGGCAACACGATCTGAATGCGCTCCCCGCCCGGCAGTGCCGCGGACAGGAGCGGAGATTCCTCATCGACGCGCTGGCGGGTCGCATTGGCGACGAGTTTCGCCAGGCGCCGGCACCACTCGAAGTCGGCAAACGGCAGCGATTCACGCCGCCAGCCCTCCCGCGTCTCAGCAAAGAGCTCGCCGGGACGGTTGATACACAGCTCGGTGATGTCGGGATCGGAGAGCCACGGCCGTAGCGCCCGCAGCGTCAGCTCCAGCGACGAGCTCTCGGCCGGCGCAAGCCGGCGAATATCCGGTGTCCGCGTGAGCGAGACAGCCTCCACGGCACTCATGGCTGTCGTGCGGCCGCGGCCACGCGCAGCGCATACACCGAGCGAAAGTCCAGGTCGCGCGCGACCAGCACCTGGATGCGATCCCCGTTCTGCTTGATGACGGTGGGGGCGACATTCACGGTGCTCTTGAGCACGCCGGTCATGACATCTTCGGAGGACGCTGGATCGTAGATCACGGCCCCGCCCCGACTGTTGGCGGCCACGGACGCCTGCACGCCGCCGTCAAGCACCGAGATCAGCATGGCGGCCCCGAAGCGCTCGAAGAAGTGGTTGTTCACGGCGCCTGGCAATCCCGAGCGACCGAGCTCGTCGGTCCCCGGAGAGGCCAACGGGACCACGACCCCGGTGGGCGTACGCGCCTCGGTCCACAGGACGAACACGCGAGCGCTGCCCTGCTGAACCTCCCCGCGGGTCTCCCCGACGAGCTTCGTGCCGCGCTCGAGAAGCACGACCTTGCCGTCGGCGCCGAACGTATCGGTAGCCGTCACGCAGGTCGTCAGACCCGGCAAGGAACTATCGATTGCAGTCTCCAAGGTGCAATCGATGAAGGCCCCCTTCGGCAGCAGGAGCGACTGGGTGGGCAGCACCTGGGCCTGCACGGCCTGGACAACGCTCGGCCGGAGCAAAGCCGTCAGCCGGTCCTGCGGGTCCGGCACCCCCGCACGCGCCTCGGTTACAGCTGGGGACTCGACCGATGGCCCTGCCGTCGCAGCATCAAGCGCGCCGGCTCCGGCCGCCGCGCCCGCAGGCGGCGCACCATCCGCCGAGACACCAGAGAACACCGGGCCTTCCAGTCGCCGATCCGCGGGGCGCCGCCCAGCCGCCCTCGGCGCGAGAGCAGACGGCTGCGTGCCATCGGCCGGCAGCGCCGGATCAGCGAGTGAAGCCGCCAGCAGGGGCGGTGCGGGCCCCAGAACGCGCTCCACCGCGAAAGTGCCCGTTACCTGGGTGGCGCCGTTGGCGGCCGTCGGACTTTCCACCGCGTCAGGCGGGTCAATAGGGCCCAGTGGTGGCAGCGCCATCTCGCCCTGGACTTTGGCTTGCGCGGCGATCTTGGCATGCTCTCGGGCATGAGCCTGCCGGGCGAAAGCGTGCGCGTAGTACCAGCCCAGCAGTCCCAGCCCCAGTCCGCCCATGAGCCCCATCGCGAGCAGATTACTCAGGCGCGACTGCAAGGAGCGACCGCGATTGATCGAGACAATCCCGCGCTCCCCGACTACGCGGGGGCCACGCGGCTCGGTCGCACCCTCGATAGGCTCGCCATCGCCGTCCTCACCCGGCGGCCCTGCAGCTGGACCCCGAGCGGCCAGTCGCGCCCTTAGGCTTTTGATGACGCTCACGGCGCGCCTGCCTTGCGTTCGCGCTCGACATCGGGAGCGATGGTGCCGGACTTGAGCCGTTCGCCACCGCCGGAGAAGGACTTGTTGACGATGCAGCCGGTGAGCTTGCCCCGACGCAAAATGAAGCGAGCGGCCACGCGATGAATGACCATTGCGCCCTGCTCGATGCTGAAATTCAGCAGGGATTCCGAGCCATCGTCGTTGCGAATGAACACTGCCGGCAGCTCCGCTTTGGCGCCGAACGTCAGCCACGTGTGCACACCGTCGTCATAGGCGGAGACGGGCTTGAGCGACGGGGAACCGCAGTACCAGTAGTTCCAGTTGCGCGGCCGGCTCTCATCGGCGGCGGCCAGCGCGCGCTGCACCTCCTGGGCCGCGGACGGCCCCGCGTTCTTCACGGCCGGCGGAGGCGGATAGATAAACTGCACCGCAAACATCACCTCATCGGTCTTCGTGTCGGGTTTGCGCTCGGACACGGAGTACTCGAAGCGGTAGGCTCGTCGGTTCGTGTAGACGACGAGATTGGTGCCCACGTTGGCAACCTTGGGTTTCAAGATCAGATGGTTGGTGTGCCAGCCGAAGGTAATGCCCCCCAGGTCTCCGCCTGCATCGCCGGCAAAGGTTTCCCCATCCTGAAAGATCAGCTCAATGGCGTAACCGACAAAGCCGTATAGCCGATACACCTGCTGCGGGTCGTACTGCGCCGTACGAATCCTTGGATCGACGCGACCCTTGACCGGCAGACTCTCCGAACGCGCCGTCCCGGTGAGCAGGCACAGCAAGAGCACCACACCGCAAACGCGGCGGGAATTACGCAAGCGGATAGCAATCATGGCGAATGCCTCGCAGCGGTTGGCGCCGACCGGGATAACGTCTCGGAGGGCGCGCCCGCCGGCTCTGTCAGCACTTCGGGCTCGGCCGAAAACGTGACCACCTTGAAGCCGAGCGGATTCCACCGCCGCACCTTCGGGTCCTTGGACGGCGCCCCGTAGGCGTATTGGATGGTCGCGATCCAATGCGTCACCTGCTCGTCGGTGCCGCCCGCCTCGCGCTTCGCCTTCGTGTAGCGCACCTGTGCAAGATCCGCCACCCCACTTGCGCCCTTAAAGAAGCTGATCGAATTGACCTGTGCGCGCACGGTTGAGCCGTCCCGGTACACGTTCAACGGCGAGGCGGGGTTACTCTTGCGCCAGGCGTCATACCAGAGCTGATTGCGCGCGGCGGTGTTGAAGGCCCCGCATTCTTCGTAATCGCTCTCGGCGGTCGCGAAGTCGAAGCGCTCGCATATGCTCACGTAATGATCGAGGAAGTACCGCGTCACCGCCTCCGGCAGCGCGGCGTGTCCGGTATAGACCGGCACGACATCGACCACTCCGGTACTGTTGTCCACGCGGATCACGAACGGCTCCACACGCTTGAGCGGCGTCAAGAGCGCGAGCGCCAACGCGCTCGCCACCGCGCAGAGCCAGCCGGCGCCGGCGACGACGCTGACCAGGCGCAGGCTCCGCCGATGCTGCTCGGCGCGGTCCGCATCCCAGGAAGCCGCCTCCTGGAAGTAGGCTTGCAGAGCGGGATCGGCTGTCATGGCTCGCCCTGCCCGAGCGGCGGCTTCCCGGGCGCGGTAGACGCTCCCGGCGACGTGAGCGCGCTGCTCTGCACTGCACGAGGGTTGATCGGTTGGAGTCGGCCCTCACAGCTCACCCGGACGTTCTCCGAGGCACATCCGGTCAGTGCAACGATCGCCAGCATCAAGATGATTCTCACGGCTCCTCCTTCATCCCGCCCGCACCGCGTTTTCTCGTCGCCGCCCAGCTGCGAGGCGCGCGCCGGCAACGATCGATCGGCGCGCGTAGTAGCCGCCCTTGCGCGACAGCGTGTCATAGCGGGTGGTTTCCCGATCGAGCAGGCCGCGGCTGAATTGACCCCCACCGCGTGCCAGTTTTCCGAATCCCCAGGCCGCCAATGCGCTCATCACGCCAAAGCTGCTCAGCGCCAGCCCACTGGCGAGCCCCGCCGCCATCGGCATCACCTGACGCATCACCAACACGGTCAGTCCCGCCGCCAGGCACACTCGCACCGCCTGCGCAATCTGAATGCCTCCGCCGGCGCTCGCCGCCTGCTGGGCCGCCGTGGAGATCAGCGTCAGCATCAGCGCCGCCAGCAGTACCGTCAGGATCGTGATGAAGGCGTAGTTCGCGAGCTGCGCAATCCACGCCTCGAAGAACCGCTTGGTCGTTTCAAAGCACAGCAGTGCGATAAAGAGTGGGCCCAGGGCCAGCAGGACCGAGAGCGCAATGCGCGAGAGCGTCAAGAGAAAAATCGTGTAGACGGCGGTGCCGCCGACGATCAGCTCTACGGCAAAGCCGGCAATGTCGTACGAAACGTTACCGTGAAAGATGCCGCCCTTCTGCAACAGCAGATTCGCGACGTCGTCACCGGAGAACAGAATCTGATCCACGATATTGACCGAGTCATAGCCGCCGACCACGCGCGCGGCGAGCTCCCCGGGCGCATTGAAGAACGTATCGACGATGACGGAGTTGTAGAGCCACAGCTCGAGCGAGCCGCCCAGGATGACCGCTAGCATCACGATGCGCTTGACGCCGGTCATCACCGGCTCTTCGATGCGGCCGGTGAGCTGCAGGTAGCCCCAGATCATCACGTAGACGGTCGCGAGTGTGACGATGGCGGGCTGCAGAGCGGAAGCGATGATCGCGGTATTGTTGCCGATATAGGTGGCTAGAATCCCGTTTAGCCATGCGTTGAACTCGGCGAAGAATCCCATGGTCCCGTCCCTACTCGGACACGGTGCCGGGGCGGCGGCACCGTTGGTGATAACTCTCCATAAGCCTCACCGCTCGCCCCGTGCACCGCACCGAAAGCCGAACTGCCTTTGTCATCCCCATCAATCCCCGAGACCCATCGCCGGCAGGTTCCGCAACGATCCAATCCCGGCGATAGCTTGCTCGCGCGTGCTCTGCTGCTCCGCCCACGCCTGTGCCTGGGCGGCCTCGTAAAGCACCTGCAGCTTGGTCGCATCGTTCGCCACCATGGTCTGCTCCGCGGTGATCCGCGCCTGCAAATCCAACGAGGCTTTCGCGTCCTGCGCCGTTCCAATCGCACTGATGAGCTGCTGCAAGGACGCAAAGCGGCTACTGGTGGTCGAAAGTGCCTGCTGCACCGTCGCCGCGAGCAGCGCCACCGCTTGGCGCTGACCCTGCAGCTGCGCCTGCTCGGCACTGGACAGGGCGGCGACCTGTGTAGGGGTGAGCACCGCGTTGCCGGCGAGACTCGCCTGGGCCGCCGACGAAAAGCCGGGGTACGTTGAGCTCGGGCCGGCGAGCGCCGCCAGCAGCTGCGTCCAGTTCGTCGGCAGGTAATTACGGTTCGTCCCAGAAAGCAGGTTCTCCATCCCCCGATCGCCTGTGATGGCCTGGTATTCTTGCTGCGCCTGAAGAAGCTGGCTCTCCAGGGTCACAAGTTGCCGCTCCAGAACCGTCAGCTGCTGCACGAGCTGCGCGATGGCACTGGTGTCGATCACCGCGAACTGCGCATGAGCGATCCCGGTAGCCGCCAGGCATGCCAGGCTGGTGAGAGCGATGAGTCGGGCTCTGAACACGACTGTCTCCTCGACCCTATGCCGCTGCCGAGCGCCGAACCACGCCGGCCTGAAAGGCGGCGAGCCAGTGCGCGGGATCGCCGCCGACCTCTGCCATCAATCGATGCAGCCGCGCAATCTCACTCGCGCGTCCCGAAATCACGGCGAGTTCTCCGTCGAAGCCCTTGAGGTCGAGTTCGCACACGACACTGCAATGCCCCTGCTTCACCAGGAACATGCGCGAGCCCGGCTCCAGTCGTTCTTTGATGAGAGTGAATTCGCGCTCCGTGAGCGCAAAGCCGCCGATGTAGTCCTCGGATTGGGCGTCCGGGTTGGGAAAGAACACCTTGGTCGCTGTCTGCTCGATGATCGTGCGGCTGATGGCGCTGCGCAGGGCATCGCTGGGACTCTGCGTCGCGGCGCAGAACACCCCATTGAGCTTGCGCCATACCTTCAGCCCATCCTTGGCGAACGCCTCGAAGCCCTCATCAGCCAATAGCCGCGAAAATTCATCTGCCCAGCACACGAACTGCCGACCGTCCAGCAGCTGCCGCACGCAATGGAACAGGTACAGCGTGACGGGGGCGCGGATGATCGGATGATCCAGAAAATCGGTGACATCAAAACCGATGATCGACTGCCCGGCGAGACGGCCCGCCAAGCGATCCTCGGCGTTGTCGAACACCCAGGCGTAATCGCCGCGAAGGCCGGCGCACCAAGGCGCCAGTCGCGCATGAATTCCCTCCGGCCGTGTCGCGTCAGTGAATTCGATGAGGCGCGAGAGCCGCCGCGCCGACTGCTCCAAGGCGAGCGTGCCGCGCAGCGCATGATCAAGGTCCGCTTCCTCGCGCGGCGTCAGGGCGGCCCCGCCGCGCACGAGGCTTCGCAGCCATTGCTTCTGGAACTCGAACGTTCCCGGTCCCTCCGGCAGCCGCAGCGGGTTGAACCCTGTGGGCTCGCCCGTGTGCAGCGGCAGGTATTCCCCGCCCAGCGCCCGCACTAGGATCTCGAGGCCCCGGTCCTTGTCGAAGAGCACCTGCGCCACACCCCGGCGAGCAAGTAGTGCGACGAGAAAGCCGATGAGCACCGTCTTGCCCGAGCCGGTGGGGCCGCAGATAAATGTGTGCCCGGTATCCTTGCGGCTACCGCCGTCGGGATCGTGCGGATCGCTCGCGTGCAGCGAGAAGTAGTATGGCGAGCGGGCGCTTGTGATCAGCAGCGACAGCGCCTCTCCCCAGTGATTGCCTGTCGCGCGCCCGGCTGGGAAGTTATGGAAATTCACCATCGCGGCGAAATTGCGCGAGGTAATCGGCGCCTTGCGCGGCCGGTACGCGAAATTCCCCGGTAGCTGCGCCCAGAAGCCGGCCTCCAACGCCAGGTCCTCGCGGGCCACGGCCATCCCGGTGTCAGCCAGGATCGAACGTGCCCGCGCCACGGCATCGTTCAAGCGCTTCAGGAGCAGTGCTTGCGTGTCACCATCCTGGTGCGGCAATGCGTCCGCCAACACCTGCAGGGTAAAGTGATGGTCGCCCAGGACGAACTCGTTGCTGGTGAGTGCGTCCAGCGCCTCGACCAGCTCGTCAGCCTGGGACACCGCAAAGTCCCCGGCGTTGCTCATGCGCGCCTGCTGACGGCGCAGCAACCCCTGCGCGGTCGCCTTGGTCAGAAATGAGAAGGACTGCGTGAGCACGAATGGGAACGGCGCCGAGAGCAGCGCATTGAACATGCCGACCGTCGTCGGTGTGGGGTATTCCTTGATACCTAGCATCGCTCCCAGGCGCATACGGGTCGGCAGCCGGTATTGGATGATCTCGGTGCCAAAGAGCACCCGTGTGCTCGCGAGCACTTCGTTGATCGGTGCCGGCGAAACCGGGATCAGTTGCGTCTCGCCATTGACCAGTAACGCGAGGAACTCCAGCAACCGGGAATAGGCGCGTCCCTGGCGGACATATACTCCAAGCCGCTCAGGCTCATACCGGGCGAGCGAGGCCAGGAGCGTTTGCGCGAGCTTTTCACAGATATCCAGGGCGTCTAGCAACTCTTCGCGACCCGAGGCGCGCGTCCGCCTCGCCAGCGCTTTTGCCAAGAGTGAGGGTGCGGCGCCCGTGACCGGCCGATAAATGACCGCCAGGTACAGGTCATTCACCATGAGGGTTTCGCCGACGAGGCGCTGCTGATAGTCGAACGCAAGCTGTCCGGCGAATCCAGCCTCGGCGCGCTGCACGGGTAACGTCGGCTCGCGCCGGCGGATGATGTGTGACCATAGGGCAACGTTGGGACTAGCGATGTTGCGCCAGGTAACATTGAGCCGTTCGTGCCAGTTGTTGAGCTGCGCGTCGTCCGCGCTCTCGAAGCTGGCGCCGCCGAGCTTGAGCACTTGCACGTACTCGCCAGCAGCCGTTCGCACCACGGCCTCCGCAACGTGCGCCGTGTATGGGATGTAATGGGCGGCGGCGAGCTCGCGACGCAGCGCCCGGTGCCAGGGAAGCGCGCTCATCGGTGCTCTCCGAGCCACGCATGGCCGAGACGCGGAACCGCGTCCCATCTGCGCCGACCGAGCCGATTCGGCAGATCGAGCACCAGCGGGCTACAACTGCTCGCCCTCCACAGCCGCGCATTGCCCAGATAACTCGGGAGGCGCGTCCGACCCCACTGAAAGATCAGGTCGAAGAAACGCGGATCGCGCAGGCACAGCAGCGCGCAGACTCCATGAATCGGCACCGCAATCAGCAGCGTCAGCAGGTTCTTGGTCAGTAGGAACGCTTCCATCGTGAAGACAAGGTTCATCAGCAGCGCCGAGAACGTGACGCCCCATCGCATGGCGGGCCTCGTCAGGGCCACGAATAGTGGGTCCACGACCACACCGGCATCGTGAAGATCACCGGCCATCAGCCGACTCCGAACATCCCTTCGACCCAAGTGACGATCTGTGGGGCACCGAAGACCACCGCGATGCCGACGATGGCGGCAATAGGCCACCCCCATGAGATTCGGTTCGCCATCGCCATGATCCCGAGCACCATCACCAGGATGACCGCGATGGGCGTCGCCCAGGATAGGATGTTGGTCTGAAGCGCGTTAGCACCCGTCAGGAACGGTGACGTCTGGGCCAACGCGAGCTCCGGCGCACTCACGATGCACGCCGCAACAACGCTCAAGACAAAGGTATGCGCAAGGACAGGCGTAATCTTCTTCACGGCCGGTGCTCTCCCTACTGGTAGCTGTACCGCCTTCGGCACTGCGCTCCGATGAGCGCCGAGGGCATGTGAGCTATCCAATCAGGGCCGGGAAGTCAGGGCCAGCGGAATATTGGGGCAGTTGTTGCCAATACTCGGCAGCTCGCGCCGGAGTATTGCCGCGTTTTGCCCAAATACTCGCGAGCCCCGCCGGCGCCCCAGCCACGGCCGGGTGCACACGCCGCCAGCCGGCGGTACACTCTCTCGCAGGTGCCGGCCCGTGGAGGATCACATGGAAACGCTGCGTACCCGCTGGGAAAACTTGAATGAGCACACGGCCTTGCGTGTCCTGCTCGGGGCGCTCCTGCTGCTCTGGGCCGCAATACGCCTGCCCGTTACCGTTGTGCTCGCCGTTCTCGAGCCCTTCGTCACCACGGCTCTATCCGTGCTGGCAGCGCTCGGCATCTTGGTGGCGCTGTTCCTCAGGCTCATCGGCGAGCCGCCGCACTTTCCCTTTTGGGGAATTATGGCGGCGTCGATCGGTTGCGTGCTGCTGCTGGCCTTGTACTACCTACTCATGCTGCTGGTAGCTCGCGGCTCCTGGCGTCTCGACGACTAGATCAGCACCCCTTGCTGATACGACGGGCACTCTGTAATTCCCGTCGATCCACGTTCCTGCGCTTGCGAGCCGGATTCGTGCCGGCAGTAGGTACAGATGCGTCTACTCGTACTCAGCGGGTCAATCAGTATGCCGATGCCACATTGGCCGCATCGGCCAATCTGCAGTTCCTGGCCATGCGACAGGGCCATCACGAGCAGCACGGCATGGTCCAGCGTCAGCTCCGACGCTACCACCGTGCTCTGATAGAACTCAAAGGCGCGGCATAGGCACTCGCCGCGCGCCACGCTTGGTACCTCACGTCCCGCATCGGCAACGGGCTCTGCCGGGATCACGCCGAGAGCACAGCATACGCCAGCCAGTGCGGTGGCCTCGACTCGGATTGCGACCGATTTTAAAAAGAAATCCGCGCTCTGCGGCGGCGGCCCGCGGTGCCTATTGCCATTCTGGGCTCCCTGCTCATGTAGATACGATCGATAGAGATTACGGATTCGATCTGCCGGCAAGCCCGTCCATTGGTGGATAGTCTGAGTGCGTGCCTCGTGCTTGAGCATGCACGCAGCAAGGTTGTAGCGCGCGATATCACGACCGTACCGGTCATAAAGGATGCGCATGGGTATTGCCACTCCCCAGTTTTCGCTCTATGTTACTGGTAACAGTTCTGCCCCGGCAAGTCCACATCATTACCCGCGGACGCCAATGAGCATTCAACAGCACGACAACCCCTCGGCAGTCCCACACCGTCGAACGCCGCCGCGAACCGGGCCGAGCCAGGCATTACGGGAAGTCAACGAGCAGGCCCTAAAGCTCCTGATACAGCTGGCACATCGCTCGGGCTCTCCTTCTAGTGACTTCCTTGCTCTACTGCGCAAGCCTTTGTGCGCCCTAAATAGGTCTGCCGAGGAACTGGCAATCCGCTGCATGTTCCTGCTCGTCGATATGCATTTCCGTAGCCTGGAATGGTGGGACACCCTCGCGCATCATCCAATGGCACGGCGACCCCTCGAATCCTGCTTGGTCGTCTTTCCGCGGCAACGCGGAATAACGTTATCGCGCTCAGTACTTACCTTGGCATGGCATGTGGCACGCACAGACCGCGAATCCGCCGTGGTCTTCCTTGGACTCTCGCCACCGGTCTCTGAGCTCATAAGCTTATTTTCGCTCCAGCAAATCGATCGTATCGCGCAGCGCCACTTTCCGCACTTGCGTCCGCGCTGGGCGGACAGCCCGGCGGTGTGGCACGAAATCTTTGCTGCCTTTCAAGGCGACGCCACCAGCGGCAACAGCATTGCGCAACGCGAATGGTCAACCTTAGCCGGCGAGTTTCGCCCACCATGGCACCATTAGGTTCTGATGGCTCCAACCCTTGCGGACTTCCCGTCTGGCCTGGATGACCGCCTCCATGAGCAGCGCGATGGCACCCGAGCCGAAAACAATTGAGTTCACGTGCACAGTAAATAGCGCCGCCCAGGCCCGAGAACTCGATG
Organism: Steroidobacteraceae bacterium; assembly: GCA_036266795.1. Lineage (GTDB taxonomy): Bacteria > Pseudomonadota > Gammaproteobacteria > Steroidobacterales > Steroidobacteraceae > FEN-1191. Next base: position 453,082 of record DATAXJ010000021.1, on the reverse strand, counting down.
CGGCTTGGCGCGAAATCGTCTCTGGCAGGAAACTGCCGCGGACCTCTGCGCTTAACTACGACATGGATACCGTCATGAAGCGCGCGCAGATCGCGCTCGAAACTATTGAGACCTCTATCAGGAATCACCCTGGCACCGGCCAGGCTAGGCGTCTGGTATGTTTCCTCGCTGGAGTCTACAACGGGGAAGACTATCCGTTCGATCTCACGGACCTGAGAGGTCTCGACACAGAGCTTGCCACTGCCTGCCTCGATTATCTCAACTACGATCGCCTTGGGAAGATCGAGGTACATAAGCACTTATCGAACGGCGCGCGGGAGCTGCATACCTGGATCAAACACTATGACCTCGAACCTGGCCGGCGATGAGCAACCATTACTGCAGAGTCAGTCTGCGCCACTACCAAGTTGCCGACGACAAGCCGGCACTGCTTTCGCCGTTCGGTCGGTGACTCTTAGAGCGCTCTTAGAGGACTGAGGTAGCATCTTAGGCGAGACCGTACGATAGTCCGACGACGCGGCACTGGCGGCGCGCAGCCCAGCGGGCGGCCACAACCGAACGCTCTCGGTACTCTCGCTCGACATCGACACCCGCTAGGCTGTCACAATGAGGGGCGCGTCGTCATGTGGGAGGACACGTAATCGAACAGCCAGCTTCGAGCCGGAACACATTTTCTATAATAACGGTGCCCACAGGCATTTTGCAGCGACGCAAAGTGCAACTACATCGCAGCTACTCCGATTACGCTGTTCTTCGGCTCGATTGAACCCTGTCTGCAACCCACGCCTGCACTTCGGCCTCTATCCATCCCACTGCGCGAACCCCGATCTTCACACGGCCCGGAAATCGCCGAGCTGCCTCCAATTCGTAGACCATTGAGCGGCACAATCCAGTGACCCTACAGACCTGGGGCAGACGCAACACCTGTAACGGCACAAGACCAAGCGCAAATTGAGCATCCATTAGCGACTCTTTGATAGTGGTTCCGGCTGCTTATGGACGAGCTATCACGCGAGTAAACGTACGTCTTCCTTAGCCGTTCGTCCATGACGAGTAATTAGGCAGTTTTTGCCAAAACTCGGGAATGCGGCCACCGCCGATTTACCGTCCCGTCAGTAGCCGAAGGTGAGACCTTGAGGATCATTGTACGTCGCAGCCGAGAAGATCCGAGCGTCCAAATTGTTCTAGTGCTCGTCCGGCCGCTATCGTTATAGTGGCGTGACGAGTTATTGCGACGACGGAAGCGCAAAGGCGATTAATGCATCGCCCCGGAGCTCTTCACTTATCTCAGCGTCCCCGCCAGCCGCAATCACCACATATTGCCTGCCGTGGTATTGATACGTAATCGGCAGTGCTTGAGCGCTGGCTGGGAGGGTCGCAGACCAAAGTTCCCGCCCCGTGGCGGCGGACAGCGCGTGGAAGCGACGGTCCATGGTTCCGCCAACGAAAATCAACCCGCTCGCCGTCACAATCGGACCCCCTAGCATCACTGACCCCGGAATATTCTGCACGCGACTGCCGAAGACCTCCTGCATGCTGCCGACCGGCTGGCGCCAGGCAATCCGTCCAGAAGCGAGGTCGACGGCAACGATCTCGCCCCATGGCGGAGGGCTGCAGGGCAAACCCGAGGGGCTCTCCAGAGGCGCACGTTGCATTGCATAAGGGGACCCAGTCTCCGGCGCTGCGTCACCACGGAAATCGCCGCGCGCACCGCCGCCAAATTTCGCCGCGGGGATCATTTGAACTCGATACGGCAGGTCAGAAGCGGCCACGATCAGCCGCTCGTGCCGCGCATCCCATGCAAAGCCGCTCCAGTTGATACCACCGATATTGCCCGGCACTGCAAGCGACCCTTGGGTACTGGGAGGTGAGAACACAGTGGTCCCGGTCAGATTGCTGAGAATCGTCTTGCATGCATTGCGATCCGCCGGTGTGAGGCCCCAAGCGTCCGCTGCCGTCAGTGATTGTCTCGCCAGAACCGGAGTCCTGGTCGGAAACGGCTGTGTCGGGGAGGTCGCCTCTCCCGTCAGCGTACTTGCCGGCACTGCGCGCTCCTCGACAGGGAGCACCGGTTGCCCGGTCCGGGGATCCAGGACATAGATCATTCCGGTCTTGTTTCCCGCGATCAGAACGGGCGTAGGCCGACCGTTCAGGGGGACGGTCGTCACCAGTGGTGCAGCTGCTGTGTCGTAGTCCCACAAATCGTGGTGTACCAGTTGGAAGCCCCAGACGAGTCTACCAGTCCTAGAATCGAGGGCGACCACCGAATCTGCCCACCGATCATCCCCGGGCCGCAGACCGCCGTAGTAGTCCGGACTGGCACTGCCAGTTGGTACATAGACCAAGTGACGCTTCGGGTCGGCGCTGAGGATCGACCAAGCATTGCCGGCACCGGTTCGCCAGGCGCTCGTTGGGACGCCCGCCGGACGCTTCAATGGCTCCCATGACCAGAGCAGCTTGCCGGTGCGTGCATCGAAACCGCGTACGACCCCGTCCGGCATGTCGACTCTTTGGTTGTCGCTGATCGAAGACCCGACCACCACCACGCCATCTACCACGATAGGCGGCGACGTCATGTGATACGAACCAGCTCGATAATTCCTGACACCGCTCAGATCGATCTGGCCCTGCGCACCGAAATTCACACAGGGGATGCCGGTCAGCGCATCGACAGCGACGAGCCGCGCATCCTGCGTAGCCTCAAATAGCCGCAGCGCGCACCGGGCATGCGACTCCTTCGGGTCCTGCCAGGCGGCAAGCCCTCGATTGGTAAATCCATCCCCATACGCCAGCCGTCTCCTGATGCTCGGATCATAGGCCCATAGCTGCCGCCCGGTCGCAGGATCAAGCGCAATGATGCGGTTGAATGAACTGGTCAAAAACAGCCGCCCGTCAAGAAACAGCGGCGTTGTTTCCAATCCGCTTCTAACCTGGTGGCGAGAACCTTCCGAGACGTCCCCCGTGTGGAACTCCCATATTTGCTTCAATTGACCGACGTTCGCCGGCGCAATCTGCGCTAACGTGGAATAGCGTGTTCCGCCCGGGTCGTGACCATAATATGCCCAAGCGCCCGTCGCGGCGTGGGCGAGCGCCAGAGGGAAAGCGCTGATCAAAAGCACCGCCACGAGCAGAGATGGTTTCATCGCTGGCTCGATAGAGGCACGAAGATCGTGGTGACACGCGGTCAACCGAGAAGGATTGTCGCGCTCGCGCGTGCTGCTGTTCGCGAACATTGGGCGGCTCCATAGTCTCTTCGTGGAGGAGGCTGCCCCAATACGGCCGCAGCCGCAGCCGATTTGTGACGACCGGGGCGGTCGACGCGGCGACAGGAGCTTCAGCGGCCCGTCCGGGCAAAAAACAAATCGCGGTACCGACGGCTCAGCCGCAGCGTATGGCCGCTGCGCAGTTGGACATCGTAGTCGCCCTTGAAGAGCGGTGTCAGGGACATGATCGAATCGAGATTAACTGCGGCCGACTTATGGACCCGCACAAAACGCTGCTCGCCCAGTTGCGCTATCAGGTCCTGTAATGTCCTACGCAGGATATATCGGCGCGTAGCGGTGTGGACACGCACGTAGTTGTCGTCGGCTCCGAGCCATTCGATGGAGGCCGCATCGATTAGCTGCAGCCGCTCGCCATCCGGCACCAGTAGGCGGTCGCAGGGCGGTTGTTGTGCCCGAGCCGTGCTTACCGCTGCCGAACGCGACTGCCCGGAACGTAGGCGCTCGCGTACGCGGTCCAACGTATGCACCAACCGATCGTGATCGTACGGCTTAAGCAGGTAGTCGATAGCGTTGAGCTCGAAGGCTTTAACGGCATGCTCATCGAAGGCAGTCACGAACACGATCAGGGGGGCGCTCGCTACCTCCAGCTGCCCGGCGACCTGCAGGCCGGACAACGCCGGCATCTGGATATCCAGAAAAGCGACGTCTGGCTGAAGTTGCTCGATGGCACGCGCAGCGGCCATTCCGTCTTCGGCGGAGGCGGCCACCGTCATGTCCGGTTGCTCGGCTATCCATCGCTCGAGCTTCTCGCGCGCGGGTACTTCGTCGTCGGCAATCAGCGCCCTAATCATACGCAGTCATCCCTTAACGGGACCACAACCTTCGCTCTCACTAGTTCGCCCACATTATAAATACGCAGCGATGCAGCCTCACCATAGATGAGACTCAGACGCTCACGGCAGTTGCGCAGGCCAATGCCTTCGACATGGCTCGACGCGAGGACCGATCCGGTGTTGCTCACGGTAACCTCCAACGAGGGCCCACTTTTCCCGATGCACACGTCAATGCGCACGGGTACCAGGGAACATTCCACGCCGTGCTTGAACGCATTCTCGAGCAACGGTTGGAGCAGCAGCACGGGCACCGGCGTATGGGCGAGATCCCGATCGACTTCCCAATTGAGCGTTACGCGATCCCTGAAGCGCTCCTGCATGATGTTGCCGTAGAGCTGAAGAGCGCGGAACTCTTCCGCCAGCGGCACCATTTCTCGCTCTCCCGACCGGAGGCTGATATGCAACAGGTCACCGAGTCCCGCGACCAGCCGATCCGCCCGTGCCACATCGACGTGCATCAGAGCGGAAATGGTGTTGAGCGCGTTGAAGAAGAAATGCGGACGCAGCTGACCCTGGAGTCGCGCGAGCTGCGCGTCGGCCAGTGCCTTCTGCAGCGCTAGCAGATGCCGCCGCTGCAGCTGCCATTGCGCATAGGAATCGAAGCCAAATAGAATTCCCAGCCAAAGTCCCAGATACAGCGTCAGCTTGATGCTCTCGTAGGGGAATACGAACACCCAGGATGGATGTTGATAGGTTCTTCCTAAGGCTGCGTAGACACCGTCCCGTATCGCATAGACGGTCGGAATGAAGGTGACTGCGATCAACGGCAGCCAACGCAGATAATAGGCGAGCCAGACCAGCGGCTTACGAAGATGCTGTGCGTACCGGCCGCGCCTTCGCAATAGGAATACCATCCAACAGGTCAAGACCAGAGCGGAGCTGCCCTCCCACGAAATCGGCTCCCACCAGCGCACGCGCGGATTGTGGAGGTTGTCCTCGACCGCCACGGTGATCATGAGCAGCCAGAACATCACCCACAGCCAGCGGAGCAGCCGCTGCGGATCGGCGCTGGGGAGGTCGGCATGATCAACGGCGGATATCACATGGGACGAGACGGCCATACGGCCGATTGTAGTCGCCGCGACCGCCAGATGTGGCTGGTTTGTGGCAAGCGGGACGTGGGCGGTTCACCCATAGCCAACGCTTTTGGAGATGAGCGATTGCTCGCGACCCCAACCCACCTGCCGCCAACGTCGGCTTTGCGCAGTCGGCTTCCTCAGAGGTTTATGCGGGGCGCTGGCAGCACGGGCACGGGCACGGGTACCCTTTGACGTTTGACGAGCTTCTGAAGGTTGTTCGGATCGAGCTGCATGCGCTTGCTGCTGTAACGGATGGCGCTGTTGACAGTCAGTCTTTAGACATCGTTAACGTTACCGCGATCCGACGTACTCTCCTCTCACGACATCTGTGCTACCGCACTCACAAACGGGCGACGAGTCCCGTTGGCTGGCGCGTTTGCGCGCCACTGCTGTCGAGTCAGGCGCTTTGTTCCTGAATCCCTCCCAAGCAATCGCCGTTCGCCCCCAATCGTCCGACGACAAGATTACGAACCCCTTGCGTCCGCAGCTGCGACATTGGGCTTCGTACTTGTCGTGCTCCCAACTCACCGAATCTCCTCACAGTCAATGTTGGGCAGGCTTCTTGAGATGCCGCAGGGGCGGCTGGTCCACGATGCACTTACTTCTGTCGGCCTTTCCTCCATCCTGTGCTGCGGGTGTTGCCGGCACGCCCTGGATCATTTCCGGCTCGCCAGCCCAACCACATTCGTTGCAGACGGGGCGCTCCCACGTGATTTCCGGCACCTCATCGTTATACCCGCGTTCTGGTGACAGCTGATGCGAACCACAAACGGGACATTCATCAGGCACGCCGCGAAGGTGCTGGATCAGGGTGGACACACCCAGAGTCACAGCGTTCTCGGTTAAAGTAACCCCCGCCTCCGCATCGCGCGTATACGCTTTTTGCGCGTGCGTTAGCCAGTTGACAAACTTCCACGCTTCCTCCAGCAGCGTTTTCAGCAGGTGACGCCGGTTTTCATGGGTTTGACCTGCGAGGGTGACAGCGCAAACGTGATCCACCCATCTTTTGAAGTTTGCCCGCTGCGGTCGCTCGTCGACGGAAGTCCACGGGACGACCGTCTGAGCGACATCCACAAATGACAATAGTGTTTCCCGACACCGCACCCCGATCCCCTGGTAGTCGGCTATCGAACTTGCCTGCGCGAGTGCGTCCTGCACCGATGACAATTGCCGGTAGCACGCCGCGAACGGTTCGATCGGCAGATCTGAGATCTTTTGCTTTTCCATTCTAGGAATGCGGATGCAAAGACCGACGTGAAACGTGAGCGCATAATCGACGTTCGGAAATTGTTCTTGCGAATAAAGATTCGTCGGATTCGTAATGACCCACCAGCGGTCCTTATTGGTATGAAAATCCCAAACCGCGTGTAGATGCCCAGCAATATTCTCGACGTAAACCTTCTGGAGAAACTCCACGGCTAGATCTGGCGCCTGGGACGCCATATAGGCCCTGATCTCGTCGATTTCTTCGTCTGATGCTGCAAGCACGGTGCAAACGTACCTTCGGCCGTGGCACTTTGCCACCGAGAACTGGGGTACACCTCGGCCATATTCCTTCGCCGCGGATTATCCTGCGAGCAAAACATCGGTCGACTTCCGGTAGACTTCGCGCCGAAATACGGCCCACGTTTTCTGCAGAAATCCGCGCGGCCTTCAGTCGAGCAGCCCGTATCTCTTTGTCTCGCCTAAGAAAACATGGCAACGCCAGCTTTTACGCCTTCCCCCCACCTCTACGCCCGCCGATTTAAACGACACCCCGCACGAATGACTCGAGGCCGACGCGCTCTGTCTCGTCACCACCGACCTGGCCACCATTCGCGCAACAGCGTATACCGCACTCGAACATTAGGCGTCCGGTTTCGACACCGAGATCGCGCCGAATCGCTGCGTCGTTGCGCGGGCGACGCCATATTCCACGCTCATACCATCCTTGATCGCATCCTTAACACGCGGTCTACCGACAGGCAACACGCGACGTGCCAGTCTGATTAGCGAACTGTATAGAGAGAGTGATTGGCAGCGACCGCGCGACCGCAAAGCTCAATGAATCCGTGAGTAAGTGATCCCAGCCAGCACTCGCTCGATCTGCAGTGAATTCTTCCCGCCGACAGTCTCCAGGATCTTCTCAACAGGGATACCCATGCTCCCGAGGTCTCGAATCTTCCTGACCTGATCCACCGAGAGCCTCCCTTCCGCACCGCAAATGATCTTTTCCGCGTATTCCTGATCTTTCCAAAGTTCGCTAATGATAAGGTTCGGCACACCCGCTCTCGGGTGCAGCGCCTGGTACTTGGAAATGGCGGATTCTCGCTCCTCGATGGTTGGCCGCCTGCTGCCTAGAAGGCGGTGTTCGTGTAGAAACTTGATGCCTTTGAATCCGCCTGGGATCATATTCAGTGATCTTCCTGTGGCCATATCTCTATCAACGGCCCATTCCTCCCAGTCCATGATCTGTTCATAAGAATGGTTGGCAGTAATCAGCTCCGACATCAGGTGGACATTGTTCTTCCCAATGTATTGGCGCCACGCAGAGTGAAACGCCTTGTGGCTACCGCTCTTGATCTCTGAGAAATGCTCACTCATGCGCTGCAGCCAGCCCCGCTTTGTTATTCCAACGTAGTTGTGCTGTTCCTCCATAGTTCCGTCGGGCCTAATCAGCGCTATTCCGTGGCTGTAGCCGAAGTGTCCATCTGGAATTGAGGGAAAACCTTTCATCACGAACTGAACCGGGAACGATATGGACCAGGCGGTGCCGTCCAGCTCATGGTGGTTCACATGAAACACAATCCGCCTCTCGCTCACCGGGCGGGAGAACTCGGTGTGATAAAAATAAGCCTTGACGGAGGTGTTGATACGAGCGCCATTGCGCATGAGTCTCGGGTTCGACTCATGCACGATATCGAAGTCCAGCCCTCCATAGAGATCCCATGGCTTTAAACCAGCTCTATTGACGTTGTGGGCCAGCAGCTTGTCGGATATGCCCACCAAGCGTTCGGAAATCTCCGGAGAATCGCTTTTGAGGCGACCCCTGCCCACCTCGGTGTGCACATAGCCCAGGTTCGTATTCTCTAGTGCCTCTTCGATAATCCCGGCCAGCAGAAATGGGCTGTAAGGCGCGAGCTTGCCGATGATAAGATCCACCGCTTTCGGGCTCACGTACTTGAAGTCCATCCGTTGCTCCAGCCTGCAGCTGATCACGGCCAATTCAGAGTCTGGACGGTTTTAAAATGGCCTCCAAGACCCTTACCGGAAGAGGCTCTTGATCCAAGCCCAAAGCCTTGACCACCAGCTTGCGCCCGTCTGGCCCAAGTACCGAGCCTTCTGAGCGTCGTCAAGGGCCCTACCCTTTTCGATCTGCGCGCGGGTCATGCGCCCTGTCCAGAGGATCTGATTGTCCCTGATCACATAGTGCGATTGACAGGGATAGTTCCAGTTGCCGACAGAGGGGTGAAGGGATATGAGATCGCCTTTTTTTGAAAGCGAATACTCGGTCGGCCGGATGGGGGTCACGATCTTCGTGCCACAACCACAACAGCAGCTGTGGCACGCGGTGCGAAATCGTCGGGAGATGTAGATGACTCCCTCCTCGAGGACTTCGGGGAACGACTCCACGTACTCGGGCCGAATGGAATACACCTTCACCGGCAATCCTCCCTTACAAGGCTCCCGGTAACGATGTTGTACTGGCCGTGATGCTCGCGCTTGCTGTCAGCGTAGAAACCTCGCAGTTTCTTCCACCTGATGACCGCGAGTGCGGCGTTGAACATGTTCATATCCGCGACCTGGATGTTGCGATATAGATTCTCCTCAGGGCCGTCGTCAAAGGAAACGACCTGTTCCACATGCGCGTTGAAGTCCGGCAAACCGACGGTATAGCGGCAGATGCCGGTCACCGAGTGGTCCTTGTCGAGGTTCAAGCCCATCCCGACGTCAATGAAGGGCACCTTTCTTGCCATCAGGCCCTGAAGAATTACTTTGCGCACCGCAGGTTTGTCCACGGCAACGAATACGAAGTCGAAACCTTCGACCTCTCCTAAGTTCTGCGCCGTGAGCGCATAGGAATGGGGGACAATGCCCAAATGCATACGGCCGTATATGAATTTGAACCACTCGACTTTGTGGAACTTGTCCAAGTCTTCGGCCGCGGGCGCGCCAGGGGCCCGATACGCGTTATGCAACTGAAACGTGTCCGGGTCAAAGAGGTGGATCTCCCCAATCGGTACTTTGGCCAGTAAGTCGAGGATGTAGGAGCCCGTGCCGCCCAAGCCGACGATCGCCACGCGCTCGGTCATGAGCTTAGCCGTCGCAGCCCCGATACCTGCCCGCGTGGTGGCCGTATCGGGGTATGAAAACACGCGCTTTTGCATCTCCACCAATGGCGACACGGGCCTATCGGAATAAGGCGTGCAATGGCTGTCAATCTCGCGCGCCGCTGCCCAGAAGTAAGCTACGTAGGCCCGAATTTTCCGGTAGTAGTCAGGGTAATTTACGAAGGCGCCCTTCTCCTTAAACTTCATCGAATACCCGACGAGCGTCTTGATGCCATCCCCCTGGTCTTCAGGGTTCGGATTGGACAGAAATTCCTTCATGGTGACGCCGGAAGGGTCGCATGGCATCTCATCGCCTATCCACCAGCATTGGTGGTTGCTGACGGGGTTGGCAGTCCTCTCGTTTTGATTAAGTTCCAAACGCGAGTACAGCGCGCCCGTCATGATCTCCCGCTTGGAGTTGACCGCTGGAATACCCTCGACGATCAAATGCATCGACGCACCTGTCTTGATGCGCAGACGAAGTCCGGCGTCCTGCAGTTTCGCGAGGTCCGGATTACGACTTATCAGGGTTTGCGACATCGAAAGTCATCTGGTTCACCACCGTCACGCTCTGCCCGATTCGCAGAGCGCCCTCCTCGCCGTCCGGCTTGGTCCACATGACGCTGTAGCGAACGTCCCCGCCGAAGGGGCCATTCGGGAACGCGAGCTTGACGACCTCCTCGTAACTGATCTTGGGTCGGGCCCATTCGAAAGGCTTGGTGTTGACGTAGATGGTGACCTCATGGCGCACGGGAACACTGTGGAAATGTTCGTCCTCGTGCAGATGAATTTCGTGCGCGTCACGTGGCACCGGTTCATCCTCCCGATCGCCGCCCACCTCTTTGTACAGCTCGAGCTCTGGGCCCATGTGGGCCAGTTCGTAGAGTGCCAGGCCGGTGGTGGAGCTTGGGGAGTGATAGGGGCGCTGATCGATGTGAATCCGCACCCGCTTCTCGGTCGTCTCAGGGCTACTCATCTTCGGTCACCTCGGCGTCCCTTGCGCCACACAACCCATTGATCTATAGTCGTTTGTTAGGACGACTGCCGTTTCGCAAATGTGCTTTCCACGGCGACAGCCTAAGCGGGGCTGTTTCGCACGTCAAGTTTTGTTCCGAAGATTCACATTACCGAGGAGAAACCGTGGCCCAAGCGAAACTCGCTAGCCTGGGAAATGATGTTAGAAAACACCGTGCAAACAAGACGTTAAGAGAAGCCGCCACATCCATCGGCATCAGTCCTGCGACATTGATGCGCGTGGAGACAGGCCGGATCCCGGACGTAGAAACCTATGGGAAGCTCTGTACATGGCTGGGCGTGGACCCAGGCCGCTATCTGGGAATCCAGCCGGCATCGGCCAAAGCGCTGCCCGCGATAGACGCGACGACCCCGACGCACATCGTGGTGAGTGCACACCTTAGAGCGGATCGCTTACCCGAAGCAGAGACGGTCAAGGCGCTCGCCAACATGATCATGTTCGCTGCCAAGTCTCAGCGTCAGAAATCAACACTGACAGATGCCGACACTTGAACGCGGATTTAAATCGTGGTGTGAACGTTCGGCGCAGGCGACCCGCACCGAATTGTCGATCGATGCCCATGCGCCCTTGGCTGCCCGCCGGCTCGCCGCACATCTCGGGGTCACTCTACTGACGCCGGGCGATCTGCTGGGGCTCCCGACCGAGATCCTGCACCAGCTCACTCACAAAGACCCGCATGGCTGGTCAGCGGTCTCGTTCGCGGTCGAGGGGCAGGTCACGGTCATCTACAATGATCGAAACTCATCTGGCAGACAGTCCAGCGACATCATGCACGAGCTGTCGCACATCATCCTCGACCATGACCCCTCTCAGGTGATCTTGTCAGTCGATGGCTCACTTGGCATGCGCAGCTTCGATGCCAAGCAGGAAGATGAAGCGAACTGGCTTGCGTGGACACTGCTTTTGCCGCGGCCCGCTCTCATGCATTGCGCTCACTTGGGCCTCAGCACCGCCCAAATCGCTGTCAACTATGATGTCAGCGAACAGTTGGTGAGATACCGAGTCGGGATTACCGGCGTTCGCCGACAAACTCGCGTACGAAGACCGGCTCGTTCCCGTTAACTCAGCAACTGGCAGCTCATCAGATGCTTCACGCCCGCCATCGTTAGAGCAAGCGATGTACTTCCTTCCCCGCGGACTTTCCTACGTCCGAAACCACCAGTAGAATTCCGGTAGACTGCAGCGTCGAAATCAGCCGCCATTTTCCTGCAGAAATCCGCAGGGTCTTAGATCCCCAGCTCGTAACCCTCTGGCTCCCCGCAAGAAACGGGGTCAGTCCACAGACCACGCCTTTTGGCCCTCTCGTAACCCCGCGGATTTGAAACTGACCCCGCACGAATGATCCGGGCAATACCCGCTGGGATTCTTCGCCAGATACTGCTGGTGGCATTCCTCGGCGTAGAGGTGTTTGGATGCACTGGAATCGCTGAACGACCGACCGGCTTTAGGAGCGACTTCGACCAACCAATCGACCGTCGAGCTGGCAGAACCGCGGTCGGTTCCCCTCCGACCAAATCAGCCGCTACTGGCCCAACGACAAGATCGATGGCACCTGTGGGATGCTTTGCGCGCTGATCTTGCTCAGAAGTACAACGTTCGAACCGTCTGCCTGTGCCTTCAGCTGGTCAAGGTAGTCGGCCCATCCCTGCATCATTTTCTTGCGAGCATCCAAATGCGCAGTCCGATTATAGGCGCGACCATTCACGTCACGGACCGCATGCGCAAGCTGATGCTCGATGATATCTATACGATAGTTCAACACTTCATCCAGGATGGTTCGAGCCATAGCGCGAAAGCCGTGTCCCGTCATAGTTTCCCTTGGATAGCCCAGGGCCCGCAGCGCAACCAGGACAGCGTTTTCTGACATTGGTCGGCGTGGTGACCGATGACTCGGAAACACAAAATCAAACTGCCCGGTCAAGGAATGTAGTTCGCGCAGAATCTCCACTGCCTGCGTTGCGAGAGGGACAATATGCGGTTCCCGCATCTTCATGCGCTCCGCCGGAATGCGCCATTCCGCCCCATCAAGATCAATCTCGGACCATCGAGCTCCTCGCAGCTCGCCAGGACGCACGAAAGTAAGCGGCGCTAAACGCAGCGCCGCACGGACAACGGGCGTACCAAGATAGTGACTGATGGCGGCCATTAAGCGGCCGACTTCCTTCGGTTCGGTAATCGCAGCTAAATGCTTCTTGACCGTCGGCGCGATGGCGCCGCGCAATTCCGGCGTAATGTCACGCTCAGCTCGGCCCGTGGCGACCGCATAACGCAGCACTTGCCCAAAGACGATTCGAGCCCGCTGCGTCGTATCGACAGCTCCTCTAGCCTCTATTCGCCGCAGTACCGTCAGAAGCTCTGGGGGCGTAATAGCTGTAATGGGCCGTGGGCCCAGCCATGGAAATAGATCACGCTTCAGCATGGCCTCGATTTTTGCCCAGTGACTTTCGGCCCATAGGGGCTTCTGCCTCGTGAGCCACTCAAGGGCCAAAGCTTCGAAGCTGTTGGCAGCCGCAGTTAGACGACTGGCGCGTACGAGCTTCTTGTGCTCGGCCGGGTCAATACCCTCACTCAATAATCTGTGTGCGTCGCCGCAACGGCCTCGCGCCATCTTCAGACTGACAGTCGGGTAAACGCCAAACGCTAAGCACTTCTCCTTGCCGTTGAATCGATACTTCATCCGCCAGTACTTCCCTGACGTCGCCGAGACCTCCAAGTACAAGCCGTTCCCATCAAACAGGCGATACCGCTTCGGCTGCGCTTTGGCATTAATTACGGTCTTGTCGGAAAGCGCCATTGGGGGTATCTCCCACTCACGACCCTTCAGATACCCCCGAAAATACCCCCAAAATGGCCCGGATGCCAGCGCCTGCTCCCGGTCGATAATGGACAAGCCTCAACCGCCATGCGGCGATAATTGATCTATTTTTAAGGGGGTTAGCCGACGCCTCTGGATGTCCTCGGACGTCGGCAGACCATCTGGAAGGGAGGGGATTGGTGGAGCTAGGCGGGATCGAACCGCCGACCTCTTGCATGCCATGCAAGCGCTCTCCCAGCTGAGCTATAGCCCCACAGAAGGGCGGCGAAGTTACGCAACCCCATGAATTCTGTCAACGCGGCAGTCAGCGACCCGGCGCATCACGTCGTCCTGACCTTATCGTGACCGATTTGTCGGCAAAGCGGTAGCACTGGACGAAAGTCTCCTGCGGTTCGCGCCGACGCTCCAAAAAAAACCTGGCGTGTCTCTACCGAGAGACGTCTCAAGGCACAGACGCTTTGCCTTCATCGCGCTTTGACTATTTATTGCGGTGAATGGAGGGACAAATTCATGCCAGGACATCAGCCAACTTCGCGAGCAAGATCTTCCCGATTTCTCGTTTACGCTTTCGCTGGTCTCGCAGCCTCGCTTGCGATGAGCCCTGCGTGGTCGATGTCATGGCGATCCTGGAGGTCGCACGCGGCGCTGGCTATCTCGGGCACCCCTGCGTCGAGTGTCACTTCCACTGACAGCTACAGCTTCACGCCGACGACATCGGGTGCCAATTCTGAGTCGCTCCACTTCAGCATCACCAATAAGCCCGCCTGGGCGACGTTCAATGCCTCCAATGGCACACTCAGCGGCACCCCTTCCGCTGCCAATGTGGGCACCGATTCAAACATAGAAATCGTTGTCAGTGATCGCTCGTCCAGCGCGTCACTCGAGCCGTTCTCGATCCAGGTAAAGCAGTCATCCAATGGATCGACATCGTCGAGTGTCTCGACAGCACCGACGATCTCGGGCACCCCCCCGACTTCGGCGACGGTCGGCCAGGCCTATTCGTTTACGCCCGCTGCCAAGGGCCCGACGGACACGACCTTATCCTTCTCCGTCCAGAACAAGCCCGCCTGGGCCACCTTCAGTATCGCTACCGGCGCGTTGACCGGCACCCCGGCCGGCGCGAATGCCGGCACCGACCCGGGGATTGTCATCAGCGTCAGTGATTCCAGCAAATCTGCCTCTCTGCAGCCATTCTCCATCACCGTCAATGCAGGCACCTCGAGCACCGGCTCGGCGAGTTTGAAGTGGGCTGCGCCCACAACCGAAACCGATGGTGCACCGCTCACCAACTTGGCCGGCTTTTACATTTATGACGGCACGTCCCCGGGCGACATGCGGTTGATTGCGACGGTCTCGAGCGCGTCGACGACCACCTATACCGTGAGCAATTTGACGTCCGGCACCTGGTACTTCGCCGTCACCGCCTTCGATTCCGCCGGAACGCAGAGTGCCCTATCGAACGACGTCAGCAAGGCTTTCTAGCGCCCCTGACGCCGCGCTACGGCCTCAGGGCTACCCCGCGCCGCCCTGCCCGATATGCGCACAGGCGCGCGCCAGGCTCGCCAGCGTGCGCTCGCGCCCGAGCAGCGCCACGGTGATATCGATCGGCGGGGAGACCGCCCCGCCGCTCACCGCGACCCGCAGCGGCTGCGCGACCTTGCCCAGGCCCTGGCCGCTGCGCGTGGCCACGGCGTTGATCACCTCGTGCACTGCACCGGCATTCCACTCCCCCAGGGACGCAAACCCCTCCTGCAGCGCCTGCAGCAACGGCAGGGTCGCAGCGGTCAGGTGCTTGGCGGCCGCCTTCTCCTCGAAGCGCTCGAAGTCGCGGAAGAAGAACACGCTCGCCTGCGCCATCTCCTTGAGGGTGCGCGAGCGCTCGCGCTGGGCGTTGGCCACGCCGACCAGGCGCTGCTCATCCGCGCCGGCATCCACGCCGAGGGCGGCGAGCTGCTCGGCCAGACCCGCCGCCAGTCGCGCCGCGGGCGCCCGCATGATGTGCTGCTGATCGAGCCATAGCAGCTTTTCGGGGTTGAAGGCGGACGCGGACTTGTTCACGTCCTTGATATCGAACGCGCCGACCATCTCCTCGAGCGTGAAGTACTCCTGATCTCCGTGCGACCACCCCAGTCGCACCAGGTAGTTCAGCAGCGCCTCGGGCAGATAGCCCTCCTCCTGATACTGCAGCACGCTCACCGCGCCGTGACGCTTGGAGAGCTTGGCGCCATCGGGTCCGAGGATCATCGGCAGGTGCGCGTAAGCCGGCGGGGTCGCCCCGATCGCCAGCAGCATGTTGATCTGCCGCGGGGTGTTGTTCAGGTGATCATCGCCGCGGATCACGTGCGTGACGCCCATGTCGGCATCGTCGACCACGACGCAGAAGTTGTACGTCGGGTTGCCATCCGAACGCTCGATGATCAGATCGTCGAGCTCGGTATTCTGGAACACCACGCGGCCGTGGACCTGATCGTCCACGACGACCTCCCCGTCCAGCGGATTGGCGAAGCGCACCACCGGCGCAACCCCCGCTCGCGGCTTGCTGCGCTCGCGGCAGCGCCCGTCGTAGCGCGGCTTCTGCTTGGCGGCGAGCTGCTCGGCCCGCATCGCCTCGAGCTCCTCCTTGGTGCAGTAGCAGCGGTACGCCCGCCCCTGCTCGAGCAGCTGCGAGATCACGCTGCGGTAGCGCTCGAAGCGCTGCGTCTGGTAGTACGGGCCTTCGTCCGCGTCGAGACCGAGCCAGGCCATGCCCTCGAGGATGACGCGCACCGCCTCCTCGGTGGAGCGCTCGCGGTCGGTATCCTCGATGCGCAGAATGAACTTGCCGCCACAGTGGCGCGCGTACAGCCAGCAGAAGAGCGCCGTGCGCACCCCGCCGATGTGCAGCATGCCGGTGGGGCTGGGGGCGAAGCGGGTGACGACTGGGGGAAGCTCGCTCATAGGGCCGCGCATGGTAACGGGCGGCCGGGGGTTCGTCACGTAACAGCCTGACCGGCAACACGGACGGTGATGTTCGGAATCAGCCGACACGGGACTGCGCTCGCCGACTGCTGCGCGGTCCGCGTTTACTGTTACGCTGCCGCATCACCACTCGGGGGCCGTGGCATTGAGTGCGCTTTGCGCGACCGGCTCGGCACAGGCGGCAGCCAGAAATTCAATCAAGGCGCCGTCAGCCCCGCTCTGCGTGCCGACTCCTGAGGCCATTGAGGCGACGCAGCTCTCGGCGTTCATTCGGCACTGCGAAGCAGCACATGCCCGGCGCTTCGCGGAATACGGCGACTTCGAGCGTTGGAGCATTGAGGAGGCGTCGAAGTTTTGGACCTCACTGCTGCAATGGTCAGGTCTGCGCTACGAGGGAGCGCTCAGCCCTGCGATTACTGACGAGCGCTGTGAGCACGCGCACTTCTTTCCGAACCTGCGCCTGAATTACGTCGAGAATCTGCTGGCCGCTGGGGAGGCCCATGGCAGCCGCACCGCGCTGACCGCCGTGCACTGGGATGGCAGCGTGCAGCGCTGGCCATTCTCTGCGTTGTGCGAGCAGGTCGCCGCATTGAGTGCTGCCTTTCAGGATCTCGGCCTGCAGCCCGGCGACCCCGTAGTGCTACTGGCCCACAACAGCGCGCCGGCCGTCATGGCAGCACTGGCGCTGGCAGCGCTCGGTTGCAGCGTCGCGACGGCGGCGCCCGATTTGGGCGCCGCGACCTTGCTGGCGCGTCTGGCTCAGATCGCGCCCGTGCTGTTGCTGACGGATCTGAGTGCAAACGCCGCAGGCCTCATGGAACAGCGCCGCCAGCGACTGGTCGAGCTTGCACAGGCGCTCGACTCGCTGCGCGCGGTGGTATTACTCGACGAGGGCGCCGAGTCGCTGCCGCCTTTAAATCTGCCGGTGCTGAGTTCGCGCGAACTGATTGCCCAACACGCGCAACGCCCGTTGCGCAACTGGCCTCGACTGCCCTTTAACCATCCCTTGTTCATCCTGTTCACCTCCGGGACCACGGGGATGCCGAAGTGCCTGGTGCACGGCGCGGGCGGCACATTGCTCGAGCATGTGAAGGAGCATCGGCTGCATTGTGATATGTCCAGCCGCGACAGATTGTTCTTCCATACCTCCACCGGCTGGATGATGTGGCATTGGCAGTTATCCGCTTTGGCCAGTGGCGCGGAACTCGTGCTCTACGATGGGCCCATCAGCTCGGCGGCCTCGCTGTGGCGCATCGTTGCCGACCAGCAGGTTACGGTGTTCGGCACGAGTGCCGCCTACCTGCAGCTATGCGAGCACAATGACGCACACGCAATCAAAGGGCTGGATTTTGGGGCCCTCCGGGCGGTGCTTTCGACAGGCTCGATTCTGCATCCTGCCGAGCAGGACTGGGTTTGCACCCATGTCAAAGTGCTGCCAGTACAGTCGATCTCCGGCGGCACCGACATCATCGGCTGCTTCGTGCTCGGCAATCCGAACCTGCCAGCCTATAGCGCGGAATGCCAGTGCCGCAGCCTGGGCATGGATGTGCGCGCATGGGTTCCAGCGAGTTCTGGGGTCGGCGAGCTCATCTGCATGAACCCCTTTCCTTCTCGCCCGCTTGGCATTCTGAACGATCCGCTCGGCGAGGCGTTTCACGGCTCTTACTTCGCGCGGCACGCCGGCTGCTGGACCCATGGTGACCTGATCGAATTCACCGCATGGGGCACGGCCGTGATACACGGTCGCACCGACAGCGTCCTCAATGTGTGTGGAGTGCGCATCGGGCCTGCCGAGATCTATCGCATCCTGAGTGACGTGGCGGAGATCTGCGATTGCATGGCTGTCGAGCAGCACGTTCCCGGGGAAGTGGGTGGCAGCCGCCTGGTGTTGCTGATCGTGCTGCGCGAGGACTGCCAGCTCACGGACGAGCTGACGCGACGCATCAAGCAGGAGCTGCAGGCGCACGGCTCGGCCGCGCACGTCCCGTCGGTCATTCTTCCCGTGAGCGAGCTGCCGACCACTTACAGTGGCAAGCGCTCGGAGCGCAGCGCACGCGACGCCCTGAACGGCATCGAATCCGTAAACGCGCAGGCACTACGTAACCCGCAGAGCCTGGAAGCGCTGCGGCGCTTTGCCCGGCTGAGTCCCGGCAGGCCTGAGATAGCGGCGTCAAATCTGCGCAGCGGCCGGCTCGATGAGGCCGAGATGATTCGCATCTGGCAGGGGGTGCTCGGAGTCGGCGGACTCACGGGGCAGGACAATTTCTTCGATCTGGGGGGTAACTCGCTGGCTGCGCTGCGGTTGCTCGCGAGCCTGCAGCGCTACTGCCAAGACGAATTGACCCTGTCACTGCTGTACGACGCCCCAACGCTCGGCGGTCTGCTCGAGGCAGTGAGCCGCGTCCGACAGGCGCCAGCGCGGCCTGGTGATTCTCTGCGCTTGCTGAGTGACACCGCCGCTGGAGCGGCGCTGTTCCTGATCCACGGATTCGGCGGCAGTGCCATGGAGTTGCGGCCGCTGGCGCGTAGCCTGCGAATCGGCGCGCCGATCTATGGGATCGAGGCGCGCGGCTTTCGTTCCGATGAGATCCCACAGGATCGCGTGGAAGACATGGCGCGCGCCTATACGGCCGACATCCGTGTGCGCCAACCGCACGGACCCTACCGATTGATGGGCTATTCGTTCGGCGGGCTGGTTGCCTATGAGATGGCCCGGACACTCGAGCAGGCTGGCGAGTCAGTCGCGCTGGTGGGGCTGATGGACTCCACCACGCACGAGCGCTTCTGGCCGACCAACGCCCGCTGGGAATTCATGCCGCGGCAGGCGTATCGCTACCTGCAGCGAGTGCAGCACTCCTGCGCGGGGGGCCGGGATGAGCTGGCGCGCGAGCTCACCCACGGCGCGCGCGAATTGCTACGCCGGGTCCGCGCGCGCTCGATGTCACGCGTAACCTTGCACGAGCGCCCTGACAGCCTGCCTCCCAATGTACTGCGCGTGCGTCAGGCAGCGCTGGTCGCATTTGCCAACTATCGGCCCGTCCCCTGCAACCTGCCCCTCACCCTGGTGCGATCGGAGCTCACGCTGTCACATCAGTGCGATCCGCGACGCATCTGGCGAGCGCTCACCCCGGCACTGACAGTTATCGATGTGCCGGGAGACCATCTGACCATGATCCGACCGCCACATCTGTCAGTACTGGCCGAACGCATTTCCAACAGACTGCAGGCTTGAGCCGGCTCTATGCCGCCACTCAGGGCTCCATGATGCCGATCTTGAGGGGATTCACGATCCGGATGCCCACGATCAACTGACCGTCGTTGAAGTCCTCACTCAGGATCTCCTCGGCATCGACTTCCTCGGCGGAGGCCACGATGAGCGCATCCCAGAAGGAGATCCGCGTTACTTCGGAGATCTCTGTGGCTCGCGTGACGGTTTCGGCTGTCGTCGCAGCGTGAATCCAGGCCCCATAGGTCTTGATGACCTCCCGGGCCGCAACAGGTGCCGCCAGCTGCTGCGTCGCGTTCACGTAGAACTCCTGCAGGACCTGGACGGAAAGCCGGCCGGCCCCTGAGTCCCATAGATCGCGCAGCTTCGCCACGGCCCGCTCGCGCTTCATGCCGGCGTCCCGATCGTGCGCGTAGATCAGGATATTGCTATCGACGAAGGCGATGGCGCTCATGCAGCTCCTCGCGCCGCAAGGGCTCTCCCCCCAGAGACAGCGGGTTCTCCAACAGCGAGAGCGCACGCTTGCGCGCGGACGTATAGCGCGCGTTCTCTGCGACAAGCTCGCTGAGCAGCTCGGCCAGCAGTGCGCTCACGCTCAGTCCACGCCGGGCCGCAACAGCCCGTGCCTTCTTCAACAGAGCCGGCTCGATCGCCACCGTGATATTGGCTTTGGCGCTCATTCACGTAAAATACGTGAATCCCTCTTTCGGGGTCAAGCCACCCTCGGCCGCCTGGCCACACGCGCATAGGGCAGCACTGGGATCTCGACGTCCCGCCATCGAGCGGCACATCTCGTTGCCTCCCCGGCCCTCAGCGATTAAGATTCCCACCCCTTCGCGGTCGCACCGCGGGCGGTTAGCTCAGCGGTAGAGCACTGCCTTCACACGGCAGGGGTCACTGGTTCGATCCCAGTACCGCCCACCACCAGAACAAAGACTTCGGTCGATTTCCCGGGCCTGCCTGTCTCGCATTTGGGACAGTAACCACGCGGAACCTCACCAACCGTCGCCGGCGCTGCCGTACGAGCCCTGGGGACACCGGCAGGGGCCGCCATGGCCATGCCCCTGGCGGCTGGTCTCGTAGCTTGTTGCTGGTCGAGTTGTGTCGCCACTCGATCGTGTGTAATCTCATGTGTGGAGGTTCACACATGGCGACAAATCTCTCCATAGACCCCGAGCTGATCGAGCGAGCCCTGGAGGTCAGCGGCGAGAAAACTAAGAAGGCTGCGGTCACGAAGGCGCTGGAGGAATTTATTGCTCACCGCAAGCAAAGGCGGCTGCTCGAGCTCATGGGTAAGCTTGAGTGGGAACCCGGCTACGATTACAAATCAGAACGCTCGCGCCGGTGAGCACATTCGTAGATACCAGCGTCTGGTCGCTTGCACTTCGCCGCGACACGCCGCCCCCGAGCGCCGAAGTCGAGCACCTGGTTAGCTTGATAAAGGGCGGACAGATCCTCGTGAGCACCGGCTTGGTGCTGCAGGAGCTATTGCAGGGTTTCACTGGCCCGAAAGCGCGAGAGCAGATCCTGGAGCGATTCGCTGCTCTGCCGCTGCTGACACCAGAACGGCAGGATCACGTCGAGGCGGCTGGATTGCGCAACGATTGCCGGCGCCGAGGCGTGCAGGTGGGTACGATTGACGCCCTATTTGCGCAACTCTGCATCCGCCACGGTTTAACGATGCTGACATGTGACGACGACTTCAGACTGATGTCTCAGCATTGCAGGCTGGCGCTTTGGCAGGCCGGCGCAGGTCGATAATCCACGCCGCCGTCGTTGCAGCATGCGTTTCTCGCCGCGACGCTGATGGAGCACCACCGAGCTCGAGCATGGCTGCTAGGCGCGCTGCCCGGAGCGAGAGCATACTTATGCGATGGCAGCGACCTCGACCTCCGATCCCGCCAAGCAGCGTCAACTCCATCTGGGGCTGGCGGCCGTGGGCCTGGGCGTGGTGCTGGTATTGACATGCCAGCAAGTCATCGCAGGACATATCCTTCCGCACGGTTGGCGGCACGCCGCCTTGTTGACCGGCATTGCAGCGGCCGGAGCGTGCCTCTGCATCGGCACCTGGCTCCTAATCCGCAGTCAGCGCTAGGATTTGTCGGCGCCGATGCGGTGCGGAAGGTGCTCCTGGGACATTAGCCCCTACCCACCGTTTCACACGGCAGGGGTCACTGGTTCGATCCCAGTACCGCCCACCAAAATTTCAAGCCCTTACCCCTTAATAGAGCCGCATGGAACTTGGTCTTGCCTCGTAGTAGACTAAGTCCGACTAAGTTCTGAGCGATCATGACGAAAATCATCAACATTCATGAGGCCAAGACTCACCTCTCCCGCATCGTCGATGAAGTCGCGGCGGGCGCGGAGGTTTTGATTGCGAAATCCGGCAAACCTATGGCACGACTGAGTCCGATAAAAGGGCCGGTCAGGAAAAAGCATTTGGGCTTGCTGAAGGGAAAAATAAAGATCTCCGATGACTTCAACGCCCCTCTTGATGAGGACTTGCTGGCCAAATTCGAGGGACGGTAGCAGTGCGAATTCTGCTTGATACCCATCTCTTGCTATGGGCGCTCGGTTCCCCCGCCAAACTGCCCGCCTCGACTCGCCGGCAGATCGACTCTGCTGAGGTGTTCGTCAGCACAGCCTCAATCTGGGAGATCAGCATTAAGTGCGCAATCGGAAAGCTCGATGCTGATCCGGCTGAGATCCTCGCCGGCGTCGAGCCGGCAGGGTTCGACTTGCTGCCGGTGATGGGAGAGCATGCTGTTAAGGTTGCGCGACTTGCGCATCTCCACAAAGATCCGTTTGATCGAATGCTGGTCGCCCAAGCGTCCACCGAGCCGATGATCCTGCTAACCGATGATGCAGCACTCCGGGGCTACGGCGATTGTGTGCAGGTCATTTAGGCGGAGCTTGTTTCGCACCCCCGGCATGCGCTCCCGATCACCGGGCGCTCTGGGCCTGTGCGCCACGGCGGAGCCAGCGGCGCAAGTTTTTTGGGTCGTCTAAAACGAATTCGTCGCCCTAAGGCTAATCAGATGGGCAGTTATCGAGGCGGCCCTTGGAGGATCCACTCCGGCAGGAGGGCCCAGTACTCCCCCCGCATCCGATTATCGCGACCGGTTCCAGGGGGATGTATTCCGGTGATGCGCCAGCTTCCATCGGGCCGCCAATCGCCGCTCACGATATGCCCATGATTCGGTGGGGCGTCTTTGCTGAAGTCGTGCCACTGGTCATCGGCCATTTCTGTCACCCAGCAACGAATCCCCTGTCTTTGGTCTGCTGCTGCGACGCCACCGGGGCCGAGAGGCAATCTTGCGGGCCGGAAACGAGGCTCGGGGAGCGAAGGAATCGGGGAGCAATGACTCGCTCCCCGAAGCCTGTACCGCGCTCAACTATCGGGACTGGTTCCCCGACTGGTTAGAGCGATTTGATTCGGAGGCGCTGGCGTGGCGCGTCTGCTCCGACTTGCCGGTCTGGCCGCCACCGGTACGGTTCGCCTGATCATCCTGATCATCATCGGTGTTGTTTGAGGCACCGAGCTGCGAATGAGATTTGTCGCGATTCTGCTGAGAGCCAGTCTGCGACTGTCCGCTCTGCTGCCCCGGCTTCTTCGCCGCCTCGTCATCGTGGCTGCGATTAGTATTGTCGGAAGCATTCTGCTGATTGCTGCTGTTCCTATTTTCCACTTCTATCTCCTTTCTAAGACCCCGGCGCGCAGCCTAATGGCTGATCTCAACTAACGGCGCCAGCGCTTCTCGCGGCCCAAGGTAGGAATATCCCGTCGGACGCACAAAGGGAGTGCAACAGCAGAGCAACAGGGTCTTGGTGGAATGCCGCCCAAGTGAACGCATCGGAAAAAAAACATGCTGGCGACAAATAGTAGCCAGCCTGCCAGCGCACAGGTCGACCCCCCAGCCCCAAGCGCCCAGGGCAGGCGCCCTAGCCAGGAGACCGCCGACCCTTGTAGCCGCGGCTTGAAAATCGGCTGAATGGCAAGAATCTTGCTCCTCTTCGAGTGTGAGCGCCCTGCAAGCCCGAGCCTTCGCCTGCAATAACCTGCCGATTCCGCACCTCAATCGGTTGCGCGCTCAAGTTGCCGACCCCGCAGTCTCCGTCATGACCGACTTCCGTGACCTCAAGCCGATCACCATCGCCGAGACCACCACGATCGATGAGGCTCTCGAGCATATGAAGCACGCTGGAGTGCGCAGCGCATTCGCGACCCAGGATCAATGCATCACTGGCTTGGTAACGGCGTACGACATCGTGGGTGAAAAGCCCATGCAGTACATGTTGTCGGTCGCCAGTTCGCGTCGCGACGTCCTGGTGCGCGAAATCATGCTCCGGATCGAGCACTGGCACGTGGTCGATTTCGGTGCGCTCGAACGTGCCACGGTAGCGGACGTGGCACAGCTGTTCGACCGTACACACCTCACCCACATCACCGTCTTCGAGCCTGACGAAAATGGCGGACCGAGTCTGCGCGGTCTACTCTCAGCGGCGCGCGTCAGCCACCTCTTGACGCGGTGATGCGGTTTGGCGGGCGCTGGTCGGCGACCGTACAAGACAGCCGCTCACAGCCCAGAAACCGCCACCTCTGCCGTAGAGCCGCCAGCCGCTTAGCGGCCGGTCACGCGTAAGGAATAGAAGACGAGGTCCGCGGAGGGTCGCTCACACTCCCCCCAAGGGGATAGGGCACATCCGACACCACAATGGCGATCTCGATGCCGGTGGGCGTGTGCCGATCAATGCGGCCTCATTTTGGTGCAGCACCTTGGAACTCCAGGGTTCAACATTGTCCTCAGGATTCGTGATCAACAACAGGAATGCACGGTCTCGCTATTGCTACCGTTAGATCTTGATATGACCGCCGCCCCCAAAAACAGGCCTGCAGTGCTAGGCTGCGACACCAACACTCCGGCGTCGACCGGGGACACCGGCATCGCGAAGCGCGCTCTTTCCGCGCACCTGGACGGGATTGTCTATCGGGCGCGCAGCGATATCGACTGGACCTTTGAGTATCTTGGCGGTGGTTGCCGCGCCCTGACCGGATTTAGCCCGGAAGATCTGCTGGACAACCCCCTGCTGAGCTTCGCGTCACTTATCTACCCGGACGACAGTCCCATCGTGCGCCAACGGCGCGCCGAAGCCCTGGAGCAAAATCATAGCTACGAGATCGAATATCGTATCTATGACGCTGATGGCTTACTGCGCTGGCTCAGCGATCGCGGTGCGAGACTGCCTGGCCGGCAAGTCGACGGCGCGACCAGGATTGAAGGCGTAATCTTAGACATCACCGCGCGCAAGCTCGCAGATCTGGCAGCGCGCGAATCCGAACGACGTTACCGAGGACTATTTGACAACGCGATCGAAGGCATCTTCCGCACGACCCCAGAGGGCCGCTACCTCGAAGCCAATCCGGCCTTAGCGCGAATATACGGCTTCGAGTCGATCGATGAGTTAATCAGGTCATTGGATAACATTGGCCGCCAGCTCTATGTTGACCCAAGTCGGCGCGAGGAATTCATGCGCCTGGTGCGCGTGCGCGAATCAGTGACTGGCTTTGAATCCCAAGTGTATCGCCGCGACGGCGCGATCATCTGGATCTCCGAAAATGCGCGCGCAGTCAACGACGCCAATGGCAATCTACTCTACTACGAAGGAACGGCGGAGGATGTTACCGAGCGAAAGCTCTATGAAGTGCGGCTTGAGCGCCAGGCGAATTACGATTCACTCACGGGGCTTGCCAATCGAGCGTTATTTAGTGATCGGCTCGAACGAGCCATATTGACCGCGGATCGAAGTGGCGCCGCGCCGGCTGTGGTATTTTTTGATCTGGACCGTTTCAAATTCATCAACGACACGCTTGGACATTCGGTCGGCGATGCGCTTCTGCGGACGGTCGCTGACCGACTGGGCGGCTGCGTGCGCGAGTGCGACACCGTGGCGCGGCTGGGTGGCGACGAATTCGTCGTACTGGTCAACGGCCACGGTGGGGCGGATACAATCAAAACGCTAGTTGATCGGCTGATCGCCGCGGTCATTGCGCCATGGACCATTGAGCATGGGACCTTTAACGTCACCTGTAGCGTGGGAATCGCGCTGTACCCCAATGATGGTATAAGCGCGGAGATACTCCTCAAGCACGCGGACTCCGCCATGTATCGCGCCAAGGAGTTGGGCCGCAACAGCTGCCAATTTTTCACTACTGAGCTCAATGAGTTCCTAACGGAGAAGCAGACGCTGCAGCGCGGCCTGTCCAGGGCCTTGGAGCAGCAGCAACTGCAATTGTATTACCAGCCGCGCGTGGACCTAACCAATGCGCGGATTGTGGGCGTTGAAGCTCTGCTGCGTTGGAACTTACCGGGACATGGGCTGCTGGATCCTGGGCGCTTCATACCCATCGCGGAAGATACCGGGCTGATACTGCCGATTGGACGCTGGGTCCTGGAGCAGGCCTGTCGCCAGAACCTTGCTTGGCAGCGCCAAGGATTGCCGCCAATACCGATTTCCGTCAACGTATCGGCGGTGCAGTTCCAGCAGCAGGATTTCGTGCATACCGTGACGAGTATTTTGGAAAACACCGAACTACCCGCAAAACACCTGGAATTGGAAGTCACGGAATCGCTGCTGATGCAGGACGCATCGCAGTTAGTCGACAGGGTGCTTCAGCTCAAGGCATTTGGGATCTCAATTTCGATAGATGATTTCGGGACGGGCTATTCAAGTCTCGCCTACCTCAAGCGCTTTGCGGTAGATCGACTCAAGGTGGACCGATCGTTCATCGGGGATCTACGCGAGGGAACGGACGACGCGGCGATCGCTCGCACGATCATCGTACTGGGTCATACCCTTGGCTTGCGAATCGTGGCAGAGGGAGTTGAGACTGCGGGACAGGCGGTATTTCTTCGCGATAACGGCTGCGACGAGGCGCAGGGGTACCTATTCAGCCGTCCGGTGAACGCCTCAGAGTTTGAGGCACTGCTACGCAAGCCGACACTCCTGTTCGAATAGGCGTTCGAAGCGATGCGAAAGTGAGAATCAGGGCACAGTACCGCGTGCTTCGCTGCACTACATAGAATCAATCGTAACAGGCTTCCTGAGCCATCCTATGCCAACGAACCAAGACGGATGCGAAACACTTCCCGTGGGTGCCGGCTCTGAAGGTGAAACATTGATCGAGCGGATCCGCACCTTGCCTGAACCTGAAGCACTGCGCTGCTACACTGAACTTACGCCCAGATTGCAATGGATCGCGAGACAGAGGATGACAGGATCCAGGCGTACCGCGCTGATCCTCCATCACGCTGTATCGATCGCACACTGCAAGTGACAGCGCTACGAGCTGCCCGAACAACATATCGCGCACGGGGTAGTTGATCCGGGATCTGAAATGGGCGGCAGCCAACGACGTGCAGTCGGCCGAAGCGCTCGGTTGAGGTGGCGGCCTGCATTGGCGCATCCTGGACCGCGATGACCACCTCGGGAGCAAGCGCCTTCGTCGACAGCGGGCCGACTACGGCCGGCGGCTTTCTGCGCTTCGCCAGCTACAGGCGCCGGTTCGGAAGGCGCAGCAGCACTACCGATAGGCGGTGTGAGTACAATCGCTAATGGGCAAGCATCAACTCCAGTGGGAAAATCGGCCGGCGAAACAGGACTACGCCGCCGCGTTTAGCTACCTGACGCTTCAATTTCCTGTCTCGACGGCGAGACGCTTAGTGAAAAGGTCGCGTACCGTTAAGGCGACTGAGCACATTGCCAAAGACATTCTTCGAGCTTGTAACCTGCCGCTGCTACCCGCAGATGAGCTACATGTATCGGAGAACCTAAAGC
Source organism: Steroidobacteraceae bacterium (assembly GCA_036266795.1). Classification (GTDB taxonomy): domain Bacteria; phylum Pseudomonadota; class Gammaproteobacteria; order Steroidobacterales; family Steroidobacteraceae; genus FEN-1191. The sequence continues at coordinate 425,705 of DATAXJ010000021.1, read as the reverse complement.
GGATCCAAAAAGGGAAAGCGCTCTCTCCCATCATCTTGATTCAGGGTGATCTCAGATCCGGGCGGCCTTTTGTTATCGCAGACGGCTACCACCGGATGTGCGCGGCGTGTCTCGCGGATGAAGATTCGCCGGTGCGCGCAATTCTGGTGGCGCTCTAACGCGGCGTTGCTTTCTAATGCTGGCTCTCAAGGCCGAGACCAGAAGGCGAAGAAATCGGAGCCGACCCCGCCAGCACGGACCTTTGGAGCGCCGATAGCTGTACGCCGCCCAATACGAAGCGGCGTAAGATGAGAGCGTCGGCAAAAAAGGGGGGGCACCATGAAATTCACGGCATTGCTACTGCTGCTAGTTCCGGTGGCGGCGAGCGCTCAGTACAACTACGACTACACATCCGGGCCGATATATTCGGCCTCCTCGAATACTCCTATGCTGCCATTGCCTTCACTGGGCAGCGATATCACGGGCATCGTCACCCTCAGCCAAGAGCTTCCAGCAACCGGCACGGTTACCGTCACCCCGTTGGATACCAATTTTCTGATAGGGGGAGTTTTAGGTATTGGTGAGCAGGGCCCCGGGCTTGGCAATTCATTTACGTTCACTACACAAAACGGAATACTCACTTCCTTCAGCTTCGATCAGATCAACGTGCCGGTTATCGACCTGCAAGCAAGTAGCACCTCCAATGAAGTGACCTTCTTTACCATTTATCCAAATTCCCCTCTTCTGCAACTCAACGTAGAGGGCACAGCGGGTAGCTTCTCTGGCCCCGGCTTGAACCGCGCACCGGAGATAGACCCGTCGGGCGCCGGTTCAGCCCTGACGTTGTTTGTCGGTATCTTGGCGCTGGTTCGCGGCCGGCGTATCAGCAGGGGTGCTCCGGCAACTCGCTAATGCGAGAACACCATCCGCGATATGCAGCGTGCGAACGCAGCGAGCGCGGCTGATCACTGACCCACGCGATAGGGCTTGGACCCGTAGAGTCGGCGTTCAACATGCAGCCGCTTTGGACGGCCAGAGGCTCGCCAGCAGGTCTTCGTAACCTTTGTACCCACGTCCTGTGTTGCCGCGCTCATACATAACGCAGCGGCTACCCCCGCACAGGCTACGCGGCGGCCGGTTCCATGTGATCCGGCTCTCAACCTGAGATTGAGACCGGCTAGTTGCCATTGAATATTCATTTTCGGCAGCTACCTTGCCCGCCTTCGCCGAAGGAGGATTCAAAGATGCTCAGTCTATTTGCCGTACAAATCGGATTGACCGCCGCCCTCATGGTCGCAGCGTTCATGTCCGCTATGCGTGAAATGAAGTAAATAAGGGACAGAACATGAAGTTGCGTGCTGTCTAGGTCCAACTTGCCGCACTGTTCGCATACAGGCGCGCGCTTTGCCGAGATGCGGGACGAGTGGCTCGGCATGGCTCGGTGATCTGGAACGCCGTTCCCGCGATTTTCGATAGAATCGCCTCCCACCGCGCACCGCCAGGATATGCACCCATCCCCGCAAACCGGTCTCTCTGCGGCGCTCCTGATGAGCCTGCTCGCTGTTGGCTGTGCAGCGCAGAGGCCCGTAGCGACAGGTGCTGCGATCGACGCACCGGACCCACGCGCACTGCTGGCGCAGATGTACCAGGCAATGGGCGGCGCCGCCTGGCAACCGCTGGCGGGTTTGCGGCTGCGTGGTCGCTATGAACAGGGTGGGCTGCAGGGCACGTTCGAGCAACTGGTTGATTTGCGCGCTGGCCGTGACGTGTTCAGCTTCGATCTACACAGCACGCGGGGATCGCTGGGCATCAGTTTCGATCACAGTTGGTGGGCGGATGAAAAAGGGTTGCCGACCGTGGACGACGCGCCGGAGGCCCGCATCGATGCGGCCACCGACTCCTTTCAGGACCGTAATGGCTACTTCCATCCTGATCCATCCGTTCCGGTCGTCTATGCCGGCCGGCGCCTCGCGAACGGCCGCGTCTATGACCTGGTACGGATGCGACCGCCCCAGGGCCGCGAGCTCACGCTTTGGATCGATGCGCAGACTCATTGGTTGACCCGCATCTCCGCGCTGGATGCCGAGCAACAGCCCAACGAGGTGAGCTTCTCAGACTATCGGCACGTGGCGGGAGTATGGCTGCCGTTTCGGCAGCGTGAATCGATCGGTCAAAGCGGCAACGTCGTGGCGACTGTGACCGTCACGCATCTGCAGCTCACGGGTCCGCTCGATGATGCGCAATTCGCACCGCCGGCCGCCGAGGTGCACGATGCGCGGCTGCTCGGCCAGGTCCCATCGACCAGTGTGCCCTTCACGCTTTGGGATGGGCTGATCATCGTCGACGTCTCCATCGATGGCCGAGCGCCGCTGCCCTTTATGCTCGACTCCGGGGGATTGAACCTGCTGACACCGGCGACCGCCAGCCGGCTCGGCCTCACCCTCCAGGGCAACTTGCCGGTCAGCGGGGTCGGCGCGCGTCTGATGAGCTCACGCCTGGCGCACGTGCGGCGCTACCAAATCGGACAGGCACAGCTCGACGATCAGCAATTCATCGTGATGCCGCTGCCGGGCGTGTTCGCCGGCCGCCGCGGCCGCCCAGCGGTGGCCGGTCTGCTCGGCTACGAGCTGCTGCGACGTTTCCGGGTCACGATCGATTATCAGCAGCGGCGGCTGACGCTGACGCCTCCGTCTTCAGGCAGCGACGGCGAGCGCTTGCCGCTGTATTTCGACGGGCGGCAGTCTTTCATCGAAGCGGCGGTGGACGGCATCCATGGCTATTTTCGGCTGGATACCGGCGATGACGGGGCGTTGACGCTGTTCGATCATTTTTTCAGCCGTCACGACTTCCCGGTAGAGCTGCCCGGCATCGGCGAGGCCCGGGGGGGCATCGGCGGCGCCATTGCGACGTTGCTGACACGCGTGGATACGCTGTCGCTCGGGGACCTCACGCTTGCGCTCCCACTGGCCGAGTTGAATGTCGCGAAGGTCGGCGCTTTCGCAACTGACCACATCGCCGGCAATATCGGCTCACTGGTGTGGCAAAACTTCGTGCTAACGCTCGATTATCCACACCGCGCCGTGTTCCTGCGTAAATCCGCCAGCTTCGGCTATACGATGCCCTACGATCGAAGTGGCTTGCGCCTGGACCTGGATCACAGCGACCGCATGGTCGTGACGGCGGTGGATTCGGGATCGCCGGCCGCGCTGGATGGCATCCGCGCCGGTGATGAGCTGCTGCAGATCGGGGAGCGGCCCGTGCAGACCGATCTCGTTTGGGTAACCACGCAACTGACACAGTCAGCCGGCACGCCGCTGCAGCTCACCATGCGACGCGGCTCGAAGATGTTCCACGTGAACCTTGTATTGAAGGATCTACTGCCGCTGGAAGTGCCGCTGCAGCGCCGCGCGCCCACGCTGCTGGTGCGGTGAGCCCATCCCGACCTGGATCTCCCGAACGGAGCCAAGCCCCAGCGCATCAGCGTGCCCTGCCGCCCCCGACTTGTGGAGTTTAGGACGTAGTTCAACGTTGGCTCGATCGGGCCAAGGCACCATATCGCAACCGGATGGCGAGGAGCCGTGAAACTTTAGCCATCTCTGCCTGCCTCGCGGCCTGCTGGCAAGAACGCGGGTACCACTTTCTTGAGATCCCAGCATCATCTGTCATGACTCTCCACGAACCGTTGCGCGTGCTGCTCATCGAAGACGCTGAGGCGGACGCGGAGCTCGTCCTGCATCTTCTGAAGCGCTTCGGCCTGAGCGTCATTCCTTGTCGGGTCGAAACCGAAGCGCAACTACGCAGGGCGCTGCCGGAGTTTCGTCCGTCGGTAATACTCTCGGATTACGAGTTGCCGGGCTTCAATGGACAAGCGGCGCTGAAGGTCGTTCGCGAGCTTGATCCCAACGTCCCATTCCTGTTCGTCTCTGGCAAAATGAACGAGGAGGTTGCGATCGGGGCCCTCCAACGCGGGGCGATCGATTATATCTTCAAGAATAATCTCGCGCGGCTTGGCCCGGCGGTGGTGCGGGCGGTCAAGGAGGCTGCGGTGACGCGCAGCCAGCAAGCGCTGAAGGACAGCTCTCACCGCGAGAGTATCGCGGATAGTCACTTTTGGCAGCGGTGTGCCGACGAAGCCCGAGCCATTGCTGAACAATTCGGCAACACAGACGCTCGACGAATCATGCTGGAAATTGCTGACGGCTACGAGCAGATCGGGCGCACCGCCGAGCGCCTCGTGCTATCCGGAAAGGTGTCATCTCTGCTGGCGCCCCTGGGAAGCGGCCCGCCCTAGCCATCGGACGAGGTCACGCGGTCGGTCAGCGCGACGTTCACAATCGGACCAGGGGTGTCGCAAATTGATAGCACCCCATCCAGTTAAATCAAAGGCTTAGCCGCGCGCGGTCATGTCTCGGTAATGCATTTGCACGCATTTGTAACCACCCGGCGCCACCACACCCGAGACAGATCCGGTGACGGTAGGCAGACGCGGATAGCCCCTCGCAGCCGCTTGGCCTATGCGACCTTCTCGGCGTTGTGCCGCTGAAGGCCGCCTCAGCGCCCTCCAGACCTGGCAAGAAATGTGGCACCCGTCGCAATTGCGCGGAAAGTACCTCGGCGAGCATGCACCGGCCTCCTTGCGATGCTGTATATTAGTTCGCAAGACATACCGTTTACTGTTATGTCTATGACGGCATCAATTTGATGGAGCATGGCTATGGATAGGAACATTCTTTCGAAGGGCATCCTGAGTTCAGCCCTTGGTTTAGCGCTCGTTGGGCTGACGATCGTCATGATCGGGTCGCTTCTGTAGAGCGCCCGCGGCGGCAATCCAGGAGCGGATCAGCGCGGCCGAGGATTAGACGGCTCAAACAAAAAGCCGGCATCTCTCGAGTTTAATTCCGGCACGTAGTAATACCCTGGCATCGGGAATTTCGCGGTCAGCTCGTCCTCGAGCAGGACCTGCACCACTGGATGCATCAACCATTGACCTGTGGGGTCAGCTTCTCGCGGCTTCGGGCCGAGAAACGCTACCTTGTGATTTATCAGGCGCTGTTCGATGACCGGCAACTCCATGGACGTGCCGTAGTCGATGGAGTCGTCGGGACCGAAGGTTCCGCGCGTCCGCCACAAAATTGCCATGGGGACATCCTTAATCCCTCCCGATACAGGACCCCGGGGAGCCTGGCGCCTTTGGGTTGCAATATGCGGTCTGCCTGGAAATACGATCCTTCAACCACCCACAACCTACTGCATCCTTTGTGCAGCCCCGCTGGCCTTCTAAACCGCGTATCGTACGCAGATGAATGAGCCAAACTGATATGGAACTGTCCAGGGGCAGATTGTTGATCTTGGTCTTGGCAATCGCAGCCCTTAACGTACTCGTGTGGCACTACCTCAGGTAGTTATCGCGACGATTGCTTTCGTCATTGAGATCACATGATGCCAAGTGCCTGTTGCACTTGGTGATGCCGCTCTCGCATCTCTGAATCCGCGCGCGCTTTCCCTCTCTCTGCGCCCCCTCTCCACGCTGGAACGAACCTGCCGAAATTCAATTGCTTAACTCGACGTGGTTCATGTCGCGTCGGGGTATTGCAGCCAACCTACGGACTTCGCAGCTGCCATGCGCGCGTAACGCAGATAGGCGCATGATCCTGCGCCTCCCTGACTTGAAGAAGCAAAGTCATGAACGCAAACCGTATTACCTTCCAAAAGGCGTCAGGTTGGCCGCGGCACCCTCTGCCGCCCCATGTGCGGCTGCTCTCGCGACGTCCCTCTCGGGCCAGGGGCCTGCTGCGCTTCGCCGGCGCATTGTTCAAAGAATTGTTCCATTGATCTTTTCGCTCATCCGCCAAATACCGAAACGCGATCGCGGAACCCCCACCAGGCCGATTGAGAGCCTGGGAGACGTTCGTCCTCGGCCGGACTTCAGGCCGATGTCTCAGCATTGCACGCTGGCGCTTTGGCAGGGCGGCGCAGATCGATAAGACACGCCAGCTCCCGGTAGTCCGATTGGTAACACGCTCGCATCCGCTCTAATCTTCACGCTCAACTAGAACCATGAAGGGGGATTGCGATGCAGCGCAGGACATTTTTCGCGGGCGCGGCGGCCCTGGTGGCCAGCGCCACCCTGGCTGAGCCGGGGAAGGCGCAGACCGGGACCCCAGCCGCGCCGCTCGGGCGCAAGGGCCGACTGAAGCAGGGCCTGTGGACCATCAACTGGGGCCATGGCAGCAAGGTTCCGTTCGACGAGATGTGCGCGGTGGCCGCGCGCCTGGGCGCCTATGGCTTCGACGTCATCCCGCCGCGGAACTGGCCGACCCTGCGCAAGCATGGGCTCAACCCGCTGATGGTCGGACCGGGGAAAACCGACTACCTCGGCGGCCTGATCCATCCGGAAATCCACCCGCAGACCCTGGCCGCCATCTCGGCGCAGGCGGACCTGTGCGCCGCCAACAATGTGCACATCATCGGCCTGTCGGCGGGGCAGCGGCGCGGCATGGACTACGCCACCGCGGCGGACAATGCCGTGGCGATCTGCAAGCGCCTGGCGCCCAAGCTGGCCGCCACGGGCGTGACCCTGGTCATGGAGAATGTCAACGACCGACGCGGCGCAGACTCGGACCTGGCGCGAGAGGACATGGTGTTCGGCCATTGGGACTGGGGCTTGGAGGTGGTCGATCGCGTCGCCTCGCCCAACGTCAAGCTGCTGTGCGACATCTACCATCTGCAGATCATGGACGGCGACGTGACCTTTCGCCTACGACGCGACATCGGCCACATCGGCCACATCCACGTGGCCGGCGTGCCAACCCGCAAGGAGATCGATGCGCGCCAGGAGCTGAACTTCCACATGATTGCCCAGACCATTGCCGACCTCGGCTTCCAGGGCTACGTCTGCCACGAATGGCGGCCCACGCCGGGCTCCGACCCGGAGCAGGACATCGCCGAATGCATGGCGATCATGGACGTCTAATCAGCCCGTCACCGGCCGCTAGGGGTCGTGCGCCGCCCCTGGCGGCCGCTTGAAGCGAACCGCCTGCGGCGCACGTGTCAGTTCGTATCGCATATCGTTGTAATCCACTAACCATCAGCTTGTGAGATTACTCGGCATGTACATCATACAAATCAATATGTTAATCGTTCGTACTGCGACGTAGCAGAGGCAATTCTTGCGTTGAATTCATTTGAGATGAGTAATGCGGTGGTGGTAAAAACGGCTATACCTTGGGAAGTGGTCTTGAAGCGCCGGCGGGCGCGCTAGCCATTGGGGGACGAAGCCGTGAGAAAGCAGACAGTTCAGGTGGGAACGTCAAGCTGGGCCTTCGGACCAGTGTTCTCGGGTCTGGCGGTAGCGTCCTGCTGCCTGACCTTCGCACTGCTCACTGGCTGCAACAGTGCAGTTGCTTCCAGCAGCGACAAGGCACCCAGCGCCTCGGAGGTGGCGGCGCGTCTGGCCAAGGAGACCGCCGGGCTCAAGCCCATCACCGGGCCGATCGATTTCAACGAGCAGATCCGCCCGATCATGTCCTCGGGCTGCTTCGCCTGCCACGGCCCCGACGCCAACATGCGCAAGGCCGGACTGCGGCTGGACTATGCCGATCCTGCCGAGGCGAAGTTGGCCGACAATCCGAACGGCCATGCCATCGTCCCTGGCCACCCCGAGGAGAGTGAGGTCATCCGCCGCATCACCTCCACCGATCCCAAGGTGCGCATGCCGCACGATGCGCAGCCGCTCAAGCCCGAGCAGATTCAGCTGATCGCCCAGTGGATCAAACAGGGCGCACCGTATGAACCCATCTGGTCGCTGATACCACCCAAGCAGGTGCCCCTGCCCAGTGCCGGCCCGTTCCAGTCGCGCGTGGTCAACCCGATCGACAACTTCGTATTTGCCAAACTGGCACAGAAGGGCATGAAGCCCTCGCCGGAAGCGGATCGGGCCACCTTGATCAATCGCGTCAGCCTGACGCTGACGGGCCTGCCGCCCACCTTGGCGGAAACCGATGCGTTCATTCATGACTCCAGCCCCAACGCGTACGAGAAAGTCGTAGATCGCCTGCTGGCCTCACCCGCGTACGGGGAGCACATGACCGGCATGTGGATGGATCTGTCGCGCTGGGCGGACTCGGACGGTTACGAGAACGATGGCGTCGACCCCAATCTGTGGCCGTGGCGCGATTGGGTCATCAATTCATTCAATCAGAACATGCCCTACAACCAGTTTGTCACGATGCAGGTGGCTGGCGATCTGATGCCCCACCGCACTCGCGACGACCTCGTGGCCACTGAATTCCTGCGGCTCGGACTGCGCGCCTCGGAAGCCGGCGACCTCAACGAGCAGTACCGCATCGAGACGGTGGTGGACGACACCAATACCGTCGGTCAGGCGCTGCTGGGCTACACGGTGGGCTGCGCGCGCTGCCATGATCACAAGTTCGACCCCATCAGTCAGAAGGACTTCTACTCGCTCACCGGCTTCTTCAACAGCCTCGATGCGCCAGGGACCGGGATCAGGGGTGGCGGTCCAACGCTGCCTTGGCCCACGGCCGATCAGCAGCTGCAGCTCATGAAGGCGCAGCACGCGCTGGCCACTACGAACGATACCTACCAGCGCATCCTGACGGCCGATAGCCGCAAGGCGGCAGTCACGGTTGCCGCCTGGCTGCGCACCCCCGGGGAGCCGAGTGTCGCTGCCGCATCGACGGGGCCGGCGCGAATCGTGCGCACCGCCCTGATTCAACCCGGCGCCGCGGCTGCACACGCAGCGCTCAACGGGGCCGAGGCCACCCGCCTCATCCAAGGCTCACTGCAGCAGGCACAGGTTGCCTACTATCCCTTCGATTCGGTGGAGCCCATCCCGCAGTCCGCCTGGCCCACCCTTCGGATCAAGCCGCAGCGCCGGCGTGGCTATGGCGGTTTCGGTCTGCCGTACCCGAGAAAGGCAGGAGTGCAGGCCCCGCCAAGGATCCGGCCTCAGGCGTCGAGGGTCGCTGCCTTGTCCAAAGGCAAGCCTGGGGCCAAGGGAACGACCAAGCGTCCCGCCTTCACGGCCGATGGATCAGGGGCCCCCACTGGAGGCATCGGCCCGGATGGCAAAGAGAACCCGCTGATACCCGTCACCTACCGGATCAGTGAAATGAAGTTCTCGCCCTCGGGGATACCCAATGGCGCACCGGCGGTGATGTCAGAGCCCAAGCTTGGGCCGGGAGTGAAGGGTCAGGCGTTGTATCTGACCGCCAGCAACGACAGCCGCACGTACCTGGCCCACGTCGGCTACTACGATCGCTGGCAGCCGTACAGCGTCGATCTGTGGTTCTACCCGGCGAAGCGCTACGACACGTACACGGATGTCTTCACGCAGACCAACTTTCCGGGAGCCGATACCCTCGATAACGGCGGCAAGGGCTATGAGCTCGTGCTGCTCCAGGACGGCCGGCTGGAGTTCTTCATCTCGCACGCACGCCCGTTCAACATGCTGGCCGTGACCACCCAGGCACCGTTGACGTTGAAGAAGTGGGCACATCTCGACGTCACCTACGACGGCTCGAGCAAGGCTGCCGGGGTGCACCTGTACCTTGATGGCAAAGCGCTACCGGTAAACGTCGTGCAGGACAACCTGACTCAGGACACCCTGCCGCAAGCCGGCTCGGCGCTCTTCGATGAGTACACCGGGTTTTCTTTTGGCACCCGCTTCCGTGAAGCCGGCCCGGTCGGCAGCGCCATCGACGAGTTTCGGATGTTCGATCGCGCTCTGACGCCGATCGAGGTGGCCTACCTGCACGAGGGCAACAAGGCGGTCTCGCAGGCGCTGAAGGTCGATCGATCCTCCTTGAGTGGGCAGCTGGCTCACCTGGTTGCAATCCGCGACCCGGCTGCCATCCAGGCCCGTCAGCAGCTGGACATGGCGCGTAAGCAGGAAAACGATGTCGCCACTGCGATTCCGCAGATGCTCGTGTACGAAAATCTGAAGACGCCGCGACCCACCTACCTGCTGTATCGCGGCGAGTGGGATTCGCGTCGCGAACAGGTGCCGCTGCAGGCACCGACGCAGCTGTTTGCGTGGTCGGACAAGTACCCGCGCACGCGGCTGGGGCTGATGCAGTGGGTGTTCGACCCGAAGAACCCGCTGACGGCCCGGGTGTTCGTCAACCGCCTGTGGCTGATGAATTTCGGCACGGGACTGGTGCCGACCCAGGATGACTTCGGCTCGCAAGGCCTCATGCCGACCTACCTGCACCTGGTGGACTACCTGGCGCTGAAGTTCCGCGACTCGGGATGGAACATCAAGCAGATGCAGAAGATGATCGTGATGTCGGCGACGTACCGTCAGAGCTCGCTGGCCACGCCCGCGCAGCGCACCGCCGATCCGAAAAACGATCTGCTGGCTCGTGGTCCGCGCTTCCGCATGTCCTACCGGCAGATCCGTGACAGTGCGCTGTTCGATGCGGGGGTACTCGATCGCACGATCGGTGGTCCGAGCACCTACCCGTACCAGCCGGCTGGAATCTTCCGCGGCTACCCGCAACCCAACGTCATGCCCGACTGGGAGCAGCACCGGCGCACGCTCTACTCATTGATCAAGCGCAATGGGATGAATCCGCAGCTGCAATTGCTGGACGCGGCCGATCCGACCGTGAGCATCGGCAAGGAGGGAATCTCCAACACGCCGATGCAGGCACTGCTGCTGCTGAATGGGCCGCAGTACCAGGAAGCCTATCGGCTGATGGCGACGGAGGCCCTGCATTACAGCGACGATCCGACCAAGCAGCTGACCCAGCTGTATCGTCTGGCGCGCAGGCAGTATCCGGACGCCGCCCAGATGGCGGTCATGAGCTCGTACTACAACAAGCAGCTGCGGCGATATCAGCCCGATCCCAAGGCGGCTGAGCAGCTGGTGAATGTGGGTGTCGAGCCGGTCGATAACAGCGTGAACGTGGTCAAGCTGGCCGCTCTGACCAACGTGGCCACCGTGGTCATGAACTCGCCGGACTCGTACTTCATTCAGTAAGACACAGCCAGAATGGCGCGTTGCTCCATCGGGGTCCGGACCCGATGGAGCAACGATCAGCGAGTCTGACCATGAAACGCCCAACGCTCCTGGTGACTCTCAGCGTGGCGGCCTTGGTGCTGTCGGGCACCGCGCTGGCCCGACGCAGCGACACCGTTAAGGTGCCCAATGCCTCGCACGCAACCGTCAAGGCTCCCAAGGTCTTCCATACAACGATCAAGGTGCCGAAAAATTCGCACGTAGCGATCAAGGTCCCGAAGGCCTCGAAGAAGGCGCGGCGCGTACCTTCCAGGATCCCAAAGTAATCGCTGCGGCCAGCTCAGGCCGCCATGTTGCGCCGTGGCCGGTCCTCGACCCTGCCGCGCCGCAGGCGTCGCGTCAGGCGCGCTGCGCCCGCGGTGCCGTGCCAGACAGCGAGGAATGACAGCCAGATGAGCACGCCGAGGGCGAGCGCGAAACCCGCCCCCGATATCGTCAGCGTGAAGCCGGGCTGATACAAACCCCAGGTCGCACCGAGCAGCTGCGTATCGGCATGCCGCGTCAGATACAGGCATTGATGCAGCAGATCCGTGTTCAAGGCCTGCGCGGCGCTGCGCAGGTGTGCGGCGGCGTCGACCATGCTCTGCAGCGCCTGGCCTTCGGCGTGGAAGGTCGCATCGTGGCTGGCCAGGTGGTAGCGGATCAGCGCAGCCAGATCCCCGTGGTAATAGTGACTCGCGATGGCCTGGAAGGGCGCCAGGTCTGCCAGCACCTGATCGAGCCGCCCTGCCAGATGTTGGCGGTACTGAACGATAAAGCTCGGGATGCAGGCTGCGGCGACCACCGCCGCCAGCAGGATCAGCCGATCCAGGATGCCGCGAATCACACGCACGGCTGCTTACCCGCGAGCCTCGGGACGTTCACCAGAGCCTCCTTGGGGCTGCACCCCGGACTGCCCGGATGGGTCCGAGGATGCTGTGCTGCACTGCACCCGGGCAGCCGGCCAGCGCCGCACGCGCGGGTAGGACGGACCAGGCCCTTCAGGGTTCGTCACGCAGATTCGCCAGCTGCGCGTCGCGCAGGTCGAGCTCGCGCTCGATGCGGCGGCGCGGCTCATCCTTGAGGCCGCCGGTGCGGTACAACTCATTGATCCGGTCACGTTCTGCCTTGATCAGGACGGCCTCGAGCGCCTCATCGCGCCGCGAGAGCTCGCGGTGGGTCTCGTCGCCGTCGATGCGCTGCTCGGCATGCGCCAGGCGTCCGAGGTGCCGCTCACGCAGCGACTGTACCTCCTGGGCATCGAGACTGCGCTCCTGTTGGATCTGCTCCAGGCGCGCCAGTGCGGCCTGCACCGCCTCACGCCGCGCGGCGTATTCGGCTTCGCGCTCCTCGCTGCGCTCGCTGTCGCCGGCACTGGCCAGCGAGAGCCAGCGGATTACGAGCGGCAAGGCCAGGCCCTGACCGACGAGCGTGACCAGAATCACGGCAAAGGTCAGGAAGAGAATCAGGTTGCGCTCGGGAAATGGCGCACCGCTGTCCGTCGTCAGCGGGATGCCCAACGCGGCGGCGAGCGAGACCACCCCGCGTATACCGGTGAACGCCAGCACGAAGGCCCATTGCCAGGGTGGCGCCGGATCGCGTCGGCGCAGCGAGGCCGACAGCCAGCGCGGCACGTAGGTCGCCGGATACATCCAGACGAAGCGCGCCAGGATGACCACCGCGCACACCAGCGCCGCCCAGTCGGTGAGATCCCAGATTGAGTAGCCGCGGATCCCCTCGATCAGCGGCCGCGCCTGCAATCCCGTGACCAGGAACACCATGCCTTCGATCAGGTAGATCAAGAAGTCCCAGAAGAACACGCCCTGCAGGCGCGTAGCAGCACTGATGAAGCGCAGCCCGTTCCAGGAGATGTACAGCCCGGCCGTGACGGTGGCGAGCACCCCCGAGCCGCCCAGATGCTCGGGCGGCCAATACGCCACGTAGGGCGTGATGAGCGACAGCGTGATCTCGATGCGCGGCTCGCGCACCCAGCGACGCAGCCTGAGCATCAGCCAGCCCACCGCGATGCCCCAGAGAAGCTCGCCGAGGAGCACCCCGAGAAAGTTCGCCACGGCGTGGCGCAGTGAAAACGCCCCGACGCTGACGGCCACGACTGCGAAGCGATACAGAATCAGTGCCGTGGCATCGTCGGCAAGTCCCTCGCCCTCCAGAATCACCAGGATCCGGCGCGGCAGGCGCATGCGCCGCGCGATGGCCAGCGGCGCGACCGAGTCGGGCGGCGAGATGATCGCACCGAGCAGAAAGCCGAGCGGCCAGGCCAGCCCCAGAACCCAGTGCGCGGCCGCGGCAGTCGCCAGCGTCGTGAACAGCACGCAGCCGATCGCCAGCAGCGATATCGGCCGCAAATTGAAGCGAAACTCGCGCCAGCTCATCGCCACGGCGGCCGAATACACCAGCGGCGGCAAGACCAGCAGCAGCATGATCGCGGGCGCCAGCTGCACCGTGGGCAGACCCGGCACCAGTGCGACCGCCACGCCGATGAGCACCAGCAGGATCGAGGGCGGAATTTTCAAGCGCGCAGCCAGCAGTGCCGCCGCGGCCAACACGGCCAGCAGCACCACCAGCACCTGGATGCTCTGGACCATAGCGCTCCCCACAGCGCCTCATTGTGCCCAACTGCGCGGCCGGGCGCGCGCTGCTGCTAGCATGCCGCCCAATGAAATCGCTGTGGATGCGCGCCCGCTCGGTCCCAGCCGTCCTCTGGCCGCCCGAGCAGGCGCAGCGCGCGCTGCTGTGCCTGCCGGCAATGGCGCTGCTGCTGGGGGCGGGGCTCGCCGCGGGCGATCCGCGTGCGGCGCTGGCCGCCGCCAGCGGTGCGCTCTCCTGCGGTTTCGGCTCGTTCTTCTACGACACCACGCGCCACCGCGCGACGCCCATGGCGCTGGCTGGCATCGGCATGGCGCTCTCGGCTGCGGTCGGCTCGCTCGTCGGGCACTCCACGGCGCTGTTCCTCGTCACCGCTGTGCTCTGGTCGCTGCTGTGTGCCTGGCTCATCGCCTTCGGCACCGGCGCCTGGTGGATCGTGCTGCAATGGGCAGTGGGGCTGTTCGTCAGCAGCGCGTATAGCACCGACTTCGCGGGCGCCGCGCAGCGCGGCGCCCTGATCCTCGTCGGCACAGCCGTGCAGCTCGCCATCATCGTCGGTTTCTGGCGATTGGGGATCCTCGCCCCTCCGGCGCGCATCGAAGGGGTGGGTCCCGCGGGGTACCTGTCGATGGCCCGGCAGAAGCTGCGCGCCGGCGAGAATCACTGGTCCTACGTGTTCGCGGCCGGCGCCGCCGTGGCACTCGCGGTGCTGATCGAGCGCGCTCTGACGCTGCCGAACGGCTACTGGGCACCCATGACGGCGCTGATCGTCATGCGTCCGGACCTGGCGCAGACCTGGTCGCGCGTGACCCAGCGCATCCTCGGCACCCTCATCGGTGCGGGCCTCGCCACGCTCGCGGCCGCGGCGCTGCGGCCCTCGCCGGGCTGGGTGGCCGCGCTGATCGTGCTGTTTGCCTGGAGCGCGTATGGCTCACGCACCACAAACTATGGCGTGTTTACCGCCAGCATCACCGGCGCGGTGGTGTTCCTGCTGTCACTGGCCGGCACGCCCGAGCCATTGAACGCCTTGCACCGACTCCTGGCGACCGCGCTCGGTGCGCTGCTGGCGATCGGCGTGCGCCAGCTCATCCGCGCGCTCAGGCGAGCGGGCTATCGACCGCGACCACCGGCTGCGCCCCATCGGCCCCCACCATACGGCTGATGAAGTACATCATCAGCAGCGTGATCAGCGTCGTCCCCACGAGCACGTAGCCGACCATGTCGAAATGCAGCAGCAAACCGGAGTTGGTCTGCGTGACGATCATGCCACCGACCATGGCGGCCACCCCGCCCGATACCTGCTGGATGGAGCTGCTGATCGCCATGTAGGAACCGCGATCGGTCGGCGTGGGGATCGCCGACACCAACGCCGAGGAGGAGATCATGCGCGAGGAGATCCCGACCCACATCAGGCAGTTGACCACCACGACCCACACCAGCGGCGTGACGGCCAGGTGCGTGTAGATGATCACCATGATGATGGTGGCGATGGCGCCCAATAGGAACACGGGAAAATTACCAATCGCATCGCAGAGGCGGCCGAGCAGCGGACCGGTGACGATCGAGAAGGCGCCGGTCAGCATGTACACCAGCGGCAGCTCGGCAAGCGTGATACCGAGGTTGTTGACACTGAAGGCGCTCGCGTAGGGCTGCAGAATGAAACCGCCGGTGGATAGCAGGATGGTGGTCGAGAAGCCCACCAGGTAACGCGGCTGCGAAAACGTGTGCAACAGGTGATGCAGGGGGCTGCGGTCCGGGCGCAGCGCGAGGTGCGCATTGATGGGGCGGATCGCCACGACGATCCAGGTGCCCACGACGGCGCAGATCGCCGCAATCAGCAGAAAGGCCGCATTCCAGCCCCAGTGATTGGCCAGGTAAAGACCCACGGGAATGCCCGCGACGCTGCTGGCCGAGAACGCCGTCTGCACGATGCCCATGACGCGTCCGCGCTGATGAAAGGCAAACAGATCCGTGATGATCGCGAACACCACCGAGCCGATGACACCGGCGAACAGGCCGGTCACGGTGCGCGCCAACAGCAAAGAGGTATAGGTGCGCGCCAGCCCGCACAGCAGCGTGCCGATCAGAAAGCCGACATAGAAGAACATCAGCAGCCGCTTGCGATCGAAGCGATCGGCAAAGCCTGCCGTCAGAAACCCCGACACGCCCGCCGCATAGGCATAGCTCGACACCAGCACACCGAACTGCGCGGTGTTGATATGCATCTGCGGCATCAGGAACGCCCCGAGCGGCGAGAGCGTCATGAAGTCCAGGATGACGCTGAACTGCAGAAACGCCAGCAGCGCCAGCACGCGCTTCTGATAGGACGAGAACTGCATGCCGGCCGGCATCGCGGTCGCCATCTGTACCCCCGAGAGTGAGTCGGCCGATCGGTGAATCAGCCAATCAATGAGTCACCGATCATACCGTCCGGTCCGGGGACTCTCCATGCAGCGTCACCAGCACCTCGCGCTGCATGGCGGCGGTGCGATGCTCCCAGAGATAAATGCCCTGCCAGGTCCCCAGCTCCAGTCGCCCTGCGGCGATCGGCACGGTCAGCTCGTGCCCGACCAGCAGCGTGCGCACGTGGGCGCTCATGTCGTCGAGCCCTTCCGCCTCGTGGGCGAACAGCCGATCTCCGTCGGGTACCAGGCGCTGCGCGAAGCGCTCGAGATCCTCCTGCACTTCCGGATCGGCATTCTCGGTGACGCACAGGCTGGCACTGGTGTGCAGCAGGAACAGGTGGCACAAACCGATCGACAGGCCGCTCGCGGCCACCTCGCTCGCAACGAGGTCCGTGAGCGCATGAAAGCCGCGCCCGCGCGTCGCCACGGGCACTCGTACTTGCCGCCACATGTCAGAGCATCGCACGATTGGGAATTCTTCCGAGGAGGCCATGCATGGTATCGCACTCCCAAGCGCCCGTACGGCGCGCCCCGCACTGGAACCGCAGCACTGCGACCGCGCCGTCGGCCCTCGTCCTGGCGCTGGCTCTCGCGCTGGGCGGCTGTGCCAGCTCGGCGCCGCGTTCAGGCGCCGGGACGGCAGCCACGGCCACCCCGGCAAGCGCCACGTCCACGGCGCAGGCGCAGGCCCGCGCGGCGCTTCAGAAGGCCACTACACAAGTGATCAGCGCCGAGCGCGCCTTCGCGACCACCATGACGCAGCGGAACTTCAAGGCCTTCCTGACCTTCCTCTCCCCCGATGCCATCTTCTTCAGCGGTAGCAGCGTGGAACGCGGCCCGGCGCAGATTGCCGAGCAGTGGGCGCCCTACTTTCGGGGTCAGCGAGCGCCCTTCGCCTGGCAGCCCGACGACGTGCAGGTGCTGAGCGACGGCAAGCTCGCGCTGAGCACCGGGCCGCTGCTGCAGGGGGGCCGCGTCGTCGGCCGCTTCAATTCCGTGTGGCGCCTGGAGGCGCCCGGCGTCTGGCACGTGATCCTCGACAAGGGCGAAGAGGTCTGCAGCGCCCCACCCCCCACGACCAATAGCAACGGTGAGCAGTTCTTCCAACCGCCCCAGGCGCCCGGACATTAGCCGCACGCGCCGAGCACGCCAGGCTGCCGCGGCGTGCTCAGGCGAGCTTTAGCCGACGGCGCAGCATGCCGAACAGATCCTGCAGCTCCTCCACACGCAGCGCGAGACCGCTGAGGAAGAACACGAACGCGCCGCCCAGCACCGTGATCAGCAGTGCGGTGGCCTTGGGCAGGAAGCGCTGCACGGGCCAGTGCGCCAGTAGCGTCTGGTTCGAGCCCCAGCACACGGCAGCCAGCGCGACGCAGGCTACCGAGACCTTGAGCAGCATCAGCGCCATGCGGCGGGTTTCCAGACGCGTGAGCTGCCGGCGCATCAGCCAGTAGAGCACCAGGAAGTTGCAGCTGGCGACGCAGCCGGTCGAGAACGCCAGGCCCTGCACGCCCCAACCCAGGTGGAAGGTGAACAACCAGTTGAACAGCAGGTTCAGCAGCACCGCCACGAAGCTCACCAGCATCGGGGTCTTGCGCCGATCCAGCGCGTAGAACGCATTCACCAGCACCTTCAGCGCCGCATAGCCCGCCAGCCCCACCGCGTAGTAGCGCAGTGCCCCGGCCGCCTGCATGGCCTGATAGGTGTCGAGCCGGCCGTGTTGATACAGCACCGACATGATGGGCCCGGCGAGCATCATCAGCCCCACCGTGGAAGGTAGCGTCAACAGGAACGCCAGGCGCATGCCGCGCGACAGCTCGGTGCGAAAGCTGTGCAGCTCGCCACGCGCCACCAGGCGCGACAGCAGCGGCAGCGTCACGGTGCCCAGCGCGACGCCGAACAGCCCGAGCGGCAGCTGCATGAGGCGAAAGGCGATCGACAGCCAGAAGATCGGTCCATTGCCCAGGTCCGAGGCGAAGATCGAGTTGATGAAGACGTTGAACTGTGTGGTGCTTGCGGCGATCACCGAGGGGCCCATCAGTCCCAGGATCGCGCGGACGCCCGGATCGCGCCAATGAAAATCAGGGCGATAGCGGTAGCCCAATCGCCACAGCGAGGGCAGCTGCACGCACAGCTGCAGCGCCCCTCCGATCAGTATGCCGATCGCAAAGCCGATGAGCCCGAGCCGCCCGAAGTGCGGGTCGAACCAATAGCCGAGCAGTACGCCGCCGACGATCGAGCCGACGTTGAAGAAGCTCGAGGCGAGCGCGGGCATGCCGAAGACGTTGCGCGCATTGAGCATCCCCATGACCAGCGCCGCGAGCGACACCATGAGGATGAACGGAAACATGATGCGCGTGAGCAGCACGGCGAGCGCGGCCTTGTCCGGAATTTTTTCGAAGCCCGGCGCGATCAAGGCCACCAGCTGCGGAGAGAAGATGATGCCGGCCACGCAGATCACCGATAACACCACGGCAGTCAGCGTCGCGACCTTATTGGCAAGCCGCCACGCCGCCTCGTGCCCGCCACTCGTCACGGTCTTGCTGAAGGTCGTCACGAAGGCCATGGACAGCGCGCCTTCGGCGAATAGATCGCGCAGCAGGTTCGGAACGCGAAACGCCGTGGTGAACGCGTCCATGAGCGCCCCGCCGCCGAACAGCGCCGCGTACACCTGATCGCGCACCAGCCCCAGTACGCGGCTGCAGAGCACAGCGAGGGTGACCACGCCGGCCGCGCGCGTGTTCAGCCGCTCGCCGCGTTGCTCGGCGCCTCGCTCGACGCGCTCTCCGACTCCCTGTCTGCCCAGCTCCATCGGCATCAGTCTATGCTCGGGCGGCCAGCCGCGCGCGAACCAGCGCACTGATCAACAACAGCGACACGGCCGCCCCGCGCATGCCGGCGACGCCGCTGGCCTCCAGCGCCGAGCGCGACAGCAGCGGCACGTGGGCGTGCAGCACCGTCAGGACAGCGTGACCCACCAGGGCGGCCAGCGGCACTGTCACATACAGCAGGATCCACAGCACTCGCTCCGGCAGCTGCAAGTGCCGCACGGGGGGTGATGCAGGGGTGGGTGCATGGCGTAGCCACACCGCCAGGGCCGCCAGCACCACCGCCAGTCCCACGACGCTGCTGCCGTACTGCATCCATACGTACAGGCGCAGCTGGTGGCCGGCCATGTTGGGGCCATAGTTCAGCAGCTGCGGGAATAGCCGCACGCCGCGCGAGTTCTCGTGCGTGAAGCCGTCCCAGATCAGATGCGTGAGCGCACCGAACAGCAGCGCCGCGCTCAGCGACAGGCAGCTGGACAGCCGCGCCAACGAAGGCGCCGGGGGCGAGTGGGTGAGGCGCACATAGGCCGCATCGGGCAGGATCTCGACGATGGCCGGCCTGATCAGTACCTGCGTCAGCAGGTAGATGAGCAGTCCCATCGGCAGGGAGAAATTCAGCAGTCCCGGCAGGCTGTGGGTCTGCCAACGTTCGAGCCCGCCGGGCAGCAACATGCTGAAATCCGGCACCATGCTGCCGATGACGGCCGCGGTGAACACCCGCCAGCGTGTCAGTAGGCGGTAGGCGGGCAGAACCGCGGCGACGTGCGAGACGGTAAAGGGCATCCGACGCGAGGCTATCGGCTCAGCCGCCCCACTCGCGCGCGATGGCGCCAGGCTCGGGCCGCCGGGAACCCTCACGCAGGGCGCCCCGCAGCGTGCCCACGTAGAGGAAGCCGAGACTGCGCTCCTCGGGACCAAAGCCCAGCTCAGCCCAGATCTGGGGGTCATAGGCGTTGCCGCCCGTGAGCCAGATCGCCCCATAGCCCTGCGCATGGAAGGCATTGAGCAGGTTCATGACCGCCGCGCCTGTGGAGAGCAGCTGCTCGAGCTCGGGCACCTTGTGCTCACGCTGCACATGGGCGGCGATCGCAATCACCAGAGGCGCTGTGAGCGGCATGTTGCGTGCCTTGTCGAGCTTGTTGGGAGGCGTGCCCGCATCGCGCTCGAGCATGCGCCGGACGAACAGCTCCGAGAGCCTTGCACGCGCGGCCGCCGCGCGGATCAGCACGAAGCGCCAGGGTCGCAGTGCGCCGTGATCCGGCGCGCGCGCGGCCGCCTCGAGCGCCGTGTCGATCTGAGCCGGGCTCGGACCGGGCTCGCCGAGCAGCAGCGCCGGCACCGAGCGGCGCGACAGCAGCGTCTCGAGCGCCAGCGGGTGGGCTTCAGGGTCCATCGAGTAGTTTCAACACCTCTTGCGTCTTGTCCTGCATCAGCGCAAGGCTGCCTCGCGACTCGACGTTCAGCCGCAGCAGCGGCTCGGTGTTCGAGCCGCGCAGGTTGAAGCGCCAGGCGTCGAACTCCATCGACAGCCCGTCGGTGAAATCGATGTGCCGCGCGCGCGCCTGATAGTGCTGCTGGATGCGCGCGAGCAGCGCGCGCGGCTCCCCGGCGATGTGGCGGTTGATCTCGCCGCTGGCCGGAAAGAGTCGCTGACGCTCCTCGAGCAGCTCGGAGAGGCTCCTGCCCGATTCGCTGAGGATCGCGAGCACCAGGAGCCAGGGAATCATGCCGCTATCGCAGTAGGCGAAGTCGCGAAAGTAGTGATGCGCGCTCATCTCCCCGCCGTAGACCGCATCGACTTCGCGCATTTTCTGTTTGATGAAGGCGTGACCGGACTTGCACAGCACCGGCAGGCCACCGTGCTGCTGCACGATCTCGATCGTGTTCCAGGTCAGGCGCGGATCGTGCACGATGCGCGCGCCGTGATGACGGCGCAGGAAGGCGGCGGCCAGCAGTCCCACGAGGTAGTAACCCTCGATGAAGCGGCCCTGCTCATCGAAGAAGAAGCAGCGATCGTAATCACCGTCCCAGGCCAGGCCCACCTGCGCACGCGCGGCGAGCAGCGCTTCACTGGTGCTGCGACGGTTTTCCTCCAGCATGGGATTGGGCACCCCGTGCGGAAATGAGCCGTCGGGGGCGTGATGCAGCTTCACGAACTCGAACGGCAGGTGCGGCTCGAGCGCATCGATGACCAGGCCCGCACCGCCATTGCCGGCATTGACCAGCACCTTCAGCGGGGCCAGTTGTGCCTCGCCCACGTAGCCGAGCAGGTGCTCGCGGTAGCGCGCCGCGATGTCCAGCGCGCGCACACTGCCGCTGTGCGCCGCGCGTGGCGGCAGCTGCTCGCGCTCGATCAATTCGCGCATCTGCACCAGACCCGTATCGGCGCTGATTGGACGGCTCTGCGAGCGCACGAACTTCAAGCCGTTATAGTCGGGTGGATTGTGACTCGCGGTCACCATGACGCCGCCGTCCAGCTGCTCGGCGAACGTCGCGAAGTACACCGCCTCGGTACCGCACAGGCCGATATCGGCGACATCCACACCCGAATCGGTCAGGCCGCGGTGGAATGCCGCCGCCAGCGCCGCGCTCGAGTCGCGAATATCGCGGCCCACGGCGACGCGCGCGGGCTTTACATAGGCCGCGTAGGCGCGGGCGATCTGATAGGCGATCGATTCGTTGAGCTCATCGGGAAGACGGCCGCGAACATCGTAGGCCTTGAAGCAACTCAGGGCAGTCATCCGCGCACTGTACTAGTTTTTACTGCTGCCCTGACGCCCATAGCGATCCTCCAGGCGCACGATGTCATCCTCGCCCAGATAGCTGCCCGACTGCACCTCGATTATGTGCAGGGCGATGCGCCCGGGGTTCTCGATACGGTGGCGTACCCCGATGGGAATGTAGGTGGATTGATTCTCCTCGAGCAGAAAACTCTCCTCGCCGCGCGTGATGCGCGCGGTGCCGGAGACCACCACCCAGTGCTCGGCGCGATGATGATGCAGCTGCAGCGACAGCACACCGCCGGGCCGCACCACCAGCCGCTTGACCTGAAAGCGCTCGCCGTTGTCGATGCTGTCGTAACTGCCCCAGGGCCGAAACACCTCGCGATGCAGGGAGTGCTCATAGCGTCCCTCGGCCTTCAGGCGCGCAACCAGAGCCTTGACGTCCTGCACGCGGCTCTTGGGCACTACCAGCACCGCGTCCTTGGTCTCCACGACCACGTGATCGGTGAGGCCGACGGTGGCCACCAGGCGACTCTCCGAATAGACGTAGCTGCCGCGCGTGTCCTCCGCGAACACATCGCCGCACAGCGTGTTGCCCTGCGCATCGCGCTGACAGGCGGCATGCAATGAGGCCCAGGAACCCACGTCGCTCCAACCCGCATCCATCGGTACGACAACCGCGTCGGCAGTTTTTTCCATCACGGCGTAGTCGATCGACTCGCTGCGGCAGGCCTCGAAGGCGCGCGTGTCGATGCGCGTGAAGTCCAGGTCGCGCGTGGCCGCCGCGAAGCTGGTGCGGCACACCGAGGCGATATCCGGCGCGTATTTCTCCAGCTCCTCCAGATAGTGGCGTGCACGGAACAGGAACATACCGCTGTTCCAGTAATACTCGCCGGCAGCGAGAAACTGCCGCGCGCGGCTCTCGTCGGGCTTTTCCACGAACTCGGCGATGCGGTAGGCGCCGCCGGCGAGCTTGCCGCGACGGATGTAGCCATAGCCGGTCTCGGCGGCCGTGGGCACCACGCCGAAGGTTGCGAGCGCGCCCTCGCGCGCCGCCGCCGCCGCGGTGTCGATGGCGCGGTGGAATGCGCCGATATCGCCGATCACGTGATCGGCGGGCAGCACCAGCAGCAGCGAGTCGCCTTCGTCGGCCGCGAGCGCTGCGTGCGCGGCGAGCGCAATGGCCGGCGCGGTATTGCGCCCGTGCGGCTCGAGCACGATGGCGCGCGGCTCGCGGGAGATAGCGCGCAGCTGCTCGGCGACCAGGAAGCGGTGCGCTTCGTTGCACACCACGATGGGGGCCCCGGCGGACAGTCCCGCGAGCCGCAGGATGGTTTCCTGCAGCATGGTGTGCCGCCCAACCAGCGGCAGCAGCTGCTTGGGATACAGCTCGCGCGACAGCGGCCAGAGCCGCGTGCCCGCACCGCCCGAGAGAATCACCGGCACGATCATCGCTAATGCCCCGCCGCCGCGCTCGGTGCCGTCCGCTCGGCGCCGGTGATCGCATCCTGTGCGTGCGGCACTCGGCCACGGCCGATCGCGAAATACGCAAAGCCCAGCCGCTGCATGAGTGCCGGATCGTAGAGGTTGCGCCCATCGAAAATCAGCGGCTCGGAGAGCTGCTCGCGCAGCCGGTCGAAATCGGGACTGCGAAATTCGTTCCATTCCGTGGCGATCAGCAGCGCATCGGCACCCTGCAGCGCCTCGTACGCATCGGCCGCAAAATGCAGCCGCTCAGAGCCGCTGTGGCCCTCGAACAGGCGCCGCGCGCCCTCGCTGGCCACCGGGTCGTAGGCGCGGACGCTCGCGCCGGCCGCAAGCAGCGCCTCGATCATCACCCGTGCGGGGGCTTCGCGCAGATCGTCGGTGTTGGGCTTGAAGGCCAGTCCCCAGAGCGCAAACGTGCGTCCCACGAGCCGAGCGCCGTAGTGCTGCTGCACTTTCTCGATCAGGCGCACCTTCTGCCGCTGATTGACGCGCTCCACCGAGCGCATCAGCTCGGCTGGCACGCCGTGCAGCGACGCGGAATGGATCAGCGCCTTGACGTCCTTCGGGAAGCACGAGCCGCCATAGCCGATGCCGGCGTAAATGAAGCTGTAGCCGATGCGCGGATCCGAGCCGATCCCCAAGCGGACTTTGTCGATATCCGCGCCGAGCTGCTCGGCCACGGCCGCCAGCTCGTTCATGAAGCTGATCTTGGTGGCGAGCATCGCGTTGGCGGCGTACTTGGTAAGCTCGGCAGAGCGGATATCCATGACCACCAGTCGGTCGTGATTGCGCGTGAAGGGTTCATAGAGCGCGCGCAGCAGCTCGGTGGTGCGCGGGTTGTCCGTGCCCACGACGACGCGATCGGGACGCAAGAAATCCTCGATCGCCGCGCCCTCCTTCAGAAATTCGGGATTGGCAACCACGTCATACTCGAGCGCAACGCCGCGCGCCTCGAGCGCCGCGGCGATCGTCGCGCGCACCCGGTCGGACGTGCCCACCGGCACGGTCGACTTGGTGACGATCACTGCGTACTGCGAGAGCTCGCGGCCGATGGCAGTGGCCACCGCGAGCACATTGCGCACGTCCGCCGAGCCATCCTCGTCCGGCGGGGTGCCCACGGCGATGAGCAGAAACAGCCCGTGCCGTACACCCAGCACGGCATCTTCGGTGAACACCAGCCGCCCGGCCTCGCGGTTACGCTCGATCAGCGCGGGCAGCCCAGGCTCGTAGATGGGCACCGCGCCACGGTTGAGCTCTGCGATACGGGCGCTGTTCACATCGACGCACACCACGTGGTTGCCGGCGTCGGCGAGACATGCCCCCGTGACCAGCCCGACATAGCCCGAGCCAAATATGGTGACCTTCATGGAGGAATAAAGCCTTGATTATGAAAGAAGGGCTGCAAACCTGCGGCGGCAGGCAGCCTAGCGGAACCGGCCAGCCTAGGCAAAGCCGCGGGTCGCCAGAGCGCCCCAAAACGCAGCGCAGCGAGCATAGGGGGCAGTCATAACCGGATTGTTACCAGCTTGGAACTGACGCCGTCACTGCGGATTTTTAGGATGGGGGCACGGAGAGTGCATGTCGATCAATTTCGAACAGGTCACCAAGCGCTATCACGGCACACCGGTTCTCAACGATGTGTCCCTGAGCATTGAGGCGGGTGAATTTTTCGTGCTGCTCGGGCCCAGCGGCAGTGGCAAGAGCACGCTGCTGCGCATCGCCGCGGGCCTCGCCGACGTACACCACGGCCGTATCTCCTTTCACGGCCGCGACGTCACGCACGTTAGTGCGCGCGAGCGCGGCGTGGGCCTGGTGTTCCAGCACTATGCCCTGTTCCGACACATGACGGTCGGAGAGAATGTGGAGTTCGCCCTGCGCGTGCGCGGCGTGAGGCGACGCGAGCGAGCCCGCCGCCGCGACCAGCTGCTGCAGCTCGTGGCCCTGGAGGGCTATGGCGCGCGGCTGCCCGGCCAGCTCTCCGGCGGCCAGCAGCAACGCGTGGCCGTCGCGCGCGCGCTGGCGCATGAGCCGCAGGTGCTGCTGCTCGATGAGCCCTTCGGCGCGCTCGACGCCAAGATCCGGGTGGAACTGCGCCAGACCATCCATGAAGTACAGCGGCGCCTGGGCATGACCACGATCCTCGTCACGCATGACCAGGAAGAGGCCTTCGCCCTGGCCGATCGCATCGGCATCATGCACAACGGGCGCCTGCTCGAGACCGGCCGTCCCGAGACCCTATATCGGCGACCCGCGACGCGCTTCGTGGCCACGTTCCTCGGCGCCGCCAACCTGTTCCTCGGCGAGCGCAGCAACGCGGGCCTGAAGCTCGGCAAGGGCTTTTTGGACAGCAGTGTCGCGGCCCGCTCGGCGGTGCCCGCGCACGAGGTCGTCACCGTGGTGCGTCCCGAGGACATCGAGGTGACCGAGCAGGAGGGGCAGCTGCGCCATGCCGAGCTCGGCGTCGGACACGTGCTATCGGCCGAATTCGGCGGAGGCATCGAGCGCTTACGAGTGCAGCTCGAGCCGGAATGGGAAGTCGTCTCGGCGGTCGGCCGTGCCGGCGCCGATGCCGTGGAGATCACGCGCACCAGCACCGAGCAGGTGGCACTCAGTCTGACGCCCGGTAAGCGCGTGGCGCTGGGCATCCGCCGCCTGCACATGTTGCCGACGCCCATTGCCAGCTTCCGCCTGCTCAGCAGCGCGCCGGCCACGGCGATCGCGCTGCGCAGTGCGCCGCTGCTGCGCCAACTGGTGCAAAGCATGCAGGCCCCGGTGCTCGAAGCACAGGAGGCCAGCGAGGGGGACGCGCAAAGCGGCGTCGGCGTCATTGCCAATGGCAGCGGCAGCATTGCGCAGCTCGCCCAGGCCGCGGCGCAGGGTCGACGCTGGCTGCTGTGCGTGCCGCCGCAGGCGGCGCTGCCGCAACGCCTGCTGATTCATTGCGACAGCGAGACGGCGCGCTCGGAGACCCTGCGGCTCGTTGCCAGCGTCATGCGCCACCTGCATGCCGAGGCCACCTTCGTGAGCGTCCAGAGCCCCACCGCCCCGCGCAGTGAAGCCACCAGCGCCTTTCGCCGTCTGCTCGACGCGCGCGCCGAACTGCAACAGACCCATGGATTGGACATCCGCACCGAAGTGCACATCGGCACACTGGCGGACTGGAGCGCACAGCTGGCTGCCTCCGCCGATCCGGTGCTGGCCGTGCTCGGCCTGGACGGCAGCCCCGAGGAGCTCGCCCAGACCCTCGAGCGCGACTTCTCCGCACTGTTTGCCGATACCAGTCATTGCGTGGTGCTGCTCTCGTGCACGGGAGCGCCGGCCGCGCCCCGCGCCACCGCACTCGAGCGACTCTACGAAGCTGCCCCCCAGGCACTGCCCGGAATCCCGGCATGAGCGGAAGCCTCAGCCGCCGCTCCGCCCTGGGTTTGATCGCCGCGGCAGCCACAGGCAGCGCCGCTCTCGATGCTCGCCCGTCGCTCGCTGCAACCCAGGCCGTCACCACGCTGCTGAACGTCTCCTATGACGCCACGCGCGAGCTGTACGAGGCCATCAACCCGTTGTTCTCGGCACTGTGGCTCTCGCAGCAGCGCCAGCACATCTCGGTCCTGCAGAGTCATGGGGGCTCTGGCCAGCAGACAGGCGCCATCATCAATGGGTTGCAGGCGGACGTGGCCACGCTCGGCTCGGCCTACGACGTCGATCAACTCTATAAGCAGGCGCACCTGATCCCGGCGAACTGGGCGAACCGGCTGCCCTATGCCAGCTCGCCGTACACCTCGACGATCGTGTTCCTGGTGCGGCGGGGCAACCCCAAGAACATCCGCGACTGGGGCGATCTGATCCGCCCCGGCGTGCAGAACATCACGCCCAATCCGAAGACCTCGGGGGCGGCACGCTGGGCGTACCTGGCCGCCTGGTCCTGGGCAGCCCGGCAGTATCGTGGCAATCAGGCGAACGTGAAGGCCTACATGAAGGCGCTGTATCAGCACGTGCCGGTGCTCGACGCCGGCGCGCGCGGCGCCACTGACACGTTCGTCGAGCGCGGCATCGGCGATGCGCTGCTCACCTGGGAAAGTGAGGCGCTGCTGGCCGAAAAGAAGCTCGGCAGCGGCATGTTCGCCACGGTCATCCCCTCGCTGAGCATTCTCGCCGAGCCACCCGTCACGGTGGTTGATCAGGTGGTCGATCGTCGCGGCACACGCCGCATCGCCGAGGCCTACCTGCAGTATCTCTACACCCTACAAGGCCAGCAGGTCATCGCGCAGAATTTCTACCGCCCGCGCCTGCCGGCCGTCGCGACGCAGTTCGCCGCGCAGTTCCCGACCGTCGCGCAGATGGTCACCGTGGAAGGCGCCTTCGGCGGCTGGGACCGCGCCCAGTCGACGCACTTCGACGACGGCGGCACCTTCGATCAGATCTACGGCCAGTGAGCCATGAGTGAAATCGCGCAGGCCCTGCCGGGCCCGCTGGGCGCGCCTGGTCCGCCGACGCGCGCGAGCCTGGTGCGCGAGCGACGCGGATTTCGCGTGCTGCCCGGCTTCGGGCTGACGCTCGGCTACACGCTCTTCTACGTCTCGCTGATCGTACTGCTGCCGCTCTCGGCGGCCTTCGTGCGCTCGGCCGAGCTCGGCCCGGTGCGCTTCTGGCAGGTGGTCACGACGCCGCGGGTGCTTGCGGCGCTGCGCCTGAGCTTTGGCGGCGCACTGATCGCCGCGCTGGTGAATGCCGTGTTTGGGTTCATCATTGCCTGGGCACTCACGCGCACGCGCTTTCCGGGACGGCGCATCTGCGATGCGATGATCGACCTGCCCTTTGCGCTGCCCACCGCGGTGGCCGGCATCGCGCTGACCGCGCTGTACGCGCCCAACGGCTGGATCGGCCGGGTGCTTACGCCGCTGGGCATCCACGTGGCCTACACCCCGCTGGGCGTCATCGTCGCGATGGCCTTCGTGAGCCTGCCGTTCGTGGTACGCACACTGCAGCCGGTGCTCGGCGAGCTCGATCAGGAGGTCGAGCGCGCCTCCGAGACGCTCGGCGCTTCGCGTCTGCAGACCTTTCTGTGGGTGGTGCTGCCCTCGGTTTGGCCGACGCTGCTGACCGGCTCGGCACTGGGATTCTCGCGCGCGCTGGGCGAGTACGGCTCGGTGATCTTCATCGCCGGTAACATCCCGAATGTCTCGGAGATCGCGCCGCTGATGATCATGATCAAGCTCGAGCAGTACCAGTATTCGCAGGCCACCGCGATTGCGGTGGTGATGCTGCTCGCCTCCTTCGCGCTGATGTTCGGCATCAATGCTCTGCAGCTCTGGGCGCAGGGTCGGCGCCGGGTGCGCTGATGTTCGGCCGACAGCAGATTCCCGAGGAGCTCGGCCGCTACGCGTTGCTGAGCGTGGCGCTGATCTATCTGGTCGCGCTGGTCGCCCTGCCCCTGGTCGTCGTGTTCTTCGAAGCGCTGGCGCAGGGTGTGATTCCCTACGTGCGCTCGTTGCTGGATCCCTACGCGCTCGCCGCCATGCGCCTGACGCTGCTCACGGCCGCCATCGTCGTGCCGCTGAACCTGATCTTCGGCGTGACGGCCGCCTGGGCGATCGCCAAGTTCGAGTTCCGCGGCAAGAATGCACTCATCACGCTCATCGATGTGCCCTTTGCCGTCTCGCCGGTGATCTCCGGCCTGATCTATGTGCTGATGTTCGGCGCCCAGGGATGGTTCGGCCCATACCTCATCGCCCATGGCATTCACATCATCTTCGCCGTACCCGGTATCGTGCTGGCGACCACCTTCGTAACTTTCCCCTTCGTGGCGCGCGAACTGATTCCGCTCATGCAAACGCAGGGCAACGATGAGGAGGAGACGGCCCTGTCGCTCGGCGCCAGTGGCTGGCAGACTTTCCGCTTGGTGACCTTGCCGAATATCCGCTGGGGCCTGCTGTACGGGGTGCTGCTGTGTAATGCGCGCGCCATGGGCGAGTTTGGCGCGGTTTCCGTGGTGTCCGGCCACATACGCGGCCTCACCAACACCCTGCCGCTGCATGTCGAGATTCTCTACAGCGACTACAGCTACGTCGGCGCCTTCGCGACGGCTTCGCTGCTGGCGATGCTCGGTCTGGTCACCCTGATAGCCAAGACGCTGCTGGAGCGCCGTCAGCCCGAGCTGCGCACCGGCGCGGCACGGCACGCGTAATGGCTGCTCCCCGCAACAGTAAGAGCGCGGTGCAAACGCCGGTCGGCCTGGCCTCCTGGCTTGGCGGCGGCAGCGTTTTCATCGTGCTGCTGGCGCTGGCGGCACTGGCGCTCTCCTGCGCAATTCTGCTCGGCCGGCAGGTGCGCCAGCAGGCGCTCATCCGCGCACAGCTCGCCGTCACCTCCGCTCGTGAGCAGCTGCGACGCGACGGCGAGGACCTGCTTTCCAACGCACGCGACCTGGCCGAGCGGCCCGAGCTCACGCGCCTGCTCGCTCCACCGTCCGCACCCGCAGCGTCGGTGCCGGTGCCGGTGCCGGTGCCGGCAGCCGCCCCCTCACCTGCAACGCCCGCGGCCGCGCCCGCCGCGGGCGCCGCCGCGCCCAGCGCCCCTGTGCCTGCACGCGCCGCGGCAGCGGCGACAACACCGGCGCACACACCGGCGCCGGCAGCGACGCCGCCGCGCGCCGCGCCGCATGCAACCTCCGGGTTTGCCCCCCAGGTCGGTGGCCTTACGGCCTACCTCGGTCGCTTCAACGAAGCCACCAGCATCGATGCCTCGGCGCTGCTGCGCGGCTCAACACTATTGGCGTCGGCGGGACCGCGACTGAATTGGTCAGAGGTCGTCACCGCGCTGCAGGAACAGGGCGATCGGTTCATGCTCGCGCCATCGGGCGGCGGCCCGCTCATCTGGGGAGCGGCGGCATCCGTTGCCGGTACACCGGTGCGCGTGGTGACGCTGCGCCTGTCCACCCCGGCGCTGCTGGCAGCACTCGGCAGCGAGGTCGGGGCGCAGCTGCAGGTGGTCAACTTCGCGACCTACCACGCCCCGCCCGACGATCCGATCACTCCACTGCATACGCTGGCGCTGTCCACGCATCCGGGCAATGCGGCGGCTGCGCTGCTGCCTCACGGCGACTGGTACGCGGCGAGCCTTGCCATCGCGACCCAGACCGGAGAGGTGGTTGGACTGCTGGATGCACGGCTCAGCGGGGCCACCTTCGAGGCCGCCATCCGCAGCTTCGATCGCGTGCTGATCACCACGGCGCTGCTGGTGGCGGCTGCCGCGGGCGTCATGGGCTTGCTCTATGGTCGCTGGCTGGCGCGCCCAGTGGTGGCGCTGCGTGATATCGCCGAACGCATCGGCCGAGGCGATTTCTCGGCGGCGATCCCCGCCGTGGCACCGCTGGAAGTGGGCGCCCTCGCCCGCTCCATGGACGAGATGCGGCGGCGTCTGGTGGATCTGACCGATGCGTTGCGGCGGCGCGAGGCGGAGGCGCAGGCGGTGCTGGCGGGCGTCATCGAGGGCGTGTTCGCGGTCGACGATCAGCGGCGCATCCGCTACGCCAATACGCAGGTCGCCCGTCTGCTGCGCCGCTCGCCCAGCGAGATCGTCGGACAATTCTGCGGCGACGTACTGCGTCCGGCACCCGTGCAGGGCGAGCGTCCCTGTGAGCGCAATTGTCCGATCCTCGCGGCCCGCAGCTCCTCGCAGGCCAGTGCACGCGAGTTGCTGTGCCTCTCGGATGTCGAGACGCGCTCGACGATCGTGCTCTCCGCGCCGCCGATTCAGGGCATTCAGGTGCAGATTCTGCGCGATGAGACCGATCTGGAGGCCGCGCGCCGCGCACGCGACAGTGTGCTCGGCAACATCTCGCACGAATTTCGTACGCCACTGGCCGCGCAACTGGCCTCCATCGAGCTGCTGCGCGACGGGCTGGGGGACATGCGGCCGGACGCGCAGCAGGAGCTGCTCGCCAATGTCGAGCGGGGAGTGCTGCGGCTCATGCGGCTCATCGACAACCTGCTCGAGAGCGTACGCATCGAGGCCGGTCAGCTCTCGATCCGCCAGCAGGCCGTGCAGCTGCTAGAGGTGGTCATCGAGGCCCAGGATCTGATCGCCCCACTGCTGCAGCAGCGGGGCCTCGTCGTGGAAATCGACGAGCGCGCACTGGGCGTCATCGTGACGGGAGATACGCAGCGCCTGGTGCAGGTGTTCGTCAACCTGCTTGCCAACGCAGCGAAGTTCGCCCCCGAGGGCAGCACCATCCGCATCGGCGGTCAAGCACAGGACCCGGAGCTGCGACGCGCGATGGGTCCACCGCCCCAGATGGAAGTATGGGTCGAGGACGAGGGTCCGGGCGTTCCCGCCGGCAGCGCCTCGACGATCTTTGAGCGCTTCCAGCGCGGCGAGGGCACGGAACCGGAAGCGCCCGGCCTCGGGCTGGGTCTGTGGATCGTCAAGTCCATCGTCGAGCGTCACGGCGGTGCCGTGCGCGTGGAGCGCACGGCGCAGGGGCGCACGCGCTTCTGCGTGCTGCTGCCACAGTCGCAGCCCGTCGATCTCGAGCCCTCGCGGGTACTGAGCTGAGAGGCCGACCATGAAGCTACTCGTGGTCGATGACGACGCTGACATGCTGGCCGTGGTGAGCTTTGCGCTTCGCCAGGCGAGCTTTCCCGTCGTGACTGCCAACAGCTACGGCACCGGGCTCGCAGCCTTCCACACGGAACTGCCGGACCTGGCCATCCTCGACATCAATCTGCCGGGCGGTTCGGGCTTCGAGCTTTGCGGGGTGATTCGGCGCGAGAGCAATGCACCGATCATGATGCTGACCGCACGCGGCGAAGAGGCGGATCTGGTGCGCGCCCTCGAGCTCGGGGCCGACGACTACCTGACCAAGCCCTTCAGCCCGCGCACGCTCGTGGCACGCGTGAAGGCGCTGCTGCGCCGCGCTGGCCAGGAGGGCGCGAGCCCCACGCGCGCCGGGGATCTCTCGCTGGATGCGGAGCTGCTGCTGCTGCACATCGGGGAGCGCGAAATCCGCATCACACCGCTCGAGTCACGCCTGCTGCAGCTGCTGCTGGCCAACGCCGGGCAGGTGGTGCACACCGATCGGCTGCTGGTGCATGTCTGGGGACACCGTGGCGGCGGGGATCGCCAGCTGCTCAAACAGCTCGTACACCGCCTGCGACAGAAAATCGGCGACGATCCGGAGCAGCCGCGCTGGTTGGGAACGATCCCAAGCGTGGGCTATATGTTGCGAGTAACGCCACAGAGCTGACTTCGCGCCACAAGGTCAGGCAACCATATTCATGGCGCGCGCGTAGACGGCAGATAGCACTTGCAACCCGACGAAATCCGCGCCAAAGTCACGCGACTCGCCACCGGTGCCAATCGGTTCGGCGCACAGGACTAGGGAGGGAGGGACTCGCCAGGGACGGCATCTCCCCCCGATCCACCCAGCACATCCCAGTGCTCCACGATGCGGCCTTGGCGCAGTCGATAGATATCCACGACCGACAGCACATCACCGGTGCGCTCGCCGCGATTCCACTGCGACTGTGTGGCCACCAGCTCGCCCTGTGCGATGCTGCGGGTAAAGGTGCGATGCGCATTCGCGGCCTCCCCCGCGATCAGCGCGCGATAGGCACGCTCGGCAGCCACTCCGACCGCCGCCGCCGGCGCACCCGCCAGCCGTGCATCGTGCTCGACAAAGCCCTCGCCGACGTAATGCTCGAAGGCTTCCTGCACCTCGTGCTTGTTGTACACCGTCGCCTCGAAGGCCAGCACCGTTTGCGTGTTGGTCTTGGTGAGTTCCTGCTCCAGCAGCGCCGAAGTGGCGCAGCCCGAGGCAGCCACAATGGTGCTGCAGACTCCGAAGGCGCGGATGAGCATGCGGTGACGTTGACGCATGGCGCGCTAGGGCGTGAGCACTGTTGCGCCCTGCGTGCGGCGCGCTTCCAGATCGCGCTGTGCCTGGGCGGCCTGCGAGAGTGGATAGCGCTGGCCGATATGCAGGCGGATCGCGCGGCGGCGAATCAGCGCGAACAGCTCGCGCGCAGCGCTGCGTCGTGCCTGCGGTGTTGCCAGATAGTCCCCCGTCGTGGGGCGCGTCAGGAAAAGCGAGCCGCGACGCATGAGCTCCAGCGGTGCGATCGGCTCGACGGCGCCCGATGCGTTGCCGAAGGCGGCCATCATGCCTCGCGGCCGCAGACTGTCGAGCGAGGCGCGAAAAGTATCGCGCCCGACGCCGTCGTACACCACATGCACTCCGGCCCCGCGCGTCAGCGCGCGCACGCGCGCCGCCAGATCTTCGTAGCCCACCAGCACCTGATGGCAGCCATGCCGCTTGGCCAGCGCAGCCTTCGAAGCATCTCCGACGGCGCCGATGACGCGCGCGCCGAGGGCGCGTCCCCACTGGCACAGAATCACTCCGACACCACCGGCCGCGGCCGGCACGAGCATCACGTCCCCACGCCGTACGCGGTAGGTCTGACGCAGCAGATACCAACTCGTCAGCCCCTTCAGCAGCGCGGCAGCCGCCTGCTCCTCAGTGACACCCGTCGGCAGCCGCAGCAGCATGTCCGCCGGCACGATGCGCTCGCTTGCATAGGCGCCCGGCTCACCGCCCCAGTAATAGGCTACGCGTTGGCCACGTCGGAATTCGCGCACGCGCCGTCCCACCTGCTCGACGATGCCAGCCGCCTCGCTGCCCACGCCCGAGGGCAGCGTTCGTGCGTACAAGCCCGTGCGCAGGTAAATGTCGGAGAAGTTGAGACCGATCGCCGTGTGCCGCACGAGCACTTCACGCGGACCGGGCGCGGGCAGTTCGAGCTGCTCATGCTTCAGCATCTCCGGTCCGCCATGCTCGTAGATTCGGACGACCTCAGGCATGCTCGTGACTCATGTTTTCGAGGCCGCCCAATAACCCCGTCGCGCGTAAGCTTCGCGGCATAGATTAACGTAAGTGTCCTCCCCGGCGCAGCCCGCAGTTTCCGTCACCGCCACCACCCTGGATCGCGACCGCGGTCTGCTGCGCGTGATGGGCGTGCCAGGCCTGGCGCTCGGCATCATCGGCATCGTCGTCGGCGCGGGGATCTTCGCTCTGCCCGCTGCCATGGCCGGGGCCGTCGGCGCCTATGCACCGCTCGCCTTCCTCGGCTGTGCGCTCGCGGTCGGCTGCGTGGCCCTGTGCTTCGCCGAAGCGGGCAGCCGT
Source organism: Steroidobacteraceae bacterium (assembly GCA_036266795.1). Lineage (GTDB taxonomy): Bacteria > Pseudomonadota > Gammaproteobacteria > Steroidobacterales > Steroidobacteraceae > FEN-1191. The sequence continues at coordinate 391,476 of DATAXJ010000021.1, read as the reverse complement.
GTGCCCACCAGCGGCGGCTCCTATGGCTATGTCGCGCAGGCCTTCGGTCCGGCAGTCGGCTACGTGGCCGGCACCCTGCTGTGGTTGGGCGATGTGCTCGCCAGCGGGGGCGTCGCCGCGGCGCTGGCCACCGTGGGTGCCGCACAGGCGCCCGGCAGCGCCGCGCCGCTGGTGCGGGCGGTGCTGATCATCGGAGTCATCGGCGCCATCGCGCTCGTGAACCTGCGCGGCGTGGCGCAAGGCACCCGCCTGATCGCCACCGCGACAGTCGCAAAGCTGCTGCCTTTGCTGGTGTTCGTCGTCGTCGGCGCGCTCATAGCGCACACCGCGACCGGCGCGTCCCCCGCCCTGCCCGGGCATGCGAGCGGCTCGACCCTGGGCCGCGCGCTGATCCTCGGCGTCTTCTCTTTCATGGGCATGGAGACGTCGCTGGCCGCCAGCGGCGAAGTACGCCTGCCGAATCGCACTATTCCGCGTGCGCTGCTGCTGGCGCTGGCGCTGATCACCGTGCTGTACGTGGCGATCCAGCTGGTGGCGCAGCGATTGCTCGGCGCGGCCCTGGCGCAGGCGGCCGCGCCGCTGGCCGACGCCATGGGCCGCGTGAATCCGGCACTGCGCGCGCTGATGCTCGCCGGCACGGCGATCTCGATGCTCGGCTTTCTGGCGAGTGATTTGCTCGGCTCACCGCGGGTGCTGTTCGCGCTGGCCCGCGACGGACTGCTGCCGCGCGCACTGGGACGACTGCACCCGCGCACACATGTGCCGCACGTGGCGATCCTGCTGTATGCGACGCTCGCCGCGCTGCTGGCGCTGTCCGGGACGTTCGTCGAACTGGCCGTGCTCGCGTCGCTGGCGACCGCCGGGCTATACATCCTCGGCTGCGCCGCCGCCTGGCAGCTACGGCAGCGCTCCGTGGCACTGGCCGGGCCGCCGCTCGCGCTGCGCGCTCTCGGGCCCGTCGCGCTCGCGGGCATTGTGAGCATGTTGGTGCTGATCGCGCTCGCATCCTGGACTGAGCGCCTGGGCCTGCTGATCGTCGTGGTGCTGGCGATGATCGGTTATCGGCTGGCGCGGCGCTCTCAGGCTGGCGCCACGCAATAAATGCTCAAGGGCGCCCGCGGCCTTGCAAGGCTTACAGCTCAGATGGCTCGCTGCGCCCGCCAGCGCCGAGCTCGCGCCGCGTGCGCGGGGCCGCGCCGTTCGCCCACACGCCGAAACGCTGTCGGAGTGCGCCTACACCACAAATCCAGGGTACTGATATTCGGTTACTTTTTAATGGCGCCGGCGATGACCGTCATTACCGCGGCGCTTGCCCGGCACGAGGCATGCTCCCTACCCTTCACTGGCCCGCAGCAGGTAGAGCCAATTGACGGTTATCCCTCCCTGTCGAGCCGTCAAGCTACTTGTACTGCGTTATTGGGCGCATCGTGGCCACTCCCAGGCGATGCGCCTATTTTTTTGCTCGTCTCCATATCCCAGCGCTTCTCAGCCAATACTCAGTTGATTGTGTACGGCGCCCGCGCCGCAGTTCTCCACGCACTGCTCCACGATGTCGCGCGTACGCTCATTGGCGACGCTGCCCGTCAGCGTCACGCTGCCGCCATGCACGTCGATGCGGACATCACCCGCATCGATCTCCGGATCCTCCGTGAGACGCTCGCGGATCAGCTCGCGCAGCCGATCGTCCGAATGCGCGTCGTCCACCGCATCCACCGCATCGCCGGGCGCACCTGCGGCACCCGGCACGCCGGAGTCGGCCGCATAGGCACTGGGATGACCCGGCTCCCCGCTGTAGCCATGCGCCCCATAGAGGCCGGAGGCAACGTTGCCGTAGTTATCGGGATAACCAGGACGATCGTTGAGCACCTGGGGCTCGGCGGCTGCGCGCCGCGGGCCCACGCCGGTGGCCTCCTGGGCCGAACCCTCGCCGTATTCGCCGGCCTGGGACTGATGCCGTGCGTCGTTGTCGGCGCGCAGCACACGATTGCCGCGCGGCGGCTGCCATTCATCGCTGCGGATGGGGCGCTGCTTCGATCCGTGCGTCGACTCGCTCATGATGTCACCTCGTTCGGCGTGGCCGCCAATAGGCTGCGTACGGGACAATCCGCGCTATCGAGGGGGCGACACAGCACCCGCGCGACGCGACCGACGGGTAATGAGGGGCTGGTCAGACGGGCGGCGCCGTCTGACCGGGCACGGCAGCGGGTGCGGCGCGTGGCACGGGCCGATCGCCCGGCACGTGGGCATCCGCGGGGATCGGCGGCGCTGCGCCGAAGCGCTCGTACAGTGGCGTGAAATCGGTGCCATAGCAGGCGTCGAACAGCTCCTGATAGCTCTCGAGCACGAAGTACGTGTGCTGATAGCTGTCGATGCGGTAATCGGTGCGCATCACGCGCGTGAGCTCGAAACGCAGCCGCTGCGGCTCGGGGCTCTCGATGCTGTACAGCGTCTCGCCCTTGGAGGAGAGGATGCCTGCGCCGTAGACGGCGAGGCCGGTGCGCTCACGGATCAGGCCGAACTCCACCATGTACCAATACAGGCGCGAGAGCATCGGCAGGCCACCCGGGATTGCCAGCGCCTTGGCGCCCGCCTGACCGTAGGCCTGCATGAAACGCGCAAACACCGGATTGGTCAGCAGCGGCACGTGCCCGAAGAAATCATGAAAGACGTCGGGCTCGACCAGATAGTCGAGCTCCTCGGGACGTCGGATCCACACCGTCACTGGAAAGCGCCGCGCGGCCAGATGATCGAAGAACTGCTGATCGGGAATCAGTCCCGGCACGGCCACGATGCGCCAGCCGCTCGCCGCTTCGAGTCGCTCGTTGATCGACTCGAAGCGCGGAATCCGCGACGCGGCGGCCCCGAGCAGGCGCGTTCCCTCGAGGAATTCGCTCGCCGCATAACGCTCCACCAGTGCGAGCTGCCGCTGATAGAGCGTGGACCAGAGCGCATGATCCTGCGGCGAGTAATGCTCCCAGTCTTGCGCCACGGTGTAGTCGGAGGCGGCGCGCGAATAATCTCCGCGCAGACCGTGCGGCGAGCTGACTTGGGCTGCGGGCGGTTCGACCATGCGAGATCGCTATGCTAAAAGGGCGCGCATGAGCACGCAAAGCAAAGTTCAGATCCGGACCCGGGATGGCAACTGCCCGGCCTACGTTTACCGTCCCGCCAGCGGCGCCCCCTGGCCCGCCGTGCTGGTCTACATGGACGGCCTTGGCATCCGCCCCGCAATGCTCGAGCTCGGACAGCGCCTGGCCGACGACGGCTACTTCGTGCTGCTGCCCGATCTGTTCTACCGCTCGGGCCCCTACGAGCCGATGGACCCACGCAGCACCTTCGCAGATCCCGAGAAGCGCAAGGCCCTGTTCGAGAAATTCTTCGCTCCCGCCAGCCCCGCCAACATCATGTCGGATACCCAGGCGTTCCTGGACTACATCGGCGCGCAGCCGGATGTGACGCCCGGCCCGATCGGTACCACCGGCTATTGCATGGGCGGGCTGATGTCACTGACTGCGGCAGGTACCTATCCGGAGCGTATTGCCGCGGCCGCGTCCTATCACGGCGGTCGCCTGGCCACGGATGCACCGGACAGCCCCCATCGGCTCGCGGAGCGGATGCGCGCGCGCATTTACGTCGCCGGTGCCATCGAAGACCAGTCCTTCCCGGATGACATGAAGCAGCGCCTGGAAGAGGCCCTCACCGCTGCCGGCGTGGATCACACCATCGAGACCTATCCGGCCAAGCATGGCTGGGTGTTCCGCGACTTTCCCGTCTACGATGCCGCCTGCGAAGAGCGTCACTGGGAGAGCCTGCAGGGGCTGTTCGAGGCAAAATTGCCCGCGGCGCGCTGAGGCGGGACTGACGCCACGGCGCAGTCCGCTGCGCTCAGCGGCGCGTGGCCGCCCGGCGATGACCACTCACCTGCACGCCGTCCTCGGGGCGCAGCCGCACAAACCCTGGAATGGCCAGCAGCGGCAGCAGCGCGCTGAGCAGAAAGACTTCGTGGAAGTGCGCCGGCGTCAGCCGGGCAGTCCCATGGCTCACCAACCCGAGCATCACCGCAGCCAGTGACACACCGAAACTCACGGTGAGCTGCTGCAGCAGGCCACCCAGACTGGTTGCGCGACTGAGCTCCGCAGCCGGGGTCTCGGCGTACGAGAGCGTGTTGGAGGTCATGAACTGACAGGCGCGGACGGTGCCGAAGATGAGCGCATAGGCGCCGATCATCCAGTGGGGCGTGGCGGGCCCGATCAGCGCAAAGCCCGCCAGTGCCACGGAACCCGCCAGCGCGCTGCCGATCAGCAGTCGGTCAAAACCGAAGCCGCGCAGCAGTGAGCCGACGATCAGGCGCACCAGGATCGCGCCTGCGCTGCTCAGAAAGGTCAGCGAGCCTGAGGCGATCGGGCTCAGACCAAACCCGACTTGCAGCATCAGCGGCAACAGGTAGGGGGTACCGTTCATCGCCACACGGCATATGCCACCGGCCAGCGTGCCGACCGCGAAGGTGCGCTGCCGGAATAACCCTAGATCCACCACAGGCACAGCTGCGTGCCGCGCGTAGCGCACGAACGCGAACACCAGTGCCGCGGCGAGCGCGAACAGCGACAGGATCCAGGTGAGCGGCAGCGTGAGCCGACCGAGTGCCTCCAGACCGATCTGCAAGCCGGCCACTGCGCAGCCAAACAGTAGAAAGCCCCGGAAATCGAATGGCTCGCCGCGCGTGCCCGCATCGGCCTCCATGAAGCGCAGCGCAAGCGCGATGCCGACGAGACCGAACGGCACATTCACGTAGAAGATCCATCGCCAGCTGCTGTAGGTAGTGAAGAATCCGCCCAGCAGCGGTCCGATGACCGGTCCGATGATCGCCGGCAGCGTCGTATAGGTCATGGCCGTGACCAGGTCGCGTCGCGGGAAGCTGCGCAGCAGAATCAGGCGACCGACCGGCGTCATCATCGCCCCGCCGAATCCCTGCAGCACGCGCGTCGCCACCAGCATGGCGAAGCTATCGGCCAGACCGCAGAGCATCGAGCCCAGCGTGAACACCGCCAGCGCCGTCACGAAGATGCGCCGCGTCCCGAATCGATCCGCGAACCAACCGCTCAGCGGAATGAACACCGCGAGCGTCAGCACGTAGGCGGCCACCGCCAGATTCAGGCGCACCGCCGTGCTCCCGAGGCTGCGCGCCATGTCGGGAATGGCCGTGGTGATGATGGTCGAGTCGAGCTGCTCCATCAGGAACGCGATCGCCACGACGAGCGGGATGAGGATCCGCAGGCGTGGCTTGCGCTCGATGACGAAGTCGGGCTCGCTCAATAGATCTCGCTAGGGACCGGCGATGCGCACAGCGGCGCGAATTATAGTGAAATTTCCCACTGTAGGACGGCACCGATGCCCTGCATCAGGATCGGCTGCTAGAGTGCCGCTATTCCAGGATCTGAATCGAAATGCCCTGGCAGGGAACTTTATTCTCGTTCAATCGGAACACGGTCATGGCCAGCGGTCCGCGGACCGCCGGGGTGTATGCGCTCTGGCGCAATGAGCGTTGGATCTACATCGGTCAGAGCGCCAACATCTTCGAGCGGCTGCTCGAGCACCTGAGCGAGGCGGAGGGCTGCATCGCGCGCGAGCGCCCCAGCGGCTTCGGCTTCGAGCTCATCGCCGACGCGCAGGGCCGTCAGGCCCGTGAGGCTGTGTTGATCCGCGAGCTCTCACCGGTGTGTAACCACCCGTAGGATCGAGACCCACCCCGTCCAGCCGCCCGGTCAGGCGACGGAAATAGACGTCCAGACCGTTCACCGACACGATCGTGAACAGCCGCTTGCGCCGTACGCGCACGTGCGCGTGCAGTTTCTGCGAGCGGTAGTCGGCATCACCCACGAAACCGGGCAGCCCCAGCTTATTGAGGATCCAGCCCAGCCACTGCCTGAGCATACTCATGGAGGCAAGCCTGCCACGGTCGCGCTTACGAGGCCGTCGGTGCCCAGGGCATGCGCAGGTCAGGCAGGCGCCGATGAGTTTGACAGCGCCCCCCTGCCTACTGTGTGACGTGTAGGAAGTCGCGCCACCGTCGGGGAGCCGCGACATTGGATCTGCCACATTGATCGCATAAAGTGGCCGGCATGGCCACCCGACACAAACGATCGGCCCGCCTGCGCGGCTCGCCGGCCGCAGCTCATGACGCCCGGCGCCCGGCCCCGCGCCAACTGGACGCTCCGGTCTTCGCGCAGCCTCAACCAACTCCGGATCCCGGCACATTCCGCATCCGGCACCCCTCGGATAGCGATGCCTATCGGCTCATCGACGAGCTCAATGCCGAGCACCGCCTGCACGCCCTGCCGTTCCCGCCACCGCGCGGTACCCCCGAGCCTCGCCTGACACTCGCACAGGTGTTCGGCGCCCAAAGCGCAGCAGTGCAGGCGATCGAGCGCCGCGGCCAGTTAGTCTTCCATGCGACCGGCGACTGTGGCAGCACACGTGGGCCACGCACCCAGAACGAAGTCACCGACAAGATGGTCGCCGATTTTGATGAGGCGGCGCCCGCGCAAGTGCCACAGTTCGCCCTGCTGCTCGGGGACATCGTCTACAACTTCGGCGAGACCGAGTATTACTACGATCAGTTCTACGAGCCGTACCGCAATTATCCCGCACCGGTGTTGGCCGCCGCAGGCAACCACGACGGCATGATCTCCCCGCTCGCCCATGCCACGAGCCTCGCGGCGTACCTGCGCAATTTCTGCGCGGATCCGGCGGCGGGCTTCATGATCACTCCCGAGGCCGGCGGGCTGTCGCGCACCGCACAGATCCAGCCCGGCGTGTTCTTCACCTTCGACGCCCCGTTCGTGCGCATCCTGGTGTTCTACAGCAACACGCTGGAGGACCCCGGCGTCATCGCCGATACCAACACCGGCCGTTCGCAGCTCGACTTCCTACGTCAGGCGCTGCAACGGACCAAGCGCGAGCGCTTTACCGGTGCACTGCTGTTTGTTCACCATCACCCGCCCTACGCGATTGGCGGGCAACACTCCTCGAGCGTCGCGATGCGCCGGCAGATGGATGCAGTGTGCGGCGAAGTCGGGCTCTGGCCACACGCGGTGCTTGCGGGCCACGCGCACTCGTACCAGCGCTTCACGCGCCATCGTCCTGACGGCAGCGATATTCCGTATCTGATCTGCGGCAATGGCGGCCACAACGTGCAGAAGCTGCACTCCGTGGACGGTGCACCGTTGCGCGCGCCGCAGACGCTGCAGGGCCAGACACCCGACGACGACGCCGTCACCTTCGAGAATTACGACGACGGCGGCTACGGATATCTGCGAGTGCTCGTCAATGCGCGCCAGCTGCGCATCGAATATCACCCCGCGCGCGACGGCGCCGGCGCCAAGACCCCGGATGACAGCGTGACCATCGATCTGGCCACGCGCCGGCAGAGCACCTTCGTCGCCAGCGACCTCGGCTGGCCGGCGCGCGGCAAGACCGTGCGCGCCGTGCTGGGACGGCAGCCACCGCTGCCGCCGCCGCCGGCACGAGCCGGCCGGCGGCGGCGGCGGCGTTGAGCGCTACATCCGCGCGGACAAGGACACCATCACGCTGCGTCCCGGAATCGTGAAGTACAGATTCTGGCCACGTGCGGTCGCACCATTCAGAAAATAGATCGACTCGTTGTTGAAGAGGTTGGACAGCGTGACGGACAGCTGCGCTTGACGCGCTGGAGCACGCTCGAGCCGAAGTATCCGCGGTGAGCCTGCTCAGGTGGCGGTGGTGGGCGACTTCGAACGCAGTACCCAAAGCCTGCCGAGCTGCGCATAGCCCTGGTTATCGGACTTGCCCACCTTATCGAAACTGCCACCCGCCGCGGCGGCATCGTGACTCTTCAGCTGCGCCATACCCAGCAGCAGGTTTGCCTCATCCGCAGACTTCAGTCCTCCCTTGGCGATGCCCTGGGAGATGGCGCTCGCCGCCTTGTCAGCCTGGCCGTAGCTCAGATACGCGGCGCCCACCCCGATCAGCAGATCGCCCGTCGCCGCCGTCTCGGCCTTGGCCTCCTGTGACGGCAACGAAGCCTCATCCTCGGTGACCTTCTGCATCGCCGCCATCAGCATGTGCTGGTAGCGCATGATGTCGCGCGGATCGGTAAACACGTCATTTGCCAATGCCTGCTGCAGAACTGCCACGGTCTCACCCGGGTAGCCCGCGTTGAAGCACAGGTCCGCCATCTGCGCATAATCGTTGGGCATCTTGAGCACGCCCACTTCATTCATGAGCCGGTAGACGTCCAACTGCAGGTGCGCATCGTTGACGCTCATCTTCAACACCGGCTGTAACGCGTCCAGCCAGTAGTTGGGCCTTGGATAGTAGGTCACCAGCTCATAGGCTACTTTGGTCGCATCCGGCTGATCGCTGGCTTGGTTGTAGGCATCCAACTGGAACTCGAGGTATTGCTCCTCCGGCTTGGGTTCCTTGTCGATCACCTGCTGGATCGTCGCCGCCGCTTGCTTGTATTGGCCGATGTCGTTCTGGTCCACCGCCACGGTCGAATAGAGATCGGATGTGGCGATGCCGTGCTGAATCGCGTATTGGCCTACGGCAATGGCCTTTGGGTACTGCTGCAGCTGCGAGTAGAGCGTGACCACCGTCGGCAGCATCGACTTCTGCTGCTCGGCGGTCGCGTACTGCGACTCCGCCGCAGCCTCCAGAGCGGGCGCCGCGTCGGTGTAATTCTTTAGATGCGCGTCGGCTACCCCAAGCCAGGAGTTGATCAGGAAATTATCGTACGGGGTCCTCTTACTATGAGCCGCCACGGCGGCCTGCAGTATCTGCACTTCGAGGCTCCAGTTCTGGGCCTTCTGCGCATCCTGGGCCTTCTGTATGTCATGCACCAGATACTCGCTGACCGTCGTGCCCTTAGGCTGATTCTGGGCATCCTGGTTATCGCACACCGGCCGCATGACAGCGGAGGGATAGATATCGCAATGCATGGTGTTTGATTGCTGCGCATGGGTGACAGGGCTGCACAGACACAGGGCTGTCACAGCGCAGACCCCACTGACCACGAAGATCTCCCTCGAACGACTCATAGCCCCCCCCAGGCGCCTGCAGATGCGCGCTCTTAAAATCCTACCACTTCCGGGAGCGGTGGACCGCGCACGTAAAGCGGTGTCCGGCGACTTGTCCACGGACACCTCAATCCCCCGATCCCAACCCACTCAATCAGTAACTCGCTGAAATACGTAGACAAATTCCAGGCGACGTCTTGGCACCTTCCTTGCTCTAGCCCGGGTGCCGGCAAAGGTGCCGCGGGATAGTGCGTATATGCTGGGATACTACCTCGAGCTCGCGCTGCGCAGCCTGAAGCGCACGCCGATTCTCACCGCTCTGATGGTGGTGGCGATCGCACTGGGCATCGGCGCGTCGATGACCACTCTGACGGTGTGGCGCGTGCTGTCGGGAAATCCGATCCCTGGCAAGAGTTCGGAGCTCTTTTACGCGCAAATCGATCCGCGCGATCTGTCCGACTATGCACCCGGCGCGGAACCGCCGAGTCAGGTGACCTGGATCGACGGCATGAACTTGCTGCGCGCCAAGCGCGCCGATCTTCAAGCGCTGATGACCGGCGGCAACGTATCGATCCAGCTCACACACTCCGGCGTGGACCCGTTTTTCGAGCCCGCGCGCTTCACCACTACCGGTTTCTTCCCAATGTTCGATGTTCCGTTTCAATACGGACATCCATGGAGAGCAGCCGATGACGACGGCAGGGCGCGCGTGGTCGTGATCAGCCATGCGCTCAACGACAGATTGTTCGCAGGCAAGGACAGCACCGGACAGCCGTTGCGCCTGGGCGTGCACGATTTCCGCATCATAGGGGTGCTTGGGGATTGGCGCCCAAATCCACTGTTTTACGATCTCAATCGCAAGAGCTACAACGAGAACGAGGGCGTTTACGTACCGCTATCGACGTCGCAGGACATAGGGTTCGATCACGACGGCGACGTCGAGTGCTGGGGCAATGGCGGCAGTGCCAGTACAGACCCAAATGTACCTTGCGTGTGGCTGCAGTTCTGGGTGCAGCTGGATACGCCCACCAAGGCCACTGCGTACCGGCAGTTCCTGCTGCAATACTCGGAAGCGCAGAGAGCCCTGGGGCGCTTTCGGCGGCCGCCGAACGTGCGTCTGAGCGATGTCACGCATTGGCTCGACCACAACAGGGTGGTACCACAGGACGTGCGCCTGCAAACCTGGCTGGCGTTTGGCTTTCTGCTGGTATGCCTGGTCAACACGGTAGGCCTGATGCTGGCCAAGTTCACGCGCCGGCAAGGCGAATTGAGCGTTCGGCGCGCCATGGGGGCCTCGCGTCGCGCGTTGTTCGGGCAATTGGTAGTGGAATCCGGCGCGGTCGGCCTTGCCGGCGGTGTCGGAGGTTTATTGCTGGCCTTGTTCGGCCTGTCGCTGGTACGTCAGCAGCCAACCGAGTACGCCTCGCTGGCGCATCTGGATCCCCTCATGCTGCTGATCACCTTCCTGCTGGCGATTGGCGCCAGCCTGCTTGCCGGCGTACTGCCAGCGAGGCGCGTGTCTTACGTCCCACCGGCATTGCAATTGAAAAGCGAATGAATATGCAAGCCCGACCGATCCTGTCTGCACTGCGTCGGCACAAGCTGGTGATCGGGCTGCTGATACTGGAAATCGCCCTGACCTGCGCGATCGTTTGCAACTCGGTGTTCATCATCTCGCAGCGTCTCGAACGTGTGCAGATGCCAAGCGGCATCGCCGAGCATGAGCTGGCGCTGGTCCGTATGGCTTACATCAGCGATCGGCCCGATGCCACAACGCGTGCGCAAACCGATCTGGCGGCTTTGCGGCAGATTGGCGGGGTGCGGCAGGTGGCACTGGTAGACGCCGTACCGTTCTCCACGGACGGCCCAAACGACTCCGTCAAACTCGATCCGCAGCAGCAGCGGCCGTCGCTCAGTGTGGGAGCGTATTTTGGCAGGAGCCTGCTACCCACCTTAGGGGTGGGGCTGATCGCGGGTCGCGGATTCCAACCGGATGAATTCGTGGACGCATCACAAGTTACGACCGCAACGCAAAAGGGTGACTTCAACGAGCTCCCTCATGTCGTGCTCATTACGCAAGCGATGGCGCAACGGCTGTGGCCGGGTCAAAGCGCCTTGGGCAAGACTCTGTATCTCGGCAGGAATATTGGCTTGCAGGTGGTCGGCGTTCTCGCCCGGCTGACGCGGTCGGGTGCGCTGTCCAGAGGCGCCGACTACAGCATGGTCATGCCGGTCAGCGTGAACTTGAACCAAGGCGCCGTTTTCGTGATCCGTTGCGCCCCGCAAGATCGCGCGCGGGTGCTGCGGGCAGCTGCCGCCAAACTCAAACAACTCGACCCCAATCGCGTCTTGCTGCAACAAGTCACTTTCGATCAGTTCCGCGCCGACTACTTCCAAAGCGATCGCGCCATGGCTCGACTGCTGGTTGGCGTGTGTCTTGCGTTATTGATCGTCACGGCGCTGGGCATTGTCGGACTTGCCAGCTTTTGGGTGGCACAGCGCCGCAAACAAATCGGCATTCGGCGCGCCATGGGCGCAACGCGCGGTGACATCCTGCGCTACTTCCAATCCGAGAATTTCCTGATCGTCAGCTTCGGCATCGCACTTGGCATGGTGCTCGCGTTCGCGATCAATACGACGCTCATGAGATTCTACGAACTGGGACGTCTGCCGTTCTTCTATCTGCCAATCGGCGCGGTTGTATTGTGGTGCCTGGGACAGATCGCGATCCTCGGTCCTGCGCTGCGCGCCTCCAACGTGCCGCCGGTGGTGGCGACGCGCAGCGTTTGAGACTCGTGGGTCAGGCGCTTGCGGTAGCTGCCATCGCGAGAGCACATCGCTTGCAGGTCACTGTCGATCCCAGCTCCGCGGCTCGCCCCTCTGCGGTAGTTATCCAAAGGCGGTTTATGAATGGCGGCTCATGGCGAAGACGTCGCTCATGACCGCACTCCAGCTCAGCCACCCAATGTCCCTGGCTGTCGCGATGAAAGTCCATGATGCGTCGATTCATTAGGGACCTCTATAGTTGTTGTTAAGGTCCAGCGTTATTATGTTAAGGACCTTATGTAAAGGCTGCCACAAGTCCGGGAATCCGACAACAATCTTGAGGTGCGAAAAAACAACGCCGCCCGCAGGCGGCGCTTTTTAGGTGCCTTCCCTAGTGCTATTTGCCCAACATTGCCTTCAAGTTCATACGCATCGGCTTCATCCCCTGGATGGTGACGACGACGTCACCCGCCTGCATGTCCGCGGGGCATGCTCCCAGCCATTTGGCGTCTAGAGAGCTCTTGCGGTCACCGGCCGTGATGTCGGCGTGGTAGGCCGAATCGCCGCTGAAGGTGAGGACGGTACGAACGGTTTGGCCTCTGCAAGTGGCAACGGAGGTGTATTGCGAGCCACTCGCATGCACTTCTGTTTTGCTGCAGAGGTTCTTATTGACGCCGCTCCCGAAGTCCCTCATTTGGTTCTCGGTGGCCTTATCGAGACAAATTTTCTCGTCACCCGGGCGCGACGCCATCATGAGCGTGATGTCCCAAAGACCCGGCTTGTAATGCGGCAATTGATCGGCCAGGTCGGTTGCACTCACGGCACCGATGCCACCGAGACAAGCCACTGTCAGCAACTTACGATAGTTCATAGAGCCTCCCTGAAGCCGCTCGGATTTTTTTGAGTAGGAGCGGATGGGCAGCATAACGGAAGCGCCGCCCGAAAGCGGCGCCGTCGTGTAGCGAGCGCTGACACACAAGCGGCGTAGCTGTGCGGTCACCGCCTCAAGCTGTTCGACCCCCCGCCAGTTAGCGAGCTAGCAAGGGCCGGAACTAGCTGTCGACTAGCTCATGTGGACTCGGGGCCGCACGCGCCTCCAGCACTTCAGCCAGCTGATGCCTCGCCAGCCGCAGCAAATTAGCCAGTGCCTCTTTTTCAATGTTGGCATCCAGCGCTGCGATGGCAAGAGTGATTGCGCCCTTGACCAAGCTGTCAATGTAGTCTCGATGGTTCAAGTCGCTGCAGTCGGCTTTACCCACGGCCCTCCTCGGACGCCTCCCTGCTGGCGCCGTTATCGCCTTTCGGCGATCTTTAGATAAGCGTCGATCGCCCGGCGAATCAACTCGCTCACCGGTGCCCCAGTCTTTTCCTTCAGCGCCTGAAGCCGCTCGTGCTGGTCGTGTGTGAGATAGATGCTGACGGGCTTGACGTTGACAGGCTTGGCTGGCATGCCCAAAGCTTAGCTGCCGTTAGCCAACGGTGCAACTAATACGGTGGGCGCCACGTCAACCGGCGAGGCGACCTGGCTGGCCCAAGTCGGTTACGGGAACAGCGCTTCCGCGTAAATCTCGAGCCGCGGCTTGATTTGACTCGTCTCGCATATGGGCGCCCAATATCGCTTCCGGGTACAGGGTTGTACCCGGTCAACAATAAAAGTCAGCTCAGGGAGACTGATCATGAAATCATGGGCAAAGTTATTGCTACCGGCGCTGTTGGCCTTCGTCGCGTTCCCGGAACTGCTGCCCGCACAGTCGAGCAGTGATCCAGTCCTCGGCACGTGGACGCTGAACGTCGCGAAATCAACCTATAAGGGCCTGCCGGCACCACAGAGCGAGACTCGAACCTACGACACCACGGCAGAGGGGATGGACCACCTGATAATCCATAGGGTCGCTGCCGATGGGACGACCAGCACGGAAGAGACGACATTCAAGACCGACGGCAAACCCTATGCTTTTTCGGGAAATCCGGCTCTCGATTCTCTCGACGCGACGCGCGTCAATGATCGCTCCGGCCACGGCAACCTGATGCTGCACGGCAAACGGGTCGGTCGTTACACTTTAGCTGTATCGAAGGACGGCAAGAAATTGACCGACACGCTCACGCTCCAAATTTCGGGTAAGACCGCGCGGGCGGTGAGGGTCTTCGATCGACAGTAACGGTCTCTGATAATCCCGACAGCGCCGCCTTCGGGCGGCGTTTGCGGCGCCCCTCGAGGAGCGCCCCGGTGAGGCGATCTGGCGCTGGTGGTGGCTGGCCCCTCGGCCAATATGGGCAAGGTCGTCCGCTGCCTCGAACTGCTGCCGCCCGGCTTCAAGCGCGATGACTTGCCGCCTGACGTCCATCAGTAGATCGACGCCGCCGAAGGGTTTCTGTGGCGAACAGATCGCCCGCTGGACTGGGGCGATATGGTGCTCATCCGCTTAGCGCCGGACGCGGCCCTGATGCCGATCCGTCCCCAGACGATGCGAGGGGCGCAACAGCACTCCTGCTGTTGGCTGCTGATGGCGGCTCGCAAGGGAACCAGTTGCTCGCCAAGCTGGCGGAATTCGTGATGCCGAAGTTAGCCCGCACTGAGCTGTCTGGCGAGCTGGACGTGCGCGGTCGCCTAGTGATTAAGGATTGACGGGCGCCGAATGGTCAATGCTAACGCCGCAGTGTGGGCATTTGGGTGAGCGCATCTTCATTTGCTCCCCGACCAATGTCCAGCGGATCGCTTGCCATCCAAGTTGGTTTCCACAGGCCTGGCACCGTGTCGAATATACCACCAGGCCAGCGCCGAGGAAGACCAGGATCACGATTCCCCGACCCATGAGTGAAACGTGCTGCGGAAAACGCTCAGACGCTGCAACGAGGAAGATCGAGGCAATGAATGTAACGGCGGCCGCAATGGCGCGCCGGTTCAGGACCTGCCGAGTCGATTTGCCGCGAGTCGCCAATGACTGACCCCCTCGAGATCGTCCGGACATACTCGTACGCCAGCGTCCCGACGATCAAGCGTTTCAGTCAGTCGCGCGCCTTCATCGGGCCGTTCGGGTCGGGCAAATCCTCCGGCTGCGTCATAGAGCTGGTGAAGTGGGGCAAACTCCAGCATGTCCAGCCCGACGGCAAGCGCCGAGCCCGCTTCGCTTGCATTCGCAATACCTACAGCCAGCTCGCCGACACCACAATCAAGACGTTCCTGTATTGGCTACCTGACAGGGTTTTTGGCACCTGTCGCGAAAGGGACCACAGCTACCACCTCAACAACCTGGACGATTTGGACGTGGAAATCATCTTCCGCGTCCTGGATCGGCCTGAGCATGTGGCGAATCTGCTGTCGCTCGAGCTCACGGGAGCGTGGGGGAATGAGGCCCGCGAGCTACCGTGGGCCGCGTAGACCGCTATCCGTCTCGGAATGAGGGAGGCGCCGTCGATCCCGGGATCATCATGGACACCAATCCGCCCGAGGACGATTCCTGGTGGTATCGGCTGCTCGAGGAGCGCAAGGTCGATGATGAGGACGCCGGCAGCGTGGAGAGCTTCAAGCAGCCGTCGGACGCTCGCCGGCAGCCGAGAATCGGCCTAACCTCTCGGCGAACTACTACCAGAACCTCGCTGTAGGAGCGGATCCCGACTTCATCCGCGTCTACGTCGACGGCCTCTATGGCTCGATCAAGGACGGCAAACCGGTCTATCCGGAGTACAGCGACACCTTGCACTGCGCCGAGGTCGAGCCAGTACCTGGCGTGACCGTCATGCGCGGTTGGGATTTCGGGCTGACCGCCGCGTGCGTGTTCACGCAACTGCTGCCGGATGGCCGGTGGATCGTGTTCGAGGAAGGATCACGAAGCGCTAAAGCGCAGCCAGCGCGTCCGCGAGCACCTCCTAGAGATGCGAGCGTAGCGGCAGGCTTAGCAGCCTCGCGCTCGCTCCAGCAATGGCCAGAAGTGCGGCATTGCCGCCAATGGCCGACCTCCCATAGCCCATTCATCGCGCTAACGACGATGGGCCGCCCTAATCTCATTCGCGATTCGGTCCATCTCTTTCTGTGCGGATCTCCATTCGGCTTCAGCCGCCTCGAACTCAGCAAGGGATTCCGGACTTAGTACTCCATTACCACGCGGAAGGAACTGCTGATTAAGCGCAAATAGAGCCTTTTGCTTGCGCTCAAAAGCGTCTCTCTCGCGCAGCATCGCCTGAAGCTCCTCATTGCTCTGCTTTAATCGCTGAGCTTCCTCTCTCGCTGAATTGGCATCGGATAGTCCAGGCCCAAAGCCCAAGCCGGTGATGATCCCGGATTCGATGCTTTCAATGATCCGTTCGTTGTTCTCGATTGTTTCTCTGAGAATTGCCCGGTGCCTTGCCGCCGGGTCCATTGCGCGCAAGGCCATTGCCGGTGGCGACTCATCGCCGCTGCACCAATGACGCATCGTTCGGTCACTGACGCCGAGCTCGCGAGCCGCACCACGCTGGCTCATGCCAGCTTTGCCAATGAGTGCGCGCAGGCGATCCGCGTCGGTAGACTGATCAGTTGGGGAATCGGACGGATTGCCGTCATCGCTGTTCACGGTGGCCTCGCTATGAAGTGGGTCTAATGCCTCGCCGGTTATGTCCCGGCTGGCAAGGGAAAAGGTACGGGATTGGATCGTGGACTGTTAACCCGAACCCGTGTCGCGCTCGGTTGTAGGCGCGGTGTGAAGCATTCGACATCCTTCGGCCCCTACTCGCGCATAGCATTCCTATGACTTCGCCTCTAATGCCGTCTGGGAGCCTCTCAATGCCGAATCATCGCAATTTTGCGTTAGCCGTTGGCGCGGCAGCGTTGCTTGTTTGTTCGATTACTTTGGCAAGCGATTTCGTTTCATACGAAGGGAACAATACGATCCAAGTTGGCACTGGTGGCGAAAAGCACGTAGTCGATGGGATAGATTTCTGGGCAAATGGCGCCCCGCCAAGGAAGTTCAAGCTACTTGGTTTCATCAATGATTCACGGCATAAGTCAGGTCTACTCGGAATGGTGCGCATGGCCGGCCTGGAGCCGCATATCGCTAAGGAAGCGAGGGAGGCTGGCGGAGACGCAGTTATCTTGACGGATGCTGAAACGGTGAATCACGGATTCATCAGTTCGACTCAGGCAAACACGGTCGCGACGGCCAACACCTCCGGCAACATTAATATGAATACATATGGCGGCAACACGGTCGGCACGTTCGGCGCAACGACCACAGCGGCATCTCAAACAAACTCCACGACGTTTGGGCATGCAATTCAGACTCAACAGAGCAGATACGCAGTCATAAAATACATGAGTGATGAGCCCGGTCAGGCGAACGTCGCGCCGACTTCTCCAGCCCCGCAGGCAGCACAGGCAAAATAGACTGCGAGCTGCATCGTGCGCCGTGAGGAAAACACGACTGCCCAGAAAGACGCAGCGCCACCGACTGGAGCCGCGGTTGCTGCCCGGAAGCCTCTGTCCTAGTCGCTCTCAGCTCCTAACCGTCCAGCTGGTTCCCCGACCGCGGCAGTCGACAAGCGGCGCCCAGCTCAGTATCTGGTGGTACGGAAATCGTCGCTGGAAACGCCCTACAGGATGGTCGGGCAATCAAGCGGTTAGCAGGGCACTCCACGGAGGTACGTAATCACTTGATTACCGTACCACCTCGGCATACAGTTGTCTCCATTAAGGAGGGGTGGCATGGGCAAGGGAAAGCGGGTCGCCTTCTATCTCCGGGTGAGCACCGGCAGCCAGACGGTCGAGAACCAGCGTCGGGAGCTGGTCGCGGCTGCCGAGCAGCACGGCTGGGCGGTCATCGAAATCTACTCAGACAACGGCATCAGTGGCGCCAAGGGTCGCGAGCAGCGCCCAGCGTTCGATCGAATGTGCCGGGATGCAGTCGCCGGCAAGTTCGATATCGTGGCTGCCTGGAGCGTCGACCGCCTCGGCCGGTCAGTGCTGCACCTAGCGCAGTTCGTCGAGGAGATGCGTGCCGCGGGCGTCGGGCTCTTTCTGCTCAAGCAAGGCATCGACTCCGAGACCTCGACAGGCCGCGCGATGCTTTCGATGTGTGCCACGTTTGCCGAGCTCGAGCGGGAGATCATCCGCGAGCGCATTCATAGCGGGCTCGCCCGCGCCAAGGCCAAGGGCAAGACTTTGGGACGCAGGCCTGTGAGTGCCCAAGTCGAGCAGCGTATCCGCGATCTGCGTAGCAAGGGCACCGGCAAGCGCAAAATCGCCCTAACACTTAGAATCGGGGTATCCACTGTCCAGCGAGTTCTTGTCGCGCGACCCCAAGCCGGGCTCGAATGATCGAGCCACTAACCCAGACAGCCGGAATCCGCCGGCTCACCGATACGTCATGAAAACGAAAGCAAAGCGCGAGCGCGTGGCTAGGAATCTTTTACCGCTGAGCGCTGCTGATTTTCGCTCGCCGGCAATACTTCTTTCCGGGACAGTGGATTACGAGATGTATGAGAAATTTCGTACGCAACTGGCGCGCGCGCCAAAGAAGGGGCTGATCATCACAGAGATCTCGACCCTGGGCGGGGACCCAGAGGTAGCGCGCATGATGGGGGAAGATGTGCGATATCACAGCGAATTGAGTGATCAGCGCCGCTTCGCGTTTCTGGGTAAGGCGGCGATCTACTCAGCTGGCACGACCTTCATGTCGTTCTTCGCGCGTGACAATCGCTATCTCACGCGTGGCACGCGACTAATGATCCACGAGCGTAAGCTCAGTAAGCTCCTCAACATTGATGGCCCTCTTACGAGTTGTGTGGCCACCGTGAAAGCAACTCTGCACGAGATCGAAGCCTCAGTGGTAATCCAAAACGAAGGGTTCGAGAACCTAATTCGCGGCTCAGCCGTAAAAATGCGGGAGGTCCTCGAGAGAGCACCGTACAACTGGTACGTCGAGGCTCAAGAGGCGTATAGGCTGGGGTTAGTAGCTGGCGTCATATAGCCGGTGACCCGCCGTTCGTGGCAACGCTGCATTGATTGAAGAAGATGCTTTAGAGCGGTTTAAGGTCGCTTTTGGGCGCGGGATCTAGGGCCGAGGCTGAATATCTGGTTACGGGCCTTTACGGCGCCACCGTATCCATCACCGAAAAGTCGCCCGCGGAATCCGCTAGCCCACCGGCGAGCTGACCATTCAAGAGGGTAAAGACGCCTTGCGCCGTGCCTGAGCAGGCGTCGCCTGTGTTCCAATCTGGTATCGACGTCACGGTAGCTGTCACGCTGTAGATATTCTGGGTAGGGTCGTATAGGGCGATCTGGCCGGTATAGGTGCAACCCGACGGTTGAAAGATATTTGTGTTGTAGCTCGCGCCCGAGTTATCCGTGAGCACGAAACTGCCGTCTGAATTGATCGTGAGTGCACTGCCCCATGTTGTCGTCCAGTTGCCAGCGAGGCTAGCGATCGGCGCTGGCGTGCTCGCCACCTCAAGCGTCCCCTGATAAGTCCACGGGAAGACGCCTTCCTCTTGATAGCCGTCGGAGCACCCTCCGGTCGGCACACAGTTACCGGTGAAGGTGCCGTCAATCGTTAGCACGCCACCGCTCGCAGTAGCAGTGTTCAGCACCAGCGTGTCATAGCCGTGGCTCGACTGGTTAGGCGAAGCAGCGTATACGCCGGCCGTTGGTGTGGCTGATAGCATGCCTGAGATAGCACCCACATCCCAGCCGACCTGCTCGGCCCAGTAGACCCCATTGGCATCGACGATGAAGCCGGGATAGCCTGCGGTCGTGTTAGTGGTGGGGCCGGACCAGAGGCCTTCGAAGGGGCTGATAACCACGTTGTTGGTACACGAGACGGTCACGTTGGTTACGTTAGTATTCGCCAACGTCCCGCTGCTGTCGCTGGTGGTGCAAGTCTGCCCGCTAGGTTGTGCAAAAACGGTAACGGTGTAATTGGCGCCGCTTGAGATTTCGGTACGGAACGTGAATATGCCGTTACCAGAGATGGAAAGTGAATCAGCCCCGTTATCCTGTAAAACCAGGCCGCTTGCCGTTAGTCCAGCGACGGTGCCCCCGATGCTGTAGGTTTTGACGCAGCTTATTGCGACGTCGATGATATTGGCGCTTCCCATCGTGCCACTTCCATTGGCGACAGTGCATACCTCAGTCGAGGGCTGGGATTCGATCGTGACGTTGTAAGTGCTTCCGGTCGCGAGAGCTGGGAGCGTGAACGTGGTCGTCCCAGAGGCGACCTGCTCACGGCTGGCGCCGTTATCCTGCAGTACTAAGCCACTGGCGCTTAATCCGGAAATCGTGCCACCCACCGTGAATGTGTCGGTGGTGCAGTTGACCGCAATATTGGTGACATCACTGGAGACGGTGCCCGAGGCGTGTGTGACGGTGCATGTCTGATCTGCAGGCTGCGTGGATACTGAAACTGAGTAACTGGCTCCGCTGGCAAAGGCCGACGAAAAGACAAACGACGTCGCATTTGCATTAATCGTCAGTGCGCTGCTGCCGTTAACCGTGAGCACAACGTTGCCCTGAGCCAGTCCGGAGATACTGCCTCCCACGGTGTAAGTCGGAGTCGTATCGGAGCCACAAGACACTGAGACGCTGACGATATTGCTGGCCTGCACGGTGCCCGTGCCATTACTCACTATGCATGTCTCGCCAGTCGGTTGCGAGCCAACTGTAACCGCGTAGCCTGTGCCACTCTCGATGGATTGGGGGAAAGTGAACCTCGTGGCGCCTGAGGCAATGCCGAGGCTGACACCGTCGTTCTCAAGTGTCAGGCCGCTGGCGGATAGTCCTGAGATCGTTCCGCCAAGCGAGAACGATGTGGATCCTCCCTCGCCGCTACGTGTGGCTGATGCGATCACGACGATGATGGTCCCATTGGCGAGACTTACCGAACCTCCCCCTTCAAGCTCATTTGGTGTGACGGAGTCATTCAGAGTAACAAGGCCAGTAGCGGTCTGTCCGTTAAGTACCGACGCGCTACCTGTGCAATCGCCGTAGGTTGCCGATAGGGAGTAGACGTTGTAGCTCGCATTGATGACGGAATATTGACCGTTCACCACGCAACCGCTGGCAGCTTCCTGCGCGTACACCTGTCCATTGCTACTGATAGTTGCTACATCGCCAGTTGTGCCAGTCCAGTTGCCAGCTATCTTGGAAAGTGAGGAGGACTCGTTGTAGAGCGAGTTAAAGGTTAGGGCGCCCGATTCACTGGGAAGTGTTGTTCCATCGGCCGTCGTTAGCTGAGTGGTAAGAGAGAGGCTTGAATTCTCTCCCAAGGTGCCGGAGAGAGCGCCTGATGCCCACGTGGAGTTATCCGTAAAGACGCAGCCGGTTTGAATGTCGGGCGAACTGGAATACTCCACGATAGCTGAGGATAGGGACCCTGTTACCGTGCTGCCTGTGACAGTTACAGTGCCTGTTGAAATCGTCGCGCAGTCGTTGTTCTCGTTAACATTCTCGCTATAGAACTGACCATCAGGAGAAGCGAGCGCCAGGATCTGGGTGGTGACGCCGTTCTGCGCGAATGTGCCTTGCCATATCCCGCCCTCGAATTGCGCTGGAGTGCTGGTGTTCGTTGCTGGCGCGGCGGAAGTATTGGCGCTCGAGCTGCCGCCGCCGCAATTAGAAATTAGAGGGACCGAAAGTATTGCTGACGCGATGACGAAAAGTTTGCGCATAGGGCCCATCCTTGGTTCGGGCTCTTGTTCTGTCGACATTATCCGCGCCACGCCGCGTGGAGCGCAAACAAAACACTGCGGCTGACCGCCCGACGCTGACGTGAGTCTGGCTCACGGGGCCTTTCGCCGCAGCATGGGTTCTGAGTACTGGCGGATAGAGCGCCTGATTCGGTTGTGCGCACGCGAAATACATTCGTGTGCGATCTGGACGGGTTTATTATCAGATCTACCGACAACGCGACTGCGCGGAGGCATCTCAAGAGAATCGCCGCTAGGGCCTGCAATGTGCACTTTGCAGAGCTGCGTGAGCTGGCGTGGCGGTCCAACTCGGAACCGCTCGCCCTCAGGGAAAGCACTCGAGACTGTGAGCCCGAATGTGGTGCACGGCATTTCTGACTGGTCCCGGCCTGGGCCTGGACCATCCCCGGCACTCGCCGGGCGAGCACGAAGTGCTGGTATACATCGTCAGAGGCGACAATCCCGAGCTGTTCGAGGACCCGGGCGACCGTGCCGACTAATTCAGACGCGATGAGCAACCCCGCCATCTGGACCGCACAGGCGAGTGCCGCTGATGCAGAGGCCCTCGACAAACTCCTGGGCGCCCTGCCGGAAGACATTGCTGCCGACGTACGTGCACTGGCTACACCCCCCGGCCGAAAGAGGAGCGGGATGCGATGGTCAGCACAACTGCGTCGCGCCTATTTCCTGCAGCACGCGCCCGATGGGGTCTTGTCCTGTATCACTTTCGAGGGGGTCCCGAGCCCTGAGAAGGCCGCCGAATTGTGGACCGCAATCCATGATGGGGAGCTCGACATGGACGGTGTCTGCAGGGCGTACGCGGCCGTCATGGGAATTGAAGTTGAGGCAGTCGTACGGCATTGAACACGGCCGCCCGCCCGCGATGCGTTTGGGCGCGTTCTCGTTATGTTGTGTGTTGCCATTGGGCGGCGGCTAGCGCGGTCGGTTATGGTGCGAAGAGAGCCCCGTCACACTTTAGGAGCGCATACTGATGGTCGGGCAGCAATCGGGGGCGGTGTCGCATTCAATGTCCGAAGCAGCAGGCACTGGTTCTTTGATATACAAGGACGGGTCGACGTCCTCTTTGTTCTATCTGAATGTCGCCGACAGGTTGCGCCTGATGAGTGCCGCGACCAAATCGCCAGAGGCCCGACAGCAGCTCGTGGAAATTGTTGAGGCTTTCGAGAAGCTAAAGGGCCTCTGTTCGAGCTTCGAAAATCTGAAGCCAAGAATATCAATTACGGGTCCCATTCTCCCCGATTAAAGGCCGGCCTTCGGAACGCCTCGCGCGCAAGCAGCGTCTTTACAAAATATCTACAGTCCACGTCTGATCGAAGGCCGGCAGCTTTTCCGTGTCTTTGCTGGCGAGCACCGCGGAGGCGGCCGCGCAGCTCGGACACCGCTCGGCTTGAGCGGAAGGCGGCGGCGCAGTCTTGAGCTTGACGGTGTCCCCGTCCTGTATTGGTCGGCCGCATTTCGAACATTGCACCGTAGCCATGCTTCCTAATATCTCCTGTCGCCGTGACACCACTAGGATCGCAGGGCGCCGCGCGGGCGGAGCAGACAGCCATCACGCCAGGCTGTAGGAGTTTTGGAAGAAGCACCCTGCATCCGCGTTGGTGTGTGACGAGCGTCGCGGAGTCGACGATCGTCATTTACCATCCCGCGATGCGTCGATTTTCCTGCAGGCGGCATTACTCGCGAACGGGATGCCTGGCGCGCTCCTGACCGAGCGCATGTGGCCTCTAGTGCCCCTGCGCCTTCCGCACCAGCGGTGGTAACTGCTGCTCGCCTAGGCCGCGCCGCTTCACCTGGGACGAATCCAATTTAGATATCGCGCCTAGTGGTATCCACGCCGCGTATGCTGCGCGTATGAACGAACTTCCCGGAAAATACTCGGATGAGGCAATTGTCTGGTCCGCGACAGTCAATGGCTTCTATGTTCGCCTCATCACCGAGGGCGCTGGAAGTGCGTGGCGCTGCGATTGCGGCCAGGCTGCGCAATCGAGAGCGAACAACCCGCCAGCCTGCGAGCACATCCGCTTTGGGTTTGACGTCTGGTTTGGCAGAGCCACGCCCGAAGATGTAACAGTGACGGGAGTGCTAGAGACGTCTAGGCGGCGGTAATGCCGATCGGCGCGTCGGCCGCCGGCCACGCGAGACCAGCACCAATCCCGCCAGGATAGTCAGGCCGGCAATCGTTCCAGCCGGATGCGCACTGGTGAAATTCGCGATCAGCGAGCGCGAGCAGGCGATTGCCCGGGGGGCATGATTGTTCTCCCTCTGAATGGACGGTGGGGTCAGTGCACAGCGACGGGCCAATGCAGGGAGCCGTCGGCTCCTGGGTCGCCGTTGCGCCAGCTGTCCGAGGCACCCTCGAGTAAGGCGAGCGCACGGCCAATCGCCTCCTCAGTGACGGCGCTCATGGTACGGCGCTCACGGCTGAAATCGCACCGCCTGGACTTGCTATGGACTTGGACGAGGTCAGCCTCGGTACAGACAGAGGCCGATACGCACTTAACCATTTGATTTTTATTGTGGGTCGGGTGGGGCTCGAACCCACGACCAACGCCTTAAAAGGGCGCTGCTCTACCGACTGAGCTACCGACCCCCAGTCCGGGGCGCGCATGATAGCGCGTCGCGGGTACCCGCTTCAGCGATAGGCGGTGGGATCGGCCACGCCGGCACTCTCGAAGCCCTGACGGCGCAGACGGCAGGCATCGCAGCGGCCGCACGCCCGTCCCGCGGCATCGGCCTGGTAGCAGGAGATGGTCAGCCCGTAGTCAACCCCCAGGCGCATGCCGGCCAGGATGATCTGCGCCTTGCTCAGCTCGATCAGCGGCGCGTAGACCCGAAAGCGTGCGCCCTCGACGCCGGCCTTGGTGGCGAGCTGCGCCAGCGTCTCGAAGCTGCGCACGAACTCGGGACGGCAGTCCGGATAGCCCGAGGAATCGAGCACGTTGACGCCGATCACGAGCGTGCGTGCACCGAGCACCTCGGCCCAGCCGAGCGCCAGCGCCAGCATCATGGTATTTCTGGCCGGTACATAGGTAACCGGGATGCCCAGAGTCGGGCTCTGCGGTACCTCGATGCGCGGATCGGTGAGCGCCGAGCCACCGATGCCGGCCAGATCGACCTGCATGATGCGGTGCTCGCGCACACCGCCCGCTTGCGCAACGCGTGCGGCGGCCGCGAGCTCGGCCACATGGCGCTGTCCGTAGGAGATGGACAGCGCGTGGCACTCGTAGCCCTCCGCGCGCGTGATCGCCAGCGCCGTGGCCGAATCCAGTCCACCCGACAGCAGCACCACCGCGCGTTCCATCACTTCCCCGGCACGTTGCCCCAGAGATACTTGTGCAGCTGAATCTGAAAGCGCACCGCCAGCTTATCCTCCAGGATCCAGTCGGCCAGCGCATGCGCGGGCAGCTGCGCGTGGCTCGGCGAGAACAGCACCTGACAGCGTTGCGGCAGCCCGGTGCGCGCGAGCAGTGCGCGACTCCATTCGTAATCGGCACGATCGCAGATCACGAACTTCACCAGCTCCTCTGGGCGCAGCAGCGCCAGCTGATCGTACCGATTGCGCGGCTCCTCCCCGGAGCCCGGGGTCTTGACGTCCACCACCCGAATGATGCGTGCATCCACTTCGGCGATCGGC
The DNA here is from genome assembly GCA_036266795.1 of Steroidobacteraceae bacterium. GTDB lineage: Bacteria > Pseudomonadota > Gammaproteobacteria > Steroidobacterales > Steroidobacteraceae > FEN-1191. The sequence continues at coordinate 366,348 of DATAXJ010000021.1, read as the reverse complement.
ATGGCGCCACTGGTCTCCAGCGACACGCGATAGCCCGCATCGCTGAGGGCGCTGAGCAGCGTCAGGCAGCTGCGCTGCGCCAATGGCTCCCCGCCGGTCACGCAGACGTAGCGCGTGCCATGGCGCGCCACCGCCTCCAGAATCGTGGGTATCTCCCACCATTGTCCACCGTAGAAGGCGTACGCCGTATCGCAATAGCCACAGCGCAGTGGACAGCCGGTCAGGCGCACGAAAACAGTGGGAATGCCGACACTGTCGGCCTCGCCCTGCAGAGAGTGGAAAATCTCCGCGACTTTGAGCCGCTCGCCCACGGCGGGCAGGCTGCCGGTCAGGGCGAGCCCTGCGGCAGCTGCGCCAGGCGCTGCATGGCGAGCTTGGCCGCATCGCTCATCGGGAAGCGCTGCAGGACCAGCTGCAGCGTCGCGCGACCCTCACCGTTCTTCTGCTGATCGAGCTGCGTATAGCCAAGCTTCAACAGCGCATCGGGCGCTTTGCGCGACTGCGGATATTTTTCGCCCACCGTGCGGAACGCCACGGCGGCATTGTCGTAGTCGCGCATGACGTAGTAGCTCTCACCGAGCCAGTACTGCGCGTTGTCGTCCAGATCGCTGCTCGGGAAGTCCTGCAGAAACTGCATGAACTGCATGACCGCTGCCGCGTAGTTGCCACCCTTCAGCGTATCGAAGGCCTGATCGTAGGCGCTCTGGGCCGAGGCCTGGCCGCCATTGCCCGCACCCGGACCGTTGGAGACAGCGCCCGCCCCGCCACCGGCGGCGGGCAGGTTCGCGGCTGCTCCCGGCGGGCTCGCGGCGCCGTTGCCGCCGATCGGGGGTGGCGCTCCGGCAGCAGCACCGCCGCCATGCACGGCCGTCTCCAGCGCGCCGACGCGCCGATCCAGGTCGGCATAGTAATCATGCTGCTGCTTGACGAGGGTGTCGTTGGCGTTCTGCAGCTCCTCGATTTCGCCGCGCAATTCGCGCAGCTCCGTGTCGAGCTGGTCGACGTGCTGGGAGAGCTGCACCAGGCTCTGATTGCTGACGACGCGCTCGACACGGCCCAGACGCTGATCCACATCGTTCAGGCGCACCACAGTGGGATCGGGCTGCGGGGGCTCCGTCTCGCAGCCGGCCACCAGGCCGCCGAGCAGCAGCAGCCCGAGGCCGCACAGGCAGCGCACTGTCCTCAGTCTGAAAGCCGGATCGCGCAATGCTGCCGCCATGAGCGCCTCGGTGCTGGTAACGGTCAATTCAAGTAGACGATATCCACACGACGGTTCTTGGACCAGGCAGCCTCGGAATGACCGGTGACCGCCGGCCGCTCCTCGCCATAGCTCACGGTGGTGATCTGCGAATCCGCCACTCCCTGGAGCATGAGTGCCTGGCGCACCGCCTGGGCACGGCGTTCGCCGAGGCCGATATTGTACTCGCGCGAGCCGCGCTCGTCGGTATTGCCTTCCAGGCGCACACGGACGCTGGGGTTGGACACCAGGTACTTGGCATGCGCCGCGATCGTCGCCGTGTAGTCGCCCTTGATCTCACTGCTGTCGAAATCAAAGTAGATCGTGCGGCTCTGCAGATCCGGCTGCGTGGGCCCCTGGACTCCCGGTCCGGTGCCGTTGGCCACGCCCGCCTGCCCCGCCCCGTTGGCGGCATTTTCATTGCCCGCCCCGGCGGTCGAGGACTGTTCTCCAGCTGCACCGGCACCAGCCCCGGCAGCCGTCGGACGCGTGCGATGACTGCAGCCGGCGAGCATCACACCCAGCGCACAGATCCAGACGAGAACGCTCTTCTTCATGTTGTACTCCATATCACTACCCTGTCGTGCCAATCCCTTGTCTGTGACTTCTCAGCGCGTGAAAGGTCCCCAGGCAGGCTCGCGCACCTCGCCCGGGCCACCTGACAGTCGCTGCGTCACCAGACCATCCACCGACACGGTTTGCAGCGTATCGGTATCCCCATCGCGCCCGGCGTAGATGACGGTCTGTCCATTGGGCGCGAAGCTCGGCGATTGATCCAGATGTCCATGCGAGAGCACCGTGACCGTGCCGGATGTCAGGTCCCGCACGGCAATGCGATAGTCATGGCCGTCCAGTGTAATGAAGGCCAGATGCTTGCCATCGGGAGAGACCGCCGGACGCGCATCGTAGCTGGAATCGAAGGTGATGCGCTGCACGCGCGAGGGATTGGCGATGTCGAGTTTGTAGATCTGCGGGCCGCCCGCGCGGTCGGACGTAAAGTAGATGCTGGCCCCGTCGGGACTCCAGGCCGCTTCCGTGTCGGCGGCTGGATCGTCGGTCAGCCGCTTCAGTTGCTGCGTGTCGAGGTTGAGCAGCCAGATGTCCAAATTGCCCCCCGAGCCGGACAGCGTCAGCGCGAGCTCACGCCCGTCGGGTGAGAACGCCGGCGCATTGTTCGTGCCCGCGCGCGCTGAGACGAGCCGACGTACGCCGCTATTCAACTGCTGCACGTAGACCGCCGGCAAGCGACTCTCGAAGGAGACGTAGGTAATCCATTGTCCATCGGCCGACCAGGCCGGGGACATGATGGGTTCGCCGGACTCCAGGATGACGCGCGGATTGTTGCCATCCGCATCGGCCACGATGAGCTGGTAGTGCTGGATGGGCGGCTCACCGCTCACCGAAATATAGGCGATGCGCGTGGCGAAAGCGCCGCGCACGCCGAGGACGCTCTGATACACGAAGTCGCTGACGCGATGCGCGGCATTGCGCAGGCTCTGGGCACTGGCGACGAAGCGCTGACTGCCGATGGTTTGGCCGGTGACGGTATTGATGAGGTCGCAGTCCACGTCGTACACGCCGGCGGAGGCGGAACTGACGCGCCCGACCAGCACGTAGTCGTCGCCCGCTGCACGCCAGTCGGCCGACTGCACCTGTGCGGCAAGCGTCGGCTGCGCACGCATCTGCTCGCGCGGCATGAGCCGGAAGCGTCCGCTGCCATCCAGATCGTGCTGCACGACCGATGCGACATCAAAGCCGCCATCGCTGGCCGCGCCAGCTCCCTGACCGAAGGGTACAACCGCGATGGGAATCGGATTGGTAACGCCCTTGGTGATCGTGACCTGCAGGTCCGCCCGCGCAGCCCCCGGTAGCAGCGCCAGCAGGCCCACAAGCGATCCGGCCAGCACCAGCGCCACGAGCGATGCGGCACGGCGGCGCTTACCCGGCCCTGGGCACGCGAATCCGCTACGGCGGCGCTTCATCGTTGTGTCATCCGCGTTGCCTTCCTGCGTCATAGCCTTCCCGTGTCATTGATCGGGTGCGAAGGTAACAATGATATTCGGCTGAAACAATGCCGGATCCGGCGGCGCGGGCAGCGGTGAGGCGCGATAAACGGCGGTCTGCACCGACTGACGCACTGCTTCATCGCCATTGCAGTCCTCCACGGTCACGCGTGTGACCTCTCCGCCGGAGATCTGCGTCAGATGCACGGTGCACTTGACACCCGGCTGCGCACTCGCCGGACGAACCCAGAACTGGCTGATGCGCGCAATGATGGCGGTGACGTACTCCTCCTCCGCGGGCCCGTGCTCGAGCGCATCGAGCCGCTCTTCCTTCTGTAACTGATTCTTCAGATCGGCCGCAGTGGCCCGCTCGGCCTGCTCGGTCTTCAGCTGCTGTGCGAGCTGCTGGGCTTCGCGCGCGGCCTCAGCCTTGGCCTTCGCCTCAGCCTCTTGCTTGGCCTTGCGCTCTGCGGCGACTTTCGCTTCGGCCGCCTTCTGCGCGGCTGCCTTCTCGGCGGCAAGCTTCTGCGCGGCGGCCTGCTGCGCCTGCTCCTTTTCCGCCTGTTCCTGAACCGCCTTCGCGGCCGCGGCTTTTTCGGCCTCGGCATGCGCTGCAGCCTGTTGAGTGGCCGCTTGGGCCGCAGCCTTCGCGTCGGCGGCCTTTTGCGCCGCCGCCTTTGCGGCCGCCTGTTGTTGGGCGAGCGCAGCGGCCGCTGCGGCGGCCTTGGCCTGGGCGGCCTCGCGCTGTTGCTCGACGCGCGTCTGATCGATCGGCGTTTGCACGGGCGGCGTTTCGGACCGCAGCCGCGGGTTGTCACGCACGACATGCGCGTCGATCGCCAGCGTTTGGGACGGGGTCGGCGGATTGCGATAGCGCCAATACCCCCACACCAGCGCGCCGACGATGATTCCGTGCACGAGAACCGACAGCAGGATCGAGACAAGCCGATCACTGCCACGCTCGATACGCCCCGGGCGCTGTCGCTGCGGATTATCCTGTGGCGCGCGTTCGGGCATACGCTTTACGGGGGCCCCGCGCATCGGCGCCTCACCTCACCCCCGTCGCCCCGGCGCTGGCAGCGTGCGCCGGCGCCTGGGTCTGAAAACCGATGTCCATCGCGCCGGCCTGCTGCAACAGCACCATCGCCTGTACCACGCGGCCGTAGCTGATCGACTGATCGGCATTCACCAGCACGGGACGCTCCGGCTCGCGCCGCAGCGCCACCGTGGCGCGCACCAGTGCCGTCTCGTCATCGATCGGATCGCGCGGGTGCGCCCCGACATTCATGTAAAGACGGCCGCGCGCATCGACCGACAGCACCAACGGCTCCTGGTTGTGCTGCGGCAGCGGCTGGGCTGCGGCCTTGGGCAGGTTCACCTTGATGCCCTGTGTGAGCAGCGGCGCGGTGATCATGAAGATGATCAGCAGCACCAGCATCACGTCGATGTAGGGCACGACATTGATCTCCCCCATCAGACGGCGCTTGCCACCGCGCATGACAGCGGGCATCAGATTCTCCCGCCCGGGGTGAGCGCCGCAAAGCTCCCGGTCGCAGCGGTGCTCGCGCCGACCACGGCCGGGCTGGCGGGGGCGACTGCGCTGCTACGGCCGGCGTGCCGCTGCAGGATCGTCGAGAGCTCTTCGATGAAACCGTCGTAGCGCATTTCCAGACGGCTCACGCGATCGGCGTAACGGTTGTACCAGACCACCGCCGGAATGGCCGCGAACAGGCCGAAGGCCGTGGTGACGAGCGCCTCGGAGATGCCGGGTGCGACCTGCGCCAGCGTTGCCTGCTGGACGTTGCCGAGGGAGCTGAAGGCACTCATGATGCCCCAGACGGTGCCGAACAGTCCTACATAGGGACTGGTCGAACCCACCGTCGCGAGCGTCGCGAGATTGTGCTCGAGCCGCTCGGTCTCCTTGAGCTGCGCCACGCGCATGGCGCGGCGCGAGCCCTCGAGCAACATGTCGGCCGCGACGCCACCCTGGGCGCGCAGGCGCGCGAACTCGCGAAAGCCGAACTCGAAGATGCTCTCGATACCGGTCGCACCACCGCGCGATTCCACGGCCCGGTACAGCGAGCTCAGATCCCCGCCGGACCAGAAGGTATTCTCGAAGCGGTCCGCGTCGCGTTGCGCGCGGCGCACGAGCATCCCCTTGCGAAAAATGATGGCCCAGGACGTCAGCGAGGCAGCCAGCAGGATGCCCATGACGATCTGCACCACCACACTCGCCTGCACTACCAGGCGGATGATCGACAAGTCGCCGCCCATCACCAACTCCTTACCTGGAGGTCGTTGTCGAGGCTCAAGGCAGCTCCTGGGCTATGACAGCCGGCAGGCGCCGCGGTTTCATCGTGCGTGCATCCACACAGGCGACCCGCACGGTGGCGCTCAGCAGCAGCGTATCCTCGCCATCCTCGCGCCAGATACGCTGATGAAACGCCAGGCTCGCGCCGCCTTCGCGGCTCGGCTCGCAGTCCACTCGCAGCACATCCTCGAGCCTCGCGGGCCGGTGGTAGCGCGCCTGCAACTCCACCACCGAAAACACCACGCCGGGGTCGACTGCCAGCGCGCGCTGCGAGATGCCGCGCGAGCGCAGCCATTCGCTGCGCGCGCGCTCGAGGAAGCGCAGGTAGTTCGCATAGTAAACGATGCCGCCAGCGTCGGTATCCTCCCAGTAGACACGAGCTTGCCAGCTGAAAGCGCTCAAGCGTCCTCGCCGAAGAGCGGCAGACTCGCCGCGGCGCGCTCGGGCATCGACAGGCCGAAGTGCTGCCAGGCGCGGCGCGCGGCAATACGACCTCTTGCCGTACGCGAGATGAACCCCTGCTGAACGAGAAACGGCTCGACTACATCCTCGAGCGTACCGCGCTCCTCGCCGATCGCGGCCGCCAGGCTGTCGATTCCGACCGGACCGCCCTCGAAGCGCTCCATGATCGTCAGCAGCAGCCGGCGGTCCATCGCGTCGAGCCCCTGCGGGTCCACTTGCAGCAGGTCGAGCGCTGCCTGCGCCACCGACTCATCGATATGGCCTTCGGCCCTGACCTGGGCGTAGTCGCGTACCCGACGCAGCAGTCGGTTGGCGATGCGCGGCGTGCCGCGCGAGCGCTGCGCGATCCGCAGCGCGCCGGTCGCGGAGATCTGTACCCCGAGAATGCCAGCCGAGCGGCGCACGATGCGCTCGAGCTCCTCGATGCCGTAAAACTCGAGGCGCTGCACGATGCCAAAGCGATCGCGCAGCGGAGAGGTCAGCAGTCCCGCGCGCGTCGTTGCCCCCACCAGCGTGAAGGGCGGCAGGTTCAGCTTGATCGAGCGCGCTGCCGGACCCTCGCCGATCATGATGTCGAGCTGATAATCCTCCATCGCCGGATAGAGCACCTCCTCGACCATGGGGCTCAAGCGATGGATCTCATCGACGAACAGCAGATCGCGCGGGGCCAGGTTGGTCAGCAGTGCCGCCAGATCCCCGGGCCGCTCGAGCACCGGTCCGGCCGTCTGGCGCAGGTTCACGCCGAGCTCGGCGGCGATGATGTGCGCCAGGGTGGTCTTGCCCAGCCCCGGCGGCCCGAAGATGAGCACATGGTCCAGCGCCTCGCCGCGCCTGCGCGCCGCTTCGATAAAGATCGACAGCTGCGATTTGACCGCCTCCTGGCCGACGTAATCGGCGAGCAGGCGCGGACGGATGGCTCGATCGACGGCATCGTCATGGCCGCTGGCGCCAGTGCCGACCAGGCGCTCCTCGGCCACGCACTCGCCTGCGGTCGCGCGTTCATCGCCGGTCGAGCTCATGCGGGCCGTGCGGCGCTCTGCAGCGCCCGGCGGATGAGCTCCTCGGTCGACAGCACGCCGCTGTCCGCGCCCGCGCCCGCGCCGCGCCCAGCGCTCGTGCCACCCGCGCCATCGGTCGCATTCTTCATCAGGCGCGTCGCCTCGGCAGGCTTGTAGCCGAGGGCAACCAACGCTCCGTAGGCTTCGGCGTGTGCACTGGGCTGCGACGCTGCGGCTGCGCCCGCCGCCGTGGACAAGCTGAGCGCCGTCCCCTGCTCCTGCAGCCGATCGCGCATCTCCACGATCAACCGCTCGGCGGTCTTGCGCCCAACGCCGGGGATGCGCATCAGTGAGGCCGTGTCTTGCTCGTGCACGGCCTGTGCAAAGGCGGCGCTGCTGACACCCGAGAGTATCGCCAGCGCGGTGCGCGGCCCGACGCCAGCAATCTTCAGCAGGCTCCGGAACAGCCGCCGCTCGGCCTCCGTCGCAAAGCCAAACAGTAGCTGCGCATCCTCACGCACCACCAAGTGCGTGAGCAGGCGCACCCGCTCGCCGAGGCCAGGCAGATCGTAGAAGGTCGACATCGGCGCCTCGAGCTCGTAGCCCACCCCGCCGACTTCCAGCAGCAGCTGAGGAGGAGCTTTGTGCGCGAGCACGCCGGCGAGCGAGCCGATCATCGTGGTGTAGGCTCAGGCGGCATCGCCCAAGGAGCCCAGGCGGCGGGTCTGCGCATGACAGAGAGCCACCGCCAGCGCATCGGCCGCATCGGCGCCCAGCGCGATTGAAAGCGCGAGCAGTGTGCACACCATTTGCGCGACCTGGGGCTTGGCGGCCCCACCATGGCCAGTGACCGCGAGCTTGATGGCGCGCGGTGCGTATTCATGCACGCTGGCGCCGTGTGCGGCGGCGGCACACAGCGCCACACCGCGCGCTTGACCGAGCTTCAGGGCGCTGTCGGGGTTGCGGTGCATGAAGACCCGCTCGATCGCCACCATGTCCGGCCGATGCTCGACCACGAGCGCGCTGACGGCGGCGTAAATGCGTTGCAGGCGGATCACCATGTCGTGGCCGGAGACATCGATGCAGCCACTGGCGATGTGGCGCTCGACCCCTGCGCCGCAGTCGATGACCCCGTAGCCGGTACGACGGGAGCCCGGATCCAGTCCCAGCACGCGGCCCGCGGGCGCAGCGCGCGTGGTCGTTCCGACGGCGCCGGGCCGGAAGGCGCGCCAGGAGTTGCTCGCATATCGTGTCATGAGATGCAGCGTCCAGCGTACTTGCTGTGGCCGGCCATACCCTGAATGATAGCCGGAACCCGCACTGCACCGCATGGAAACCGCCACCCCCGCATCTCCCGCAATCACCGCGCGCCTGGAGCACGCGCGCGGCGCGCTCGCCTCCGCGGGCGTCGCCGAAGGGCCACTGGCCGAGGGCATAGAGGCGGCCTCGCTGACGGGCACGCTGACACAGGATTCCGACCTGGCGATGGCCACGCTGCTGCACTGGACGAGCCGTGCCGGCGAGCCGTTGCCCGCCGAGGCAGCGCACAGCGCCCTCGGCGCCGAGGCGTCCAAACTCGCGGCCGAGCTCGACCGGCTCGGCGAGCTGCACCTGCCCATCGGCTGGTCCGCCACGCAGAGCCTGCATGGCGCGCAGGCCGAGGTGTTGCGCAAGATGCTGCTGGCCGTGGCGGCCGATCCGCGCCTGGTGGTCGCACGACTGGCCGAGCAGCTCGTGCGCCTACGTCACGCGCGCGAGCTTACGCCCGAGGAGCAGCAGCGCCTGGCGCTCGAGACGCGCAGCCTGATGGCGCCGCTGGCCAATCGGCTGGGCGTCTGGAGCCTCAAGTGGGAGCTGGAGGATCTGGCCTTCCGTTATCTGGATCCCGAGGACTATCACCGCACGGCCCGTGCGCTGGCTGAGCGGCGCGTGGACCGCGAGCGCTACATCGAGGCGCTGTGCGCGCAGCTGCGCGCCGAGTTGTCGGCCGCCGGCGTGCAGGCACTTGCCGTTTACGGACGTCCCAAACACATCTACAGCATCTGGAACAAGATGCAGCGCAAGCATGTCGTCTTCGAGCAGCTTTTCGACGTGCGTGCCGTGCGCATCGTCGTGGAGAGCATCGCCGACTGCTACGCGGCCCTGGGCGTGGTGCACGGCTTGTGGGCCTACATTCCCGGCGAGTTCGACGACTACATTGCCACCCCCAAGGACAACGACTATCGCTCCATCCATACGGCGGTGATCGGTCCTGCGGGCAAGGCGGTGGAAGTGCAGATCCGCTCGCGCGAGATGCACGAGCATGCCGAGCTCGGCATTGCAGCGCACTGGCGCTACAAGGAGGGTGCCGCGGGCGGTGCGCGCGATACCGGCTACGAGCGCAAGATCGAGTGGGTGCGCCGCGTGCTCGACCCCGCGCAGTCCACACCCCTCGAGGGCGATGTACTCGAGCGGCTCAAGCAGGAACTGTTCTCCGACCGCGTCTATGCGATGACGCCCAAGGGCGAGGTCGTGGATCTGCCCCGCGGAGCGACACCGCTGGACTTTGCCTATCACTTGCATACCGAGCTCGGACACCACTGCCGCGGTGCCAAGATCAACGGTCGCATCGTGCCGTTGAATCAGCCGCTCGCCAACGGCGAGGTCGTCGAGATCATTGCCGGACGACAGGGCGGCCCGAGCCGCGACTGGCTCTCCACCGAACAGGGCTTTCTGGCCTCGCCTCGCAGCCGCGCCAAGGTACGTGCCTGGTTTCGTCGCCTCGACCAGTCCGATCACGTCGCCGACGGCCGCTCGATCCTCGAGCGCGAGCTCGCCCGTGCCAGCGCCGGCCCCGAGCTGACCGCCGCGCTGGTGCGCGAGCTGCACGCCGACAGTGCCGAGGAGCTGCACCGTCAGCTCGGTGCGGGCGACATCGGCACCAGCGCCCTTGCCCAGGCCATCGCACGGCTGCGCGCCCCGGCCGCAGAGCCGCTCGCCCCCGCGCGCCAGCGCCCGCGGGGCGCCACACGCGGCTCGCTGGTGGACATCGAGGGGGTCGGCGACCTGCCGGTCACACTGGCGCGCTGCTGCGCGCCCGTGCCGCCCGAGCCGATAGCCGGCTACGTGACGCTCGGACGGGGCGTCACCGTGCACCGCGCAACCTGTCCGAGCCTGGCGCGCATGCGCGCTCGCAATGCCGCGCGTGTATTGGTGGTCGATTGGAATCTCGGCACCGACAGCCTGCTGCCGGTGCAGATCCGCGTGCAGGCGCTGGACCGACGCGGGCTGCTGCGCGACGTCTCGGACGTGCTGGCGGTCGAGAAACTGTCGATCGAGGGGGTCAATTCCAATACCGACCCGGAGGATCGCATCGCGACCATCGTCATGCGCACCGCCGTGCGCGACAGCGAGCAACTCGGTCGGCTCCTCACGCGTCTGAGCGCAGTGCCCAACGTGCTCTCCGCGCAGCGTCTGGCCTGAGGGCCGATGGTATTAGCGTCAGTTCTTGAGCCGATAGCCGCTGCGGAAGATCCACACGATCAGCACCAGGCACAGCAGCAGAAAGGCGGCCGTGCCACCGAGGCTCGCGGCCACGGCGACATCGGCGGAGCCGTAGAAGCTCCAGCGAAAGCCGCTCACCAGGTAGACGATCGGGTTGAACAGCGTCACGGTGCGCCAGGCCCGCGGCAACATATCGATCGAATAGAACGCCCCGCCGAGGAAGGTCAGCGGCGTGACGATGAGCATCGGCGCGAACTGCAGCTGCTCGAAGGTACGCGCCCAGATGCCGAGGATGAAGCCGCACAGGCTGAAGGTTGCGGCGGTCAGCAGCAGAAAGCCGACCATCCACAGCGGATGCAATACGTGCAGGGGCACGAACAGGCTCGCGGTCCCCAGTATCAATGCGCCCAGGATGACGGACTTGCTCACGGCCGCACCGACGTAGCCGAGTACGATCTCCAGCGAGGAGACCGGCGCGGACAGCAGCTCGTAGATCGTACCGGTGAATTTCGGCATGTAGATGCCGAAAGAGGCATTCGCAAGGCTCTCGGTGAGCAGCGAGAGCATGATGAGCCCCGGCACGATGAAGGCGCCATACGGCACCCCATGCACGGTGGTGATGCGCGAGCCGATGGCCGAGCCGAACACCACGAAGTACAGCGAGGTGGTGATGATCGGCGTCACCACGCTCTGCAGGACGGTGCGACGAAAGCGCGACATCTCGAATTTGTAGATCGCCCAAACACCGCGATGATTGAAGGGCGCCGGCAGCGATGCGGCGGGCGCCGGCTGCGCGCTCAGGACGCCGCTCCCCGCTGGCTGACCAGGGACACGAAGATCTCCTCGAGCGTGCTCTGGCGGGTGTTCAGGTCCTTGAAACCGATGCCCAGTTCGCCGAGCTGTCGCAACAGCGCGGCAATGTTGCGCCGCTCACCGGCGGCATCGAAGCGATATTGCAGCTCACTGCCATCAGCCGACAGCACCAGACCCCAGGAATCGAGCGGTCCGGGCACTCTCGCCAGCGGCTCGGTCAGATACAGCGTCAGCTCCCGGCGGCCGAGCTTTTGCATCAGCGTGAGCTTGTCCTCGACCAGAATCAGTGAGCCGCGGTTGATGACGCCGATGCGATCGGCCATCTCTTCGGCCTCTTCGATGTAATGCGTGGTCAGAATGATCGTGACCTCCCGAGCGCGCAGCCCGCGCACCAGCTCCCACATGTCACGACGCAGCTCTACATCCACCCCGGCCGTGGGCTCGTCGAGGAACAGGATGCGCGGTTCATGCGCCAGAGCCTTGGCGATCATCAGCCGCCGCTTCATGCCTCCCGACAGCGTCATGATGCGCGAGTTGCGCTTTTCCCAGAGCGACAGATCCCTGAGTACGCGCTCGACGAAAGCCGGATCGCGACGGCAGCCATACAGCTCGCGGCTGTAATTCACCGTGTGCGCGACAGTCTCGAACATGTCGGTGCTGATCTCCTGGGGCACCAGACCGATGCGACTGCGCGCGGCGCGATAGTCGCGCTGGATATCAAAGCCATCGGCGAGCACCCGGCCCGAGCTGGGCGTGACGATGCCGCAGACGATGTTGATCAGCGTCGTCTTGCCGGCGCCGTTCGGGCCGAGCAGCGCAAAGATCTCGCCGCGCGCGATCTGCAGATCCACCGCCTGCAGGGCCTGCAGCCCCGAGGCATAGACCTTCGTCAAACCGCTGATCGACAGCGCCGTCCCCGGTGTATTCATCGGCTCATGGTAGCGCAGACGGCGCTGTCGCTCGTACCGGCGCCCGCGCGGCTATACTGAGCGCGCATGCATCGTACACGCGTCGGCCGACACGCATCGCGAGCCCAAGCGCGCGACTCCAAGCCCGCTGTCGCGTCCACCTCCGAGGATGCCGACACCATCGATGCACGTTACGGGCTGGAGCCGGTGTTCGAGGCCGGCGCTGCAGGCAGCAGCGAGCGCGGCGGCAGCTGCTTCAAGGACATTCATTGTCCCTACTGCGGTGAGCCTTTCGAGACGCTCGTGGATCTGAGTGCCGGTTCGGCTGACTATATCGAGGACTGTCAGGTCTGCTGCCGTCCGATCCAATTCCATCTCGAAGTGGACCACGAGGGTGCCCTGACCCGGCTCACGGCTGCGCGCGGCGAGTGATCGGCAGGGGGCGCGCCACACACGCCGGCGCCCACCGGATCCCCCGGGCCTCCACCCCGGTCGACCCCTCACTTATTGATGCTGTCGATCGCGCGCTTGTCGGTGGCCAAGGCGGCTTCGTGCACTGCCTCGGCCAGCGTCGGATGGGCGTGAATCGTGCGTTGCAGATCCTCGGCGCTGGCCTGAAATTCCATGGCGAGCGTCGCCTCGGCGATCAGTTCCCCAGCCATCGGGCCGATGATGTGCACGCCGAGAATAGTGTCCGTGTCGCGTGCCGCGAGAATCTTCGCAAAGCCCACCGCCGCCTCCATGGCGCGCGCGCGACCGCTGGCCGCGAACGGGAACACGCCGCTCTTATAAGCTGTGCCGCTGGCCTTGACCTGCTCCTCGGTCTGACCGACCCAGGCAATCTCCGGCGCGGTGTAGATGACCGAAGGGATGACCGCGTAGTTGACATGCGCATAGCGCCCCGCGATGCGGTCGGCGACGGCGATGCCCTCTTCCTTGCCCTTGTGGGCGAGCATCGGACCGCGCACGCAGTCACCGATGGCCCAGACACCGTCCGCGCCGGTGCGGCACTCCTCATCGACACTGATGAACCCGCGCTCATCGAGCTTGACCCCGCAATCGGGCGCCAGCAGGTCGGTCGAATAGGGACGGCGCCCCACGGCCACGATGACCTTGTCGACGCTCACCGTTTGCGGGCCCTTGCCGTCGGCGTACTCCACCGTCACGCCATTCTTGTCGCTCTTCGCCCCTGAGACACGCGCTCCGAGGCGGATGTCGAGCCCTTGTTTCTTGAAGTGACGCGCAGCCTCCGCCGCCAGCTGCTGGTCGGCGATCGTGAGGAAACTGTCGAGCGCTTCGAGAATCGTGACCTGTGCGCCCAGCCGTCGCCACACGCTGCCGAGCTCCAGGCCGATCACTCCCGCACCGATCACGCACAGGCGCTGCGGGACGCTGGCGAACTCAAGCGCGTCCCACGAGTCGCAGATGCGCTCGTGGTCGAATCGCATCGAAGGCAACTCGGTCGGAATCGAGCCGCTGGCCAGAATCACGTGCTTTGCGGCGATCTCACTGCGCGTGCCGTCATGCGCGATGACCTCCACGCGATGGCCGGCGAGCAGGCGTGCACGTCCGAAAATTCCCGTGACCCCGGCGGCCTTGAAGAGCGCGCCCACGCCCCCGGCCATGGTTCGCACGATGCCGGCGCGACGCTTCTGCATCGCTGCCAGGTCCACGCTCACGCCCTGCAGCTTGATGCCATGCACGGCGAATTCGTGCTGCGCGCGGTGCACCAGTTCGCTGGACTCGAGCATCGCCTTGGAGGGAATGCAACCGGCGTTCAGGCAGGTCCCACCGAATGCGGGACTGCCATCGCGGTTCTTCCAGACATCGATGCATGCGACCTTCAGGCCGTTCTGTGCCGCTCGAATTGCCGCCGGATAGCCGGCCGGACCCGCGCCGATGACGGCGACGTCGTAGGTATCGCTCATCGATCAAACTCCCAGGAGTAGACGACCGGGATCTTCGAGGCATTCCTTGATGCAGACCAGGAATTGCACCGCCTCGCGCCCATCGATGATGCGATGATCGTAAGTCACCGCCAGATACATCATCGGACGAATCGCGATCTGGCCAGCCACGACCATGGGTCTCTCCTGGATCTTGTGCATGCCGAGGATGGCACTCTGCGGCGCATTGACGATGGGCGTGGACATCAGCGAGCCGAACACCCCGCCGTTGGTGATGCTGAAGGTGCCCCCGGTCAGATCTTCCAGCGCCATCGAGCCGGCGCGCGCGCGCGCGGCATACTGACCGATCGCCTGCTCGACCTCGGCAAAGCTCATGGCATCTGCATCGCGCAGGATGGGCACCATGAGGCCGCGGTCGGTGGACACCGCAACGCCAATGTCGAAGTACTCGTGGTAGACAATGTCGCTGCCATCGACGGTGGCATTGACGACCGGAAAGCGCTTGAGCGCCTCGACGGCTGCCTTGACGAAGAAGGACATGAAGCCGAGCTTCACGCCGTGCTTCTTCTCGAATACATCCTTGTAACGGGCGCGCAGCTCCTGCACGGCCCCCAGATCCACCTCGTTGAAGCTTGTCAGCAGCGCCTGCGTCGCCTGCGCCTGCACCATGCGCTCGGCAATACGCGCCCGCAGGCGCGTCATGGGCACGCGCTGATCGACTCGCCCGCTGCGCGCCGGCCGCGCCGTGGCCGCGGCCTGCAAGGCATCGCCCTTGGTAATGCGCCCGCCCGGCGCGCTGCCGGGCACAGCGCTGGGGGCCAGACGGCTCTCCTCCATGACACGACGCGCGGCCGGACCGGCGCGTCCGCCGTCGGCGGACGCCGCTGGCGCAGCTGCCGCGGGTACCGCGGGTACCGGCGGCGCGGATTTGGCAGCCGTTGCTGCGTCGGCCGCAGGTGCGGCGGCTTTTCCGGCAGCGCCCTCCTCGATCACCGCCAGCAACTCACCGCTCTTGACCGTCGTACCCGCGACAACTTTCAGCTCGCGCAGCACGCCGTTCACTGGCGAGGGCACCTCGAGGGTGACCTTGTCGGTTTCGAGATCGGCCAGGGCCTCATCGCGACTGACGCTATCTCCGGAGGCCTTTCGCCACGCCACGAGGGTGGCATCAGCCACCGACTCCGGCAGCTGTGGAACGCGGATCTCGACGGTCATGAACTCTTCCTTATGGGCGTGGGGGCTCGAGACGAGGGCGTGAGTGTCAGGCGTGGGGTGCTGCGCGTCGTCTGCTCGATGGAGGTCGCGCTCAGCGCGGTTTCGACCAGGCGACGCTGCTCGGCCTCGTGCAGCTTGGAGAGCCCGGTGGCGGGAGCAGCGGCGGCAGCACGACCCGCGTAGTACATCGGTCGACCGCGCGCGAGGTCCTCCAGCCGATGACGGATCTGGTACCAGGCACCCTGATTCTGCGGCTCCTCCTGACACCACACCAGGTCTGTCGCGTTGGCGTAGCGCGCAAGCACTGCCTGATATTCATCCACGGGGAAGGGATAGAGCTGCTCGACGCGCACCAGCGCCACATCGCGCCCACCCTGGGCGCGGCGTGCCTTGAGCAGATCGTAGTACACCTTGCCGCTGCAGAAGACCACGCGCTGCACCTGCGCGGAGGTGATGTCATCGACCTCGTCGATGATGGGCGCAAAGGCGCCCAGACTCAGCTCGGCCAGCGATGAGACCGCCTGTTCATGCCGCAACAGACTCTTGGGCGTCATGACCACGAGCGGCTTTCTGAAGGGCTGCAGCATCTGCCGGCGCAGCAGATGGAACATCTGCGCCGGGGTGGAGGGCACGCAGACCTGCATATTGTTCTCGGCGCACAGCTGCAGGAACCTCTCCAGGCGCGCGGAGGAATGCTCCGGACCCTGACCTTCGTAGCCATGCGGCAGGAACATCGTCAGCCCGCACAGCCGACCCCACTTGGCCTCGCCCGAGGAGATGAACTGGTCGATGACGACCTGCGCGCCGTTGACGAAATCGCCGAACTGCGCCTCCCAGATCACCAGACAGTCGGGGCTCGTGGTGGAGTAGCCATATTCGAAGCCCAGCACGGCTTCCTCTGAGAGCACCGAATCGATCACCGTGAAGCGCGGCTGAGTATCCTTCAGATGCTGCAGCGGCAGGTACTGGCGATCACTATTCGCATCGTGCAGCACGGCGTGCCGGTGGAAGAAGGTCCCGCGGCCCGAATCCTGGCCCGAGATGCGCACCGGGAAACCCTGATCGAGCAGCGTCGCGTAGGCGAGCGTCTCGGCTGCACCCCAATCGAGCGGCACCTCGCCGGCGAACATGCGCGCACGATTGGCGATCAGCGCGGCGACACGCGGATGCAGCGACAGGTCCTTCGGCAGCGCGGCCAGCTTGGCCGCCAGCGCCGCGAGGTGCGCGGGCTCTACGCCCGAGAGCACCGCCTCGGACCAGTCGACCAGCGCATAGCGCGACCAGTCGATGGTGTACTTGTTGCCGATCAGCCCCAGCGCCGGGTGGCGTTCCAGTTGGCCGGTATCGAGCGCCGCGCGGTACTGCGCGACCATCCGTTCGGCCTCCGCGGCCGTGAGCACGCCGGCGGCGATGAGCTGCTCGGCGTAGATTTGCCGCACGGTGGGATGCTGGCGGATGGTCTGATACATCAGCGGCTGAGTGGCCGCCGGCTCATCCGCCTCGTTGTGGCCGAGCCGGCGGTAGCAGACCAGATCGATGACCACATCCTTGTGGAAGCGCTGGCGGTAGCGCAGTGCCAGCCGGGTGACGAACACCACGGCTTCCGGATCATCGGCATTGACGTGGAAGATGGGCGCCTCGACCATCTTCGCCACATCACTGCAGTAGAGCGTGGAGCGCGCATCGCGCGCGTCGGAGATCGTGAAGCCGATCTGATTATTGATGACGATGTGCACGGTACCGCCGGCCCGATAGCCGCGCGCCTGCGAGAGTTGCAGGGTCTCCATGACCACGCCCTGTCCGGCAAAGGCGGCATCGCCGTGCATGAGCACCGGCACCACCTTGTCGCCCTGCGCATCGTCGCGCCGCTCCTGGCGGGCGCGCACCGAGCCCTCCACGACCGGGTCGACGATCTCCAGGTGCGAGGGATTGAACGCGAGGGCGACGTGCACATTGCCGCCCTCGGTGCGCAGGTCGGCCGAGAAGCCCTTGTGGTACTTCACGTCCCCCGATCCCTGCATGTGGTTCTCGTCGTACTTGCCCTCGAACTCGGAGAACAGCTGCGCGGGGGACTTGCCCAGCACGTTCACCAGCACGTTCAAGCGTCCGCGATGCGCCATGCCGAGCACGAATTCCTCGATGCCGCCGCGGCCGCCCTGCTGAATCAGATCGTTCAGGCAGGCGATCAGCGCATCGCCGCCCTCGAGCGAGAAGCGCTTCTGCCCCACATACTTGGTATGCAGGTAACGCTCCAGCCCCTCGGCGGCCGTGAGCTCGGAGAGCATGGCGCGCCGCTCCTCGGCCGAGAAGCTCTGCTGCATGCGCCCGAGCTGGAACTCATCCTGCAGCCACAGCCGCTCGTCGCTGTTGGAGACGTGGGCGAATTCGGCGCCGATGGGGCCGCAGTAAATGCGCTCCAGGCGCGCGAGGATCTCGCGCAGCGAGGCACGCCGACCGATCCAGGCGTTGCGCGCCCCGGTCACGAACTCGCTGTCCATGTCCGCCTCGGTCAGGCCCGCGTACTCGGCCGACAGCACCCGCGGCCGCGGCCGCTGCAGCAGCCCCAGGGGATCGATGCGCGCGATCAGGTGGCCACGGTTGGCATAGATCTGCATCAGCCGCGAGACCGCGGCCTGCTTCTCGCTGGCGGCCCCGCTCGCCGCGCCTCCCGCGCCCGTGGCGCCGCCCGCCGCCCCCGGCCGCACCGCGGGTGCCTGCGTGCGTGCGGCGATCGCGGCGATGATGGGCCCATGGGCCATCTCTGGGCGCCCCGAGGCGGGCAGCTGGGCGAAGAACGCCCGCCAGGCGGCATCGACGCTCTGCGGATCCCGCAGATACCGCTCGTACAGTTCCTCCACATAGGGTGCGTTGGAGCCAAACAGCGGCGTACCTGCCAGTTGTGGAGGCTGGGATTGCGGCATGGAGTTTCCTGAATGGAACCTGAAAAAATCCAGTTAGCTCAATGAACTAACGGGTTGTACAGCGACTTTGTATTGTACCTCCAGCTCCCCTGCAAGGAAACGGACCGCGCTCACAGCCCGCCGTAGGCCCTTGATGCGCAAGCGGATGCGGAGCCTTCAGCGACCCTGCGCCGGCGTCGTCTGCCAACCCCCGCCCAGCGCCCGGTACAACCCGACCAGGTCCAGGCTGACGGCCGCAGTGCTGCCCACCAGCGCCTGCTCGTTCTGTTGCAGCGTGCGCTGCGCATCCAGCACGTCGATGAAGTCGGTGACGCCGCTTTCGTAGCGCTGACGGGCCAACCCGAGCGCCGCACGGTTCTGCGCCACCGCGTCGGTCAGCCATTGCCGTTGCCGCTGGTCCTCCCGGTAGGCCGTAGCGGCATCCTCGGCTTCACGCAGCGCCTGCAGTACGGTGGACTGATACTGCAGCGCCGCCTCACGCGCGCGCAGATCGTACAGCCGCACGCTCTTCCAGCGGCCCCGGTCGAAGATCGGGATATCCAGCTCCGGACCGACGCTGCCGAAGAGGCTCGACCAGCCGAGCAGGCTGCCGAGCGTCTCGGACTGGAAGCCACCGTTGGCCGAGAGCGTCAGGCGCGGATATAGATCCGCGACGGCCACGCCGATCTGCGCCGTCGCCGCGTGCAGACTCGCCTCGGCCTGCCGGATGTCCGGGCGGCGGCGCGCCAGCTCCGCCGGCAGCCCTATCGCTACGATCGCCGGGACGGTGGGGATGAGCGCCGGCTCCTGCAGCTGCGCGCGCAGCGCCTCAGGCTCGGCCCCGAGCAGCACCGCGAGCTGATGCATCGCCTGGGTGGCGGCCAGCTCGAGCTGTGGCAGGGTGGCCTGTGTCTGGCTCATCTGCGCGGCCGCGTTGCGTACATCGAGCTCGGTCGCAAGCCCGGCCATGTGACGCTGTCGCGTCAGCTGCAGCAGGTCCTGCGCGTTGGCCAGATCCTGCTTCGCGATCGCCTCGCGTGCCTGCGCGCTGCGCAGCTGCAGGTAGTTCTGCGCCACCTGCGCCAGCAGTGAGACCTGCACGGCACGCTGGTCCTCGAGCGACACCTGCAGCGTGGCGTTGGAGGCCTCGGCGGTGCGCCGCAGACGTCCGAACAAATCCAGCTCCCAGGAGGCGGCGAGGCCGAGCTGGTACTGATTGAAGGGATTGGGGATGTCCAGCCGACCCACGCCGGGGATGGAGAACTTGCCGGCAGAGCCGAGCAGTGCGCCCTCGGGGGTCGCCTCACTCAGGCGCTCATAGTCATACGAGGCATTGGCCGAGAGGCTCGGCCAGCGTCCTGCGAGATTGATATCGCGCTGGACCATCGCCTCCGCGGTGCGTACCACCGCGACCCGCAGGTCCAGGTTCGCCGTCAGCGCGCGCGTCATCAATGCATCGAGAGTCGCATCGTGAAACGCGCTCCACCAGCGCGTGAGCTGCGCGGGCTGCTCCTGCAGCTGGCTCAGCGGCGGTAGCGACTCACCCGGCAGTGCGGTGCCCTGTGCCGGCGCCAGCGGCGAATTCACCGCACCGGCAGCGCCAGTCAGGTCCGGTCCGGCCCAGTGCGCGGGCAGTGCAGGCTTCGGCGGCACGTAGCTGGGTCCCACGGTACAGCCCGCCAGCGTCGCCGCGAGCAGCCATGCGGGCACCCCAGTGCGCCTGTTGCCTCTGCAGGTGCTCATTGTGGTCGGTAGCGAAACACCCAGGAGGCGGCGGTCAGTGTCAGGGCGGCGATGATCGCGAGCGGCCAGAGGTCGGGGAGCAGCAGTCGCAGACCGGCCCCTTCCAGATACACGCGACGCGTGATGTCGATGGCGAAGCGCAGCGGGTTGATGAGGGTGAAGTCCTGCAGCGCCCCGGGCATGGCGCTCAGCGGTGTGGTGAAGCCCGACAACAGCGAGAACGGCATGATGAACAGCATGGAGTACAGCATGGCCTGCTGCATGGTCGCGGCGATCGCCGAGAGCAGCAGCCCCATGCCGACCGCGGCGAGCAGGAACAGCAGCAGTCCCGCATAGAGGACCCAATAGGAACCCGCGAACGGAATGCGAAACCACAGCTGAGCGACGACCAGCACGCCGGTGGCCTGGATCAGGCCGACGATCATCGAGGGCAGCGCCTTGCCGACCATGATCTCGTGCGGACGAAACGGGGTCACGAGCAGCTGATCGAAGGTGCCCTCCTCACGCTCGCGCGCCACCGACATCACCGTGAGCATCATGGTCTGGATCAGCGTCAACGTGCCGATCATGCCCGGGATCATGTACCAGCGCGTCTCCAGATTGGGATTGAACCAGGCGCGCTCCACCAGCTGCAGCGCGCTCGCGCGCTCCCCATGCGCGGCGCGCCACTGCGCGTTGAAATCCGCGATGATGCCGCTGATATAGCCCATGGCAGTGCCCGCGGTGTTGGAGTTGCGTCCATCGGCGATGAGCTGCACGTCGGCGCTGCGTCCGGCCAGCAGCTGGCGCTGAAAGTTCTGGCCGATATGCAGCACCACCAGCGCCTGCCCCGAGTCGATGCTGCGCTCCATATCGGAGCTGCGCGACAGGTCCGCGACGCGCTCGAAAACACCCGTGCCATCCAGTCCGGCGGCGAGCTCGCGCGAGGCGGCGGAGTGATCCTCATCCAGCAGCGCGTAGGGCACGCGGTTCAGATCGTATGTGGCCGCGTAGCCGAAGATCAGCGCCTGGATCATGGGCGGAATCAGCAGGCTCAGCCGCGCGCGCCGGTCCTTGAGCACCGCGAGCAGTTCCTTGCGCGTCAGGGCGATGATGCGCAGGAGCGATGCAAGCATGCCGCCCATCCCGCCGCTCACAGCAGCCGCTTGCGCGTCACAGCGCGGCTGGCCAGTGCGAGCACCACGGCCATGACAGCCAGCACCAGTGCGTTCGGCAGCAGTACCGCCCAAACATCACCGGCCAGGAACACGTTCTGCAGCACGGCCACGTAGTAGCGCGCCGGCAGCACGCGCGTGATGAGTCGCACCGCTGCCGGCATGCTGCGCAGGTCGAACAGGAACCCGGAGAGCATGAGGGCCGGCATGAAGGTCGTCAGCGCGACGAGCTGGCTGGCCACGAGCTGATTCTTCACTGCCGAGGAGATCAGCAGTCCGATCCCCAGGGCGACCAGGGTATAGAGCATGGAGACGCCAGACAGCGCCCACAGCGAGCCGCGCAGCGGCACGTGAAAGAGAAACTTCGCCGACAACACACACAGCACGAAACCGGCCAGTGCCAGCAGGAAGTACGGCAGGGTCTTACCGATGAGAATCTCATCGCTGCGCACCGGCGTGACGAACAGCGACTCGAGCGTACCGCGCTCCCACTCGCGCGCCATGACCATCGCCGTGAGCAGCCCGCCGATGAGCGTCATGACCAGCACCAGCAGGCCGGGCACCAGGAAATAGCGGGATTCATCCGCCTCGTTGAACCACAGGCGCGTCTGCACATTGACCGGCCCGAACGCTGCCGCGACGCCGCCCGCGTGACCCTCGAGCGAGAGCTGCGCCGACCAATGGCCCACGGCCCCCTCGACGTAGCTCTCGATGATGCGTGCGCGATTGGCGTCGCTGCCCTTGACCAGCAGCTGCACCTGCGCGTCGCCCTGTGCGAGCCGCCGCGCGAAGTCCTCGGGGATGTTCAAGATCCCATCGACGCTTCCGCGCAGCAGTAGCTGCTGGGCTGGCGCCAGTGAGCGCAGCAGCAGCGGATGAAAGTATGGCGAGAGCTCGAAGGCCTGCGTCAGGCCCTGCGCATCGGCCGAGGAGTCCTGCGATACCACCGCGATCGGCACATCGCGCACATCCAGCGACAGCCCGAAACCAAATAGCAGAATCAGGATCAGCGGCAGCACCACACCCATGGCGATGCTCGAAGGATCGCGCACCATCTGGCGCGTCTCCTTGCGGATCAGCGCGCGCACGCGCGCCAGCTTGGCGGCCGCGGCGCTCATGCGACCGATCCCACCGCGCCGGCCGCCTGGACGCCTGCCTGGGCACGCGCCTCATCCACGATGGCGATGAAGGCATCCTCCATGCTCGGTTCGGCGCGCCCGGCACTGCGACCGCGCTGACGGATCTGGGCCGGAGAGCCCTGCGCGAGCACCCGGCCGCCATCCATGATCGCCACGTGATCGCAGTACTCCGCTTCCTGCATGAAGTGGGTGGTGATGATCACGGTGACGCCCTGTTCGGCCAGCCCCGTGATGCGTCGCCAGAACACGCGGCGCGCCAGCGGATCGGTGCCGCTGGTAGGCTCATCCAGAAAAAGAATCTCCGGCTCATGCAGCAGCGCTGCCGCCATCGCCAGGCGCTGTTTGTAGCCGCCGGGCAGCTGCGCGCTGATGCCGTGGGAACGATCGCCGAGCTCGAACTGCTCGAGCGCCCAGGCGATGCGCGCGCGCTGCGCCTGCCCGCGCAGCCCGTAGGCGCTGGCGAAGAACTCGAGATTCTCGAGCACCGTCAGGGGCCCATAGAGCGAAAACTTCTGCGCCACGTAGCCGAGCCGTGCCCGCGCTGCGGCCGGTGCGCGCCGCACATCGGCTCCGGCCACGTGCAGCTGCCCGCCGCTGGGCGCGAGCAGCCCGCAGAGCATGCGAAAGGTCGTCGTCTTGCCGGCACCATTCGGCCCGAGCAGTCCGAAGATCTCTCCGCGCTGCACCTCGAAGCGGATGTGGTCGACGGCGACGAAAGCCCCGAAGCGCTTGACGAGGTCCGCGACGCGCACGGCCGGCCCCGCCTCCTCGCCGCGCGCGACGCGCGCCAGCTGCAGCGGCGCGGTGCGCTCACGCCTCACCTGCCGTTGCAGCAGCTCCATGAAGCCGTCCTCGAACCCCGGCTCCAACGGCTGCAGCGAAGCGGCCGGCAGCGACTCGACGGTCGACGTCTGCTCAGCGGCCCGCAGCACCACACGCACCCGACCCCCGTCGGGCACTGCGTCGACGACCTCTGGCCGGTCCAGCAGCTGCGCCTGCAGCGTGCGCGCGCTCATCCCTGCTGTGGGAGTCACCAGGAAGCAGGCGCCTCGCGCCTGCTGCGCGGTCTGTCGCGGTGGCCCCTGCGCCAGCACCCGACCCGCATACAGCACGATGGCGTGACTGCAGCGCTCGGCCTCGTCCAGGTACGAGGTGCTCAGCAGCACCGTGAGCTGCTGATCGCTCACCAGCGACTGCACGATCTGCCAGAGCTCGCGGCGTGACAGCGGATCCACCCCCACCGTGGGCTCATCGAGAATCAGCAGCTCCGGCTGGCGTACCAGGGTGCAGGCCAGGCCGAGCTTCTGTTTCATGCCACCGGAGAGCCGGCCCGCCAGGCGGCTGCGAAACGGCCCGAGCGCCGTCATCTCGAAGAGTCGCGGGTAGCGCTGCGCGCGCTGTGCGGCACTGACGCCATGCAGATCCGCGTACAGATCCAGGTTCTCCAGCACGCTCAGGTCCTCGTAGAGACCAAAGCGTTGCGGCATGTAGCTGATGCGGTCCTGCACTTGCTGCGGATCGCGCGCCACATCCACCCCGAGCACGGACAGGTGGCCCGCATCGGGCAGCAGCAGTCCGGCCGCCAGCCGCAGCAGTGTCGTCTTGCCCGCACCGTCGGGACCCACCAGCGCGGTGAGCTGACCGTGATAAGCCGTGATGGACACCGCATCCAGCGCGGTGACCGCCGGCTGGTTCTTGGGATGAAAATGCCTGACCAGGCCCTCGGCCACGAGGGCCGGCCCCTCGGGATGCGCGCTCATGGACGCGACGACACCGCCGGATCGGCCGGGCCGCTGGTCGCAGAGCCCGGCGCAGTGGAAGGGGACTGCAGGGTGACCGTGGCGGGCATGCCCAGGCGCAGCTCGTCCTGCGGGTCATGCACGAAGATGCGCACCTCGTAGACGAGGCTGGAGCGCAGCTGCGTGGTCTCCACGGACTTGGGCGTGAATTCGGCCTCCGGGGAGATGAATCCCACCCAGCCGGCGAAGCGGCGGCCCGGGAAGCTGTCCACACTGACGTTGGCCAGCGTACCCTCGTGCAGACGACCCAGGTTCGCCTCATCCACATAGGCCCGCACCCACTTGGGATCGGTGATCGCCAGGGTGAAGGCCGGCTGCGATGGCGTGGCCATGTCACCCGGTTCGACCAGGCGCGAGCGCACCACGGTGTCGAGCGGCGCTCGCAGCTGTGCATCGGCGAGCTGCGCCTGCGCGGTGGCCAGATCCGCCTCGTCGGCCTGCAGCTGTGCGCGCGCCTGATCGATGTCCTCGCGGCGCGGCCCGAGCCGCTCGAGCGCCAGGGCCTTCTGCGCCGACTGCAGCCGGGCAGCCGCCGAGTCGTAGGCCGCCCGGGCCGCATCCACATCCTGGCGGCTCACGGCACGTCCCGAGGAGCTCTGCGCCAGCGACTGCAGGCGTCGATACTGCGCCTGCGCATTGCCGGCATCCGCCTGCGCCGAATCGGCCGAAGCGCGCGCCTCGGCGATCTCCTGCGGTCGATTGCCATTCAGCAGCCGCTGCAACACCGCGCGTTGCACCGCGACCATCGCCTGGGCCTTCTGCACCAGGGGCTCGAGCCGGCCCGTATCCAGGCGCGCAAGCACCTGTCCGCGGTGCACCCGGTCCCCCTCCTGCACCAGCACCTCGGCAATGCGTTCGCTGTCGTGAAACGGCAGATCGATCTCGCGCAGATCGACGTTGCCGTACAGGGTCAGCGCAGCGCTCGGGCGTGGACGGCCGAAAACCCACCACAGTCCGCCTGCGACGGCAGCCGCCAAAACCAGCACGAGCACCAGCCGCATAGCCTTGGGCACGATGTCTCCTGACACAGCTATCAGCGAGGCGCCGAATTATGCGCCAGCGTCAGCACCGTTGTAGGCGACTCGGCAGCGCCAAGCGCTGCATTGGGTGACGGAGAGCCTGCCTGCCCAGGCCTAAGATCGCCACATCGCCATTACAAAAGGGTGTGTCATGGCCATTCTGCGGATCCTGGCGGTGCTCTTCATCATTGCCTGGCTGGTGTTGTGGCTGGCGGTGAAGGTCACCTTCGGTGCCATTCACGTGCTGCTGGCGGTCGGCCTCATCATGCTCATCGTGAGCCTGTTCGGTGGTGCACGGCGCGTCTGAGAGCTGCGCGCCGATTCGCCCTCTCAGGCACCCTTGCGTGCGGTAACGACGCCATAGCCGAGCTGGCCGCGACGCACCGCCTCATGGGCCGTCGTGAGCAGGCCGCGAGCTTGCTGCAGCTCCCCGGCTGACAGCGGCACCTGCGCCAGCCCGGCGAGCAGCTCCCCTGCCGCAAGGCGACCCGCGATCCGCTCGATCAGGGCCTGCAGCGTGTCGCTGCGATCTTCGGTCTGCACTTCGCAAAAGCCTGCCTCCAGAAGGCACTGTGCATACGCCGGGAGCGGCAGCGCGTCGGCGATACAGGCCACCCAGCCGGCAAGATCGTCCAGGCCGGTGAGTGCCGCGGGGCGGCGCGTGACGTCGCTCAACGCCAGGCGGCCGCCGACACGCAATACCCGGTGAAACTCGCCGGCTGCCGCGCGCTTGTCGGGAAAGGTGCACAACGCACACTCACACAGCAGCGCATCGAAGCGCTGCGACGCTACAGAGAGGCCTTCGGCATCGCCCAGCTCGAAGCTCGCACGAGCGCACAGGCCGCGCTCGGCCGCCGCGCGCGTCGCCTGCTCGACGTTGCGCGCACTCAGATCCACGCCGTGCACCTGACAACCGAACGTGTCGGCGATCATGAGGGCGCTGCCGCCGGTACCGCAGGCCACGTCCAGCAGGCGGCTGTCCGCCGAGAGTTGCAGCTGCTCGGCGAGCCGACGCGTCAGCTCCAGGCCGCCCGGATGCCAGCAGTCCGCGAGCAGCCAGCGTGCCGCATCGCTGCCGTAGAATCCCGCGCAGCATTGCTTCAGTTGCGCGCCGCCCAGCGCGCTGCTCACCGCGGCGCTGCCCCGCCCGGGCGCACATCGAAGTGCACCGGCTCGGGCACGAAGCGCTCGCCGTGGCGGCGCGCGTTGCGCCGGCGCGGTTCCATTGCGATGAGCTGGGCGCGCGCCTGTTCGCGATAGCCAAGCGAGTTGTACGCGCAGAACGGAATCTGCCGGCCGCCGGGCAGCAGGAATTCCTTGCAGCACTTCATCAGATTCTTCTGGTTGAAGGTCCAGGGATCCATGAAGTCCTGCAGCATGATCATGATCATGCTCTCGGCAAGCTCTCCGAGGCTGCTCTCGGGAAGCGTACCGCAGGCCTGACAGGAGAGCGTCAGCTGCGCGCGCGACTTTTCCGAGCCCGGCACCGAGGCGGACGACCACAGCCCCTCGAGCGCCTGACGGATGGACTGGCCGAGATCGGGCATCGCGCGGTTGCTGATGTAATCGAGGTAGGCACTCACGTCCACCAGCCGCGGCAGCGGGGTGACCTGCCCCTCGTGGACGAACGCATAGGTCACGGCGTTGCAGGTCGGGAAGCAACAAGGTACCGGCACGAAATCCGAGCGCATGAAGCGCGCGTCTGTCTGCGCCTCGATCCAGCCGATGACCTCGGGGATGGTCACGCGCTGCATGGGGTCGTGCGCCAGATGCCGGCCCGTGTGGAAAGCGGGCTGGAAATTGATGCCGCGCACGGCGGGGTGCGCGATGGCAAAATCGATGATGCGCCCGATCTCCTGATCGTTGACGCCGCGCTCGATGGCCGGCACGAGCGTCACATTCAGACCGCGCTCGGCCAGCCTGTCCAGTGCGAGCAACTTATCCTCGAGCGCGTCCGCATCCCCGCGGATGATGCGGTAGGTTTCGCGCTCGAAGCCATCGAACTGGAAGTACAGCGAGGGGCGCAGCCGCGCGAGCTCATCGGCAAAGCGCTCGTCCTGTGCAATGCGCCGGCCGTTGGTATTGATCATCACGTAGGGGATCTCGCGGGCGCGTGCCGCGCCTACGAACTCGAGGATCTGCGGATGGATCGTGGGCTCCCCACCCGAAAACTGCACGACCTCGGGACGACCCTCGGTGCGCACGAAATCATCCAGCAGCGCCTCGACCTCCTCGAGCGTCAGGTTGAAGCCGGGCGCGGCCGAGGCAAAGCACAGCGGACAGGCCATGTCGCAGGTGCTGTTGACTTCGATGATGCCGACGCAGGTGTGCTGCTGATGATCGGGACACAGCCCGCAGTCGTAGGGGCACCCTTGCGCGATGGGCGTGCCGAAAGCCAGCGGCACGGTGCCGGGCTTGTTGAAGCGTGCCTGACTTACGTAGGCCGCCGCATCGGCGTACACGAGCGCCTCGCACGGGCCGCAGTCGGGGCAGCGCTTGCGCATGTAGACCTTATTTTCCCGCAGCAGCACCTGCGCATCGATGACGCGGCGGCAGCTCGGACAGATGCTGCGCGTCAGCTCGTGGAAGACGTAATCGGCATCATGCTTGTTCACGCTGAGTGCGATTCTAGACGCGCAGCCACAGCCGCGACAGCCGGCGCACCACGCGTCCTCGCCAGCCGCCCATGAACTGCTGCATGGCCATCTGCGTGGCGAGCAGCTGCACCGCGCTGTTGTACGTAGGGTAAGGATGGATGGCCGATGCCAGATCCTGCAGCCGCAAGCGCTGCGCCATCGCCAGGCTCAGCTCCGCGATGACCTCGCCGGCCCGTTGCCCCACGACGCTCGCCCCCAGCAGCCGTCCATCGGCCGCGGCAATGAGCTTTACCAGGCCGAGCGTATCGGCCTCGCTGACGGCGCGATCCACGCGCGACAGTGGCAGCTCACCGCAGAGCACCGCGCCGCCGAAGCGCTCGCGCGCCGCGCGTTCAAGGAGTCCGATCTGCGCGACCTCCGGCTGCACAAAGGTCACCTGCGGCAATCCGGCCGGCGCCGACAGGCCAACCGCGGCCATGCGCGAGCGTGGGCGTCGGGCACGCAGGCGCGCTGCCAAGCCCGGTCCGTGCGGCAGCAACGCGTGGCGCACGGCACGAAATCCCTGCCAGCCCGCCAGGTGCGAATACTGCGCACCGCCGACCACATCGCCGGCGGCGTAGATGTGGCCCGCGCTGGTACGCAGCTGCTCATCGACGATGATTCCCTGCTCGTCGAAGCGTACGCCGGCAGCCTGCAACCCCAACCCCTGTAAGCAGGGCACTCGACCCACCGCCAGCAACAGCATGTCCCCCACGGCCATGCCGCTCTCGGTGTGCACGCACAGCTCGCCTGGCTGCCCCGAGAAAGCCACGGCTCTGGCGTGGAGCCGCCCGATGCCCTCTTGCGCGAAGACGCGCTCGAGCAGCTCACGGACTTGCGGCTCGGAGTGCGCCAGTAGCGACGGCGCGATCAGGGTCACGGCAGCACCCAGCCGCCGATAAGCCTGCGCGATCTCGCAGCCCAGCGGGCCGCCGCCGACGACCAGCAGATGCTCGGGCAGCCGATCGTTGTCGAAAATATCGCGGTAGGTCAGGTAGGGGATCGCGTCCAGGCCCGGCAGCGCGGGCCGTATCGGCTCCGCCCCCGTGCAGATCAGAACGCGTCGGGCGCGCAGCCGCCGCTCCCCGACCGCGAGCGTATGCGCATCGACAAAGCGCGCGGCGCCGTTCAGTACGGTGAGGCCGCGCTGCCGCAGCCGCTCGGGGGCCGTGGGCGCATAGATTTGCGCGATGCAGGCGCGCACATATTCGCGCACGGCGGTCAGGTCGGCGCGTACCTCGCCCGTCGGGATGCCGAAGCGGGCCCCCTGGCGTGCCGCGGCGGCCACCGATGCCGCCTTCAACAGCGACTTCGAGGGTACGCAACCGGTCCAGGTACAGTCCCCGCCAACGCGATCCGCCTCGATCAGCGCGACCTCGGCGCCCAAGCCGTGCGCGAAATCCGCTGCGATCAGGCCCGCCGCGCCGGCGCCGATGATGATGAGATCGAACTGCTCTCGCTGCCTCACGCGCGCGCGTCCAGCGTGGCGTCCCGCATGCGCGGCAGGCTCACCCAGGCGAGAATGGCCAACGCGGTCGTGCCAAACAGCAGGCCGTCCATGCCGCCGGCGCGCGCCAGTGCGCCGGCCAGCAGCGCACCCAGCCCCCCGCCCACGCTGAAGAGCACCGTGTAGATGCCCATCGCCGCTCCCGGCGCACGCTGCGCTCCCACCGATGCCGAGAGCCAGCTGAGAGCCGCAGGCGTAAAGCCGCTCTCGATCATCACCAGCAGCGCGGCGAGCACCACCAGCCCGGTGCGCGCGCTGGGCGCGCAGCTCTGGCATCGATTGAGCATGAACAGCACCGCCGACACCGCCAGCATGGCCAGCAGCGCGATGCGCAGCGCGCGCGCGGGACCCACCCTGCCGAGCACCATGGCCCAGCCGCCGAGCCCGGCCGCAAAGGTCGCGGCATAACCTGCAAACAGCCAGCCAAGTGCCACCGGTCGCTGCGCGAACAGTCCGTCCAAATACTGCAGATGCCGACCATCCGGGGCACTGAGCAGGTACGCCACCGTGGGCGCGAGCCACAGCCCGACGATGCAGTTGAAGCAGAGCCATGCGGGCGCCAGACGCCGTAGCGATCGATCGCGCAGTGCCTCGCGCAGCGCTGTCAGCGCCGCTGCATACAGTGAGTACATGCCACGCGCGCCGCTGCGCGCGCCCTCACCGGCGAGTCGCACACGCCGCACGCCGCGGTACAAGAGCAGCGCGGCTGGCA
This sequence comes from Steroidobacteraceae bacterium, assembly GCA_036266795.1. Taxonomy (GTDB): domain Bacteria; phylum Pseudomonadota; class Gammaproteobacteria; order Steroidobacterales; family Steroidobacteraceae; genus FEN-1191. The sequence goes on along the minus strand of DATAXJ010000021.1, from coordinate 336,402 downwards.
GACACAGCAGCGCGCACCCTCCGAAGGCGGCATGCGCTGCGTGCGCCCATAGCTGGGCGGCCAGCACCGGCCCGGCGGCCAGCCCCGCCAGCATCGACAGCTCGAACAGGCTCATGAGACGCGCCCGTTTGGGCGCGGCATAGCGACCACGGGCCAGCACGGCCAGCAGCGCAGGCGTCACCCCGGCCGCCGCCGCACCGGCCAGTACACGGCTGAAGAACCACAGCGGCAGGCTCGCGGCCAGTGCGAACAGCAGCAGCGCCAGGGCACTCAACAGGGCGCCGCCAACCATCAGCGCGCCCGGTGCCAGCACATCGGCGGCCACACCCAAAGGCAGCGAGGCGGCCAGCTCGGCCGCGTACGCGGCGCTGCCCAGCCAGCCGCTCAGCGATGCCAGCGATACGTGGAGATGCGCCGACGGCAGGGTAGTCGCCAGCGCAAGGCCCACCAGCACGCTGCCCGCACCGGCGGCCGTGCGCAGCAGCGCGTGACCCAAGATGGCCGAACCCGGGGATGTCTCAGCAGGCCCTGCGGCCATGTGGTCCTCGCGCGCAACGCAGTGACGGATAATGCAGCCCCACTCAGAGGAAGCCGCCGCCGTGAAAATCCGCTCCGCCGACTACCGCGTCAAGCCAGACAGCAAGGTGGATCTGGCCGAATGGCCCACTGCCATCAAGCCCGTCTATCGCTCCAAACGCCACTATCAGACGCTTCTGCAGGCAGACACGGCCCAGCTCAGCCGCCTGCAGGATCTGCTGTACGCATCCAATCGCGAGGCGCTGCTGCTGATTTTTCAGGCCATGGACGCGGCCGGCAAAGATGGCGCCATCAAGCATGTCATGTCAGGGGTCAATCCCCAGGGTTGCCAGGTCTACAGCTTCAAGCACCCGAGCAGCACGGAGCTGGAGCACGATTTTCTCTGGCGCACGACGCGCGTGCTGCCCGAGCGCGGTCACATCGGCATCTTCAATCGATCCTATTACGAGGAAGTGCTCATCCTGCGAGTACATCCGGAGCTACTGGCGGCGGAGAACCTGCCGCCCGCCGTGAGCGAGGCCAAGCACTTCTGGCAGCAGCGCTATCGCTCGATCCACGACCTCGAGCGCCACCTGCACGACAACGGCACGCACGTGGTGAAGTTCTTTCTGCATGTCTCGCGCGAGGAGCAGCGCAAGCGGCTGCTCGCGCGCCTGGACGATCCCGACAAGAACTGGAAATTCAGTCTCGCCGATGTGCAGGAGCGGCGCCTCTGGGATGACTATATGAAAGCCTACGAGCATTGCCTCGGTGCCACCAGCAGCACGCATGCGCCGTGGTACGTCGTTCCCGCCGACGACAAGCGCACCGCCAGGTTGATCATCTCGAGCGTCATCTGCGAGACCCTCACCGCGCTGGATCTGGCCTTCCCGAAGCTCGACACCACGCGACGCCGCGAGCTGGGGAAACTGCGCGGTCTGCTGTCGCGTCAACGCTAGGGGACGGCCTGCCCGTTCGGTCTGCTGTGGCACTCGGCCCGCCAGGCCGCGTGACAGGGCAGATGAAAGCGCACCGTGCAGGGTTCCGCGGCTCCCGGCGAGTCGACGGCCGCGACCTCGTACTCGATCTCATGAGTCGCAATGGGGCGGGCACAGAGCGAGCACGACGCACCCGAGCCGCGGCTGCCCCAGGTGCGTGCCGTGGGCAGACAAGGTAGATCGCCGCTGGCGATGCGCTGCTTTGCCAGCTGTTTCAATGCTGCATCGACTTCGTCCATCGCGTGCGCAGGATGCGTCTGTGCGCCGGATCTACCTATGCGGATGAGACGCCGACTTTCCAACGCCAAGTTCGCGGCCTCGGGTCGGCCGGAGGATGAAGTTGGCTCTGAGCTTGCTGTGCGCTCTCTCCTACAAGGGCGCGGCCGAGTTCAGAACAGATGCGCGCCGGAGAGGCCACCGAAAACGCCCAGGCCAGCCGTCAGCAGCGCAATGGCCACCACGAACCAGGCATACGGCCCGCGCAGCCGATGCTCCGGCGGCAATGCCCGAAACGCCAGCAGCACCAGAAACCCCAGCACCACCGGCAGCATCAGCGCATTCATCACCTCGACGCCAATATTCAACGCCACGAGATCTGGCGCCAGCGCAACGATGACGGCTCCGCCGATCACCGCGAGGGTGTAGATGCCGTAAAACCACGGAGCCTCCAGCGGGTGATGCTCGAGGGAATGACGATATCCCGTCACCTCGCCGAAGCCCCACGCCGAGGCCAGCGACACCACGATCGCCGCCACCATGGCCGCGCCGAGAATCCCGAGGCTGAAGACGATGCGGCCCATGCGCGCGCCGAGCACCGGCACGAGCACGTGTGTAATGTCGCCGACGTTGTTCAGACTGGCGCCCGCGTGCGTACGGCCGATGGTCGCCGCCGTGGCAATCAGCACGGCGGCCATGACCGCCTGTGTGATGACCGAACCGATCGCGGTGTCCCAACGCGCGTAGCGATAGTGCATGGGACGCAGTTTCTTATCGGCGACTGCAGACTGCTGGTAGAAGATCATCCACGGCATGATCACCGCGCCGATATTGGCGGCGACGAGAAATTGATATTTGTGATCACGCAACGGCAGGTGCACCAGGCCTGCGGCAAGCTGTGCACCCTGCGGATGGGCCCGCCAGGCGACGAGGAAGAAAGCCAGCTCGAACAGACCCAGCGCGATGGCCACGCGCTCGACGCGGCGGTAGCTGCCGGTGAGCACGATGGCGAGCAGCAGCGCCGTGCTCAGCGACAGACTCAGCGCACGCGGCACGCCAAACAGCTCGCCCACACCGGCGACACCGGAAAACTCGGTGAGCAGCGCACCGATGGTCGCCACACCGAGACCGGCGACGGAAACCCAGGCCCATCCCCGGCCAAAGCTGGAACGAATCAGCTCGCCATGTCCGCGGCCGGTGAAGATCGCCAGGCGGACTGTCAGCTCCTGGACAACGTACAGCACGGGCATCAGCAGCAGCTGCAGCAGTAACAGCCGGTAGCCCCACTGTGCCCCGCTCTGCGCGGCCGTGATGATGCTGCCCACGTCCGTGTCGGCCAGCATCACGACGAGGCCCGGACCGAGCACGGCGAGAAACATGATCCGGTGCCCGCGCTTGGGGCTGGCTGCTGCCTCGACGGCCTGCCGGGGGCGAAGCTCTCGGCCGGGCTGGGGATAACTCAAGGCGTCTCCGCGCAATAGCAGTGCGTGTGCCGCACGATATTACCGGCACAGCGTAGATGCATATACGAACTATTCTCACTTCCGCCGGCGCAGGCGCCCTGCCGTCGGTGGCCGGCACCGCTGGATGCTGTTGACACTTCGGCGCGAGATCCCATATGTTGTATCTGCCAGCGGTTGCTACCACGACATGTAGCATCAAAAGGGAATCCGGTGCGGCTCACGCCTAAGCCGGAACTGCCCCGCAGCGGTAATCGGGAACGACCGGCACCGGCACTGAGCCCTCGGGCTTGGGAAGCCGCCCAGTAGACCACGCCCACGGCGTGACGCCCGAGAGTCCGAAGACCTGCCGCGGCCATCGCAGCGCCCATGCGGCTGTGGTGATCGGTCATGGCTCTCGTGGGTGGGGCCTGCCACGTGTTCGCACCGGTGCACGCCGCTGCGACTGCGGCGGCCTGCCATCCGCGATGCCCGGTACCACCGGCAATGGAAGGGATGGCAATGAACCTCGAACTCACCCCGGCACCCGCAGTCGCCGCCCAGGCCCCGCAGCTGGGCTTTCACCTCACCGCACCGCCCAGCCCGCGCGCCGGCATGGCCGTGACCAAGCGCAACGGCACGCACGAGGCGGTGGACGTCAACAAGATCGTACGCGCCGTGACGCGCTGCTGTGCCGGGTTGTCCGAGGTGGACCCGATGCGCGTGGCGCTCAAGACGATCGCAGGGCTGTATGACGGGGCCGGCACGCGCGAGCTCGATGAGCTGTCGATTCGCACGGCCGCCTCCTTCATGGCCGAGGAGCCCGAGTATTCGCGGCTGGCAGCGCGGCTGCTCGCCGCCTACATCGACAAGGAGGTCCAGGGCCTGGGCGTGCACTCCTTCTCGCAATCGATTCGCGTAGGGTTCGACGTCGGCATCGTCAACGAGCGCGTGCTGGGCTTCGTTGAGGCGCACGCGCGCAAGCTCAACGATGCCGTTGAGCCCACGCGCACACAGGTGTTCGAATACTTCGGCCTGCGCACGCTCTACGACCGCTACCTGCTGCGTCATCCGACGCGACGCCAGGCCATGGAAACCCCGCAGTACTTCTGGATGCGCGTCGCGGTGGCGCTCGGCCGCAGCATGAGCGAAGTCATGGAACTCTATGAGCGCTTTTCGAGCTTGAGCTATGTGGTGAGCTCTCCGACGCTGTTCAATGCCGGCACGCGCCACGAGCAGCTCTCCAGCTGCTTTCTGCTCGATTCGCCGCAGGACTCGCTCGAATCGATTTACGACCGCTACAAGGACATCGCGATGCTGTCGAAGTTCTCCGGCGGCATCGGCATTGCCTGGCACCGCGTGCGTGCGGAGGGCAGCCTCATTCGCGCCACCAATGGGCTGTCCAACGGCATCATCCCCTGGCTGAAAACCCTCGACGCCTCGGTCGCGGCCGTCAATCAGGGCGGCAAGCGCAAGGGCGCGGCGTGTGTATATCTGGAGCCCTGGCACGCGGACATCGAGGCCTTCCTGCAGCTGCGCGACAACACCGGAGATGAGGGCCGGCGCACGCACCATCTGAACCTGGCCAACTGGATCCCGGACCTGTTCATGCGCCGCGTGGAAGCCAATGAAAGCTGGTCGCTGTTCGACCCGGCGGATGTTCCACAGCTGCCGGATCTGTTCGGCGCGGCCTTCGAGGAAGCCTACGTGCAGGCCGAGGCGCAGGGTCTCGCACGCCGCAGTCTGCCGGCCCGCGAGCTCTATGGGCGCATGATGCGCACGCTGGCGCAGACCGGCAATGGCTGGATGACCTTCAAGGACGCCTGCAACCGCGCCTGCAATCAGACCGCCGAGGCCGGCCAGGTCGTGCACCTGTCGAATCTGTGCACCGAGATCATCGAGGTGACCGACGCAGCCGAGACGGCAGTCTGCAATCTCGGTTCCATCAACCTGGCGCGTCATATCGGCACGGAAGGCTTCGACTTCGAGCAGCTCTCGCACACGGTGGAGGTGGCAGTGCGCGGCCTGGATCGCGTCATCGATCTGAACTACTACCCGATCGCAGGCGCGCGCCGTTCCAACCTGCGCTGGCGTCCGGTGGGCCTGGGTGTCATGGGGTTGCAGGATGTCTTCTTCCGCCTGCGCCTGCCCTACGACTCACCTGCGGCCATGGCGCTCTCGGCACGCATCGCCGCGCACATCTACTTCCACGCACTGCGCACCTCGCTGGAGCTGGCGCGCGAGCTCGGCGCACACGAGGCGTTCGCGCGCACGCGCGCGGCACGCGGCGAGCTGCAGTTCGATGCGTGGGGCGTGACCCCCGAGCCGAGCCTGCCGTGGGATGAGCTGAAGGCCGACATCGCCCGTCACGGCCTGCGCAACAGCCTGCTCATCGCGATCGCCCCGACGGCCACCATCGCCTCGATCGCCGGCTGCTACGAGTGCATCGAGCCGCAGCTGTCCAATCTCTTCAAGCGCGAGACGCTCAGCGGCGATTTTCTACAGATCAATGCGTACCTCGTCGAGGAGCTCAAACGCCTCGGGCTCTGGAGCGAGGCGCTGCGCGACAACATCACGCGCGCCGACGGCTCGGTCCAGGAGCTCGCCGAGCTGCCACCCGAGCTCAAGCACATCTATCGCACCGCCTGGGAGCTGCCGATGCGCGCACTCATCGACATGGCGGCCGCCCGCGCTGCCTACATCGATCAGAGCCAGTCGCTGAATCTGTTCATGGCCAATCCCAACATCGGTCAGCTCTCGAGCATGTACATGTACGCCTGGAAACGCGGCCTGAAGACGACCTATTACCTGCGCTCCCGACCCGCCACCTCGATCGCCAAGACCACCATTGCGGCGACGGCCGCGGTGGCCTGCTCGCTCGAGAATCCGGACGCCTGCGAGGCCTGCCAGTGAGCGCCGCGCCGGCCGCCTGTCTGCTCGATCCGGGCTTCGCGCTGACGCTGCGGCCCATGCGCTATCCGCGCTTCTATGAGATGTACCGCGCCGCCATCCGCAATACCTGGACCGTCGAGGAGCTCGACTTCCAGATCGATCTGGCGCAGCTGAACACGCACTTGGGCGCCGCCGAGCGGCACCTGGTCGAGCGTCTCGTGGCCTTCTTCGCCACCGGCGATTCCATCGTCGCCAACAACCTGGTGCTGAGCCTCTATCGGCACATCAATGCGCCCGAAGCGCGCATGTATCTGTCGCGCCAGCTCTACGAGGAGGCGCTGCACGTGCAGTTCTACCTGACGCTGCTGGACAACTACGTGCCCGACCCGCAGCGCCGTGCGCTGGCCTTCGCGGCCATCGACAATATTCCCTCGATTCGTCGCAAGGCCGAATTCTGCCAGCGCTGGACGGACTCGGTCGCCTCCCTGCAGCGCATCGAGGACGACGCGGATCGCCGCCGTTTTCTGCTGAACCTGTGCTGCTTCGCCGCCTGCATCGAGGGCCTGTTCTTCTTCGGCGCTTTCGCTTATGTCTACTTCCTGCGCTCGCGCGGGCTGCTACCGGCGCTCGCGGCGGGCACGAACTGGGTATTTCGCGACGAGAGCGCGCACATGACATTCGCCTTCGCGGTCATCGATACGGTGCGGCGCGAGCAGCCGCAGCTGTTCGATCGGGCCTGGGCGGACGCAGTGCGTACCATGCTCATGGACGCGGTGGAATGCGAGGCGCAGTTCGCCGATGACGTGCTCGCCGGGGGCATTGCCGGGCTGTCACGCGTGCAGATGCGCAGCTATCTCGAGTACGTTGCCGATCAGCGCCTGGCGATGCTCGGACTGCCGACACTGTATGGGGCCCAGAACCCCTTCCCGTTCATGGCACTACAGGACGTCCAGGAACTCACGAATTTCTTCGAACGACGCGTCTCCGCCTATCAGATAGCCGTTGGCGGGGAGATCTGCTTCGACGCCTCGTTCTGACGCGTTGGCTTGATCTCGCCAAATCATGAGGGAAGTGAAGCCCGGGCACGTAATGTGATACCGACGCCGTCGATTTGGCGCCCTACGGGAGAAGAGCCCACCCAGTCCGCCAGTGTCCTCACGGCGCGGCCAAGAGCTTGAAGCATGAGGACCACACTGGTATCGCAGGCAGTACGTGCCGCGCTGCTGCTGGCCTGTGGGGCCGCGGGCAGCGCGATGGGGCAGGACGCCGCGCCGCCCGCCGTGCCGCAGGCTCCGGCGACCACTACCAAGAGCAGTGCTGCCAGCAGCACCGGCAGCACGGGTACGGCGTCGACCGGGTTATTGGAGGAGGTGGAGGTCAGCGCGCAACGCCTGCAGCTGATCGGCAAGTCGAGCACGGCCAGCCAGGGCGTAGTCACCGCGCAGGAAGTCAACCTGACGCCGGCCTTCCGCCCCGGTCAGGTGCTCGAGACCGTCCCCGGACTCGATGTCACCACGCACAGCGGCGAGGGCAAGGCCAATCAATATCTGATGCGTGGCTACAATCTGGACCACGGCACCGATCTGGCGCTGTTCGTGGACAACATGCCGGTCAATGAGCCGACCCACGCTCACGGCGATGGTTACGCCGACATCAACTTTCTGATGCCGCAGCTCGCCACGGGCGAGACCTACACCAAGGGCACTTACTACGCCAACATCGGCGATTTCGGCTCCGTGGGTTCGATCCACATCGGCTACGTCGATACCATCCCGACACAGGTATCGGTGGGTGTCGGCACACTCGACTACCAGCATTACTTCGCCGCCGGCTCGACCGCGATCGGCAACGGAAACCTCCTGGGCGCCTTCGAGTTCCAGCACTACGACGGGGACACGACGATTCCCGGCGACCAGGTGAAATATAATGGCGTGGTGCGTTGGAGCAGCGGCGATACCGACAAAGGCTACTCGCTGACTGCGATGGACTACCACGATACCTGGAATTCCCAGACCGACACCCCCTACCAGGCGATCGCCGAAGGGATCGTCTCCTCAAAGTGGGATGAGATGGACCCTTCCGACGGCGGCTATGCGCACCGGACCAGTCTGTCGTGGGATTTCCACGATAACCTCGGCAATGGCCAGGTTCTGGCCAACGCCTACGTCATCGGCAACCATTTGACGTTGTGGAACAACTTCACACATTACCTGGTCGATCCGGTCAACGGCGACCAGGAGCAACAGCACGAGGACCGCGAGACGGTGGGCGCGGACGTCAGTTACGGCTGGACTCAGCAGTTCGGCTCGATCGCCAATGATTGGCTCGTGGGTGGCCACACCCGCGATGACTACAACCACGTGCTGCGCATCCCGACTCAGGACCGCAACCCGCTCAGCGAAGCGCAGCTCGCGTCGGTGGATTACCCCGACTTCTACTCGGAAAACGACGAGGTGCGTCTGACCGAGTTTGCGGGCTACGTCCAGGCGACCACACACTGGACCGACGCGTTTCGTACGGTGCTCGCCTTCCGCGAGGATGCCATGTACGGCACCGACACCGGCACCTGGTCCGGCAGCGCCAGTCGAGCCTTGCCCGAACCCAAGGCGAGCCTGATCTATCGCTTCTCGCCAGATACCGAGGCCTACGCCAGCTATGGCATTGGTTTTCATAGCGACGATCTGCGCGGCGTGAATCAGGCCAAGAATGAAGGCATAGCCGGTGCGCCTCTGCTCGCCAGCCAGACGGGCGAGGAGTTGGGCCTGCGCCAGGACCTGCTCAATCACAAGATCGCGCTGACGCTCGCGCTGTTCACGCTGCAGGCACAATCCGAGACGACCTACGATCCGGATATCGGTCAGGACAGCGCCGGTCCGGGCAGCCACCGCGAGGGCTATGAGATCAATGTGACCTATCAGGCCACGCGTCACATCGAGATCTACGGCAGCTATTCAGGCGATCGCGCGCGCTATACGACGCAGTACAACGACGGCTCGGGCCACGAAGGCACGTACCTGCCCAATGCCCCCGTGGGCACGGGCGAATTCAGCGTCTACATGACCAACCTGGGACCCTGGAGCGGCAGCCTGGAGTATCGCTACCTCGGCAAGTATCCGCTGACTTCCGGACCCTGCAAAAGCGACGCGGTGGCCACCGACTTCGGCGCCGGCTTCAGCTGCGCCAACGCCCCGATGTACAACAACACTCAGGGCACCGTGTGGGCCGCAGGCTACGGCGAATGGAGTGGCGACGTAGATTACGCCTTCGGGCACGGCGTGAGCGCCAGTCTCGGCGTCTACAACATCCTGAACACGCATGCCAACACGATGGAGTACTACTACGTCTATGGGCTCAACGATGGCTCCGGTCCCGAGGCAGGTCGGACCTTCCATCCGCTCGAGCCGATCTCCACGCGTCTGACGCTCACCAAGACCTTCTGACCCGGTGGATTTCCCGCAGCCGTTTGATCTTTCCGCGCTGATCGCGCCGATCGCTCCAGAGGCATTCTTCGCTGAGCACTGGGAGCGCAAACCGCTGCTGCTGCAGCAGCGCGGCCCGGCCTACTATCAATCGCTGGTGACGATCGACGCGCTAGAGGACTTCATCTCCGGCGCCGATGCACGCTACCCGGCCATCCGGCTGGCCAAGGGCGGCGGCTTCTTTCCGCCGGAGGCGTACACGCGCGACGTGAAGTACGGCGATGAGTTCTTTCGCGGTGTACCCGATGTCGAGAGGATCCTGGCCGAATACAGCACGGGCGCCACGGTGACCCTGCCGGCGCTGCACCTGTCGCTGCCGGCCATCGGTCGGCTCTGCCGCCAGCTGCAGGCGCAGCTCGATCATTCGGTGCACACCAACGCCTACCTGACGCCACCGGGCACGCCAGGCTTCACACCGCACTACGATACGCACGAGGTTTTCGTGCTGCAGATTGCCGGCCACAAGCAGTGGCGCGTCTACTCACCGCCGATCGCCCTGCCGCACCTCAGCCAGCCTTTCTCGCCCGAGCATTACCAGCTGCCGGCGACGCCGCTGATGCAGTTCGAGCTGCAGGCGGGGGATCTGCTCTATCTGCCACGCGGCCACGTGCACACGACGAACACCAGCGCGCACTTTTCGGCGCACGTCACCATCGGTGTCACCGTGTATACCTGGGTCGAGCTGCTGGCGGAGCTGTTCCAGGCGAGCGCCGCGCAGCCGCAACTGCGCGCCGCGCTGCCACCCGGCTTTGCCCATCGGCCTGAAGTGCGCTCAGAGCTCGAGCAGCGCTTCGGCCCTATGCTCGAGACATTGGTGCGCGGCACGGATGTCGCTGCGTTGACCGCGCGGTTCCTGCAGCGCGTGCGCTCATCACAGCCTCGCGCCGAAGTGCGCTTCCACGCCGATCCGGCGGCGCTGATCGGCCCCGACACGACGCTGCGAGTCGCAGCGGGCTTTATTCTCCGGACACAACAAGAACACGGCGAGCTATTGCTCGATGCCAGGGGCAGACGCATCCGGCTGCAGAGCGCGGTAGGACCTGCGCTGCAGGCCATGCGGGACAGCGCGACCTTCAGCGCCCAATCGTTGCCGGCGAATATAAACCTGGAAGCGCGCCTGCAGCTGGTGCGTTATCTGCAGGGCATCGGACTTCTCGAGCTGATCGGCTGATGCGGCGGTCAGACTGACCGTTCATTCTGCACTCGTCGACACGCGCTGCAACTGCGCGCGCATAACGGTCACCTGATCGATACTGACAGGCTCGGCTGCGTGCCCCCAGGTGTTACGGATGTACGTCAGCACGGCGGCGATCTGGCCATCCGAGAGCTGCCAGCGAAAGCCAGGCATCGCCGGAGCGGTGGGCTCGGGGTCAGTCGCCACGCTGCGCGTGCCGATGAGCGCCACACGCAGCAGTGAGGTCGGATCGCGGGCGCTGACGGCAGCGTCGATCGTCAGGTCAGGAAACAGATACGGCGTGCCGCGACCGTCGAGCCCGTGACAGGCGGAACACACATCGTGATAGATCGCCGCCCCCGCCCGCATGCGCGCATCGTCAGCGGGCAATGGCGAGCGGCTCGCCTGTCCGGCGCCCGCGTTGCCCGCTGCAATTGGAGCCTTCAAATACATAGCGATCGCCAGCAGATCGTCTGAGCGCATCTGCGAGCTCGAGTCTGCCACTTCCTCGCCCATGGGGCCGGCGGCGGCCGCCAGGCGGTTGTGTCCACGTTGCAGGAATTGCTCGATGTCCTCGACCGACCAGCTTCCCAGTCCGCGCTGCTCGTTGGGTGTGATGTCCGGAGCAAACCAACCTTGCGTCACATAGCCCTGCAAGGCACGCGCGTGTTGGTCCTCGGCAAGCCACCCCTTGGGGGTGTGGCAGGCCTCGCAGTGCCCCGGCCCCTCGACGATCCAGGCGCCACGATTCCAGGCCGCCGATCGATCGGCACGGTTCTGCCAGGGCGCGGGGTGGAAAAAGAGCGCGTCCCAGACGTGCATGAGGGCGCGGATCTTGAACGGAAACGGCAGCTGGTTGGACACAATCGCGTGATTCACGGGCGCGACCGTAGCGAGGTAGGCGCGAATCGCCTGCGTATCGCTGCGACTCATGCGTGAATAGTAGAGATAGGGCATGGCAGGATAGAGCCGCGCGCCACCAGGCAGTCGGCCGAAGCGCACCGCTGCATCGAACTGCGCATCACTCCAGCTGCCGATGCCGCTGCTCGTGTCGGGCGTGATATTGGGCGCCACGAGCTTGCCGAACGGCGTCTGAATGGGCCGGCCGCCGGCGAAGGGTCGGCGACTCACCGGGTCATCATGGCAGGCAGCACAGTCGGCGAGCGCGGTGAGATAGCGGCCCCGCTCGATCAGCGCGAAATTCTGTCCCTGCGGCACCGCCTGCGCCCCGGCGAGCGACGGCAGCGAGGCGAGCAAGACGAGCACGGCGCATACCGCAAGCCTTGCGCGCACAGCGCTGCGAGAGGCGTGCATGCCGCCGCCCTCACGCATGCACCAACGGCCCCGGATTCTTCATGTAGCGCGTGCGGATGGCGTCGGCCGACCAGTAGGCGAGCGCGGCGAGCGTTCCCGTGGGGTTGTAGCCGGCGTTCTGCGGAAAGGCGCTGGCGCCCATGACGAACAGGTTCGGCACATCCCAGCTCTGCAGGTAGCGATTGAGCGCGCTGGTGTGCGGATCGGCGCCCATGATGGCCCCGCCGCACAGATGCGTGGTCTGATAATCGGTGATGCTGTAGGGCGCCTTGCGATACTGCTTCTCGACCTGGCGGGCGCCCATGGCCATGAAGATCTCGGCGAACTTGTCCGTCAGGAAGCGGTTCTGCTTGATCTCGTTGTCATGGAAATCCATGGTGATACGCACCAGCGGGCGAGCGAAGCGATCGCGATAGGTGGGGTCCAGATCCAGGTAGACGTCACGGTAGCTGTACATGCTGCCGTGTACGCCGGTGCCCGGCTGCAGCGCGCTCTGGTAGTTGTCGCGCACCGCCTGCTTCCACTGCGCCCCCCAGCTCGGTGTGCCCGGTGGCACCGGCGTGCTCTCGATGGGCCGGCCATTGGTCTGCACCTGTCCCATGTAGCCACCGCCAACGAAGCCGTGCGGGCCGTGATCGAAGTTGTCGCCGTTGAACTCATCGATACACATGCCGATCGCCCCGGAGGCGATGAACGGATTGAAAATGAACTTCGCCGGATCGAAGAAGCTCAGCACGTCCGAGATGGTCTGGTGGGTGAAGTTGCGCCCAATGACCCCGGTGTTGCTGACCGGGTCGTAGCGCCTGCCGATGCCGGAGAGCATCAGCAGCTGCACATTGAAGATCGTGTAGGCGGCCAGAATCACCAGCTGCGCGGGCTGTTCCCATTCGACTCCCGCGCTGTCGACGAAGGTCACGCCGGTGGCGTGCTGGCCCGCAGCGTCGGTGTTGATGCGCGTGACCTCGCACTCGGTGCGCGCCGAGAAGTTTGCCTTGCGCACCAGCACCGGCAGCAGGGTGGTTTGGGGACTGGCCTTGGAATAATTGGCGCAGCCGAACCACTCGCAGAAGCCGCAGTAGGTGCAGGGCCCCATGCGCACGCCGAGTGGGTTGGTATAGGCCTGCGACAGATTGCCGGAGGGCTGCGGGAAGGGTCGGTAGCCGAGCTTGCGCGCCGCCTCGGCGAACAGCGTATGGCTGAAGGGTTGCTCCTGCGCGGGCGTCGGATAGGGCCGCGAGCGTGGCCCCTCGAACGGATTGCCGCCGGGCTGGATCTGGCCACGCAGATTGCCGGCCGTACCGGAGGTGCCGCACAGATACTCGAAGCGATCGTAGTAGGGCTCGAGTTCCTCATAGGTTACGCCCCAGTCCTGGATCGTCATGTCTGCAGGCAGAAAGCGCGCCCCATAACGCTGCGTCAAATGCGTGCGCGCTACGAAGTCCGAGGGCAGGAAGCGCCAGGTCTCGGCATTCCAGTGCACCCCACCGCCGCCCACGCCGTTGGGTGGCATGAAGGCGCCCCAGCTGCGGATCGGCAGCGCCGTCTGGCTCATCTTGTTGCGGAAAGTGAAGGTCGTCTGCGCCGGCTGCAGAAACAGCTCATGCCGGACGCGATAGCGCAGTTCGTCCTGTGCAGCATTCGGCGGGAAGTCGGTGGGCGCATCACGCCACGGTCCGCGCTCGATGGCCATCACGGACAACCCCGCGTCGGTGAGCTCGTTGGCGAGTATCGAACCGGTCCAGCCAAGACCGACGATGACCACGTCCCGGGCAGGCAGTGTGTTCGCCATGACCCGCTGCTCAGGTGCCGCCCGACCAGTCCGGACTGCCTGCAATGCTCACCGGTGGATACGGATAGCGTTGATTGTGCCGTCCTACCCAATCGCGATAGTTGTAGCGAGCGCCCGGGAAGCCAATCATCTTCCAGGCACACATATCGCGATTACCACCGTAGATCGGATCAGCGAAGAAGCCTTCCTTGACGTCCTTGAGCACCGCCTGAAAGAGCGTCTCCCCGTTGACGCCTTGTAGCTGGATCTGTCCGGCCTCCAGTCCGCGCAGCACCTCATCCTGCTGCGTGCCCGACAGTTGCACCCACGTGTGGCCGCGCTGCGCCTGGCACCAGCTCGCCAGCGCCGCGAGGCCCGCGGGGTAGAGCTGCGCCGGGGTCGTCGAAGATTGCTCGCCCTGCGATGGCGTGCCTTTCACGAACGGAGGCCGCTCATAGAGACCGGCGTTGTTGCCATAGGGACCCGCCAGCTGTCGGTCGATATAGACCGCGCAGCCCGCCTGTCCGCCTCCCGGGGTCTGCCGATCTGGCGGAATGAAGCGGTCGGCCATGGCCTCGACCATGGCTGCCTGTTGTGCTGTAAAGAAGCGCCAACCGCCCGCTGTCTTGGGGTAGATGGAATGCTCGGGGGCAGGCTCCCAGGGCAGCTCTCCCTGCAGGATGGCGCTGCGGGCAACCTCGGTCTCCAGCAACACGAGCGCGGTTCCGGCCAATAGGTCGCGGCGGCGAAGCGGAGGCATGGCGCAGGTCCTTCAACAGCGCAACGGTGCGCCATTATTGAACTGGGACGGTCACGCTGCCGTCGGCGGCCCGGCTGCCCATTCGTAGGAGCGCCGCCCGTCACAGTACGGCTGCACGAACCGCCGATCCGGTCCGGATTCCTCCCCACCTGCGTCCCTAAAATTTGTCTCGACTCAGGGCCGCTCCGACGTCAGCCCCGAGCACGTATTGCACTGCATCAATGGTTTGCAATGGCACTGCCTGAGCGCGTCAAACTAGAGGACTTCCCTCTCTCGCCCTATGCCCGGGAGCTGCGCGAAGGCGTGGCGCGTCTGCGCTTCGCCGCGCGCCTCGAGGAGATTTTCCGGCAAGCACACCTGGTGCACATGCGCCTGCGCGTGCGCCTGTGGATCTGCGTGATTGCTGCGATCGCCCTCGTCGATATCCTCTGCCGTGCGACGGGTGCGGGCGAGGGACTGAGTACGCCGCGCTGGGCGGCGATCACAGCCGATGCCAGCGCGCTGCTGCTGGCAGCGCTGGTCTGGAGTCACCAGTACACGCGGCTGTACCTGCCGGTTGCGCGTGTGCTGATGCCGCTCTCGGCCGGCGCCATCGCCGTGCTGGTCGCGCATCGCATGCTCGAGGGTGAGGGTGCGCAGCTCGCCGTGCTGACCATCAACATTCTGGCGATTTTCTTTTTCACCGGACTGCTTTTCCGCGCGGCGCTGGTGGCGAGCCTGACGCTGCTGGCGGCCTATGTTGCGACGCTGCTGGCCGCGGGCGCGGCCCACAGCGTACTGCTGCCGAGCCTGGTGGTAGTGCTGCTGATGCTGCTGCTGTGCATCGTCGGGTATCGCGATATCGAACACGCCTACCGGCGCGATTTTTTGGAAACCGCGCTGGTCGCCGAGCTCGTAGCACGCGACGAATTGTCCGGCCTCGCCACCCGTCCCGCCTTCGATCAGCATCTGGCACAACTGTGGCCTCAGGCGCAGCGCACCGGTCGCACCCTCGCGGTGCTCATGGTGGATGTGGATCAGTTCAAGGCCTACAACGACTCGTACGGACACCTGGCGGGCGACGCCGCATTGCGGGCCGTGGCACAGATGCTCAAGAGCTTCGCGCGGCGCCCCCTGGATCTGGCAGGCCGCTACGGCGGCGATGAGTTCATCGCGGTGCTCTACGATCTGCCCGCCGAGCGCGTGCAGGAGATCGCCGAGCGGCTACGCCAGGGGGTTCAGGAGGGCGCACACAGCGGCGATCTACCCGACACTGCAACGCTTACCGTCAGTATCGGCGCCGCGGTCGTCGTCCCCGGCGAGGGGCGCAGCATGCAGGGCGCCGTGCAGCTCGCGGACGAGGCGCTCTACGAGGCCAAGCAGGCGGGCCGCAATCGCGTCATTCTCAAAGGCATGGACGAGTATCGGAAGCTGCAAACCGGCTCATTCCGCGCCACCGCCACCGCCTCCGCCTCCGCCTCCGCCTGACCTGACCCTCAGCGCTGGCGTGGGCGTTCGTACTCGTTACGCGCTACGGTTATATGCTCAACCTCGAGTTGATCGTAGCCACGGTAGCGGTAGATGAAGATGGAAATCAGCCAGGCGAGCACGAAGATACCGATGATGATGAAGCCCAGATTGTTGAAATTGTCGTTCAGGACGCCGATTACATTCCAGAAGCGGCCGGTTACATGCATCTGGTCCCTGAACAACCCGAGCGCCTCGATGCCGCCGATGAGTACCGCGATGACCACCGACACGAGCGTGATGGTCATGTTGTAGAACAGCTTACGGATCGGCTTGACGAACGCCCAGTCGTAAGCGCCCAGCATCAGAATGCCGTCGGTGGTATCGATGAGCGACATGCCCGCGGCAAACAGCGCTGGGAACACCATGATCGACCAGATCGACACGCCCTTGGCGGCCTGCGTGGCGGCAATGCCCAATACGGCCACTTCCGTGGCGGTGTCGAACCCCAGGCCGAATAGAAACCCCAGCGGGAACATGTGCCAGCTGCGGCGGATCAGAGCAAACAAGGGACGGAACAGCCGTGCCGCAAAGCCGCGCTTGTTCAGCAGCAGGTCGAGATCCTCCTCGACCAGGGCGCCACCGCGGCGCACGTGACGGAAGGTGCGCCACACCGCCATGAAGATGATGAGGTTCATCACGGCGATGGCGAACAGAAACATCGCTGACACCGAGGTGCTGATGATGCCGCCCACGCTGCGCGCGCTCCCGAGATGCAGCGCAGTGGCCGTCAGCGCCACGCCGGCCGCCGCCACGATGACCACGGCCGAGTGTCCCATGGCGAAGAAAAAGCCCACGCTGACAGGTCTCTGCCCATCCTGCATGAGCTTGCGCGTGACGTTGTCGATCGCAGCGATATGATCGGCATCCACCGCGTGCCGCAGGCCAAAACCGTAGGCCAGCAGTGCCGTGCCCAGATACAGGGCCTGATGACGAAAGATCAGCGCCGCCCAGGCCCACACAGCCACGTTGATTGCCAGCAGTAAGGCATACATGCCGACAATCGAGTAGCGCAGCGAACCGGATTTTTTATCCAGCAGTCTCATCCGCCACATCCCCCGGGAGACGTCCGACCGTTCCGAGGGGGAGACGGGCACGCCTGAGGTCAGATTATCATTCCGTCGCTGCCTGCGTGGCTTGTCCCGCTGTTCCTGCCCTGGTCTCCTGCTGGAGACTTCCCGGGTGGGGAGGACATAATCGGCCCTGCTGGCTTCGCCGGATCTGGGACAGCGGCTCAGCCGCTCCCTCTGTTCAGTACGCACCCCCGGGCTGCAGCCCTCATGGGCTCAATGACTGGTGCGGCGCGAGGGACAGCCTTCTGCGCCGCGTATGCCCTACGGAAGCGGCACACCGCGGACCGGCAACTGACCGCGCCGCTCAATGCACCTGCGTCACGACGTATAAGGAGCCCTGCTTGGCCAGCGTAAACTGCACGTGTCGGCCAGCGCTCAATTTTGGATATAACGCCGTATCCTTGACTGCAAATGTCATGGTCATGGCGGGCCATCCGAGGCCTGCGATCGCCTGGTGCGCGATGGTCACCCGACCCGCGCTCTGGTCCAATTGCTGCACCGTTCCCTCGGCGCTGTAGCCTCGCGCTGCCGGGGCAGTTGCGCCGATGGTTACGGAGTGCCCTGCTCCTGCGGCCTGAGCGCCGCGCGCCGCTGTCGTCGTCCCCACAGTGAAGGTGATCGTTCCCCCGCTGATATGCCCATCGTCAGTCGCGAGCACGCGATAGTGTACCGTGTAGGTCCCGTCGGCGAGCCTCGGGGCTGTGATCACGAACTGTTTGCCTGGTGCACGGGGCAGCGGACCCAGCGGCCCCGTATCGTGCCCGTCCTGGCGCTGAAGGCCGATGGCGGTCAGATGCGCGGATTCGGAGAACTGCAGCACGATGCTGGGCGGCGCCGTCGCCACCACACTGCCATCCGCCGGGGTGGACCGGTCGAGGGAGGCATGCCCCAAAGCCGTCAACGGCAGCACGAGCGGGGCAACCCAGAGCCACGGCCGGGAAGGATGGGGTCGCATTGCGTTTTCACCTGTCAGACGGGGACACTGAATCATACGCTGCCGGCGCACCGCCCCCTCGCGAGACCCAGCAGATGACCACGCGACGCCGCTTCGTCCAGGGACTGGCTGGTGGTGCGCTGCTTACCGCAGCGTCGCCCGCCAGGCGTGGGACAGCGTGGGCAGGGGGCCCCGCCGCACTGCCGCTGGCCGGCGCGGTAGGCGGTGCTCCCCGGGGCAGCGTCTTTGATCTGTCACTCGAGACACGAGCGGTGAATTACACCGGCGCCGCGCGCCTGGCCAACTGCGTGAACGGCGGCACCCCAGGGCCGCTGCTGCAATGGCGCGAGGGTGACGTGGTCACGCTGCGTGTAACCAACCGCATGCGAGAGCCGAGCTCGATCCACTGGCACGGCGTTCTGGTTCCAGCCGACATGGATGGAGTGCCTGGCCTGAGCTTCGGCGGCATCGCTCCCGGCAGCACCTTCGTGTATCGCTTTCCCGTGATGCAATCGGGCACCTACTGGTATCACTCACACACGCACTTTCAGGAACAGACCGGGCTGTACGGTCCCATCGTCATCACCCCGCGAGACGGTGAACGCCATCCCAGCTCGCGCGACTACGTCGTGATGCTCAACGACTGGACCGATCAGGATCCCGATCGCGTGTTTGCCACGCTCAAGCGCGACAGCGACTACTACGACCGGCATCGTCGCACCGTCGGAGACTTCTTGGCCGAGGCACATCACCGGGGGCTGCGCGCCACGCTCGCCAATTGGAGCATGTGGAGCCGTATGCGCATGGATCCGACTGACATCGCCGATGTATCGGGCCTGACCTACACGTATTTGATGAACGGCCATACGCCGGCGGCGAATTGGACCGCGCTGTTCGATCACGGCGAAAGCGTGCGCCTGCGCTTCATCAATGGCTCGGCGATGAGCTATTTCGACGTGCGTATCCCCGGCTTGGATATGACGGTGATCGCCGCCGATGGGCAGGATATCGAACCGGTCACGGTACAGGAGTTTCGCATCGGCACGGCTGAGGTCTACGACGTGCTCGTGCGCCCCAATGCCGACAGTGCCTACACCATTTTCGCACAGTCCATGGACCGCAGCGGCTATGCGCGCGGCACGCTGGCGCCGCGCGCCGGAATGCAGGCGCCGGTGCCGCCGCTGGATCCGCGACCGGTGCTGACCATGGCGGATATGGGCATGAGCATGGCCGGCATGCACGACATGCCGGGAATGCCAGGAATGGCTGCCTCGCCGGCCTCAGCGCCAGCGCGGCGCGCGCACTATGGTCCGGGAGTGGACATGCAGGTGCAGACGCCCTGGACGCGGCTCGATGACCCGGGCGTCGGCCTGCGCAACAACGGCCGACGTGTGCTGAATTACGCCGACCTCTATACCAGCAGCGGGCCGACCGATCCGCGCGGCGCCGGACGAGAGATCGAGCTGCACCTGACCGGCCATATGCAGCGCTTCATGTGGTCATTCAATGGCCGCAAATTCTCCGAGGCTGAGCCGCTGCAATTTGTCGCCGGGGAGCGGCTGCGGTTGGTCCTGATCAATGACACCATGATGACCCATCCAATCCATCTGCATGGCATGTGGAGCGAGCTGCAGGCGACCGATGGCAGTTTCCAGGCGCGCAAGCACACAATCAGCGTGCAGCCTGCGCAGAAGATCAGTTACCTCGTCACGGCCAATCCGCTCGGCCGCTGGGCCTATCACTGTCACCTGCTCTATCACATGCAGGCAGGCATGTTCCGCGAGGTCCGTGTAAGCACCCGCGCTGCCCATGCTCTCGCGCCGGCAGGCAGCTCGGTCTCGACGCATACATCATGAAGCCACTGCCCGCTCGGCGGTGGGCCGTAATCGCCGCGGCGCCACTGGTGCTGACGATCTCTGCCAGCGCCTTTTCGGCGACACCCATGCAGCTCATGGGCATGAACGACGACGCTGCGTTGGGAAAGATCATGCTCGATGAGCTCGAGCTGCAGCAGGGGGGCGGACACCCGCAGGGCTACTGGGATGCCGAGGCCTGGTACGGCTCCGACTACGACAAGCTCTGGCTCAAGAGCGAAGGCGACTGGCCGTCGGGCCAGTCTGCTGCCGGCCGCTACGAGGCCCTCTGGGATCGCGCCGTGCTGCGCTGGTGGGATGCGCAGGCAGGCTTACGGGTCGATCTGGGACGCGGCGTGCCGCGCGAGTGGGCGGCCTTGGGCATACAGGGCCTCGCGCCCTATGAATTCGACGTCGAAGCGACGCTGTATGGGAGCGATGATGGCCGTGCGGCCGCGCGTCTGCAGGCGCAGCGCGATTTACTACTCACGCAGCGATGGATCCTGCAGCCCGAGCTGCAGACCGATCTCTACACCCGTAGCGAGCCGGCGCGGCAAATCGGAGCAGGGCTCTCGGACCTGCAATTGGCCCTGCGCCTGCGCTATGAGTTCCATCGCGAGCTGGCTCCCTATTTGGGTGTGGTCTGGCGTCGGCAATTTGGCCGCACCGCGCAGCTCTCCAGCACCGCAGGCGGGCAACCTGATGTCACGCAATGGGTCGCCGGTGTACACCTCTGGTTCTAGGCAATTCGGACCCGGAGCGGCGCCGGCAAGCGCATGAGTCCCGATACCCTATCGGTAGCGGTGCGCGCTTTGGCCTTCATCGCGATCTTTCAGGCTACCGGAGCCGTGTTCTTCGTCACGCTGTTTGTGCGCGCCGATCTGCCGCATTTGCAAGCGAGCGTCGCGCGCGTGGCGAGAATCGCCGCCATCTGCGCAAGCGTACTCATCGCTCTGCATGGTCTGCTGGATGCGGCCCGCCTCGCGGGCGATTACAGCGGCCTCGCCGACGCCGGCCTGCAACGCCTGGCCTGGAGCTCCAGCGGGGGAATCTCGCAGCTGGTACAGATTGCCGGTCTGCTCGCCGTTGCGACCAGCGCCGGGCGCCTCACGCGGCCGCTCAGCCGATCTGTGGTCCTCGTTGGCGCGCTGTTGACCATCGGCGCCTTCGCACTGACCGGGCACACCAGCGAGCATCCGTTGCGCGCGCTGCTCGCACCGCTGTTGCTGCTGCATCTGCTGATCGTCGCCGTGTGGTTCGGGGCGCTGCTGCCGCTCGTCATCACACTGCGTACCGAGCGCACCGCGAGCGCCGCGGCAATTTTCGGCCGGTTTTCCCTGATCGCTGGCGCATTGGTACCGCTGATCGCTGTGGCCGGCCTCACCATGGCAGCGCTGCTGAGCGGCAGCTTCAGCGTGCTGTACCGTCCCTATGGGAAGCTGTTGCTCGTCAAACTCGCCGCTTTTGCGCTGCTGATGGGACTGGCCGCCTATAATCGCTGGTGGCTGGTGCCGGCGCTCGAGCCGATGGGTGCCGCAGGGCAAGCGCGGACCAGCGCGAGCAGCGCCCTGCGCCGCTCGATGGGAGCGGAATACCTGCTGATCGTGCTGGTGCTCGCGACAACGGCCGCACTGACCGCCCTCTTCTCGCCACGTTGATCACGTCGCGGATGTTTCTGGCCGACTCACGACACCACGGTTGTCCCGTTGATCAGGTTTCTGAGCGCGACCGACCAGCCCCACAGCAACAGAGACGAAGTCAGGCACACGATCATCCAGTACATCGCCTTGCTCTTCAGCGCCAATTTCACGGGCGTATCTCCTCGAGTGCCTTAACAAAATGCCAGAAAAGTAAGCCCCGCGGAGCAGGGCTTTAAGTTCGAGCATCCCCGGGGGGGCCGGAGAAAAAGCCGCTCGATACAGCCGTTACGCAGCAGAATGGATTTCCCCTCGGGATTATCATTGCCCCTCAGTAATCAGTGGCGCAGACGACGCATCCGGAGTGGCCGGCGGCGCTTCGAGTACCTCACCGGCGCGGCGGATGGCCCGGCGCAGCACGCGGTTCCACCACATCAGCGCTCCCGTCACGATCAGCGCGGCGGGCACCAGCCCGAGGACGCTCCAAAGCACCTTGATCCAGAACCCAAAGCCGCGTCCGAAGTGCAGCGTGACCAACCAATCGATGAACACATCCAATTTATCCAGGATGCCTCGCGCCGCACCATGCGCGACCAGGAAATCGCCGACGTCGTAGAAGGAGTTCGGAAACGCGAAATAAATGCCCGAAAACGCCCACATGAAAAGCAGCGCGAACGTCCAGAAGCCGATCATGCTGTGCAGATCCCAGACGAAGCGCCGCCAGCCCACGTGTCGGTGCACCGTGAGACTGCGCCGCCAGCGCGCGGTACCTGGCCACCAGATCACCGCGCCGCTCAGGCACATCAGGACCAGCAGCACCGCGCCCGTGCCGTTGATCGCCAGTCCCGTATCCCCTGCCAGTAAATTGTCATGCAGGTCGGCCAGCCGCGAGACGAACACCGGCTCGCACGCCACGGCATCCCCCAGATCCTTGCCGGTGTAGGGATCGAACAGTCGCTCGAAGCGGCCGCGGCGGCCCAGATACCAGACCTCCACCGCCGCGCCGGGCACGCGTGAGCCGCGCACTTGCACGCGCAAATTGAAGCGCGCGAAGGGCCGGAGGGCCGTGTTGCGGGCAGCCTGGACAAGCTGCTCATCACTCATGCGCGGCCCCGAGGGCTTGACCATGATGATCCGTGGACACAGCGCGTGGTCCATCTCGTGCCGGAACACGATGGCACTGCCCGTCAGGCTGGCAAGCAGAACGTAGAGGCCAAAGCCGATGCCGGTCCACAGATGCAGCTGGAATAGCACGCGGCGTGGCCACAGCGCCTGCGGCTGGCGCGCAAGCTTGCTGTCAGCGAGTTTCATGGGCGTAGCGCATCCCTCAGCTCAGCACGCGGCGGCCCGCCAGGTAGACACCGGTCAGGGAGAGCCCGGTCACGCCCGACATCAGCAGCCACATCAGCACGTCCCACTGCGGGCGGCCGCGCACGATCGCAGCAAAATCGAAGCGGTGCAGTGCGTCGTGCCACCAGCGATAGCCGCGCGCTCCGGCGTCCAGCTTGCCCAGCAACGCGCCGGAAAGCGGGTCGACATAGTAGCGATCACCGCTCGCGCTCACGAGCCGCAGGACGGGCAGTCGCACCGGATCATCATGATGGCTGAAGTAATAATCGTCGCCCCGCGTGATCAGCGTCAGCGGGCCGCCCAGCACGCCCGCGATGAACTGACGCTGGGAGGCATCGAGCGGCGCAGTGCGCCCCTGCGCATCCAGGCGCCATTGTCGGCCCTCCCGGTCGCTTGCAATCAGAAACAGACGAGCCGCGAGCGGTGCGCCCTCGATTGACACGATGTCGCCCGGTCGCCGCTGCGCGAGCGTCTGCAGCGCCTGCATCAGCTGTGCCCCCGTAAGGCTGGTGCCGCGAAGCTGCGAGCGTTCCCTTGTGGCGCCCCCGCCCTCGAGCCATCCCCAGGGGTTCATGGACAGCAGCCCGGAAAGGACCCACGTCAAGGTGAAAACGCCGAAGAAAAGTCCCGCCATGTGATGCCAGAGATTGAAGCCGCGGTAAGGCGACCAGCGCCCCGCGGGCCGACGCAGCCATTGGCGCACGCCCAGGTACAGCCCGATCGCTGTCAGAAAGCAGCCCACCAGCGAGGTGTAGATGACCACCTGCGTCCACAGCCAGGCACGCCGGCGCAGGCCGGTAAAATACAGCCAGTGCGGGATGGCACCGAGCCAGTTCCAGAAGCGCTCGCGACGCGTGGTGAGTTGCACGAGGCGACCGGAGACGCCCGAGACGTACAGCTGCGTGCCGGCCGGATCCTCGATGGCGAAGCGATACAGCGGACGCTCGTCCGCTGGGACGCCCTCGAGCGTCCACTGATCCACCTGCAGCTTGCCGAGGGCGCGCACCGGATGCTCATCCGCGTAGGCGCTGGCCACGGCGCTCGCCTCGGCGGCCGAAATATCCTCCAGCTCCGCGCCGCTGGACAGATCCACGCGGCCTGAGGCATCCGGACCGTCGCCGAGATCCAGCACCGGTCTGCCCGCCAGCATCTCCACGCGAAAGCGATCGATGGTATCGGCCGCTCCCAGCGCATCGCTTGCGGCCCGGCAACAACGCCCCCATGCGATGGGCGCAAGATGCATAGCCCGCGTGCTCTGGCTCAGCGCCGGGTAGTCGACGTACATCATTACCAGCCCAGACACGCACCACATCGCCATGAGCAATCCCACGGCGATGCCCAGGTAGCGATGCGCGAGGAACAGCAGTCGAGTCACGCGCTACCCCCGGCGCGCAAGCGCAGGCGCCCCCTGTGACGGCGGCATCCCCGCTCTGGCGGTCGATCTAAAAGCTGTAGGTATAGTTTGCCTGGAAAGTTCGTGGCAACGCCAGGTCGTGCACCACATAAGATGTCTGGTCCGCATCCGTCTGCGCCGACCCCACGCCGGAGAAGTAGATACGGTTAAAGATGTTGTCGATGTGCACATCGATGCGTTGGTGGCGCGCGGCATCCAGGAAGAAGCGCCCGCCAATATCCACGATGGTGTAGTCGCCATAGCCAACGCGGCCCGCGCCCGGCCCGAAGGGTTCATCGTCCAGATCACCGATGCGCTCGATCGTCAGGTCGGCGCCGAAATGCGAGCCAGCGGGATGATAATCGACATTGGCCTTGGAGAGCGTCACCGGGATCTGATCGAACTGATAGTCCACCCCGCTCTGCCGGGCGTGGTTGTAGGTGCTGTTGAGCGCAGCGGAAAGCCAGGACGCGATCGGCATATCCAGCGTCAGCTGCTCGCCGAGGGTTCGGACCGCGCCGGGCACATTGCCGAACACATATTGCCCGGTTGTGTCGTCATAGCTCTGATAATCGATCAGGTTGGCGATATTGCGATAGAACGTCATCGCCTCCCAGTGCAGCGGCCCGGCCGCCGTCCCCACTGGAATTGAGCCGCCGATCGCCACGTTGGCATTGTGGCTGGTCTCGGGCTTGAGGCTTGGGTCGCCACGCTCGTCGTCCGGATCGTTGGCGAACAGCTCCTCGTCGGTCGGCAGGCGGAACGCCGTGCCGACGTTGGCCTTGAGGTACAGCGAGGGCAGGAAATCATATTCCGCGCCGCCATTCCAGACCGTTGCCGAGGGACCGAAGCTCGCACTGTCGTAGCGCACTCCAGCCGCCAGGTGCAGACCACTCACCAGCGCCGGCGTGGTGCGCAGCTGCGCAAATACGGCATTGACGGTCTCGGTCTCCTGCTGGATCACCAGCACCGCGTCACGGCCGATGTAGCTCTGCAGATCATAGCCGCCGACGACCTCGAGCCCGCGCACGATGGCCGCCTGCGCCATGAGATTCGCGCCATAGTCCCTGTATCCCCAGAAGGCGTCCTCATCGTCGACCGTGAGCTCGCCCGGCGTGCCAGGCACGTAGGTGTAATAGTAGGGCGAGCTGCCGTTGTTAATCTCGGTGTTGTGGGAGCTCCAGCGGTGGTAGTAACCCTTGGCATAGACCTTCAGTTCATCGCTGGGCACGTAGTCGAGCTTGGCGCTGACCAGGTCCTCGTTACGCTGGTTGAAGTCCTCCGCAACCGTCGTGGGCTGCTCCAGATCATCTACCCTGGCGTCCGTATGCTGATAGAGCGCACTGAAGGCAAGGTCGTTGGTGAAGTTGTAGCCGTACTTGGCTCCTAGCGTGGTCTCGTTGTAGCCGCGGCGCCGGTCGGTCGCGCTCGGCTGATAATCGGATCCCAGGTAGGGCTGGATGCCTGAGGACTCGTCGTGCGTGCCGTAGAGCACGAAGTAGTTACTGTCCAGCGCATCGCGGAAATAGCCGTCCAGATGCTTGCCATTGTTGCTGTCGGCTCCGAGCGAGAAGGCTCCGCCGGGATGATTGGTGAAATCCTTGGTCACGATGTTGACGGCACCGGCCACCGCCTGGGTGCCATAGAACAGCGCCTGAGCGCCGTCGAGCACCTCGATGCGCTCGATCATGCTCGCCGGGATCGTATCGAGGGGCGTGGTACTGCCATACAGGCGGTTGTTGATGCGGATATCGTCGACGAGCCAGAGGATGTCTTCGGTACGGGAGCCCTGCAGAGAGGCATGCACATAATTGAACGGACCGGCGTCGCTCGAGACGTAGAGCCCCGGCGTCTGTGCCTCCAGCGCCTCGGACACGTCGATATAACCGCCGGTGAGGATCTGTGCCGCGCTCACGGTATCCTCGCGCGTGCCATACTGCGTGAGCTGCTGCGGAATTTCCGTTTCGAGGCTCCGGGCGGTGACTACGACTTCCTGTAGCTGATCGTCGCTGCCAGTCTGGTCGGCGGCATTGGCCGCAGGTCCGTTGCCCGATGGCCCCGATTGCGCATGGGAACCGTTCATAACCGCCAGCAACAGTAATCCCGCCAGCGCACCGGCGAAGGTGTGCTTCATGTCTCCTCCCTGTTTTTTTTCGGCGTTATCGGCGTCAGTCAAGACGTCGTTGTATAGGGCTCTACGCAGCGGGAATGGTCATCCCTCGCATTCGTGACACGCGCCGATGGCGTGGCGGGACGGGGCGTTTTGGGCCGCCGCCACCGGTGTGAGGCGACATTTTCTTAAGGCTCTTTCGTCCAGTCCTCCGTTTTCAGTCCGGTGATAGCGGAGAAACCGCCCTCGTTGGCAGTGACAAGCACGGCGCCGACAGCCATTGCGTGGCCAGCAATCATCGTATCCGTGGTACCCATGGGTGTGCCGGCCCGATGCAGTTCAACCGCAACAGTCGCGAACTGCGTGGCCGCAGCCTCATCAAAGGGCAAACACGAGACACGAGCGAGGAACTGATCGACCAGCCTCGACAGGTGCTGCGTTTGGTCGCTGTGCCCCATGCGTTCGCCTGCGACATCAGCTTGCCGGCCGCTGGCCTCGATGCCAAAGCGCTCACGCAACAGCTTGGCTTCAACCGGACTCATCCGCGCCAGCGCAGCGTGAGTACTGCTGCGCAGAGATTCCACGGTCGCTTGATCGAGCCGCGAGGCTTCCGCTTTCTTCTTTGTCAGCAGTTCCAGATAGTGCCCGCCCAAATAGTGCCTGCGGCTGCGTCGCTTCGTCAGGTCACATAGCAATTCACCGCGCGTGACGGCGCAGATGCACAGTTCCCGGTGCGGGGCAGATTCGATGCGCCCATCCAGCACCCGCGACGTCCCGCGGATCAGACAGACCGCGACGTTCGTACTCAGCATGTACAGCGCCATCAGCGCTCCTTCGGCGATCCGCGAGCCCGTGGCGGTTTCTCGTTCAACGCCCGCTGCGGCGTCACGTCGCGGCTCAGATCTACTTGATCGCGCAGCGCGAAGAACTCGGACCAGGTATCGCTGGTCGACTTCGCCGACAGGATCACCTCGCCGGTGAGGCTATCGCGCCGGATGAATACCTCTGAGACCTTGAAGCGGAACTCCGCCGGAAGCCGCACGGCCTGGCTGCCGCCGTTGACGAATAGCTTTGCGGTGCGGCGCATATATACATCATAGTATATACGACGCTTTGGCGGCAAGAATGAGAGGCGCCAGGGAGAGGCCGGCAATCGCCCGGCGGCCCGCAACGGGGGATAATGCGCACGGGGGTCGGGACTCGATGGTGCATTGCTGCAACGGCGGAGATCAGAGACTGTGCTGATGCGCAGACAGGGGCCGGATGACCCGGAAGACCAGAGCCAGAGCGAGGAGCCGCTGCCGGACCGCCGGCGTGCGGCCTTGATGCTGGTGGTGGTCCTGCTGCTGGCGGTCGGCGGCGTCGTGCTCGTGCACATCCTGCGCAACATGGCGGCGATCCAGGATTGCGCGATGTCCGGGCGTACCAACTGCGCGCCGATCAATCCCTGACACTTGCCTCGCGACGAAGCACCATGTCGCTCTATACACGGCTCGCGCTCCGCGGCCCGGACGGATTCGGATACCGCTCCACCGCCGAGGAGGTCACCGCGGGGCTGTCTCTCGCCACGCGTCGCATACTCATCACCGGTTGCAACTCGGGGCTTGGCCTGGAAGCGCTGCGGGTGCTCGCGCTGCGAGGTGCGCACGTGTTCGGCGCGGCACGCACACTCGAGAAGGCGCAGTCTGCCTGCGCGGCGGTGGGTGGAGGCACCAGCGCGGTTGCCTGCGAACTCACGGATCCAGGATCGGTCGCCGGCTGCATCGCCACGGTGCGCAGCGCGGGCCCGCTCGATGCCGTGATCTGCAATGCCGGCATCATGGCGCCGCGGCAACTGCAGCAGGCGCACGGCTACGAGCTGCAGTTCTTCGCCAACCACATCGGTCACTTCATGCTGGTGACCGGGCTGCTCGACCACCTCACCGCGCAGGGCCGTATCGTCATGGTCAGCAGCACAGCGCATCGTCGCGCGCCGCGCGAGGGCATCCAGTTCGATAATCTCTCGGGAGAACACGGCTACCGGCCCTTCACGGCCTACGGTCAATCGAAGCTCGCCAACCTGCTGTTTGCCAAGGAGCTTGCGCGGCGACTGGGTACGGGCGGACGCAGCGCGCTCGCCGTGCATCCCGGCGTCATCGCCACCCACATCGGCCGGCACCTGGCGGGCGGCGCGGAGCTGTTCTTCGCTCTCGGCTCGCTGCTATTTTTCAAGAACATCCCGCAGGGTGCCGCCACGCAGTGTTTCGCGGCCGTGCATCCGCGTGCCGCAGCGCTGTCGGGTGCCTACCTCGCCGACTGCCAGGTCACAGCGCCGCGAGCCGATGCCCAGGATCCGGCACTTGCGCGCCGCCTGTGGGAAGTCTCCGAACAGATCGTCGCGCGCTTACACTAGGGGCGCCGTAAAGCGGGACTGTCCGACAGCGTCGTACTGGCGCTCGGCACAGGCTCTGCGCGGTTGGCGGGAGGCTGGTGACTACCATGAGTTACATCACATCGACCCTGATTCCCGGCGAAAAAATCATCTACCGGACGCGCCTTCACTGGGTGGTGATGTTCGGTCACCTGGTGCTCGGCTGCCTGTTCCTCGCGGGCGCCGGCGCGCTGGCTTACTTTTACTGGTTGAAGCGCACTATCTACGGAGTCGACACACTGCATCTGATCGAAGGCGGGGTCGCTGCGCTGTTCCTGGCCGGTTTCGTCACGCTGTTGATCGGCATGGTGCGACGTAACGCCACGGAAATGGCGGTCACGAATCGCCGCGTGGTCATCAAGCAGGGACTGGCGAGCCGTCGAACCGTCGAAATGCTACTTAGCAAAATCGAAACCATCGAGGTCACCGAATCCGCCACCGGCAGGATCATGGGTTATGGGACCATTCTAGTGATTGGCACCGGCGGGACCTCTGAGCCCTTCAGCAAGATCGCGCATCCACTGGAGTTCCGCAGCGAGGTGCTGCAGCAGTTGGAGAAGCTACCGTCTCAGGTACGGGTAACGACCGACAGCCTCGAGCCGCCCACTGCGGCTGCGCGGGTTGTCCCAGCGAAGGACTGACCGACCGGTCAGCGCTGCGGTGGCTCGCGGTGCACCGGCAGCGCACCGAAGGACTGCGTCACCGGCATGAGCTCGATGAAATTCACGTTGACGCGCGCCGGCAGCATCGCCGCCCAATGCACGGCTTCCGCGACGTCCTCTGGCGTGAGCGCATCGGTGCCCTCGTAGAGCTTAGCGGCGCGCCCGGCATCGCCTACAAAGCGCACCACTGAGAATTCCGTGCCGCCCACCAGTCCCGGATCCACGCAGGTTACACGCACATGCGTGTGCAACAGGTCGGCGCGCAGGTTGCGCGAGAACTGTTGCACGAAGGCCTTGGTGCCTCCGTACACATTGCCGCCCGGATAGGGATAGCTGCCCGCGATCGAGCCGATATTGATGACATGCCCTCGATCGCGCTCGACCATGCCTGCCAGCACCGCGCGCGTCATGTACATCAGCCCCTTCACATTGGTGTCCACCATCCGCTCCCAGTCCGAGAGCTCGACCTGATGGGCGGGCGCGAGGCCGAGCGCCAGGCCGGCATTGTTGACCAGCACATCGATGCCGGCGAGCGCCGGGGGCAGCGACTCCACGGCCGAGCGCACGGCCTCTCCATCGCGCACATCCAGCTGGATCGCGTGCACACGCTCGGCACCGAACTCCGCGCGCAGCGCCGCCAGACGCTCGGCCCGCCGCCCGATCGCGATGATCTGGTGCCCCTCGCGGGCGAACTGCCGTGCGATGGCCGCGCCGAAACCCGAGGTCGCACCGGTGACCAGGATGATCATGAGAGCTCTCCTGCTAGGATGTCCCATGATCCCATTTTCCGTGCTCGATCTGGTGCCCATCATCGAGGGCGGCAGCACCGCCGAGGCGCTGGCCGCCTCCCTGCGCCTCGCGCGCCATGCCGAGACGCTGCAGTTCCGCCGCTACTGGGTGGCCGAGCACCACAACATGCCGGGGATCGCCAGCGCC
Source organism: Steroidobacteraceae bacterium (assembly GCA_036266795.1). GTDB lineage: Bacteria > Pseudomonadota > Gammaproteobacteria > Steroidobacterales > Steroidobacteraceae > FEN-1191. The sequence continues at coordinate 305,982 of DATAXJ010000021.1, read as the reverse complement.
GCGACCTCCGTGGTGATCGCTCATCTGGCGGCCGGCACCCACAGCCTGCGCATCGGTGCCGGCGGGGTGATGCTGCCCAACCATGCGCCGTTGATCATCGCCGAACAGTTCGGCACGCTCGCGGCGCTGTATCCGGACCGGATCGATCTGGGCCTGGGGCGCGCGCCGGGCACCGATCAGGCCACAGTGCGCGCGTTGCGACGGGATCTGCTGGCGAGCGATCGCTTCGCGCAGGATGTCGGGGAGCTGCGCGGCTATTTCGGCGCCGCCGCGGCCTCGCAGCCGGTCCGCGCGGTACCGGCGCTGGATACGCAGCTGCCGATCTGGCTGCTTGGCTCGAGCCTCTACAGCGCCGAGCTTGCCGCCGTGCTCGGCCTGCCGTTCGCGTTCGCTGCTCACTTTGCCCCCGACTGGCTGCTGCAGGCCTTTGCGCTCTACCGGCAGATGTTCCAGCCCTCGCGCCAGCTCGAGCGTCCCTACGCCATGGCCACCGTCAACCTGATCGCCGCGGACACCGATGAAGCCGCGCGGCGTCTGTTTTCATCGCATCAGCAGGCATTCGTTCGGCTGCGGCGGGGGCAGCCCGGCCGCTTGCCTGCACCGGTGGATGACCTGGCCGCGAGCCTGGCGCCCGGAGATCTGGCGCTGCTGAATCAGGTAATGCGGTATTCGTTCGTCGGCAGCTTGCCCACGTTGGAACAGCAGCTGGGCGGCTTTCTGCGCGTGGCGCGTCCCGATGAGCTCATGGTGCACGTCATGGTGTACGACACCGTGGCCCGCGAGCATTCCCTGACACTGACCGCCGCGTTGCGCGACCGGCTCGGCGATGCGCCGGCATCCGACGCCGCGCAGGCTCGCTAGGAACGGCTACGCGAGCGCTTGGCGCTCGAAGAACGTGCGGAAGATTTCTTTTTCGCAGTCTTTTTGCCTGGCACGTGGGCGCCGGCGCGCCGCGCTTCGGACAGTCCGATGGCGATCGCCTGTTTGCGACTGGTGACCTTCTTACCGGAGCTGCCGCTGCGAAGCGTGCCGCGCTTGCGCTCATGCATGGCCCGCTTGACCTTGCGGCTGCTCGCCTTGCTGTATCGTGCCACGCTACCTCCTTCAATCGCGCGTCTACTCTCGAGGACAGCAGACTGCCTCGCGCGGGCAGCGCGAACCGTCGGCGCACAGGCGCTCCGGCTGTCAGGCAAGCGCCCGAACGGTGCAGCAGGAGCACAGAAACAGTCGCGGCAGTGATCATTGATGACGCCGACCGCCTGCAGGAAGGCATAGACGATCGTCGTACCGATGAAACGAAAGCCGCGCCGCTTCAGATCGCGCGCGATGTGATCGCTGAGCTTGCTGCGCGCCGGCACCTGCCGGCGCGTCGCCGGTCGGCGCACCAGCGCTCGTCGCTGCACGAACTGCCAAAGGTAGCGATCGAAGCTGCCAAATTTGCGCTGCACGGCCAGGAAGGCGCGCGCATTGCTGACCGTGGACTCGATCTTCAAACGATTGCGTACGATGCCCGGATCTCGCAGCAGCTGGGCGATCTGCCGCGCACCGAAGCGCGCCACGCGTGCCGGATCGAACTCGGCAAATACCCGTTGATAGCGCTCGCGCTTGCGCAGAATGGTCCGCCAGGACAGCCCTGCCTGCGCTCCCTCGAGCGTGAGCATCTCGAACAGGCGCTGCTCATCGTGTACCGGCCGACCCCACTCCCGATCGTGGTAACGCACATAGTCCGCGTCGCCATCCGCCGCCCACCAGCAGCGCCGCCGGCCATCCGTGCCCTCGCGCGTCCGTCGCGGTCTGCTCACGGGGCGCGATACTGCCATGGCGCCTCGTTGCGCGATACCATTCCGCCGCGACTTCCGGGAGCGATATGCAAGCCATCGTGCGTGCCTGGCTGCCGGCCGTGGCCGTGCTCGTACTGGGATGGCTATGCGCCCTGCTGGCCGAGCCACACCACATTGCCGGCTTTGGCGCACCGGCCGACGCCTTCTCGGCGGCACGCGCACAGCGCGTACTCGCCGCGCTGCTGGCGGATCAGCAGCCGCATCCGGTCGGCAGTGCCCAGGACGCCGCCCTACAGGATCGCATCGTGGCGCAGTTTCGCGCCTTGGGCATTCCCGTTCACAATTACCGCGCCTTTGTCTGCAATACCTGGCGCGGATTTGCGTTCATTCCCTGTGCGACGGTGAGTGATCTGCTCGCCGAGGTGCGCCCCGGCGTCGGCCGTGCAGTGTTGATGATGGCCCATGCCGATTCGGTCCCCGCGGGTCCCGGCGCCTCCGACGACGCAGCCGGCGTGGCGGGCATACTGGAAGCCGCGCGTGCCCTGCGTGCCGCCGGCGCGCACGCGCCCTCCGACGCTCATCCGGTGCTGGCGTTGATCAGCGATGGAGAGGAGGCGGGCCTGCTCGGCGCCGCGGCGTTGCTGCAGAATCCGGCGCTCGCCAGTGAAGTGGGTGCAGCAGTAAATGTCGAGGCGCGCGGCACGCGCGGGGCGAGCCTGCTGTTTCAGACCAGCCCGGGCGATGCGCGCCTGGTGCAGTTGTATGCGCAGCACGTGCGCTTCTCGGCAGCCAGTTCGCTGTTCGCCGATATTTACCGTCGCTTGCCCAATGATACGGATCTGACGCTCTTCATTCGCGCGGGCATCCCGTCGGTGAACTTCGCCATCGCCGAGAATGTGCAGGCTTACCATTCCCCGCTGGACCGCATCTCGATGCTGTCGCCCGCAAGTCTGCAGATGCAGGGCGATAACCTGCTGGCCATGGTTCGCGCGCTGCAGAGCGCCCGTTTCGGAGAGCTGCGCGGCAGCGATGCGCTCTACCTGAGCACGCTGGGCTATTTTCTGCCGCACATGCCACAGGCAGCGGCACTGCCGCTGGCGGGTGTCGTGCTGCTGCTGCTGATATGGGCGGTCGCGCGCGCGCGGGCTGTTCCGGTACTGCGCGCCGCCAGCGCACCGCTGTTGATGATCGGCGGCAGCGTGCTGCTCGGCCAAGTGCTCTCGATGATCGCCGCGTGGATCTCGGGCACCACCGACCCAAGCTATGCGCACCCACTGGCGATGCGCGCGGCGCTCGATCTTGCCGTGTGGCTCGTGCTCCTGCTCACCAGTGCGCTCGGCAGCCCGCGCCAGTTGACCGCCACGGTGTGGCTCTGGATCGGGGTGTTGGGCGTACTGGCCGCGCTCTACCTGCCCGCGCTCGTTCCCTACCTCGTCTGGCCCGCAGCCGTGGCCGTCGTGCTGCTGCTGTGGGTCGGACGTGCCCCTGGCGGCTGGGAGGGTCGCAGGGGCCGCATCGCCTCGACCATCGCGGCCATGGCAGCGCTGCTACTGTGGTTGCCTCTCGCCACGGGCAGTGAGGCGCTGCTGGGCCTGCAGCTGCAGGCTGCCTTCACGCTGAGTGCTTCGCTGGGCCTGACGACACTGCTGCCGCTGATGGCGACCACTGTGTCGGCGCCGATCCGACGCGCCAGTGTGCTCGCCTGTGCCGCGGGCGCACTGCTCGGCGCTGTCGTCACCGGCCTGCAGCCTACCTACAGCGCCTCCGCCCCCGAGCGGCTCGACCTTCTCTATTACGAAACTCAGGGCAGCTTCGCCAGTCAGGGCAGCGCTCACTGGATTGCGGACAGCGCCTGGGCCGGACAGCCCGCGGCTCCGCTGCCCCGGAGCCTGCAGCATGCGGCAGAATTTCAGGCGCAGTCGCTCGCACTACCGGGGGTGGCACCCGCTTCGAGCTTCGTAGCCTCAGCAGGCCCGCCGCGGCTGCCGCTGCCCCGTGGCGAGATACGCACCGCGGCCGCTGACGCGCCAACGAGCGGGGAGTCGCTGGTCACGCTGCGCCTGGTGGGCTCTGCCAATACGGATGAGATGGCGTTGTACATTCCGCCCGGCGCGGCGCTGCGCGGCCTGGACATCCGCGGTCAGCATCTCGTCGCACCGGCAGGCTGGTCAGGGGGTACGACGCTGCTGTGCGTGACCCCCGATTGCCGCGATGAGACCGTGAGGCTGCACCTGGCAGCCAACCGCAGCGATGCGAGCTCGCTGCAGTTCGTCGAACACGATTACGGACTACCCGCCTTCGGAGCCTGGCTGGGTGCGGCGCGCGGACCCTGGGCGATGCCTTCGCAGAACGGCGATGAGGTGCTGCTGGCTGGGCAGCTGGTGTTGCCACCACGCTGATCCGCCCGAGTTCAGGGACGGGCGTCTCCTTGCAAGAATCAACGCCAGCCGCGCCAGCGCGCGCAGACGCCGCGGATCGAGCACGCTAATCTCGGCGTTTCGCGGTGTTGGCATTAGAAAATCGACGCGGGTGTCGCCAGCGTGCTGATGCCGTAGGTGCTGTTGAGCACGACATCCTGCCCGTAGGCGGTCAGGTCGGCAGGGGTGTTGTAGATCCCCGGTCCGGCGTACGTCATGCTGAACCAGCCGTTATCGGAGGCACCACCGGCCAGGTTGTTGTCATCCCATGCCCAGGCGAGCCAGCCGAGACCGGTGGACTCCGCCGCGGTAATGATCTGCCCTGGCGTCACCGTGGTCGGACTCGGCCCTATGTTGTTGCCGGGACCAAACTCGCCGATCACGAACACCATGCCCGCCGCTTGGCTGAGAGCGACCAGCTGCTGCAGCCAGTTGTTCGCCAGCGCCGTGGAGGCGTTGTAGTACATGTGCAGCGAGAAGATCACATTCTTCTCGGGGTCGGAGTTGAACACCGCCGTTGCATAGCTGAGCAGGTCACTGAGGTCCTCACCGCAGCCGCCGGTATCGATCATCAGCGGCCCGGTATAGCCGGCCTGGCGCAAACTGGCGATCGCGCTGATGTAGCCGTTCTCCCAGGTCGCGCTGTTGGCGGGGCCCCACTCATTGGCGATATTCACGATCAGGTACTCGTTGAGCGCAGTCCACGCCGATGCCTGCGAGGTCCAGGCCTGCACCGCCGCCTGCAGCACCGAGGGATCCGCGCTGCAGGAGGTCAAGGTCTCGCCGCTGCCGGTGCCCGCATAGGTGACGACCGGTACCTCGGAATTGTTGATGTTCTGCGTCTGGATCAGATTGACGTTGTTGGCGGGATTCTGTGTGAAGTCGATGAAGGTCCGCACGGTGTTGGCCTTGGACAGGGCGATGCCGGCCGCCGAATCCGAATCCCAGTGCACGCGGTTTACGCCGCGCAGGCGAAATGCAGTGCCGTTCGGATCGTATAGCGTGCCATTCAGGACGAAGAAGCCATTACCTGTGTTGTACGAGGGTCGCAGCACCGTGGTGGTCGCCGCACCCGATTGCTTGACGGTCACCGCAAAGCCGGGCAGAGACGCCGTACCGCTCGCATCGCTGGCGCTGATCACCACGTTCGGATAGGTACCCAGATCGGTGGCGCTCGGCGTGCCCTGCAGCTGACCGGAGGCGGTACTGAAGGTCGCCCAGCCCGGCTTGTTCTGGATGCTGTAGCCAATGCTGTCATCGGCCGTTGCCTGCGCCCGCACCTGCACGGTGTAGACGCTACCAACCGGCGCGGAGCTCGGTGCCGCGGCCGTGATGGTGATGCCGGCGGCGCTGGCCGAGATCTGCCCCGAGCTGCTGCTGTTGGCAGTGGAAGTCGTCTGAGAAGCGCCGCCGCAACCGGCCAGGCTCACACCCAAGCACAGGGAAGCCATATACCGGCCCCAGTCGAATCTCTGCATCTCCCCATCTCCGCTCGGACTTGTTGGGTTTCGGGCGCGGATGGTATTGGCGGTGCGAGAGACCTACAACGTGTCGGCAAACCCCCACATGGCTATCAGACGACACCTGCTGACTTTTGCGCGACCCTACAAGCGCCGCAGTAAGCGCCTGGGTGAAAGCGCTAGAAGCGCGAGGCGGGGTGCGCGCGGGCCTTGAGGCCGTAAACGGGATCCAGAACGACCTGGCGACCGAACTGTGTCAGATCCGCAGCCTGCCTGAAAATACCTGGGCCGTGGTAGGTCATGCTGAACCCGTGGTCGTCGGCCGAGGCGTTGGGCAAGTTGTTGTCGTCCCAAGCCCAGGCCAACCAGCCGATGCCGTCGGCCTCCGCCGCCGTCAGGATCTCGGCGGGCGTCACGCGCGTGGGGCTGGTGCCGATATTGCGACCCGGGCCGAACTCGCCAACGATATAGACCGCTCCGCTGCGACGCGTCAGCGCCGCGAGCCGCTCGATCTTCAGGGCGTAGTTGCCGTAGTAGTCGACGATGCGTCCGCCACCGGCGTAGTCCGGCCAGGCGCTGCTATCCACTGTCAGGGAGACCGTCCAGTCACCGGGCGTGCCGCCCACATTCTGGCGGGCCGGCTGCATGCCATTGAGCGGTGCCATGCCTCGCACGTCGCTGATCTGGTAGACCCTGATCCCCGAATAGCTGTTGTTGTGGCCGTCGAAGGACGGCGCGAAGGGATGCATCGGCGAGCTGCCCTGCAGCCTGATTTGCGTGGAGCTGCCCTTGCTGACGGCCTGTATCGACGCGGAGTAATCGTTCGTGCCGCCGTACAGATGCAGCGCGAACATCACGTTGCGCTCCGGATCGCTGTCGAACACCGCCTGCGAATACTTCAGCAGATCCGCATCGTCCTGGCCGCAGCCCCCCGAGTCGATCAGCATCGGCCCGCTATAGCCCGCCGCGCGCAATCTGGCGAGCGCACTGATATAGGCGTCGCGCCACACGGGGCTGTCGGCAGGGCCCCATTCATTGGCGATATTGACGATCAGGTCGCGGTTGAGCCGCGTCCACTGCTTCGCTTGCGCGATCCAGCTCGCCACGATGGCTTCGAGCTTGCCGGGGTCGGCGCTGCAGGTGCCACTCCAGTTGCCGACGATGGGCACTATGCGTCGCGCAATGGATTCGCGCCGAATCATGGCGACATTCGCCGCGCCAGGGCGCGTGAAATCCACGTCCCAGCGCTCCGTGTTGGCACCGCTGCGGGCGATGCCGTCGGCGGAATTCGAGTCCCAGTGCAGGCGGTTCACGCCGCGGATGCGAAATTCATGTCCGGCCGGGTCAAACAACTCGCCCTTCAGCACGAAGAAGCCATCGCCGTGGTTGCCGGCCGGCCGGACTGCCGCGGGCGTCGCCGCAGCAGCATGCGCTGCGGCTGCCGGCAGGGCGATCACCATCAGCAGGACCGACACCAGCGGCGCAAGCAGCGCAAGCGGCGCGCGCGGCGAGACGAAGCAGAACATCGACCCTAGTGTAGCGCACACCGCGCAGCGGACTAACCCGAGCGCGCTGCGTCGGCGCCTCGCGAGAGAGTGCTACAGCGAACTGAAGACCGAGGCGGGCTTCGCGAGCTTGGTGATGCCGTAGGTCGGGTTGAGCACGACGTCCTGCCCGTAGCTGGTGAGGTCCGACACCGCGTCGTAAATGCCCGGGCCCGCGTACGTCATGCTGAACCAGTTGTTGTCGGAGCCACCACCGGCCAGGTCGTTGTCGTCCCAGGCCCAGGGTAGCCAGCCGATCCCATTGGCTTCGGCCGCCTGGATGATCTCGCCCGGCGTGACCATGGTCGGGCTAGGCCCGATATTATTACCGGGACCGAACTCGCCGATGAGGAACACCGCGCCGCTGCTCTGCGCCATCGCGGCCATACGCGCGATGCGCAACGCATAGTTTCCGTTGTAGTCGACGACGGTGCCTCCGCCGCTGTAATCGGGCCAATTGGTGCTGTCCACATTCAGCGTCACGGTCCATGCGCCGGGCGTGCCGCCGATGTTGGTGGTCGCGGGCTGCTCGCCATTGAGCTGCGTCATGCCCTGCACGCCGCTGATCGAGTAGGCATTGATGCCGGAATATGTATTGCCGCTGCCGCTGTAGCCGGGCACGAACGGATGCGTGGAGCTGTTGCTGCTGAGGGTGATGACCGTCGGATTGCCCTTCTGCACGCTGCGGATGCTTGCCGAGTAATCGTTCACGCTGCCGTACAGGTGCTCGGCGAAGAGGATGTTGCGCTCCGGGTCGCTTTGAAAGACGGCCTGCGCGTATTGCGTCAGATCGGACTCATCCTGCCCGCAACCACCCGCATCGACCAGAATCGGCCCGGTGTAGCCGGCGCCGCGCAGTTGGCTGATCGCACTGATATAGGCATCGCGCCACACGCTGCTATTGGCCGGGCCCCACTCATTGGCGACGTTGACGATGAGGTAGGGATTGAGCGTGGTCCACTGCGTCGCCTGCGACACCCAGGTCGACACGATCGTCTGCAGAGAGGCCGTGTCGCTATCGCAGGTCGCCGTCCAGTTTCCGGCAATCGGCACGCTGTCGTACTGGATCGATTGTGTCTGCAGCAGGCTGACGTTGGTGCCGGCGGCGCGCGTGAAGTCGATATCCCAACGCACCGTATTGGCGCCCGCCTTGGCGATACCGGCCGCCGAATCCGAATCCCAGTGCAGGCGGTTCACCCCGCGAATGCGAAACTCATTGCCGTTGGCATCGTAGAGTTTGCCGTTGAGCACGAAGAAGCCGTTACCGGTGTTGTAGCTCGGCCGCGAGACTGTGCCTGAATTGCTGCTGGTGCTGGCGCTGCTGCTGGCGCTGCTGCTGGCGCTGCTGGGCTGCGTGACGGTGATCGTGACGGGTGGCGTCGAGGCGCTGCTGGTGCCGTCGCTGGCTGTGACCACCACGTTGGGATAATTGCCGACGTCGGAGGCAGCCGGCGTGCCCAGCAGGACACCGGTCTTGGTATTGAAAGTCACCCAGGCCGGTTTGTCCTGGATGCTATAGCCGACGACGGCACCCGCCGGGGCCGAGATGACGACCCCCGATTGATAGGCGGCGCCGACCGAGGCCGTGGTGGCCGGTGTGCTGTTGATCGATATCGATTGGTTGGCCTGGGCAGTGCCACTGGTCGAATCGGCACCGGCACCGGCACCGCCCCCGCAGGCGCTGAGGGCCAGAACCAGAAACGCCGGCACGCATGCGCGCAGACCAACCATTGCCATGTGGCTTTGCTCCCCGTCTTTGATGTCGATGTACGCCGAAGATGCTAGGAGCGGTGCATATCTCCGACAACGTGTCGGCGATTCCTTACATTCATAGTTGGAGCGCGCTGATAGAAGTGTGACAAAGCGCACACATGCCACGCAGCGTGGGCCGCCGCACTTCACAGATGCGTACCGACGAGCGCTTCGAGCACGACACGAGTGCGCGAACGTTCCGCGCGCACGGGCACTGCCTGTGACGGGCCGATGTCCGTTGCCTCGCGGTCGGTTTCTTTATGGTTTCTTTACGGCGCGCGGCCGCAGGATGCAGCCCAGATTCGGCACGGAGCACGCCCATGGATATCTGGCTCATCGCTTTGATGCTCGTCCTCGGCGCATCGACCTGGGGACTCATCGTGCTGTTTGATCGGCTGCTCGGGCACACGGTCAAGCCGTGAGCGCGCTCTACTGGATCGCCCTGCTCTGCGGCGTGGCGCTGTTCATCTACCTGCTCTATGCGCTGCTGAAAGCGGAGGACTTCTGAGGTGGGCGCCAACGGCTGGCTGCAGTTCGCGCTGTATTTGGCAGTGCTGCTGCTGCTCGTGAAACCGCTGGGCGGCTACATGGCGCGGGTATTCGACGGCACCTCGGCGGTGGTTCGCAGGGGCTCGCGGCTGGAGCGCACGCTCTATCGACTCTGCGCGATCGATCCGCAGGAATCGATGGACTGGAAGCATTACACGCTCGCGCTGCTGATCTTCAACCTGCTCGGGGGCATGGCCGTCTACGCGCTGCAGCGCCTGCAGGCACCCCTGCCGCTGAATCCACAGCACATGACGGCCGTCTCGCCGGATTCGTCTTTCGACACCGCGCTCAGCTTCATCACCAACACGAATTGGCAAGGCTATGCCGGTGAATCCACGATGAGTTATCTCACACAGATGCTCGCGCTGGCGGTGCAGAATTTCCTGTCGGCGGCCAGCGGCATCGCCGTGGTGCTAGCCCTGATCCGGGGCTTTCGCGAGCGCCAGTCGCGCCACATCGGCAATTTCTGGCTCGATCTGACGCGCTCCACGCTCTACGTGCTGCTGCCTCTGTCGCTGGTGCTGGCGCTGGTACTGGTCGGTCAGGGCGTCGTGCAGACGTTCCAGCCCTACCAGACCGCCGCACTCGTGAATCCGATCTCGGTCAGCGAGCCGGTGACCGACGCCGCGGGCAACCCGGTGAAGGACGCCCAGGGCAACCCGAAGTTGCAGAACGTGCGTATCGACTCGCAGAGCATCCCGCTCGGGCCGGCTGCCAGCCAGATCGCCATCAAGCAGCTCGGCACCAACGGCGGGGGCTTCTTCAACGTCAACTCCGCACATCCTTTCGAGAACCCCACACCCCTCGCGGACTTTCTGGAGGTGCTCGCGATCCTGCTGATTCCCGCCGCGCTCTGTTACACGCTCGGCTGCATGCTCGGCGATCGGCGCCAGGGCTGGGCGCTGCTGGCGGCGATGCTGGTGATCTTCGTACCGCTGCTGATCGCGGAGGGCTGGGCCGAGGGGCGTGCCAATCACGGCTATCCTGCGAGCGTCGCGCAGATGCATGTCGAAGCTGCGATGGCCGCGCAGGGCGGCGGCAACATGGAGGGCAAGGAGACGCGCTTCGGCGTGCCGGACTCCGCCCTGTGGTCCGTTGCCACCACCGCAGCCTCCAACGGCTCGGTCAATGCCATGCATGATTCCTACACGCCGCTGGGAGGCCTCATTGCGCTGTGGCTGATCCAACTCGGCGAGGTGATCTTCGGCGGCGTGGGCTCGGGCCTGTACGGCATGCTGGTGTTTGCCATCGTTGCGGTGTTCATCGCCGGGCTCATGGTTGGACGCACGCCGGAGTACCTGGGCAAGAAGCTCGAATCCTTCGAGATGAAGATGGCCTCGCTGTTCCTGCTGATTCCGCCGTTCTGCGCGTTGCTGGGCACCGCCTTCGGCGTCTCGCTGGCCGTCGGTCGCGCAGGCACCGCCAATCCAGGGGCACACGGCTTCTCCGAGATCCTCTACGCCTTCTCCTCCGCCTCGGGCAACAACGGCAGTGCCTTCGCAGGCTTGTCGGCCAACACCGTGTTCTACAACGTCGCGCTCGGAGTCGTGATGTGGCTGGCGCGCTTTTGGCCAATCGTCGCAGTAATGGCGATAGCCGGCAGCCTCGCCGGCAAAAAGTATGTGCCGGCGGGTGCCGGCACGCTGCCCACGCACACGCCGCTGTTCGTGGGACTGCTGGCCGCCGTGGTCGTAATCGTCGGTGCGCTGGCCTTCTTTCCTGCATTGGCCCTCGGCCCCGTGGTCGAGGAGCTGCAGTTCCTGCACCTGCACTAGCGTCCACTTCACGAGGCCCGCATGACCACCCTCGCCCGCTCACGGCCGCTGTTCGACCCCGCGCTGATGCGCGTCGCCGTACGCGACTCCTTCATCAAGCTCGCGCCCTGGGTGCAATGGCGTAATCCCGTGATGTTCGTCGTGCTGGTGGGCAGCGTGCTGATCACGGGTCTGTGGTTGGCTCAGCTCGGCGGGCACCTGCATGGCGAAGGCCGCACCGGCTTCGTGCTGGCCATCGCGCTGTGGCTGTGGGCGACGCTGCTGTTCGCCAACTTCGCCGAGGCCGTCGCCGAAGGCCGCGGCAAAGCGCAGGCGGCGACGCTGCGTGCGAGCAAGCACGACGTCACTGCGCGTCGCTTCCCCGCAGGTCGCACGGACCAGGGCTACGAGACCGTCCCCTCCCGGCAGCTGCGTCGTGGGGATGTTGTGCTGGTGGAGTCCGGCGATACCATCCCCGGCGACGGCGAGGTCATCTTCGGCACTGCCTCCGTGGACGAGAGCGCCATCACCGGCGAGTCCGCGCCCGTGATCCGCGAGGCCGGCGGTGATCGCTCGGCCGTGACGGGCGGCACCCGTCTGCTGTCCGACAGCCTGCAGGTGCGCATCACGGCCAATCCGGGCGAGGCCTTTCTCGATCGCATGATCGCGATGGTGGAGGGCGCCAAGCGGCAGCGCACTCCCAATGAGATCGCGCTGGCCATCCTGCTCGCCGGGCTCACGCTCATCTTCCTGAAGACCACGGGCACGCTGCTGCCCTTCTCCATCTACAGCATCGGCGTCGCCGGCCATGGCGTCACCATCTCGATCACCATCCTGGTGGCCCTGCTGGTCTGCCTGATTCCCACCACCATCGGCGCGCTGCTCTCGGCCATCGGCATCGCCGGCATGGACCGCATGATCCAGGCCAATGTCATCGCCACCTCGGGCCGCGCCGTGGAAGCCGCCGGGGACGTGGATGTACTGCTGCTCGACAAGACCGGCACCATCACGCTGGGAAACCGGCTCGCCTCGCGCTTCATCAGTGCCCCCGGCGTGAGCGCGGCCGAGCTCGCCGACGCTGCGCAACTCTCCTCGCTCGCCGACGAGACGCCCGAAGGCCGCTCGATCGTAGTGCTGGCCAAGCAGCAGCACGGCATCCGCGGCCGCGAGCTCACCCCTGCGGCGGCGCAGTTCATTCCCTTCAGCGCCCAGACGCGCATGAGCGGCGTTGACCTGCCAGATCGCCGCATCCGCAAGGGTGCCGCGGAGGCGATCGCCGCCTGGCTCGGCGAACAGGGGGCGGCGATACCCCCCGAGCTGCAGCGGGAGGTGCAGAACGTCGCACGCCAGGGCGCCACTCCCTTGGTGGTGGCCGAGGGTGCGCGCGCACTCGGGGTCATCGAGCTCAAGGATATCGTCAAGGGCGGCATCCGCGAGCGCTTCGCGGAGCTGCGCCGCATGGGTATCCGCACCATCATGATCACCGGCGACAATCGTCTCACCGCCGCGGCGATCGCCGCCGAAGCCGGCGTCGATGACTTTCTGGCCGAGGCCACACCGGAGGCCAAGCTCAAGCTGATTCGTGATCAGCAGCAGCAGGGGCGGCTGGTCGCCATGTGCGGGGACGGCACCAATGATGCGCCGGCGCTGGCACAGGCCGATGTGGCGGTCGCCATGAACACCGGCACGCAGGCCGCCAAGGAAGCCGGCAACATGGTGGATCTGGATTCCAATCCGACCAAGCTCATCGAGATCGTGGAGGTCGGCAAGCAGCTGCTCATTACGCGCGGTTCGTTGACCACCTTCAGCATCGCCAACGACGTCGCCAAGTACTTCGCGATCATCCCGGCCGCCTTCGCCGGTACGTACCCGTCCCTCGAGGCGCTCAATGTCATGCACCTGGCCAGCCCCGAGAGCGCCATCCTCTCAGCGGTGATCTTCAATGCGCTGATCATCATCGCGCTGATCCCGCTGGCACTGCGCGGCGTGCGCTACCGCGCAGTGGGTGCCTCGGCGCTCCTGCAGCGCAATCTGCTGCTCTACGGCGTGGGTGGGCTGATCGCCCCGTTTCTGGGCATCAAGCTCATCGACATGGTCCTCGCCGGGCTGCATCTGGTAGGCCGCGCAGCGTAAGGAGATGCACATGGCAAAGTTGTGGCTGCAGTCGGTGCTGGCACTCATCGTCCTCACGGCGCTCACGGGCATCGCCTATCCACTGCTGGTCACCGGAGCCGCACTGCTGTGCTGCCGGCAGCAGGCGCACGGATCGTTGCTGCGCCAGCATGGACGCGTGGTTGGCTCGGCACTGCTTGGCCAACCCTTCGACCAATCACGCTACTTCTGGCCTCGACCCTCGGCGACCACGCCCCAGCCGTATAACGGCATCGCCTCGAGCGGCTCGAATCTCGGTCCGACCAACCCCGCGCAGCTCGCTGCGGTTCGCATGCGGGTCGCAGCGCTGCAGGCTGTCGACCCGGGCAACCCTCTGCCCGTGCCGGTCGATCTGGTCACCGCCTCGGCGAGCGGCCTGGATCCGGACATCAGCCCGGCAGCCGCGCTCTACCAGGTGTCGCGCGTGGCCCGCGCGCGCAAGATCGACCCCGCGCAGCTGCGCTCGCTGGTCAGCGCGCACATCCAGGGCCGCCAGTGGGGCGTGTTCGGCGAGCCGCGCGTCAATGTGCTGCAGTTGAATCTCGCGCTCGATGCGCTCTACTGAATGGTGGGCGCATGGCGGATAATAGCCGCAGATGAGTGAGGCGCCTGGCAAGGACAGCCGACCCGATCCCGACCTGCTGCTGGCTCGTGTCAAGGCCGGAGAGGCGCGCGCGCAGCGCGGCCACCTGACTATTTTCTTCGGCGCCAATGCCGGCGTCGGCAAAACCTACGCAATGCTCGAGGCCGCACGGCGCCAGGTCGCTGCCGGTGTGGACGTGGTCGCCGGCTACGTCGAGTTGCACGGACGCGCCGAGACCGAGCAGCTGCTGGAGGGATTGGAGCAGCTGCCGGCACGCACGCTACGTCTTGCCGACAGCGAGCGGCGCGAGTTCGACCTCGATGCCGCGCTTGCCCGACACCCGCGCCTGCTGCTGGTCGATGAGCTGGCGCACACCAATGACTCGAGCGAGCCGCCCCCGCGCCATGAGAAGCGCTGGCAGGATGTCGAGGAGCTGCTCGATGCGGGCATCGACGTCTACACCACCGTCAACGTGCAGCATCTGGAGTCTTTGAGCGATGTGGTCGCCCAGATCACCGGTGTGCGTCAGCAGGAGACGTTGCCCGATCGGCTCTTCGACCAGGCCGATGAGGTCAAGCTGGTCGACGTGCCGCCCGACGATCTGTTGCAGCGGCTGCGCGAGGGGCGCGTGTACGTGCCGCATCAGGCCGAGCGCGCCCTGCAGAATTTCTTTCGCAAGGGCAATCTCATCGCACTGCGTGAGCTGGCGCTGCGCAAGACTGCCGATCGCGTCGACCATGCCATGCGCGAGTATCGGCAGGAGAAGGCCGTGCGGGGTGCCTGGGCGGCACGCGAACGGCTGCTCGTGGCGGTGGGACCGGACGCACAGGCGGAAGGGTTGGTGCGCGCGGGCAAGCGCGCCGCCGACCGCCTCGATGCGCAGTGGCTGGTGATCTACGTCGAGACCCCGGCGCTGATGCGCCTCTCCGACAGCGAGCGCAACCGGCGCATCGCGGTGCTGCGCCTGGCGACACAGCTCGGCGCGGAGGCCATCACCCTGGGCGGCTCCTCGGTGGCCGCGGAATTGCTCGAATACGCCCGCGCGCGCAACGTGACGCGCCTGTTGGTCGGCTCTGCCAACCGCCCGCGCTGGCAGCGCTGGTGGCGCCATTCGGTGACCGACGAGCTGCTCGACAGCGCGCGTGCTTTCGATGTCGTCGTCATCGGTCGCGGCGACGCGCCGCTCTCGCACCGGCCTGCGATCAGGCAGGACGACCAGCCTGCGACGATCACGCCCCTGCCCTCCGGCAAGTCGCATGTGCGGCGCTACCTGCTGGCGGTGCTCGCCACGCTCGCGGCGACCCTGCTGTGCATAGTCGTCACGCACATCGCTCCGCGTGTCGGACAGACGAACCTTGCCATGATCTACCTGCTGAGCACCGCGCTGGTGGCCGTGTACGGCGGGAGGCGCGCCGCCACACTCAGCTCGGTGCTGGGCGTCGCGGCGTTCGACTTCATGTTCGTACCGCCGCTCTATACCTTCGCCGTCAGCGATGCGCAGTACCTGATCACCTTCGCCACCATGCTCGGTGTGGCGCTGATCGTTGGAAATCTCAACGCCAGCGTGCGTCTACAGGCGCGTGTCGCCGCCCACCGCGAGCGGCGCACGGCGCTGCTGTATGCGATGAGCCGCGGTCTGGCGCTGGCACGCTCGCGGCGCGAGATGGCCGAGATCGCCGTCCAGCATGTCGGCGAGGTATTTGCCAGTCGCGTCGCCATCCTGTTTCCCGACGAGGCCGGCCGCCTCGCGGCAGCTTCCACGGGCGAGCAGCACCCCGCGGGCGAGCAGCCTGCCGCCGCCGGGCAGTCCCCGGCCGGGGAGCCAGCGGACTTTTACCAGCAGGCCGATGCGGGCGTGGCACAGTGGGTATTGGATCACCGCAAGGCCGCGGGCCTGGGCACCGACACGCTGGCGGGTGCCGAAGCGCTCTATCTGCCGCTCTCCGGTGCCACGCGCGTGCTGGCCACGATGGCCGTGCTGCCGGGCAATCCGCGACGCGTGACGCTGCCCGAGCAGTTTCGTCTGCTGGAGACCTTCGCGGCGCAGATCGGACTGGCCCTCGAGCGAGCGGATCTGGCCGCGCACGCGCAGGCGGCCGAGGTGCGCGCCGAGGCAGAAGGCATCCGCAATGCGCTGCTGGCCTCGATCTCGCACGATCTGCGGACACCGCTTGCGACCATCGCCGGCGGCGCGGCCACACTCGCCGCCAATGCCGAGAACCTCCCGCTCGAGGAGCGACGTGCGCTGGCGCAGTCCGTCTCCGAGCAGGCCGAGCGCGTCAGTGAGCGCATCACGACGCTGCTGGATCTGGTGCGCCTGGAGACCGGCGCCATCCACCCGCGGCTGGACTGGTATGGCCTCGATGAGCTGGTCGGCTCCGTGCTGCATCGGCTCGAGGGCCGTCTGCGCCCGCATCCGGTGCAGGTCGAGCTGCCCGCCGCTTTGCCGCTACTGCATGTCGACGGGCGGCTCATCGAGCAGGTGCTCGAGAACCTGCTCGATAACGCCGCGAAGTACACGCCATCCGGGGCGCGCATCCGCATCAGTGCGCGCACCGGACGCCGGCAGCTGGAGATCAGTGTCGAGGACGAGGGGCCCGGGCTGCCCGGCAATGATCCGCAGGTCCTGTTCGAGAAATTCCAGCGCGGTGCCCCAGAAGGCACCGTCGGCGGTATCGGCCTGGGGCTGACGATCTGCCGCACCATTCTCTCGCTGCACGATGGGCGAGTCTGGGCGGAGAACCGCTCGCCGCACGGTGCGGCCTTTC
This sequence comes from Steroidobacteraceae bacterium, assembly GCA_036266795.1. Classification (GTDB taxonomy): domain Bacteria; phylum Pseudomonadota; class Gammaproteobacteria; order Steroidobacterales; family Steroidobacteraceae; genus FEN-1191. The sequence goes on along the minus strand of DATAXJ010000021.1, from coordinate 289,223 downwards.
GCTTCACGCTGCCGCTGCCGGAACATCAGCCCCTGCCCGATGTTCCGGCCGACGCGCTGACGATGCCGTGACGCTCGCCAGCCGCCTGGTGCTGCTCATCGAAGACGATGCGCAGATTCGGCACGTCGTGCGCACACTGCTGCAGCTCGAGCAGCTTGGGGTCGTCGAGGCCGCGGATGGCGCCAGCGGGTTGGCGGCGGCGCGCAATCACAAGTGGGACCTGCTCATCATCGATCTGGGGCTGCCCGATAGCGACGGCCTGCAGATCATCGAGCAGGTGCGCCGCTGGTCGGCGATGCCGATCATCGTCCTATCGGCGCGCAGCGCCGAGGCCGACAAGGTCGCGGCGCTCGAGCTCGGCGCGGACGACTATCTGAGCAAGCCCTTTGGCGCGCGCGAGCTCGTGGCCCGCGTTCGGGTCGCGCTGCGCCATGCCGGAAATCGCGGCGGGCATGGCGCGCTGGTGCAGATCGGACCCTGGCGCATCGATCTGACGGCGCGGCGCACGCAGGATGCCGCGGGTGGATCGCTGCACCTGACCCGGACCGAGTATCGTCTGCTCGAAGTGCTGCACCAGCGTCTCGGCCTGGTGGTCACGCATCGCGCGCTGCTGCAACAGGTGTGGGGACCGGGCAGCGCGGAGCGCATTGCGTATCTGCGGGTCTACATGCGTCAGCTGCGCAGCAAACTCGAGCCCGACCCGACCCGTCCGCGCTGGCTGCTCACAGACACCGCGGTCGGTTACCGGCTGGTACAAGGGGAGGCCGGTCCCAGCGAAAGCGAGTGAAGTCGCGAGGCGTGAGCGCTAGCCGCCCGCCTCTTCGTCCGCCAGGCGTGCGACTTCCGGCATCGGCAGCATGAACAGCGCCGCGCCGAGAAAACCCGCCGCACACAGCGCGATGCTGGCGGACAGGCCAATTTTGCTGCCGAGCTCGCCCAGCACGTAGGGGGCGAAGGCCGCCACACCGCGGCCGACATTGAAGCAGAAGCCGGCACCCAGACTGCGGATACGCGTCGGGTAGAGCGAGGGAAAGTAAGAACCGAACGGCCCTGTGTAGGCAAAGAACAACCCCAACACCGGCCCGAGCCAAAACAACACGCGCGGATCGCGTGTCGCTGCGTACAGCGGCAACAGCACGGTGGCCCCGACGAAGCACACGATCAGCGCCATGCGACGGCCGATGCGATCGGCGAGCAGGCCGAACAGCTGATAGCCCGCGAACATGCCGACGTTCAGCACGATGATAAAGTTGGTCATCTGCCTCGGGGCAAGGCCACGCTCCTGGACGAGGTAGGTCGGCAGCCACGTGTTGGCGCCCCAGTAACCGGTCAGCACACAGGCAGCCGCAGCCGTGCCAAGTAGCGTCAGGCGTGCCAAACCCGGCCTGAAGATCTCCGCGACCGATACGCGCGCGGCCCCCGCGGGCCGGCGCTCGCGCTGTTGCCGCCACACCTCCGATTCAGGCACGAACACCAGTACGTACAGCGCGGCCAGCAGCGCCGCGGCGCCGAAGCCGAACAGTGCGCGCCAGCCGTAGTGCGGCAGCACCCGTCCGGCCACCGCAGCGGCCACGATGACGCCGACCGGCCAGCTGCTGAGCACGAAACCCACGGTGCGTCCGCGACTCTGCGGTGGCCAGGTCTCAGCTATGTAGGTAGCCACCACGCCCCACAAACCGCCCAGCCCGAGGCCGGCCATGAAGCGCAGCCCCATCACCTGCCACCAGTTCGCGGTCAGCGCGATCGCCGCAGTGAAAACGCCGAACAGCACCACGCTGGTAAGCAGCGCGCGGCGGCGACCAAAATTGTCCGAGTACCAGCCGATGAGCACGCTGCTGCAGGCCACGCCGATCATGCCCGCGGTACCCAGCAGCCCCGCCTGGGCCAGCGACAGATGCCACTCGGCCATGATCGCCGGCAGGGCCAGCGCCAGCATCATGAAGTCCATGGCGTCGAAACCGTAGCTGACGAACCCGGCGGTCACGACGTGCCAACGCACTGCCGGGGTCACCGCTGGCTGCGTGCTCACTACCGTTGCCATGGAAGCATCTTCGCACGATCTGCTACTGCGACGTCAGCCCTCTCCTACTCCAAACGCGCCAGGGTAGTTGCGGCGGTGGGGCGAAGGACTTTGCGAAGATAGCGCGGCGGTAGCACGCGACCCCAAGGCCATGCCCAGGCGTGGACGGGCATTCCCACTCACCGAGCGAGACAACCAATGAGCTCAGCCAAACTGATCGGTGTCCTGTTGATCGTCGGCGGCGTCCTGGCCTTGCTCTACGGCGGCTTCACGTATACGCGGCATACCAGCACCGCCAACGTCGGCCCAGTGCATCTGAGTGTGCAGCACCGCCAGACCGTGGCTGTTCCCATCTGGGCGGGCATCGGCGCCATCGTGCTCGGCGGGCTGGTCATCGCCTTGGACGGTCGCCGCAGCTGAGCCGAATCAGCCGGATCCGGTAAGCCCGCCTGTTGCGCGCCCGGTCGGCGTTGACGCGCAGACGCGAGCCGAAAGGCGGTTCTTCAGGGACGGATCTTGGTCTGAGAGGACATGGTGAAATAGGTCTGGCCATGACCCTCTCGTGGCCACGGCTTTACGCGTCGACGTCCGATTACGAACAGTACGTAAATGATTGCGCCAATTACTACGATATCGAAGACATCATGTAGCACGGTTTCCCATCCCTAGCAGCGGCTCAGATGGCCGATGCTAGATCCGTCTGCGCATTTTGCATTATGTCTGCTCCTAGCGACACGCCCGTCGCTATGATCGGCGGAGCAGCTTGCGGAAACGATCAGCGAATGCGAACAGCAACGCCGTAAGCCGCAAAGGTGGGCGCCGAGTGCTTATTCGCACTCTGGCGGGGCCAGGGTACTTTGGCCATCTCGGCGCCCTAGCAGCAAAGGGGCGACGGCTTACTGTCCGTCCGTCCAAACGTCATTGCTCACAAGCCCCTGGAAATGGGGGCGATTGCATGATGCGCGCCGCCTGGGTCCAACAATTGGTAATGCGACGTAAGCTGCTAAATCGCATGTTTGTCAAGATCGCACGCAGGGCGGATGGAAACGGAGTGCCATCCAAACAATGACGGACGGCTCGCCGAACCCACGGCGCCGAGGGGTTTCGTGGAAGCCGCGCAGATGGCGAGCGACGCAATGCTAAGGCACGAACGTTCGAACATCAGGCTGCGCCTCGTTGTTGGCAATTGTTCTGCCAATCCAGTAACAGGGTATCGGCCGGATAGGTCCTGTGTGCACACAGCACTCATCTCGGCGCCAGGCGCCTTCCTTGCCATCAACAGGCATCACCAGGCCACGCGGGCGCTGCAGCCGAAGCCCCTACTGCCGCGCGCGGCCAGCGACGGCCGTGTACAATTGCTCATCGTATCGTCGATACAAATGGGCGGACTGCAGCATCAAAAGCAATAACAGGGGGCTACAATGATTGCGCAACTTGACGGACTAGTGAGTCGCTACGAGAAAGGGCAAATTTCACGTCGGGACCTGCTGTTTGGTTTGACGGCAATAGCGATGACACCCGCATTGGCAAATGCCAAGCCGGCGATCGGAACGGCGGCTTCGATTAACCACGTGTCAATCGTGGTTAATGATGTACGGAAGTCCACCCAGTTCTATCAGCATCTATTCGGAATGCCTGTGCTGAATCGTCAGGATTCAGAAGGCGGTATCAACTTGAACGCGGGATCGAGTTTCTTTGGTATCTATCCCGCCAAGGGTCAGCCCACCGGGCTCAATCATGTGTGTTTTGGGTTGAAGAATTTTGACGCGGACGCAGTCGGGACCGAGTTGCGTGCTTTAGGGGTGACTGCGCACGTCTTCAGTCGCGGCGATACAAGGGAACTCATGTTCACCGACCCCGACAAAGTCAGGGTGCAGTTGCAAGACACTCGTTACCGAGGCGGCGTCGGGCCTCTCGGTGACCGCGATCCAGCCTAGCCGTATCGCAAGAGCGGGCCAATGATGGCATAGCGGGTTGTGTGGACCGGCCGCGTTGGGGAGCGGAATCAGCGCGCGGATCTGCCTTGGTCAAGGCGCGTGGACTCTGGGTTGTCGTACTATTCGGGCAACGCAAAGACATAGATCATGTTGCCGCCCGCCGGCTGGTCGATATCGGGCTCGAGGGTCGCGGCCTGGCCATCCCAGCCGCCGCCGGCCGCCACTGCAATATATTGGCGGCCGTTCACGCTAAAGCTGACCGGCGCTCCGTGTATCTGAGAGCCCAGCCGCGCCTGCCACAGGACCTTGCCGTCAGACTGGTCAAGGCCTCGAAACCAACGGTCCAGTCCGCCATTAAAGAGGAGTCCGCCTGATGTGGCCAGGATCGGCGAATAGTTGGAAGCGCGCGTTTCCCAGGTCCACAGTGTCTTTCCGGTCTCTACCGAGATGGCGTCGATGCGCCCGATGTTGGTCTTCCCGTCGGCTAACATCTGGCTGCCCCTGGTGTTATACATGCTGCTGGGCCCGCTCGGGATATTGTCGGCTCGTACCCGTGTGTCCATGCAGAGATTCTGCAACTGCACATACATGACATTGGTTTCGGGACTGTAGGCCGAAAAGGGCCAGTCGCGGCCACCATTCGTGCTCGGGCAAACGTGATAGTTCGCGTTGATGTCGCGCATCAGCTTGGACTCGTTCAGAAAAACTCTGCCGTTGTGGTCAATATGGTCCACCACGTTCTGCAAGGCGGTGGACTTGGCCCAGAGGAAATCGCCATTGGCGGCGTCAAAGCTCCACATGATGGAGGTCTTGCACGGTACGCCGGTCAGCGTTTTGCGACTGTTGGAGGCGGCCTTGGCTCCCACAGCCATCATCCCCTCTGCCTTGGCATCGGGATGGACCGGAGTGATGATCGGCATCATTTCAAAGGTGCACTCCTGGTCCCAATTGTCCTCAGGCAGGACCTGATGGCGCCATATCACCTTGCCAGTTCTGGGATCGACCGCCCAACGCGTGTTGGTCCCGGCCATGGTGGCACCGACCATATTGCGCTGCGCCTCCGAGGCGGGGGTAACTCCACTGGAACCATAAAAGAGCATGTTTAGATCGGGATCGTAGACCATGGGTCCCCAGACGCCGGTGCCCCAGCGTTCGGCATAAGGTTTTTTGGCCCAAGTCTCGTCGCCTGGCTCGCCGCGTTTGGGCACGACCTCGTTGCGCCAGAGTAGCTTGCCGGTTTCGGCGTCATGCGCGTCCACAAAACACGGGAAGGGTGCGAACTGGCAGGTGGAACCGGCCAGGACGATACCATTCACCACAATAGGCCCGGTTGAACTGGTGGCATAGAGATCACCACCGCGACTGACCTGCCAGATCTCCTTGCCGGTCCTGGCGTCCAGGGCCACCAGATAGGAGTCGCCCGTGGTGGTATAGATCTTGTCATGCCAGAGGAAGATGTCGCGTTTGCGCAGAGCGTAAACGTCGTTGTTCATCTGTTTCAGCGTCGGCAGGCGGCGGCGATATTGCCACAGCAGTTCGCCGGTGGCCGCGTCGATCGCCTGGATCACGTCATTGGGATTGGCCAGGTACATCACGCCCTTGTAGACCAGCGGCGTGCCCTCATTGACGCCAGGGTCCATCAGGCGCGACCAGACAAGCTGCAATCCTTTCACATTGGTCTTGTTAATCTGGTTGAGCTTGGAGAAGCCCCATCCTTGATAGTTGCCACGGAACAGCAACCAATCAGACGGGTCGGGGCTGCGCAATGCGTCGTCCGTCACCGGTACGAAGTTGTCGATCGGATGGAGCGTGTTCGTGTTGCCGCCGGGTTCGGCGCCGGCCACCGGGCCCGATGCGGGAGGCGAAAAGCTCGCGGGAGGAACATAAGGCTGCGGAGTACGCCGGGGTGGTGCGCCATTTTGAGCCGGCGCACCGCTCGGAGCAGGTGCGCCGGTTTGGGCAAAGGCGGCCGCCGCGGCCGCCAGAGTAGCGACAGTGGATCCCGGCTTGTCGATCGTGATAACCGACAAGCCGCTGGCATCCACCGGCAAGCTATTGGCTCCAGCGGGAAAGCCGTTTTGCGAAAGGATGTAGGCCACGACATCAGCTTCCGAGACCGCGCCCAACAGACCGCCATTTCCGGGCGGCATGCTCTTGTCGATGACGCCGTGCAGCGCCCCCAGAGGCAGGCCGCCCCATTTCTCCAAGAACGACGGGCCGGCGAGAGGGGGGTTATTCCCCATTCCTTGCAGATCGCCGCCATGGCAGATCGCGCAGTTGTCGCCGAACAGTGCTCTGCCCCGTGTCGCTTGGGCGGACGTGTAGACGCCCTCGCTTGCATGCTTGTCGGCCGACGCGGCTCGGCCCAAGTCCAGCTGCCCCTGTGCGGCGCTCGCTTTAGCCAGCGCCTGACTGCCTGCCGGCGCCTGGCAGGGCAGCGCAAAAAGCAGCATAGGCCAGAATGTGGCAAAGCGCGGCTTGCACATGGGTGAGGTTGTCAGAGCAACGTCCGCCGAGTGTGCGTGCGAGGCGTCGGAGAGTTTAGCCCGAGCAAATAGGTACTCGCTGTTTTGACGCGTCCGCACGGTAATTTGTACCCTGGAGAGGCAAAGGTGTGAGGCGTATTGTGCCGAAGAATTGAGCGAGACACGCAGGCTGGACGCAGTCTTCGCAAGTACCGCGGCGCTCTCGGCTACCGACGCGCTGCGCTGCAGCGCGACTTGCCAGACGCTACCTGAGGCCCATCGCTCGCTTCAGCACGTACCGACCGGGACGCTGAGGTTGCCAGGCGGCTCGACCGCCAAAATCTACCACCGGGCGGCAATTACCTGGCGTATCCGCTGAGGCCTTGACCCTATCCCCTGCGGCCTTGACGTATTCTCCGTGGAAGGCTAAATGCTAATGGGGCATAAGCATAAGTTGGGGGCCGCATCGGCGGATGCGAGAGGGTGTATGCCATGGAAGGATTAGCGCGGTTATTCAAACCGAAGTCATTGCCTCCTTTGGCGATGCTTTGGGCCGGGGCAATCGCAATTTTCTCGCTGTTGCCCGCCCAGAATGCAGCCGCCAGTGAGACGAAGAGCTACGTCGTAAGCCTGTTTACGAACGCGGCCTACTCGACCAAGGACGACTGCCAAGGCGGCGTCGATCCGTATCACGTCCAGCAATTAACCGATGAATTGGTGGCACTGGGGATGTCGCAAGCCGACGCCGAAAAGACCCTTGCCACGTACGAAGGCGGTGGTCCCGAAGCCGCTGCGGCTCGCAACATGATCACCAACCGGGGGCGTGTAAACGGCAAACCCGTGAATGCCTACGTGAATCCGGCAGCCGTGATCGATCCGAAGCTTCACTGGGTCATCGGCCGCTACGCCTACGGCTTTAATCTTGACGGTCGGGGCGCAGATTCTCCCAATTCCTTTGAAGACCCCGTCACCCATGAGAAGGGCGTCAACAATCAGCTGTTTCGAGTGTTCGGTTGCGCCACCGATTTTCGCGGACCACCGGCCACCCTTGCGACCCCGTCGTTCTATACCGTCGAGTGGAGCACTCTTCGTCCCTCATTTCCCGCCTGGTTGATCACGATCACTGGCGAGGATCTGAGCAAGGACGGCCCAGTGACGCTCGACATCACTCGATCGCTCGATCACGTTCTGCTCAACGCGCAAGGCAACACCGAGTCGCACGCGACATTCAGAATCGATCCCGATCCGCGCTCTCATAACGTGTTTGAGGGACAAATCAAAGACGGAGTCGTCACCCTTACCGACCATCACGATCTTCATCTGATCGGCGATCCGGTTCTGGTGAGCAGACTGGATCTGTCCCACACGCATTTACGACTGACTCTGAAGTCCAATGGCGACGCGGATGGGATGATGGGTGGCTATCAACCTTGGATGGAGATCTTTGCCCCCATCGGTCACGGGGCGATCAATTTCGAGCAAGGCCAGGCCGGTGTCGATATTCCGGGGCTCTATTGGGCGCTGAGGAACTTGGCTGACGCCGACCCTGATCCCAAGACGGGACAGAACCGGTCGATATCGACCGCATGGGCTATTGAAGCCGTACCGGCGTTCATCGTCCCTGCGCAGGGCACTGCCCCGCCCCCGCCAGTCCAGCTGGCGGCCCAAAACAAGCCGTAGCGGGCCATCGCCCCTGAGAACCCATGATGATGCATCAGCAGATCTCACCACCCCGCCGATCATCGGTAGCGCCAACAATATGCCTGGCATCGGCTTGCCTGGCATTGGCGGCGATGCTGAGCAGTTCCGCACAGGCAGCGTCCGGGCAGGCCTCCGGATCGGCTGCGCCCAGTGTGGCCGCGGGTCCCGCGATGCTCGTGCGTCTGAGTCCGAACCAATACCGCCAGATTGTCACCGATATATTCGGATCCGACATCGCCATCGGCGGGCGGTTCGCGCCGGAGATTCGGCAAGACGGGCTGCTCGCGATCGGGGCGGGTAGCGAAAGTATTACCGCCGATGAGTTGGATCAATATCACGCCATGGCGCAGTCGATAGCCTCGCAGGTTCTCGACGAATCACACCGGGCGGTGATGGTGCCTTGTACCCCGAGCTCCGTCACGGCACCCGACGACCATTGCGCCAGCCACTTCATCGCTGAGGTCGGGGAACTGCTCTATCGGCGCCCTCTCACGGCAGAGGAACTGGGCACGCAGATCGGGATTGCTCATGACACCGCACAGCAGACCAAGGATTTTTATGCGGGACTGCAGGACAGTCTGGGGAACCTGCTGGTCTCACCGGAATTCCTGTTTGAATGGTACGACGTACAGGGTCCGATCAAAGCGGGTGCTCCCTCCACGCTCGATGCCTATGCTCGCGCTTCAAAGCTCAGCTTTCTGTTGTGGGATTCGGCGCCCGACCAGACCCTGCTCGATGCAGCCCGACGCGGCAAATTGAACTCGCAGCGGGGCTTGGCGCGACAGGTGGACCGGATGTTGGCGTCCCCCCGCCTCCAGGCCGGCGTCCGCGCCTTTTTTGGGGACATGCTGGAATTCCAGTGCGCGGACTTCCCCTGTGAAGACAGTAATTTTGTAAAAGACACCACGATCTACCCGGATTTCACCCCGCAAGTGGCTGCCGATGCGGAGGAACAAACGCTGCGCACGCTCGTTGATCTGCTCATCACGCACGACGGCGATTACCGCGACGTATTCACGACACCCAATACATTTTTAACCCCAGCGCTCGGCGCGTTATACGGCGTTCCGGTTCCGAGGACCGCGCCCAATGGGGAGCCCACCCCATGGCAGGCGTACGCCTATGCACCGGGGGATCCTCGAGCCGGGATCCTGGCCGAGGTCAGCTTTGTGGCGTTCCATTCACACCCCGGACTGGCCTCGGCCACCCTTCGAGGCAGGGCTTTGCGCGAGGACATTCTTTGTCAAAAGGTGCCGGACCCGCCACCCAACGTGAGCTTCAAGCTCGTGATGGATACGTCGAATCCTGACTACAAGACCGCTCGTGAGCGCCTCACCGCACATCGGACCAACCCCGTCTGTGCGGGTTGCCACAGGCTCATGGATCCCATGGGCCTGGCCATGGAGAATTTCGACTCGGATGGGAGTTTTCGCACACGTGAAAATGGCGTTCCCATCGACACCAGCGGCGAGCTGGACCGGGTGAAGTTCACGGGTATGACGGGCCTTGGGAAGGCGGTCGCCAACAACCCGGCAGCGCCCGCCTGCCTGGTGACCCGGCTCGCGGCATACGCGCTGGGCCGAAAACCGAGCAAGGACGACGCCGCATGGGTCATCGGCTTGAAAAAAGACTTTGTGGCCGACCATTACCGTCTGCCAGCACTCCTTCGCCAGATTGCAACGAGTGACATGCTATATCGGGTCGAATGGAATGGCGCCAAACCGAGCGCCACGGCGAGCCCTACGGTGGCATCAAGACAGTGACATCATCCGATCAGTCCGAGGATAAGGTTCTGGTAGGAGAGCGGCGATGAGCACAATGACCCGGCGACGCGTGCTACGCGGTATGTTAGGCGGCGCCGCCATCAGCGTTGGGTTGCCGCTCCTCGATTGTTTTCTGGATGACCATGGCACTGCTCTGGCCGATGGAGCCCCGCTACCGGTTTGTTTTGGGACCTGGTTTGCTGCGCTCGGGTATAACCCCGGTTTTTGGGAACCCAAAGTCATCGGTCCGAAGTACGACATGAGGCCGGAGCTGGGCGTACTCCAGCCCTTCAAGGACAAGATCAACATCTTCAGCGGAATGGAGGCGTTCCTGGACGGGCGCCCGCTGGCGACCCACCTGACCGGTGCACAGATCTGCACGATCGGCGCGATCCCGGTAGATCAGGATATCGATGCGCCGAGCATTGATCAGCTGGTCGCGGACACGATTGGGACCCGGACGCGGTTTCGCTCATTGGAAGTCTCCTACGAAGGCATCCCGACGAGTTGGAGCCGGCGCAGTTCCACGTCCATCAATGCATCGGAAATCTCGCCACTGGCTTTGTACCACAGGATTTTTGGAGCGGGGTTTGTCGACCCCAATGCCAGCACATTTACGCCCGATCCCGCCATCATGCGGCAGCGGAGCGTGCTGTCGAGCGTCAAGGATCAGCGCACGGCCTTGATGAAGTCCCTGGGGTCCTCTGACCGGGCGCGTTTGGATGAGTACTTTACGTCGCTCCGCCAGATCGAGCATGAACTCGACGTCGATGTGCAGAAGCCGACACCCATGCTGGCCTGTTCCGTGCCCCCTCCGCCACCGGAGGGAACGACGGGCCAGACAGCGGAAGAAGTGCGCAGGAATGGGCAACTGTTCGCCGGCCTTCTGGCTCATGCGTTGGCGTGCGGGCAGACCCGCGTATTCAATGTATCCGTCACGCTGGGTCCGTCGGGGTTGCGCAAGGCCGGAAGCGAAGGCACCTATCATGTGGACAGTCATGAAGAAGCCGTCGATCCGAAATTAGGCTATCAACCCGAAATGACCTGGTACATGCAGCGATGTTTGGAGTGTCTCGCGGACACGCTCACGACGCTGCAGGGGATGCGTGAGGGCGCGGGCACGCTGCTGGATCGTGTGCTGATGTACGGCTCGACGGACCATGGATATGCACGTCTTCATTCGCTGACGAACATGCCCCTGCTGCTCATAGGGGGAGCCAACGGCAAAATAAAGACGGGCTACCACCTCGAGGCCACCGGCGCGAGCGTGACCCGCGTGGGTTTGACGGCATTGCAGGCGCTCGGAGTGCCGGTAAACAGTTGGGGAACGCTTTCCAACCACACGTCGAACGCCTTCGGGGAACTGATCGTCTGAGGTATCGGAGACGTCAATGATACAGATCGGGCCTGTCCGAGCGGCTCTGGGCGCCATCGCGGTAGCAGGCGCATGCGGATATGCGCTACCCAGCGCAGCGGCATCCAAACATCTACCGGTCGCGACGCCAGCCGGTATCACCCTTCAACCGCTCGGCACCGGTCAGGGGTATGGCATGGAGGCGCTGCTCACGGAGCTGCCACGAACGCAGATTGCGTTCGCTGATGCCAAGGGCATGACGCTCTATACCTTCGACCAGGATGCGCCCGGAAAGTCGCGATGTGCGGCAGCTTGCGCGAAGACCTGGATTCCGGCGGCAGCGCCACGCTTCGCCAAGCCGGTCGGCGATTGGGCGATATTCGCCCGCGGTGACGGATCAAAGCAGTGGGAGTATCAGGGCAAACCTGTATATACGTACGTCCACGATACTGACATCGGTTCGGTATGGGGCATTGACCCCAAACAGCTGCGCCAGGACGTGGGCTATCAGGTGCATGCGGCCGGCCCCGCGAAGCAGCATCCTCCAGGATGGCATCCGGCGCTGTTCTTCCCCATGACCGGCGTTGTGATGCCAAGCGACATCGCGATACGGGAAATTGAGGACGCCGGTGGCCTCGCGTTCGTTGACGGGCACGGCATGACGCTCTACGCCTATGAAGGGCGCGGTGGTGCAAAGGCGCTGGTAGCCGTGGCGAACCAGGCGACCCAATGGAAGCCCCTGGTGGCTCCAGAGCTGGTGCATGGCGTGGGTCAGTGGTCGATCCTGAGCCGAAGCGACGGCATCCGGCAATGGGCCTTCAGGGGCAAACCACTCTACACATTCGAGGGCGATCTGTGGCCAGGAGACGCCAACGGCGTGGGTTGGGATAAACGCTGGAATCCCGTGTTGGCGGTTTCCGTATATCTGCCCTCGGACGTCCACTTTGAGCAGACGCTGGGTCGCGGCAAGGTATTGGCCACTGCCACCGGCCTGACCTTATACCGACGCGACGGCGTCGCCTTGGACACCGGAGGGGGCCAGAGCCTTCGGCATAGCATCCCCATCAGGCCGGGAATCGGCAGGAATATCGGCGTCAAAGGTTGCGAAGGCACGTGCCTGCAATCCTGGCATCCCTTTATAGCGCCTGCGAATGCGCGTCCGGACGGCTTCTGGGACGTAGCGATACGACCGGATGGCACCCGGCAGTGGGTGTATCAGGGTTATCCCCTGTATACCTACGCGGGTGACCAGAAGCCGGGGGATATGAACGGAAACGACACGTTCGACTTCCTCGTCAGTGGCAGTCCAAATCAGGTTAATGATGTCGGTACGCCCATGCATGGCACGGCAGGTCTGTACTGGACAGTGACGTACCCGTAAGCGCGCTCGCTGCGCGCGCCGTACCCGCTACCTGCGCGGCAGCTGCACTTGAGCGCTATCCCCTGCAACGCGCAGCGTCGTGCCGAACGGTCTGGAGAGCGCCGCGAGTCGCTGCAGGATATAAAAGGCCTTGCTGCCACTGGCCGGTGCCGGCAGTCCGCGCGTATCCAGGAAGCGATTGTTCACGTACCGATCGTGCACCTCCGGCTGACCCTCTCCGATTGGATTGAGCGTGATGGGCTGCAGCTCGACGCTGCGCAGGGCCCCGCGCTCGAAGCGCACGTGCGCGACAACACTTTCCCAGACCATCGGCTCCTCGATGAAGGTGGTTGTCGGGGACAGGTTGAAGATGAAGTTGCCCAAGTCATAGAAGATGGGTCGGCCGTGATAGATCTCGATTCCATGCAGTAGCGGCGCACCGTGCATGACGACGATGTCGGCACCGGCGTCGATCTGCGCATGCGCCCAGCGCTTAACCCACGAGTTCGGCTCCAGCCGCTGTGCCATGCCCTCCGAGAAGATGGTCCCGAAGGATTGCAGGCCGAAGACGTGATTGTGCTGGTAGACGATCACCACATCGGCATGCTTCCTGGCTTCGCGGATGCTGCGCAGAATGCGTGCCGCATCGTTCTTGTCGGGCACGTTTTGGGCGTTGCCGGGCAGATTGGCCATGCCCTCGTTGGCGCGACCGCCTGCCTCGACGTGCAGCTCGTTGAGCCCGGGGTGCTGCGCGGTCGCGTCCGCGTCCGGCGAGAGCGCCCCCGAGGCGCTTGCGATCAGCGCCACCGTGCCGTGGGCGGTGTGCAGGTAGGCTGGCGCAGCAGCCTGCTGCAGGTCATCTCCGGTCCCGGCGTGCACCAGATGGCGCCGGTCCGCTTCGCGCAGCGTATTGTCCAGGCCGACGAGGCCCAGATCGTAGGAGTGATTGTCCGCAAGTGCCAGCAGATTGAAGCCCTCCCCCTGAAGCGCATCGAGCGCCTCGGGCGGCGCGAGGAACGCGCTCCCTTGGCGCACCGACTGTCCCGGTTCTGCCACCGTCGCTTCCAGGTTGGTGAACACCACGTCTGCGCCAGCCAGGAGCGAGCGCATCACGGGCAACTCGGCGGGGGCGGTGACCCGAAAATCCGAGCGGATCGCGGACTGACCGGTCAGTACGATGTCCAGGACCTGCGGCTGCGCCTGCACGGTCGTGGCCAGCACAGTGGTGAGCAGCATGCCGAGCACGAGACTCACTCTGCGGGCGGCGCTGGCGGGTGGTGTCGAATACATTTAGATCGCGCTCCTATCAAAGTGTGAACATGGCTGCGAAGATAATTGGCGGAGACGTACATGCAAGAGCGCATGGCGCGGTTGGCAGTAGATGCAGATCTGGCGCCCCCGGCCGGAGTTGAACCGACGACCTACCGCTTAGGAGTCGCCCCCTCCATTCATTCCGCGATGTTGCGCTCCGTTGCAAAAGCCCGCTGATTAAGCCAAAAACTCGCGATTTGCAGCTCCGAAGCGGTGGCTGCGCATTCCGTGATGTTGCACAATGTAGCACGTCGATGCCTACACTGCGCCTACACGGGAGACTTACCGATGGCAGCAAAAGCGGTCACGTTCACCGAGGAGCGCGTCCGTCGCTTCGCTTGTCCTGGCGGCAAGCACTACGAGCTGCACTGGGATAAGCGTCAGTCGGGCCTGGGTGTGCGCGTCACGGCCAACGGCGCGCGCTCCTACGTGTTCGAGAAGCGTGTCCACCGCAAGACCCGCCGAGTGACCATCGGCGCCGTAGATGATTGGAGGCTCGGCGACGCCCGCGAGAGGGCGCGTGAACTCGCCGTGCTGGTCGATAAGGGGCGCGATCCCCGCGATGAGGCCGCAGCCGAGCGCGCACAGGCCGAGTCGCGCCGAGTCGAAGCCCAGCGTGGCGCTCTAGTGTTCGAGGGCGTGTGGGCCGCCTATATCGAAGCCAGCAAGGCCGAGTGGGGCGAGCGCCATCTGGCAAATCATCAGGCCCTCGCCCACCCGGGCGGCGAGCGCAAGAAAAAGCGCGGCGGCAAGGGGTTGACGATGGCCGGACCGCTCGCCAGCTTCCTGCCGCTGAAACTCTCCGAGGTCACGTCCGAGCGCGTGGCGTCGTGGCTGGCCCGTGAGAAGCGCACGCGACCCACGAGCACCGCCCAGGCCTTCCGGGCGCTGCGAGCGTTCGTCAACTGGACCCACGAGGCGCCCGAGTACAAGGGCATCATCCCGGCCGAGGCCTGCGCAGCGCGCGCCGTCCGCAAGCTGGTGCCCGCGTCCAAGACGAAGGAAGGGGACTGCCTGCAACGTGAGCAGTTGCCCGCGTGGTTCCGCGAGGTGCGCCGGATCTCGAATCCGGTCATCGCCGCATTCCTGCAAGGGCTGCTGCTGCTCGGCCCGCGCCGCGAAGAACTGGCCGAGCTGCGTTGGAGCGACGTCGAGTTTCGATGGGGCGGCAGCATCACGTTGCGCGACAAGATCGAGGGCGAGCGCACCATTCCGCTGCCAGCGTACACGGCCGCGCTGCTCTCTCGGCTACCCCGTCGGAACGAGTGGGTGTTTTCCAGCGAGGAAGCCGAATGCGGGCACCTCGTCGAGCCGACGAAGGCACACAGGCTCGCGCTGAAAGCGGCGGGCATCGAACCGATCTCACTGCACGGCCTGCGCCGCAGTTTCGGCACGCTCAGCGAATGGGTCGAGGTCCCGGTCGGCATCGTGGCGCAGATTCAGGGGCACAAGCCTTCAGCCGTGGCCGAAAAGCACTACCGCCGCCGCCCCCTCGACCTGCTGCGCATGTGGGCCGACAAGATCGAGGCGTGGACGCTTGAGCAGGCGCAGGTGCCCTTCGTCAGGCCCGGCGAGAAGCCGCAGCTCGGCGTCGTGGGCGCGAACGGCAGCGTGCAACCGGCAGCCTGACAAATGGCCAGCAAACTGCCGTGGCCCTTTATGGTGTTCCGCGAGCAGGTGCCGGAACTCGCACCGCTCGCTGACCCCAAGACCTCGCCCGAGGAACGCGAGCGCATCCTGCGCGAAGTGAAAGCGGCGCAGGAGGTCGTGCAGAGGGACGCCGACCGCAACACCCAACGCGCTCGGCACGCGGATAGCCACGAGCGCCGCGCGAAGGTCATCGCTGATCTCAGACGCGATGCGAACGGCAAGCCGCTGCGCGGTGAGCCCAAGCGGTTGGCGGCCGAGCACCACGTCGACGTGGCTCAGGTGCGCAAATGGATCGAGCAGCTGCGCCGTAGCCCGCCGGGCTCACTACAAGGCCTGACCTCCGTGCAGGCCTACGCTTACGGTCAGATGATCCGAAACCGGAACCGCGCGGCGGCCCGACGCAAGCCGAAAGCCTGACCCGCGTCGGACTTTTTTTCCCCTCTCATCGCTCGAATTTCCCGCCTCATCGCCACAGCGCCAGACGCGTAGGCCACGATTCCTGCAACGACGAGCAACGTCGGAGCAGGAGAAGCCTATGCAGTCCACCGGCCCCGAGCAGATCGCGGAGCGAGCGCGGCTGCGCGATTCACTGGGTGTCAATGAGGTCGTCGATACCGCGACGGCCGCCACTCTGCTGGGTGTCAAACCGCAGACGATGCGACGGTGGGCCTGCGAAGGCACAGGCCCCATCAGGCCTCGCAGGATCAACGGCAGGCTGCGCTGGGTGCTCGCCGAAATCCGCGGCCTGACTGCCTGAATCGTCCCGATCGACGGCTTGGCCTCGAGCGCGTGACCTTCACGACCCATACAAACGACGACGCCGGCCGGGGGCACAACTCCCCGACCGGCGTCAATTTCCAACACAGCGATTGCAGCAGCACTGACAGGAGCTGCCGACATGGACAACTCTACCCACGGGGCGGCTACGCCGCAAATTTCGGCCGCCGCTAACCCGATAGCCGACCTACCGCAGCACACCCGCGCGGCGCTCGAGAGGGCCGGCGTCAAGAGCATCGCCGACTGGCGCGCGCTCGGCCGGCGCCGCTTCGGAATTTTCGGTGTGCCTGCGCCTCTGATCGCGCGGCTGGACGCGGCGGCCAGGGCGGCGCGCAGGTGAGCAGCCCGACGCAACGCAGCCTTGCGGTGATGCGCGAGCGCGGCTATCTCGCCGCAGTTGTCGAGCGCTGGAACGTGCACGCCCGCGTCCGGCAGGACCTGTTCGGCATCATCGACGTGGTCGCGGTCGGTGACGACATCGTCGGGGTGCAGGCCACCAGCGCGAGCAACGTCAGCAAGCGCGTCGCCAAGATCACCGACAGCGAGGCCCTGCCTATCCTGCGCCGCGCCGGCGTCCGAATCGTGGTGCACGGCTGGGCGAAGCGCCGCGGCCGCTGGCAACTGCGCGAAGTGGATCTGTCATGAGTGCCCCCGACCGTCGCAGCGTCCCCGGCGAGCTGCACCACTTCCTGCTGCTGGACGCCGAGCAGCAAGCGCATGCCATCAGGCGCATGGCCGCGCAAGGATGGAGCGACTACGGCATCGCTGCAGCGACGCGGCTATCGGTCGAGCAGATCCGCCAGATACTCGCCGAAGCCCGATGAGGTCCAATGGTGCGGACAGCGAGTCGGTCGCCGAACAGGCGCTGCTCGGCGCGCTGCTGATCGATTCCTCGGCGTGGGAGAAGGTCGCCACCAAGATCAGCGCTTCCGATCTGCACCGGCCGGACCATCGGCTCATCTTCGAGGCGATCGCCGAGCTCGCCGGCACGGGCAGGGCCGCCGATGTAGTCACGGTCGCGGAGCAGCTGGGCCAGCGCGGCAAGATCGACGACGCCGGCGGACTCGCCTACCTCGCCACGCTCGCGCGCGACACGCCGAGCGCGCAGAACATTGAGCACTACGCGGCGGCTGTCCGGCAGCGCGTAGCGGCCCGCTGCCTCGCCCAGGTCAGCAGCATCATCCATGACGGCCTGCGTGCGGGCGAGGAGCCGGCGGAGGTCATCCGACTGACGCGCGAGGCGCTGGACGGTGCGGAATCGCGCCTTGACGATCGCGGCGCCGGCTGGCCCGAGCCGGTCGATTTCCTCCGTGAGCTGTCGGCGCCACCGTTCACCGCGAGCGACCTTCCCTCGCCGCTCGGGGCCTACGCGCTCGGCTACGCGCAGCAGACCGGCTTCGATCCGAGCCTATGCGTGTTGCCGGCCGTCGGCGCAGCCGCTGCAGCGCTCGATGACCGTTACGAGCTGGTCGCCGATGCGGGCACGCGCTGGCAGCAGTCCGCGCGACTCTGGACGCTCGGCATCGCACCGTCCGGGTCAGGCAAGAGCCCGATCCGCCAGGCGATGCTCAAGCCGCTGCACGACCTGCACGAGCAGGAGACTCGGCACCATGAGGCGGAGACGGCGGGTCTGGACCCGACAGCAGCAAGGCCCCCGCGCCCTCGCGTCGTCGTTGCGGACGCGACCATTGAGGCGCTGTCCGAAGTGCTGCGCGATTGCCCGCGCGGCGTGCTGGTCGCGATCGATGAATTTGAGGCGTTCCTCGGCGCGCTCGACCAGTATCGGCGCAGCTCGGCCTCACGCGACCGCGGCGAGTGGCTGCGCCTCTTTGACGGCGGCCCGCATACCGTCGAGCGCGTGCAGCGCGGCGGCGTCTTCGTGCCGAACTTCGGGGCCTCCCTTCAGAGCGCGACGACGCCAGCCACGTTGCTCAAACTCGGGAAGCTCCTGCCGGAAGATGGCCTGCTCCAGCGCTTCCTGATCGCGGTCGGCCGTCGGCAGGTCGATGGTGTGTCCGTGGCCGGCATGATGCAGCTCACGGACGATTACGCCGAGACATTGCGGCGCCTCTACCATGCGGCGCCCGCCGGGCGTGACGGGCGCGTGTACTTCGATGAGCCCGCGCGCGCTGAATTTACCCGCTGGCTGCGCGAGCAGCGCACGGCTCAGGCGGCGCTGGATGAGCGCGACCCGTCGCTCGGGGCGCACCTCGCGAAATACCCGACCTTCGCGCTGCGCCTCGCGCTGACCTTCCACGCCGCAGAGGTCGTGCAGACCAGCATCATCTCCGAGCGCGACCCCGCGGCCTGCCCGGTGACTCTCGAGTCGCTGCGCACTGCGCTGCGCTTCCTCGAGCGCTGCCGACAGCACGCGCTGGTGCTCTACCTCTCGCTGCGCAACGGCTCCCCGCTGTTCGACCTGGCACGCGACATCGCGCGCGCAATCCTCGCGATGGGGCGCCCGCAAGTTGAGCGGCGCGACCTGCAGCGCAACGTCGTCGCGTTCCGCAAGGCCGATGAGCGAGAGCAGGCGCAGTCGATCGACCTGCTGATCGACCTCGGATGGCTTCGGCCCGCAACGGACGGATACCGCAAGGCACACGCGACACGCTTTGCCGTCAATCCACGCATCGCCGAGCGATTCGCCCAGCTCGCGGCAGCCGAACGCGAACGCCGCGCCGCCGTCCGGGAACTGATCGCCGAAGCGGCTCAAGAGCGCCGAGCCTGAAATGTCGCAATTGTCTCTTACGCACGCAGGGCAAAGAGTGAGAGTAAGAGGGCGCGTCTGTCTTTGCCTTGCGCGCAGAAGTGACATTCACGACATTTGCACGGCCAAGCGCGCATGTGCCCGAGAAGCCGCGCCGCGCGCTCGCGAGCGTCGATCTGCCGGAAATTTTCGCTGGCGCTGCGGGCCACGTTCCGGCTACGCTCCGATCAGCCTACACGGCGCCTACATGCATCGCAGTAGCAGGGTGTGCGAGTGCGTAACTCTTTGTTGCAGTAGAACGCTCTGAATGGACGACCTACCGCCCACCGATCAGTTCGTCGTGGCTGACTCGCCCCCTGCCATAGTTCCCACGCGAGCGTTGACGCCGAGACAGGCCGCGTTCGCTCAGGCCTTCGCCGCGCACGGGAGCGCCGCCCGTGCCTATCGCGAGGCCTTCGGCTGCGGGGCCATGAGCGCGGCGACAATCCGGCGCAAGGCCTACGACTACGCGCACCATCCCGCGATCGCAGAGCGCGTCCGCGAGCTGCTGGCGCAGGCGGCCGAGGGCGTGACCCTATCGGCCAGGGCGCGCATGGTGCGGCTGCAGAGCATCGTGGAAGCCGACCCGTCCGAGTTGCTGCGCATCGTGGCCGAGTGCTGCCGCTGGTGTCACGGCGCCGGCCACGCCTACCAGTGGATCGACCCCGCCGAGTACGCCCAGGCGCTGCGGATCGCGCACGCGGCGAATCAGGCCCGCCGGCGCGCAGGGCGCACCGAGCAACCGCTGCCGATGGATGACGGCGGCTACGGCTTTCGCGCCGACGCCGAGCCGCACCCCGGCTGTCCGCATTGCCGGGGCGAGGGCACGAAGCGCGTCGTCGTCACGCCGACGGACGACCTGAGCGCGGGCGCGCGTGCGCTGCTGAAGTCCATCCGGCAGAAGGCATCGGGCGAGATCGAGGTGCGGCTGCATGACCCGCTCGAGGCGATCGACCTGCTCAACCGCATGCAGGGCGTCTACGTCGAGCGCAGCGTGTCGGTCACAGCGCACGTGAACGCGCCGAAGTTCGAGGCCATGACGCCCGAGGAGCAGGCGAGCTTCATCCGTTCGCTGGGTGTGCCTCAGTCAGCCGGCCCGCTGCCCGCCGTCGTGCATGACGCGCCGCCCGACGACGCCCCTGCTCTGCCGCCAGCGATTGTGGAGCGGCCCGCAGCAACGCCAGCGCCCGCGCCGCCTGTCGAGCCTGAGCATGGCGACGCGCTCGAGGCGGACCCCTACGCCATCAGTCGCCGGCCGACCAGCGCTCTGACGATGGAGCAGATGCTGGCGCGCAGCCGCCGGTGGTGACGCTGTGAGAGCCGTCGATGCCCTGGCGCGCGTGACCTACGAGGCGATGCTCGCCGCGCCGGCGCACGTGGCGCTGTTCCATGCAGTGCAAGCCGCTGCGGACGAGTCTGCCGCCGCTGCGCTGATGCGCGATGCCCGCCCCGAGGTACGCGATGCGGCTCTACGGTACGCGCGCGAACCGCTGGCGACCCGCGAGCGGCAGCGCAGGCTCGAGTGGATACGCGGGGACGCGCGCCGCGCCGGCGCCCTCCTGCGCTACTACGCGCAGCATATCCCGCAGTTCATCGACGACTGGGGAATGACCGTCGATCCGCGCCTGCGCGATGCGAAGTTGATCCCGTTCCGTCTGTACCCGAAGCAGTGGCAACTGGCCGACGCGCTGCTCGACTCCTACCGCACCGGCGAGTCGCTGACCACGGTGAAGGCGCGCGACAGCGGCGCGTCGTGGCTGGCGATGTGCGTTGCCGTGTCACTCGCCATCTTCGAGCCGGGCTTCACGTGCCTGATCGGCTCGCAGTTGGAAACCAAGATTGACCAGAGCGGCACCGGCGCGAACACGCTCATGGGCAAGGCCCGCATGTTCCTCGAGTACCTGCCCGAGGAGTTCCGGGGCGGCTGGACGCCGGCGAGCGGGGACCTGTACATGCGGCTCTGGTGGCCGAACGGGTCGGTGTTGTTTGGTCAGGCCGGCGAGGCCATCGGCCGCGGCGAGCGCGCCTCCGTTGCCCTTCTGGACGAATACGCGCATCTGGTGCACCCGGACAAGATCGACGAGGCCCTGCTCGCGACCACGCCGTGCAAGTGGTACATCAGCAGCGTCAACGGCACGAGCAACCCTTTCGCGCGCCGCGCGATGGACGGCAAGAACCGGGTCTTCTGGTATCGCTGGACGGATGATCCGAAGAAGACCTCGACGTGGGCGGCGAAGGTCATCGCGCAGGACGGCCAGCGCAAGTTCGACCGCGAGTACGGCTGCGACTTCCTCGCCGGCAATGCCGACCAGATGTTCAAGCAGGCGTGGCTCGACGCCGCGACCGATGCGCACCTCAAGTTGAACCTGCAGCCCGTGGGCAAGCGCTACGGCGGGCTCGACGTGGGCGCCGGCGGCGATGACGCGAACGCTCTGGCCGTGGTGCACGGGGACATGCTGGTCGAGCACGTGGAGGTCTGGCCCTCATCGGTCGATCAGTTCCGCGAGTGCGAGAAGGCGGTGCGCCTCGCCGAGCAGTTCGGGATGCCAGGCCTCGTGGGCGATACCGTGGGAGTCGGCGCGGGGCTGCAGGGAACCATGAAGCAGATCATGGCCCGCCGCGAGTCTGAGGGACGGCCGCGCATCGCCTTCTCTCCCTTCATGGCGAGTGCGAGCCCCGAGCATCCGAAGCGGCGATACCGCCCAGGCTCGAAGGACCTGGTCGAGGACATCCTGCCCAATCGCAAATCGCAGGGCTACGACGACCTCGCGCGGCGCCTCGAGATCACCTACAACGCCGTCACAGTGCCGGGCTACCAGTTCGAGGTGCGCGACATCGTGTCGTTCTCGTCGATGAACCCGGCCCACAACCAACTGCTGCAGGAGCTCGCTCAGATCACGAGCGAGTGGCACGGGCAGAAGCTCTACATCGACAAGTACGGCGACGGCGCGAGTCCCAACGCTGCCGACGCCGTGATGATGGCGCTGGCACCCCGACGGCAGCCGATGCGCATTTCAGAGGGAACGCTCGAGCGGGCACAGCACGTCGAGCGTGTGCGCCGGCCGATGCGCATCAGCGACGACTTGCTGCGCGGTGACGGCGATGACGGTGGTGGCAACGGGTCATACACAGTTGTCGGGGGCGGCTACTCGCCGCGTGGGTAGGGTCGCGCCGTGAGCAAACACGGTCGCACGGATACGGGTGTAGTTCTCGCGTTTTTCCCAGGGGACGCGGGGACGCACGGGCGGGCCGTCGCTGCTGTTGCTCCGGTGGGCAACGGTGGCGGCGGCTCTCTCTTGCAGATTTTTCACATGGAGCAGTTGCAATGACGACCTTCGTTACACGTGATGGGAAGCACATAACCTGCGACGACAATCGCGTGGGGCGCATCGTTTACGATCGCGCGCGCGATGAGGAGGAGAACGACGACGACGGCGAGGCCCTTGCACGACACATCGCCGATGCGGTGAGCAATGCGGTGCGCGGTGCACTGGACTCGTGGAACAAGGGTCAGGATCGGCGCCGGGGTCGTGACGAAGATCCCTTGCCCACGATCGAGGGTTCGGGCTCGAACCGGCCCGCGCATCAGCCGCCAACGGGCTCGCGCTCGGAGCGGGCGGTGCTCGCCGGCGACGCAGCGACGCGGGCCCAGCGCGTGAGGCGCCAAACGGAAACGGCGCGAGACGCCATCCCCGGCCTCAGCCGCTATCGCATGTAGAGCGGCCCTGCAGGATCGCCGGACGTGCCTTCGCGTCCGGCGGCTCTGCGTTGAGGTCGCCGCGGAAACCTGACAGGAGATCCCATGCCCAAACAGACAAACGGCGCTGCACCGACTACAGCACCGCCCACGCTCGGCGCCGTGCGTAAGCGCCTCGAGGCCCACGGCTACCGGCCAGTCTCTGCTCGATGGCCGTTCGGGGAACCTGTAGGCCCGCAAGACGCGCCCGAAGTGTTCCTCGTGGCCGTCCCCGTCTACGACATATCCGAAGACCCGGTCGCCGTCAGCTGCGAGGGCGGACTGCTCAAGCTGGTTCTGCAGCCAGCCGAGGATGCGGTACTCGGCGAGCGCGTGCGCGCCGTACTGGACAAGCACCAGCTCACCGGCGGCCCGGTGCGTGTCGGGTCCGATGACGTGAGGATTTTCCCGCTGCGATTCGACGGCTACGACGACTTCCTGCGCAAGGACGTGCTCGACGGCGTTGTGGTGCTCGAGCGGGCGATCTCATACGGCCAGTACGGCCGTCGGTCCGCGCGGATCCCGCTAGACGCTGAGTGGTCGCAGGGCACTCTGCTCGACACGCCGATCGACAAATTGCCGCAGATCGATGACGAGCGGCTGGGGACGTTGCTCCGCGAACTGGAAGCCATCCCCTGGCAACTGCGGGTCGAGCGCCGGCCGCCGCCGCGCCCGAGTCGGCTGGGGTTTATCGGGAGAAGCGAATGAGCACCGCCGCTGCTGAGCAGTTGATTGCCTACGCTCGCGACCATCGCCCGACTGACGTCGTGCCAGTAGGGGACGTCTGCGACCCATCGATCCTCGGCGATTGCATCACCGCGATCCTGCAGGACCACCTTGAGGGCATTGACGTGAAGATGGACCTCGCGTGGCTGGCTGGCTATCTGCGCGAAGCGACGGCGCGGAAGGCTGCGGCGTAGGTTTCAACAGGAGCAGGCGCACATGTGCTGGATCTATCTACCCGCGAACTCTGCCGGCGTGTTCGCGGTCGGCTACTACATAAACGGCGGCTGGACCTTCATTCAGATCACGACGCGGAGCAATGAGGCCGACGCACAGGCGCTCGTGTGCCAGCTAAACGGCGGCAGCGCGCCGGGCTGAAGGCACCAGGCTGCCGCATTGAGCCGACCGGCCGAAGTCTGTTCCGTGGTGCCCGACCCTCCGTGCCAGCGGTGTCAGTTCGCCCGGCAGTGCCGTGAGCAGCTGCTCGCCTGCCGCCGGTTCCTACACTTCGTCGACGCGATTCATCACCGAGAAGCGCCCGGGCCCCAGGCGCCGCGCCTGCCGACGCGCGCGATCTACGCGCTGATCTTCGGAGGTGACGAAGCCGACATCGCCGTCGCTCGGCGGGCAGCAGGAAGGCGAGCAGCGGCACGCCGGCTACTCGGACGGCGCGCATCCCCCGTCACGGCCTACACGCCGCCTACACGAGGCGAGCGATCGAGGGCTTAGGCACGATGGCTAACTGATAACGCTTTGATTTTATGGCGCCCCCGGCCGGAGTTGAACCGACGACCTACCGCTTAGGAGGCGGTCGCTCTATCCACTGAGCTACGGGGGCGTTGCAGCAGACGCAGAATTCTACGCCGACGGCCACGGCCGCGTACTTCAGACCTCCACGATGCGGTTACGCAGCTCGCCGATGCGGTCGATGCGCGCGACCATCTGGTCGCCGCCGCGCAGATAGCAAGGCGGCTTCATCGCAAAGCCGACGCCCGAGGGCGTGCCGGTGGAGAGGATATCGCCTGGCTCGAGCGTCAGTCCGGCCGAGAGTGAAGCGATCAGAGTGGGAATATCGAAGATCATCTGCTCGACTCGTGCACGCTGGCGTTCCTCGCCGTTCACACTCATTGAAAGCTCGAGGGAGCGGGGATCGCCGATATCGGCATGCGGCACGATGCAGGGGCCTAGCGGCAGCGTGGAGTCGAGCGACTTGCCCTTGAACCACTGATCGTGCCGGCGCTGCAGATCACGCGCCGTGACGTCGTTGGCGATGGTATAGCCGAAGACGTGCTCGAAGGCAGCGCTGGCGGGAATATCACGCCCGCCGCGGCCGATCACCACCGCGAGCTCAACTTCGTAATCGAGCTTCTGCGTGATTCTGGGATCCAGGCGCACGTCGGTATCCGGACCGATCAGCGCATGCGTCGCCTTCGTAAAGAACTGCGGCACCTCGGGTGCCTGCACCGCTGCAGAGTGCGCCGAGGCTCCCTCGCGAACGTGATCGAGATAATTGCGCCCGACACAGAAGATATTGCGAATCGGCATCGGAATGGGTGCCAGCAGCTGCAGCGACGCGGACGGCAGCAGCGCGGCGCTCAGCCGTTGACGCTGCTCGCGCGCCTGTTGCTCCAACCGGCGACAGGCCGTCAACGCAGAGGCTCCGCCCCGCAGGATGGCCAGCATGGAGGACAGGTCGGCCTGCTCGCCGGTCAGCCTTGCGGCCGAGCCGAAGTCAAGCACCTCGTCGGTGAGTAAGGCACCGGCGCCGGTGCGATCCCCTTGGCGAAAGCTGATGAGTTTCATGGTCCTAGCACATCGACAGTGGCGCGCATGATGGCGCGCGGCCCAGGTCACCGCAAGCCGCGTCATGAGAGTGGCATTGCGAGTACCCGCGTGGATGCTAGAATTCCGCGCTTCGTGGGGCGGTAGCTCAGCTGGGAGAGCGTCGCGTTCGCAATGCGAAGGTCGAGGGTTCGATCCCCTTCCGCTCCACCATCCATCCGTTCTGCCGACGTCCAGCAATGTTCGGGGACGTCCATTCTCGGGCGGTTTGTGCGTGGATAATCAGAAACTTATAATGCACTCACGTCACGGTGAGGTGCGCGATGCGCAGGGACAGCGACCGTCGCGCGCCATCAGGCGCGCAAGATCGAGAGACGATTTACTCCGTCGATAGCCTGTGACAACCCGC
This sequence comes from Steroidobacteraceae bacterium, assembly GCA_036266795.1. Lineage (GTDB taxonomy): Bacteria > Pseudomonadota > Gammaproteobacteria > Steroidobacterales > Steroidobacteraceae > FEN-1191. The sequence continues at coordinate 263,489 of DATAXJ010000021.1, read as the reverse complement.
AGCGCGCTACGAACTCGATTCAGACCTCGGCGCCTGTGGGGCGTCCAATCCGTAAATTCAGCCAGCAAAGCGCCACGGATGCGATAACCGCCATAGGAATAATGGCCTCTCCAATCACCGCTAGTTCCCAGAAGGGGTGGCCATACGGGGCAGGTTCGCGAACCGCATCAGTGACCAGGAAGGCGGCAGGCAGCAGCACAGCCCCGATCGAAAGTATGGATACCTGAATGAGATAGGGAAGTCTCTCAAAGGAGTACAACTGGATAGCTAGCGCGTGCGTCACCGCTCCCGACAATCCCACAACAACCCCCATGGCTAGGAACCCAACCGAGCCAAATTCTTGATCGAAAGCGGCGATAACGACGCCTTCCAAAGTACCGGCGAGGACCCAGCACAACGCTATCTTTGCGGATCGAGCCCACCTTCGCCTGCGCATCGTCGGATTCTAGCTTCTCGCTTCGAATTCCGCTCCTTCGGCCTCCCATTGTGAGACCGGAGGACCGCTTCGGGCCGAGAACAGCCCCAGACAGCGTCCAAGGTGCGCCAAAGGCATGCCGAGAGGCCAGCCAATCTGCACAGTGCGGATCTCATCGCCGATCGCCCACCTACAGGGTGTATCAAAATAAATGCACCACTACCACCAGCCCCGATCTGGCGTCTCTGGTGGAAGTCGCTGCGGAGGTCTGGGGCTCGCCCATAAAAAAAAGGCCCGGGTCGGTTGACAGCGTCAACCTCCCGGGCCTTCCGATCTCTCGGCGCCTTGGGAGAGGGCCTTTGCAGAGCGCTTACGCGCGCCGCGCTGGCCGGCCCCCCCCCCCGGGGCGCTGTCCGGCGCCTAGTAGGTGTATCTCACCTCTAGACCCAGCTGCCGAGGATTCCCGTAGTACCCAATGCCCTCCAAATAAGCCGTGTTGGCGAGATTGGTTGCATAGACCGTCGTCGTCCAGGTACCGGCATTCCAATCCAGGTACGCATTCCACAATGAATGCGAGGGTATGAGGTAGTAGTTGTCGCCCTGAAATATGTCCGAATAACTGTAGTCCTGGTACGCGTACGACACGCGCGGCACCAGGGCCATGTTCCCGTTATCCAGGGGAATGGTGTATTGGATGCTGCCGTTAGCGGTGTATTCGGGCGCGTAGGGCAGCGCCTCGCCGCTCAAATCGACATAGGTATTGACGTCGCCGGGAAACTTTCCCTCGTAGTCGGAGCAGCCGCCTTGATTTGCCGTCAAGGTGGTGCTGGGAGTCTGACCAGGTCCGCACTGCGGTGTAACTCCGTACTGCGTGCCGTGCGGGAACTTGAACGTCTCGGCATCCAGCAGAGGCCCGAGTATCGACTTGTTGAAGGCCAGATTGGCGTTGATACTGAAGTGAGCCACGTTCGCCTGCGCGGTGACCTCGATGCCCTTCAGAATGGAGAACGGGATATTCTCCTCGTTCGTCGAGGTCGGGATCTGCGGATCGAAGATCGAGTGGATCATGTCCATGTACTGCATGTAGTACCCATCGACCTGCAGGTTCACGTGCCCGCTGTCAAACTTGCCCTTCCATCCCGTCTCGTAATCGTTGACGTACTCGTAATGGGTACCCGGGTTGACTCCGAGGTTCTCCTCGCCCGGCTTGTAGCCGCGCGCGACGAACGCATAGATGTATTGCCCCGGTGTCGGCGTATAGTTGACATCGACCTTGCCGGTCACGACCCTATCCGAAGGAGCACCATTGGTGGGTTGATTGGCATTGCCGGTCAAGCCATTGACCCCATTCTGCGCTGGTATCTGACAGGGGTTGGTAGCAGCCGTAAAAAAGGGCGCAGGGGTGCAGGTCGAGGGAATAGACGCACCAAAGCTCAGCCCTCCGAGGGCGACCTCGCTGTCCCAGCCGTTACGCACCCCGGCGACGATTTGCCACTTAGGAGTGAACTGGAAGGACACCTGGCCGAAGATGCCCTCGTTCCTCGCCGTGATGTATTCGCCGTTGAAATAGCCACTCGTTGACGGATGTGTCGGGTCGTTCGGCGCGTAGGCGTTGACAGCGTAACTGGCATACTCAAAGCCGTCGTAGACCATGCTGGTGCCCGCTATCCAGCTGAGCTTGCCGGTCGTGGGCGACAGGATGTCGAACTCCCCGCTATGGATGTGGATATAGGCGAGAGTCTGGTTCTGATTGAAGGGCTCCGTGCCTTCAGTAATCGGTGTGCTGGGGATATAGGCCTCACCAGGTATACCAATATTGGTGCTGCCTGCCGTGTTGCCCGTAATTTCCTGGTCGCCGCCCGTCAGACGGTACTGGATACCGTTCGCTGCCGTGAACTGCAACTGCTCGCTGAACTGGTTGACATCATCCTGGTACAACCCACCGATAGGATCGCTATTGTCTGAAAAGGGCTGCCCGGTGTAGTACTGCTGGAACTGGCCCAGGCACTGACCATTCGCCACCTTCGTATCGCCTGAGGGACAGGCCTTTGTGACCCCACCGAATGGGATAAACGTATTCTCATTCAGGTTGCCCTGTATGCCCTCGCTGTCCTCGCGATCGAACTCGATCTTCGTCAGCGACTGCCAGGAGTCGCTCGGTTTCCACAGCAGGCCCAGGCGCATGTCCTTGTCATCGACGTTGCCCGGATCGTACGTCGCATGATCGCCCGAGACTGGATAGGCAGGCCCGATGACCGTCGTCCCCAAGCAGGGCGGCGCACCGGGGCAGAGGGCCGGCCCGTACTCATACGGGCCGTTGATCTGTGAATAGCCGTTGCGGTAAAAACTGCCGCGCGTCTCCTCGTTGATGGCCAAACGCATTGCAAAGGTGTCGCTCACGGGCAGATTGATCGCAGTCTGGGCGCGTTGGTCGCTGTACGTGCCCGCTTGCACGTCGGCGTAGCCATTGATGCCCCTGAAGTTGGGACTCGCCGAATTGACGATGATGGCGCCGCCGGTCGAATTGTCGCCGGCGAAGGTGCCTTGCGGGCCGCGCAGCACCTCGACGTCCGTGGTGTCGAAGTAGGGTACGTTGGCTCCGTTGCCCTCCGAGATGTTGGGCAGCCCGTCGCGAACGATGACGACACCCGGTTGCTCGATGCCGCCCTGGTTCGAGTTGCCGACACCGCGGATGTCCGCCGTGCTGGTTGCGCCGGTGGTGTAGATCTGCAGGTTGGGCGCTACGCTGCCCAAACTATTGATGTCGACAACCTTCGTGCTGTTTAGCGTGTCGCCCGAGATCGCCACCACCGAAATCGGCGTGGACATGATGTCTTCGGCACGGCGCTCGGCGGTGACCACCACCTCCTGAAGCTGATCCCCCGACGGGGCCGGGGCCGCCGCAGTCTGATCTGTGGTGCTCTGATCCGTTGTGGTCTGGGCGGTTGCGCTTTGCCAGACCGCCGGTACTGCCGCAATCAACGAGCACAAGGCCAAACGGCCCGCTGCCCCACGCAATCCCTTGACCCGCTTGCTCATTTTCGCTGCCTCCCGCGATTTGGTCGAACTGCAGTTGAAGCGGTCACTATTGGACTTGAACCAGGGACGCGAAGCCCCCGCAGTCCTCTGACCCAGCCAGTAACGTTCTTCGCGCTACGGCGCGCTCCCGCTGCGTAATCACCCGGTCAATAGACCCCTCGATCTATTTATTTTGCTTTGTTGCTAGCTAGCAACATGCAGTCGAGCAAAATGATGTAACAAATAGTAGGTAGCTGCCAATAGAAATTTTCATAACCCTATAAGGAAGACTACGAAAATGGACCCAAATGATCAGAGCCTTGCGATCACTTGTCACTGATAAGTAACAGCGTTGGTGAGCCCCCTCGTCCACTCGGCAACGCCCAGCGCGCGGGCGTCTGGCGCTCTAAGGATGAACGCTTCCGCGTCGCGCCGCTTCGATCGTGGCGATGTCGATCTTCTTCATGGTCATCATCGCTTCGAAAGCACGCTTTGCTGCCGGACGATCAGAAGCGGTGACTGCCTCCAGCAAGGCGCGCGGGGTGATCTGCCAGGACAGGCCCCACTTATCCTTGCACCAGCCGCAGGCGCTCTCGGCGCCGCCATTGTCGACGATGGCATTCCAATAGCGATCCGTCTCGGCCTGATCCTCGGTCACGACCTGAAATGAAAAAGCCTCGCTGTGCCTGAAGGCCGGGCCGCCATTCAGACCGAGGCAAGCCACACCCAGCACTGTGAACTCCACCGTGAGCGCCTGCCCCTGCTGGCCACTCGGGTAGTCACCGGGCGCATGGTGCACCGCTGTCACGGCACTGTCCGGAAAGGTTCGAGCGTAGAACCGGGCAGCCTCCTCTGCGGCGCCGTCGTACCAGAGGCAGATGACGTTCCTGGCCATGGATAGCTCCCCTCGCCTTTATTGTTTCAGCGCCGTGACCTCGATCTCTATCTGCATGCGCGGATCCGCGAGACCGGCACTGATCATCATGGCTGCCGGACGCACTTCGCCAAAGTATTTGCGCAGTACCGGCCAGCACTGCGGAAAATCGCCGCCGTTGGGTAATACATAGGTAACTCGAACGACGTCGCGCAGGCTTGCTCCAGCCTGCGAAAGCGCCAGCTCGATGTTCCTCAGGCATTGTTCGGTCTGCGCGGCAAGATCCTCGGAGATCGTCATATTGGAATAATCGAATCCGCTCGTGCCCGACACGAAGACCCAATCCCCCTGCACCACGGCGCGGCTGTAGCCGATGTCGCTCTCGAAGCGAGAGCCGGAACTGATCAGCGTGCGTTTCATGGTTTTTCGGCGGGCGCCTTGCTGTAGTCGTACCAGACCGCCTCGATGTTGTGGCCGTCCGGATCGTGAGCGAAGGCGGCATAGTAGCCCGGCCAGTAGTCGCGATAACCCGGACCGCCGTTGTCCTTGGCGCCGGCGGCGAGTGCTGCAGCGTGAAACGCCTTGACCTCATCAGCGGATTTCGCCACGAATGCCAGATGCGTCGCGACGACCTTGCTCTTGTGGATCCAGAAATCCGTGTTCTTGCCGTCGTTGAAACCGGCCGCCTCGCCATACTCCATGTTGTTCGTGTAGCCCAGTGTCTTGAGCACGCGGCTATAGAACGCCTTCGACCGCTGATAATCGCTTACTGGCAGGCTGGTATGCGCAATCATGCTGACTCCTTTAGCCGGGGCCGAATGCCGAGCAGACGCGATCGAGGATGGCGCGCAACGCCTCGCAAGCACCAGCTGAATCCTGCGCGGCCAGCCGCGCGAGCAGGACCTCGTGCATCTGCAATAGCGGCGCGAAGCTGCGCCCGGTCTGGACGAAGCGGTGCAGGACGACGCGGCCGCGCACATCCCAAAGCAGCGAGTCCCAAACATTGAGAAAGGCACGATTGCCACTGCCTTCCATGATTCGCCGGTGAAAGCGCATGGCGTAATCGATATAGCGCTCGGGATCCTCGGCCGCGAGCGCAGCGCGCATCTGCCCGTGACACTGCTGCAGCTCGGCGATGAGCGCGCTCTCGTAGGGTGCGGCCAGATGCAACGCCCGTGTCTCGAGCGTTGCGCGCAACTCATAGGAATCGAGAATTTCCTGGAAGTCGGTGCCGCGCACCAGCGTGCCGCGAAAGCGCTCGGAGTGCACCAGGCCCGAACCCTCCAGCTCGCGCAGTGCCTCGCGGATCGGTGCCTGGCTGACGTTGAACTCGCGCGCCAGTACCAGCTCCTTGAGCTGCGTGCCGGCGGGATAGGTGCCGTCCAGGATGCGTGCGACCAGTACATCGCGAATGCGATCGCGCATGCAGGTACGCTTGAGAACCGTCTCACTCATGGCCCGACTCCATGGCCTGACCCACGCTGCGGTCTGCCTGCCGCTGCACCGGTTGCCGCTGCGCCACGCGTGCCCCGCCCGTGTCGGCCGTCCATCCGCCGCCGGTCGCACGTATCAGTGCAACGGCGGCGTTGAGCTGCGCGACGCGCACATCGATCGTGTCACGCTGCGCCTGCAGGGCGGCGTTGTGGGTGGTGGTGACCTCGATGTAGTCCGCGACCCCCGTATCGTAGCGCTGATCGGCATGATAGGCGGCACTCTGTGCAGAGGCGGTCGCGGCCCGATCGGCGCGCAGCTGGTCGGCGAGGTAATGCAGCCCGGCGAGATTGTCCTCGACCTCCTGGTAGGCCGTCAGCGTGACCTTGCGATAGTTGTCGACGGTCTCGTCATAGGCGGCGCGCGCCTGGCGGTTCACCGCGGCGCGAGCCCCGGCGTCCAGCAGCGGCACCTGCATTGACGGGCCGATCGACCACAGCCGGCTCGGCGCGCTCAGCCAGCTGCCCGCCGCGATGCTCTCGTAGCCGGCGGCTCCAGCCAGGGAGAAGACCGGGAACCAGGCCGCGCGCGCGACGCCGATCTGCGCGTTGGCGGCTGCCATGCGCCGCTCGGCGGCCGCGACGTCAGGCCGACGCTGCAGCAGTGTCGAGGGCAGGCCTACCGCGATCGGCGGCGGCGCTCCCGCCAGTTGCCCGGCCGCCAGGGAAAAGCGCGACGGCACCTCGCCCAGCAACACGGCGATGGCATGCTCGAGCTGCGCGCGCTGCAACTGCGTGGCGGCGAGTTGTGCGCGCGCAGTCTGGCGCTGGGTATCGGCTTGTTCGACGTCGGTCGCAGCCGCCGTGCCCTGCTGATAGCGGTCATGTGTCAGCTCATAGGCGTGGTCGTAATTGCCGATCGCATCGGTGAGCACGCGCTCGGTGGCCTCTGCTCCACGCAGCAGGAAGTAGTCGCTGGCGAGCTCGGCCTGCAGCGACAGGCGCAGTGCGGCCAGATCCGCGCCGCTGGCCTGCGCCTGGGCGCCCGCGGCCGCCGCCGTATTGCGCAGCCGACCGAACAGATCGATCTCCCAGGATAGATTCAAGGTGGCAAGAAAATCGTCATAGGTGCCTGCCCCGCCCAGCACGCTCGCCAGGGGCGCATTGGCTGAGCCGCGCTGGCGCGCGGCCGACACATCCGCGCCCACCGTTGGAAACAGATTCGAGCGCGCGCGCCCTGCGATGGCCTGGGCCTGCTGAAAGCGCGCGAGTGCGGCCCGCAGATCGGGATTGCTCTGCTCGAGCGAGCGCTCCAGCGTTGCGAGGGACGGGTCGCCGAAGGCCATCCACCAGTCCCGGTCCGACTGCGCCTGGCTCGGCACGGCCGGTACCCAGCTGCCCATCTCCTTGTAGCTGACGACCTCGGGTGGCGCGGGCGGCTGGTAGCGCGGCGCGAGCGAGCAGGCTGCGAGCAGCGCGCCGGGTAATGCCGCCAGCAGCGTCAGCTTGCTCATGAGCGAGCGACCCGCGAAGGCTCGGGATTGGCGATGCGCACGGCCTCGCCACCGCTCAGCGAATCGGGCGGGCTGAGGATGACCCGGTCACCGGCCGACAGGCCATGAGTAATCTCGACATCGGAGCCAAAGTCGCGCCCGATGGTGACGGGCTTGAGCACGACATGCTCGCGCGCATCCACGGTTGCGATCTGCAGCCCATCGCCACGAAACAGCAGCGTGTTGGCCGGCACACGGTAGGCCGCCACCTGTGTATCCGGCGGCAACTGGAAGTGCACTTCGACGTAGGCACCGGGCAGCAGCTCATGGCGGGCGTTGTCCACCATGAGCTCCGCCAGCAGCGTTCGCGAGCTCGGGTCGATGGCATCGGAGGTGCGCGTCAGCGTGGCCGTATAGCTCTGATTGGGATGGTCCGGCAGCTGCAGCTGCGCCGTCAGACCCTTTTGCATCAGCGTCGCATAGGTCTGCGGCACGTGCACATACAGCCGCAGCTGCCGCACATCGGCGATGCGGAACAGCTCTCGGCCCGTGCCGCTGCCGGAATTGATCAGCTGGCCCACGTCGGTATCGCGCGCGGTGACGACCCCGTCGAAGGGTGCCACGATGCGCTCGAAGCCCGACAGCTCGCGCAGCCGCTGTACATTGGCGCGTGCTGCCTGCACCTGAGCGTCGCTGGAGGCCGCCAGGCTGATCTTTTCATCCGCATCCTGTTTCGACACGGAATCGGTGGCCCGGAGCTTGCGCCAGCGCTCGGCGGTCACGTCGGCGATCTGATGATTGGCTTCGGCGGCAGCCAGATCGGCCTGCGCCTGACGCAGCTCCTGATCGACCTCGGGGGACTCGATCTGCGCCAGCAGCTGCCCGGTCTTGACCGGTGTACCGATGTCGACCAGCCAGCGCTTCAGATAGCCATCGGTGCGCGCATAGATCGGCGCGTCGTAGTTCGCCTGCAGCGTACCCGGCAGCACCAGCTGCAGCGTGCCGGACTCGGCGCGCGGATGGGTAGTCGCCACCACCAGCGCGGCATCGGCATCCGCCTGGACCTGCAGTGCGCCGACCGCACGCTGCGCGGAGACCAGGTGCCAGACCACGAGGCCCACGGCGAGCACGCCGAGCACTGCAGCGAGGCGGGCCAGTCGCCGCGCCGTGCGCGCCCCCGCCCCGCGTTGCTGTTGCGTGTCCCAACTGTGCGTCGGTTGATCCATGATTGTTCCTTCTGCTCGAGTCTCAAACGGCCGTATCGCGCGCGTCAGGTGCATGCCGCCCGTGAATGGCCGCAAACACGGCCGGCACGAACATCAATGTCGCGACGGTAGCGAATACCAGCCCGCCGATCACCGCGCGTCCGAGCGGTGCGTTCTGCTCGCCGCCGGTACCGAAGCCCAGTGCCATCGGCAGCATGCCGATGATCATCGCCAGCGCCGTCATCAGCACCGGTCGAAAGCGCGTCACCCCCGCGTCCAGCGCCGCCTGCAGTGCGCTGACGCCCTGCCCGAGCCGCTGGCGGGCGAAACTCACCACCAGAATGCTGTTCGCGGTGGCAACCCCCACGCACATGATGGCGCCCGTCAGTGCAGGCACGCTCAGCGTCGTGCCGGTGACCAGCAGTATCCAGGCAATGCCAGCGATTGCTGCGGGCAGCGCGGAGATGATGATGAAAGGGTCCAGCCAGGACTGGAAATTGATGACGATGAGCAGATAGACGAGCACGATGGCACCGGCCAGTCCGATCGCAAGTCCCAAATAGGAGGCGCTCATGGTCTGCACCTGCCCGCGCACCATAATGTGCGTGCCGCGCGGCAGGTCGCTGTGCAGCGCGGCGATGCGGGCATTCACGTCGTGGGCAATGGCGCCCAGATCCCGGCCCTGCGCGGCGCCGAAGATGTCGATGACCGGCTGCGCATCGTAATGCGTGACTATCGCGGGCCCGAAGCCACGCGTGATCGTCGCCAGACCGCCGAGCAACTGTGTCTGACGCGGCGTGGTGATCGGCAGGTTCTGCAGATCCTGCAGCGAGGTCATCCGATACTGCGGGGCCTGCGTGACCAGCGGGTACTGCAGCCCCGTGTCGGGATTGAGCCAGAAGGTCGGGGCAATCTGACCGCTGCCCGAAAGCGTCAGCAGCAGATCATTGGCAACGTCCTGCTGGGAGATACCGAGCTGCTGCGCGCGGCTGCGATCGGCGGTCACCCACAGCTCGGGCTGGTTGGACTGCTGCTGGATGCGCAGGTCCACCAGGCCCGGCACATGATGCAGCGAAGCCAGCAGCCGATCGGCCAGTGCGCGATTGCCGCCGGAGGGGCCGATAACCTGCACATCGATGGGCGCCGGGGCGCCGAAGTTCAATATCTGGCTGACGATGTCCGCCGGTAGAAAGGCGAAGCTCGTGCCGGGAAATTCCAGCGGCAGCCGCTCGCGCAGCGTGCGCACGTAATCTGCGGTCGGACGATGATCAGGCTTGAGCGCGATGAGCACGTTCGCATCGCTGCTGCCCACGGTCCCGGAGTTCTCGTAGGTCAGGTTGATGCTCGACACCGGCAGGCCGACATTGTCGACGACGCTGGCGATGTCCCGTTCCGGGATCACCCGGCGCACGGCGGCCTCGACATGATCGATCAGCGCCGCAGTGTCTTCCACGCGCAGCCCCGTGGGTGCGCGCACGTGCAGCTCGATCTGCCCGGAATCCACCGCGGGAAAGAAATTGCGCCCGAGCAGCGGATAGATGAGCAGCGAGAGCAGCGCGGCGGCGAGGAATCCCGACATGAAGAAGCGTCGGCGCTCCAGCGCCAACACCAGAATGTCGCGATAGCGGGCGCGCAGCGCCTCGAAGCGGCGCTCGAAGCCCAGCTGCAGTCGCTGCAGGAGCGCCCATCCCCGGGCCGGGGCGGCCGCGGCGCCCGCGAGGTGCGCGCGCAGCCAGTACTTGGCGAGCGTGGGTACCAGCGAGCGTGACAGCAGGTAGGAGGTGAGCATCGCGAACACCACCGCCTCTCCCATCGGCACGAACAAATAGCGTGCCACGCCCGACAGCAGGAACATCGGCACGAACACGATGCAGATGGACAGCGTGGAGACGAGCGCTGGGACGGTGATCTCGCGTGAGCCTTCCAGGATCGCCGTCTCCACCGGCTTGCCCATGTCGAGGTGGCGGTTGATGTTCTCGATGGTCACGGTGGCGTCGTCGACGAGGATGCCGACCGCGAGAGCCAGGCCGCCGAGCGTCATCAGATTGATCGTCTCGCCGAGGGCATCGAGTGCCAGGATGGAGGCGAGGATCGAGAGCGGAATGGAGATGGTGATGATCAGGGTGCTGCGCCAGCTGCCGAGGAACAGCAGCACCATCAGCGCGGTGAGCGCCGCGGCGCTCACCGCCTCGATGATGACGCCCTTGACCGCGGCGCGCACGAACACCGACTGATCGCCGGTTGCGGCGATCGAGGCACCCGCGGGCATGAGTTCGCGCACGCGCGGCAGACGCTCGCGGATCGAATTGACGATACTGAGCGTCGAGGCCGAGCCGGTCTTCATGATCGTCATGAGCACTGCGCGGCGGCCGTTGACGCGCACGATATTGGTCTGCGGCGGATGGCCATCGTGCACGAACGCCACATCGCGCACATAGGTAACTGCACCGCCATCACTTTTGATCGGCAGATCGTTCAGCTGCTCGAGCTGCAGCGGACTGGCATTGAGCCGCACGTCGTACTCGGTGCTGCCGATCTTGTCGGTGCCGGCCGGCACGATGAGGTTCTGAGTGTTGATCGCGGCGTTGACGTCCGCGGCGGACAGACCGTGGGCACGCATCGCATCGGGCTTCAGATCGATCTGGATCTGCCGCGTCGCCCCGCCGTACGGATACGGTATGGATGCGCCGGCCACGGTGGCGATCTGCGCGCGGATCACCTGGTTGCCAAAGTCGAACAGCTGCGCCTCGGTGAGACGGTCGCTCGACATCGCCAGCTGCAGGATCGGCACGCTCGAGGCGTTGTATTTCAGGATCAACGGCGGTTGAATGCCGGGAGGCATATTGCGCAGCGAGATCTGCCCGAAGGCCGTGACCTGGGCCATTGCCAGATTGATGTCGACTCCCGGCTGGAAAAAGATCTTGATGACCGCCATGCCGGGATAGCTTTGCGATTCGACATGCTCGATGTCGTTGACGATGGTGGTCGCGTAGCGCTCGATCTGCGCGGTGATGCGATCGGCCACCTCATCCGGGGGCATGCCCGAGTATTGGTAGGCCACCGCGATGACCGGGATGCCGATGTCGGGGAAGATGTCGGTCGCCATGCCCTTGCGCAGCGGCGTGCCGAAGATAGCCAGCGCGGCCAGCAGCGGAATCAGCGCGGCCAGCACGATGAAAGTGTATGGGCGCTGCAGCGCCAGTTTGACGATCCACATGGTCCGGTCCTTGTCGGCTCAGGACGGGGGGCACCGGACAGGCCGGCGTGCTGAGGCGCGGGAGTGCAGGTCTTGCAGGGGCCGCGAATTGTATCGATTATCGATAAATACTGGAAGCAACGCAAGGGCAGCATGCGAGGCAGCCTCGGCGGCGGCGCGCCCAGACGGTCTCGCGGCACCCGCCCGCATCGCACTGCGTCCTCGCTACACTGCGGCCATGCCCGCGCTCCCTCTGGCCGTCTGCCCCGCCAACCGCAGTGGTTCGCCCGGCCGCCGCGTGCCATGCGCCCCGGCCGCGCCGCGCGCGCTCGGACGCCGATTGGCCGCGGCATGGATTGCCGGCGTCGCGCTGCTCGCGGCCAGCTGCGCCGGCGGGCCAGCCTCTCGCATCGTCTCCAGCAGTGTGGCGCCCGCCCCGCTGCGCACCCTGCCGCAGGTCCCGACGTCGTCGGTGCGCGACCTGTTTCTGCAGGCGCTGCAGCAGGCGCGTCAGGCGGCCCCCAGCCCGGACGCCGAGTTGCACGACCCCGCGGCGCTACGCGCCTATGTCCTCTATGACTATCTGATTGCTGCCCGACTGCAGCATGCGCTGCAGGTCGCGCCCGGGCCGCAGCTGGATGCGCGCATCGACGCGTTCGTGCGCGCGCATCCCCGGGAACCCGTGGTGCACGACCTGCATCACGATTGGCTCGTGAGCCTCGCCGCGCGTGGACGCTGGGACTGGTTTCTAGCGCGCGCCAGCGGGGTCAGCGACCCGCTGCTGCTGTGCCAGCGGCTGGCCGGCCAGCTTGCGGTTGGCGCCGTCGCCGGCGCGGCGGCCGCGCCGTGGGAGGCCGAAGCGCTGGCCCTATGGTCGCAGCCCCTGCAGCAGGCGAGCGTCTGCGACGGCGTCTTCGAACGCCTGCAGCAGCGAGGCTTGCTCACGCCAGAGCGCGTGGCAGCGCGCGTGCGCGCAGCGCTGGCCGCGGGCAATGTCGCGCTTGCGCTGCAGCTGGCGGCGGCGCTCCCGCCGCAGCAATCCGCACCGCTGCTGCAATGGGCGCGCCTGCTGCAATCGCCGGCGGCCACGCTGCACGCGCTGGCCGTGCAGCCGCTCACGCCTGTCGAGCCGCTCGCGCTGCAGGCGGGCTTTCACCGTCTGGCACTGCGCGATTCGGCGGCTGCGGCGGCGCTGCTACCCGCCCTGTCGGCACGACCGGACATGACGGCGCTGCTGCGCGCGGAGCTGCAGCGCGAAGCGTCGCTGGGACTCGCCTACGATCACGATGCGGCGGCACTGGCCCTCTTCAGGACTCTGCCGGAGCCGCTCGCCGATGAGCGCGTACAGCAATGGCGCGTACGTGCCGCGCTCTGGAGCGCTGACTGGCCGCAGGCGCTCACCTGGCTGTCGGCGATGCCGCCAGCCCTGGCGATGCAACCACGCTGGCAATACTGGCGCGCCCGGGCCAGCGAGCAGGTGCTGGGCGGCGCCAGTGCTGCGCCGCTCTATGCCGCGCTCGCTGATTCGCGCGACTACTATGGCTATCTCGCCGCCGATCGGCTGCATCGAAGCTATGACCTGCAGAACCAACCCAGCGTCGACGACACCGCCCTGCAGGCGGCGCTCGCGCGGCGCCCCGAGCTGCAGCGCGCACGCGAGCTGTTCATCTGTGGCCTCTACGACGCCGCCGTGGCGGAATGGGCTGCGGCACTGGCCAGCAGTACGCCCGCGGTCAAGGTTCAGGCCGCGCGGCTCGCAGCCAGCTGGGGCTGGTACACGCAGTCGATCGCCACGCTGGCGACCGCCGGTGAGTGGGATGACGTACGCCTTCGCTATCCGCGACCCTATACATCGCAGGTGGCGGCGGCCGGCGAGCTGGTGCGTCTGCCGCCCGACTGGATCCTCGCGGTCATGCGCCAGGAAAGCTTGTTCCGCAGCGACGCGGTCTCGCGTGCCAACGCGCGCGGGCTGATGCAGCTGCTCCCCTCCACTGCCCATCAGGTCGCGCAGCGCTGGCAGCTGCCGCTCGACACCGCCGGGTTGTTCGATCCGGCGACCGCCGTGACGCTCGGCGCCGCGCACCTGCGCGAGCTGCTCGATCGCTTCCAGAACCAGCTCGCCCTGGCGTTGGCCGCCTACAACGCCGGCAGTGTGTCGCTGTCGCGCTGGCTGCCGTCCGCACCGATGGCGGCCGACGTATGGATCGAAAACATCCCCTACGACGAGACGCGCGGTTATGTGCAGCACATCCTGGAGCACATCGTCGCCTACGCCTTCACTCGCGATGCCGAGCCACCGCAGCTGGCAACGTTGCTGCCACCGGTTCAGATGACTTCGGCGGTCTCCGCGGCGAACAGCGCACCGGCGCGGCGGTGACTCTGGAAAACCTGATCCGGTAACGGGCTGACGCCCGCCTGGCGAGCGCGCGCCAGCAGCGCGCGGATGCGCCGGCGCGAGGCCTCGAGCAGTTCTGGCGCCAGCGCCCCAGCGCGCTCGGCCGCAAGCAGCGCACGCGCGAAGCCGCGGCAGCGGTCCGTGTCCGTCCAATGGGCACATACCATCAGCAAATCCGCCCCCGCCGCAAATACCTGCACGGCGGCGGCCGGATCCTCGAAGCGCCGCGAGACGGCGTGCATGCCGATGTCGTCGGTGACGATGACACCGCGAAACCCGAGCTGCTCGCGCAGCAGCGTCTGGTTGATGCGTTTCGAGAGGGTCGCCGGTGCCTCGCCATCGACCGCGGGCAGCAGGATATGCGCCGTCATGAGCATGGGGATGCCGGCGCGAATCGCGGCCTGGAAGGGTTTGAGCTCGCGCGCCTCGAGCTCTGCCAGGTCCTGGCGCAGCACCGGCAGCTCCAGATGCGAGTCTCGGTCGCTGTCGCCATGTCCGGGAAAATGCTTGCCGCACGCGAGCACGCCTTCGCCCTGCAAGGCGGTCATGAAGGGCAGCGCCGACGCCACCACCCGCTCGGGGGTCTCACCGAAGGCGCGCAGTCCGATCACCGGGTTGCTGGGATTGCTGTGGATGTCCAGCACTGGCGCGAAGCTCAAATTGATACCGAGTGAGGCCAGCTCGATGCCCATGGCGCGACCGACGGCGCCGGCCTCACCGGCCCATTGCGCCGCATAGGAGAAGCGCGTCAGCGGCGGCGGCGTGCGGCAGACACGCCCACCCTCATGGTCGATGGCGATGAGGATGCGCTCGCGCCCGATCGCCGCGCGCACCTCCTCGAGCAGTCGCGCGAACACCGGCAACCAGTCGCTATAAGGCAGGTCATGACGGAAGTTGCTCTTGAAGAGCACCACACCGGCCGGGCGCAACTCGCAGAGCAGCGCGCGATCGCGCGCATCGAGCGTCGGCGTGGGACGCAGGCCGACGAGAAAATGTTCCCCGACCGCGCCGATCTCGTCCGCTCCCGCGTGCCGCGCACGCCCCGTCGTGGCTGCCCGGCTGCCCGCGCCTGCGTCGTCCCCCTTGCCCGTCATACCGGTGGCTCTCCTGTGGGCCCTCCTGCGTGGCGCGATTGTAGCGGTCGAGCAGGCGTATGCGCGCACCTGCGCGGGATCGTTTTGCAGCCGCACTGGTCTCATGACTACAGTAGCGTTCTTTAACGCGGAGGCGACGCATGAATTATCAGTTGGCGCAGCAGCAGACCGCTCAGATGCAGCAGCAGATGCAGGGACTCGCCCAGCAGCTGCAGGCCCTGGCGACCAAGATTTCCGCCAATGCCAAGGATCCGGCCAGCGCTCGCGAGCTCAACATGGATCTGCGCGAGATCGGCATGGGCATCGCCGGCTTCGGCCAATCGACACAGCTCATGCTGCAGCAGATGGCGCAGTACATCCAGGGTCTGGAGGGGCAGATGCAGAGTCATCCGCAGCCCACCCTGCAGCCGCGCGGCTGGATGCAGGCGCCGAGCTTCGGCGGTGGGGGCGGATTCTTCGGCACCATGCTCGGCGGCCTGGGATTGGGCGCGGGCATGGGGATCGGCGAGGACCTCGTCAACGATATCTTCCGCGCGCTGTAGAGTGCGCGCGCCGCCGCAACGCCGCTGCGGCCGTGGCAGCGCCGGCCGTTGTGGGCATGCGCCGGCGCGATGATGCGGCGCGCGCCAGCGGCGCAGCGCGGCCTGCACTGTCACGCTCATCGAACTTAGGCGTACTGCGACGAGGTAGTGAACATGGAGAGTCAGCTGGACAGCCAGCGCGACCTGCAGCGGCTGTTGGCGCGCCAGAGCGAGATTCAGCGGGCGATGCGCCGTCCCGGCGGCATCCGCATTACGGTCGAGCGCGAGCTGTATGCGATCCGCGAGCAGCTCAAGCGGTTTCCGACGGCGTCGCACTCGCAGGGGGCCGAGGTCGCGAGTGCGGGCGCCGCTGCGGGTGCGGGCGGCACCGGCGCGCACGCGCCGCAACCCTAAGATCAGGGAGCCGATGGCCGAGCACAGCGCCGGCTGGGAGGCAGCCGGGCGCCCGGGCGCCGCAGGCGGGGCACACTCGTCCGCGAGCTTTGGCGCCGAGCTGGTACGCAATGCGCAAGGCGAGCGCGCCGTGCGCTTTCGACTCTGGGCGCCAGCGCAGCCGCGCATCGGCCTGCAGCTTGCCGACGCTCCGCCGCTGCCGATGACACGCAGCGCCGAGGGCTGGCACGAGCTCATCGTCCGCGAGGCCGGCCCCGGCACCCTCTACCGCTTCGTGCTGCCCGACGGGCTCGCGGTACCCGATCCGGCCTCACGCTATCAGCCCCAGGATGTGCACGGACCGAGCGAGGTCATCGATCCGCTCGCCTACACCTTCCGCGATGCCAACTGGCGCGGCCGGCCGTGGCACGAGGCCGTGCTCTACGAGCTGCACGTGGGCACCTTCACCGCCGAGGGGACCTTTGCCGCGGCGCTGACGCGGCTGGAGCATCTGGTCGCCCTCGGCGTGACGGGCATCGAGCTCATGCCGGTGGCGGATTTTCCGGGGCGGCGCGACTGGGGCTATGACGGCACGCTACCGTTTGCGCCGGATGCCAGCTACGGACGGCCCGAGGACCTCAAGGCACTGGTGGACGCCGCCCACGCGCGCGGGCTGATGGTGCTGCTCGATGTGGTCTACAACCACTTCGGTCCGGAGGGTAACTACCTGCCCCTTTATGCGCCACAGTTTTTCAACGAGCGGCACCACACGCCCTGGGGCGCAGCGATCAACTACGACGCGGAGGGTAGCGCGACGGTGCGCGAGTTCTTCTGCCAGAACGCGCTGTATTGGCTGCGTGAGTTTCACTTCGACGGGCTGCGCCTGGATGCCGTGCATGCGATCCTCGACGACGGTAAGCCGCATTTTCTACAGACGCTCGCGCAGCGCATTCGCGGCGCGGGCCTGCCACACCCGGTGCACCTGGTGCTCGAGAATGAGCACAACCAGGCGCACTGGCTGGAGCGCGATGGCCGGGGGCGAGCCCGCGCCTATGATGCGCAGTGGAACGATGACGTGCATCATGTGCTGCACGTGGCCGCGAGTGGCGAAGCTGAAGGGTACTACGCCGATTACCGGCCCGACACCGGCGGACAGCTGGGCCGCGCGCTTGCGCAGGGCTTTGCGTTTCAGGGCGAGCACATGCCCTATCGCGGCGCTCAGCGCGGCGAGCCGAGCGCACATCTGCCGCCCACGGCGTTCGTGGCCTTCATCCAGAATCACGATCAGATTGGCAATCGCGCCTTTGGCGAGCGCCTGAGCGTACTGGTCTCACCCCCGGCGCTGCGCGCGGTAGCTGCCACCTACCTGCTGCTACCGCAGATCCCGATGCTCTTCATGGGCGAGGAATGGGGCTGTACGCAGCCGTTTCAGTTCTTCTGCGATTTCAGCGCCGAACTCGCCGAGCGCGTGCGCGACGGGCGGCGCGCAGAATTTGCGCGTTTTTCAGCCTTCCAGGACCCCTCGGCACGCGAGCGCATTCCCGATCCGCAGGCGCAAGCCACCTTTCTGGCGAGCAAGCTCGACTGGCAGGCACTGCGTTCACCCGAGCATGCAGCCTGGCTCGAGTGGTATCGCGAGCTGCTCGCGGTGCGCGCGAGGGAGCTCGTGCCGCGACTGCCCGGCATCACGCGCGCGGCACACGTTCGCACGTTCGGGCCCGGCGCCGTGCAGCTCGAATGGGACTGTGGTGGGCGCCAGTCCGAGCGACTCGCGCTGGCGGTGAATCTGCACGCGGCGCCGGCGCGGGGCGCAGCAGTGAGGCTGCCCGCAAACCCCGCGCAGGGCGAGCTGCTGCTCTGGCAGGAGGGCGAGGCGCCGGATGGCCAGACGCTTGCGCCCTGGAGCGTGCGCTGCTGGATTGAGCCGGGATGAGCCCATGATTCCACGCGCAACATACCGGTTGCAGCTGCATCACGGCTTCGGCTTCGAGCGCGTCGCGGCGCTCGCACCCTATCTGCAGGCGCTCGGCATCAGTCATGCGTACTTCTCGCCCTACCTGAAGTCGCGCCCCGGCAGCCCACACGGCTATGACATCGTCGATCACGGCGAGCTCAATCCCGAACTCGGCGATGCGGCGGCCTTCCAGAACATGTGCGCCGCCCTGCGGCGCCACGAGCTCGGCCACGTGCTGGATTTCGTACCCAACCACATGGGTGTGGGCGGATCCGATAATCCGCTGTGGCTGGAAGTGCTGGAGCTCGGGCCTGATGCGCCGCATGCCGGCTGGTTCGACATCGAATGGGACCCCGCGCGCCGCTATCTGCACGACAAGCTGCTGGTACCGCTGCTCGGCGATCAGTTCGGCGTGGAGCTCGAGCGCGGCGCGCTGCAACTGCGCTTCGATGAGGACGAAGGCTCCTTCGCAGTCTGGGCCTACGAGACCCACAAACTGCCGATCTGGCCGCCGGACTACGCGCAAATTCTCACCGACGGGAGCCTCCGGCTCGAGCAGCTCTCCGACGCCTTCGCGTGGCTGCCCAATGCACGCGGGCTGTTGCCGCGGCGCGCCGCCGAGCTCAAGGCGCGCCTGGCTGTCGAGGTGAACGAGCACGCGGAGTCCGCGGCCGCGCTCGCCGCCGCTCTCGCGCGTTTTCAAGGACGCCAGGGCGAACTCAACTCCTGGCAGCCTTTGAACGACCTGATCAAGCGTCAGCACTGGCGCCTGGCGCACTTTCGCGTCGCCGCCGACGACATCAATTACCGCCGCTTCTTCAACATCAACGATCTGGCGGGCCTGCGCATGGAGCTGCCCGAGGTGTTCGATCATGCGCACCAGCGAGTGCTGCGTCTGGCGCGTGAGGGCGTCATCGACGGACTGCGCATCGATCACATCGACGGGTTGTACGACCCGAAGGGCTACCTCAAGCGGCTGTCGCGCCGGCTCAGCCCACGTCGTCCCGAGGGTCCCTTCTATCTCGTGGTGGAGAAGATCCTCTCGGCGCACGAGCGGCTGCGCGAGAATTGGCCGATCCACGGCACGACCGGTTACGATTTTCTGAACCAGGCGCTCGCACTGCTGGTCGATCCGGCCGCCGAGGGCGCCTTCACCGCTACCTACGTCGAGTTCTCCGGCGAGCAGCGCAAATACGGCGAGATCGCGCGGCTCGCGAAGCTGCATATCATGGAAAACGAGATGGCGGGCGAGCTCAACATGATCGCGCGCGACATGGCGCGGCTCGCGCGCCAGAACCCACGCACCGCCGATTTCACACAGAATCTGCTGCGCCGTGCGATGAAGGAGATCATCGCCTGCTTCCCGGTGTATCGCACCTATCTGGATGCCAGCGGTGAGCTGGATGCCGCCGACGAGCGTGACATCGCCTGGGCACTCGCGCGCGCTCGGCGCCTGGAAACCGAGATCGACCCGAGCGTCTTCGGCTATCTGGAGAAGGTACTGTCAGGTCAACTGCTGCGCCAGCCGCGCAGCGGCTTCTCCTATCAGGCGCTGCTGCGCTGTGCGATGCGTCTGCAGCAATACAGCGGCCCGGTGGACGCCAAGGGCATGGAGGACACCGCGTTCTATCGCTATAACCGCTTCATCGCACTCAACGAGGTGGGAGGCGATCCGGACCGCTTCGGGAGCACTGTCGCGGCCTTTCACCGCGCCAATCAGCAGCGCGCACAACGCTGGCCACACGCCATGCTGGCGCTGGCCACCCACGATACCAAGCGCGGCGCGGATGCGCGCGCTCGCCTCGCGGCGTTATCGGGATTGCCGAGCGAGTGGCGTGAGCAGCTGCCGATCTGGTCGCGCATCCTGCGCGGACCCTCCTCCCCTGCCGGCGAGACGCTGCAACCCGATCGCAATGACGAATACTTTCTCTATCAGGTGCTGCTCGCCAGCTGGCCCTGCGAGCTGCTGCAGATCCAGCCGGCCGAGGCGGAATCGCCGGACAGCACCGTGGCCGCGGCACTGCGCGCCTACGGCGAGCGCATCCGCGCGGTGATGACCAAATCCATGCGTGAAGCGCGCGTGCACACCAACTGGGCCTTCCCCATGGCCGAGTACGAGACGGCCATGATGGGGCTGATCGATGCCGCGCTGACCGGCAATCGGGCCACGGCATTTCTCGGCGCCATCCTGCCCTTCGCACGGCGGCTGGCTGCGCTCGGCGCCCATAACAGCCTGGTACAAAGCGTACTGGCTCTGACCTGTCCCGGCGTGCCCGATCTCTACAATGGGATGGAGCTGTGGGACTTCTCGCTGGTCGACCCGGACAATCGCGCGCCGGTCGACTATGCCGTGCGCGCGCGGCTGCTCGAGGAGTGCCAGGCGCAGCTGCGGCAGAATCGCCCTGCAAGCCTGACGCGCTGGTTCGAAGCCTGGCATGACGGACGCATCAAGCTGGCGGTCACGCATACGTTACTGCAGGCGCGCGCCGCACGCAGCGAGCTGTTCACCACGGGGGATTATCAGCCGCTGTCCGTCACAGGCGCGCAGGCGGACGAGGTGTGCGCCTTTGCGCGCACGCGCGGCGAAGAGGTGCTGGTGTGCGCCGTGGCGCGCTTCCCGCACCGTCGGGAGCGACAGGGCTTCGACACCGACACGCGCCTGGCGCTGCCAGCGACGTTCGCGCCGGCGGCGTGGCACGAGTTGCTCAGCGGCCGCGAGTTGAAGGGCGGCGCTGAAGGCTTCGCAGCCGCCGAGCTGTTCGCGACGCTACCGGTGGCCGTGCTCGTGGCATCCGCCGCGCACAGCTGAACCCGTGAGTGAGCGGGACGGCGGCAAGCTCGAGCTGCTGCGCGGCGAGGCGCGCGCCTGCACGGCCTGTGAGCTCTACAAGCGTGCCACCCAGACCGTGTTTGGCGAGGGCTGCGCGCACGCGCGCGTGATGCTGATCGGGGAAACGCCCGGGGATCGTGAGGATCTGGAGGGGCATCCGTTCGTCGGGCCAGCCGGACAGCTGCTCGATCGCGCACTGGCCGAGGCCGGCATCGATCGCAAATCCTGCTACGTGACCAACGCCGTCAAACACTTCAAGTGGGAGCCGCGCGGCAAGCGGCGGCTGCACAAGACTCCCGCGCAACGTGAGATCGATGCGTGTCGCCGCTGGCTGCTCGCCGAGATCGAGGCCCTGCAACCAGCGCTGATCGTGTGCCTGGGCGCCACCGCCGCCAAGGCGGTATTCGGCCCGTCCTTTCGCGTCACCCGCTCGCGCGGCGAGCTGACGCCCACGCCTCTGGCCGCACGGGCGCTCGCGACCTGGCATCCGTCCGCGGTGCTGCGCGGACCCGATCCGCGCCGGCGCGAGCAGAGCTATGCAGAGCTGGTAGAAGACCTGCGCCGCGCGCGCGCAGCGCTCGAGCCCACATGATAAGAATGACGCCGCAGCTAGAGGGCACCGATTGCACGTATCTGCGCAGCCAGCGCAGCGAGCGGCGCGGCGCGCTGGTGGTCGATGCGCGCCAGGATCGCGCGACGCATGGCTGCATCACCACCGAGCGCCGCCCGGCGCAGCCACTGGGTGGCTGGCTCGAGCTGCCCCGCCTCCAGCAGCGCCAAGGCATGATTGAACTGACCGCGAAAGTAGCCGCTTTCGGCCGAGCGGCGATACCAGTAAGCCGCCTCGCCGGGACGAGCGGCGCAGCCCCAGCCCTCCTCCAGGCAGCGGCCCACGAGGTTCATGGCGCGAGCATGGCCCTGCTGGGCCGCCTGCAGGTACCAGCGCAGCGCGGCGGGCTGGTCGCACGCCAGGCCGCGGCCGTCGAACAGCAGGTTGCCGAGGTTGTACTGTCCCCAATCGTGACCCGCCTCGGCGGAGCGTCGGTAGCTGTGGGCCGCAGCCGCGGTGTCCGCCGCCAGGCCCCAGCCATGCTCCTGACAGCGACCGATCATGTTCCACGCCGCAGCACTGCCCTGCGCGGCCGCGCGCTCGAACCAGCGCAGCGCCACAGCCGCATCGCAGGCGACACCCTGGCCCGCCAGCAGCATGCGGCCCAGGCACAGCTGCGCATCGACGACGCCGCACTCTGCGGCGCTCGCGATCCAGGCCGCAGCCCGGGCGAGATCGCCGCCCAACAGCGCGCGTAGCTCGGCATCCCCCATGGATGCCAGACGCTGGAGCCGCGCCTGATCAGCTTCGAGCGCGGCTGAGCGCGCGAATTGAGCGCTCGAGAGGCCCATGCATCAGAGCTCCGCCCAGCGGCGCAATAGATTGTGATAGCAGGCGGTCAGCTGCACGACGCCGGGGCTGTGAGCCGAGGATGCGGCCAGCTGGCGGATGGCCGTGTCCATCTCATAGAGCAGGCGACGCTCGCCATCCTCGCGCACCATGCTCTGCACCCAGAAGAATGCCGCGAGCCGCGTGCCGCGCGTCACCGGCGAAACGCGATGCAGGCTGCTCGCGGGGTACAGCACCAGATCCCCGGCCGGCAGCCGGATGCGCTGACTGCCGAAAGTGTCCTCGATGATCAACTCCCCACCGTCGTAGTCCTGCGCGGGACTCAGGAACAGCGTGGCAGACAGATCCGTGCGCAGACGATGATGCGTGCCGGGGACTTGTCGCATGGCATTGTCCACGTGTGCGCCAAATCCCATCCCGCCCTCGTACCGGTTGAACAGCGGCGGATAGACGTGTCGGGGCAACGCCGCACTGATGAACAACGCGCTGCGCTCCAGCGCCCTCACGACGAGTTCGCCCAGCTCGCGCGCCGCGGCACTGCCCGTGGCCAGCTGCAGGTTGTGCTTGACCTGGGAGGACTGGTGCCCGGCCGTCCGACGGCCATCCTCCCACTCGGCCGCTGCCAGCCGCTCGCGCACGGCCACGAGCTCCGCCGCGTCGAGCAGCGAGGGCACCTGCACGATCATCAGAACGCCAGGCGCGCGTTGAGGGCGACGCTGCGGCCGGTGCCGGGGACGGCGTGGTTCTCCGCGGCGCTGGTGTAATACAGCCCATCGTAGTAGAGCTTGTTGAACAGGTTGTAGCCATTGAGCTGCACCGTGAGCCTCGATGAGAGGACCACCGAGGCCATGGCATTCCACACCACGTAGCCTGGCACCCAGGCGGACTCGGCACTGTCTGCGTAGCGCTTGCTGAGCCAGTTGCCTCCACCGCCGATCTCCCACCGGCCGAGGTGATACTCCGTCCACAGGTTCAGCGCATCGTGCGCGACATTGGGCATTACCTTGCCGACGTCCGCCGCGATGCCCGAGGCGAGCGTGCGGCCATCCAGGTAGGTGTAGCCAGCGGTCAGTTCCCAGTGTTGCGTCAGATGGCCATTGGCGTCTAACTCGAATCCATTGACGCGCTCATTGCCGTCGAGCACGGTGATGTTGGGGTTGTCCGGATCGTTGGTCTGCGCGTTGTCGACCTCGGTATGAAACAGTGCGCCGGTCAGCGACAGAGCATTCTGGAACCACAGGGTTTTGGCGCCGACTTCGTAGGTTTTCGCCTTCACCGGCCCCAGATCGGCCGTCTTACTGGTCAGCGTCAGTGCCTCGGCGGAAGGGTCGAACGAGGTGCCATAGGAAAAGTAGTAGGTCTGATACTTGGTGGGCGTCACCAGCAGTGCCGCGCGCGGACTGCCCAGGCGATTGAGCTCACTCAGATGCGTCAGCGCGCCGGTGGAGAGCGTCAGCGCCTGGTAGTCGGCGGAGAAATAGTCGTAGCGATAGCCGCCGCTGAGCGCGACGTAGGGTCCGAATCCCAGGGTGTCCAGCACGTAGGCGCCGCCCGAGGGCGCGACCGTGTGTTGCGTGGATGTGATGGGCTCGTTGGGAGCGACTTCGTACGGATCCGGCGCCAGAAGCGGCGTCTCCGGGACCCAGTTGTTGTTGCTATTGAACGGATTGTTGTAACGCTCCAGCAGCGAGCCCTGGCGCGCCACCTCTACACCGGCTGCCAGCTGGTGGGAGATGGGACCGGTCTGAAAGCGCGCGTTCAGATCGATCTGCTCATCGAGATTGGTCTGCGAGCCCATGCTGGAGGGCGCATCGCGGCCGACCAGGATGTCCGCGAGCGGCTCGCCGGCGCTCGGCACGTGGGAGCCGAAATTGGGCGCATCGAAGACATAGTTGAAATCGTAGTTCGCGTAGCGCAGCGTGTCGGCCAGCGAAATGTCGTCGCTGAAGGCGTGCCGGTAGCGCGCGGTGAGGATGTCATCGTCAGTGGTGGTGCGGTCGGAGGTGAGACCGTAGTCGAATTGGCGCGGCACATTCGCCACGGTATCGCCGACGAACGGCATGCCCACGTCCGGAATGTCGTCCTCCTGCTGGTGCAGGTAGGCGAACGTGAGCGTATCCGCATCGCCCAGACCGAACGACACCGCTGGAGCAACGCCGAAGCGTCGGTTGCGCACGTCGTCGCGCTCCGCCGCCTGGGAACTCTCGCCCATCAGGTTCAGGCGTGCGGCGGCGGATGCGCCCAAGGGCGTGTCCAGATCGGCCGTGGCGCGATACAGATCATTGCTCGCAATCTCTGCCGTCGCCTCGTCGAGCGGCATCAGCTGGGGTGCCTTGGTGACCTGGTTGATCGCACCGCCGGTGGAGCCGCGGCCGAACAGCACCGCCGAGGGCCCCTTCAGCACCTCGACGGATTGCAGATCGAAGCTGTCACGCGTGTACACCGCCGCATCGCGCACGCCGTCCAGATAAAAGTCATTGAACGCGGAGAAGCCGCGTAGATTCACCGTGTCGCCACGCGCGGCACCCTCGCCGGCATTGAGCGTGATGCCCGGAACATTCTTGAGGGCGTCTTCCAGACGCGTGTCGGCCTGCGAGCTCATCAGCTGACTGCCGACCACGGTCACGGACTGCGGGGTTTGTTGAGCGTCCTGGCCGAGCTTGTCGAGCAGCAGGGAGCGCACGCCCTCAACCGTGACTTCCTCGAGGCTGCTCGAACCGTTCGACACAGCGGCGGCATCCGCGACATCGGCGGCACCCGTGGGGGAAGGGCCTGCTCCATCGCTGGGCGGCGCGGCCGGCGTTGGGGCCGATGGGGCCGATGGGGCGGCGGCCAGGGCCGACGAGCCCAACACACCGGAGACGCACGCCCCAACCACGCCGAGCACCGATCCCGCGCGACCTTTCCACACCTCACCCGTCCCGACGCTACTCATGGCTGCTCCCCTGCATGCTGATCGAAATGATAATGATTCGCGTTTGCGAGTCAAGTGCGCCGCAAAAGATTGCGGAGGAGCGCAAACGCCGCGGCGGCTCAGTCGGCGAGCAGGTCCCGGTAGTCGGGATAGCGGCGGATGAAGTCCACGACGTACGGGCATCTGGGCACGAAGCGCTCACCGCGCGCGCGGATCAGATCGAGCGTGCCACGGGTCAAGCGCGCGCCGATCCCAGCGCCCCGCAGCGCGGCGGGTACCTCGGCGTGAGTCAGCACGCGGACGCGCACGCGCGTCCCGTCCCCCGTCATCGCCCCCGTGGGCCGATCGCGATAATCGATGAAGGCGCTGCCCTGCTCGCCGAGCGACAACTCGAAGCGCTGACGCTCAGGATTGTCCCGCACCTCGACACTCTCTGGCGATGGCGTGTCCATGACAGCAGCGCCGCGCGTCAGGCGCCCGCGACCGCTTCGAGCGCCGGGTGCTCGGTGGTGCCCAACTGCAGCGCCGCGACGCGCGCGTACAGCGGGCTCGCCCGCAGCAGTTCGGAGTGACTGCCCACCGCGATGATGCGGCCGGCCTCGAGCACCACGATGCGATCGGCCTTCAGCACTGTGGCCAGGCGATGCGCGATCACCAGTGTCGTGCGTCCGCGCATCAGCCGCGCGAGCGCCGCCTGCACCAGACGCTCGGATTCCGCATCGAGCGCGCTGGTCGCCTCATCGAGCAGCAGAATCGGCGGATCCTTCAAAATCGCGCGCGCGATGGCGAGGCGTTGGCGCTGTCCGCCGGACAGACGGGTACCGCGCTCGCCGAGGAAGGTGTCGTAGCCCTCGGGCAGAGCGCGCAGGAACTCGTCCGCTGCCGCGGCACGCGCCGCGCTCTCGATTTCCGCGTCGCTCGCGCCCGGACGCCCGTAGCCGATGTTCTCGCGCGCGCTGGCACCAAACAGCATGGTCTCCTGCGGCACCAGGCCAATCTGACGGCGCAGCTCCTGGGGATCCAGGCTCGCGATATCGAGCCCATCGATGCAGATGCGTCCCCTCTCCGGATCATAGAAGCGCAGCAGCAGCTGCAGGCTGGTGCTCTTACCGGCCCCCGAGGGGCCCACGATGGCGATGGTCTCCCCGCTGTGCACCTCGAGGGAGAAGTCGTGCAACGCGTAGCTCTCCGGACGCGATGAGTAACGAAAGCGCACATGCTCGAAACTGATGCGGCCGCGCGAGCGTGGCGCGAGCCTCGCCGGCGCGGGTGGCGCCTTGATGACCGGCTCGGCGTCCAGCAGCTCGGCCAGCCGCTCCATCGCGCCTGCCGCGCGCTGGATCTCGCCCCACATTTCGGTCAGCGAGGTGGCGGCGGCGGCCACGATGACGGCGTAAAAGAGAAACTGGAACAGCTGCCCCTCGCTCATCGCGTGCGAGAACACCGCGCGAGCGCCGAGCCACACGACGCAAATAATGGCGCCGGACACCAGTATCGTTCCGACTGCCGTGAGCCAGGCGCGCACCTTGTTGCGCACGATGGCCGCATCGAAGCTGCGCTCGACGGACTCCGTATAGCGGCGGCTCTGCAGCTCCTCGAGCGTAAAGGCCTGCACCGTCTGGATGGCGTTGAGCGTTTCATCCACCAGGCTGCTGGCGTCGGCGACCCGGTCCTGCGCGGTACGCGACAGGCGCCGAACCCGTCGCCCGAACCAGATCAGGGGCCCGATCACCACCGGGACCAGCACCAGGATCACCCCGGTCAGCTTCACGCTCGTCGCCCAGAGCATGATCAGGCCGCCGGCCAGATTTATGGCCGAGCGCAGCGTGATCGACAGGTTGACCCCCGCGATCCCCTGCACCACCGTCGTATCGGCGGTCAGCCGCGACATGACCTCACCGGTCCGCGTGACCTCATAGAAGGTGGGGTCCATGCGCACCACGCGCCGATAGATGGCCTCGCGCAGATCCGCCACGACTCGCTCGCTCAACCAGGCGACCAGGTAGAAACGCAGTGCCGCAAAGACGCCGAATACCAGACCGGCTACCATCAGACCGAGGAAATAGCGATTGATCAGCCCCGCGCTGTCGGCTTGCAACCCATGGTCGGTGAGGTTGCGCAGCTGCATCGGCAGCACCAGCAGCGCGGCGGCTGCGACCAGCAGCGCCAGCAGCGCAGCCACCACCGTCATGCGGTAGCGCGCCAGGAAGGGCCGCAGCGCACGCAGGGGTCGCAGCGAGCGCTGACGGCGCCGCCCGTCCCCTACGGACTTGGGTGGCAGACTTGTCTCAGGCATAGTCCGGAAGTTGAGGTCGCGGTCTGATGTCTGTGACGCGAGACACTGGCCTTCCGTACCCGATGGGGTTACCTTTTTGGGATTCCATGGTTACGAACTCTACTTGATCGACGGAGGACCCGCTCATGGCACTTTGGAAAGACACCGGCTCGTCCGCGAGCCCGGCTGCGGGCGGCACTCCCGTTCCGGCCAACCCCACGGTCACCGAGCTGCACAGCAAGCCGGTCGAGCGCATTCCCGAGCCGCCGGCCCCGGTCGAAGCGCCCCGCCGGGCTCCCCCTGCGCCCCGCGCTGCTGCGGCGACCACCGAATCGCTGATTGCCGCGGACCTGACCATCGAAGGCAAAATTGCCGGCTCGGGAGACGTGCGCATCGCCGGCCGCTTCAAGGGTGATGTACAGGTCGACGGCAACTTCCGCATCGACGCCGGCGCACGCCTGGAAGGCCAGGTGCGTGCCAGTGTGGTCGTTGTCGGCGGAGAGCTGCAGGGCAATATCGACGCTGCCAAGCAGGTCGACGTGTTGTCCACCGGCATCATCGTCGGGGATGTCAAAGCCGCCTCCATCACCGTGGCGGCTGGCTCGCGCATGCGCGGGCACGTCGAGTTCGGCTGGGACGATAAGCATGCCTCCGACCGTCCGGCCGCCTTTGAGCTGTCGAAGGGGACCACCCGAGCGGTATGAGCACGCTGCGCGCTGGACAGCCCGGTGCGACACGCCTGTGCCCGCACTGCAAGGCCACCGTGCTGGAGAGCGCGTCGATCTGTCCAGGTTGCCGCCATCACCTGCGCTTCAGTGGCGGCCGGCAACTCGCTGAGGAGTCCTATACGGCACTCAGCGTGGACGGGACCATCGCGCACCGGGCGTCCGCCGAGCCGTGCGAATACTGCATCGTGCTGGATATCAGCAATGAGCGCGGCGAACAGGTGATGCGTCAGGTCGTGGGCGTCGGAGCGCTGCAGCCGGGAGAGCTGCGGCGCTTGAACCTTGCCGTGCAGATGCTGCCTCTGGTCACCCAGGTTCAGCCGCGCACGTCGACGGGGCCCAGTGCAACCGCCGCAGCTGCCGCACCGCGGCCTTCTCCAGCGCAAACGCCCGCAGCGGCAGCGGCTACGGGCGCATCAGCCAGCCCGCCAGGTGCGGTTACGCGAGCGCCGGGAAGCCCCGTGGCCCCTGCTATCGCAGCCACCGCATCCACTGGACGACCCGCGACGCCGGCCCCAGCGGCCGCTGCGGGCAGCGGCACCACCGCCAAGCCCTCGACGTCTGCGCCGCCCACGGCAGCAGCAGCGGCGCCCGCGCGCCCATCGCTTCAACCGCCGGGGATGACACAGAGCCAGCGGCTGCGGATCTTCCGCAAACCCTGACTCTGCGGCGCCGCGCCCTTGGCAGGGCGCGGCGATCCGCCGTTTACCGTCTCACTCAGGCCGCTGGCTTGCGGAACTTGAATAGGAAGCGATCGGTCTTGTCGTGCAGGGCAAAGACCTTCTGCGTGTGATCATCCGAGGAGTTGGCGTTCACATGGCTCTGGCCTGCGAACTTGAAGCCAACGCTCTCCACTTCCTGACGCACCGTCGCCGGATCGATCCGGTGCAGGGTGTTGGTGTCGCTCGTGCCATGGCCCGCCGCGGCGGCATGGTCCTCGATGATGAACTCGCCACCCGGCTTCAGGGCATTGAAGACCGCCATGTCGAGCGCCTTCATGTCCGGGCTGCCGAGCGCCGGATTATGCATGTCGTGATAGTTCTCGGTCGTCCACACGACATCCAGATCCGGGGTCAGGCTGAGCTCATTCGCGTTCTGCGTGGTGGTGTCGACATTGTTGCAGCCGAGCGGCGCGGGCGCTGGCCGCGCTGCGCGCGCGCGGGGCGGACCACCGGCACCGGCACCAGCCGGCCGCGGCGGCATGTGAAAGCGAAAGTTCACCCCGTACACGTGGCCGGAGTCGCCGACCACACGGCACAGCAGTCGCGTGTAGTAGTTGCCCGATGGCATGAGCTCCCCGACCTTCATGCCCGGCTTGATGCCGGCGAAGGTGAGCACCTCAGCAGGATGACGATCCGCATCGCGCATGCGGTCCGACTCCGGACGAGTGGTATCGTCGACGGCGGCGCGGATGTAGGCCGGCACTTTCATTTCGTGCTTGGCACTTGCTGCCAAACCGGTGCCGGCAACTGCGCACAGCGCCAGCGTGGCGCCTGCAATCACAGCGTATCTCATATGGCCCCCTTGCATTGAAGACTTCGGGCACGGCGGATGCGGGCCCGAGCGCGAGCTTACCCCCGCTGCGCCGGCGACATCATAGTCTGCGATGCAATAAAAGACGATGGCAATTGGCTTACAGCGCGTCGTTGACAATGATTGACAGTGATTGACACGCAGCTGCCTGACAGGCGCCCGCGCGATCGGCGGCTGGCCAAGGGGGGCCGCTTGATGGCTGCCTAGCCCGCGGGTAATGAGATTGCTCCGCCCAGCGCCAGCAGCAGCTGCGCCGCATCCTCGAAGCGCTGCGACTGTGCGCGCACGAGCCCCAGGCGCGCCTGCTGATCCGAGCGCTGCGCATCCAGGACCTGCAGCACCCCGCTGTTGCCCGCGCTGAAGCTCTCGCGCGTAAGCGCAAGATTCTGCACCGCGACCTGCACGGCCGCCTGCTCGCTGGCGAGCAGCTCCTGATCATGATCGAGCGACTGCAACGCATCGGCCACCTGCGAGAAGCTCGCGAGCACAGTCTGCTGATAATCGGCCAGCGCTGCGCGCACCTCGTCGGCCGCAGCACGCTGGCGCGCGCGCAGTTGCCCATGATTGAACAGCGGCGCCGTGAGGTTGCCGGCGAGCGAATCACCGATGCCGGCGACATTGAACAGCTTCTGGATGACGTTGGACTGAAAGCTCGCGTTGGCCGATAGGCTGATCTGCGGATAGAGCGCAGCGGTGGCGACCCCGACCGCCGCGGTGGCCGCGTGCAGGCGCGCTTCCGCTGCCAGGATATCGGGCCGACGGTGCGCAAGCTCGGAGGGCAGCGTCAATGGCAGCGACGCGGGCAGATGAAAATCCCCGAGCGTGAAGGCAGGCACGGGCACGTCCCCGGGAGCGCGGCCGCTGAGCAGCGCGAGCGCATCGGCCGCCAGCGCACGTTGGCGCGCGAGCGGCGCGAGCAGCGTCTGGTCGTTGGCGAGCTGGCTTTGCGCATTGAGGATGTCGACGCGCGTGGCGCCGCCGGCGTCGAAGGCGCCCTGCACGAGCTGCAGATTGCGCCGATCATCCGCGAGCAGTGCCGTCAATGAATCGAGTTCGGCCTGCGCTTCGGCGAGTGTCAGCGCCTGCAGGGCGACGTTACCCGACAGGCTCAGCGCGGCGGCCTGCAGCTGCTGCTGCTGTACCTGCTGCGTGGCGCGCTGCTGCTCGATGCCGCGCTTGACGCCCCCCGTGTAATCAAATGCATAGCTGACGGCCGGCCCGACGGAAAAATAGCTGAATGCCGGCAGCTTCTCCGGCCCGAGGAATGCCGGACCGTATTTGACGCGTCCGGCGGTGGCGTCGAGATTGACCTGCGGAAACAGCCCAGCCTGCGCCTCGGCCACGTGCTCCTGCGCCTCGGCGAGCCGCGCCTGCGCGGCCGCGAGCGTACGGTTGCCGACCAATGCCGCGCGGATGGCTGCATCCAGGCGCGCCGAGCCGAACAGCGACCACCACTGCGCCGGCACGGGCAGCGTAGTGTCGAGCCTGAGCCCCTGCACCGTAACCGTGGCCGTGGCCGTGGCCGTATTTTGCGAGGCCGGCACGCTCGCGTGCGCCCCCTGCGTCAGCTCGGCCGGCGGCGAGCTCGTGTAGCGCGTGGT
Source organism: Steroidobacteraceae bacterium (assembly GCA_036266795.1). Taxonomy (GTDB): domain Bacteria; phylum Pseudomonadota; class Gammaproteobacteria; order Steroidobacterales; family Steroidobacteraceae; genus FEN-1191. The sequence goes on along the minus strand of DATAXJ010000021.1, from coordinate 232,224 downwards.
CGACGGCGCGGCTGGGGCGTGAAACTCCGGACCCACTACGCAGCCCGAGAGCGCGCAGACTGTCAGCATGCCGGCAGCGCGCGTATGCCAGTGGCGCTCACTCCATGGCCACATGGGCAGCTCCTCCAGGGCTCGCACGTGCATTGCGCACGAACAGCAGCAACGGAATGGACACTACGGTCATGACGAACATCAGATGAAAATCATCCAGGTAGGCAATCATGGCGGCCTGCGCGGTCACTGCCGCGTTGAGCGCTGCCTCGCTGGCGTGTGCCGCATAGCCATGCAGACTGTGCATGGCGTACACCCAGGGCGTGATGTGGGCGGCCAGCGAGGCATGTACGACCTGCGTGTTGCTCGTGAACAGCGCCTGTACCGCGGAGATGCCGATGCTGCTGCCGACGTTGCGCATGAGATTGAACATCGCCGTGCCCTCGTTGCGCATGGTCGGCGGTAGGGTCGTGAAGGTCAGCGCCGCCATCGGCACGTAGACGATGCCGGTGCCCAGGCCCTGGATCAGGCCGGACCAGATCACCGGGGACATATTCATCAGCAGCGAAAAGTGCGTCATCTGCCACATCGACACGGCGGTCAGCGTCAGTCCCACGCCGATGATGAGCCGCACGTCGAAGCGCCCCACGGCCCGCCCGACCAACATCATCGCGATCAGCGTGCCCAGGCCACGAGGCGCGGTCACCAGTCCCGACTGGAACACCGAATAACCCATCAGTCCCTGCAGCAGCGGCGGCAGCAGCGCGAGCGTCGCGAACAGCACGATGCCCACCAGGAAGATCAGTATGTTGCCGGTGAGAAAGTTGCGGTCCTTGTACATGGCGAGCCGCACGAAGGGGCGCCGCGCCGTCAGCGTGTGCGTCAGGAACAGGTAGAAGGCCAGCGCCGCGATCGCCGCTTCGATCTTGATTTCGGTGGAGTTGAACCAGTCGCGCAGCGGCCCGCGGTCGAGCATGACCTGCAGCGCCCCGACGAATAAGCCGAGCATCGAGAAGCCGAAGAAATCGAAGTGCTTGCGCTCGTGGCTCGTGTCAGGAAAGTAGGCGAGCACGCCGAGCACCGCCAGGATGCCGAAGGGCACGTTGATGTAGAACACCCAGCGCCAGCTGTAGTTGTCGGTGAGCCAGCCACCGAGCATCGGCCCGATCGTGGGGCCGAGCACCACACCCAGCCCCCAGATTGCCATCGCCCGGCCGTGATCGCGCGGTGGATAGGCATCGAACAGCACCGCCTGCGACATCGGAATCAGCGCGGCGCCAAAGGCTCCCTGCAGCACACGAAACAGCACGATCTGAGTGAGCGACTGGGCGAGCCCACAGAGCGCCGAGGCCAGCGTGAATCCAATGATGGACACCAGGAACAGGGGCTTGCGCCCATAGCGGTCGGCCAGCCAGCCGGTCAGCGGCGTCATGATCGCGGCGGCCACGATGTAGGAGGTCAATACCCACATCATCTGATCCTGCGTGGCCGAGAGGCTGCCCTGCATGCGCGGCAACGCGACGTTCGCAATGGTGTTGTCGAGCGCCTGCAGAATCGAGGCAACCATCACCGTGACGGTGATGGCGCCGCGGTGCTGCTGCATCTGTGCGATGGCATTGCGTGAGCTGTCAGTGCTCATCGGCTGTCAGTGCTCATCGGGGCGGTATTCGCTGGCAGCTTACAGCCGGCGTCGATGGCCGGTGTCCACCGAGACGTCGGCGGACAGGCCGGAGAGACGTGCATCCGGCGGCAACGCGTTGCTGTCGAGCTTCAAGCGCACGGGCACGCGCTGCACGACCTTGACCCAATTGCCGGTGGCGTTCTCCGGTGGCAGCAGCGAGAACTCCGCGCCGGTGCCGGGGCTGACGCTGACGACCTGTGCCTTGAAGCGGCGTCCCGGGAAGGCATCGATATGCACCTCCGCGCTCTGGCCGGGACGCATGTAGGTCAGCTGATCTTCCTTGAAGTTCGCCTCGACCCAGACGTCCTGGTCGGAGATCAGGCTGAAGACAGGTGTTGCGGCAGTGATGTAATCGCCGACCTGCAGCTGCTCGACCTTGGTGACCACTCCATCGCTGGGCGCGTGAACAGTCGCATAGGAGAGCTGCAGGTTGGCGCGATCCAGCGCCGCCTGTGCCTCGAGCACCAGCGGGTGATGGTCAAGGTCGAGGTTTGGATTCCCGCCGAGCAGCGCCAGATAGGTATTGGCCTGCTGCTGCGCCGAGGAGAGCTGCGTCTGCGCAAGTTGCAGGGCGTGCTGGGTCTGCTCGAACTGTGCGCGCGAGCTGATGCCCGACTGCAGCAGACGCTGTTGGCGAGCGAACTCACTCTGCTCGTAGGTGAGCGTATCGCGCGCGGCAGCGATCTCCTCGAGCTGATGCCGATACGAGGCACGCGCCGCCTGGATCTGGAGCCGCGCCGCGCCGAGTTTCGCCTGCGCCTCCTCGAGAGCAATACGCAGCGGGCGCTCATCCAGCTTGAACAGCACCTCGCCGCGATGCACGAGTTGATTGTCGCGCACGTCCAGCTCCACGACGCGTCCGGCGATGTTGGTGCTCACAGCCGTCTGCGCCGCCATCACGGCGGAATCGTCCGTGGACTGGTAGCGGCCGGTGAAGAGGTAGTAAACCAGCGCTGCAACGAGGGCGAGAATCGTGCCGCCCAGCATCAGCGTCCAGCGCAAACGCGCACGGCGTCGCTCGGCGCGCTGCGTGGCGGTGACGCTGGCCCGTTGCTGCTCGTTGCCCTGCTCGACTGCTGCGTCCATGGGGGCTTCCGTTACGGGTGGGTACGGCGTGCTTCGGCGGCGCGATTCTCTGCGGCGCGACCATCGAGCTGCTGCAAGTTCTGGTGCAGCCGCCCGAGCAGCTCCAGCAGCTGCTCGCACTCCTTTTCGCTGAGCACCGAGATCGCCTCGCTGCGCGCCTGATCGGCGATCTTCCACATGCGCGCGAGCACCGGCTTGGCTTCCTCGCGCAGGTACAGCCGATGTGCGCGGCGATCGCTCGGATCCGGACGCCGTTCGACCCAGCGATCCTGCTGCATGCGATCGAGCGTGCGCACCAGCGTCATCGGATCGGTCTCGGTGAGCTCGGCAAGCCGCGCCTGGCTGATGCCCTCATTGCGCTGCAGATGCGCGAGCACCTTGCATTGGGGCAGCGTCAGCTCGAGCTCGCGTGCCTGGCGCTCGAAGTGCCGGCCATACAGGCGCGACACATCCCGCATGAGAAAGCCGAGATTTCGCAGTCGCTCGCTGGACGGGGGCATGCAGGCACTCCGCTGTCGACCGGGTCCGGAGCACTGCCCGGTCATCGCAGTCTATAATAACAGCTGTTATTATATACGCAATAATTATATCTCTTGCGAGTTTGTCAGCGGCGCCTGCCGCCGCACGCACAGCGCTGCAATGCAGTGTTAGGCTGCTGCGCTAAATGCTGAGCTGTTACTGCCCCAAACCCGGGCCGAAGCCGGCACGCCCCGGCACACCGCTGCGTTTGCCGGCGAGCTGCTCTCGCACCGCAACGATCCGCTGCTCGATGAAGGCGCGCAATGGCGGCCCGATGCGCTCGTGGATGCCCAGGCCACCGAAGTTGTCGTCATCGAAGTCATCCACCGCCGCTCCGGCGCGACCCGAACCTTTGTGCGCTCGTCCCGGCTGCGCCTGGAAATTCATCTCGAACTGCCCCGCCCCGCCCGCAGGGTCCTGCAATGCGGCGACTTGGATCTGGGTCAGCAGGCGACGCAGCTCCGCGTCCATGTGCGCACGCGTCATCACGTTGTCGAGCAGCGTTTGCACCTCATGACGGTAGCGCTGCGAGAGCGCAGGGTCCGCCAGCACGCGATCGGCCAGCGGAAAGATGCCCGGGGCCGACGGCCTGAAGACGCTCAGATCCAGCTCGCCGCGCCGGAAGCCGCCGAATGCCATATTCATGTCCCAGGGCACCCAAACCACCTTGCCGGAATCCGGATGCACCGTCAGATAGTAGTTATGATTCATCGCCAGTGGACTGTCGGAATTGACGATGAGCGTCTCGACGGCCAGAAAGCGCAGGAATTCGTCGACATCCAGATAGTCGGCAAGATGGCTCGCGAACTGCTCGTTCGAGGTGTGATCGAGGAATTGCACGAAGCCGATCAGGCGTTGCGCATCAGCGGGACGCGCCTTGAGCTTGGAACTGTAGGCCGTCTCATAAGGCTTCCAGTCCTGGCCCAGATCGGGCAGCCCGCTCAGTCCCTCGGGCTTGAGCAGCACGCCGATCTTGCGCCCCCAGCGCTGCTCGAAGAACTGCTGATCCACCTCCTCCACGACCGTGAACAGTCCGGCATAGTCGTGCTCGTGCAGGCCCGGAACGGTAATGTAGACGCGCGCGAAAGCCGTGCGTGGCGCCGGAACATCGGCCGCTCGGAACATCTCGTAGGCCAGCGTCTCGCGCAACTGGCTACCATCGAAGGCATTATTGTTGAGGTTGATCTCGCGCATGCCGAAAAAGCGGTGATGGGTGTCCCCGTGCGCGAATTCCAGTTTGAGCGAGCGCTTCAGATCGGTGCGCGCGCCGCGGTAGCTGGAGTTACCCTTGTAGCGCACCGCGATCTGGCCCATGTCCTGCCCGTCGAAGCGCAGCTCCGCCGGCACCTTGGTGTAACCCGAAGAATCATCGGCGCCATTGGCCTGCCCGCCGCCGATGCCACGGCCTGCATGGCCATTCGCCGGCGGCATGCGTGCGAAATCGTTCGCGTCAATCGTCAGCTCGATGGTGTGCAGACGCGCCGAACGAAAGAAGTCGTCCGCACTGGAATAGAGTGGATCGAGTACGACGCTCGCGTCGCCGCCGGTCGGATGGATCGCAGTGTGATGTGTCGCGACCGATGCCGAGGCCGGCCCTGCCGCCGCCCAAGCCGCAGCGTCGCCCCACAGCGCTGCGCCGCCGACGAGCGCGGCCACGGCCGACAAGGCAGCGAGCCTCGCGACGCGCCTTGCGACGTGGAACATGTCCCGGACGCTGACCACGCGCTCGACCTCCTGCCCGATGGTCGCAACGGCCTGTCGGGCTGTCAATCGGCCGGTGATCGACACCCCGGCCAGGGCGCGCACTGATGGAAGCGCTGCTCATCTCCTTCTCCACGGTCGCGCTGGCCGAGATGGGCGATCGCACGCAGCTGCTGGTGCTGCTGCTGGCCACGCGCTTTCGCCGGCCCTGGCCCATCGTGGCCGGGGTGGTGTGCGCGACGCTGCTGAGCGAGGCCGTGGCGGCCGCGCTGGGCGCCTGGATCGGCACGCGTCTGCGTACTGGAATTCTCGATACGGCGGTCGGCGCAAGCATGATCATCATGGGTCTGTGGATGCTCAAGCCCGACACGCTCGGCGAGCGGGAGCGCGTCACCGACCATCGCGGCATCTTTTTGACGACGCTCGGAACCTTCCTGCTGGCCGAGCTCGGCGACAAGACGCAGATTGCCGCGCTGGCGCTGGCGGCTGCGTATCACAACCTGCCTGCCGTGATCGCAGGCAGCAGCCTCGGGCTGCTCGTATGCAATATCCCGGTCATATTCCTCGGCAAGCTGTTCGCGGAGCGGCTGCCGCTGCGCGCGATCCGCTATGCCAGCAGCGCGCTGATGATCGTCCTGGGAGCGGTATTTCTAGTACGCGCCCTGCACCACTGAGCACGTACAATACTGCCGAGGGCAGTCCGCAGGAGGCGTCATGATTCCGCACGGGTCCCCGAGTGCCGCGCCGGCGCATGAGAAGGCAGCGCTCTACGCACAGCTGTCCACGCAGCTCGGCAAGCTCATCGCCGATCAGAGCGACTTCATCGCGAACATTTCCAATTTCGCCGCCCTGCTGTTCACGAGCCTGCCTCAGCTCAACTGGGCAGGCTTCTATCTGCTGCACGGCACCGATCTGGTGCTCGGTCCATTCCAGGGCAAGCCTGCCTGTTCGCTGATCGCCAGCGGCGAGGGGGTGTGCGGCCAAGCCGCCCTCAAGCGCGTGGCCGTCCTGGTTCCCGACGTGCGCGCCTTTCCGGGCCACATCATGTGCGATGAAGTCTCGCGTTCCGAGATGGTCCTGCCGCTGATCAAGGACGGCCGTCTGGTGGGGGTGCTGGATCTCGACAGCCCGGAGCTGGCTCGCTTCGACGCCGCGGATTCCGAGCACATTCAACGACTGCTGCAGCAGCTCATGGCCGGCACGCTGGTCCCCGAGTCGCGCCTCGCTCCGGCCAGTACGCCCGCCTGGTAGACCGGCCCGGTCGGTGCCCACCGACAGCTGACCGGCGCGCGCGCCGGCAATGCGCCACCACAGCTGCGAGATACTCCTGAGCTGGCGCAGCAGGAGTCTCTTATGGCCAAACACTCCCAGAGGACGGGCGGCAAGCCACGCGCCGATGCGCGTCGGAATGTGCCACCCGGAGAGGATGCGGGCACGCTCACGGATGAAGAGTACCTATCGGCCGGCGGCCCCGACGCGCTGGACGCGGCGACGCTATCGCCTGAAACGCCCGGACGCGACGCGCATGCGGACTCCCCGCCAGCGACGCCGCGCGGGGCCGTCGGCGAAGACCCAGAGCGGGCGGGCGCCATAGACTCGGACTGATCCGCGAGAGCCGCGCGGCTCGCAATGCGCGGCTGGCATTGCGCGGCTGGCATTGCGCGACTGGCATTGCGCGGCTGCACACGGCGGCCCGCCAGACACTGCAGCAATGGAGCGAGCGTCAGGTTGCTCGCCGATCGCGCCCCCTCGCGCCTACTGAAGGCCGATTGGCCGCGGTTCGTGGACGGCTTCGATCAGGACCAGGCTGTGGCTGGACGCCCGAGGGTGCGAATCGGCGCAGGCCTACGCCCGACTGCCCGTTGCCCGCCTGGCGCGCTTCTCCTGCACCGCTGCCGGTGAAGTCCACAGCAGCGCTAGTATTGGCGTTCCTTTTACCGTCGAGGTCGGACCATGAAAGCATTCGCTCAGGCATTCGCAGGGATCGCGGCACTGGCGCTATCCGCCAGCTTCGTATATGCCGATGTTTATGGCGATACCGTCTCGCTGTTCAAGGATGCGGGCGCCAGCGCCCATTATTTTCATGACAGCTATGGCTATGCGGTGTTTCCCACCATCGGCAAGGGCGGTTTCGGCGTGGGCGCAGCGCATGGGGATGGCCGCGTCTACAAGCACGGCGTGTACGTTGGCAGGACAGCCATGACGCAGGTGAGCTTCGGCTTCCAATTCGGCGGACAGGCCTACAGCGAGATTCTGTTCTTCAAGGATGCCGATGCCTTCGCGCGCTTCGAGTCGGGCAACTTTGCGCTCAGCGCCGATGCCAATGCCGTCGCCGTCACGGCCAGTGCCTCGGCGAGCGCAGGCACGAACGGCTCGGCGGCCGGTGCCAGCAGCGCAGACAACAACGCGCGCACCGCCGGCCACTATCAGAACGGAGTCGCGATCTTCACCATCGCCAAGGGCGGGCTCATGTACGAGGCGGCCGTGGCGGGCCAGAAATTCTCCTTCAAGCCGGGCGGCGCGGAGTAACGCGCAGTGAAGCGCGGCCTGTTGCGCACACTTCGCGTCGCTGTAATCTCTACCGTTGGCGTGATGACGCTCGGCGCGATGACACCCGCTGCAGCGTTCGTGAGCACGGCCACCGCGCAGGACGCGCCCACCCATAGAGCCATGAGCGCCGAAGAGCGTCGCGCCATCCGGACTGCGCGCGATTTCGAGCAGGCTTTCAGTGACAGGGATGCCGCCAGGGCGGCAACATATGTTGAGCCGGCCGTGATTTTCCGGGCGGACGCCGCCGCGACGCCCGAGATCTCCAAGGGACGCGACCAGCTGCGCACGCAGCTCGCCAGGATTTTTACGCCAAGAGCGAATTTTCAGGCCGGTTCGGTGGATGTGAAGCAGATCGAGGCGATCGGCGGCTCGAAGGAAGTGCTCGTCACTGTACGACGAGTGGACAACTTCACGATGAACGGCCAAACGATTCATCTGCCGGTGGGGAGCTTCTTCCGGGTGAATCCGCAGGACGGCAAGATCATCGAGTGGCTCGATGTCCCGCTGATCCCCTTCAATGTCGCTCCCCGCCCGGACACGAGCAGCCATCGCAACCGCTGAGTCTTCAGCCGTCCGGATCAGCCGCTCGGGTAGGCCACCGTCCAGTAAAGGCCCGCGGTGCCATGCATCGGCGTGCCCACACGGTTCACCTGGTTCGGGTTGTCGCTCAGTACCATGTTGAAGATGTCGTTGCCGTTCATATCGCCGGGTTTCTTGTCCCCCAGGAACGTGTACAGCGGGTACCCCTGATACACCCACTGGCGGGTGCCATCGGGTCTGAGTGCGATGTCCCAGAAACCATCGGGCTGGGCGTTGGCAGGCGCCAGAAACGGATGCCATTGCGTAAGACATGCATCGCTGCAGCCGGTGATGCCGATGTTCCGCCCAACGCCGGGGCGGATGGGCACTCCATGCCGCAGACTCTGACCCCCGCCGGTGTCCAGCGCGACCCCGTCACGCCGATACAGCGTCAGGCCCTGCGCAGTCGCCAACACCTTACCGCGATCCAGCGTCTGCTCCAGGCGCACGTCCGGCGGCATGTAAAACGAGACGGCTAGAGCGGCGCTCCAGTCCTTGCTGACGCCAATGCCATTCGCATCGCCCGACGTCAGATCACCCGCAAACGTAACCAGCGGCCTGCCACGGTAAGCCCACTGTCGGATGCCATCCCCGCGGACAATGATCGACCATTGGCCGAGCGGATGGGCCAGGTCAGGGGCGATCAATGGCTTCCATTGCGTCTGGTTGGCCAGCCGCACCAGCGCCTTCGCACCGCCACGCCCAACAAAGCTATAGAGCGTCCGACCATCCTGATCGACGAATGCCAGACCGTTGGCGTCACCGACCTCTCGAACCTCGATACCCTCGGGCATTGGGATGCCATTCACCGGAAACGCCAGCGCCAGATTCCAACCGGTCGGGTGATGGTCCGTACCGGCGCGCTGCCGCGCCAGGTACCCCACGAATTGACGCAGGTTTTTGGGACTGACGCCATATTCGGAGCCGGGGTCAACGTCCTTGGCGAACGTGTAGAGGGGCCTGTCCTTATATTCCCACTGTCTCGTACCGTCCGCGCGCTTGATGATCCTCCAGTCCCCGATGGCGCTGGCCGTGCGCGGCGCGACCACCGCAGGCCAGAGCGCTGCGCAGCTTCCCGTGCAGTGAGATCTTCCGGGCGAGTCCTTGTCGTAGGTGTAAAGAGTCATCCCCTTGGCGTCGGCGAAGGCAATCTGCGTGCGCGGCACCTCCGTGAGCAGTGCCTCCATGCCATAACCCTGCCCGCGCCCGAGCGGCTCCAGCGTGATGCCCGCAGGCGTCGCGATCGGTACCTCGCCATTTGCAGCGAGGCTCGGAAGCGAGTAACCCAGTGTGCCGATTGCAGCTATTGCGGCGATGCCGCCCCACCTGACCGACTCACCCCACATCATGGCGCGCCTCTCGAGCCGCTCAAGCAAGCAGTTCGCTGAACGGCTTGGTGGTGTGATTGGACATCGTGCCCCAGCTGCTGACCGGCAGCTGCAGCGCCTGCATGACCGTAAGGCCAACACGAGCGACCGTATCGCCCGGCGCGGTGAGGTGATAGCCGGTCTTCAGTCTGCCGTTGGCGCCACCGGCTGTGAGCAGGGGAATGTTGGTCAGCGTATGCAGTCGCGCATATCCGTGGTCGGTGGCACAGTACAGGGCGACGCGATCCAGCAATGTCCTCGGGCCCTCGCGCACTCCATCGAGCGCGCTGAGCATGTCCGCGAGGCAGTCCAGGCACCGCTGCATGTACCAGGTGACTTCGGGCTGATAGCCGAGCTTGGCGTCAACGGGCTCCTCATGTGTGTCGATATGGAAGGTGGCTTCGCTGCCCGTCTTGTGCACCGATGAGGCTCCCATCGTGACCACTGCGTTGAAGACGCGCGTCTGGCCGCAGGCCAGTGCATGCGCAATCAGCGCCGCGAACAACTTGCCGTTCGACATGACGAGCTCGATGCTCTGGCCGTGCGGGCCGTCCGGCGGCGCAGTTGGCTTGGTGCAGCCGACCATGGGCATCGGCTTCTGCAGCTGCACGTCGAGCTGGTGCTCGAACTCACGCAGCGAGGTGAAGTATTCGTCCAGACGTACCCGATCCGCCGCTCCCAGCGACTTGGCCAGGCTCTCGCGCTGATCTGTGACGCTCGATAGCACGCTCTTCTCCAACATCACTGCCGGATCAGGCGTGAACTGGTCGGAATTCGGATCCGCAAACGACGCGCCAAAAATTCTGCGATACAACGCGAGCGGGGACACCTCCGACGCGTTGACGGAAGTCGAGCTGCGCCGACTCCAGCTCGAGGGCACGCCCTCGTAGGAAACTTCCAGCGAGCGGAAGCGCGTGCGCGTTCCAATCGAGTTGGCCACGACCTGATCGATGCTGGCGACGTCGCTGTCCTGGCCGACGGGAATCGAGCCGATCGTGCAGATCTGTGCGCCCGTCTCGTGCGTCGCCAGCGGACGGCCATCCAAAAACGTCTGCATGCCGCTAAAGACGTTGATCTTGTCCTGAAAGGGCTGCAGCACCTGCAGCAGCGGCTTCATCGCGTACTTGGGCCCGACGACTTGAGGCTCCCAGAAACCCGGGTTGTAACCCATGGCTGCAAACCAGGTGCCGAAGACCACCGGCAGCGGCGCTCCATCCGCCAGAGCGGTGCCGTTATCATTGAGAAAGCAGTCCAGCAGCGGTAATCCAACGCTGATCGCCGCACCGCCCAACATGCCGCGCAGCACTCTTCGGCGACTGATCCTGCTACTCATGTGCCCTTCTCCTACCGATCCGCCAGCGTGGCATTGGACTTCGCAGCGTTGCTCGCCTGCGCCGGCACAGCCTTCCATTCGACCTGATAGAGCTGCGGGCTGGTGGCAATCTGGCGCAGCAGCGCCGGAACCCGGTAGTGGTCAGCGACGAAATCCTTCTTCAGGGCGGCCACCCATTGCTGCTCATCGCCGCTCGGAGCGCGCCCCAATGCGTAGGCTGCCAGCCGCGTGACGAGGCATGACGGCGCCGCCGGATCGCTGGCCACTGTCCGATCGAGCCCCTGCATCCCATCAAACTTGTGGCCGTTCAGCTCGCCGCTCGTATCGATGAGTACGCCATTTTCGCGCGTGCGAAAGTGCCCATCGGAATCGAAGTTTTCCATCGACAGGCCGATGGGGTCCATGAGCTTGTGGCAGCCCGCACAGACCGGATTGGTCCGGTGCGCAGTGAGCCGCGAGCGGGCCGTGGGATATTGCGGATTGGTCGTATCAAACGCCAGTTTGAAGCTCACGTTCGGCGGCGGGTCCGGCACTCTCTGACACAGAATCGCCTCGCGCAGCGCGCGGCCGCGCAGCGTCGCCGATGCCTGACCGGGATGCGAATGCAGCGCCACGAAGCTGACCTGCGCCAGAATCCCCGCACGCGGATCGCCCGGCGGATAGATGTACGGCTGCCAGTCACTCGGCTCGCCGTTCGGTGCGTTCCGCGGCAATGGTACGCCGTATACGGCCGCCAGATCCGGTGTCAGGAAGGTCTTGTTCGTGGTGAAAACGTCACGATAGTCGCCGTCATGGGTAACCAGCAGATCCACCAGCGTGCGCAGCGTCTGCTCCTGGGCATCGGCGGCCACCTGCGGCGTAAAGCGCGGATAGATCGTGGTGTCCTTGGAAAAGCTCGCGTCCAGACACGGATCCTCGGCGCAGGAGAACTGCAGCATGTCGGCGAAAAACGCGCGCACTCCGGCATCGAGCCGCGGGGACGACAGCATCCGATCCACTTCACGTCCCAAGCCCTTCTGCGAATTCAATCTGCCATGCCGTGCGTCGTTGAGCAGCGTCTCGTCCGGCGAGGAATTCCATAGCAGAAAGCTCAGCTGCGAGGCGCGCGCATAGGGATCGAGCGTTGACACGCCGGTTACGGCCGGCGCGCCCTGCACCTGCGCCCAGCGGAATAAAAATTCGGGCGAGACCAGCATCTGCGAGAGGCTCTCGCCGAGCCCCGCGTAGAAATCCTTGTCCTGTCGGGCCGCCATACGGGCGATGCCGACCTGCAGCTGCAGCTCGTCCTTGCTGAGCGGTCGCCGGTACAGCAGCTCGCCGACTTCGGACAGAAACTGGCTTGCACATCGATCATCAGCCGTCGCAGCGGCCGTCGGCTGACAGGGAATGAGCACCTGGCGGTGCGCGGCATCCACCACCTGCGCGGCGATGGTCTGCGCCATCGCGTGATACTGGTCGACCTCGTCGGACGTGATGCTTTCATTGCCGGCGCCGACCGCGAGCAGTCCGCTCTGGCGGATCTCCGGCGCGAATCGCCCGCCGATCGTGATGTCCGATCCAAATATGTCCGCTACGATCTGCCGATACTGATCCGGGCTGAGCCGCCGCAGCATGGCCGGCCCGGCATCCACGGCTGGCACCACATCCTTGGGCGTCAGCGAGACCGGCGTCGGCCTGGGAGCGGCCTGGACGGAGCCGCCGAACAGCATCGCTGCCGCCAGTGACGCCGACACCAGGCAGGCCGTCATCTGCTTCCCCATGTGTTGAACTCCTGGGGCCATCGCCCGCCTCAGATCACTTGCCGCTGTCCGCCGAGAGGACCGCGGCTGCCGCGGCGCCCGGCGCGGGCACTACGAAGGCGGGCACCGCCTCGAACTGCCAGGCCACCGAGATCGAGCGGTTCTGCCCCGTCTGCGGATCGGGGTCCGCATCGGCCAGATGCCTCAGTGCGTAGTAGAGGCCCGGCGTGTCGATGCCCTGGTTTTCTTCAAAATTCTCAGCCCCGTGACCGATTGGCAGAAAGATCTCCTGCCAGGGTTGATAGCCGCCGACCAACCCTTCGACTTCGCCGCTGGATTCGAGCGTCATGCGCAGATGCGTATGCGTGAGGTCCAGATAGCTGATCAGCACAGGGTCGCCGACCAGGTGAAGGTCGTGGTGGTCGGTAAGGGTTACCACACCGTGTTCCAGCCGGGCTTGAAACACGTTATGCGAGCGCGGATCGGGGTCGACTCGAAAGGTCGTATACGCCTCGGTGTTGCCGTTGGCGTCGAGCAGCACATGATCGATCGATCGATCGATGGTGACCGTCACCGATCCGTCCTTGCTCAGATCATCCCCGCTGATCGAAATCAGCCAAGCCGGGAACGATGCACGCAGCGTGCTCCACTCGATGCCGTAGAACATCGGTGGGGTGGCATTGGCCGGCGGACCGCGAAAATTCTTGTTGCAGCCGAACACACGAAAGAGCTGATTATCGATGCCCTTTTCGTGCGTGACGGGGTCCTGGAAGGAATGGGGAGAGTCCGCCCCCTTGCCGTCCAGATTGAAGCCGTAAGCGTATGGGGCATCTACCAGATGCAGCTTGGGGTCGATGACGGACGCCGGATTGGTATAGCCGTTTACCGGCTTGCCATCGACGCGACCACGATTGACCAGCACAGCCATGGTTTCGAAGCTCGGATAGCCCGCCATGAGCTTCTTGATCTGCGCCGATGGCATCCCCAGCGCAGCCATGTCCAGGGCATATTGATCCGTCTGGTCCGGATCGATGCCGCCCTGACAATCCTCCTTCGTCGAGTAGGCCGCATTCGTGAACGCGCTGACGACAAAGCTCTTGGTTTCACTGGCTGATGCGCTGGACACCGGTGCCAGGGACAGCACCGCGCCTACCAAAGCGCCGGTCAACGAAATCAATAGCTTCGGGTTGAACAACTGGACCGAGTTGCCCACGGCATCACCCCCGAAACCTCGTTTGTTGCATTCTAGTGTGCAGGGGGGGTGCGTCAAGTCAGCCCTCCCAGAGGGCCGCGAGCCAACTTAACTGTTTGTAAGACGTCCGATCCGGGCCGCCCGGCCAGGCGCACCGCCGCAAGACCGAAGCCTGCGAAGCGCACCCCTGATCGAGCTGCTACTCCGTGTCGCTCTTTTTTTCCTGCCGATACATATCGTGACAGCCCTTGCAGCTGTCCGCATAGTTGATCAGCTGAACCAGTGCTGCGTCCTTGCCCTGGTCTTTGGTGATTTTGGCGCCTGCGGCGGTCTGCTGCGCGAAATCAGACATGCGCTTGGAAAAGTCCGCCCAATTGGCCCAGACCGCAGGCCTGGCCTCGCCGCCCGGAACCTTCGGCGTAAAGGCCTTCAGCGCCGTCGATGCCGCCAGGGCCAATTCGTCCATGTGCGTCACGAGGTTATCGTCCGGAACGGCTCCCGCGGCGATCTGACCGAGCGCGGCAGCCTGCTCGTTGAGAGTCTTCATCACCGCTTCGCGGAACTGGACGACGTCCTGATCCGCGGCCAACACCGGCAGCGTCACTGCCAGCAGTGCGCAACAGCAAACTATCGGAGCGAGTCGCTTCATGGTTTTGAACCTGCGTACCGGTGAGATCAGGGCGAGCTGAACTGCAAATAGCTGATCTGGTTGCCCCTGGCATCCGTGAACCAGAGACGGTTGACGAGACGTCGCGGCGGCTGCCGATCGCTGCCGGCAGACAGGCCGACCGCCACAGCGCCGCCGAGCGGAAATTCGCGAATCTGGCCGCTGCTCGTCACGCGACCGAGCACGCTGCCGCGTGAATACCAGACGTTGCGATCAGGGCCCACGGCAATGTTGATTGGCGAGGGGCCTTGCGCGGGCATGGCGAACTCGGAGACGACTCCGCGGCGCGTGATGCGTCCCACGCGCTTGCCGTTCGTGACGATGCCATCCATGCCGCCCGATAGCTCCACGAACCACATGGCGCCATCGGCACCGGCAGTGATATCTCCAGGCCCGGAATTCGGCCGCGGCAGCGGGTATTCGGTGAACCGGCCCTGGGATGTGATGCGACCGATCTTGTCGGTCCGGTATTCGGAAAACCAGATGGCGCCGTCCGCTCCCGCCGCGAGCGCCCGCGGGCCGCTATTGGGCGTGGGAATCGGGAATTCAGTAATAACGCCGGCCGGCGTGATGCGCCCGATCTTGCCGGCAGCAAACATTCCGAACCAGATATTGCCGTCGGCGCCCAGCGCGATGGCTCGCGGCTGACTTGCCGGCGTGGGGATGTCGAATTCCGTAATCGTGCCGTCCGGCGTGATGCGCCCCATGCGATTGCCCAGGTGCTCGGAGAACCACATGTTGCCGTCGGCGCCCAGCGCAATGATGCGCGGCGCGCTGCCCGCGTGGGCTAAAGGATATTCCCTGAGGTCGCTGCCGTCGGAATTCATGCGTCCGATGCGGTTACCGCTGGACTCGGTGAACCACACACTTCCGTCACGCGCAATCGCGACTGTGGTCGGACCGCTGCGCGGCTGAGGCAGGGGGACGGAATGAACTGCGCCGTCAGTGATCAATCGTGTGGAGGAGGCGGACAGCCACCGTTGAGCTTCGCCGCCCTGCCCGGCTGCGGGCGCCGGGGTGGACGCGGCCAACATCGCCGCGAGGATTATCGCCACGCCGATTGGTCTCGTGCAGCGCTGCCGACTGCGCATCTTCACCGTGGTTCCCCTTCGTGAGGGCACGCCCGAGCGCACTCGAGCCGTCGTGCCGGGCAAGTTTGCGGCGTCCTCACTTTAGTATACTCACTGGCAATGGAGCAGATCACGCAGCTGCCCTATCCGGCGCAGGTCTCACTGGTGCAGGAGTCGACGGGGTGGACCTATCGGCAGAACGCCACCAACCTGGCGCTGTACCTGTACGAGCCCGCCACCACCAACATCCCCTGCAACGCAGCCTGCGAGCAGCAGTGGGTTCCGCTGCTGGCGCCGACGAACGAAAAGCCCCTCGGCGACTGGACCATCTTCGTGCGCAGCGATGGTCGTGCGCAGTGGGCCTTCCAGCAGCATCCGGTCTATACGCGTCTTCACGATGCTGCTGGTCACGCCGCAGCGCAGCCCGTGGACGGTGCCTGGCGTCTGATGCCGCATTTCCGCTCCTAGTGCATTCGCGTCAATATTTCTCTGGCCAGCGCCTCTTCCCACACGCGCCGCTGCGCGCGGTCGGCGGAATTCACCACGACTGAGACGCCGAAGCTCTCTGCGCCGCGCCGCACGGCCACACCGTCACCCCACCACAGCGCCTCATCGCCGATGTGCAGGCCGATGGGATGCATGGGAATCTCATGGTTGTCCGCGGCACTTCGAAATGACTGCAGAAAGCTTGCGGCGGCGCGGGACGACGGCCAGGAAAAAGCGTTCAGAATCGCGAAGTCGGCGCCGCCCAGACTCGCATGGGGGTCGTGGGCTCGCAGACGGGGGTTGCGGACCTTCCATATACATGTCGAGGAATAGGCTCCGACAGAGGTGAGGCCATCATCGTGGCGGACGCCATCTGTCACGGGCATGCCCAACAGAGTCGACACTTGGCTTGCCGTCAACAGCGCGCAAGCGTCGACGGACGGCGGTACCGCAGCTCCGGCGACGTCCTGTGCCGCACCAGCGCAGCCAAGCGCCAGCATCCCCAGTATCACGCCTGCGCTCTTCGCCAGGCAGCAAGCCACGCGCGGCGTGCATCCGTATCGTTTCATCGTTGCCGAGCGACCTGCGCCGATGTCACTGCACCCGCGCGATTCTTCCAACTGCCACGCACAAAGTTGCTGACCGCCGCAATCTGCGCATCGCTCAACACGTCCTTGTAGGGTTGCATGGTTTGCCATCCTCCGAAGGACAGATCCTTCGGCTCGTCGGGCCCATAGAGGATGACATTGATCAGCGAGCTGGGATCCTGGGCCTGCACCACCGCGCTTGCCGCCAGCGGCGGCGCGCTGAACAGCCCGCCACGGCCCGATCGCATGTGGCACTCCTGGCAATGATCGCTGTAGATCCTGGCGCCCGCCTGCACGTCCGACTCGGGGACGCGCATCCCCGCCGGCTCCAGCGGTGGCAAGCTTTTCAGATACACTGACATGGCGTGAACATCTGCCTCGCTCAGATCCTTGAGGCTGTTGTCGATGACTTCGTTCATCGGCCCAAACGTGCCGGCACGCAGCGAAAACCCGGTCTTGAGATACCTGGCCAGATCGCTGACGGACCAGGCGGCAAGTCCATTGTGGGCGGAGGTCAGATTGACCGCCGACCAGGCGCGGATCCTTCCTCCCGGCACCGCTTCATTCAGCGGGCCGCCAGCGTAGGCCTTGCCCGTCTCCTCGGCCATGAAGACATTGCGCGGAGTATGGCAGGCATCGCAGTGGCCGAGAGCTTCGACCAGGTAGGCGCCGCGATTCCATTCTGCCGGACGTCTGGCGTCTGGCTGGAATCGCTGCGAGTGCAAGAACAGCGCGTCCCAGAACACCATACCCCAGCGCTGCCTGAGCAACAGGCTATTGGGCGGCGGCGAATAACGCACCGGCTGCAAGGTGCGCAGGTACGCATAGATCGCAGCGACGTCCGCATCACTCACCTCGGTAAACGAGGTATAGGGGAATGCCGGAAACAAACGGCGCCCCCCGGGCGCGATTCCCTCGTGCATGGCGCGACGCAAGTCATCGAGTGTCCAAGCGCCGATGCCGCTTACCCGGTCGGGCGTGATGTTGGACGAATAAATGATTCCCAGGCGGGTAGTGAAAGCCACGCCGCCGGAAAACGCCGCGGCGCCCGGTCGCGTATGACAACTCATGCAGTTGGCAGCTTCGGCGAGGTACTCGCCGCGCCCGACGGATGTCGCAGCGCCGCTGGATAGCGCGGGCGGCGTCTGTTCCGTCTGGAATCCCGCGACGATCAGCGCAACACCGGCTGCTGCGATCGCAGACAGGACAAATTGGGTGGTGGGTTTCATGTCGGAAGGCGCCTCGGAGGGCCCAGCGCCTCGGCTGCGGTGTTAGGTGGAAGGACTTGGTTGAACGCTGTTCAGCTCCCAAGGGATCCCGAATCGATCGACGAGAACACCAAAGCCGGCAGACCAGAATGTGGACTGAAACCTCACTCGAATCTCCCCACCCTCGGCGAGGGAGGCGAAGATGCGCTCTGCTTCAAGCGGATCATCAACAGTAAGCGTCACATAGAAGCCCTGCGGCTTTCTGTACTCAGCTATCGGTACATCCACACCGGTAAGCTCCACGTCACCCAGTTTAAGTGTCGCGTGAATGACTTGAGTTTGCAGTTCTGGAGCGAACTGTCCTGCCATCGGCGAGTCGCCATATGTCAGCATCGTGACGATCGTCCCGCCAAGAATCCTCTGGTAGGCAGTGAAGGCGGCACGACACGATCCGTCGAAGCACAGGTGAGGGGTTATTCGCATGGCCATACGCTCAGCTCGGCTGCCGCGGAAAGCCACTGCTGCGATTCGGCCTTGCGCGCGCCCTTGACACTGCCCGGTCCCCGCGGCGGACTACTTTTTCTGCTCGTAAATGTCGTGGCAGCTCATGCAGCCGAGCGCCGCCACCTTGGATGCCAGCGCCGAGCTGTCGCCAGCCTTGGCCGCCTTGGCAAGGTCCGCCGTGCTGGCGACGAGAGCATCGAGGCGCTTGGAGAAATCCGGCCAGCTCGTCCAGACGGACGGCTTGGAATCGCCACCGGCTACATTGGGCTTGAATGCGCCCTGCGCGGTCGTGGCAGTCATTGCCAGGATCTGCGCGAAGGTGGCCAGATTGTCGGCAGGCGCCTTCATTTGGATGATCTGATCGATGAGCACCATCTGCTCGCCCATGGTGTTCATGACGTGCTGGCGGTAATCGATGGCATCCTGATCGTCGGCCCGCGCAATCGCCGGCGCGATGCTCGTCGCGAGCAATGCCGTCGCAGCCACAAGGGCCATCCAGCGAGGGGCACGACCGCAAACGATGCCGTGAGGCTCGTTGCGGGCGGAACTGTTGCGGGCGAAACTGTTGCGGGCGAAACTTTCGTACACGAGGCATTCTCCTTAAGTCGCACAGCGCAGTCCGGTGCGCTCAGGAATCCTTCGCAGTCCAGGAATCGCAGTAGCCCGTAGCGTAGGTCGGACCACCCAATATCATGCAGGAGCCGCAGCCCCCAGAGGTCGCGCTAAAGAAGTTACACATCGCGCAGCTCTTGTCCGGTTGCGTGGACATCGCGGACCAATGCAATGAATTGCGCGAGGTGACCTCGCTGGCGCTCATCGTCTTCGGATCCACGCACGCGCTATCGGCGGCGTGGGCACTCGCGACGAATGCTCCGCCGATTGAGATCTGCATCATTCGAGTCAGTAGTCTGCGTCGTGATAGCGGATTGCTCATGTGCCAGTTCTCCTCCGGATCATTCTAACGCATGCCGCCCCCGGCATATCAGGGCGGCAGCTACACGCCTGCCGCTACGCCGAGCACGCCCCCCAATTGCTCGAAGCGTCGCTCCGGTCGCATGCGAAAAGCGAGAAATACAGCGAGTCCCAGCAGAATCATCGTCACCAGAAAAGGCAACTGCCAGTTGCCGTAACGATCGATCAGGTAGCCGCTCACCACCGGGCTCGTGATCGCCGCCAGCGCCGAGCCTGTATTCATCATGCCGCTGGCGGTTCCTGAATACGCCGGCGCAACGTCCATCGGAATGGCCCACATCGGACCGATGGTCATCTCCGCAAAGAAGAAACCGCCCGACAGACACGCCAACGAAACGCTCAGAGCGTGCGTCAGCATGAGCGGAATCAGCGCGAGGGCGCTCAGCAACAGACAAGCCGCGACCATCCAGCAACGCGCGCGTCTGAGGTTGGCGGTTCGTTTGAGCACCCGGTCCGTGACGATACCGCCGAGCGTATCGCCCACCACGCCTGCCATAAATACCGCCGAGGCGAACACCGCCGAGCGCTTCAGGTCGAGATGGTAGCTGTGCAGGAAGTATTGCGGAATCCAGCTGAGAAACAGCCACAGATTCCAGCCGTAACAGAAGTAAACGATCGTCACCGGTACCATGCGCCTGAACAGCGCCCACCATGGCACGGCGGGACGCGCGGTTTGTGGAGCGGGCAGCTCAGCGAGTTCCTGCGCACTGATGCCTGGATGGTCCTTGGGGTGCTCCGTGAAGGTGAACGCCCAAAGCACCACCCAGAGAAAGCTCAGGGCAGCGCTGGCGTAGAACGACTGGCGCCAGCCGTACGTCGTCATGACGAGCACGATCATTGCCGGCGCGGCCGCATTGCCGACGCGTGCTGCGGCGTGGGTGATTCCCTGCGCGTAGCCGCGATCGCCCGCCGGGATCCAGCGCGACATCGCGGAGGTGGCAGCCGGAAAGGCGGCACCCTCTCCAAAGCCGAGCAGCAACCGCGCGAGTAGCAGTGTGAGCAGTCCGACCGCCATACCCGTCAACAGGGTGGCACCGGCCCAGACGACAGCGGAGGCAATCAGGGTCCAACGCGCGCCGCAGCGATCGCTGACCCAGCCGCCGACGATCTGGAAAAGCAGATACGGATAGGCGAACGCGGAGAAGACCAACCCGATTTCGGTTTCGCTCAGATGAAACTGTCCACCGAAGCCGGCCGCCGCAGTGCTGACGTTCACCCGGTCGAGATAGGTCAGGAAATACAGCAGGCACAGCAGCAACAGAACGCCATGGTGTACCCGCAGGCGGCCCATCGGACGCGGCTCGTTAATGCGCGATCATCCAGGGCCAGACATATTGCTGCAGCCAGACCAGGCAACCGAGCAGCACCGTGAGAAAGATGCTGTGCAGAAAGGTTCGCGAGAATATTGCGCCCTCTTTCCCGGTCAGGTGTGTCGTCGCGCAGCCAGTGGCAATGTTCTGCGGCGAAATCATCTTGGCCATGACCCCGCCAGAGGAGTTGGTGGCAGCGATGAGAATGGTGTTCAGATGCAGCTGCCGCGCCGCCACGACCTGCAGATTGCCGAACAGCGCATTGCCCGATGAGTCGCTTCCCGACAGAAATACCGCGAGCCAACCGAGAAAGGCCGACACCAGCGGGAACAGCGCGCCCGCGGAAGCCACGCCCAGACCGAGCGTATAGGCGAGGCCCGAATAATTCATCAGAAAGGCAAGCCCGACGATAGCGGTGACCGTGAGAGTCGGCAGACGAATCTGCCGCGCGGCCGTCAGCATCGCGCGGGCAAAGGCGTCGATACCGAGCCTGCCCGCGATCGCCGTCAGGATGGCCGATGCCAGGATCGCGGTACCGGTGGCCAGCGGCTGGAAATTGAATACCGCGGCATAAGGACGGTTGTAAAGGGTGATGAACACTGCATTATGCAGGCCCTTCCACGGCAGGTTCATCTGATGGAAAGCGGCGAACTTCCAGATCGTCCAGACGGTCACCACGGCGGCGACGCACAGCCAGGGAATCCATCCTTGCCAGGGCGGAACCTTGCCGTGCGCCTGCCCGGCCTCGCTCGCCTGCTCGACGGTGCGCGACAGGCGCACGACCGCATACGCGGGATCGTGCGTTGGTGTCCAGAGCTTGAGAAACAGCACCGTGACGGCCAGCGAGACGAGCGATGAGACGATATTGGTCAATTGATAGCTGATGTAATTCGCGGTAACGAACTGGCCGAGCGCGCCGGTGGCGGCCGCCACCAACAGCACCGGCCATAGGGCACGCACCGAGCGCCACCCGCCATACATGGCGATGGCGTAGAAGGGCAGCAGAAAGGCCAGGAACGGCAGTTGGCGTCCCACCATCGCACCCAGCACGGTATCGGGGAGTCCGGTGACACCGGCCAGCGTGGTGATCGGCACACCGATGGAACCGAAAGCCACCGGTGCCGTGTTGAAGATGAGTGCGAAGACGATCGCATCCATTGCGTCGAAGCCCAGGATGATGAGCAGAGAGGAGATGATTGCCACCGGCGCACCGAAACCGGTGACCCCCTCGAGCAGAGCGCCGAAGCAATAGCCGATGACGATGAGGATGATGCGGCGATCGTCCGGCAGATGCTCGAGAATCCAGCGGCGGAAGGCATCGAACTGGCCTGAGTTCACCGCCACGTTGTAGAGCACGAGGGCGGCAAACACGATCCACATGATCGGCCACAATGCAAAGGCCACGCCAGCCAGTGTGCTTTCAACGGCCAGGCCGACAGGAAAGCGCCACACCCAGACCGCGATGATGAATCCGACAACGAGTCCCGCCAGCGAGGATTGCCATGCGGGCCGCTTGAGAACCCCCAACAGCACCAGCACGGTGGCGATCGGTATCATGCCCACGAGAAAGGACAGCGCGAGATTGTTGCTCACGGGGGTCAATAACTGATGAAACACTCGATTTCTCCGCTGTGATGACGACGGGGCGAGGAGCGGTCGGTCAGCTCTGGATGGCTTTACGGGCCCGCTTCGCGAACCTTTCGATCCCCGCGAAGATCGACTGCTCGTCCAGATGAGCCTCGGCGATGACATCCGCTTCCAGGCCGCCGGTCAGCCATTCGTCGTGCCAATCGGATGTCAGCGAATACTCGTCGGTCTGCGGACCGAGATTTCGAATCGGCCACATGCGTCGAGTGCCCGTACTGACGACCATGGCGTCGTAATAGCCTTCCGGTGGCAGCACGGCATGCCGATACTCGGCGGGTTGGCGATCAAACAGCTCCTCGCTGATCACGGCGATGATTTTCACGTTGAGGCCCGCTGCCTCGATTCGAGGCAGCTGCTTGACGAGATTCACCGTGGAGCTCGAGCCCTGCGCGAACACATATCCCTGCCGGGGATGTCCGGGCTTGAAATCGCGGATGACGTAGAGCCCCTTCGCAGCGGCCTTGAGATCATGATCCGCAAATTTGCTGCGATCGGCAATCGCAAAATCCGGCCGAGCGACTTCGATGGAAATGATGCCAACCTTGGGGTCGCGTGCCGCGATTTCCGCTGCGGCGAAGTAGCCCGCCGCAACGTCGTTGTAATCCCAAAAATTCAGATGGATGGTATGGCCGCGCGGGAACAGCTTCCAGACCTGAGTGGCGAAGACGCCGAAGTGCGTACGCCCGTCGGCGGCTGTTTCCGGTCCCGAGTGCGCCGCCAGGATATGCAGCACTCCCATGCGGAATTTGCTGTCCTGGTTCTGCTGGCTCCAGACGCGTGCCGGCGTATACATCAGCGGCGTAAATGCTCCGTAGGTGCCACTGATGGCCCACAGGCCAGCAAACTTGCCGGGGTCGAGGCTCGCGCTCTGCCCTACCAGGCCAATGGCCGTCGACACATTGCCAGCCTCCTGGATGGCGGCCTTGATTCGAGTGCCCAGCGGATTGGTGAGCGGATCGTAGTGTCCCCAGGTGCTACCGTGCTCCAGATTGATGGATTCGGACAGATCCGCGGCGAGCGTGATCATCCGATTGTCGGTCACATGGTTCATCCACTTGACGATCTCGGAGATGGCCCGTCGAGTGCCCGCGACCTCTCCGGGCTTGCGGAACAGGTTGATTGAAACCTGCTTTTCCGCTCCAGACAGCCGGTTCACCGCGCGGACCGTCTGCGGCTCGGTCGGCAGGTTCGCTACCCGCAGCCGCTCGTCCAGAAACGGATCGCGGGAGACATCTATCTTTACGGGAAAATCGTCCTTTACACCGTCGCCGAGCTCGACGAGGCGCTCGGCCAGCCAATCCCCGAGTCCATCGCGATCGAGTACCGACATCACGACATCGATGTTCGTCTTGAACTGGATCAGCCGCTCACGGGCATCGGCCACGTGCCCGTCGCGGATGCCCTGGAACATCACGCCGAAGCGCTCTTCGAAGGTCTTTGCCAGTGAGATGAAATAGTCCGAATTCATCTTCATCCCGTACGGATGGCTCTGGTAGCTGACCAGCTGGCGCTCGATCGCACGGGGCCAATATCCCTTGGTCGTGTGCCCGACGACGATCATGGGCCGCCGATCGGCTGCGTCCCAGCGTTCCATCTGCGTCAGGGTGCGCAGTATCTGCGCATAGTCGTTGCCATTTTCGAGGTGAAAGACATTCCAGCCGTACGAGGTCCACTGCTTGACCAGGTCGTAGTCGGTGAATCGCGAATGAATGATTCCGCCGAGCAGCACGTCATCGATGCCGGCGTTGTTCTCGGACAGCAGGATCCGCAGTCGCTTTCCCACCTGCAGGGCCAAGGCTTGTGTTTTCAGCTCCTGTGCGTGGCCTTCCGTCATCGCAAACTCGCCCTCCAGCGCGATGATCTTCAGCGACTGCGGCGCCCCGATCATGTCCCAGAACGCGGCTTTGCCGCCGGCAGTGGCGATACCCACGCCCGAGGGCCCACCATTCACGTCATTGGTAAGATCGGTGCTCTCGGCATGCCCGGCGAGGGCCTTGATTCCACGCAGCCGCGCTTGCTCGAACAATGGGTGGTCCGCAAGCCCCCGATCGTGCAGCAGAGTCTTCAGAGCACCTGCGCCGCGTCGAAATCCCAGCGCATCGATCGGCAGGATGGCCACGGCAGGATCTGTGTAATAGCGCTGGTTCCCGGTGAGCCGGTAGCGGCGTTCCAGGGCCTGCCCCAGGATCATCCACAATGCATAGCCCGTCGGAATGTTGTGTCCACCCGCCAGCATGAACTTGTCGGCGAACGGATGCTTGGGACGGCGGTAGTCGTAGCTGAGGCCGCCGAGATGCGGTCCCGCCAGGTGTGCGCACACATTGTAGGGGGTATAGGCGAGTGGCCCGCCGAAATGACCCGTCTGCGCGTAATTGCCGAGCAGCACCACCATCATGCAGGTCATGAAGCCCACGTCGTCGAGACGTTGCAGCAACTCGTCGCTATGGTAGGTATCTATGTGAGTCCCCATCTGCTTGCGTGCGCTTGACATAGTTGTTTGACCCAGAGGCGCCCGTCGAGAGCCGCCCAAGGTCTAATCGCCGCCCTTAACGTGACGACCGCGGCGCCGTCTGGCGCAAGCTGCGCTGCAGGTCGACACATTGATCGCTGCGCTGTGCCGGATCGGCCAGCACGACCGCATCGTATGTCCCCGCAGGCGACTCGCTACCACGTTCCTCGAACCCCACGGAAAATGTCCGCCCCCGTACCGCCGGCCCTAACCATTGCGGCACGTCCAGACCCCGCTGCACGTGTCCGTCACCCGCCAGCAGAACAATCCCGTTTGCCGCGTGCGCCTGGACGATAGCCGCCATCAGCGCATCTCGTGCGAACTGGGCTCGTGCCATGCCCGGCAGCAGATCCTTGGGCAGCAGATGGCAATGCCCCTCATCGACCTCGCGCTCCTGCCTTGACAGCAGCGTCGGCGAGGCCCGCGCGAGCCCCAAAGAGCCGATCGCGGCAGCATCGAAGACCGCAGTGTAGCCGTGATAAACGATCTTCTCCGCATCCGCACGCGACAGGTTCGCGGCCAGCAGGGGCAGGTGGTACTGCAGCGCCAGCGCCACGTAGGGGCGGTAGTAGGCCCAGTTCCAGCCGCTCGCGCCGCGCGGAGCGGCTGTGCGGATCAGATAGTCGGCATCCAGTGGCCTTAGCCTACGCGCCTGCTCGATATCCTTCTGGTGCCCGCGATCAAACTGCTCCATCGCAATGGCCGGACGCCAGCCGCCCGCGACCGCACGCTCGAGCACCTCGAATCGAAGCTTCTGCAGGGTCGCGTTATCGTGCACCTCTCCCAGCAGCACGATGTCGTCTCCCTGCAGATGATCTTCCCAGGCATAGCGAACCGGGCCGGTGCCAGCGGCGCCACAGCGCACCGCGGGCATCACCACCAGTGCAAGCAGCAGCAACAAGTGACTGATTCGTCGGGGCCTCAAAGTGGCGGCTCCCGCTGCCATACAAGAGTGCGATTGTTGGCAGGCATGGCCCGATCCTCGACGAGCGTCAAACCGATATTTCGCGCCAACTCGTCGACCGCAGCAAAATCACGAATGCCGCTGTGACGCGAGCGCTGCTTGAGCCACGCATCGAAGCTGGCGTTGCTGGGACTGCTGAAGGCACCGTCGTAGTTGAACGGCCCATACACTGCCAGGACGCCATCCGACGCCAGCACCTTGGGCAGCGCGGCGAACAACGCAACCACCTCGCCCCAGCTCATGATATGCAGCGTGTTCGCCGTGAAGATCGCGTCGTAGCGGACCGAGGGCCAGGCTCCAGAGACGTCGAGCGCGATCGGCGGCAGCAGGTTCGGCAAATGCGCTTCCGCCATCCACAGCCGAATGCCTGGCAGATTCGACTCCACATCTGACGTCTGCCAGAGCAGCTGCGGCAGGGCGGCGGCAAAATGAACCGCGTGCTGTCCCGTCCCGCTACCGATCTCCAGGACCTGGCGTCGATCCGCGAAATGGCGTTCGAGGACCGCAAGGATCGGGTTCCGATTGCGTTCGCACGCCTCGGCGTAAGGCTTCACCTCGGCCACCATCCGCCGATCATACTGCCATCGGCTTTTCTTGTACCGCCCGTGGCGCCTTGTTTACGCTGCACGCGTCTGGCGAACGTTGCTCCAGATGATGTGCGCGACCCCGACCAGCGCCAGAATTGCTCCGAAAAAGACCCAGCGTGGCTGGCCGACCATGAAGCCGACGCGAAAGGCCAGATTCAACCCCTGCAGGATCCAGATCACGCCCGTCCCTAACACCACCAGACCGATCAAGCTGCTGACGACCCGCATGACCGCGTTGAATGTGCCCATCACGACCCCCGTTTTCCGCGATCTTAGCGAATTCGGCGCCTCGATGCAGTCGCAACACCGTCCGCCGGTAACTCGTCGCGACCGTTTCGGCGCGTTCAGACGCGAGCGCCATTGCCGCCAAACATCTGTACGTCGAAAGAGCGGGCTGCACTCGAATGCAGCGCACTGCGCTCAATCTGCTGGGACCACTTCTGCATTGTCACGCTGTTGGTAGCGGCGGCATTGGTGAAAATGCGACCTACCCCACGTTTGGTCGGAAGCAACCGGTCACAGGTCACGCATCGGTCTTCCATGCCTGCCATATCGTTCGTTTGGCATATCGTTTGCTACATTGTCTATGACAATGACGGTCGGATGGAGCGTAAATATGAGCAAGGACATTCTTGGAAAAGGCATTTTGAGCTCAGTGCTTGGCATTGCGCTGGTTGGGCTGACGATCGCAGTGATCGCCGCATTCGTGTAAGCCCGCGCTCAGTCAGGCTCTTAATTTATTGGCGCACAGGCTGGGCTGACTCGGGGCTGCGCGCTTCGACCTTCGGGGCGGCTTGCGGTCGCAATTAGCCTCGCTCTGGCCCCGCGGGCCCCGCTTGCCCCGCGTGCGAGGATTTCCAGTAGCTGCGAAAGTCCCGCCATGCCTTGCTTCGACGCGGCAATATCTGCGCGAATCCGGCGATCACGAACTCTAGTCCTCGCTCGAACACGGCGTCGTAGCTGGCGAACAGCGTGACTCCAATGCTGCGCGCCAGAGGATAACGAGCGGGATCCATCCGCGCTTCCCGCGCCTCCAGCGAGTAGCGGGCATCCCGTTCTCCGGAGGGCGAGATCACCGCCTGCTGCTCGATCGTAAAGCCGATCACATAATCATGAGCCGTCTTCAGGCAGACGGCTGCTTCATGCGGGGCGATGCCCGCGGCGGCGAAGACGCCGAGCGCCGTCTCCATTACCGCGTAGACCGAGGTGTCCTTGAGATGCGTGCCAGCCACCATGCGCGCTCCGTCCCGGTAGCGCAAAAGCTCGACCCGGAAGCTCTGTGCTGAGTGCCTGGTCCACGCCGGCCACGTGGCCTGCGGCGAGCGCTCGAGCCCCCGGAGCAAAGTCGCGCTGTAGTCGGCGAGCACCTGACTCGCCATCTCGTCCACGAGATCCTGCTTATTGCGAAAGCGCCAGTAGAGTGTCGGCGCTCGGACGCCGAGCTCGGCCGCAATCGCGCGCAGCGTCAGCCCATCCAGCCCCAACTGGTCCAATAACGTCAGTGCGGCCCTGACCACGGGCTCGCGCCCAACACGCATCGCGTCTCCTCCCGGCATCTGGTCCTGCAGTGCGGCAGTGTCACTTTAATCGTATTCGAAACTTGACTCGCGCTCTAACAGGGTTAGAGAATGCTCTAACAATGTTAGAGGGGACGCCATGCCGCACTCATCGCATCCTGAAATCCTCATCGCGGGCGCCGGCGCGGCCGGCCTGACACTTGCCATTGACCTGGCGCGACGCAACGTCCCTGTCCAGGTGATCGACAAGGCGGACGGACCTTTCGCAGGCTCGCGCGGTAAGGGCATTCAACCGCGTACACAGGAGGTGTTCGAAGATCTGGGCGTGCTTGACCGGATTGCGGGTTGTGGCGGCCGCTATCCTCCACTGCGGGTCTACGGGCCCGATGGCGCCGAGGACATCAGCATGATCGAGGCGCGCGCGGCCAATCCCGCGGAGCCCTACGGCCAGACGCTCATGCTGCCGCAGGGATTGACGGAAGCTGTACTGCGAGAGCGCCTGGCCGAGTTCGGCGTCGCCGTGCAGTTCGGCGCGGAGCTCGTCGGACTTGAGCAAAACGAGGGTTCGGTCGAGGCTCGGATCCGATCACGAGACGGCCGCTCGGAGAGCGTGGCCGTCCCTTACCTGGTAGGCGCGGATGGCGGTTCGAGCTTCGTGCGCAAACGTCTCGGCATCGGATTCCCCGGGGAGCTTCTGCCCGTACGAGCGCTCGTGGCGGACCTGCTTATTGAGGGCCTCGGGCGGGACGCCTGGCACACGTGGAGCCGGGATGATCGCTCGCGGATGTTGGCGCTGTGCCCCCTCGCCGGGACGGACCTGTTCCAGCTGCAGGCCGCCCTGCCGCTACACGGTGAAACCGATGTCTCGGAGGCAGGGCTTGCCGCCATGATCGCCGACCGCACCGGCCGCGATGACATCGTTCTGCGCCAGGTCCGATGGTGCTCCTCATTCCAGCCCAGCGCCCGACTGGCGGATCGTTATCGCGTCGGCCGGCTATTTCTTGTGGGCGACGCCGCTCACGTCCACCCACCGACCGGGGGCCAGGGGCTCAACACCAGCGTCCAGGATGCTTACAACCTGGGGTGGAAGCTGGCTGGCGCCCTGCACGGCGCGCCCGAAGCGCTCCTTGATAGCTATGAGCAGGAGCGACGCCCCATCGCCGCCGACGTGCTCGCCCACTCGACGAAGCTGCTGCGCTCGGGCGAAATGCGACGGGGCCGAGAGAACCACGAGCTGGACCTGGGCTATTTCGATTCGCCGTTGGCCTTGGAGGCCCGTCGCCGTGCGGGCCGCCTGCATGCAGGAGCACGAGCACCCGACGCACCCTGCCGGGGATCGGGAGGTCAGCCGACACGACTATTCGAGGTGCTACGTGGGCCGCAGGCGACACTGCTCGGCTACGAGGTCGAGAGCGAAGCATTTATCGCGCCGCGCAGAGGTCTGCAGATCCGTCGCATCGGACCGGGCGGCGATCTGCTCGATGATGGCGGGCACATCCGCGAGGCTTATGACCTTGGTCCGGGCGACTGGGCGTTCATCCGCCCGGATGGCTATCTTGGCGCGATCGTCAGCTCGGACCAGCTGAAGGTCCTGGAAGACTTCCTGCCACGGGCGGGTCTGCCTCCCAGGCCGGCGACTCAGTCGAGGGCAATCAAGGACAGCTTGGGAAAGTAAGCACGGTAACGCGCCGCATCCCGTGTCATCAAGAGATGGCCAGCAATGGCCGCATGGGACCCGATAAAAAAAGCCGGCAGCGGTGATTGCCTTGTTCCGCCCCTACGCCGATAAGCCAGGAACGCTTTGCCTGCGAGAAAAGCGCCTTCGTACGGAATGGCTTCACGATCGAACATTGTTTTCGGAAGCGCAGCATCGAGCTCCTCGATCCGCGAGTACCGAATTGAGACCTCGGCATAGATGATCGGATTGATGACGAGGCGATAGCGATCGGCGGCACGCTCGATTGCCTGCGCGGACCACGCGAACCACCGCGCGTCTTCCGTCATGACGTCGAGAAGAACGTTGGCGTCGATCAGTACTGCCGTCATTCAATCCGCGCGGGTCAGCGCCATGATCGCATCCGCGCTCATCGCGACATCGCCGCGCCCCCGTAAGTGAGCAACCAGTCGATGGCCGCGGCTATCGTTCTTATGGGCCTTGGCGCGAATGACACGCACCACCTTGCCGTCGAACTCGAATTCCACTTCGGTATGAGGCAGCAAACCCGCTCGCTCGCGGATTGCAGCCGGAATGGTCACCTGACCTTTGGATGTGATACGCAACCGGCGGCTCCTTACTCTTACATGTAAGAGCAATACCGGCGGCATCCATGCACATGGCCGAGCGTTTTGTTTTGACGCAAACCTTTACGGCGTGTATTGTGCTATCAGAGTAGCACAATAATTGATCTTTCATCTTAACCATTCCTCGGGCATTCCCGTTTACCTGCAGTTGATGCAGCAGATCAGGCACGGCGTCGAAACCGGAGCCCTTCGAGCGGGTGAGAGGCTCCCGACAATCCGTAGGCTGGCAGAAGACCTTGTGATCAATCCGAATACGGTGGTTCGCGCGTACCGAGAACTTCAACACGAGGGAGTGGTCGAGCTCAGGCAGGGCTCCGGCGCCTATATCGGGCGGGGGGTCGTCGAGCGCGGTCGAGTGATGGTCAAAGCCGTAAAGCTCGTCGGCTCCGTCGTCGATCGCCTGGCGGCACTCGGCTTCTCAGAAGAGGAGATTCGGCGAATTGTGGAAAACGAACTCGCTGTGGCCCGGCAGAACCGCGGCGTGGAGACGACATGAGTGAGGCAGTAATCGAAATCCAGGGCCTCAGAAAGTCTTTTGGCAGTCACGCGGCGCTCGACGGTCTCGACCTGCGGGTGCCAGCTGGAAGCGTGTTCGGCTTTCTCGGGCGCAACGGCGCCGGAAAGACCACCACGATCAAGCATCTGCTCGGCCTGATCAGAGCGGACGGCGGTTCCGTGCGCCTCTTCGGTCAGGGTGTCGCTGACGCAGGCGCCAGCGCCGGCATTCGCAGGCGCATCGGATTCGTCACGGAAGACAAGGACCTGTATCCCTACATGACGGTGGAGGGCATCATTCGATTCACGCGCCCGTTCTTCCCAGGTTGGCGGCGCGACCTGGAGCAGCGCTACCTCGATCTGTTCGAATTGCCGCGCGGCAAATCGATCGCCCAGCTATCGAAGGGCATGCGCTCGAAGCTCATGATGTTGCTCGCCATTTCGCACGGCGCGGAGCTACTGATTCTCGACGAGCCCATGGAGGGCCTCGACCCGGTCGTCGCCGAGCAGCTGCTGCGTGAGCTCGTCGCCATCGCCGCCGACCAAGGCACCACGATCTTCTTCTCCTCGCACCAGCTTGCCGACGTGGAGCAAATCGCTGATCACGTCGCCATTATCGCCCGCGGCAGGTCCGTCCTCGCCGGGGATCTCGACGACCTCAAGACGCACTATCAACGACTCAGCGTCACCTGTTCAGCGGAGCCGCCGAGCGACCTCGGCCGGTTGGAGGGGGTCGAAAGCGTACAACGCAGCGGCCGGATGCTCTCGATCCTCGTGAGCCGCAACGCCGATTCGGTCGTTGCCCAGCTGCGGCAGCTGCCGGGTGCGGCGGTTGAGCGCTTTCCGGTCACGCTCAAGGAAGTCTTTCTCGAACACGTGGGGGAAAGCAAATGCTCTGGTTGAAGGCATGGCTCGAGACCCGGTGGCGAATCGTGTTTGTGTTGTTCATGAGCGCCTTGTTCTTCGGTACCGTCCTCGCGATCCCTAGAAACCAGCCGACGGGGGATCCGCAGAGACTCTTGACGGTCCCGCTCGCGATGATTGCGCTGCTGTCGCTCATCGCTGCAATCTCGCTGGCCGGTTCCGGCATCCAAACGGGTTCGGCCCGACCGGGCGCGTCCGAAAAGGGTGCCGAAGGGTCCACGCTCTTCACTCTGTCCTTGCCGGTCACCCGCGCTCGGTTGTTCGCAGTCCGGACCGTCACCGGAATGCTCGAAACGGCGGCTTTGGTGAGCTTGTTTGCCGCCGCCATATTGCGGGTCTTGCCGTCGCTGGCGGTGAACGCGCATGACGCGCTCGGGTACTTCGCCGTGCTCGTCGCCGCCAGCGTGACCGTCTACGCCATCTCGACGTGTCTGGCCACGTTCCTCGACGAAGGTTGGCGATTCCGCAGTAGCGTTATGGCCCTGGCGGTGCTCTTCGTGCTTGTCAGCACTAAACGGCTGCCGCCGTCCATGGACATCTTCCGGCCGCTCGCCGGGGCGTCACCGCTGATCACGCATCAGATCCCTTGGGCGACGATTATGGCGGCGTGCGTTTTGGCGGCGTTACTTCTGGCGGCAGCTTTGAGGATCATACAAAAGCGCGACTACTAGCGGCGAGCGGCAAAGCCCGCTCGCCCGATCCGCCGCAGCAAGTCTGACTTAGTCGGCCACGAGGAAGATTCTTGCATTAGGACTATGTCTATCGATAGTATGAATGCTATCGATAGTATAGGTTCTAATATGTCACTCCGTGGCGAAGCTCCGGCACTTGCGCTCGACGTGCGTGACCTGGGAATGCGATACGGGACCCGGGACGTACTTACCGGCGTGACCTTCAGCGCCAGGCGCGGTGAGGTGTTGGCGTTGCTTGGACCGAACGGTGCGGGGAAGACAACCACGATTGAGATCCTCGAGGGGTTCCGCGCACGCTCTGCGGGAGATGTGGCCGTCCTCGGGACCGATCCGGCACGAGGCAATGAAGTATGGCGAGCCCGACTCGGCGTCGTGCTGCAGTCATGGCGCGACCA
The DNA here is from genome assembly GCA_036266795.1 of Steroidobacteraceae bacterium. Classification (GTDB taxonomy): domain Bacteria; phylum Pseudomonadota; class Gammaproteobacteria; order Steroidobacterales; family Steroidobacteraceae; genus FEN-1191. The sequence goes on along the minus strand of DATAXJ010000021.1, from coordinate 199,651 downwards.
CAAGTTTTGGCGCGTGCGCGAGCTGCTCGCCTATCTGGCCCGGTTCTACGCTCCATTTGCCACTGCTGAGCTCGCACGGCCGTGGGATGTGGATGAACTCATCGGGGTTGTCGGCCTGTCAAAGAGTGCCAATGTCAAAATCGGCACGCAATCGGGTGGGCAGCGGCGGCGCCTCGACGTGGCGATCGGGATCGTTGGGCGCCCCGAGATCGTCTTTCTCGATGAGCCTACGGCTGGCTTCGATCCACACGCACGTCGCGACTTCCACGATCTCGTGGACCGACTGTCGAGCTTCGAAAACACGACGATCTTGATGACGACTCACGACCTGGACGAAGCCGAAAAGATCGCGGACCGGATACTCGTGCTCGACGAAGGGCGAATCGTCGCTGATGGCAGCGCCGACCAGTTAGCCCGTGATCTCATGACGTCCGCCGAGGTGCGCTGGTCCTCCGGTGGTCGACGTCACGTCCACGCCGTGCGCGAGGGCGACCCTAGCACCTTCGTCCGAGACCTGCTGGTCAGGAACCCGGACGTCACCGCGCTCGAGGTGCACCGCGCGAGTCTCGAGGACAGCTACATGGCACTCGTCCAGCGCGCGGAATCGGGCCAGCTCCGCGGCGACCGCGGGTCCGGTGCGACCGGCGCGAAGAATTCCGAGGTGCAAGCATGACTGCCGCGACCCTCCTGGATCCCCGTTGGGCCGCCGTCCGCGCAGGCCTATCCAGCGGCTGGATCGAAACCCGTCAGCAGTTCGCCGAGCCCGCCGCCCTCGTTGCAACTCTGATCTTCCCGGTACTGTATGCCGTCATTCTGGTGTTGCTGCGTGGGAAGACCGTGCCCGGCACTCACTTCGCCCTTGGCGCCATGGTGCTACCGAGCCTGCTGGGTATGTCGATCGCATTCGGCGGCCTTGTCGGGCCGACCATAGCCATCGCCTACGATCATGAGGACGGTACACTACTGCGCGCCAAAGCCACCCCGAACGGGATGCTCGGTTACCTCATTGGCAAGATTGTGAAGTTCGCCCTGACGACGCTGGTCGGTCTCGTTCTCTTGGTCATACTCGGCCTCATACCCGGCGTCATCGTTGCGAGTGATTTGGTCTTCGACGCCCGGACATGGCTGATGCTCGCGTTGATCTTCGTCGGTGGAATGATGTCCACCGTACCGATCGCCCTTGCACTCGGCTCTCTCATGAAGTCGACCGCGCAGTCCGGGCTGGTGGCCCTGGCGGTCGCGCTGCTCATTGCTCCATCGGGCATCTTCTATCCGATCACTGCTCTACCGATGTGGATGCAGTGGGTCGGACAGGCCTTCCCAATGTACTGGATGGGCCTCGGGGCGCGATCCGCGCTGCTCCCAGCGGCGATGGCCGCGGCGGAGATCGGTGCGTCGTGGCGTTCGGTCGAGACCTTCATTGTGCTCGGCGTGTGGGCACTGATCGGCATTCTGCTCGCCCCGATTCTGCTGGGCCGCATGGCCAGGCGCCAATCCGGATCCACGTTGGCCGCAGCGCGGGAGCGCGTCATGTCCAAGGGCTACTGACGGTGGGGGAGTCCGACGATGTCGTCCACAACCGTGTGGCGATGCTACGCGCAGAACGAAAAATTTCGCGGCGAGATCTGGCCGAAGCGCTCGGCGTACATTACCAGACCGTCGGCTACCTCGAACGGGGCGAATATAGCCCCTCCCTGCACCTGGCACTGAGCATCGCGGCCTACTTCAACGTCCCGCTCGAAGTCGTCTTCTCCCTGAAGCCGTTCAAGCGATTAGGGGAGTAATTCTCATCGGGCACCTGTCACAACACGCAGAACAAACATGGCGATAGTCGCTTTCATCGGGCTCGGTAATATGGGCATTGGTATGGCCGGCCGCGTGCTGGACGCGGGCCATGCGCTGCACTTGTACAACCGCACGGCGTCTCGGGGGCAGTCGCTGGTGCGGCGAGGTGCAAGCCAATACGCGACCCCGAGGGAGGCTTGCGCCGGTGCGGACGCGGTTATTTCCATGGTGGCCGACGATCCGGCCTCACGCGCGGTTTGGACTGGGTCGAGCGGCATCCTCTCGGCAAGCACCGTACCCGGTGCCTTCGCAGTTGAGTGCTCGACGCTCTCGCACGACTGGGTCATGGAACTGGCCGAGGAGGCCAGACATCAGGGGCTGCGCTACATCGATGCTCCCGTAACGGGTCTCCCGCAGGCCGCGGCCGCCGGCGAGCTGACGCTGCTGGTCGGCGCTGACACGCACGACCTGGAGGCAGCGCGCAGCTTCCTGGGCGCCATCTCGCAGCGGCTGCTCCACTTTGGAGCTATCGGTACCGGCACGGCATACAAATTGATGGTCAACCTCCTCGGTGCGATTCAGATCGCGTCGGCCGCCGAAGGGATGGCGATCGCCGAGCGCGCGGGTCTCGACCTCGGACTGGTCGCCGAGGCCGTGGCGACGGGCCAAGCGGGCAGCCCACAAGTGACGAGGAATTGCCGCCGCATGGCCGACGGGAATCACGATCGAGACATCGTGTTCACGCCGCAGCTACGATTGAAGGATGTTGACTACGCGTTGCAACTCGCGCGAAAGCTGGGGGTCGGTAGTCCGTTCGGGGCGCTTGCGGGTACTGCCTTCCAGCAGCTGTGCGCTTTAGGGTTTCAGCATAAAAATGAGAGCGCAATCCTGGAAGTCGCGCGCAGACAGACGCCCTCGTAGCGGAAAAGGGCCGGCGTTAGCGTATCTGCAGTAATCTCTGGGCGCTCATGAAGTATATGCCCCTCGTCTGGTCGGGGATTTGGCGCCGGCGCGGGCGCGCCGCGCTGATGTTGCTGCAGATCGTTTGTGCCTTCGCCCTGTTCGGCGTGCTGCAGGGCGTGAACTCTGGCGTTAAAGAGGCGATCGCCAGCACTCACGGCGAGCGCTTGTACATCACCAGTCGCGTCTCGGTGGGCGATCTGTTGCCCATTGGAATCCTGCAGCGCATTCGCGCCACGCCGGGTATCCGTGCTGTAACTGCGCGCCGGGTGTTGATCGGCACCTATATGAAACTCGACCAGGTAGTGCCAATAATCTGCGTTGACGCGGAGCCGTTCTTCCACATCTACCACGAGTTGAGCGTCTCGCCCCTCGGCGCTGTGCAAACGCTACAGAGCACGCGCACGGGCGCCATCATCGGCGGTGAGTTGGTCAAACGCTATGGCTGGAAAGTCGGCGATCGCGTCGTTCTCCAGTCTTCCGTAGCCAAACGCAACGGCTCGCACGCCTGGGAATTCGACGTCGTCGGGGTGTATGACGAACAGACGCAAGCATTCGGCGTTCCCCCGCCGTTCGCCATCGTGGCCAATTTCAATTACGTCAATGGGGCGCGCGCGACGGACGTCGACGGCGCGGATATGTACCTCGCCACCGTAGGGAATGCCGGACAGGCCGCCTCCGTAGGCCTCGCGATTGATAATGCCTTCGCCAACTCCGACCACGAGACGCACACTCAATCGGAGGGCGACTTGATGACGACGCAGTTGCAGAAGACGGTCGACCTGGGGTTCATCGTGCACGGCATTGTTGCCGCCGTGTTCTTCGCCCTGCTGCTGGCGACAGGGGCGCTGATGATGCAATCGCTGCACGAGCGGACTGCGGAGTTTGCGGTGCTAAAAACGATCGGATTCTCCGATCGCCACATCTTGCTGCTGATTTTGGCCGAATCGATAGTGTTCTGCCTGCTTGCCGCGGGCGTCGGCCTTGCAGTCGGGGCCGTACTGCTGCCTCTGGCACGCGCTTTGGTCGGGTTTGCAAGCATGCCGGCAATCGTGGTGATCGGCGGGCTGGGATGCGCGCTGTTGTTGGCGCTCATCGCCGGGGCCACACCCGCGTTGCGTGGCTCACGGCTGCAGATCGTCGAAGCCCTGGCAGATCGGTAGCCGCGGTGAGCAACCTGCTGAACCAAACGGTGCTGTTGACGATGACGGGCCTGTACGGCCTCGCCCAGCGACGTATGGGCGCCCTGGTAACCATCATTTCCGTTACCACAGTAGTCGGAGTGCTGGTCTCGCTGTTGGCGATCCGTGAGGGCACGAGCATCTTGCAACCGGCAGCGGCGCAAGCGAACGAGGCGATCGTTCTTTCCCGCGGTGCCAGCGACAGCTCCCAGAGCGCGCTCAGCCGCGCGGAAGTCGCGACCATCGAGCAGGCATCCGGTGTCGAGCATGGCGTGGACGGCCGTGCCTACGCTTACGCCTCTGCGCTCGTCTCGGTCGACGCGCTCCGCCGTGATGGCGACCGCGGTAGCCTGAATCTGATTGGTTACACGGACGGTTGGCAGCGGGTTGAAGGCGACACCCGTATCCTGGCCGGGCGTCTGTACAGACCCGGGTTGCGCGAGCTCATGGTGTCCGAACCCATACGCAAGATGTATCAGGGCTTTGACATCGATGATCACATCACTCTGCGCGGGACGCAGTGGACCGTCGTCGGCGTATTCGCGGCCAGCGATTCGCTGGCCGATGGCGCACTGCGGGCTGATGCCGCAACGGTCATGTCAGCCTTTGGGCGCAACACGTTCTCGCAAGTGAATGCACTGCTCGAGTCGCCCGCTGCCTTCAAACTCTTTGCCGATTCGCTCGAGCACAACCCCGCGCTGGCGGCGCAAGTCAAGACCGTGGCCGAACAGTACGAACAGAGCTTCGGCCGCTTGAGGGGCTTGCTCGCGTTCATTTCGTATTTCATCGGGGGCGTCATGGCGAGCGGCGCCGTCTGCGGGGCACTTATTAGCATGTACGCCTCGGTCGATTCGCGACGTCGCGAGATCGCGACGCTGCAAGCGCTGGGTTTCAATGCCGTCCCCATCATCGCCTCGGTGCTGCTCGAGAGCACCTTGCTCGCGGCCCCCGGCGCGCTGGCGGGCACATTGATCGCCTGGCTATCGTTCAACGGCAACGCCGTTTCCACCAATGGTCTCGTCTTCAAGCTCAGCGTGACACCACACCTGCTGGTAGTCGCCATCGGCTGGGCGCTCACGATCGGCTTGATCGGCGGTCTGCTGCCGGCGCTACGTGCCGCGCGGCTGTCGGTAACGGATTCACTACGTACCACTTAGGAGGTGACGCGAGAGGTTTCGCCTGCCTCGCCGGGAGACGCCCACTCCTCTGCGCAGTTCTGCAACACTTACTTGCTCGTAAACTCGGCTCGCGAACATCCAGGGCTTGCCCCCAACGCGGCTCCTGTGCTTCCGCCGCCATTGAATCTATCGATTCCTCAAATTCGCGCGCGATCGCGGACCAGGACGCCTGAATTCAGGTGCATCGCTGACAGCAGGTAGCCCGCGGCCGTCATCGCCTGCACATCGCTGCGGGGACCGGCGCTTTGGTCCATCAGTCCGAACGTGAATGCCGTCATGACGACGGCGACGAGCATTGCAACGAGCCTACTGAGACGAATCATGATCGGATCCTCTGATAGAAACGCTCACACTTGCCAGGAGCGGATACACGATAGCTTCCGTTTACGCAGGAAGTGTCCGCCGGCGATAAAGTTAGGTCACAGCTTCAGAAGTTTTGTGAACGCGCTACCGGGCGCCCTCGTGGCTACGCCGCGGTCAGTTTTCGTGGAGGGCGACCGCAATGTTGGTCCGAGCCGCACGGATGGCCGGCACGAGACCCCCAACCAGCCCCAATCCGCAGGCCAGAAGAATGATGCTTCCGATAAGGCGGGGCGTCACGGCGAGCGAGTAAACCAGCTGAGAGTCGAACAGCGCACCGCCGAGCGTGCTGATCGTTGCACCGCCAAATGCTGTATACGAAAGAGACGCCCCGACAGCAGCGCCCACGACCGACAGCAGCAATGTCTCGATCAGGACAGCGAGTGCTACCGAACTGGCGGCAAAGCCGATGGCTCGCAGGGTCGCGATCTCTACGGTGCGGGCGATGATGGCCGAATACGTCGCATTCAGTGCGGCAAACACGGCGCCGAGCGACATGATGGACCCGATCGCGTACGCGACAAGCCGCAGCATGCTGTTGACGGAGGCCGATGCCTGCGCCAGGTACTGCGGCTCGCGGCGGGCGGCAACGAACAGCCTGCCGTCACGCGACAGTGCCGTTGCGAACTTCGGGAATGCCCCAGCGGACTCGAGCGTGGCGGTCACGCTATTGAAGGTATCCAGCTTATAGGCCGACATAACCGTCTGCGCATCGGCAACTAACTCGGATTGCCGCGCACCGCTGCCTCCCGCAAACTCGCCGACCACCGTCCAGTCGCCATCCTGGAGGCGAACGTGCTCGCCAATCCCGAGCCCGTCGAATTGTGATCGGGCCGCAGCACCGACCAGGAGTTCCTGCGTTCCGGGTCGATACATCCGGCCCGCAATGAGCTTGAGCTCCGGGCGCATCTCAAAGTAATGCGGTCCGACGCCACGCAGGGTAACGTTGACATCGGAATGATCTCGCTTGCGCGCGACCGGAGCGGCGAGCACGACCTCCGCAGAGACCATCGGCTCGCCGCGTGCATCGTGCCGCACACCTGGCGCGTCGGTTATGACCGCGACACTCTCTCTAGACAGGCTACTGTTGTACTCCGTCGTCTCCGCGCGAGACAGCACGATGGCCCGATCGGCTCGGCCGTCGCCGGTGAGCGTGGCCCTGAAACCAAGATATAGGGCGAGCACCGGTATGAGCACCGCAACCGCTCCCGCAATGCCGACCACGATCACCAGTGCATTGCCGAGCCGCTGCGGGATGTGACGCAGGGCGTTGCCCGCGAGCGCAGCGACCGGTGATGTCAATTTCACCGGATCAACCTTTGCCGAGGGCGGCGGCGACCGGCATCCGGGTCAGGCTCAGAGACGGTAATGCGGCCCCAACAAAGGCAAGGGCGGCGGCGCAGCATAGACCGGCCGCGGCAACCGCAGGAGACACCGCGATCACACCGATGTCGGCTCTCGCCAGAGGCGCGAGTACCCGTGCCACGAGCAGGCCAAGCGCCGCGGGCGGCAGATACAGCAGCAGAGCCTCTGCATAAGCGAGCCCGAAAATGCGCGCCCCGGCGTACCCCATGGCCTTGAGCACGGCGAACTCCCGGGTCCGCTCCTTGAGTGCTTGGCGGAGGGTGTTGCCGGTGAGAAACGCCAGCGTAAACAACACCGCACCCATGACCGCGTCGGTAAAGAATTCGGTGTCGCCCATCTGCCTGGCCTGCAATTCGGCGCGTGCCTGCTGGGAGCGCGTGCGCGACTCGTGCGAGGAATTTGCAAAGATCCTGTCGATCGCGGCGGACATGGCGACGGACTTGTTCGGATCCGCGATGTGTACGTAGAAGATCTCCGCCGTGCCACGATCGGCGGCTCGAGCCTCGTCGAGGTAGGCGTAGTTGATGACACCGAAGTAAGCAGGGCCAGCGGCCGACGGTGTATCGAACGCACCCACGATGGTGAAGCTCCAATTCGGGCTCCCATCGGTCTTTAGGGTCGAGGAGCTCACGGTGATCGTGTCCCCCACCTTCCAGCCCCACTGCTGCAGTAGTCCGCGCGTGACCAGCATCCCGTTTCGGGTCGCCAGTAAAGTGGCGATATCACTTTGCGCCACGCGCACTCCGGGAAGCATTCTGAAGAACAATGCTGGCTCGGTCGCGATCGCGGCTAACGAGTTTCTGATACCCGGCTCTCGGTAAGTACCCATGAAGTAGGCCCGCGGCGCCACGGCCGTCACTCCCGGCAGGCTACGAATCTCAGCCATGGCCGAGATGGGCATGGGTGCACCCCCGCGGACGCGCGTGCCTGTCACGAGGTAGTCGCGATGCGCGTCGGCGATGACACGTGCGAAACCCGCGTTCACGCCCTGGAGCAGTCCGAGCAGGACGAAGGCAATGACGATGCAGAATGCCGTGAGCGCTGACCGAACCGGTCTACGCCAGAGTCCAGCCCACACGAGAGGCAGATATTTCAAAGCGATCCCATCGACCCGACAGCTGTGCGCTCAGGCACCTACGGTACACCGGGCCTCAGCGCCGGCGTCGAGGGACGTATAGCAGGCTAGCGCGTCGCAATCTGTGAACTATGTGGAATAGCCAAGCCGGCGTGCTGCTTCATCGCTGCCCGCGAGTACAACAGGCAGAGCTATCGATGCTGCTCGCGGACGGCGGCGATGACCGCGGGGAAATCGATCTGGGCAGAGGGTCCGGTGAGTATATGGTCGCCGGCGACAAAGCCTGGCGTCTGAAAGATGCGCAATCCACGGGCCAGATTGAAATTCGCGATGATCTCGCTGGTGACCGCGGCGGAGCTCATGTCCCGGCGCAGCCGGGGCATATCCAGACCCACCTGGCGGGCGGTATCGTAGATCACCGACTCTTGCCACGTTCCGCGGTAGGCCATTAGCGCATCGTGAAACTGCCGATACTTGTGCTGTTTGGCGGCCGCCAGCGCAGCCCTGCTGGCGACCAACGACTCCGGGGTCAGGATGGGGAATTCCTTGAGAATCAGTCTCACGTGTGGGTCGGAGCGCACTGCGTACTCGAGACGCGGCTCCAACGCCTTGCAATAGGGACAGGCGTAGTCGAAAAACTCCACGATGGTCACATCGCCCTGTGGATTGCCCAACACCGGGGACTGCGGGTCCTGCCACAGATCGGCGGCATGAGAGGGGATCGCCTGGTCGGAAGGTGGGGGAACCCCGCTGTCCGCCAGGCCCGTCGTTGAGAGCAGACCCAGCCACCCCACCGCAAGCAGTGCGGTGACGACGCGCTTGCGGTCACCCCGCGCTGCGTAGTTACTCGGCATGTGTGCACCCTCGGCATGACCCCGGCGCTCGGGGAGTGGGACTCTCAGAGCGGCGCGTCCGGATTTCTCATGGCGCGCCACATATGCGCCACGGCGCTGTTGTCGTTGCCGAGGCCTTCCTTCGGTTGCCTGAAGCGGCGGTCCACAAGGTCGCGAAACAAATCGATGTGTACCACCTTGTTACCATCGAACGCATAGAGATCGTTTACGGTGACCTGGCGCGCAGCGCTGTACCATTTATGCTGGCGAGCATGTTGGTAGGCGGCCTCGATGTAAGGCGGCGGAACATAGTCCACCCCGTACAGGTGCCGGTAGAGATCGGGATATTCGTAGCCGGCTTCCTTGTCGGGATAGAAACGTAGCGCCTGGTGATAGCGGATCGCCCAGGCGGTGCGTTCCGGTACATAGGGGCCGTACATTTGCGCGCCCCACCAGCCATGGTCGGCGCGGATCAGAGTCTGCACCGTGTCGTGCAGGAGGCAAGCGAGAATGATCTCTTCGTCGGCCCCACTCTCCTTCGCCTTGTTCGCGCTCTGCAGGCAGTGCTGGCTCGACTCGGTAAACCGCAGCTCGAAGTAATCGAGCAATTTGGGCGCCGCCGGCAAGGGCTGCAGGCGAGCGACTTTTTCACCCTTGGCGCCGACAAACACGCTGCCGACACCACGGCGGTATGTCCGGGTCGGAATCTGCGCTTCGAGTTCGGCAACGGTCGGCGGAGGCGCATTTTTCATGCTCTCCGGTTCCGCGTGCAATTCATTCTTTTGTAACGGCGCGGCCAGCGCGTGCTCAAGTGCATCGGCGCGCGCCTCGTGAGTCATGGCGACGACCGCGGCTGCTCCGCCGAGGCTGCTGATGAAAGCTCTGCGATCAATGGATGGAAGCATCGCGATCCCCCCTAGAAATGCGGCATTCCGAATGCGGCATTGTCGCGAAAAGCAGCCTTGTTGAACGTACCATGACTCGTTCAGGGCTGTCCAACTGCTCCGCAGTTGCTTGGAGCTGTAACCCTCGAGCCCCGTGACGGGTTCCCGGGTTTAGGCGCTACACTGCCACATGAAGTCAGACACGGCCAATCCCATCAGCTTTGCCGACCTGGGGCTGGAAGCCCCGGTACTGCAGGCGCTGCTCGACGCAGGCTACGAATCCCCGACGCCCATCCAGGCCGCGACGATTCCGGTGCTGCTGTCCGGCAAGGACGTACTCGGGCAGGCTCAGACCGGCACCGGCAAAACGGCGGCATTCGCGCTGCCGCTGCTGTCGCGACTCGATTTGCGGCAACGAGATCCGCAAGCCCTGGTACTGGTACCCACGCGCGAGCTGGCGATTCAGGTGGCGGAGGCCTTTCAGAAGTATGCGGTGCATCTGCCGGGCTTCCACGTCCTGCCGATCTATGGCGGCCAAAGCTACACGCCGCAGCTCAATGCGTTGAAGCGCGGTGTGCACGTGGTGGTCGGCACGCCGGGAAGGATCATGGATCATCTGGAGCGCACCACGCTGTCGCTGGAGGGCATCCGCTTCGTCGTGCTTGACGAGGCCGATGAGATGCTGCAGATGGGCTTCATCGACGCCATCGATGCGATTCTGGCCCGGACACCGGCAACGAAGCAGGTGGCGCTGTTTTCCGCCACCATGGCGGCGCCGATCCGACAAATTTCCCAGCGCCATCTGCGCTCCCCGCGGGAAATCACGATTAAGAGCAAGACCGGTACGGCAGCCAACACCCGCCAGCGTTACTGGTTGGTCAGCGGGATGCACAAACTGGACGCGCTGACACGCATCCTCGAGGTCGAGTCGTTCGACGCGATGTTGGTGTTTGCGCGCACCAAGCAGTCGACCATGGAGCTCGCCGAGCGATTGGCCGCGCGCGGCTTCGCTGCGGCTGCACTCAATGGCGACATCCTGCAGGCCCAGCGCGAGCGTACTGTAGCCCAGCTCAAGGCGGGTGCGATCGATATCCTGGTCGCCACCGATGTGGCCGCGCGCGGGTTGGACGTCGATCGCATCAGCCACGTGGTGAACTTCGACGTGCCACACGATACGGAATCGTACGTGCATCGCATCGGTCGCACCGGTCGTGCCGGCCGCAAGGGCGAGGCGATTCTGTTCATTGCGCCACGCGAACGCGACATGCTGCGGATCATCGAGCGTGCGACACGCCAATCCATTGAGCCGATGCACCTGCCTACCGTCGAGGACGTCAATAAAAGGCGTGTCGGCAAGTTCAAGCAGCGACTCAGCGCAGCTTTGGCGACCGGTGCGGCGGCGAGCTACCGCCCCGTCATCGAGGAGTTCATACAGGAAGGGGATGTCGACATCGTCGATGTCGCCGCGGCGCTGGCACACCTGGCACAGGGCGACACCCCCTTGATCCTGAGCAGCAAACCTGGCGCCCCCGACGCTGCGGAGGCAAACCACGAGCGTGCGCGCGGTCAGCGACCCCCGCGGGAAACCCGTGCAACGGGCTCGCGCGGCGAAACCGCGCCCGACGGACGCAGGCATACCGGTAAAGGCGGACGCTTTGGGCCGCAGGAAACCTATCGGCTTGCGGTAGGTCGCACACACGGTGCGCAGCCTGGCAATATCGTCGGCGCCATTGCCAACGAAGCCGATCTCGATGGTTCGCAAATCAATGGCGTGGAGATCTGCGAGGATCACAGCTTCGTGCGGCTGCCTGCAGACGTGCCCCAAGAAGCGCTGCATAGGCTGGCGCGCGTGCGCGTACGCGGTCAGGAGTTGGTGCTGACGCGCGTAGAGCGCCGACCGCGGCGCGGCAAACCCCATCGCGGCCGTGAATTCAAGTGATGCCTGGCTGTCTTCCCGACGTTGCAGTTGGCGCAGAGGGTGGGATTATTCTGCGCTGCGCGCCTCACCCCTTCGGAGGTGGCGGAGAGGGTGGGATTCGAACCCACGAGCCCCGTGAAGGGCCTCCGGTTTTCAAGACCGGTGCATTCAACCGCTCTGCCACCTCTCCGGCGACGGCCGCTCAGCTGCTGTGGGGCGGCTGATATGTGTGCTCGGCGCGTTGATTCCAGCGATAGAGATCTTCGTTGCCGCAATGTGGGCATTTGAGGGCCACCAGCCGATCCTCCGATCCGCCGGCAGCCTGTTTGCCGCCCGCTGGACTCGCTGCGATCGCAATGACCCGCGCGCACTTGGTATCCTTGCACAGCCAGCCCTCGTAGGTCTGGCCGCCAACCATCTGCTGCCGCGACCTGGCCTCGATGTGACCGACGGCCGAGGCCATCGGCTTGCTCACCGATTTGCCGAACCCCTTGGCTGAACGTTTGAGTGCCATGTTGGCCCCTGCGAATGTGGTGACGTATGCGGATATGGTGACGTAGAGGAAGGAGCCTCACCATTATAGAAGCACTCCCTCGGCAGGGTCACGGCCGCCCTATCTGCAGCGCCCGTACCTCATGGCAGCCGCCGCGATCACGGCGGCAGCATCGTGAGCAGCGGCCTCGCCAGCTCGCGTAGCTCGCCGGACAGCACCAGCTGCCGCGCCGCCTCGATATCAGGCGCGAAGAAGCGATCCCGCTCGTAGTGCGGCACGCGCGCCCGCACGCTCCGCAGTGAGCGCTGCAGGATGCGCGAGCTAGCCAGCGGTCGATGCAGCTCCAGTCCCTGCGCGGCTGCCAGCAGCTCGATGCCCACGACCGTGGCGGCATTTTCAGCCATCTCCAGCAGTCGCCGCGCCGCGTGCGTTGCCATGGATACGTGGTCCTCCTGGTTGGCGGAGGTCGGAATGCTGTCGACACTGGCCGGATGCGCGAGCAGCTTGTTCTCCGCAACAAGGGCCGCGGCGGTGACCTGCGCCACCATGAAGCCGGAGTTGAGGCCGCTGTGCTCGACCAGGAAGGCCGGTAGGCCGCTCATTTTCGTATCGGTGAGCAGAGCCACGCGCCGCTCGGACATCGAGCCGATCTCCGCTATGGCGAGCGCCAGCGTGTCGGCGGCGAGCGCCACGGGCTCGGCGTGAAAGTTGCCGCCCGAGAGGACCTGCGCTTCGCGCGCGAACACCAGCGGGTTGTCGGTGACCGCATTGGCCTCGCGCAGCAGCGTGCCCGCGGCCGAGGTGATCAGTTCCAGGCAGGCGCCCATGACCTGTGGCTGGCAGCGCAACGAATACGGGTCCTGCACGTGGCCGCACTGCAGGTGCGAGGCGCGGATGCGGCTACCGGCGAGCATCCCGCGCAGTGCACGCGCCACGCGGCGCTGTCCCTTGTGCCGGCGCAGACGATGGATGCGATCGTCGAAAGGCACATCGCTGCCCTTGAGCGCATCCAGCGACATGGCACCGGCAACGAGCGCGGCGGCAAACACCTCTTCAATGGCAAACAGCGCGGCCAGCGCCAGCGCGGTGGATACCTGCGTGCCGTTGAGCAGCGCCAGGCCTTCCTTGGGTGCCAATCGCAGCGGCGCAAGCCCGATCAGGCGCAGCGCGCGACTCGCCGCCATGACGCGGCCCTGATGCGAGACTGACCCCACACCCAGCAGCGTCGCAGCGATGTGCGCCAGCGGGGCCAGATCCCCCGAGGCGCCGACCGAGCCCTTCGCCGGTACGCATGGATACGTCGCGGTCTCCAGCAGACGCTGCAGTGCGCCGATGGTGTTTGCACGCACGCCCGAGAAGCCCTGCGCAAGACTCGCAATCTTCAGCACCAGCGCCAGGCGCACGATGGGATCTGGCAGCCGCGCTCCAGTACCGGCGGCATGCGAAAGCACCAGGTTGCTCTGCAGCTGCTCGAGCTCATCGCGCGCGATGCGCGTTTGTGCGAGCGAGCCGAAACCGGTGTTGACTCCGTAGACGCTGCGCTCGCCGGAAGCGACACGCTCGATCACACCGGCAGCCGCGCGTACTCGTGCAAGCTGCGCGCGCCCCAGATGCAGCCTGCAGGGACGCTGCAGAACGCTGCGCAGCGTTTTAAAATCCAGGCCCACATCGCGCAGCCTGATCACCGTGGCCGCGATCGAAGCCTTCGCGCCATGCACGCCCTCGCGAATCACCCACCTCCCGGCGACCATGACGCCTTCAGGCGACGCGCACCTCCGCGGTGTTCGCCTTGGTGGCCTGCGGGGCCGGGCGGGAGGCGAAATATTCCATGGCGAAAGCGACGCCGCTGCCGTGCATATCGACGCCTGCCAGCTTCAGTCCCATCTCGCAGCCGACCAGTCCGGCCAGTACCGTGAGATCGTTGCTGTTACCCAGATGGCCGATGCGAAACACACGTCCCTTGATCTTGCCGAGGCCCATTCCCAGCGACAGATCGAAGCGCTTGAGGATATCGGCACGCACCGCATCCGCATTGACGCCGGCGGGCAGGATGACGGCGGTCGAGACCGGCGAATACAGCTTTGGATCGGCGCACTGAATCGGCAGGCCCCAGGCGTTGATGGCGCCGCGCACCGCTTCGCCCCAGCGACGATGGCGTGCGAACACCGTGTCGAGACCCTCGTCCCTGAGCATCTCCAGCGCCTCGGCGAGGCCGTAGAGCAGATTCGTGTTGGGCGTATAGGGAAAATAGCCGGTCTGATTCGCCTCGAGCATCTCATCCCACGCCCAGTAGGAACGCGGCAGCTTGGCGGTTTTCGATGCTTCCAGGGCACGGGCGGAGATCGCATTGAAGCTCATGCCCGGCGGCATCATCAGGCCCTTCTGCGAGCCGCTGATCGAGACATCCACACCCCACTCGTCGTGCCGATAGTCGGCGCTGGCGAGCCCCGAGACGGTGTCGACCATGAGCAGCGCCGGGTGCTTGGCGGCATCGATCGCACGTCGTACCGCTGCCATATCGGAAGTGACGCCGGTGGAGGTCTCGTTATGCACCACGCAGACCGCCTTGATGCGGTGCTGCTTGTCGGCCGCCAGTCGCTCCTCGATGAGCGCTGCCGACACCCCATGTCGCCAGCCGGGCGCGGCGGGCATGACCGGATCGGCACCGCGCCACTCCAGAACCTCCGGCTCGAGCCCCAGCCGCTGCGCCATGCGCACCCAGAGCAGGGCGAACTGACCAGTCTCGTACATGAGTACATGGTCGCCCGGGCTGAGCGTATTACTGAGCGCGGCCTCCCAGGCACCGGTACCGGAGGCCGGATAGAGGACCACCGGTTGGCGTGTTTTGAATACGCCGCGTAGCTCGCTTAGAACCCGCAGCCCCAGCGCGCCGAATTCGGGTCCGCGATGGTCGATGGTGGGCAGGCTCATGGCCCGCAGAATGCGTTCCGGCACCGGGCTGGGGCCCGGCACCTGCAGGAAGTGTCGCCCCACGGCGTGAAAATCCAATGTCAGCATGGCTGTAGTGGCAATAATAAATAGTGGCTGGGTTGAGGGGTGCCATCCGCTTTGGCATTCGAATGGCCAGTGGCGATAATACCCGATCAGCCACACCGAGCGCAGAGCAGATCGCCACCGACACCTTCCGCACGCTCGACGCCAGACTGCGCACCGAGACGCAGGGCGAGGTGCTGTTCGACGCGGGCAGCCGGGGCCGCTACGCCACCGACGCCTCGATCTATCAGGTGATACCGGTGGGGGTGTTCGTGCCTCGCAGTGCGCGCGACGTGCGCATCGCAATCGACATCGCACGGGATTTGAAAGTGCCGCTGCTGCCGCGTGGCGCTGGCACCAGCCAGTGCGGTCAGACGGTGGGCGCGGCATTGGTGGTCGACACCAGCAAGTACCTGTGCCGCATTCTCGACGTCGACGTGCAGGCGCGCACCGCCACGGTGGAACCCGGCGTGGTGCTGGATCAGCTGAACGCGGCGCTCAAGCCGCAGCGGCTCTGGTTCCCGGTCGATGTCTCCACGAGCGCGCAGGCGACGCTGGGCGGTATGGCCGGCAACAACAGTTGCGGTTCGCGCTCCGTCGTTTACGGCAACATGGTACACAACGTACTGGGCATCACGGCCTGGATGTCCGACGGCGAGGAGCTTGCCTTCGGACCGCTGGCGGAGCTGAGCGGACGGGCGGCGCACATCGCCTCCTTCGTGCGCGATCTGGCGCAGCGCCATCGTGCCGAGATCAGCGCCCATTGGCCGCGCGAGCTGCGTCGCGTCGCCGGCTACAACCTCGACATCTTCGATCCGCGCAGCGTGCGCCCCTACACCGCTGACCGCAGCGTCAATCTCGCGCATCTGCTGGTTGGTTCGGAAGGCACGCTGTGCTTCAGCAAACAACTGACACTGCGACTCGCCGAGCTGCCGCCTGCCAAGGTACTGGGGGTGGTCAATTTTCCCACCTTCCACGCGGCCATGGATGCCGCTCAGCACATCGTGAAGCTTGCCCCGAGCGCGGTGGAGCTGGTCGATCGCATCATGATCGAGCTGTCGCTGTCCAACCCGGAATTTCGCCCCACCATTGAAACGGCGCTGCTGGGTCGGCCCGAAGCCGTGCTGCTGGTGGAGTTTTCCGGCGATGACCGGGCGGCCTTGCTGCGCAAGCTGAAGGACCTGGTCGCGTTGATGGGCGATCTCGGCCTGCCCGGCAGTGTGGTCGAGTTGACAGCGGACCAGGCGCAGAAAAATCTTTGGGAGGTACGCAAAGCCGGTCTCAACGTCATGATGAGCCTGAAGGGCGACGGCAAACCGGTCAGCTTCATCGAAGATTGCGCCGTGCCGTTGAAGCATCTGGCCGAATACACCGCGGCACTGACCGAAGTGTTCGCCCGGCACGGCACGCAGGGCACCTGGTATGCACACGCCTCGGTCGGCACCTTGCATGTGCGACCTATCCTCGACATGCGGCGCGATGGCGTGGCGAAGATGCGCGCCATCGCCGAGGAAGCTGCCGAGCTGGTGCGCCGGTACCGCGGCGCCTTCAGCGGCGAGCATGGCGACGGGCTGTGCCGCGGCGAGTGGATCGCCTGGCAATTCGGGCCGGCGCTGACCGAGGCTTTCGCGACGATCAAACGCGAGTTGGACCCTATCAACCTGTTCAGCCCGCAGCGCATCGTGGATCCCCCGCGCATGGACGATCTGTCCCTGCTGCGCTTTGCGCCCTCCGGGGCGCCGCATCCCTACCAGGTCCGCTCGCTCGAACCCGTGCTCGACTGGTCGGCCTGGGACGTGGCGAACGACCCCGTCACACAACGTACTACCGCGCCCGGCAGTGGCGGCGATCCCGCGCACGGCTTCGCCAAGGCCGCGGAGATGTGCAACAACAACGGGCATTGCCGCAAGTTCGACGCCGGCACGATGTGTCCCTCCTATCGTGTCACGCGCGACGAGCGGCACTTGACGCGCGGCCGCGCCAATACCCTCAGGTTGGCGCTCTCCGGCATGCTCGGGCCCGATGCGCTGACCGGCCAGGAGCTGCGCGAGACGCTTGAGCTGTGCGTGTCCTGCAAGGGCTGTCGGCGCGAATGCCCGACCGGCGTCGACATGGCAAAGATGAAGATCGAGGTGCTGGCGCACTACGGCGCGCGTCACGGCTTCACGCTCAAGGATCGCCTGATCGCCCACCTGCCCGACTATGCACAGGCGATGAGCCGCGTTGCCTTTCTGGCCAATCTGCCCGAGCGATTACCGGGCCTCAAGCCGCTGGGGGAAAAGCTGTTGGGTCTGTCCGCCCGTCGCGGCCTGCCACGCTGGCGCCGTGACACGTTCTGGCGCCGCCACGACGCCCAGCTGTTTTCGAGCCGCGAGGCGGCGCTGCAGGCCGACAAGGCGGCGGTGCTGTTCGTGGACACCTTCAATGCCAGCTTCGAGAGTGACAACGTCCGCTCGGCCGCGCGCGTTCTGAAGAAAGCCGGCTACACGCTGCATCTGATCCGCAAGCAGCGCGGCGCGCATTGCTGTGGCCGCACTTTTCTCGCCGCCGGCATGGTGGCACAGGCGAAATCACGGCTCGAGGCACTGATCGACGCCCTGCTGCCGCTGGCACAGGCCGGCCTCGCCATCGTGGGCCTGGAACCCGCCTGCCTGCTGACGCTGCGTGATGAAGCATTGGTGATGGGCCTTGGGGAGAAGGCGCACACGGTGGCCGCGCAAGCGCTGCTGTTCGAGGAGTTTCTGGCACGGGAAGCCAGAGCAGGTCGATTCGCGCCAGCGCTCAAGCCGGCGGGCGCTCCCATCCTCGTGCACGGGCATTGTCATCAGAAGGCGTTTGGCGCGGCGGCCCCGCTGCTGGAAGTGCTGCGAATGATTCCGGATGCGGCCGGCAACGCGAGCACCCCGCAGCTGATCGAGACTTCCTGCTGCGGCATGGCCGGCAGCTTCGGCTACGATGCCAGCCACTACGAGGTTTCGATGCAGATGGCCGAGCTTGCCCTGCTGCCCGCGATTCGCGCCCAGCCGCAGGCCATCGTCGTGGCCGACGGCACCAGCTGCCGTCAGCAGATCGCCGACGGCGTCGGCCGGCGTGCGCTGCACGTGGCCGCGCTGCTCGACAGGCTCAGCTGATCGACGCGAGCCCACCCATGTAGGGACGCAGCGCTACCGGAATCTCCACGCTGCCGTCCTGCCGCTGATAGTTTTCCAGGATGGCCACGAGCGCGCGGCCCACAGCCACACCCGAGCCGTTGAGCGTGTGCAGTGGCTCGGGCTTGCCGCTCTCGGGATTGCGCCAGCGCGCCTGCATGCGCCGCGCCTGAAACGCCTCGCAGTTGCTGCACGAGGAGATCTCCCGATAGCGCTGCTGGGAGGGCAGCCAGACTTCCAGGTCATAGGTCTTGGCGCTCGCAAAGCCGATATCTCCAGCGCACAACGCCACCACGCGATAGGCGAGGCCCAGTCCCGCCAGCACGGCCTCCGCGTGACTGCGCAGCGCCTCGAGCGCGGCGTAGGAGTCCTGCGGTCGCACGATGTACACGAGTTCGACCTTTTCGAATTGGTGCTGACGAATCATGCCGCGCGTGTCGCGGCCCGCGGCACCGGCCTCGGAGCGAAAGCAGGGTGTGTGCGCCACGAGCTTCAGCGGCAGCGTCTCGGCGGGCACGATCTGCTCACGTACCAGGTTTGTCAGCGGCACTTCGGCCGTGGGGATGAGATAGAGCGGGTGCTCGGCCCGCAGGGCGAACAGATCCTGCTCGAACTTCGGCAGTTGCCCCGTGCCCACGAGCGCATGCGCGGCGACCAGATACGGCGGATAGACCTCGGTGTAGCCGTGCTGCGTCGTGTGCAGGTCTAGCATGTACTGCGCCAGTGCACGCTGCAGCCGTGCCAACGCACCGCGCATCACGACGAAGCGTGCACCGGAAATGCGACCGGCCGCCTCGAAATCGAGACCCCCCAGCTGCTCGCCGATCTCGACGTGATCGCGCGGCTTGAAGTCGAAGCCGGGCGGCTCACCCACACGTGCGACCTCGACGTTGCCGCTCTCGTCGGCACCCGCGGGGACCGACTCATGCAGCAGATTGGGCAGATCGAGCTGCCAGCGATCCAGTTCGACCTGTACTGCGTCGAGCTGCTGGTCGGCACCCGCGAGCTCGCGCGTAATCGCCTCCCCCTCGGTCACGAGCGGGGCAATATCCTGGCCGCGCCCGCGCGCCTGACCGACCGACTTCGCGTGCGCATTACGGGCCGCGCGCAACCGATCCGTCTCGATCTGCCAGTGGCGCCGTCGCTCCTCGAGCGCCTGCAGGGCGGCGACGTCGAGCGGGTACCCGCGACGTGCCAGATTGCGCGCGACCGCCTCGGGGTCGGCACGCAGCAGCTTCGGATCGATCATGACTGGCCCTTATGGATGTCGAATTCTCGCAATGAAACTCCCGGGCCTACCCACCAGCTGCCAAAGGCGATAGCCAGACCCAGCGATGCTCCGATGGCCGACAGGAGCAACGGCGCGCCCGGACCGATGTGGCCGATGAGCCAGGGCATCGCCAGCGCTGCGGCAGCCCCGGCTGCAAACGCACCGCCAATGAGAGCTGCCAGGGTGCGGCGGCGCAGGCGTAGATAGCACTGCTGCAAATCGTTGAGCCGCTGGTCTTGCTCGCGCTCGAGCCGTTGGCGTAACTGCGTAAGCTGGATCCCATCGACGTCGTTGGCAGCGACGCGAGTCAGTGCCAGCTTCACGCGCGCGCGAAAGCCTGCCGGCAGATCCGGCGCGATTAAAGCGTGCGTCAAAGCCGCATCAAGCGCTCGATCCAGCGCATCGTCGGATGGCTTACGAGTCATGTCCCGGCCTCGAGCCACGCGCGCGGATCATCCAGGCCGAGGCCGCGAAGTCGTTCGGCGAGTGCCGCGCGGGCGCGAAACAAATGAGTTTTGACGGTCCCTTCGGGGCAACCGAGCATGCGTGCAACCTCGTCCACGGAGCGCTCCTCGAAATAGTACAGCACCAGCACGCGTCGCAGCCGCTCGGGCAGCGCTTCGACCAGCGAGCGCAGCTGCACGTCGCGCTGCCGCCCGGATAGGCCGCCCGGATCGCATGTCGCAGGATCTGCCGGTAACTGCGCCAAGTCGGTACCTGAAACGAATGTGTCGACACTGGCCCCGACCGTCCGCTGGCGTCGCCCAAGCGCCGTGAGGCAGCGGTTGCGCGTGATCGCATAAATCCAGGTCGACAGCGCTGCACGTCCGTCGTAGCGGTGCAGCGCCCGCCAGATACGCACCAGACTCTCCTGGGCGGCATCTTCCGCTTGGGTCCGGTCGCGCAACAGGGCATGGCAGAGGCGATAGATTTTCTGTTCATAGCGTGGCAGCAGCAGTGCAAAGGCACGCTCGAGCTGGCCCGCGCGCAGCAGCTCCAGGACATCCTTGTCGTCGCTCGCGACACGAGCGTCCGCTGACTGCATGCAGTACCCCTTCCGGGCTTTATACCCGCCTCGCGACCAGGCGGTTTCACGGATATTTCAAGCCGCACCGTGAAACCCACCAATAGCTCCGCAGGTATCAACCGGTGCCGCACCCATATCGCACGCTGCACACGGAGACCGAACCATGACTTCTGATGCTCTCTTCAGGCCCGACGTGCTCTCGCTGCTGATCCCAATCCTCGGCATCATCATGGGCATTGGTTTCGTGATGCTGGCCATTTACCTGGACTTCCTCAAGAAACGCGAAATCCTCAACGCCGTGCATCGCGAGCGCATGGCAGCGATTGAAAAAGGCATGGAATTACCTCCTCTGCCACCGGAGATCTTTCGGGGGCGGGATCGCGGGCGCTCTCGCACCCCCGCGCGCACGTTGGAGAGAGGTTTGATCCTGATATTCATCGGCATCGCGGTCAGCGTGGCGCTGTGGCAGACGGGCAAGAACGCGGCCTGGTGGGGACTCGTGCCCTTCGGGATGGGCCTCGCTTACCTGATATCCAGCCGCTTTCGTGCCGTTGAACAGGAGCGCTCGGCTTCCCGAGGCAGCAGCGAGGCAGACGGCAGCTCGCGCTGAGGATCAGTCGGCGGGTTCAGAAGGCTTGGATGGCTCAGATGGCGGATCGGTCTGAGCCTCTCCCTCGGCGCGCGCCTGGGCGCGCGTGCTGGCAGCACGCATCTGCTCGAGTCGCTCGCCGATGCGCTGCTCGAGCCCGCGCGATGTCGGTTGGTAGTAGCGTCGATCGGGCATGTCGTCGGGAAAATAGCGCTCTCCGGCAGCGTAAGCGTCCGGCTCATCGTGCGCATAGCGATAGCCGCTGCCGTAACCGAGTTGCTTCATGAGGCCGGTCGGCGCATTGCGAAATCGCAGCGGCACCTCGAGCGAGCCGTAGCGCTCGACATCCGCCTGCGCTTGCCCAAAGGCGACATAGGCCGCATTGCTCTTGGCGGCCACCGCCATGTAGATCACCGCCTCGGCCAGCGCCAGATCGCCCTCTGGAGTGCCCAGGCGATCGAAGATCTGCCAGGCCTCGAGCGCCAGTTGCAGCGCGCGCGGATCGGCGAGGCCGATATCCTCGATCGCCATGCGTGTGATGCGCCGCGCGAGGTAATGCGGGTCGCAGCCGCCGTCGAGCATGCGCGCCAGCCAGTAGATCGCTGCATCCGGATCCGAGCCGCGCACGGCCTTGTGCAGGGCCGAGATCTGGTCGTAGAACTGCTCGCCACCCTTGTCGAAGCGTCGCCGCCCACCACTGGCCACCTCGTGTGCGTGGGCGAGCGTGATCACGCCGCCGGCGCCGGAGTTGGCGCTCGCAAGTCCGGCAGCGAGCTCGAGCATGCCGAGCGCACGGCGTGCATCGCCGTCAGCAGCCTGGGCGAGCAGCGCCAGCGCATCGTCGTCGATCCTCAGGGCCGAACCCCCGAGGCCACGCTCGGGGTCTGCCAGCGCCCGGGCGAGCAGCCGCGCCAGCTCTTCGGCCGAGAGCGCCTTGAGCACATAGACGCGCGCGCGCGACAGCAGCGCACCGATGATCTCGAAGGACGGGTTTTCCGTGGTCGCGCCGATGAAGGTCAGCGTGCCGTCCTCGACGTGCGGCAGAAAGGCATCCTGCTGGGCCTTGTTGAAGCGATGCACCTCATCCAGGAACAGCACCGTCGGGTGCCCCCCGGCGGCGGCTTGCTGCGCCTGGGAAACCGCGTCGCGGATATCCTTGATACCGGCCTGCACGGCCGAGAGCGCGATGAACTGCGACTGCGAGCGCGCCGCAATCAACCGCGCGAGTGTCGTCTTGCCCGTGCCGGGCGGCCCCCACAGCACCAGAGAATGCGGCTGGCCGGCGACGATAGCTTCGTAGAGCGGCTTGCCGGCGGCCAGCAGGTGCGATTGCCCGACGAACTCTTCGAGCGTACGCGGCCGCATGCGATCGGCCAGTGGCTGCCAATCGCGGCTGCCTTCGAGCCCCAGCGAACGCTGCATCGAGCTGCGACGTACCACGAAGTCACGATCCGCTGGCGGGCAGCGGCTTGCCGATCACGTCCACCCCTTGTGGGACCTTGAAATCAAACAGCCCCGCATCCACCGGCGCGTTGCGGCGGCTGTGCGAGAAATCCAGCTGCACGGTCTGGCCGAGCATGTTGTGCACGATCATTCGCGCGAGCTCATCGCCTCGAAAGCCCAGACGAGCCTCGCTGAAATCCGCCGACGAGCCGCGCGGGCGCACCTGCACCCACTGCAGTCCCTGCGCGGAGGGCTCGGCCGTGATATCGAATTGAGTACGGAGCGCCGCGGAGGAACCCGACAGCAGCATGATCGGCGTGGCCGACAGCGCCGTATCGATCGGCTTGACCGTGACCTGCGCAAGCTCGCGGTCGTAGAACCACAGGTTACTGCCATCGGCGACCAGCAGCTGCCCCTGCTCCCCGGCGCTGCCCTCTGCAGCAGCTCTGTCCTGTGCAACAGCGCTGCCCTGTGGGGCGGCGCTGTCGGCGCCCTTCTCGCTGGCGGGTTGGTAATCCCAGCGAAAGCGATCGGGTCGCTGCACGATGAGGCTGCCGCTGCCGCCGGCGGCGGACTTGCCGGTCGCGTCGGTCACGCTCTGGGTGAAATCGGTGCGCAGCGTCGTGAGCCCCGCGAGATAGCGATCCAGCGCCGTGCCAGACTGCGCAGAAGCCGCCTGCGCATGCGGCCGGGCAGGTGCCGTCGATGGGCTGCACAGGCCGATGAACGCCACGAGACTCAGCCACAGCACCCAACCATCCAGCCGCTGTCGGGGGAGTGACTGGCGTTGCGGCAGGCCGCGCATGCTCACTCGCCCGCCGGCGGAGGGCTCAGGACTTCACGCGAGCCGTTTGACTGCAGCGGCCCGACGATGCCGGCACTCTCCATCGCTTCGAGCATGCGCGCAGCACGGTTGTAGCCGATCTTCAGCCGGCGCTGCACATAGGAGATCGAAGGCTTGCGGTCGCGTACGACCACTGCCACGGCCTCATCGTAGAGCGGGTCCTGCTCCGGATCGGCACCGCCCAGGCCCTCGCCGCCCTCGTCGTCCTCGCCGGCGAGTCCGGCAATCGGCGTTGAGGGGCCCTTGAGCACCTCCTCGATATAGCTCGGCGCCCGGATCTGCTTGAGAGCATTGACCACGCGGTGCACTTCCGCATCTGCAACGAAGGCGCCATGGATGCGCGTGGGCATCGAGGTGCCGGGCGGCAGATACAGCATGTCGCCGTGACCGAGCAGCGACTCGGCGCCCATCTGATCGAGGATCGTGCGCGAGTCCACCTTGGCGGAGACCTGGAAGGCGATGCGCGAGGGAATATTGGCCTTGATGAGGCCGGTGATCACATCGACGGAAGGGCGCTGCGTGGCCAGGATCAGGTGGATGCCCGAGGCGCGCGCCTTCTGCGCAAGGCGTGCAATCAGCTCCTCGACCTTCTTGCCGACGATCATCATCAGATCGGCGAGCTCGTCGATGACCACCACCACGAAGGGCAACGGCTCGAGATTCGGAATGGCACGCTGATCGATGCTGGGGTCGTTGGCGGCACGCTGCATCAGCACCGGATCGGGAATGGGCTTGCCTGCGGCATTGGCCTCGTTGACGCGCTTGTTGTAGCCGCCGATATTGCGCACACCGAGCGCGGCCATGAGCTGATAGCGACGCTCCATCTCCGCCACGCACCAGCGCAGCGCGTTGGCCGCCTGCTTCATGTCGGTGACCACGGGGGCGAGCAGATGCGGGATGCCCTCGTAAACCGACAGCTCGAGCATCTTCGGATCGATCATGATGAGCCGCACATGCTCGGCGCTGGCCTTGTAGACCAGGCTGAGAATCATCGCGTTGATTCCCACGGATTTGCCCGACCCGGTGGTGCCCGCGATCAGCAAGTGCGGCATGCGCTGCAGATCGGCGACCATCGGCACTCCGCCAATGTCCTTGCCGAGCGCGAGCGCCAGCGGCGAATCGACATCCTCGTAGGCCTTGGACTTGATGATCTCCCCGAGCGTCACCAGCTCGCGTTTCTCGTTGGGGATCTCCAGCCCCATGACCGATTTGCCGGGAATCACCTCCACGACGCGCACGCTGATGGTGGAGAGTGCGCGCGCCAGATCCTTGGACAGCGCGGTGATCTGGCTGGCCTTCACGCCGGGCGCCGGTCGCATCTCGAAACGCGTGACCACGGGACCCGGGTGCACCGCGACGACTTCGACCTCCACACCGAAGTCGCGCAGCTTCAGCTCCACCAGGCGCGATATCGCCTCGAGCGCCTCGGGCGAATAGGACGGCTCGCGGTTGGGCGGATCGTCCAGCAGCGTCAGCGGCGGCAACGCCTGGCCGGCCGCGGAGTCGAACAACGGCACCTGACGCTCGCGCTCGGCGCGCTGACCCTTGGCCGGAGCAGGCGCAGGCGCCTCGATGCGCGGTGCGGGGCGCGCCGCGCTGCGCGTACGGGAGGCCTGTACGACCACGGCGCGCTCGGCCTTGACCGCGCGACCCGCATCGCGCTCGCGCGCAGCCAACCAATGCTCGCGCCCCCAGCGCACCACGGCCCAGACCCCATGACCCAGTCGGTCCATCACCGCGAACCAGGAGACGCCGAAGGCCAGTGCCGCGCCTGCCATCCAGATGGCGAGCAGCAACAGCGTCGCGCCGAGCAGATCGAGACCCGAAGCCAGGGCATCGCCCGTGGCCGCACCGAGAATGCCACCCGCCCCTTCGCGCAGCGAGCCGGGGCTCCAGTGCAACGTGGCCAGCGCACAGCTGGCGACCATCAACGCCGCAAAGCCGGTGATGCGCAGCGCCGTGGTCAGGTGCGAAGCTGGTGGATCGCGCTCGTTACGGCGGCGCATCAGGCGCCAGCCGGCGAAGCCGAGCATGACGGGCACAATGTAGGCCGGGCGGCCGAAGATCCAGAGGAGCGCATCGGCGAACCAGGCGCCCACGGGCCCGACGCGGTTGTGAACAGCGCTGCCCGCGCCGGTGAAAGAGAATCCGGGATCGTGCGGATCGAAACTGACCAGCGCCACGCACAGCACGACTGCCACCACTGCAAGCGCGATGGCCGCGCTCTCGCGCAAGCCGCGCGCCAGAGCGGCCGAGATGTGCCACGGCGCACGTGAGCTCGCGGCCGACTCACCGGCTGGCATATGTCACCAGGGGCTCAATATATGACTTGGCCTTCTCGCCGTGCTTACTTACCATGCGAATTCAATGAATGGTGATGCTTGCCGCGCAGACTGCGCGCTGCTCACCGCGCACCTGGGAATTGTACATGACTCCCCCAAAGCATCGGCGGCTGGTCATCCTCGGCTCGGGTCCCGCCGGCTACAGCGCCGCAGTGTATGCCGCACGCGCCAATCGCAAGCCCACGCTCATTACCGGCCTGGAGCAGGGCGGCCAGCTCATGACGACGACCGAAGTGGACAACTGGCCCGGCGACGTCGAGGGGCTGCTCGGACCGGCGCTGATGCAGCGCATGCGGGCACACGCCGAGCGCTTTAACACCGAGATTGTCGTGGACCACATCGCGCGCGTGGACCTGTCGCGCCGTCCCTTCCTGCTCGAGGGCGACGGCGGCACGCGCTACACCTGTGACGCACTCATCATCGCCACCGGCGCCTCTGCGCGCTATCTCGGACTGCCCTCCGAGGAGCGCTTCCGCGGCCGCGGCGTATCGGCCTGCGCGACCTGTGACGGCTTTTTCTTCAAGGGTCACCGCGTCGCAGTCATCGGCGGGGGCAACACCGCGGTCGAGGAGGCGCTGTATCTGTCGCACCTCGCCTCACACGTAACCCTGGTGCACCGGCGCG
This sequence comes from Steroidobacteraceae bacterium, assembly GCA_036266795.1. Lineage (GTDB taxonomy): Bacteria > Pseudomonadota > Gammaproteobacteria > Steroidobacterales > Steroidobacteraceae > FEN-1191. The sequence goes on along the minus strand of DATAXJ010000021.1, from coordinate 173,337 downwards.
AGCGGCTGCGCGCCGAGAAGATCCTGCAGGATCGGCTGCGCGAGCGCGAGCGCGAAGGCAAGGTCACGCTGCTCTGGCATCACCGCGTCGAGGAGATCCTCGGCGACGACACGGGCGTCAGTCGGCTGCGGGTGCGCAGCACGCTGACCGATGCCAGCCAGGAGATCGGCGTCAGCGGCGTCTTCGTTGCCATCGGCCATACGCCCAACACGCAGCTCTTCCAGGGCCAGCTCGCGATGCACGGGGGCTATCTGCAGGTGCGCGGCGGCCTGGAAGGTGATGCCACCTCCACAAGCGTCGCCGGTGTGTTTGCCGCCGGAGATGTGGCCGACCACGTCTATCGCCAGGCGGTCACCTCGGCGGGCACCGGCTGCATGGCGGCTCTCGACGCCGACCGCTATCTCGAGCAGTTCGATCACGCGGCGCACGCCGTATCGGCCAGCACCGCCCCGGCGTGACCGCAACAACGCAGCTTCGAGTACTCGAGCGCATCAGCGAAATTCCCGCGGCGCAGTGGAATGCGCTGGCCGGCAGCTATCCGTTTCTGCAGCATGAGTTCCTCAACGCGCTCGAGCACACCGGCTGCGTGAGCCCGCGCACCGGCTGGACGCCGCAGCATCTGCTGCTCTCCGATGCGCGCGGTCTGATCGCCGCAGCACCGCTGTATCGCAAGGAGCATTCCTGGGGCGAATTCGTGTTCGACTTCGCCTGGGCGCGCGCCGCCGAGCAGCGCGGCCTGCCCTATTATCCAAAGCTCGTGTGTGCGGTACCCTTCACGCCAGCCACCGGCCCGCGTTTGCTGACCCGAGCGGACCTGCCTGCGGCCGCGCTGCGCACCACGCTGCTCGAGTGGATGCGCGGCCAGGCTGACGAGGGCCAGGTGTCCTCCGTACACGGACTGTTTCTCGATGAGCCGGCCCACGAGGCCGCCCAGGCAGCGGGTTGGCTCCTGCGGCGCGACTGCCACTTCCAGTGGCACAACGAGGCGTATCGCGACTTCGAGGATTTCCTGCAGCGTTTCTCCGCGGAGAAGCGCAAGAAGGCGCGTCGCGAGCGCCGTCGCATCGCCGAGCAGGGGATCGAATTCGTGACACTGCATGGGCATGAGCTCGATGAGGGCACGCTCGAGCGCGTGCATGCCTTCCATGCCATGACCTTTCTGCGTCACGGCCACACGCCCTATCTGAATCAAGCCTGCTTCGCCGCCATCGCGCGCGGCTTGGGTGATCGCTTCATCGTCAAACTCGCCCGCCACAGGGGTCGCCCGATCGCCGCCGCGGTGTTCCTGCGCTCGCAGGATGCGCTCTACGGACGCTACTGGGGCGCCGAGGACAATTACCACAGCCTGCACTTCGAAACCTGCTACTACCAGGGGATCGACTACTGCATCGAGCAGGGCCTCGCGCGCTTCGAGCCGGGCACCCAGGGCGAGCACAAACTCTCGCGCGGCTTCACCCCGACAGTTACCTGGTCGGCGCACTGGATCGCCGATGCGCCGCTGCGCCGGGCGATCGGCGCATACCTGGTACGCGAGGGCGCGGCCATCGATGCCTACGCCAGCGAGGCCGAGGCACACGCGCCGTTCAAGCATCTGCCCACACCGCGCGAGCCGCCGGCGGCCTGAGCCGCCCTGCCGCGAGCATCCTGCATGATCACCTGGCTGTCTGCCGATGACCCGCCGGATCGCTTCCCGCCCCTGGAGATGGCGCTGTCCGATCCGCCGGGCCTGCTGGCAGCCGGCGGGGATCTGCGACCCGAGCGCCTGCTGGCCGCATACGCCCGCGGGATCTTTCCCTGGTATTCGCCAGGTCAACCGGTGCTCTGGTGGTCACCCGATCCGCGTGAGGTGCTGCTGCCGCAGCAGTTTCGACGCTCGCGCAGCCTCGCTCGCTCCATGCGCACGCGCGGCTTTACCCTGCATCAGGACCGCGATTTCGCCTCCGTCGTGGGCGCCTGCGCGGCGCCGCGAGTGGGCAGCCCGGGCACCTGGATCACCGCGGAGATGCAGGCGGCCTATGCGCGGCTGCATCAGCGCGGTTTTGCGCACAGCTACGAGACGTGGTGCGGCGGGCGGCTGGTGGGCGGCCTGTACGGCGTGCAACTCGGACGGGTGTTCTTCGGCGAGTCGATGTTCAGCCGCGAAACCGATGCGTCCAAGGCCGCCCTGGCCGGCCTGGTCGACCACTGCGTGGCGCAGTCCATCGAGCTCATCGACTGTCAACTACCCTCGGCGCATCTGCGCAGCCTCGGCACTCAGCCCATGCCGCGGCATGAATTCATAAGCTTTTTGCCGGCACCTGGCAGCAGCGTGGCCGCATGAAGTGGCGCCCGGCCGCGCGCGTCGATTGCATTGTCGGGCGCCTTTGTGCTGCAATTCGCGCCCGCACGCGAGGTCACGCAACGCAGCATGCCCAAAGAAGACGCCATTCAGATGGAGGGAGAGGTCATGGAAACTCTTCCCAACACGACCTTTCGCGTCAAATTGAAGAACGGCCACGTGGTCACGGCGCATATCTCAGGCAAGATGCGCAAGAACTACATCCGCATCCTGACCGGTGACCAGGTCACCGTCGAGATGACCCCCTACGATCTGTCCAAAGGCCGCATCGTCTACCGCGGCCGCTGAGCCGACAGCGCGGCGCTCAGGCGGTGACTTCCGCCTGCGGCGTGGGCACGCAGTCCAGTGACAGCCCGCTTTCATCGGCTTTGACGGACACGCGCACCTGCCCGCCGCCCGCGAGCTTGCCGAACAGCAGCTCCTCGGCCAGTGGGCGCTTGATGTGCTCCTGGATCAGCCGCGCCATGGGACGCGCGCCCATCTTCGGATCGTACCCTTTCTGCGCGATCCAGCGCCGCGCCGCCTCATCGAGGGTCACCGTCACTCCCTTGGGCTCGAGCTGCGCCTCCACCTCAATCAATAGCTTGTCGACCACTCGCTCGATGGTGATCTCATCCAGCGGCGCGAACTGGATGACCGCGTCCAGGCGGTTGCGAAACTCCGGGGAGAAGATGCGGCGGATGGCCTCCATGCCATCGCTGGCGTTATCGGCCTGCATAAAGCCGATCGACGGTCGGTTCATCTCATGCGCACCGGCATTGGTGGTCATGACGATGATGACGTGGCGGAAATCTGCCTTGCGGCCGTTATTATCCGTCAGGGTGCCGTGATCCATGACCTGCAGCAGCAGATTGAACACGTCCGGGTGGGCCTTCTCGATCTCATCGAGCAGCAGGACACAGTGCGGGTGCTTGCTGATCGCCTCGGTGAGCAGTCCCCCCTGATCGAAGCCGACATAGCCCGGGGGTGCACCGATGAGGCGCGATACGGTGTGCCGCTCCATGTACTCAGACATGTCGAAGCGCACGAATTCGATGCCCAGGGCGAGCGCGAGCTGGCGCGTCACCTCGGTCTTGCCGACGCCGGTGGGCCCGGCAAACAACAGGCTGCCCACGGGCTTGCGCTGATCGCCCAGCCCTGAGCGGGCAAGCTTGATCGCAGCGGCCAGCGTGCCGATCGCCTGATCCTGGCCGAAGATCACCAGCTTGAGGTTTCTGTCCAGGTTCTTGAGCAACTCGCGGTCCGACGAGGACACGTTCTTCGGCGGGATGCGCGCCATGCGCGCCACCACGTCCTCGACGTGCTCGACCTCGACGCGTGGCGGGCGCTCGCCGGCGGGCTTCAGGCGCAGTCGCGCGCCGGCCTCATCGACCACGTCGATGGCCTTATCGGGCAGGTGCCGCTCGTTGATGTGCCGATCAGCCAGCTCCGCGGCGGCGCGCAGCGCATCCGCCGCGTACTCGATGCCATGGTGCTCCTCGAACTTGGGCTTCAGGCCCATGAGGATCTCGACAGTCTCGGCCACCGAGGGCTCCACGACGTCGATCTTCTGGAAGCGCCGCGCGAGCGCATGGTCTTTCTCGAAGATGCCGCGATATTCCTGGTAGGTCGTCGAGCCGATGCAGCGGATCTCGCCATTGGCGAGTACCGGCTTGATCAGATTGGAGGCGTCCATGACGCCGCCTGAGGCGGCACCCGCGCCGATGACGGTGTGAATCTCGTCGATAAACAGCACCGCCCCAGGTTGTTTCTTGAGCTCGGTGACCACCGCCTTCAGGCGCTTCTCGAAGTCGCCCCGGTACTTGGTGCCCGCGATCAACGCTCCCATGTCCAGCGCGTAGATGGTGCAATCGGCCAGCACCTCGGGTACACGTCCCTCGACGATCAGGCGCGCGAGCCCCTCGGCAATCGCTGTCTTGCCCACACCGGCCTCGCCGACGTACAGCGGATTGTTCTTGCGGCGGCGGCAGAGAATCTCGATGGTGCGCTCGACTTCGAGCTTGCGGCCGATCAGCGGATCGATGCGCCCCTCCTGCGCCTGGGCATTGAGGTTGACCGCATACTTCTCCAGCGCACTCCCCGCCTCGCTATCGCGCTCGGCTTCTACGCCGGCATCCTCGCGGTCCTTGTCGGCCTTGGCATCGCCGGTGCGCGACAGACCGTGGGAGATGTAATTAACGACGTCGAGACGCGTGACCTGCGCGCGCGCCAGCAGAAACACCGCATGACTCTGCTTCTCGCTGAAGATCGCCACCAGCACGTTGACGACGCCGACTTCCTTCTTGCCGCTCGATTGAACGTGGAATACGGCACGCTGCAACACGCGCTGGAAGCCCAGCGTCGGCTGCACCTCGCGCTCCTCGCTCGGTGCGAGGCGCGGAGTGTTGGTCTCTACGTGATGCTTCAGGTCGGTCCCGAGCCGCTCCAGATCCGCCCCGCAGCCCTCGAGCACCTCACGCACCTTGGGGGCATCGAGGATCGCAAGCAGCAGATGCTCGACCGTCAGGAATTCATGGCGCGCGCTGCGCGCCTGGTGGAACGCCTGATTCAGACAAAATTCGAGCTCACTCGACAACACTGCTGTCACTCCACCGGTTGCATGCGGCGGTCCTCAGGCTTCCTCGAGCGTGCACAGCAGCGGATGCTGATGCTCGCGCGAGTAACTGGTCACCTGTGACACTTTGGTCTCCGCAATTTCATAAGTAAAGACTCCGCAGACTCCTTTACCGCGCGTGTGCACCTCGAGCATAACGCGGGTCGCCATCGTCCGGTCCATGCCGAAGAATCGCTCCAGGACCTCCACGACGAATTCCATCGGCGTGTAATCATCGTTGAGGAGAATCACCCGGTAGAGCGGCGGCTCGGCCGTCTCGGGCGGGGACTCCTCCACCGTGACGCCGGTATCGGGGCGACCAGAATGTCTATGCTCCATTCGCCCGTCCGAAATTACGATAACCGCCCGGTCACGCCGTCACTGATTTGCCGCATAACTGCAGCGTGGGTGCCATCAAAGTCTAATCCACTGTCGCGCGCGGATACATCCGGACAATCGGCTGCACCCACCGTCCGCATAGCCGCACGTACTGTCTGCAATGAGCGACTTGCGGAACCAAAAGATGTCTGACGAAACAAACGCTTGAGAGCGTCAACAAGCGCGCCGTATCATGTCGTACTCAGGGGCTCCGTCTCCTCATATTGTTGGGAGAGGGGCCCGCAGCCGGAGCCGAGCCATTGATGTCATCCCAGGGCCTGATGCGCCTCTTTGCCGCGCGCGGAGCGCAGCTTGTGGTCGTGGCCCTGATCGTTGCTCTAGGCCTGGACAGCGCACTCATCCTCAGCCGTGCCCTCGCAGGTGACACCTTATCCACGCCGGCAGAAGGGGCCGCCCACACGCTGCCCTTTGGCCCGCACAGCAAAAATCCACAGCTGGTGCTGGCCGCGGTCATCGACGCGCACCTGTTCGGCGCCGCGCCCACGGCCGGCGGCGCCGATGCACCCCCGACCACCATGGCGCTGGTTCTCACAGGTGTGATCGCCGTCAAGGGCCATCCGACCGCTGGTCAGGCCATCATGGGGGCCAATGCCGCAGATACCAAGGTCTATGCTGTCGGTGCGTCCATCCCCGGGGGTGCGCACCTGCACGCCGTATATGACGATCGGGTCCTGCTCGAGCGCAATGGAGCCCTGGAGACTCTCATGCTACCGCGCACGGCACTGACCGGGGTCACCTACTCCCCCGTCGTGGCCGGGCGCGCGGACCTCGTGCATGCAAGCCCTGACGTGCTGGCCGGCCTGCTGCGGGTCCAGCCGGTCTTCAGCCAGGGCAAGCTGTCAGGCTATCGTATTTTCCCGGGCGGCCCACGCGGCAATCAGGCGTTCATGCAGATGGGCCTCAGGCCCGGTGACCTGATCACCGCGATCAACGGCACCACACTGGATGACCCCGGCCGGGCGCTCGAGATCCTGCAGACGCTGTCCTCCGCGGGTAGCGCCTCGATCACGGTCACACGCAATGGCACTCAATTGGAGGTCAATCTGAACCTCGCGAGCCTGCCGCCGGATCAGACCGGCGCCGCAGCGGCTCCCGCAGAGCCTCCCTCGGCACTTCCCGCTTCGCCCGCTGCGCCGCCCATGCGGCGCGGCCCTTTCGGCCCGCGAGCGCAGTAGCGCCGCTCTCCCGCCACCGGACACAGGTACTTTGTGATGTCCCAACTTCGCACTCGCCTCGCGCGCGCCGGCCTGCTCAGCGGCATCCTGCTGCTCGCGTTCGCCTGGCAGCCCGCCGCTCTCGCACAGGATCAGGCGGCGGCGACCCAGGGCGCGGCCGGTACCACAGACGGCAGCTCGGACGGTCACTTGGACGGCAGCGCGCAGCGCATCACCCTCAACTTCACCAATGCGGACATCCAGCAGATCATCACGGAGGTCTGCAACGTCACACACCGCAACTGCATCCCCGATCCGCGCGTCCGCGCCCAGGTCACGGTGGTGTTTTCGACGCCGCTCAGCCCCCCCGAGCTCTGGCAGGCATTCCTCGCCATCCTGCAGGTGCACGGCTTCATAGCCGTCACGCAGGGCACGATCGTGAAGATCGTGCCCGATGCCAACATGCGCCAGTACCCCTCCGACGACCTGCCAGCGCATATCAGCTCCACATCCGATGAGGTGGTCACCCAGGTGCTGGCCGTCAAGAACCTGTCGGCCGCGCAGCTCGTGCCGGTACTGCGTCCCCTGATGCCTCAGCAAGCGCAGCTCTCCTCGGTCTCGGGAGCAAACATCCTCGTTATGTCCGCTCACGCCAATGACGTGGCACGCATGATGAGCATCGTGGCGCGACTCGATCAGCTCGGAAATCCGGACTTCGATGTCATGACGCTGCAGAGCGCCACCGCCGATGACACCGCCCGGGTGCTCAACTCGCTACTGGCGCAGACCGAGAGCGGCACATCGGTCAAGATCGTCGCCGACGATCGCTCCAACAGCATCATCGTCAGCGGCGATCCGGCCACGCGCCTGCGGGTGCGCGCGTTGATCGCGCAGCTGGACACCCCGGTGGAGAACGGTACCGCCACGCAGGTGCGGTACCTGCTCTTCTCGGACGCGACCGATCTGGCCACGCGCCTGAAGGAGCAGATGTCGGCTAATAAGACCGAGACCGGCGCGACTCCCAATGCGCGCCAGTTCAATCAGTCCCTGCCCAATGCGCAGGGCAATACCGGGCCGTCCAGCCCCGCGGCCGGTGGCGCGTCTCCGGCCGGTCCGGCGACGATTTCCCTGGCCGGCGGCCAGGCCACGATCTGGGCCGACAAGGACACCAACGCGCTGATCATGACGGCCGACTCGCACACGTTGCGCGCGCTCAACGACGTCATCGACAGACTCGACATCCGTCGCCCGCAGGTATTGGTGCAGGCCATCATCGCCGATGTGGCCTTCGATAAAACCAACGATCTGGGCATCAACTGGGCCGTGGACGGCTCGGCGACCAACGTCGGCATCGGCGGCTTCATCTCTCCGGTGGCCGGCTCCTCGATCGTCGACCTGTACGACGACATCGCGGGCGGCGCCACGGCACTGGGCACCAATCCTCCCACGGGCGGTACCATCGGCATCGGCAAGCTGTCGGCCGGCGGCACGGACTTTGCGCTGATGCTGCGCGCGCTGCAGGGCGATGCGCGCACGAATATCATCGCAACCCCCTCGGTGGTCACGCGTGACAATCAGGAAGCCAAGATGGAGGTGGCCGAGGAGGTGCCGTTTCTGACCGGTCAGTACAGCACCACCAACGGCACCGGCAGCGCCTTCCAGACGATCCAGCAGGAAGATGTCGGTACGTTGATGACCGTGACTCCGACCATCAGCTCCGGCAACGTGGTGCTGCTGAAGTTGAATGTGGAGAGCTCGAGCATCTCCAGCAGTGCCTCGGGCGTGGCGGGAGATCCGATCACCAACAAGAATACCGTCACCACCAGCGTGCTGATCGGTGACGGCGGTACACTGGTGTTGGGCGGACTGATTCAAGATTCCGTGACGAACAATCAGCAATCGATCCCGCTGCTGGGCAACATTCCTCTGCTCGGCGAGCTGTTCCGCACCCGCAACAACGAGAAAACCAAGACCGACTTCCTCATCTTCCTGCAGCCGCGCATCCTGCGCGACGACCAGGAAGCGACCATCGAGACCGACGCCAAGTACAACTTCCTGCGTGGCGAGCAGCGCAGGGTCATGAAGGACAGCACGCTGCTGCCCCTGGCTCCCTACGAACCCGCGGACCCGCTGCCTCCGATCACCAACGGCGACATCCCGCCGATGTTTGGCGCCGGACCGCCGGTATCGGGTGCCCCGGGCGCGACGCAGGCATCGCCCGCACGCGACCAGAGCCGCAGCACGCCCGCCAGCGGCAGTGGAGCGGCTCCATGAGTCAGCCCGTCGAGCGCTCGGCCGCATTGCGCGCAGAACTCGCGCGACGCGCCGCTCTGGCGCGCAACGCCGAGGCGACGCGCAACAGTGCCGCTGCCGCACCACTCGGCCCGGGAGCGCATCTGGAGCGGCACACTGCGGGCCCGACCACCGCCGGGTCCTCCACGACGAGCGACACGCGCTTGCCATTCACCTTCGCGCGCCGCCACGGCGTGCTGGTAAAAAGCGTGCGCAACGGCGTCGCCGAATGCATCTATCGCGCGCCCTGCTCGCCGGTGGCGCTGGCCGAGGCGCGCCGCTATCTGCAGGTGCCGATGAAGCTCTCGGCGGTCTCGCACGAAGAATTCGATGCGCTGCTGCGCAAGACCTACGAGGGTGGCAGCAGCGAGGGCATGCAGCTCGGCCTCGAGGAGGGCACTGATCTGGCGCATCTGGCACAGGATCTGCCCGAGCAGGCCGACCTGCTGGAAAGCGACGACGATGCCCCCATCATCCGTCTGATCAACGCACTGCTGACGCAGGCGATCCGCGAGAACGCCTCCGACATCCACATCGAGCCGTTCGAAAACCGCCTGGTCGTGCGCTTTCGCGTCGATGGCATCCTGCGCGAGGTGCTGCAGTCCAAGCGCGGCGTCGCGCCGCTGGTGGTCTCGCGCATCAAGGTCATGTCCAAACTCGACATCGCCGAGAAGCGACTGCCGCAGGATGGTCGCATCAGCCTGCGGATCGCGGGCCGCGCCGTGGATGTGCGCGTCTCGACCATTCCGTCTGGTCACGGCGAGCGCGTGGTGCTGCGCTTGCTCGATAAGCAGGCCGGAAAGCTCGAGCTCGAGGCCCTCGGCATGCAGTCCGACACGATGCGGCTGCTCGATGAGCTGATCCACAAGCCGCACGGCATCCTGCTGGTGACCGGCCCGACGGGCTCGGGCAAGACCACGACACTCTACGCGGGGCTCGAGCGGCTGAACGACAACACCAGCAACATCATGACGGTCGAGGATCCAATCGAGTACTACATCGACGGCATCGGCCAGACGCAGGTCAATACCAAGGTCGAGATGACTTTTGCGCGCGGCTTGCGCGCCATCCTGCGCCAGGATCCGGACGTGGTGCTGGTCGGTGAGATCCGCGATCTGGAGACCGCGCAGATCGCCGTGCAGGCGAGTCTCACCGGTCACCTGGTGCTCTCCACCCTGCACACCAATACCGCTGCCGGCGCTCTCACGCGTCTGCGCGACATGGGCATCGAGCCCTTCCTGCTCTCCTCGAGCCTGATCGGTGTGCTGGCACAGCGTCTGGTACGCGTGCTCGATCCGGCTACGCGCCAGGCGTTCACGGCCGGCGAGTACGAGCGACGCCTGCTGGGCCTGGCTGCCGACGAGCCCTCCCCGACGCTCTACCGCCCCGGTCGCGATGCCGGCGGCGGCTATCGCGGTCGCACCGGCATCTACGAGCTCATCGTGATCGACGACACGCTGCGCACGATGATTCACGACGGCGTGGGCGAGCATGACATCGAGCGCTACGCGCGCAAATTCACGCCCTCCATCCGCGAGGACGGCCTGGCACGCGTGCTCAAGGGCGAGACCACCGTCGAAGAAGTCCTGCGCGTCACGCGCGAGGATTGAGCCTCATGGGCGCCTTCGAATACACGGCGCTCGACTCGCTCGGCCGCTCGCGCAAGGGCGTAATAGAGGGCGACACCGCCCGTCACGTGAGGAGCCTGCTGCGCGAGCAAGCGCTGCTGCCGGTAAGCATCGAGGAGGTCGCGCAGCAGGAGTCGCGCCGCCAGCAGAAACCCGGACTACCCTTCGGACGCGGTGTCTCCTCGGCTGACCTGGCACTGCTGACTCGGCAGCTGGCGACACTGGTCCGCGCCGCGCTGCCGCTCGAGGAGGCGCTGCTGGCGGTCTCGCAGCAGACAGAGAAGCCACGCGTGCAGAGCATCGTGCTCGGCGTGCGCGCCAAGGTCGTCGAAGGCCACCCCCTCGCGGCGGGTCTGGCGGACTTTCCACGCGTTTTTCCGGAGATCTATCGCGCCACGGTATCCGCCGGCGAGCAGTCCGGACACTTGGACAACGTGCTCGAGCGGCTGGCCGAGTACACCGAGTCGCGCGAGCAGATGTACCAGAAGGTCATGGGTGCCCTGCTTTATCCGATCGTGCTGACGGTGCTGTGCTTCGGCGTGGTCTCGGTGCTGCTCACCTATGTCGTGCCCAAGGTCGTGCAGGTATTCCAGGAGAACCATGCGAGTCTGCCGCTTGCGACCACGGTGCTGGTGGCGGTCAGCGGCTTCATGCGCAGCTACGGCATCTGGCTGCTGATCGCGCTGGCGGTGGCCGCAGTCATCTTCAACCGCTCGCTGCGGGTGCCCACCAATCGCCGCCGCTTTCACCAGCTGCTGCTGCGCCTGCCGTTGGCCGGTCGCATCCTGCGCGGCTTCAATACCGCACGCTTCACGCGCACGCTGAGTATTCTGATCGGCAGCGCCGTGCCGGTGCTCGACGCCCTGCGCATCGCCGGCGAGGTCATCACCAATGTGCCGATGCACGAGGCGGTGACCGAAGCCACCGCGCGCGTACGCGAAGGCGCACCGATCGGCCGCTCGCTGGCGGCCAGTCGGCTGTTTCCGCCGATGACAGTGCACCTGATCTCCAGCGGCGAGGCCAGCGGCGAACTGCAGAACATGCTCGAGCGCGCCGCGGCCAATCAGGAGCGCGAGCTGGAAGCGCTGCTGGCGGGTCTCATGGGGCTGCTCGGCCCATTGCTGATCGTGGCGATGGGCCTGTTCGTGATGGGCATCGTATTTGCAATGCTGCTGCCGATCTTCGAGCTCAACGAGCTCATTCATTGACGTCCCGCCCCGGGCCCTGCGACCGCCCACAGCCCTGCGACGCCCCTGCCATACCCCTGCGAGCCCCCTGCGGGGGCCCTGTCGTCCGGCAGTAACGCACATTGCGATTTGTGTCACGGGACAGTCGTTGCATCCGTTTTTGATTCGCATTATTTTCGGCCACGTCATTGGCCAACGAATGACGACACCACAACGACCATGGGTGCAAATCCGGATTCAGACGAGTTCGACGAGGACGAAGCCGACGAGATCGCCCCCGAAGAGGAAGAACTCGACCTCGCGCGCGCCATCAAGGACATGGATATCGCTAAACGGCGCGGAGAGAAGGTCGGGGAACCCGCCTGGCGGCGCTTGGAGCAGCGGCTCGAGCAGCGGCGAACGGCCGAGCTGATCAGTGACTTCGAGGATTACGACGTGGATGATTCCGCGGAGGCCTCGGGCTCGCCGGTCAACGGCAAGAGTCGACCGAGCACGTAGCCAGCCCGACGTCCCGATCGCCAGGCCTCGTCGCTCTCAGTCGCTAGTAGTTGGCGCGCTCACGGCTGCACCTGCGCGACCGGCAATGGCACCGCGCCGTAACACGCCAACCACCACGCCCTCGATGAGCAGGGACTGCTCCTTCAGGTCCACACGCATCGGCTCGAAATCCGCGTTCTCGGGCAGCAGCCAGACGATGGTGCCTTCCTGCCGATAGCGCTTCACAGTGACCTCGTTTTCCAGCCGCGCCACGACGATCTGGCGGTTGCGGATCTCAGGGGTGCGATGTACGGCAACCAGATCGCCGTCCAGAATGCCCGCATCCTTCATGCTCATGCCGACGACCTTCAGCAGATAATGCGGTCGCGGACTGAACACTGCCGGATCGATCGTCAGCTGCTCGACGATGTTTTCTTGTGCCAGGATCGGCCGGCCGGCGGCCACGCGCCCTATGAGCGGAAGGCCCGGCGGCAAACCCGTCGCCTCGCGCGTCGCCTCGCTCAGGCGGATGCCCCGCGAGGTGCCCGGCAGCAGCTCGATGACACCCTTGCGAGCGAGGGCGCGCAGATGTTCTTCCGCCGCGTTGGGCGAGCGAAAGCCGAGCTTCGCGGCGATCTCCGCACGCGTGGGCGGCATGCCACTCTCCCGGATGGCACGCTGCAGGAAGCGCAATACGCGCGTTTGGTTAGGCGTCAGAGTGCTCATGTGTAAATATATACAGTAGACAAAGATGCCAGGCAAGTCACCGCTGGATGTCGCCATCATCGGCGCGGGCCACAACGGCCTGGTCGCGGCCGCGTACCTGGCGCGCGCTGGTTTGTCGGTCACGCTGTTCGAGCGGCGTGAGGTCATCGGCGGGGCGGCCGTCACCGAGGAATTTGCGCCAGGCTTCCGTAACTCTACGGCCAGCTACACCGTCAGTCTGCTGCATCCGAAGATCATCCGGGAGCTGCGCCTTGCCGAGCACGGTCTGGTCATCCTGCCGCGGCCCATGCAGAACTTTCTGCCATTGCCCGACGACGATGCCTTGTACGTGCCGCGCGAGGCGGATGCCTGGCACCGCGAGGTCGCGCGCCATTCCAGGCGCGATGCCGAGCGGCTGGGCGCCTGGGGTCGGTTCATCACTGAAGCGGCTGACCTGCTGCGCGAACGCGCGCTGCAGACGCCACCGACCGATCTGTCGCGCTGGCCGGATATGTGGCGGCTGCTGTCGGCGGGGCGGCGTTGGCGCGCGTTGCCGCTGGCGCGTGCGCGCAGTCTCTATGAGCTATTCACGCGCAGCGCCGGCGAGATTCTGGATGATTGGTTCGAAAGCGCGGCGCTGAAGGCGCTGTACGGCTTCGACGCCGTGGTCGGCAACTACGCCAGTCCCTATACGCCCGGCAGTGCCTACGTGCTGCTGCATCATGCCTTCGGCGAGGTCAACGGCCATCGCGGCCTGTGGGGACATGCGCGCGGTGGCATGGGCTCCATTTCCCAGGCGATGGCCCTCGAGGCACAGGCGCATGGCGCGCGCATCGAGATCGGCGATGCGGTCGCGCGCGTCGAGGTGCGCGACGGACGCGCTCGCGGCGTGCTGCTCGAGAGCGGTCGGCGCATCGAGGCGCGCGTGGTCGCCGCCAACGTCAATCCAAAGCTGCTGTATCTGCAGCTGGTCGAGCCGCAGCATCTACCAGTGGACTTCATTGACGCAATGCGACGTTACCGTTGCGGGTCCGCGACATTCCGTATCAATGTCGCACTCTCCGAGCTGCCGCGCTTCACGGCTGCGCTGCACACTCCTGCCCCACTCGGAGTCGACGGGCAACAGCATCTGGGCTCGGGCATCATCATCGGGCCATCGCTGACGTACATGGACCGCGCATTCGCCGAGGCGCGCCTGCACGGTTACTCCAGCGCTCCGGTCATCGAAATGCTGATCCCCAGCACTCTCGATGCGTCACTGGCGCCGAAGGGCGCGCACGTGGCCAGTCTCTTCTGCCAGCACTTCGCGCCCGAGTTGCCAGATCAGCGCCCTTGGGCGAGCGCGCGAGAGCAGATGACCTCGATGATCTTCGACACGGTGGATCGCTACGCGCCCAATTTCAAGCGCGCGCTGCTCGCCCACAGCGCCCTGACCCCCGCGGATCTGCAGGAGCGCTTCGGGCTGATCGGAGGGGATATCTTTCATGGAGCTCTCTCGCTCGATCAGTTGTGGGCCGCTCGTCCCGTGCTCGGTTATGCCGATTACCGCTCGCCCGTATGTGGCCTTTACCTGTGTGGTGCCGGAGCACATCCGGGCGGTGGCGTCACCGGCATGCCCGGCCACAATGCCGCTCATCGCATTCTGGAGGATTGGCCGCGGCTGCGGCGGCTCCCGTAATGATTCCTTAAGCAACCGTTAAGGAAAGTGCAGGTAGATTCGGCGATACATCCGCAAGCGGTTACGCTGGCGGAGGTTTCGAGGCGACCAAATGACTGCCAACTATTGCTTTTGGGGGTTAAATTTGGTCAAGTTGCAGCCTCGCAAAGGCGCTCCGTTGGAAGGCGGCGCGATGCGGATCCACTCGTTCAAGCAAAGGGGACTCGAATGAACAAGACAATCGTCGTGAAGCTGGCGGCGGCCTGTGCGGTCGTGGCGCTCGCCGGCTGCACCGACCTCAAACCCGTGCAGGCTCAGCTCGACCAGCTGAAGACGCAGGTTGCTCAGCTGCAGCAGGACGTCAATGCCGCCAAGACGTCGGCCGACAATGCCGCGCGTGCCGCTGAGGCTGCGCAGAATTCGGCCAGTCAGGCTTCGCAGGCTGCCAGCGCTGCCCAGAGCACTGCCAACCAGGCGCTCTCCGCTGCTCAGGCTGCGCAGTCGTCGGTCGACGCGACCAACGAGAAGATCAATCGCATGTTCCGGCGGTCGGTCTCCAAGTAACCCGCCTCTGTCGTTGCGATTGCCCGCCCCATGCGGGCGGAAGACGCCGCGTTCTGCGCGGCGTTTTCTTTCCAGCGGCGAGCCAGCTCTTCAGTAGCGCAGCAGCGCCGATCCCCAAGTCAAACCGCCGCCGAGCGCCTCGAGCAGCAGCATATCGCCACGCTTGATGCGCCCATCGCGAATACCAACATCCAATGCCAGCGGCACGGAAGCGGTAGAGGTGTTGCCGTGCTCCTGGATCGTCACGATGACACGTTCGATGGGCAGCCCGAGCTTCTTGGCGACTGCCTGGATGATGCGAAAGTTCGCCTGATGAGGCACCAGCCAATCGATGGCGCTGCGATCGAGCTGATTGGCAGCAAGCGTTTCATCGACGATGCGACCGAGCAGTGTGACTGCGACTTTGAAAACTTCGCCGCCCTGCATGCGCACGAAATCATTCTGTGGCAGATCGGGACGCGCCGGCCCGGGCGCTGGCCCACGAGCCGGGCCCCCCGTACAGTAGAGCAGATGCTGATAGCCGCCGTCGGCATGCAGATGCGTGGAGAGAATGCCCGGTTCCTCTGAGGGCGTGAGCACGACGGCTCCGGCGCCGTCGCCGAACAGAATCGCGGTGCTGCGATCCGTGTAGTCCGTGATGCGCGAGAGGATTTCGGAGCCGACGACCAGCGCATAGCGCGCCTCGCGCGCACGGACGAACTTGTCCGCGATGGCCAGCGCGTAGAGGAAACCGCTGCAGGCCGCCTCCAGGCTGAAGGCAGGCGCACCACGACAACCGAGGCGCGCCTGCAGCAACGTGCCGGCATTGGGGAACACCAGGTCAGGGGTGGTCGTGCCGACCGCGATGAGATCGATATCCTCGGGAGTCAGCCCGGCAGCCGCGATCGCCGCACGCGCCGCGTGCTCGGCCATGTCGGTGTTCGACTCACCCTCGGCGGCAATCCGCCGGCGCTCGATGCCCGTTCGCTCACGGATCCAGGCGTCGCTGGTATCCATGCGCTTCTCGAGATCGAAGTTGCTGAGTACACGCTCCGGCAGATAGCTGCCGGTGCCGATGATGCGTGAATACACTCGAGCGCCTGCGCGACGCCGTGGCGCGCCGCTAATCCTGCGCCTCTTCCTCGGCCTGCTTTTCGATCACGCGGCGGCCACGATAGAAGCCATCGGGCGTGATTCGATGGCGCAGGTGCCGCTCACCGGACTGCGGATCGGTCGACAGTGCCGGTGTCGCAAGCCCGTCGTGCGAACGATGCATGCCGCGCTTGGACGGTGTCTTGCGGCTCTTCTGTACGGCCATGTTCTCAAACTCCTTTGATTCAAATCATTCGACTCAACGCGGCTCGCCATTGCCCGGCTTGGCCGCACGCTCCAGCAACGCACGCAGATCCGCAAAGGGACGCACGGTCGCCTCTGCAGACACTTGCGGCGCCGCGGGGCGCGCCGCGCTCGGCGCATCAGCTGCAGAGGAAGGCGCCTGCGCGGGTGCCGCCAGCGACACGCACTGCGAGCTCTGCTCATGTGTCGGCACGATCGGCAGGGCGAGCAACAGCTCCTCGCTGATCAGCGCTTCGGGCAGCAGACGACCCTCGGGGGCGAGAAAAGTCTCCCAACCGGCCGGCGCGGCTTCTGCCTCCTGCTGCGTCTCGACGATCAACACCGGCGAGCTTGCCTGAATACGCAGCGGCATCGAACCGAGGCAGCGCTGACAGGTTGCCGTAAGCTGCGCCTGTAGCTCAACACGTGCCGTCGCAAAGCCCTGCTCGCGGCCAAAGACAAGATGCGCCTTTACCGAGCCACCGCCCGCCACATAGTCGGCAGGAAAGTCCGGCAGCGCCGTCAGTGTCACATCCAGATCTAAGACCGCCCGCGAGTCGGCCAGCTTTCTGACGTCTCGTAGCTTCGGGGCAGCCATGGGCGCGCGTATGATAGGTTCAGTGCACGGGCAAGTCAAAAGCATACGCGCCAGCAACTGCTTGATTGAGTTTCTTATTTTCTCACCCAGCGCGTTCTCGCCCCGCGCACGCCCGGGCATGCGTCATGCAGCGGCGTCGTGCTGATTCTCGCCTCCACTTCGAGCTATCGACGCGCGCTACTGCAGCGCCTCGGACTCGCCTTTACCAGCGTCGCCCCCGGAGTGGATGAGGCGCCGACGCCACAGCAGACACCGCTCGAACGGGCGCAGGGGCTTGCACTGGCCAAGGCAAGCGCCGTAGCTGCCGCGCACCCCGATGCCACGATCATCGGCTCCGATCAGCTGGCGGTCTGCAAGGGAGAGCTGCTGGAGAAGCCGGGTAGCACGGAGCGTTGCCGTGAGCAGCTGCGCTGGGCCTCCGCGGCTGCCGCCACCTTCTACACGGCCGTTGCGGTCCTGCAGCCCGCCAACGGGCAGACGCTGCAGTTCGTGGATACTACGACGGTGTACTTCCGCGCCCTCACCGATGCCGAGATCGACCGCTACATCGCGCAGGACAAGCCGCTGGACTGCGCCGGCGGCTTTCGCTGCGAGGGCTTGGGCATCAGCCTCTTTGCCCGCATCGCCACCGAAGATCCCACCGCCTTGATCGGCCTACCGCTGATCGCGCTGGCCCGCGCGCTGCGGCAGTGCGGTTACTACGCGCCCTGACCGTCCGCGAGGCTCGCCAAGCTGTCCGGCCCGGTGTGTGCAGTCGGCTGGTGGAGGGGGCCGATATTCCTTTCTGAGGAAAGAAATCCCTTATAATCTTTCTGCAGCAAGGAAAATCTCGCATCATGGCCCGTGCCCCTGCAATCTCCGCTGCGCCCACCCCCGAGGCCGTCCTGTCGAAGGCGGTTATCCGTGCTGCGACGCAGCTAGAGCTTCGTCAGGCCCAGATGGCCCGAATGTTGGGGCTGTCCGCGGCAAGTGCTTCGCGTCTCGCCTCCGGGACCTGGCAGATTCGGGCGGACAGTAAGTCCTGGGAGCTCGCCACCGCGTTCGTACGCCTGTTTCGGTCCCTCTCTGCCCTTACGGGCGGTCAGACGCAGGCGATGCGCGACTGGCTGCACTCGGGCAATGATGCGCTGGGGGGGGGCTCGCCAGCCGAGCGCATCGTTACCGCCGAGGGCCTGATTCATGTCGTCCAATATCTGGACGCCGCTCGAGGTCGCGTCTAAAGCGACTCTGTGTCAGCTGCCGCTGTGGCGCGCCGTGGAAGCGCAGCACGTGGTGGCCACGCGCACGCTGGTCGACAGCCGCCTGGAACAGGAGCTGCTCGAGGCATTGCTCGAGCGCGATAAGCCGGCGGTGCCAGCGGCGGTCGCGGCCGCCGGCCTGGACTACCTGCTCTACACACCGTTTCGCTATCCACCCCCGCCGGACGGGTCGCGCTTTCGCGCCTATACCGACCCGGGCGTCTGGTATGGCGCCGAACGTATTCGCACGGCCTGTGCCGAGGTCGGCTATTGGCGCTGGCGATTCGTCACGGACAGTGCCGGGCTACGCCGCCTGGACGCGGTCCCACACACGATCTTCCAGGCGATGGTCTACGCCACTGCCGTGGATCTGCGCGCGCAGCCCTTCCGCCGCGACCACCCCTTTTGGAACGATCCTGCGGATTATTCGAGCTGCCAGGCGTTTGCACGCGTCGCGCGCACCGCCCGGGTGCAGCTGATCCGCTACCGCTCGGTGCGCGATCCCCAGCACGGCGGCGCAGCGGCGGTACTGGATGCCGCGGCCTTTATGGGTATCGTCGGAGTGCGTCGACGCCAGACCTGGTTCCTGAGCGTCGACCGCGAGCGTGCCAGCTGGATACGCGCCGGCTCACATCGCGCGACGTCGCAGTCACATGAGTTCACTTTCGATGAGTTCGGGAGGCCTCCGCGGGTACGGGAACGGTGAGACGATCCACGACCTGCCTGAGCTCGGGCGGCAGCGGGGCGTTGAAGCTCTGCTCGACCCCGCTTTCCGGCCATGTGAAGCCGCAGCTGTGCGCATGCAGGAACATGCGCTGTAGTCCCAGAGCGCGCAGCTGCGTGTTGGCAGCCGGGTCACCGTATTTCTCATCGCCGATCACCGGATGACCGGCGTGTGCTGCGTGCACGCGGATCTGGTGCGTGCGCCCGGTATGCAGCACCACCTCCAGGAGCGAGGCGCGGTCCCCATAGCGCTCGAGCAGCCGGAACTCCGTGAGCGATTCCTTGCCGGTGCGCGCATCCACACGCACCGTGCGCTCGCCCCCGACGCGCAGATCGGTACGCAGCGGCGCATCGATGCTCTGCCGTGCCTGCCGCCACTTTCCCGCCACGAGCGCCAGATAGCTCTTTCGGACCGCCCCCTCGCGCAGCAACGCATGGAGCGTGCGCAGCGCCGAGCGCCGCCGGGCCACCAGCAACAGGCCGCTGGTATCCCGGTCGAGACGGTGCACCAGCTCCAGCGTCTCCGTGGGACGCGAGGCTCGCAACACCTCGATGACGCCGAAGGACAACCCGCTGCCCCCGTGCACAGCGATGCCGGCCGGCTTGTCGAGCACCAGTAGACGCTCGTCGCTATGCAGAATGCTCGCTTCCACGCGGCGCAGCAGCGCGGCAGGCACCCTTCCCGGGCCAGCCGCCTCGCCAGCGGCTGTGGTTTCCATGCGCACTGGAGGGACTCGGACCCGGTCGCCGGCAGCGAGGCGCTGTTCGGGGCTGGCACGACGGCCGTTGATGCGCACCTCGCCGCGGCGAATCAAACGGAACAGGCGACTGCGCGGCACCCCCGGCAGCAACCGACCGAGCACCTTGTCCAGCCGCTGTCCCTGCTCCCCGGCGCCGACCTCGACCTGACGAACTGCCGAGCGCGACTCACTCAAGTGTTTGTTTCCAGTAAGTAGGACGCTATAATCGGGCCGCTGCCGGTCGGGCTTAGACCGCGGCAGCAAGAGCGGCTAGCGCCGCATGTTAGTTGGTCCTCGAAATCGAGGCCATCGTGCATGAGTCGGCCGATCCGGTCCGCGCTCGGCTGTCGTAGCTCCTTCGTCAAGTTCGAGCCCACCAGCGCGCCGCCGGTCAGCGGGATTCCAGATCTTCCAGGCATGCCAGCGAGCAGCTGGCGCCCTGCGAGTCGATAAACGGCATACAAGCCAAGATGACACATCAGACTCGACCATTGAATATCGGGTGCTCCGCTGCCCCAGGCGGCTTCGCGCACGTGCCCCCCCAAGCGCACGTCGTGATGATCGCGGCCTCTCATCCTTTTTTGGCAGAGGCAAATGAAAAGAATGTTAGTCAACGCAACCCAGCCCGAAGAGCTGCGGGTTGCAATGGTGGATGGGCAGAAGCTCTATGACCTGAGCATTGAGATCCCCTCGCGGGAGCAGAAAAAGGCAAACATATACAAGGCACGCATCTCGCGTGCCGAGCCCTCGCTCGAGGCGGCGTTCGTCGACTATGGCACCCAGCGGCACGGTTTCCTGCCGCTGAAGGAAATCTCTCGCGAAAATTTTCGCGGCCAACCTCCCGCCAACGGTCGCCTGAACATCCGCGAGCTGCTCGATGAAGGCCAGGAGCTGCTCGTACAGGTGGAAAAGGAAGAGCGCGGTAACAAGGGCGCCGCGCTGACGACCTACATCAGTCTGGCAGGCCGCTTCCTGGTGCTCATGCCGAACAACCCGCGCGCA
Organism: Steroidobacteraceae bacterium; assembly: GCA_036266795.1. Lineage (GTDB taxonomy): Bacteria > Pseudomonadota > Gammaproteobacteria > Steroidobacterales > Steroidobacteraceae > FEN-1191. The sequence goes on along the minus strand of DATAXJ010000021.1, from coordinate 152,728 downwards.
GGCGGCGTCTCGCGGCGCATCGAGGGCGAAGATCGCGACCAGATGCGCGAGATCATGAGCCAGCTCAACGTGCCCGAGGGCATGGGCGCCATCATCCGCACGGCAGGTGTCGGCCGCTCCGCCGCCGAGCTGCAGTGGGACCTGGATAACCTCCGGGCCCAGTGGGATGCGATCGCCACTGCTGGCCAAAGCCGCGCAGCGCCCTTCCTGGTCTACCAGGAGAGCGATGCCGTCACACGGGCGCTGCGCGACTACCTCACCGATGACATCGGGGAGATCCTGGTCGACGACGAGGCCGCCTTCCAGAAGGCCCTCGAATACATGCAGCGTTTCATGCCGAGCGAGGCACAGCGCCGTCTGAAGCTCTATGCCGACGACATCCCGCTGTTCACGCGCTATCAGATCGAGAGTCAGATCGAGTCGGCGTATGCGCACAAGGTGCAGCTACCGGCCGGCGGTAGTCTCGTCATCGACTATACCGAGGCGCTGGTGTCCATCGATATCAACTCGGCGCGCGCAACGCGCGGCGCGGATATCGAGGCCACGGCGCTCAATACCAACCTCGAGGCGGCCGACGAGATCGCCCGCCAGCTGCGGCTGCGCGATATAGGCGGCCTCATCGTCATCGACTTCATCGACATGGAGTCGCAGAAGAACCAGCGTGAGGTCGAAGACCGCCTGCGCGATGCCATGAAGATGGATCGCGCCCGCATCCAGATCGGTCGTCTGTCGCGCTTTGGACTGCTCGAGATGTCGCGCCAGCGCCTGCGACCGAGCCTGGGCGAATCCAGTCACCTGGTGTGCCCGCGCTGCAACGGTATCGGCAGTATCCGCAGCATCGAATCCCTGGCACTGTCGATCCTGCGCCTGCTCGGCGAGGACTCGCGCAAGGAGCGCACTGCACGGCTGGTCGTGCAGGTACCGGTGGATGTGGCGACCTTCCTCATCAACGAAAAGCGCGAGGCGCTGCGGACTCTGGAGGACAAGAGTCACGTGCAGTTCGTCATCGTGCCTAATCCGCACATCCAGACGCCCGAGTTCTCCATCCGGCGCCTGCGCGAGGACGAGACGCAGCTTCCCGAGAATACTCAGGTCAGCTATCAGATCCCGGTGGCCCCCGCGGCCGCCGATCCCACCGAGCGCGAAAAGCGCGCCCCGGCCGAGCAGCCAGTGGTAGCAGCGCTATTGCCCAAGACGGCCGCGCCGAGCGTGGCCGCCGTCAGTGGCGGTCCAACGGCCGAAGAGGCGCAGAGCGGTGGCTTCTGGGAGCGTGTGAAGCGCTGGTTTGGCAACGAGGGCGCCCCGGCATCCGCACCCAACGCCGCCAGCGCCGAGGCCAGCGCGGCGACGGCAGCACCCTCCGCGACGCCCTCGGGGGCACGCAGTGACGGTCACGGTGGAACCCGGCGCGAGGGCGCGCGCGGACGCGATCGCCGACCCGAACGCCGGGATGACCATCGCCGCGAACGCGGCCGCGACGGCGGCCGGGAGCGCGGCGATGCGCGCCGCGAGGGTCGTCGTGACGGATGGCGCGAAGCATCGCATCGCGACGGGCATGCGCACCGGGACAGACACGTCCCGCGGGAGGGGCAGGCGCCGCGGGAGGAGCACGCGGACCGCGAGGAGACGCGCCGCAGCGAGGCCACCGAGCCCGCTGAGGTCGAGCGTCAGATGGTCGAGCCCGGCGCTGCCGAGCACACGGGCGGGATGGCAGGCGGACCGCCCGACCGACCGCGCGGTGAGCGCCGCTCGCGGCGAGGCGGCCGCCGCCGCAGGCGAGGCGGTCGAGAAGGTGCCGGCGGCGGGGCCATGGATAGCGCCGAAGGAGGCCAGGATGGGCAGCCTGGCCAGGAGACCCGCCACGAGCCGCACGAGCACGCCCATGAGCACGAGCACACGCCGCACGAGGCCGCTCATGAGCCGGGGGGTGACAGCGGCCACCGCGCCGAGAGCACCAGCCACGGTACCGTCGAGGCGCAGGCGATGCCTGAGCGTCAGGTCGTCAACGCGCCGTCCGAGGGCTCTGGGGGCAGTGAAGCGGCATCGGAGGCACGACCCTACATCGTCTGGTCGTCAGCACCACAGGAGGGCGGCAGCGATACCGGCCGGCGCGAAGAGCGCTGAACGATAGGGTCAGAGCCGGAAGCGCTCGCTCGCCAACAGCGCCTCCACCCGACCGATATCCCCGGCGGCATTGACGTCGCCGCCGGGGATTGCCACAGCCTCGGCGACGCGGATATCCATGCCATGCTCCAGGGCACGCAACTGCTCGAGCTTTTCGAGCCGCTCGAGCGGCGTCGGTGGCAGCGCCGCCAATTGCAGTAGCGCACCGACGCGGTACGCATAAATGCCGAGATGCCGCCGCGCGACAGGTCCAGCACCGGTTGCGCTGCCGTCGCGATCCCAGGGAATCGGCGCGCGGCTGAAGTACAGCGCGCGCTGACTCAGGTCGCTGACGACCTTGACCACATTGGGATCCTGCAGCTCGTCGGGCGAGCCGATCGGCACCGAGAGTGTGGCCAGCTGTGCCTCGGGCCAGGCGAGCAGCGTGGCGGCAACCTGATCGATCAGCGCTTCGGGCAGCAGCGGCTCATCGCCTTGTACATTCACGACGATCTCGGCTGCACTCCAACCCTCCAGCCGTGCCACCTCGGCGATGCGATCGGTGCCCGAGGTGTGCGCCGTGGCGGTCATGAGTGCCTGCGCTCCGAATCGTTGTGCCGCCTCGAGGATGCGTGCGTCATCCGTGGCGATGAGCACCTGCCGCGCGCTCGAGCGGCAGGCGCGCCGATACACCCACTCGATCATCGGGCGGCCGGCCAACGCCAGCAGCGGCTTGCCCGGCAGGCGCGTAGAGCCGTAGCGCGCCGGCACGACCACCCGAAATTCGGCGGGGCTGCTCGGCGGGCTCAATGTGCTAGCGCTCGAGCAGGGGATCTTCGCTCGCGAGGACGCGAGCCTCGTCCTCAAGCATGATGGGTATCCCGTCCCGGATCGGATAGGCCAGCCGATCAGTGCGGCAGATCAGCAGCGATTCCTTGCGCTCATAGCGCAAGGGCCCCTTGCAGACGGGGCAGGCCAGAATATCGAGCAGCCTTGCATCCACACACTTCTCCGCTGGGAGGAACTGGCTAGGAGGAACTGACTTCCGTCAGAGACGCTGCCCGCATCACCAGAGCATGCAGCAGCGCGCGCAGCGCCACGGCCTCGGCGACCGGGAAACTCGCGCTCACCGGCAGATACCAGGCCTCGTGCAACCCGAGCAAGCGGCATTTTACTGCATCCTTCTCGGTCATCAGCACCGGCAGGCCGTCGTCGAACAGCAGCTCCTCGCGGCGGTAGCCGTGGTGATCCGAAAACGGGTGCTCCGTCAGCGTCAGCCCCGCCGCACGCAGCTGCCGGAAGAAGCGCGCCGGGTCGCCGATGCCGGCCACCGCATGCACGGCACGCCCAGCGAGGCTCGTCAGATCGACCTGCCGCCCGCTGCCGTCCAGCGCACACAGCTGCTCGCCCACCAGCCGCATGTGAAACTGCGGCACGGCTCCGGTCGCGGGCAGCGGCGCGGCATCCCCCGTCACCCCATTCAGGATCAAAGCCTGGACTTCGGCAAGCCGCGCCGGAGATTCGCGCAGCGGGCCGGCCGGCAACAGCCGGCCATTGCCCAAACCGCGAGCCGCATCGATGACCACCCACTCCAGATCGCGTGCCAGACGCAGGTGCTGCAACCCATCGTCGGCGACGATCACATCGACCGGCGTTCGTGCCAGCTCGCGTGCGGCGGCGACCCGATCTCCTCCCACGACCACGGGCGCTCCGGTCCGCTGCGCAAGCAGCACTGCCTCATCCCCAACCACGCGTGGATCGGACCGGGTATCGACCCTGTGCACCCCACCACCCTGCGCGGCACTGCCGCCGTAGCCGCGCAGGATGATGCCAGGCGAGACGCCCAGCGCACGCAGCTGCTCGCAGGTCCAAATCACCAGCGGGGTCTTGCCACTACCGCCGACGGTGAGGTTTCCGACCACGATGAGCGGTCGCCCGCCGCCGCGCTGGGGCAGAAGCTGCGCGTGGTAGGCCCCCGTGCGCAGGCGCATTGCGCCAGCGTAGATCGCGGCCAACATACGCAGCGACCACGGCGCGCTGGCCGGGCCGTACCAGATATCCTGCAGCCATCGCTGCGCTGCCTCGCGGGCTCGCACAGGGCTCCCCGGAATGCGACGTCAGGCGCTGAACTGCATGCGATACAGCTCGGCATATGGGCCGCCGCTGGCGAGCAGCTCTGCATGCGTGCCGCTCTGTACGATCACTCCGTCGCCCATGACGAGGATGCGATCAGCGCGCTCCACCGTCGAGAGACGATGCGCGATCACGAAGGTCGTGCGATTGCGTACCAGGCGATCGAGCGCGGCCTGAATGTGGCGCTCGGCGGCACTGTCGAGTGCCGAGGTCGCCTCATCCAGAATCAGAATCGGCGTATCACGCAGCAGGGCGCGTGCGATGGCGATGCGCTGGCGCTGACCGCCCGACAGCAACAGGCCGCGATCGCCCACCATCGTGTCGAGGCCCTGCGGCAGCTGCTCGACGAACTCATGGACGTAAGCGGCGCGCACGGCAGCATCCATCTGGGCATCGCTGACATCGGCGAGACCGAACAGGATGTTGTTGCGGATCGTATCGTTGAACAGCACCACGTCCTGGCTGACAAAGCTCATCTGACGGCGCAGATCAGCGACGCGATACTCGCGGATATCCACACCGTCCAGCAGAATGCCGCCCGCCGTGGGGTCATAGAAGCGCGGCAACAACGAGACGAGGGTGGACTTGCCGCTGCCCGAGCGCCCGACGATCGCCAGGCTCGAGCCTGGCGGGACTGCGAGCGAGATATGGCGCAGCACCGGCCCCTTCTCGCGCACGTATTCAAAGCTCAGATCGCGAAACTCCACCCCGCCGCGCGCGCGCTGCAGGGAGCAGTTGCCGCCCTGCGCCTCGGCCGGCGAATCAATGACGCGAAACAGACTCGAGCCCGCGGCGACACCCTGCTGCATCGGGGCGGCCACGCTCAGCAGCCGCCGCAGCGGCTGCGTGACCTGAATCAGGGCCAACAGAAAGGTCACGAACAACGGGATCGTCAGCGTGTGATGCGCCATCTCACGCGTGGCGACCAGAATCACCAGCGCCAGCCCCACTGCCTGCACCATCTGCACGGTCGGCCCGCTGCTGGCCTGCGCCGAGAGCAGTCGCACATTGGAGCGGCGGTTGTGCTCGTTGGCCTGCTCAAACAGGTGCGCGATATGGTTCTGTGCGTTGAACACCTTGACTACGCGGTGCGCGTCCAGCGCCTCCTTGGCAACGCGCGTCACGTCGCCGACGGAATCCTGGATACGTGTGCCATGGCGGCGGAAGCGTTTATTCAGGTCACCAACGATCCAGGCGATGGCCGGAGCGACGACGATCGCGCAGGCGGCCAGGCGCCAGTTGAGATAGAAAACGACGCCGATATTGCCCATGATGGTCAGCGAATCGCGCAGGATCGTCACCAGCGAAGTGGTCGCCGCCGAAGCCACCAGCTCGGTGTTATAGGTCAGGCGCGAGAGCATGTTTCCCGAGGAATCCCGGTCGTACTGCGCCGTGGGCAGCGCCAGGTAATGCGCGAACAAGTCCCTGCGTACGTTCTTGATCACGTAACGGCCAGCCCGCGCCGGGAAGTATTGCGACAGGTAATCGCCCACGCTGCGCACCAGAAAGATGCCGAGCGCCATCAACGGCAGCCACTCGAACACCACCGGGTGCTTCTCCAGGGCCTGGGCGTCATTCAGAAAGGTATTGACGAACCAGAGCGTCAGCAGATCGGCTGACGCGAACATGCCCGTCCCGATCAGGCCGACGAGATAGAGACGCCAGTAGGGCTTTGCGTAGCGCAGCAGCCGTATATAGACGCTGCGCGCCTCGCGCACATCGATCCGGCTGCTGTTCGCCTCGCGCACGATGGCGCTGACGGCGACGGTGCTCACGGGGCCCCGGCCCCGCCCGCGCCTGCGGCTCCCTGCGTCGGCCGGACCGTGGCGAGATTCATCTGCGTGAAACCCAGGCGCCCGAGCACATCCATCGCCGTGACGACTGCCTGATGGGTCGCGCGCCCGTCGGCACGGATGGTCACCGCCGCGGCACGCGAGGCCGTCCCGGCAGTCTTCACAATGGCATCACGCAGCGTATCGGGGCTGGTATTGATGAGTTCGCGACCGTTGACCAGATAGCTACCGGTCGCCGACACCGTGACCACCAGCGGCTCGGCGCTGCGCTGTTCGGTCGGCACCGAGGCCGCCTGGGGCAGGCGGATGCGCAGCCTGCCTTCCGCGGAAAAATTCGACGACAGCATGAAGAACACCACCAGCAGCAACACCACGTCGATCAACGAGGTGACGTTGATCTCCGGTTCCTCCATGCGCCGGGCGCGAAACTTCATATCGACCTGTCCGCGCCGTCAGCCGACCGCCGCACGCATGCCCTCGCGCACGTCGTGCTCTCGACCGAGCGCATGAGAGCTGGTGTCGTGGCGTGCTGCTGCCTCCATGGCATCGGCCAGCCGCAGCGCATTCTTCTCCATTTCCACGACGATCCGATCCACGCGGCCACGCAGGTAGCGATAGGCGATCAGCGATGGAATCGCCACGCACAGGCCCGCCGCCGTGGCCACCAGTGCCTCGGCGATGCCGCCCGAGAGCATGCGCGGATCGCCCCCACCGCCGGCGTTGATGGCGTTGAATGCCTTGATGATGCCGGTGACGGTGCCCAGCAGTCCCAGCAGCGGCGAGACCCCGGCGATGGTGCCAAGCGTATTGAGAAAGCGCTCGAGATCGTGCACGACGTGGCGCCCGGTGTCTTCCAGCCGCTCCATGAGCACCTCGCGCGGCCGGTGCCGATTGGCCAGTCCAGCCGCCAGCAGCTTCCCGAGCGGGGAATTCTGCTCGAGCGCCTGCACGACCTTGTCATTGACCTGATCGGCCTCGACCAGCTTCCAGACCTTCTGCGTGAGATCCGCCGGTAGCACGCGCCGATCCTGCAGCGTCCAGAGCCGCTCGAGAATGATGGCCGCGGCCACGACGGAGCACAGAATGATCGGCCACATCAATGGGCCGCCGGCCTGTACGATTTCCCACATCGGTCGGAACGACTCCTGCTGTATCGCCGCAGCGATACGCCCAGATCGGGGTTATCCCGGTTCGCGCCGAATCATACCTAAAGTACCCGAGCGGCATCTGAGGCATTTGCCCGCTTCTGTCGAAGTTGTCCTTGGACCTGCCGCCCGCGGGGCGGGTTCCGCTACCTTCAGGGCGTCGCCGGAACGCGACGGGCTCGATAGGGTTGGCGCGGACAAGCTGCTAAAGTGCCGAGCCGATGCCCCGTAGGCTGGTCAAAAAGCTCTCGCAATTCATCCATGGCCACCGCCACCGCTGGTACCTCAGTATCTTCGGGGAGCGGCTCACGGACTCGCACCTATGGTCCCTGAACCGCCATTCGATCACGGCCGCCTTCGGCGTGGGAATCGGGGTGAGCTTCATACCCCTGCCCGTGCATCTGGTCCTGGTGGTGATGGCGGCCATCTGGTGGCGTCTGAATGTCGCCGTGGCAATCGCCGGCTCCTACTTCGTGAACCCCTTCACGATGGTACCGGTCTACTACGGCGCGTATCGGGTCGGCGCCCTGGTGCTGCGCTATCGGCCGCATCATTTCCTCTTCCAGCTTTCCTGGAACTGGCTCGAGCATGGCCTCGGGCCGACCTGGAAGCCCTTCCTGCTGGGCTGCCTGATCTGCGGCCTGGCGTGTGGCTTGGCCGGCCGCTACATCCTGGAGTTCATCTGGCGAGAGGCGGCCATGCGCCGCTACCGTGCGCGCCGCGAGCGCCAGCGTGACTCGCAGACCATCTCTTCGTCCTGACCCGCCCCGCCCTCGCCCTGCGCCCAGCTAAGCCGCCGCAGCCACCAGCCGCCCCGCAGCGAGCTCGAGCACGCGATCCATACGCGCCGCGAGCCGTGGGTCGTGCGTGACCACCACCAGACTCGTGCCGAGCTCGCGATTGAGCTCGAGCATCAGCTCGAAGACCTGCTGGGCGTTGCGGCCGTCGAGATTGCCCGTGGGCTCGTCGGCCAGTACCAGGTGCGGTGAGACCACCAGCGCCCGCGCCACGGCCGTGCGTTGCCGCTCCCCGCCGGAGAGCTCGTGTGGCCTGTGCTGCAGCCGGTCGGCCAATCCCACGCGCGTGAGCATGGCGACAGCGCGTTCGGCCGCGCGTGCGCGCGGCTCGCGCCGTACCAGCAGCGGCATGGCAACGTTTTCCAGCGCAGAGAACTCCGGCAGCAGATGATGAAACTGAAACACGAAGCCGATCGTGCGATTGCGCAGCGCGCCTCGCTCGCGCTCGGCGAGCGCGTGGATGTTCTGCCCGTCGATGCGCACTTCTCCGGCATCGGGCCGGTCCAGGCCGCCCAGAATCTGCAGCAGCGTGGTCTTGCCCGACCCGGAAGACCCAATGATCGCCAGCCGCTCGCCGCGTGCCACCTGCAACTGCACACCGCTCAGCACCTCGAGTCGCGCGCTGCCCTCGCGAAAGCCGCGGCAGACGCCCTCGGCCACGAGTACCTGGCCGGCCTGGGCAGACCCATCCATCATGACGCGCCGCCTTCAGTCATGACGCAGGGCTTGCGCTGGATCGGTACCCGCGGCTCGCCAGGCCGGATAGAGCGTCGCCAGGGCGCACAGCACGAAGGCCGTGCCACAGATGCGCAGTACGTCCCCGGGCTCCGCATAGGCGGGCAGATCGCTCATCAGGTACACCTTGGCGTCCAGAAAATGTGTGCCGAGCAGATGCTCCAGGCCATGCACCAGCGACTCAAGATTCGCCGCCAGCAGCAACCCCAACCCCGCCCCCAGCGCGGTGCCGGCGAGGCCGATGACCGCGCCCTGGATCGAGAAGACGGCCAGCACGCTGCGTGGGGCGGCGCCGAGCGTGCGCACGATGGCAATATCCGCTCGCTTGTCCTTCACGACCATCACGAGCGCCGAGACGATGTTGAAGGCCGCCACGGCCACCACCAGCAGCAGGATCACGAACAGGATCGACTTGGTGGTCTGGATGGAGCTGAAAAAATTGGCATGCGAGCGCGTCCAGTCACTGACGTCGAAACCGCCGCCCAGGCTGATGGCGAGCTGATACACCAGATGCGGCGCCTGCAACGGATCGGCCAGCGCCAGGCGCACGCCGGTGACCGTCTGTCCCATCTGGTAGAGCCGCGCTGCATCGGTCAGATTGATCATCGCCAGGGCCGAGTCGTACTCGTACACACCCGAGTGGAATACGCCGCTGATCACGAAGCGGCGCACACGCGGCTGCGGTCCTGCGGGCGTGACATCCGCTATCGGCGCGACCAGCACCACCGAATCGCCGACATGCGCATCGAGCTGCGCGGCCAGCGCATCGCCGAGCACCATGCGATAGCTGCCGGCCGACAGCGCATCGATGCTGCCGCCCTGGATGCGATCGGCAATGCCCACGGCGCGCCGCTCCTCGGCCGGAATCACCCCGCGGATGGCGCTGCCTGCACTGCGCTGACCGTGCAGCAGCAGTGCCTGCGTCTCGATGTAGGGCGCCGCAGCCCGCACGCCCGGCATAGCGAGCGCCTCAGCCTGTACGTGCTGCCAGTCGCCGAGACGGCCATTGATCGCTTCGATCTCAGCATGCGCAATGACGCTGAGGATGCGCGTCTGCAGCTCGCGAGCGAAGCCGTTCATCACCGACAGCACCACGATGAGCACCGCCACGCCGATGGCCAGTCCGAGCATGGACACCACGGAGATGAAGGACAGAAAGCCGCGCGTGCCGGCACCGCGCACATAGCGCATGCCGATGAGCCATTCGAACGGCGCGCTCACGACGCGACCCGGTCATTCATGGCGTGTGCTGCCTATTCATAGCGCAGCGCATCGGCGGGCGGCGTGGCTGCCGCGCGCAGCGCGGGGTAGATCGTGGAGGCCAGCGTGAGCAGCAGCGCGGCCAGGGCGATCCAGCCCACCTCCGGCCAATGCACCTCCGACGGGATCGCCGTGTCGTAGTAGACCTGCGCGCTGAAGATCTGGAAGCGGAACAGCCGCTCGAGAACGGGCACGATGCTGCTGACATTCAGCGCCAGCAGCACGCCGAGCAGTGCGCCGCAAAGCACGCCGAACCAGCCGATCGCCAGCCCCTGTGTCACGAAGGTCTGCAGGATCGCGCGCGGCGGGGCCCCGAGCGTGCGCAGGATCGCGATGTCGGTGCGCTTATCGTTGACCACCATGACGAGCATCGCCACGATGCTGAAGGCCGCGACCGCCACGACCAGCAGCAGGATCAGCGCCATCATGGTCTTCTCGATGCGGATGGCGCGGAAGTAGTCGGCGTTGTCCTGCGTCCAGTCGTGCACCCGATAGCTCGTGCCGACGGCGGCGCGCACAGCGGGCATGTACTGCACCGTGCGCAGCACATCGTCGAAGCGCAGGCGCAGTCCGCTGTCGCCCTGCGCCTGCGGCGCGAAGGCGCGCACGTCCGCCAGGCTCGCGAGCAGGGCGTTGTCGTCGTCCTCGATACCGGCCTCGAAAACCCCGGCCACCTGGAAGCGTCGCAGCTCCTGGCGCGGTACGCCGTCCGGCCCGCTCATCGCCACCAGCAGCGTGAGGGCGTCGCCGCGACGCAAGCCGAGCTGATCGGCGATGTTCTGGCCGACGATCAGCGCATTGCTGCCGGGTACGAGTGCATCGAGGCTGCCCTGCACCAGCAGCGGGCGCACATCGGCAATGTGCTGTTCGAGCGCCGGATCGATGCCCCGCAGCAGCACCGGCACCATGTCCGGCAAATGCACGGCCAGTGCCGTGAGCTCGATATACGGCGCCACGCCCACCACGCCCGGCAGGCGTTGCAGCCTCCCGGCCAGCGCGCGATCGGCGTCCGCGGGCGCCGTGCCCGGATTCACCACGCGCGCATCGGCATCGAAGGTCAGCAGTCGAGCGCGCAGCTCCCCTGCGAATCCGTTCATAACCGAGAGCACGACGATCAGCGCCGCCACGCCGAGGGCCAGGCCGAGCAGCGAGACCCAACTGATCAGAGAGATGAAGAATTTGTGCTGGCGCGAGCGCACATAGCGCAGGCCGATGAAGAGAGGCAACGGCTGGAACATGGACTGGCGATTAAAGCATGGCAGAGCGGAACTGCGTCACAGAATCGTGCGCCGCTGCGCAGCCCTCCACCCCCGCGTGGGTTATTTTGTCCGCACGAGTCTCTCGAGGATGCAGGTGGTCGCATGTTTAAACTCTACCGGCCCTGGCTAGCAGCAGTCGCAGGCACAGCGCTGCTGGCAAGCCTCACCGGCCCTCCGGTGTCCGCTGAGACCATCGTCGTCGGCGATCAGGTCACGGTGCGCCAGACCGAAGTGCCGCATCCCAAACGCGGCATGTCCATGGTGCAGGTCCAGCAGCATTTCGGCGAGCCGCGCGAGCGGCATCCCACCGTCGGCACCCCACCGATCACGCGGTGGGACTACGACAACTTCGCGGTGTTCTTCGAGAAGGATCTGGTAATCGACGCGGTCGTGCCAGGCGCCTCGAGTCCCGCGAATCCCGCGGACCCTTCGATCACGCCCTCCAGCGCACCCGAGGCCGCGCCCATTCCGGCGACCGCGCCGACTGCCGCGCCTCCTGCCGTACAGGCAGGCGCACAGCCCTCCGCGGCTGCACCGGCCACGGGACCCGCCCCGACTCCGGCCACAGTGGATGCGCAGAAGGCGGGCAGTACGCCCAAGGGCGATGGACCGCTCTCGAACGTCTCCCTGCACCACTGAGCACTGGCGGCACGCGCCGCCTGACCGCCTCCAACGCCACAGCTGCCGGCGCGACGCTGGCGGCGTGCCGCGCCTCGCTGCCTGAGCGCGGCGGCGCAGGCTGACAGCGGCCTAGGCTATAGTGCGCAATCCTGATTGATCGATCCCGCGGGCGCGAGCACGGCGGGTCTGCGCGTGCTCGTGAGTCCCATGAAGCGACTTCTCAATCCGCCGTTGCCGCCCTCAGGCGCCGCACACTGGCAGTGGCGGGGGCTGGCCGGCAGCACCCGAGCGCTGGCGCTCGCCGAGGCGGCGAGCCAGGATCCGCGCCCCTGGGTCTTCATTGCCGCCGACGTGCGCGAGCTCGAGCGCCTGCAGGCGGAGCTGCGCTTCTTCGCTGGCGAGGCACTGCCGGTGCTGACGCTGCCGGATTGGGAGGTGCTGCCCTACGACATGTTCTCTCCGCACCCCGACATCGTCTCGGAGCGGCTGCGCACCCTCTCGCACCTCGCCACCTTCGGCCATGGACTGCTGCTGCTGAGCGCCGACAACCTGCTGGCGCGTCTGCCGCCGGCCAGCTATGTGCAGGCGCGCAGCTTTCATCTGCAGCAGGGGCAGCAACTGGCGATCGAGCCGCTGCGCGAGCGGCTGGTGCAGTCCGGCTACATCAGTGTCAGCCAAGTCACGGGGCCCGGCGAATTTGCGCTGCGCGGCTCGCTATTCGACGTCTTCCCCATGGGAGTCGAGCAGCCGGTCCGCGTGGATCTGCTGGACGATGCCATTGACTCGATCCGTCGATTCGATCCGGACTCGCAGCGCTCGCTCGAGCCGCTGCAGTCCCTCGAGCTGCTGCCGGCGCGCGAGTTGCCGCTGGATGCGGCCGCGATCCGCGAGTTTCGTCGCCGCTACCGCGCACGCTTCGAAGGGGATGTCACCCGCATGCCCATCTATCGCGGCGTCAGCGAGGGCCTGGCGCCTCCGGGCATCGAGTTCTACCTGCCGCTGTTCTTCGAGGCCACCTCCCACATCGGCGACTATCTGCCGCGTCAAGCAGTCATCGCCACGGATCTGGATCTGCAGGATGCGCTGGGACGCACCTGGCAGAGCATCCTCGAGCGCTACGAGGAGCGGCGCCATGACATCGAGCGGCCGCTGCTGGCGCCTGCCGAGGCCTTCGTCGATCCGCCAGCGGCGCTCGCCGCCCTGGCTTCCTACCCGCAGGTGCAGATGGAACGCTTCGGCGCACCCGGCCCGCACCCCGAGCCCTCGGCGCATGAGTTTCACACCGCCGCACCGCCGGAGTTTCGTCTGGATGCGCGCGCCGCCGAGCCGCTGGCGCCGCTGACTCTCTTCCTCCAGGGCTACGCCGGCCGCGTGCTGATCGCTGCCGATTCCCCGGGACGCCGCGAGGTCATCGTCGAGATGCTCGCAGCGCATGGCCGCTCACCGCGCGCTCTGGCGGGCTGGCAGGCGTTCGCGGGCGGGGATGCGCGGCTCGCCATCTGCGTCGCCGAGGATGTCGTCGGTCTGGCGCTGGTCGAGCCGCCGCTGCTGCTGCTCGGCGAGACGCAACTGTTCGGCACGCGCGCGCGCCAGGAGCGGCGGCGACGGCGCAGCGCCGTGTCGGACCCGGCTGCGATTCTGCGCGACTTGACGAGCCTCGAGCCCGGCGCACCGGTGGTGCACGAGACCTATGGCGTCGGGCGCTACGTGGGGCTGCAGATCATGGAGATCGGCGCTCAGCCCGCCGAGTTCGTCGCGCTCGAATACCGCGACGGCGATCGCATCTACGTGCCGGTGCATGCGCTGCATCTCATCAATCGCTATACCGGCGGCGCGCCTGAGAGCGCGCCGCTGCACAAGCTCGGCACCGATCAGTGGGAGCGTGCCCGACGACGCGCCGCCGAGGCGGTGCGCGATGTGGCCGCCGAGCTGCTCGATCTGCATGCGCGCCGCGCGGCGCATCAGGCACAGCCGCTGGCTACGCGCGAGCTCGAATACCAGAGCTTCGCCAATGGCTTTCCCTTCGAGGAGACCGCCGATCAGGCCGAGGCCATCCGCCAGGTGCTGCAGGACCTGTCGGGCACCACGCCGATGGACCGCGTGGTGTGCGGTGATGTGGGCTTCGGCAAGACCGAGGTGGCGATGCGCGCCGCCTTCGTGGCCGTGCAGGCTGGACGGCAGGTGGCGCTGCTGGTGCCCACGACGCTGCTGGCGCAGCAGCACCTGCAGAGCTTCCGTGATCGTTTCGCCGACTGGCCGGTGAAGATCGAGGCACTGTCGCGCTTCCGCTCCGGCGGGGAGACGCAGGCGGTGCTCGATGGCCTGGAGAGCGGCAGCGTCGACATCGTGATTGCAACGCACCGGCTGCTGCACGCCCAGGCGCGCTTCAAAAATCTGGGGCTCGTCATCATCGATGAGGAGCATCGCTTCGGCGTACGCGATAAGGAGCGCCTGAAGACGCTGCGCGCCGAAGTGCACGTGCTGACCCTGACCGCCACGCCCATTCCGCGCACGCTCAACATGGCCCTGGGCGGCCTGCGCGAGCTGTCGCTCATCGCCACACCCCCGGCCGCGCGACTGGCCATCAAGACCTTCATCACCGAGTGGCATGGCCCGACGCTGCGCGAGGCGGTACTGCGCGAGCTGCGCCGCGGCGGCCAGGTGTACTTCGTCCACAATGAGATCTCGAGCATCGAGAAGATCGCCTCCGAGCTCATCGCGCTGCTGCCGGAGGCGAACCTGCGCATCGGTCACGGCCAGATGCGCGAGCGCGAGCTCGAGCGGCTCATGGTCGATTTCTATCACCGCCGCTTCGATGTGCTGCTCTGTACCACCATCATCGAGAGCGGCATCGACGTGCCCACCGCCAATACCATCCTGATCAATCGCGCCGATCGCTTCGGGCTCGCACAGCTACATCAGCTGCGCGGCCGTGTCGGCCGCTCGCATCACCGCGCCTACGCGTATCTGATCGTGCCCTCGCGGCGCGCGCTGGTGGGCGATGCCGCCAAGCGGCTCGAGGCGATTGCCGCGCTGGAGGACCTGGGCGCCGGCTTTGCGCTGGCCACCCATGACCTGGAGATCCGCGGCGCCGGCGAATTCCTCGGCGAGCGTCAGAGCGGGGAGCTCTCGGAAGTGGGCCTGACGATGTATCTGGACATGCTCGAGCAGGCGGTGCGCACGCTGCGCTCGGGTCGAGCGCCCGGCGCCGAACGACCGCTTGCGGCGGTCTCGGAGATCGAGCTGCAGGTACCGGCGTTGCTGCCGGAAGCCTACGTGCCCGATGTGCATCTGCGCCTGGCGCTCTACCAGCGCATCGCCGGCGCGGACGCCGCGGCGCTGCGCGACATGACCGCCGAGCTCATCGACCGCTTCGGTATCCTGCCCGCGGCCGCGGACAATCTGCTGCGCCTTGCACGCCTGCGGCTCGCGGCCCGTGCCCTCGGTGTGCGACGTCTGGAGCTGGGGCCCACGGGCGGCAGCGTGCAGTTCGAGGCAGATAACCAGGTCGACAGCGCGCGCGTCATCGAACTGCTGCGCACCCAGCCGCGCGAATACCGCCTGGAGGGATCGCTCAAGCTGCGCGTGACGCGCGCGCTTGCCCAGCCCGAGCAGCGCTTCGCCTACGCCCAGCGGCTTCTCGGGCTGCTCGGCGCGCGCGAGCCGAATGCCTGACCGGCCGTGCCTGCTAGGATAGGGGCATGCTCTCGTCTCCGACCGTCCTGTGCGCGCCGCGACCCCTGTCCGCGGCCCTGCTGGCCGCGCTGCTGCTCGCCCTGGGGCTCGCCGCGGCAAGGGCCGCCGAGCCCACGACTGGCAGCGCTGCGCCTGCCGGCGCTGCCGCTGCCGGGCCGACCGCAGCTGTCCCGCTCTACCAGGTCGAAGTGGTGGTGTTTCGCGCCACCTATGCCGGTAACGACGAGGACTGGAGCAGCGTGCCCACCGGAAAGGGGTTCGGCGCACCGCTCGGCAGCGGCGCACAGACAGCGCAGATGGTGCAGACGCTCGCTCCGAGCGATTACCGCCTCGATGGCGTGGTGCGCGGGCTCACGCGCAGTGGCTCGTGGCGACCCATCGCGCATGTGGCCTGGGTACAGACCGCCCCACCGTGGGGGTCGAACACCGGCATCCCGCTCGCGCAGCTGGGCGTCGATGCGCCTGGACTGACCGGCACGGTGTACCTGGAGCGCGCGCGGCTGTACCTGCACCTGGGATTCGACGTGACGCTCGTTGCCGGGGCGTCCTATCACATCGATGAGATGCGCAACATCCGCCCGAACGAGAAGCAGTACTTCGATCACCCCGCCTTCGGCATCATCGCAGCGGTGTATCCGCTCAAGCAGGCTGCGCACTGAGCGGTGGTCACGCGCTCAGTGCCCCGATGCGGGCGGCAGTTGCATCGAGCTGCCGCGATAGCGAGTCCAGTTCTGCGAGCGTCCGAGCAGCGAGACGCCCAGAAAGCCCCGTACGTGCAGCTGGTCAGCACCACGCAGTTCCAGGCGGCAGCGATAGGTATGCCCGCTGTCTGGATCGTAGATGGTGCCCCCCGACCAGTGCCCGGCGCCGTCGTACTGCATGTCCTGCAGGATGACCTGACCGAGCAGCCCTCGCTGGCGCAGAGCGGGATCGGGATTGTGCGCATCGGTGCGCTGCGGATCATCGCCACCGATGATCTTGCCCTGGTAGAGCCCCTCGCTCGTGCGGCTGATCTGGATGATGCCGTCGTGCTTTTGAGTGAGCCAGTTACCGAGGATCTGTGTGGCTTGCGCCGCATCGGCTGGCCGCGCCGGGTCCGCGGCTTGCGCCCCGGGGGCTGCCATCGGGCCCAGCGCCACGAGCAGTGTCACGAGTAGTCCCGGCCCCAGCGCCGCGGCGCGCGCTACTGGCCTCAGCCGATACATGGCGTGCTCCTTAAGCGCCCTGTGCGCTCAAACAATCTCGCGTGCCTCAGCCACGGCGACCCTGCCCTGCCGATCCTGTTTGGCCCGCTGCAGCGCGCGCAGAGCGGCCTGTATCAGTGACAGCGGCGCACGCTCGCCGGTGGGTTCGAGGCTGGCCGCACCCACGCTGATCGTTACGAACTTCTCGCGCTGTGCGCGCGGATGATGGATGTGCTGATCGAGCACGCGCTGTGCGATGCCGGTCGCGAAGTCGCGCACCGTCGCGGGATCGGAGTTACGGATCATTGCCACGATACAGCCGCCTTCCCAGCGAGCCACGACATCCGAGCCGCGCCGAAAATTCGCGGCAATGACGCCCGCGACACGCCGGATGCAGGCGTCCCCGGCGGCGCGTCCAAAAGTGTCGTTGTAACCGCCAAGCTCATTGATGTCCAACGCCAGGATCGACAGCATGCGTCGCTCGCGCAGTCCGACCTGCCAATCATGCTGCAGCAATTCCTCGAAATGCGCACGGGTATGCAATCCCGACAGCCGATCCTCGCGCAGGCGGGTGATGGCAGCGGGCGCGCGGCGCGCCGCCGAGCGCTCGCGCTCGGACACGTCGTGGCAGAACCCTACGTAGTGGCTGACGGGCGACTGCGCCTCTGCGCGCGGCGCATTGAGGGGCTGCACCAGCAGCTCGTTCCAGAACTGCGTTCCATCCTTGCGGTAGTTGCGCAGCAGCACACGACAACTCTCGCCAGCCGCCAGAGCCGCGCGCAGCCGCGTGCGTGCCTCCTGCTCGCGGTCCCAGGACTGCAAGCGGCGCAGATCCTGACCCTCGAGCTCCTCGGCTTCATAGCCGCTCATGCGGCAGAAGGCTGCATTGGCAAAGACCAACGGATAGTCGGGGGCGCGCGCCTCGCAGACGACGATTCCCTCAGGCGCCGTGTCGAGCACGGATCGCAGCATTTCCACCGACCATTGACCCATCGGACCCATGCGAACCCTGCGCCTCCCTGACGCGCCCCGCATTCTCCCCGCCTCGCGGGCGCGAGGCTGCGGCGAGGTTCTCAAATGTCAAGGACCAAACCGGCCACGGCGGCTAGCGCGACGCCAGCAGGTTCTCCGGCCAGTGGCGAAAAGGCTTCTGGGACAGCCGGACATTGTAGAAACGCTCCTCGTCGGTGATCTCCACCCCGAGCCAGGCCGGGCGAGCGAACGGCGCGTCCTCGGCCGGCAGCTCCAACTCGGCAATCACCAGCCCGGCATTCTCGGCCAGAAACTCGTCCACCTCGAAAGTGTGACCCCCGTAGTCCACCAGGTGACGCCACTTCTCGATGGCAAACCCCTCGCACAGACGCTCGAGCATCTCCTGCGCATCGCTCACCGGGATGACGACTTCGTATTCATCGCGCGTCATACCGCCGCGCATCGACTTGACCGACAGCCAGCCCTCATCCCCATCCAGCCGTACGCGCACGGAAGCGCGTGCCGTGTTGGCGAGGTAGCCCTGCCGCAGCAGCCGCCGGCTGCGTGCCTCTGACCGCCAGGCATCGCTCGTGACGCGAAACTTGCGCTCGATTTCCACCGCCATTCAGGGCGCCCCCGCGCTGCTCTGCCAGGCCTGCAGAAACTCGGCGTGATGCGGCTCGCCCGAGTCCTGCAACAGGCGCCGAACCCGTTGCAGCTCCTCCGCCAGTGTCTCGGCGCTGGTGCGTCCGCGCATGTGCTGGAAGCGCAGGTAAATCAGATAGGTGTTCAGCACATCGGTCTCGCAGTAGCGGCGCACGGCCACAATCTGCCCCTCGAGGTACGCCTGCCAGACGCGCTCGCCAGAGAAGCCGAGCTTGCCCGGAAAGCCCAGCAGTGCGGCCACGTCCGCGAGACTGGCGCGCGCGCGCCCCTGAAATCCCGACAGCACGTCCATCAAATCCAGGTGCCGCCAGTGAAAGCGGCTCAGATAGTTGTTGTAGCGGAAGCTCCCGTCCTCCTCGCCAGTCTCCCAGTAGCGCGGCGCCTGTACGCCGGCCTTCAGCGCCCGATAGTGCAGCACTGGCAGGTCGAAGCCCCCGCCATTCCAGGAAATGAGCTCCGGAGAATACTTCTCGATGCCCTCGAAGAAGCGCCGCAGCAGCTCGCCCTCGCTCGAATCCGCGTCCCCGAGGCTCCAGAGCACCAGCTGATCGCGCGTGCGCAGCGCACAGGCGATGGCGACGACTCGCTGCTGAAGATGCGGTAGAAACTCGTGACCCGTCGCGGCCCGCTGCCGCGCGAACATGGCCTTGGCCACGGCGGCATCGTCGAGCCCGCTCAGGCCGTAGAGGCGCCGGCCGAGCTCGACGTCCGGCACCGTCTCGATGTCGAACACCAGGCAGTTCATGAGGCTTCGACCGTCGGCGGCCCCGCGGCGGAAACGACGACCTCCGGCGCGCGCAGCAGCACGGCCACGGCGACTACCAGACCCGCCTCATCGGTCAGGGTCAGGTGCCCTTCGCCGATACCCAGCTGGGCTCGCAGCGCCTGTCCCCGCGGCGAGTAAGCCACCTCGGGACGTCCCCAGGCGTTCTGTACCACGCCGACGTCGCGCAGCCAGATGCCATGCGCGAAGCCCGTGCCCATCGCCTTGACGATGGCCTCCTTGCCGGCAAAGCGCATGGCCAGAAAGCGCTCCGGGCGCTGCGTGCGCTCGAACTGCACGCGCTCCTCGGGCATCAGCAGCCGTTCGACCAGGTGCATCCCGAAGCGGGCATAAGTCTCGTGAATGCGCCGCGCCTCGAGCACGTCGATGCCGATACCGAAGATCATGCGCGCGCCGCACCGGTGCGGGCCAGGAGCATGGTGCGCTTCATGTCGGCCACCGCGTTCGCCAGTCCCGAGAACAGCGCCCGGGCAACGATGGCATGGCCGATGTTGAGCTCGACGATCTCCGTCAGGGCCGCCACCGGTTGCACATTGTGATAGTGCAGGCCATGGCCCGCGTGCACGATCAGACCATGCGAGCTCGCCAGGCGTGCCGCCTCGGCCAGACGTGCCAGCTCCTGCGCCTGCGCAGCACCCACCGCCTCGGCATAGGTGCCGGTATGCAGCTCCACCGCTGGCGCGCCCGAGGCCGCCGCGGCAACGATCTGTGCGGCGTCGGGGTCGACGAACAGCGAGACACGCACGCCGCGCTCGGCCAGCCGCGTACAGCGTGCGGCCAGAGCCGCGCCGCCGGCCACGACATCCAGCCCGCCTTCGGTCGTCAGCTCGGCGCGCCGCTCGGGCACGAGGCAGCAGTCGGCCGGTGCGATCTGGCAGGCGAGCTCAACCATCGCGTCGGTCGCAGCCATCTCGAGGTTCATGCGCGTGGTGAGCATCGAAGCCAACAGCCGCACGTCGCGCTCCTGGATGTGGCGGCGATCCTCGCGCAGATGCACAGTGATGTTGTCGGCGCCGGACTGCTCGGCCAGCAGCGCCGCCTGCAGCGGCTCGGGATAGCGCGTGTGGCGCTGCTGACGCAGCGTCGCAACGTGATCGATGTTCACACCCAGAGCGATGTCGTGCATCACGCGCGGCGCTCCCGTCGCGACCAGGCATGCAGCGAGCGCGCAACGCTACGACTGGTGAGCTCGCGCCCCTCCAGGCAATGGTCGAGCGCCGCACGCATCAGTGCGCGTGCCTGGCGCTGCGCCTCGTCGGCGCTCGGCACTACCCCTGCGGCCAGATCCTGCAACACATGGCCCGCGATCGCCCCGCGACTTTCCGGCTCGGCGACCACGAAGCCGTGCACGCCGGGCTGGAACCGATAGTGGCCTTCGGCGCGCACCGGCTCGCCGGTGTTGGCCTCGGCCGAGAGGTTGAGCCCGTAACCGAGCAACTGCAGCAGCTGCGTCTCAAAACGCCGCAGCGACGCCTCGGGCGCGACGCTGGACTGCAACTCACCGAGCGTCGTCTCGTAAACATCAAACAGCGCCGGGTGCGGATCGTGGCGCACGAGCAGCTTGAGCAGCAGCTCATTGAGGTAGAAGCCGCTCATGAGCTGCGCGGCGGGCAGGGCGGCCGAAGCGGCATCGGCGCGCTCCGCGGCGCTCAGCGTGGGAGACTCGGAGCGGCCGCTCCAGGACAGCAGCAGCGGCCGGAAGGGCTGCAGCGCCACGAATCGCGAGCGCAGGCCGCGAGCGCCGTGGGCAAACAGCGTCAGCCGGCCGTGCTCGCGCGCGAACACCTCCAGGATCAGGCTGCTGTCGCGAAACGGGCGCTGATGCAGCACGTAGGCACGTGCCAGCTGGGTTCGCTGCGCCGAGCGGTTCATGCCCCGTCCAGGCTCACCTGATCCTCCAGCCTCATTCCATCCTGCGGACTCATTCGACCCCCAGCTGGCGCAGGGCGCGCGCATCGTCGGCCCAGTCTTCGCGCACCTTGACCCATAGCGTCAGGTGAAAGCGCTCGCTGAAGACACGGTTGAGCTCCATGCGCGCGGCACGTCCGACGCGCCGCAGCCGCTCGCCTTTCGCACCGATGACGATGGGCTTCTGGCCGCGACGGTCCACCCAGATGACCGCCGACACCTCGGTGCGAGCATCCTCCGTGGGCGTCAGGCTCTCGACCTCCACGGCGATGCCGTAGGGCAGTTCCTCGACCAGCTCGAGGCTGAGCTTCTCGCGGATAGTCTCGGCGATACGGAAGCTTTTGCTGCGATCGGTGAGCTGATCGGCCGGAAACATCGCCTCCCCGACCGGCAGCGCCGCCACGATCAGGCGCGTGAGATCGGGCAGATTGGCCCCCTTCTGCGCCGACACCGGCACGATCTCTGCAAACGGGTGGCGTGCCGCGAGCTCGCCCAGATAGGGCAGCAGCCGTTCGCGCGGCCGTACGAGATCGACTTTGTTGACGACCGCGATCACGGTGCGCCCAGCCTCGGTCCCGCTCGCCTCGGCCCCGCTTGCCTCGGCAATGCGCGCGAGCGCCATGGCGTCCTCGGACGTCCACTTCAACGCCTCGACCAGGAACAGCACCACGTCGGCATCGCCCAGCGCCGCGGAGGCCGTGCGGTTCATGGCACGGTTCAGCCCGCGCCGCGGCCCGTGGTGCAGACCGGGGGTATCGATGAAGGCGATCTGTGCCTCGGGCAGATTTTTCAGGCCGATCAGACGGTGCCGTGTGGTCTGCGGCCGCGGCGTGACGATGCTCAGCTTGTGTCCGACCAGGGTGTTCAGCAGCGTGGACTTGCCGACGTTGGGGCGGCCCGCGAGCACCACGAAGCCGCTGCGAAACTCGCTCACCGATACCTCACGGACTCACGACTCTCCGATCTGCGCCAACACCAGCGCGGCGGCGGCCTGCTCGGCGCGCCGGCGGCTCGAGCCCGTGGCGCTTGCCGAAGCGGCGATTGGTGCAACGTCACAGGTTACGCGAAACACCTGCGCATGCAATGCACCTTCGATGCTTTGCACGTTGTAGCGTGGCAGGGCGAGCCCGCGCCCCTGTAGCAGCTCCTGCAGACGCGTCTTCGGGTCCTTCAACGCCGACGGAGTATCCGGTTGCAGCGCCGGGCCCAGCACCCGCAGCATGACGCTGCGGGCGGCTGCGAGACCGCCGTCCAGGTAGATCGCGCCACACAGCGCTTCGAGCGCGTCGGCTAGAATCGACTGGCGGCGCGCTCCGCCGCTCTTGAGCTCCCCGGGCCCGAGCACGAGCCACTCGGACAACCCGAGCACGGCCGCCAGCTGTGCGAGGGACTCGCCGCTGACCACGCGCGCGCGCAGGCGGCTGAGCTGCCCCTCGTCGGCCCCCTCGAAACGCTCGCAAAGGTACTGCGCGCTGATCAGCCCCAGCACCGCGTCGCCGAGGAACTCCAGCCGCTCGTTATTAGGTGCGCCGGCGCTGCGGTGGGTCAATGCCCGCTCGAACAGGCCGCCATCGCGAGGCGTGTAGTCGAGTGTTTCGCGCAGCCACGCACATAGCCGCTCGATACGATCCATGGGACTGCAAGCTTAGGGCAGATCGACCTCTTTGTGGAACTGCACCAGAACCGACAGGTCGCCGAACAGCGGGGCGACGTCCTGATAGTCGGCGATGGCGGCCCAATGATTCCCGTCGCGGTGGATGTCGATGTCCTTGGTGGTCGGAAACTCGATGGTCTCGATGTCGAAGCTCTTGTCGAGCGAGGAGCGCAGGTCCTGCGCGGTGATACTCTGCGGATCGGTTTGCTGCTCGGAGAGCCGATCGAGCGAGCGCGCGACGCGCATGTAGTTCAGATACACCGGCATCAGTCGAATGCCGGCGTATACCACGATCGCCACCGGTATGAGCAGGATCACCCAGCCCAGGAACGTGACACCTCGCTGTGCGTGACGCATGGTCAACTCCCGATCAATGTGCGCTAGAGCTCACTGGATACGCCGCCCGACGCGGCTCCAATTGGGGCCGCCCGGGCGCCCCCAATCCCAGTTGAACCAGATGTAGGTCGCCTTGCCGACCAGGTTGGCCTCCGGCACGAAGCCCCAGTAGCGCCCGTCGTAGCTGTTGTCGCGGTTGTCGCCGATCATCAGGTATTCATGGGGCGGCACGACCAGCACGTTGGAGTCGCCGTGATCGGCCTGCCCGGGGGCGTCCGGCTCGACGCAGATGTAATTGCGATCCATGTTGCGATGGCAGCTGCCGCTTAACGGCGCGTCGATTTCGTAGGGGGTCAGGCAGGTCAGCAGCTGATGTGTGTGCGTTCCCAGCACCTCGGTCGACAGGCGCATGTTGTGGTAGCAGCCGTCGTCGTAGCGCTTGTCCAGGCGCAGCGGCACCGGCGTGCCATTGATGATGAGCTGGTCGTTGTACACCTGCACATGATCGCCCGGCAGGCCCGCCAGACGCTTGATGTAGTTCACGCTCGGATCAGGTGGAAAGCGAAATACCACCACATCTCCACGATGGGGCTCGCCAATAGGCACGATTTTGCGGTCCAGCACCGGCAGACGCAGACCGTAGTCGTACTTGTTGACGATGATGAAATCCCCGTCCAGAAGCGTGGGCATCATGGAATCGGAAGGGATGCGGAAGGGCTCGAACACGAAGGCGCGTACCAGCAGCACGATCAGGGCCACGGGAAAGAAGCTGCGCGCATAGTCCACGGTCAGCGGCTCGGGGACCGCGGCCCCGGCGCTCGCAGCGCGGCGCCGGCGGGGCGCGAGCACGATGCTGTCCAGGCCCCAGATGAGCCCGGCGAGTACCACGACGGCGAACAGCAGCAGGCTGAAGTCCAGCCGTTCGGAACCGAGCAGATGCACGATGCCGGCGATCAGCAGCACCGGCAACAGGTAGTAGATGACCGCCATCAGGGGCGGATCGGGCGGCAGTGCCCCACCAGCGGCGCGCCGGGTGAGGCGCCGACGCGGCCGCAGGAACCAATCATCGATGATGGCGATGAGCAGCGTGGGCAGCGCCAACCACGCCAGGATGGTGATCAGTTGAGCGAACATGATGGGTTACTTGCGGCCGACTTTCAGTACGGCGAGAAACGCTTCCTGGGGAATCTCAACCTGTCCGACTTGTTTCATGCGGCGCTTGCCTTCTTTCTGCTTTTCGAGGAGCTTGCGTTTGCGCGAGATGTCGCCACCGTAGCACTTCGCAAGCACGTTCTTGCGCAGTGCCTTTACCGTGGCGCGCGCAATGATATGGCTGCCGATCGCGGCCTGTACCGCCACTTCGAACATCTGGCGCGGGATCAGTTCCTGCATCTTGTCCACCAACTCCCGGCCATGCGCATAGGCGTTGTCCCGGTGCACGATCATCGAGAGCGCATCCACGCGATCGCCGTTGATGAGAATGTCGAGCTTCACCAACGGCGCGGCCTGGAAGTGGCTGAATTGGTAATCGAACGAGGCATAGCCGCGGCTCACGGACTTCAGGCGATCGAAGAAGTCCAGCACCACCTCGGCGAGCGGCAGGTCGTACTGCAGCGATACCTGCCTGCCAAGGTAGAGCATTTTCTTCTGCACGCCGCGCTTCTCGCTGCACAGACCGAGTACCCCGCCCACGTAGTCGGGCGGCACGAGAATGCTGGCGGAGATGATCGGCTCGCGCAGCTCCGCGATCTCGTTGACGGCAGGCAGCTTGGCCGGATTGTCGACGTTCTGAACGACCCCGTCGGTACGCGCCAGCTCGTAGATCACCGTGGGGGCGCTGGTGATCAGGTCGAGCGAGTACTCGCGCTCGAGACGCTCCTGCACGATATCCATGTGCAGCAGGCCGAGAAAGCCGCAGCGAAAGCCGAAGCCGAGCGCGGTGGAAACTTCCGGCTCATAGTGCAGCGCCGAGTCGTTGAGCTTGAGCTTGGCGAGCGCGTCGCGAAACGCTTCGTAATCCTCGGAATTCACCGGAAAGACTCCGGCGAACACCCGCGGCTGGATCTGCTTGAAGCCCGGCAGCGGCATCGCGCAGGGTCGCGAATCCAGCGTGATGGTATCGCCCACTGGCGCCCCGTCGATCTCCTTGATGCCGGCGACCAGGAAGCCCACTTCGCCGGCGGCGAGGCTCTCCAGCGGCAGGGATTTGGGGGTGAAGCGGCCCAGTCGGTCGACGTAGAAGGTCCTGCCGCTGGACATCAGACGGATGCGATCGCCGCGCGACACGGTACCGTTGACCACGCGCATCAGCGACACGACACCCGCGTAGTTATCGAACCAGGAGTCGATGATCAGCGCCTGCAGCGGCGCCTGCGCGTCCCCCTTCGGCGGCGGAATGCGCTCGATGATCGCCTCGAGCAGCTCGGGCACGCCCTGACCGGTCTTGGCACTGACCAGCATCGCATCATCGGCCGCGATGCCGATGATCTGTTCGATCTCCTCGATGACGCGCGTGGGGTCCGCCGAGGGCAGATCGATCTTATTGATGACCGGCAGGACCGTAACGTTCTGCTCGATGGCGGTATAGCAGTTGGCGACGCTCTGCGCTTCCACGCCTTGCGAGGCGTCCACGACCAGCAACGCGCCGTCGCAGGCGGCCAGGCTCCGGGACACCTCGTAGGAGAAGTCCACATGCCCCGGCGTATCGATGAGATTGAGCTGGTAGCGCTGCCCATCGCGCGCTTCGTAATTGAGCGTGACGCTCTGGGCCTTGATGGTGATGCCTCGCTCGCGCTCCAGATCCATCGAGTCGAGGACCTGTGCCTGCATTTCGCGCTCCGCCAGCCCTCCGCAGAGCTGGATCAGCCGGTCGGCGAGTGTGGACTTTCCATGGTCGACGTGCGCAATGATGGAGAAGTTGCGTATGCGTTGCATCGGGGAGCTTGCGGCCTTAACAGGCGCGGCACGGACGCCGGCGCCTGGCGGGGGGGCAGCGGATTATAGCGGGTCACCGCGCCGTCGCAGGGCGTCGAGCAGCTCCGCCTCGTCGAGGCGCGTGCGACACACCGGCGTGCCATCCAGCAGCAGCACCGGCACCTTCAGGCCATAGCGGCGCTGCCATTGCGGATCGCCGTCCACATCCGCGGTGGCCACCGGGGGCAGTGCCACACGGCGCGCCAGCGCCGTCAGCGCTGCGCCCATCTGCTCGCACAGCTCGCACTCCTCCCGCACCAGCAGCGTGAGGCCGCGCTCGGCAGGCCTCACAGAGGAAGCCCCCGGGACGGGTGTCAACGCCATCAACGCCCGTGTGCTCCACCGGGGCCGAAACGCGTGAGCGGCGGGCCGGCACCGCCGAATCCCAGCGACCCGGACGTCCCGTAGAGGCCCCCGGCGTGCGCGGGATCGGGCATGGCAGGTTCGGACAGCGGCGTAGCCTCTGCGCGGGCATGCGCATCGATCGCCGGGCCACCAAGCAAGGTCCGCGCGGCCTGTGCCGCTGGCGCCACGGCGTGGGCAGCGGGCACCCCGAGGCTCGATTCACCCACTGATGCCGGCGGCATCGCGGTACGCATCGCCTGCGCGATCTGCCGCACCGTTTCAGGCGGCACCTCTCCTACCACGGTGATGCGATAGCCCTGTACCGCCGTGGAATAGGCCGAGGAGGTGCCGAGGCTCGCCGTGTCATCGTGCGAGCTGGCCAGAGCCGGCTGACCGTTGCTTCGCCGCGCCTGCACGAACACCGACACCGACGCCAGTCCATCGGTAAATACCAGGTGCTCGGCAGCTCCGCCGGGCAGCATCTGCCGGGCGCTCGCCGTGAGTCGAAAGCCGGGCGGCAGCGCGCTGGCCTGCCAGGCGATCTTGAGACCGGGCGCATTGGCACCGGCCGGCGCGGGCACGTCCTGCTGCACCCAGCGGTAGTTGTGCGCGTCTACGCTCGGCGCGAGCTCGGCAGCCGAAATGTGTGCCGGCAGCACCAGATCGGTGAACACGATCTGCTCGAGGGTGTGGCCATAGCTATCACGCAGCTGCATCCGCAGTGGCATCGCCGTCGCCTCATCGATCCATACGCGGTAGCCATAGCGCAGCTGATCGCGTGGCTCGATGCCGATGACGCGTGCGGTGCGCCCCGAAACACGCGTACGGGACAACTCGGTGACGATGTATTCACCGGCCAGCGCGGCCGTAAGACTCGGCAGGCCGCCGAACAGCAGTCCCGTGCCGGCACTGCGCTCCACCAGCACCATGTGGCGGTCAGGCAGGTAGCACAGCAGCTGATTGCCGCGGCGGATGAATTCGCGGCCGGAGCCGTCCATCGACTGCAGCCGCTCGGAGAGCCCCTCCGGTCCTACGCGCTGCACCACCCGCAGGGTTTCGGTCTGTCCGGCGTGCTCATGCACGAACACGCCGCGGTAATTGCGCGTGGCCAATGCCTGGTCGGTGCGTGCCAGCCAGCTGCGCGGGTCATCGGCCGACACTACCGCGACTTCGGGGGAGGCACCCACCACACCGGCGCGCGGCCTGCCGTCCGTGCCGGCAGCCAGGGCAGCGCCCTGCGCGACGCTCCACAGCAGCGCCGCGGCGCCGAGCAGCTCAGCGGCCAGCAGCAGGAGCCGCGGTCGGCGCATCCGCATCACCCGCCGTCGCGGTGGAATGCACAGCATCGTCCGCGGCGTCCTCGCCGCTGATCAATGCCGACAGCAGGTCAGGGCGCATCAGCGGCGTGGAATACTCGCTGTGCGCCACGATGTAATCCACCAGCTCGGTGCGCAGCGCAGTCGGATCCGAGTCATCGTTGCCAGGGGTCACATAGCTGTAGGGCTCGCGTGCAGCGCCCTTGGCCGCGGCAGGATTCGAGCCCGAGGCAGCGCCCGTGGCGGCGACAGCCGGGTGCAGCGCCACGGCCGCGAGCCGCGCGGGCAAGCGTGCCACCGGTACGCTCAGCGCCGCTGCCCGCACCCCCGCACCCACCGCCGCCAGATGCATCCCTGGCACGGCCGAGTGATAAGCGACCTGACGCAGCATTACCAGCGAGAAGCCCGCCACCGCGGTCACCAGCGAGGCAGCCAGCGCCGACTGCCACACGTAGCGATTGCGCTGTCGACGGCGCGTCTCGAGCGCCTGCGCCGCAACGGCGCCATCCACGGCACGGCTGACGCGGCCCGCGAAATCACTGCCCGCCGTGGCGACCGGCTCACAGCGCATGGCGGCCCCGATCAGCGCATAGCATGACCAGCGCGCGCGCAGCTTTTCGTCCCGATCGATGCGGCGGGAGAGCAGCTCGCATTCCGCCGACGGCAACTCGCCATCGAACATGGCGGAGAGCTGGCTTTCGACTTCGTCCTGCTTCACGGATTCATCCACGGCAACTAGACCAGTTCCTCGGCTCGGCCGAGCCCCGCGTCGAAAACTTCACGCAGGCGGCGATCGATAGCCTCGCGTGCGCGAAAGATACGCGAGCGCACTGTACCCACCGGGCAATCCATCGATTGCGCAATCTCCTCGTAGCTCATTCCCTCGAGCTCGCGCAGTACGATCGCGGTGCGCAGATCCTCGGGTAGCTCGCCGATCGCGGCATTGACCGTCGTGCGAATCTCCTCGGTGAGCGCCAGCCCCTCGGGAGTTTCCGGATCCTTGAGTCGTCCCACCATATCCGCCGACTCGTCGTTGCCCTGCAGATCCAGGTCATAGGTCACGGGGTTGCGGTCGCGCGCCGCCAGAGCATTCTTCGCCGTGTTTATGGCGATGCGATACAGCCAGGTGTAGAAGGCGCTGTCCCCGCGGAACTGCGGCAGGGCGCGATAGGCTTTGATGAACGCCTCCTGTGCCACATCCTCGGCGTCGGCCGGGTCGCGCAGATAGCGCATGACGAGCTTGACGACCTTGTGCTGATATTTGAGCACCAGCAGGTCGTAGGCGCCGCGCTCTCCGCGCTGCACCCGTCGAACCAAACCCAGGTCACTTGCATCGGGGCCCATCGGCAGTTCTGTCACCTGATTGCCAGACCGCCCATGTGCGGTCTCGGACTCGGGACGAACCTGGAGGTTCGCCCTTGGGTCGAGTCTAACAGTTGATGCAGTCACCGGATTGCTCTCGCCCGTTGGCCATGGCTTGCAGACAGCGGTTGGACCGGGCGACGCGTCCGAGGTTCCGGCGACTCTCACCGAACATAATACCGCCGACGCCACCCTCGAGGCATCGCTGTCGCACGCCGCAGGCGTGCCTGCGCCCGGGGCCCATCCAGCTCAATTATCCGATTTGTTATAACCGCTCGTGGGTCCGCGCCGATGGCTGGCCAGTCCCCGGATGGCCTGCACGAGCTCGGCCAACTCCGGTTGCTCGGGTCGGGCACCGGCGAGCAGGTAGTCCGTCAGCGCCGGGTCAGGCATCTCCAGCAGCGCTTCGAATAGTGCACGCCGCACGGCATCGCTGCCGTCGTAGCACTGCTCCAGCCAGCGCCGCAGCAGCAGATCGAGTTCACGGCTGCCGCGGCGGCAGTGCCAGATGAGGCGGGCACGCGCTGCGGCAGCAGAATCGGCCGGCATGGCCGTCTCAGTACTGGCGCTCGGCGAGCATCTGCTTGATCGCGCCGATGGCCTTGGCGGGGTTCAGATCCTTGGGGCAGGCCTCGGTGCAGTTCATGATGGTATGGCAGCGGTAGAGGCGAAATGGATCCTGCAGTGCGTCGAGCCGCTCGCCGAGCGCTTCATCGCGGCTGTCGACGATCCAGCGGTAGGCCGCCAGCAGCGCCGCAGGACCCAGATAGCGCTCCGAGTTCCACCAGTAGCTCGGGCAGGAGGTCGAGCAGCAGGCACACAGGATGCAAGCGGCGGGTCGGTCGATGCGCTGCTGATCCTGCTTGCTCTGCAGGCGCTCGCGATCCGGCGGCGCCGGCGTGCGCGTCTGCAGCCACGGCTTGATGGCCGCGTACTGCGCGTAGAAATTGGTCAGATCGGTGACCAGATCCTTGATCACCGGCATGTGTGGCAACGGATAGATGGCGATGTCGCGGCCACCCACGTCCTCGCAGGCGAGCGTGCAGGCGAGCGTGTTCACGCCATTGATGTTCATGGCGCAGGAGCCGCAGATGCCCTCGCGACACGAGCGGCGCAGCGACAACGTCGCATCGACCTCGTTCTTGATCTTCAGCAGCGCATCCAGAACCATTGGGCCGCACTGCGCCAGGTCCACCTCGTAACGATCCACGCGCGGGCGCTCCCCGCTGTTCGGATCGAAGCGATAGACACGGAAGGTGCGCACGCGCGTGGCGCCGTCAGGCGCGCGGAACAGCTTGCCGGCGCGCGTGTCGATGCGTGAGTTGGGCGGCAGTGCGAACTCAACCATGCTGTCTGTTCCTGTAGGTCATCGTCCTGAATGTCTCTAGTAGCTGCGCGCCTTGGGCGGAATGGTCTGCACCTCATCGGTCAGCGTGTTGAGGTGCACCGGCCGATAGTCGATGCGCGTGCGTCCCTGCGCATCCACCCAGCACAGCGTGTGTTTCAGCCAATTGACGTCGTCGCGTGTTGGGTAGTCTTCGCGGGCATGCGCGCCGCGACTCTCGAGCCGGTTGGCGGCCGAGTGGATGGTCGCGGCCGCCTGCAGCAGCAGATTCTCCAGCTCCATCGTCTCCACCAGGTCCGTGTTCCAGATGAGCCCGGTATCGGTGACGTGCACGTCGGCGAATGAGGCGATGATGCGCGACAGCTTGTCGCTACCCTGAGCCAGTGTCTCGCCGGTGCGAAACACCGCCGCGTCGGCCTGCATGGTCTTCTGCATCTCCAGGCGGATCTGCGCCGTGGGACGCGAGCCGCGCGCGTGGCGCAGGCGATCCAGGCGCGAGAGTGCCAGATCGGCGGCGTCCGCGGGCAGCGGCCGCTGGCGCTCGCCGCGCCGGAGCGTGCCTGCACAGTGATGCGCCGCTTCGCGGCCGAACACCACCAGATCCAGCAGCGAATTGGAGCCCAGGCGGTTGGCGCCGTGCACCGAGACGCAAGCCGCCTCTCCAACGGCCATCAGCCCGCGCACTGCCCCGTCCGGCTGTCCGTCACGCAGCGTGACGACCTCACCATGAATGTTGCAGGGGATGCCACCCATGTTGTAGTGCACGGTCGGCAGGATCGGGATTGGCTCGCGTGTCACATCCACGCCGGCGAAGATCCTAGCCGTCTCGGCGATCCCCGGCAGGCGCTCGTGGATGACCTCGGCGCCCAGGTGCTCGAGGTGCAGATGGATGTGATCCTTGTGCCCTCCGACGCCGCGTCCCTCGCGGATCTCGATGGTGGAGGCACGGCTCACCACGTCGCGTGAGGCCAGATCCTTGGCGTTGGGCGCGTAGCGCTCCATGAAGCGCTCACCGGCGGAATTGGTCAGGTAGCCGCCCTCGCCGCGCGCGCCTTCCGTGATCAGACAGCCCGAGCCGTAGATGCCGGTCGGATGAAACTGCACGAACTCCATGTCCTGCAACGGCAGTCCCGCGCGCAGCGCCATGCCTCCGCCGTCGCCGGTGCATGTGTGCGCCGAGGTACAGGAGAAATAGGCACGCCCGTAGCCGCCCGTGGCCAGAATCGTCGTCTGCGCGCGGAAACGATGCACCTTGCCGTCGGCCAGGTCGAGCGCCACGACGCCGCGGCACTCCCCGTCCTGCATGATCAGATCGATCGCGAAGTACTCGACGAAGAATTCGGCCTGATGCTTGAGCGACTGCTGGTAGAGCGTATGCAGCATCGCGTGTCCGGTGCGGTCCGCCGCCGCACAGGTGCGTTGCGCGATGCCCTTGCCGAACTGCGTGGTCATGCCACCAAAGGGACGTTGATAGATGCGCCCGTCCTCGGTGCGCGAGAAGGGCAGTCCATAGTGTTCGAGCTCGAGCACCGCGGCCGGCGCCTGCTTACACATGAACTCGATGGCGTCCTGATCGCCGAGCCAGTCCGAGCCCTTGACGGTGTCGTACATGTGCCAGCGCCAGTCGTCCTCGCCCATGTTGCCGAGCGAGGCGCTGATACCGCCCTGCGCGGCCACCGTGTGACTACGGGTTGGGAACACCTTGGTGATACAGGCGGTGGACAGCCCGGCCTCGGCCAGGCCGAGTGTCGCGCGCAACCCGGCACCGCCGGCACCCACGACGATGACGTCGTAGGAGTGATCGACGATGTCGTAGGCGCTCATGGCACACCTCGAAACACCGTGCGCAGCACCGCGTACACGCCACTGAGCGCCAGCAGCGCATGCGCGAAAGTCGACAGCAGCAGCGTGCTGGTCTTGGCCGCAAAGCCGGGCACGTAATCCTCCACGACCATCTGAATGCCGAGCCAGGAGTGCCAGGCGGACAGCAGCACCAGCAGCGACAGCCACACCGGGTTCCAGCCGGAGCCGACCCAGGCGCTGGCGCTGATGTAATCCACGTGAGGCAACGACAGCAGCGAAAACAGCAGCCACAGCACCAGCGGCGCGAGCGCCAGAGCGGTGACGCGCTCGACAATCCAGTGTCCGACGCCGTCGTGAGCCGCGCCATGATTGAGTACGCGGCCGAGCGGGGTGCGCATCGTCATGGGCCGACCCCGTGCCGCACCAGGAAGTAGAGACACACCAGCGAGCCCACGATCGCCACGATCACGACCACCCAGCCGCTGGTGCGTGCCGCGCGCCGCTCGTAACCCCAGCCCGCGTCCCAGGCGAGATGCCGCAGGCCGTTACAGAAGTGATAGACCAGCGCAACGATGGCGAGGGCATACAGCACCATCGCCGGCCAGGAGGACAGCCACGGTACCCAGGCCGCATAGTCGCCCGGCCCCAGTCCGATCGCCACCAGCCACAGCACCAGTCCAATCAGCGCCAGCGACAGCGCGACACCGCTGGCCCGATGCAGGATGGACAGCGTCATGGTGTACGCCCACCGGTAGTGCCACACGTGCGGTGATAACGGCCGCTCCGGCATTACAGACTCCCTGCTCTCTCTATGGATCGCTTGCTATGAATCGGTACGGCGGGCGTTCAGAAGTCAATGCAACGTCCGCGTCGCTCCCAATCCCCATAGCGCGTCGGTTCCGGGCCGCCCGGCCCGTCGATCTCCGCAGACGGCGCCGCAGGGCGATCGACGGTGCCATCGGTCGCGACGCCGGGTGGTACTGAAACTTGCGGCCACGGCGCATCGCAACGACGCGCGAGCTCGGGGCTCGCGAGCGTATCGGGGACGGAAACCGGCATGGCCCAAGTGTGCCAGAATTGCGCCGTTGCGGCCACCGCCGCGCCGCCGCCTCGCCGGCACGAAATCACTGATGAGCATGAGCGATGGGTCGGTCTGTCTGCTGGAGCCGCTGGGACTGCTGAGCATCCGCGGGCCCGACAGTCGGCGATTCCTGCAGGGCCAGCTCTCCAACAACGTGGACGAGCTGGCCGGCACCGCGGCCCTGCCGGCCGACGCCGCCGAGCGAACCCTGCTGCGCGCCGGCCTGCACAATCCGCAGGGCCGTACGCTGGCAGTGCTCGGGCTGTTGGCGGCCGGCCCCGACCAGGTGCTGGCAGTGCTGCCGCGCGAGCTGGTGGGCATCACGCGCGCCACGCTGCAGCGTTACGTGCTGCGCTCCAAAGTCGCCCTCACTGATGAAAGCGATACGCATCGGCTGTATGGCCTGACGCGCCCCGCCGCGACGCCTGGGGCCCTCAGCGTGCGCTACGCGGGCGCGCGGCACCTGCTGGTGCTGAGCGCCGACCAGGCGGCGCCACTGGGCGAGGCGCTGCCTTACGAAGCCTGGCATGCGGCGGATGTGGCCGCGGGTCTGCCGCAGATTTATGCGGCGAGCTCGGGACAGTTCATCGCGCAGATGCTCAATCTGGATTGCATCGGCGCGGTCTCCTTCACCAAGGGTTGCTACACGGGACAGGAAGTCATCGCGCGCGCGCATTACCGCGGGCGGGTCAAACGGCGCATGCAGCGCTTCATCAGCCGCGAGCCGCTGCAGCTGTCGCCGGGCGAGAGCGGCGAGTTCAGCGCAGGTGGCACCTTCCGCGTCGTCGACAGCGTGCAGCACGCCGATGGCCGCTGCGAATTTCTCGCCGTCACGACATTGCCGGGCGCCGCTGCCGAAACCGGCACGAGCACCGATACCAGCACCGAGCGCGCCCCAGCCAGCAGCGATGCCGCCGAGGCGCCCGCGCCCGCAGGACAGCGCGTCACGGCCAGCGCCCTGCCCCTGCCCTACCCCCTGCCCGACTGAACACCGCCACGCACACAAAACGTCTATCAAGGGTGTTCGCCAACCACCGAGCGATCGGCTCGGTCTTCGCACGCAGAGATGCGCGCGA
Organism: Steroidobacteraceae bacterium; assembly: GCA_036266795.1. GTDB lineage: Bacteria > Pseudomonadota > Gammaproteobacteria > Steroidobacterales > Steroidobacteraceae > FEN-1191. The sequence continues at coordinate 118,381 of DATAXJ010000021.1, read as the reverse complement.
CTGCGTGTTCAGGTCGTGGAGGGGTTCGCCGGGGCTGCCGGCGCGGCGCTGACCGACTTCAGCAGCCGCTGGGGCTGGGCAACGCCGTAGCCCTGCGCATAATCGATACCGATGTTGGTGAGCATCTGAATGATCTCGGCGTTCTCGGCGAATTCGGCGATGGTCTGCTTGCCGGTCAGATGCCCGATCTCGTTGATGGAGCGCACCATCTCGCGGTCAATGGGGTCGTGCAGAATCTCGCGCACGAAACTGCCGTCGATTTTCAGGAAATCCACGGGGAAGTGCTTGAGGTAGCCGAAGGAAGACAGCCCCGTGCCGAAATCGTCGAGCGCGAACTTGCAGCCGAGCTCGCGCAGCGCCTGGATGAAGCGGTTGGCCTGCGAGAAGCTCTGCACGGCAGCGGTCTCGGTGATCTCGAAGCAGATCTTCGAGGCGTCCAGGCCACTCTTGTGAAACTGCTCGATCACGAAGGGCAGGAATTTGTCATCCCCGAGGCTCTGGCCCGACAGATTGATGGAGCACATTGTCAGCCGCTCGCGCTCGTCGGCCTCCGAGACCAGCCAGCGCAGCGCATTCTCGATGACCCAGCGGTCAATGTTCGGTGTGATGCCGTAGCGCTCGGCCGCGGCGATGAAAGTGTCAGGCGCGACGATGCGTCCTTGCTCATCGCGCATGCGCAGCAGCAGCTCGTAGTGCGCTCCGGTCTCCGGCTTCTGCAGCGCCTGGATCGGCATGCGAAACAGCTCGAAGCGCCCCTCTTCCAGCGCTGCGTTGATGCGCGCCGCCCACTGCATCTCGCGCCGGCGGCGCATGAGCTCGATGTCGTTCTCGGCGAAGGAATGCACGCGGTTGCGTCCCTGCTCCTTCGCCGCCGCACAAGCAGCATCGGCGGCCGAGAGGATCGAGGCAACGTCCTCGTTGTCGGCCGTGATGGGCACGACACCGATGCTCGCGCCCAGCCGAAAGACGCGTTCCTCCCAGCTGAAGCGGAAGGCGCGCACCGCTTCGCGCACTGACTCGGCCATGCGCAGGGCCTCATCGAGCGAGCAGCTCTCGAGCAGAATGCCGAACTCGTCGCCGCCGAGCCTCGAGAGCGTATCGCGCCAGCGCACCTTGGATTTCAGCAGCGCGCCTACCTGACCGAGCAACGCATCGCCGGCGCTGTGACCGCAGGTATCGTTGACGATCTTGAACTGATCAAGATCCAGATAGCACAGCGCATAGGAGCTCTCGCGGGCCTTGGCACTCTTGAGCGAGCGTTCCAGGCGGTTCTCGAACTCACGGCGATTGACCAGCCCGGTGAGCAGATCGTGGCTCGCGTGGTACGAGAGACGGCGATTGAGCTCGCGCGACTCGCTGACATCGTGAAATACCAGCACCCCCCCGCCAACCTTGCCATTGCCGGCGCGGATCGGCGAGGCGGTGCTCTCGACGTACAGCTCGTTGCCGTCGCGGCGGATCAGCAGCATCGGTCGCACCGACTTGATGGGCCGCGCCCGGCGAATCGACACCGTCAGCGGATTCTCCAGCGGCTCGCAGGTCTCTTCGTGGAAGGCGCGGAAGATCTCCTCGACCGCCCGTCCCATGGCATCCTCGAGTCGCCAGCCCGTAAGCTGCTCGGCCACCGGATTGATGTAGTCGATGACCGAGGCCGCGTCGGTGGTGATGACGCCATCGCCGATCGACTGCAGCGTGATCTGGGCGCTCTCCTTTTCCCGAAACAGCGCCTCCTCGTAGAGCTTGCGCTCGGTGATGTCGAGCTCCACGCCCACCAGGCGCACGAGCCGGCCGTGCGCATCGAGCTGCGCCTGTGCGCGGCTGATGACCCAGCGCCACTCGCCATTGCGATGACGCATGCGGTGTACGCTCTCGAACATCGGGCTCTTACCGGCGACATGATCGCGGATCGCCGTCTGCACGCGCGAGATATCGTCCGGGTGTACGAGGCTGCGCCAGTCGAAGCCGCCCTTCAGATCCGCCTCGTCGTAGCCGAGCATCGCGCGCCAGCGCGGCGAGAAGTACACATCGTTATTCTCGACGTCGAAGTCCCACAGCCCATCGTTGGCGGCGCGCTCGGCCAGGGCATTGCGCTCCGAGAGCCGAGCGAGCTGCACCGCCTGGCGCACGCGTTCCAGGCCACTGGCAAGGCTGCTGCCCAGCAGCTTCATCAGCAGCTGCAAATTGACGTCGAAAGCCCCGCGCGGCAGGCCGTAGCCCAACGCGAGAAAGCCGGCTGGCTGCTCGTGGATGCGAAAGGACACCAGCAGCGCCGCTCCGATTGCGAGCTCGGCGAGACTACTGGCGTCTTCGGCCTGCTCAGTCCTCGGGGAGGCCGTATCGCGATACTCGGAGAGGCGCAGATGCTCGGACCGCTGGGCGAGCCAGGGCAGGCTCGTGACGGCGGCGCCCTTGAGCGCCTCGGGGTGGCACTGCGCAAAATGCCCCCGCGCGGACAACACCGACTCGATGTGTGTGCCCTCGGCATTGAAAAACGCCGTGAAGGCCGCGTCGGCCGAGGCCGCGTCGCGCAGCACGTCCAGGCAGCGCGCAATGCACTCCTCGGCGCCGTCGCGCGTCAGGTTCTGCAGGTCAACCGCGATCTTGGTACAGGCGACATCGATGCCTGGCGACAGCCGCTCTGCCTTGCCCGTCCAGAATTGCGGGGCAAGGACATCGGACGCCGAATAATCGTTGCTTGTACCCGGCGGTTTTGACATTTGGCGTCGGATTGTCGCATACAGCCACTGAAAGACAAGGTAAGCCTCTGATTTATTGATATGCGCTCGCATATTAATGCGCGGCATTCGTCGCTAGAATCGCGCGCTCACATGAGCCCGAGCCCGCCGACAAGCCCCGCGATCAGCGCACCGACTCTGACGGCGCTGATGGAATCACAGCGCAATTACGCTGGCCGGCTGACGTATGTCGCCGGCGAGCGCGAAAGTCACACGATCGGCTACGCCGAGCTCTACGAGCGCGCGCTGGCGATCCTGCATCACCTGCAGCGCCTGGGCGCGCGCCCCGGCGATCCGCTGATTCTGCTGCTCGCTTCCAATGAGCCCTTTATCGACGCCTTCTGGGCGGCGATCCTGGGCGGCATCGTGCCGGTGCCCATCGCGCCGGGCATCAGTGACGAGCACCGCCACAAGCTACTGCGCATCGCACGGCGGCTCAAGAAGCCGTTTCTGTATACCGAACAGCGCCTGCTCGAGCGCATCGGCAGCTTCGCGGCCGAACAGGCCACCCCCGAGGAACGCGGCGCGTTCCAGGCACTCGCCGAACGCGCCTTCCTCGTTGACGATCTGTCCGAACTCGGACGCAGCGGGCGGCCCTACCGCGCCGCCCCGGGGGACGTCGCCTTCATCCAGTTCTCCTCGGGCTCCACCAGCGAGCCCAAGGGTGTGGTGCTCACGCACGCCAATCTGATGGCGAACGTGCGCGGCTCAACCGAGGTCGCGCACTTCGGCAGTGAGGACGTGAGCCTGTCGTGGATGCCCCTGACCCATGACATGGGACTGATTGGCTTTCATCTGGTGATGTTTGCCAATCGCGTGCATGCCCACCTGATGCCGACCGATCTGTTCGTGCGCCGGCCGCTGCTGTGGCTGCAGCTGGCGAGCCAGGTGCACGCCAGCATTCTGTGCTCGCCAAACTTTGGCTATCGCCACTATCTGAAGGTACTGGGCGAGCGCTCGCCCGAGGGGCTGGATTTGTCCGCGGTACGGCTGCTCTTCAATGGCGCGGAGCCCATCAGCGTCGAGCTGTGTGAGGAGTTCCTCGCGCGCCTGGCGCCCGCCGGACTGTCGGCGCACAGCATGTTTCCCGTCTACGGGCTGGCGGAAGCGTCGCTGGCCGTGAGTTTCCCGGCGCCCGGTGCGCCGCTCAGGGTGCAGAGCTTGCATCGCGGCCATCTCGGCGTGGGCGAGCGCGTGCAGGAGCTGCCGGCAGGTCCGCGCGAGGCGCTGCGCCTGGCGAGCGTCGGCCGCGCCATTCCCTATTGCGAGCAGCGCATCGCCGATGCGGCCGATGCTGCGGCCCCCGACGGCGTGGTGGGTCACATCCAGATCCGCGGGCAAAACGTCACGGCCGGCTATTTCGAAGATGCCGCGGCCAATGCAGACACCTTCACGAGCGACGGGTGGCTGCGCACCGGGGATCTCGGGGTGGTGCTCGCGGGTGAGCTGTACGTCACCGGCCGCCACAAGGAGATCCTGTTCGTTCATGGGCAGAACTACTACCCGCACGACCTGGAGCGCATGAGCGAGGCAGTCGACGGCCTGACGCTCGGCAAGGTGGTGATCGCCGGCGTACGTCCTCTCGGGGCAGAGAGCGACACGGTCGTCGCCTTCGTGCTGCATCGGGGAGAACTGGCCGACTTTCTACCGCTTGCGCAGGAACTTTCGCGCCGCATCGCCGAGCATGCTGGAGTCGAAATCGACGCCGTCGTTCCGGTGCGGCGCATACCCAAAACCACCAGCGGCAAGGTGCAGCGTCATCTGCTCGAACAGGAGTATCTGGCGGGTGCCTTCGACGCCGAGCTCGCCGAGCTGGCCGCGCAGCGTCGTGCCCAGGCGACGGTGTCACCCACGGCGCTCTCCGCCGATGCGATCGAGCAGCGCCTGCGCGCCATCTGCGAGGCCGAGCTCGAGGGGCGCACGCTCGAGGTCGACGAGAGCCTGTTCGACCTGGGGGCGAGCTCTTTGAAGCTGATCGCGATCCACGAACGCATCGAGCAGAGCTGGCCGGGCGCCATCGACGTCACGGAGATCTTCGAGCATCCGAGCATCCGCGCGCTCGCGCGCCTGATCGAATCCAAAACCCGCTCCAGCGCAGGCTAGAATCGGCGCGATGACAGCCACGGGCAGCTCCAGCGCGTGCGGGCGCAACAGGCGCGTAGGCGCACTGCGCTTTAGCGGGCAGGATCTGGCCTACGCGGTGGCGCGTTCTTGACGACAGGCACTGCGGCGGGGGCGGCCAGCGCTGCCGCCGCTGGCTCATCGAGCCACCTGGTTCTGATCCCCAGCTACAATGCTGGCGCACTGGCCGTACGTACGGTGCGCGCGGCGCGCGAGCGCTGGAATCCGGTCTGGGTGGTCGTCGATGGCAGCACGGACGGGAGCCTGCAGGAACTCGAGCAATTGGCCCACGCGGATGCGGGCGTACGCGTGCTGGCCTTGCCGCACAATCGAGGCAAGGGCGCGGCGCTGCGCCTGGGAGCCCAAGCGGCCCGCGCAGCCGGCTACACACATGCGCTCACCATGGATTCGGACGCGCAGCATCCACCTCAATGCATCGAGTCCTTCATGGCGTTGTCGCGGGCACACCCCGAGGCGCTCGTCCTGGGACTGCCGCAATTCGACGCCAGCGCACCGACCCTGCGCGTGCGTGGCCGTAAAATCTGCAACTGGTGGGTCAATCTCGAGACCCTGTGGGCGGGCATCGGCGACTCGCTGTTTGGCTTTCGCGTCTACCCTCTGGAACCGCTGCTGACGGTGATGGACCGTCATCGCTGGATGCGCCGGTTCGATTTCGACGCGGAAAGCGCCGTACGGCTGTGCTGGATGGGAATACCGCTGATCAATCTACCGGCCCCCGTGCGCTATTTGCGCCGCGATGAGGGGGGCGTGTCGCATTTCAACTATGTACGCGACAACACGCTGCTTGCGTGGATGCACGCCCGTCTGTTTCTCGCGGCGCCGGCCCACTGGCCGGCCCTGCTGATTAGGCGCCGCGGCCGCGGCCATCGACTATAATCACGCCTGCGGCCGCCTCGCCTGCCATGGATTCTTGGCGTACGGGCGCACAACCTCAGGACCTCATGGGAATGCCCGAGCAAGCGATGCCCCCACAGCAGGCGCGCGCGGATGATGCGCGTGCCCTCGAGCCGGAACTTGCTGCACTGATCGTGCAGGGCCTCAACCTGCCGCTCACCCCCGGCGAGATCGATCCGGAGGCGCCGCTCTACGGCGAGGGTCTTGGCCTCGATTCGATCGATATCCTCGAGATCGCGCTCATCGTCTCCAAGCAGTACGGCATACAGCTGCGCACGGACCATGAGGACAACCAGCGCATCTTCCGATCGCTGCGCCAGTTTGCTCAGTACGTGGCGGCCCAGAGAACCAAGTGAGCGCCCGCCGGCTGCGGCAGGTTCTGATTCTCCTGACGCTGCTCGCCTACGCGCTGCTGGAGCAATACAGCAACACCGCGCACGCCCCGGCCGCCCTGGGAGCGCTGCTCGCCGTGAGCCCCCTGTTGTTGGCGCTGGGCCTGCTCGCCCTACGCGCGGCACGGCCGGCGTGGGCACTGGCGGGCCTGGCCGGCGCAGCCGCGCTGTTGCTGCCGCTGCTGTGGCCGCTGCTTACGCAGCAGTATGTGCGGCTCTACCTGCTGCAGCAGTGCGGCCTGTATCTCACCTTTGCCGCCGTCTTCGGCCGCACCCTGCTGCCCGGATATACACCGCTGTGCACGCAGTGGGCGCTGCGTGTACATGGATCGCTCGATGCGCGTGTGCTCAGCTACACGCGCAATATCACGCTCGTCTGGATGCTGTTCTTCCTTGCCGTCGCCGCCGGCAGCCTCGTGCTGTACGCCACCGTCGCCCGCAGCATCTGGTCGTTGTTCAACAATTTTATGGTGCTGCCGCTGGCGGCGTTGCTGTTCGCCGTCGAATACCGCCTGCGGCGGCAGCGATTGCCGGCAATGCCGCGGGCGACTCTCGCGCAGATGCTCGCTGCCTATGTCGCCGAGCCTCGCGGCACGCGACGTCCCTAGCATGCTGACGACCACGCTGCCGCTCATCGCCACCTCCTCCCCCGAGGCCGTGATCGCAAGGCGAGGCAGCGAGCGCATCAATGCGCGCCAATTTCTGCAACAGGCGATACAAGTGGCGACGCAGCTACCCGCGGGCGCGCAGCTGCTGAATCTCTGCGAAGACCGCTATCATTTCGCCGTCGGCCTGGTGGCTGGTCTGATTGCGGGCCGCAGCACACTGCTACCGCCCACCCAGGCGCCGGAGGTGTTGCGGCAGGTGCATGCGCTGGGCGCGCCGTTGATGGGGCTCGGCGATCGACCTGAGGCCCCGGCGGCGCTCGCGCAACTGGGCTCGCCCTGGCTCAACCTCGGTACGCTCAGGCCCATCACTACCTCTGCCAGCGCTTCCTGGTCGATCCCACAGATCGACGCGGCGACGCCGGCGGTGGTGATCTACACCTCCGGCTCGACCGGCGCGCCCGTACCCCATGTCAAAAGCTTCGGGCAGCTGGTGGCCGCCGCGCGTGTCCAGATGACGCGCCTGCCCCCGCACGACGCCACCGCCGGCTATGCGCTGCTCGGCACGGTGCCGGCGCAACACATGTTCGGCCTGGAATCCACGGTGATGCTACCCCTGCAGAGTGGCGGGGTGCTGTGCGCCGAGCGGCCCTTCTTCCCGGCCGATATCGCCGCAGCGCTGGGCGCCCTGCCGCGTCCGCGCGCGCTGGTCTCCACGCCCGTGCATTTGCGGGCGCTGCTCGATGGCGGCGTTACCCTCCCGCCGCTCGACCTGGTGCTGTGCGCCACGGCGGCGCTATCCGAGTCGCTGGCGCGGGAAGTCGAGGCACGCTGCGACACGCAGCTGCTGGAGATCTTTGGCTCGACGGAAACCGGCCAGATCGCCAGCCGCCGCACCGCGCGCGAGCGCGCCTGGCACCTGTGGCCCGAGGTGCGCCTGCGCTGCGCCGAAGATCGCTGCTGGGCCCATGGCGGACACGTACCTACGCCGACACTGCTCGCCGATGTGCTCGAGCCGCTCGATGAGGCGCACTTCGTGCTGCACGGACGCACGGCGGATCTGGTCAACGTGGCCGGCAAACGCAGCTCGCTGGCGCATCTGTCGCAGCAGCTGCTGAGCGTTCCGGGCGTGCTCGACGGTGCATTCTTCGTCTACGAGCCCGCACGCGGCTCGATCACCGGCGTCGCACGGCTCGCCGCCGTGGTCGTCGCCCCGAGCCTCACACCTGCAAAGATCCTCGAGGCGCTACGCGAGCGCATCGATGCGGTCTTTCTACCGCGTCCGCTGTGGCTCGTACAGCAATTGCCACGCAACGCCACGGGCAAGCTGCCGCACGAGGCGTTGCAGGCACTCGCGGCGCAGCTTGCCGCCGCGGTCGCCGGGGTCGACGCATGAGCGAACTGCAGCGCACATTGCTCATCGATGCCGATCATCCGGCCCTGGCCGGGCATTTCCCCGGCAACCCACTGATTCCCGGTGCACTGCTGCTCGATGAGGTGCTGCATGCCATCGAGCAGGCGCACAGCGACCCGTGTCGCGACGGCGAGCACGGCGGGGCGCCGCTGCAGGGCTGGCAAATCGAGGTCGTGAAATTCCTGCGCACCGCGCGGGCAGCCGAGCCGTTGCAACTGACTCTGCGCCCTGAAACGGACACCCGGAACGTGCGCTACGAGTTCGAAGTCAGCGCGCACGGTCAGCCGATCGTGCGCGGTCGGGTGACACCCTGCGCGCCAGCAGCACAGGGAGCCGGCATGGCCTCGTCCGACGCCACGGGGTCGCGCGGCGCACACGAGCAGTCGAGCGCAGATCAGGGCTGGCGCGATCGGCCGGAGCGTGGCCATCCCCTGCTGATGCGCTGGATGGCGGCTCTCTCACTGCGACTGGGTCGGCCGATGGGACGGGTGCTGCTGTACCTGATCGCCGCCTACTACTTTTGCTTCGCGCCGCGCGCCGCGGCCGCAATGAGAGGCTATCTGCGGCGTGCCCTGGGCCGCGAACCGCGGGCGCGCGATCGCATGCGCCTCATCGTGAGCTTTGCGAGCACAATCCATGATCGACTGTGGCTGCTGCGCGAGCGTCAGGACATGTTCGCCATCACACTGGAAGGCGAGCCGGTGGTGCGCGAGGCCGTCACCGGCGGTGGCGCCTTCCTGATGGGGGCGCACGTGGGCAGCTTCGAAGTGCTGCGACTGGTCGGGCGCCGCCAGGGCTTCACGGTGGCGATCTCCATGTATGAAGCGCAGGCGCAGCGGCTCAACGCAGTGCTCAGTGCGCTCGCGCCGAGCGAGGCGCTGGAGATCATTCCCGTGGGCCAGGTGGACTCGATGCTGCGCCTGAGCGCCTCGCTGGAAGCCGGACATCTGGTGGGTGTATTGGCGGATCGGCTGTTCGCACTGGAGCCCGCACTGGCCGTGGACTTTCTGGGCGCCACGGCGCAGTTTCCCATCAATCCGATGCGCCTCGCGGCCATCCTGCGCACCCGCGTGGTGTTCATGCTCGGTCTGTATCGCGGCGCCAACCGCTACCACGTGGTGTTTGAACCGCTGGCCGACTTCTCGCACGTCACGCCCGCGAATCGCCAGGCGGCGATCGAGGCGGCCGTACGGCGCTTCGCGCAGCAGCTCGAACGCCGCTGTCGTAGCGATCCCTACAACTGGTTCAACTTTTTCGATTTCTGGCCCACCGCGCTGCCTGCCACCGCCGCCGCCGCCGCCAGGGCCAGCCAGAGCAGCTCATGAGAAATCCGCGCAACAATCCCGCCCGGCTCGCGCGACCCTGCACGCGCCGCGCGGCCGTGCCGCTGCTGTGCCTGCTCTGCGCGGCAGCCAGCCTGCAGACGCACGCAGCGGACGGCGTGCCAGCTCCGGCAGAATCCGCCACAGCCGCTGCGAGTGAGCTTGCGCAGCTGCTGCGCCTGTTTGGCCAGCGCTCGCACGCCGAGGCGCGGTTTGAGCAGTCGCAGTATTTGGCGGCGCTGACACGACCACTGCAGAGCGCCGGCACTCTCTCCTACCGCGCGCCCGATCATCTCGAGCAGCACATCGAAACGCCGCGATCGCAGCTGCTGGTGCTCGATCATGGAGTATTGAGCATGCAGCTCGGCAGACATCGGCGCAGCGTGCCGCTGGCGGATTATCCGCAGCTGGCACCGCTGCTGGACAGCCTGCGCGCGCTGTTCGCCGGGGATCTGACCACTCTGCAGGAGCACTTCGAGCTGCAGCTGCAGGGTCCCCTGACGCAGTGGCAGCTGCGTCTCACGCCGCGCTCGGCCGCCCTGCACAGTCAGCTGCGCGAGATCCGCCTGCGTGGCGAACGCGTGCAGATCAGCGAAATTGAGCTCGAGCAGCAGGATGGCGACCATTCGGTCATGCACATCGAGCCCGCGCCATGAGTCGGGCGAGCGTGCCGCCCCTGGCGCCCGGCGAGCGACCCCGCCGCGGCATCATCCTGACCGTCTGGGCGACACTGCTGGCCGTGTCGGTGTTGCTGGTGGCACGCGCCCACTATCGCGCCGATCTGTCCGCCTTCCTGCCACGCTCGCCCTCACCGATCCAGCAGCTGCTGGTACGCCAGCTCAGCAGCGGCGTCGCCGCGCGACTGATCCTGATCGGAATCGGCGGTGGCACGCCGCAGAGCCGCGCCGCGGCCTCGCGCGCGCTGGCCACGCGCCTGGCGGGCTCGCCGGCCTTCGTGCTGGTGCAGAACGGGGCCGAGGGCGGCTCGCAACGCGAGCAGCGCTTCGCGTTCGAACACCGCTACCTGCTCAGTGACGACGTGGATGCCGAGCACTTCAGCGCTAACGGGCTGCGGCAGGCGATCCAGGCCAGTCTCGCCCTGATGGCGTCTCCGGCAGGGCTGTTGCTGCGACCGCTGTTCGAGCGTGACCCCACGGGGGAGACCCTGCAGGTCACCGATCAACTGGTCGGCGGCTATCAGCCGCGGCATGAAGAGGGCGTGTGGAGCTCGCGCACCGGCGATGATGCGCTGCTGCTCGCCGAGACGCGCGCCAGCGGCGCCGACACGGATGCGCAGCAGCGAGATCTCGCGCTCGTCAGAGCGGCGTTCACGGCGGCCGCGCCCGTCGGGGGCCGCGCGCCACTGACACTGCTGCTCAGCGGGCCGGGGTTGTTTTCGGTGCAGGCACGCGCCACCATCAAGGGCGAGGCGGTGCGCCTATCGCTGATCAGCACGGTGCTGATCGCGACGCTGCTGCTGGCCGCGTACCGCTCACCCGCCACGTTGCTGCTGGGACTGCTGCCAGTGCTGTGCGGCGGGCTCGCCGGAATCGCCGCGGTGTCACTCGGTTTCGGCGTCGTACATGGCATCACCCTGGGCTTCGGCATCACGCTGATCGGCGAGTCGGTCGACTACCCGGTCTATCTGTTCGTGCAGTCGCGCGGTCACGATCTGCACGCGGTGCTCTGGCCCACGATCACCCTCGGGGCGCTCACCTCCATCTGCGGCTTTGCCTCGCTGCTTCCATCGGCATTCGTGGGGCTGGCGCAGCTCGGTCTATATTCGGTGTGCGGCCTCGCCGTGGCCGCCGCGGTCACGCGTTGGGTGCTGCCGTTGCTGCTGCCGGCGCGCCTCGCAATGGCTGATCTGGCCCCGTTTGGCGCTCGCGCAGCGCGCCTGCTGTCACACCTGAGGCTCAGCTGGAGCGCCGTTGCAGCGCTCAGCGTGCTGGCAGTGGTGATCCTCGTGCATCAGCGCGCGCTGCTGTGGAATCGAGATCTGGCCGCGCTCAGCCCCATTCCCGCCGCGGCGCTGCGTCTGGACGGCCAGATGCGCGCCGATCTTGGAGCCCCGGATGTCAGCGATCTCGTGCTCATCGAGTCCGCCGGCGAGCAGCCCACGCTCGAGGCCGCCGAAGCGGTCGGCAGACGGCTCGATACGCTGGTCGACGCCGGGGATCTCGCCGGCTACGACAGTCCCGCACGCTACCTACCGAGTCTCGCTACCCAGCAGGCACGCCTTGCGAGCCTGCCGGATGCGGCCACGCTGCGCGCCCGGCTCACCGCTGCCACGGCCAACATTGGCCTCGCGCCGCACGCGCTCGACGGTTTCGTGCAGGCGGTCGGCGCGGCGCGGCGCGCCGGCCCGATCACACGCGACTCCCTGGGCGACAGCGCCCTCGGACTCACGGTGGATGCGACCCTGTGGTCGCAGGGGGGCCAATGGCGGGCCGTCCTGCCGCTGCATGCACCGGCCGGACACGACATCGATCTGACGCGCGTGCGTGACACGCTCGCCGGCGCTGCTTACGGCGCGCGCGTGCAAGTATTCAACACGCGTCAGCAGAGCGATGCCATGTATGAGCAATATCTGCACGCGGCGCTGGGGCTGTCTGGACTGGGCCTGGGCGCCATCATCGTGCTGCTGGCCCTCACACTGCGCAGCGCCCGCCGGGTGCTGCGGGTCATGGCACCGTTGCTGCTGGCGGTGCTCGCCGTCACGGCGGGTTTCGCCGTGTTGCAGGTCCCGCTGACACTGCTGCATCTGATCGGGTTGCTGCTGATCGTCGCAGTAGGATCCAACTATGCGTTGTTCTTCGATCGCAGCGCCGCCATGCACCAGAGCGCCGAGCTGCCGCGCATGCTCGCCTCGCTGCTGCTGGCCAATGCCAGCACGGTGCTCGGTTTCTGCGTGCTGGCTTTCTCGAGCGTGCCGGTCCTCAACGCGCTCGGGCGCACCGTGGCACCCGGAACATTGCTGGCGTTGCTGCTGGCGGCGGCATTGGCGCCGCGCGAGCTATTGGTCCGACCCGCCGCCGCAGCGCCGAGCGCCGATGGCCACTGAACCGCAGCACCCGAGGCTCGGCTCGCGTCGCTGGCACCCAGCGCCGCTGATCAGAGCGTCGTTGCTGGCGCATGTGGGAATGCCGCTGCTGGCGGTGGTGCACTGGCCCCTGTGGCCGTGGGCACTCGGTGTGTTGCTCGCCGATCATGTCCTGCTGTTCTCCGTCGGACTGATTCCGCGCAGCCGCGCGCTCGGCAGCAACTGGACGCGCCTGCCGGCCAGCAGCGCCGCCAGCGGCCACGTCGCCATCACCATCGACGACGGACCCGATCCGGAAGTCACCCCGGACGTGCTGCGCATCCTCGCCGCGCACGGTGCGCAGGCGACCTTCTTCTGCATCGGCGAGCGCGCCGAACGTTACCCGGCGCTGGTGCGCGCTTGCGTGCAGGCCGGGCACGCGGTGGAAAATCACAGCTATCGTCACGGTCGCACTTTTGCTCTGCTCGGGTGGTGGCAGCTACGGCGCGAGCTCGAGCGCTCGCAGCGACGTCTCGCACAGCTCGCCGGGGTCGCGCCGCGTTTCTTTCGCGCCCCGGCTGGACTGCGCAGTCCCTTGCTGGACCCGTTGCTGCAGCGGGTGGGACTGCAGCTGGCCAGCTGGACACGACGAGGATTCGACACCGTCAGTACCGATGCCGATACCGTGCTGGCCCGCCTGTCACGCGACCTGCACGCCGGAGACATCCTCGTGCTGCATGATGGGCACGCAGCACGCAGCGCGCTCGGCGAGCCCGTCGTGCTGCAGGTACTGCCGCGCCTGCTCGAGCTGCTCGCCGAGCGCCGCCTGCGCACCATCACGCTGCGCGCAGCACTGCCGCAGCCGAGGCTCTGAGCTGGCGCCTGCCGCCGCGCTCAGGCAGCATGACCCGCATGGATGCGGTCTGGATCAGGCACTACACCGCCGCCAGCGCGCTCGGTCTGGGCCGCGAGGCCACCCGCGCGACGCTCGAGGCCGGTCGCAGTGCCTTGGCGCCCTGCCGCTTCGAGAGCGCACAGCTGTCGACCTGGGTCGGAGAGGTCGCCGGCGTCGACGCGGTGCGCCTGCCCGCGGCACACGCTGCTTACAATTGCCGCAACAATCGTCTGGCACAACTCGGATTATCGCAGGACGGTTTCGCTGAGCTCGCGCGCGAGCGCATCGCCCACTGGGGCGCCGCGCGTGTCGGGGTCTTCATGGGTACCAGCACCTCAGGGGTGCTGGAGACCGAGATCGCCTATCGCCAGCGCGACGCGCACGCTGGCGCGCTACCTCAGGGATTCGAATATCGCTGCGCACACAACGCGTTCGCGCTCACCGACTACGTGCGCCGCGTGCTCGGTGCCGCAGGTCCCGCTGTCACGATCTGCACGGCCTGCTCCTCGAGCGCCAAAGTGTTCGCGGCGGCCAGGCGCATGCTGGCCGCGGGCCTGATCGATGCAGCTGTCGTCGGCGGGGTGGACTCGCTGTGCCTGACCACGCTCTACGGCTTTCACTCCCTGCAGCTCACGGCACCGGGTCCGTGCCGTCCCTTCGACCGTACGCGTGAAGGTCTCTCCATCGGCGAAGCCGCAGCATTTGCCTGGCTCGAGCGTCCGCGCGGCGAACCGGCGGGCACCGATATTCTGCTGCTGGGCGCGGGTGAGTCGAGCGATGCACACCACATGTCGAGCCCGCATCCCGAGGGCGCCGGCGCCCGCCGCGCGATGCAGGCGGCGCTGCAGGATGCGCAACTGGACGCCAGCGACGTCGACTACATCAATCTGCATGGCACCGGCACACCGAGCAACGATGCCGCCGAGGCACGCGCCGTGCACGCGTTGTTCGGCTCCCAACTGCCCTGCAGCTCCACCAAGGGTGCCAGCGGTCATGCGCTCGGTGCCGCGGGCGCCCTCGAGGCGGTCATCTGCGCACTGGCGCTGCAGGCCGGACTGATGCCCGGCGGCCTCAACACACGCGAACTGGATACGAGCCTGCAGGTCCATTACCTCACGCGCAATCGCCGCGCACCGCTCGTGCGCGTGCTCAGCAACTCCTTCGGCTTCGGCGGCGCCAACTGTTCGCTGCTGTTCGCGCGTGCCGATGGCGCGCGCGCCGGCTGAGCCCTGCCGCGCGTGCTCGCAGCGCAGATCCTTGGCGTGGGAGTGCTCGGGCCGGGTCTGCCCGACTGGCCGGCCACCGCCGCCGTACTGCGCGCAGAGTGTCCCTACGCGGCAGCCGCCAGCGTACTGCCGCCTCCGGCGGCGCTACCGCCCGCCGAGCGGCGGCGCGCGGGCCGCGTGGTGCGCCTGGCGCTCGCCATCGGCGCGCAGGCCGTGGCCGACGCCGGTATCTCGGCGGGCGACCTGCCCGCCGTATTCGCCTCCTCCGGCGGCGATGGAGACAACTGCCACGAAATCTGCGTCGCGCTCGCCAGCGCCGAGCGGGCGATCTCTCCGACGCGCTTTCACAATTCGGTGCACAACGCCGCCGCGGGCTACTGGAGCATTGCACACGGCTGCCAGGCACCCTCCACGGCGCTGTGCGCACTCGATGCAAGCTTCGGCGCCGGGCTGCTGGAAGCACTGCTGCAGTTGCAGGCCGGCACCGAGGCCGTGCTCTTGGTGGCCTACGATGTCGACGATCCGCCGCCGCTGCGGGCACATCGGCCGGTCGCCGACGCCTTCGGCGTCGCCCTGGTGCTGGGCGTGCTCGGCGCGGCCCAAAAGGGCCGTGCGGGGCTACAGCTGACGCTCACACAGGCCCCGACGACACGGCTGGCCGAACCGGCGCTCGAAGCGCTGCGTAACGCCATTCCCGCGGCGCGCTCGCTGCCGCTGCTGCAAGCGTTGTCCCGCCAGACCCAGGGCTGCGTGGTGCTCGATTACCTGCCCGAGCAGCGGCTGCAGCTGCAGCTCACGCCATGAGCGCCGTTATTGAGCGCGCGGACATTCTGCAACTGGTTCCCCAGCAGGGCGCCATGTGTCTGCTCGATAGCATCCTCGATTGGGATGCGCAGCACTTGCGCGCACGCGGCTCGGATCCCAGCGCGCCGGCGCACCCGCTGCGGGCCCACGCACGGCTCGGCAGCGCCGTTGCACTGGAATATGCCGCGCAGGCAGCTGCGGCACACGGCGCGCTGCTCGGCGCGCGGGCCGTGGCGCACCCAGCGCAGGCCGGCGGCACTGCGCTGCTCGCCAGCGCTCGAGCGCTGACGCTGCTGGACCTGCGGCTTGATGCCTGTGCGCAAGCACTTACCGTCGAGGTACGCCGGCTGCACGCCGAGGGCGGCGCTGCGCTGTACGAGTTCGAGCTGGCGGCCGGCGCGCTGCTGGCGCGCGGCCGGCTGAGCCTGCTGCTCGTATGAGCACACACCCGCGCCGCGCGCTCGTGACCGGCGGGGCCGGCGCAATCGGTAGCGCCATCTGCCGCCGGCTGGCCCGCGCCGGCCTGTTCGTGTACGTGCAGGTGCGCGAGGCGCGCGAGGACGCCCACGCATTCGTTCGCGAGCTGCAGAGCTTGGGCGCCGGTGCCGAGCTGCTGGCGTTCGACCTGACCGACGCGGCTGCCTGCGAACAGGTGCTCTCTCGGGTACTCGCAGCGGGCCCCGTACAGGTGCTGGTAAACAACGCTGCCATTCACGACGATGCGGCGTTTCCGGCCATGCAATTACAGCAGTGGCAGCGCGTACTCGATGTCTCGTTGCTCGGTTTCTTTCACGTCACGCGCACTCTGGTGCTGCCGATGATCCGCACACGCTGGGGGCGCATCATCAGTCTGAGCTCGGTAGCGGCCCTCAAGGGCAACCGCGGCCAGGTCAATTACGCGGCGGCCAAGGGCGCAATCAATGCGGCAACGCGCGCGCTGGCGCTGGAAGTGGCCACGCGCGGCATCACCGTCAACGCCGTGGCGCCCGGGATCATCGCTACGCCGATGAGCGCGTCGAGCTTCGATGCAGCGGCCATCGAGCGGCTCGTGCCCATGCAGCGCGCCGGCGGCAGCGAGGAGGTCGCCGAGCTGGTCGGCTTTCTGGCGAGCGAGGCCGCCGGCTATATCACCGGACAGGTCCTCTCCATCAATGGCGGAATGTATACCTAGCGGCTGTGGCGGCCTAGCCGTAGATACGCACCGCAGACAACAAGCCGCTCGCCCCGCGCTCGCAGACCAGCAGCGCCGGCCGGTCCGCAAGCTGCAGCTCCAAGGCGCTGCGTGCGCCCTCATCGAGGCGCGTACAGTAGTTGGCGTTGAGTGCACCGGCGCGCAGCGGCGCCTCGAGCGTCGCGCGAATCGCGGCGATACCGCAGCGCACCGCGCCATCGCCCAGCTGCAGGCGCGCCTCGTGCTCGCACAGCGCCACGCTCGCGGCCAAGTCTCGATCACGCACTGCGCGAGCCAACCGTGTCAGCACGTCCGCGGCATCGCGGCCGGGCGCGGCATGTGGATCGATCGTCAGGGAGCGGTGATGCGGCTCGCGCAGCCCCGGCGTGGCATAGATACGCGCACGCGAGGCGCCATTGGGAGTGCGTTCGAACAGCAGTGCCACCGGCAATCCGGGTCCCTCAAAGGCGGGTACGTCCGTCATGCCGCGCGCCGGCACGAAACGATACTCCTCCAGACGGCGCGCACCGCTCTCGATGACCTGCGTCAGCTCGATGAGGGCCCACTGCGCGGCGTGCGGCCACAGCACGCTCCCGGCCTCGAGCTCCAGCGGCGCGCGCTCACCCTGCTGTGGGTCTTCGATCAGCTGTTGCTGGCGCAAACGCGCGCCCAGCACGCCGGGCTCGACCGGAGCTGCCTGCATTACGCACTCCTGAAACCAAGGGCGCGGCGATCATAACAATCCGACGCCGCCAGGGAAGCCGGCGCAGGGATGCCTACTGCGGGGCTGTCTGCGCGGTCGACAGCTCATAGGGACAGGACAGCTTCCAGCGCCGATGTGTCCAGGTCCAGTCGGCAGGATGCTCGCGAATCAGCGTCTCGAGCAGCCGCGCATAACGCGCCGTGAAGACCTTGGGATCCGGTCGTTCCCCGGCCGCGCAGATCGGCTGGAAATCGATCTGATAATGACCGCGTCGGGTACGGGACATGGCGGCGAAGAAGGCGGCATAGCCGGTGGAACGGGCGATCTCGCCCGGGCCAGGATAGAAAGCTGTGTCACAGCCGAGGAAATTGAGCCACAGCCGCCCGTCGCTCGAGGACGGCACCTGATCGGCGATCAGCGCCACGGCGCGCACCATGTCGCGTCGTCGCGCGATCTCGCGCAGCAGCTTCTTCGCCGCGATCAGCCGCGCACCGAAGCGGCAACGGAGCTTGCGCAGCTCGCGATCGGCTCCTGCCGCATGCAGCGGTTTGTAAGCCGCCTCCATCGGCGTCCCGACCTGCAGGGCGACGCCGTGCAGCGACCATTCCCAATTGCACTGATGCGCACCGAGCAGCAGCACCGAGCGGCCGGCGCGCGTCTCGGCGTGTACTCGCTCGAGGTTTACCATCGTCACGCGTGCCCGCATCTGCTCGGCCGACATCGTCGCGGTCTTGAAGAACTCCGCGACCACCTGCGCGAGGTGGCGATAGTTCTGCGACAGCAGCCGGTCGATCTGCGCCTGGGAAAATTGCGGAAAGCAGCGGCGCAGGTTGTCGCGCGCGACGCGTACGCGATAACGAAACACGTGGCGCAGGCAACCGATGAACAGGGTGCTCAGCCCATAGATGGCCGTCCAAGGCAGGTGCGAGAGCCCCCGAACCCACCACGCGCTGACCCCGCCAGGGATGTCCGTGACTGCCGCGGTGCACACCGCCGGCAGGCCGGTTGGATTATGATTCCCCATCTATAGACGAGTCTAACGAGTTGCCGGGTGTCGCGGATAGTGATTCGTGCACGCATCGGCAAGCCCATCGCCCATCGGAACCCTATGCTCTGGATCAAGGCACTGCACGTGCTTGCCGTCATCGCCTGGTTGGCCGGGATCTTCTACCTGCCACGCATTTTCGTGCATTACGCGGAAGGCCAGTCCCGCGGCGAGGACGTGCGGCGCCTGATCATCATGGCCAGGCGCCTGTTCGGTTTCATGACGCTCATGGCCGTGATCGCGCTGGCCTTCGGGCTGGCCCTCTGGCTGGGTTTTCACGACAGCGGCCGCTGGCTGATGGTCAAGCTGGTGTTCGTGCTGGGGCTCATCGGCTATCACATCGCCTGCCGCGGCCTGCTTGGTCGTATGAAGCGCGGGCAGGCAATGCCCAGCCCGCTCATGCTGCGGCTGTTCAACGAGGGCTCTTTGCTGTTGATCGTACCCATCATCCTGCTGGCAGTGGTCAAGCCCTTCTAGACAGTCCGGCTGAAGAGCGCCTTGTCAGGCATGCGCCGCGCCAGGCGCGCATCAAAGGCCATGCAGATGTTGCGCAGGAAGGGCCGGCCGAGCTCGGTGACGCGACAGCCACCGGCATCCAGCTCCACCAGTCCATCGGCTGCGGGCTCGGCGAGCCGCTCGATCGCCGCCTGCAACCAGGGAGTGCGCTCGGCCGGTGAATCCCAGCGCGTCGCCAGGCGCGTCATGAGTCGCAGGATGTGGGCACGCAGCACCCGGTCTTCGGCATCCAGCAGGTGGCCACGCTGAATGGGCAGCTCGCCCCGCGAGACGCGCTCCTGGTAGCGCTGCAGGTCCTTTTCGTTCTGCGCGAAGGCATCGCCGGCATCGCCGATCGCCGAGACGCCCAGACCGATCAGGGGGAGCGTGAAGGCGGTCGCATAACCCATGAAATTACGGTGCAGGGTGCCGCGGCGCAGCGCCTGCCAGAGCCCATCGCTCAGCAGCGCGAAGTGGTCCAGCCCAACTTCGCGGTAACCCTCACGCTCCAGGCGCTCGCGCCCGAGCTCGTAGAGCGCGCGCTTGTCGGCGCCCTGCGGCAGATCGGCCTCGGTAAAGCGGCGCTGTCCGGGCTTGATCCAGGGCACGTGCGCGTAGCCGTAGAATGCGATGCGATCGGGGCGCAGGCGGCACACCGCATCCATCGTGGTCTCGACGCTGGCACGCGTCTGCAACGGCAGCCCATAGATCAGATCGAAATTGACGCTGTCGAAGCCGAGCTCGCGGGCACTGTCGGTGATCTCGCGCACCTGCTGCTCGCTTTGCACGCGATTGACGATGTCCTGCACGCGTGGGTCGAAATCCTGCACCCCCAGGCTGATGCGCCGAAAGCCGTAGCGCGCGAGCAGCTGCAACTGCTCGCGGCTCGTGACGCGCGGATCCACCTCGATCGAGGCGCTCGCCATAGGGCGTGCACGTACGCGTCGGAACAATGCGGCCAGCAGCGCCTCGAGCTCCTCGGTGGTCAGAAATGTCGGTGTGCCACCGCCGAAGTGCAGCTCGCCGAACTCGATCTCGGACAGCCCCAGGCGCGTCAGGTACAGGTCCAGCTCAGCCAGCAACGCCTGGCTGTAGGGTGGCACGAAGCTATGGCTGCGCGTGATACGTGTGTTGCAGCCGCAGAACGTGCACAACGCGCGACAGAAGGGCATATGCAGATACAGCGCTGCGCCGTGCGGCGCACCCGCGCGCAGTGCAGCATCCACGTGCTCGAGCCATTGTGCCTCGCTCGGGGTCGTCTCCCAGTAGGGAACGGTCGGGTAGCTGGTATAGCGCGGCGCCGGAACGTCGTACTTGGCAAGCAGCGCATCGGCCAGCACCGCATTCATCCGAACATCTCCCGCTGCAAGCGCAACACCAGCGCAACATTCGCCTCGGGGGTCTGTTGCAGCACTCCGTGCCCGAGGCCGCAGATCCACCCGCTGCGCAGCGACGCCGGCTCAGCCAACAGCCGCGTGAACAGGGCTCGCACGCGGTCTTCCAACTCCTCAGGCGCGAGCAGTAGCCACTGCGGATCGATGTTGCCCTGCACGCTGCAGTGATCCGCGTGAGTGCGCAGCGTCTGCACCAGGTCCGCTCGCCAATCGATGCCCAGGCAGGTGAGGCACATGCCCTCCAGTGCCCGCCAGTGCGCAGGGCCGGTGTCGCGTGAATAGTAGATCACCGGCGTGCGCGGACAGCGGACGCGAAACAATTCCAGCAGTCGCGCCAGCGGTTCGGCTGCTGCCCGTGCGAACAGCTCGGGGGTCAACGTACCGGCGGCTGTGTCAAAGATCGCCACGCACTCCGCGCCGCCCTCGACCTGCAGCGCCATGTTGGCCGCCAGCAGCGGCAGCAGCTGATCGAGAAATCCCTCGTAGACGCCATCCGTCAGGCCAGGCAGAGCGCTCGTGAAGCCCTCGTGCGAGCCTGCGGCGGCATACGCATACAGCGTCAAGGGGCCACCCACGAAGCCGATCAGCGCGCAGGCGGCGGGTAGCCGCGCGCGCAGCAGCGAGAGCGCCTCGGCCTGGAAGGCGAGCGCCGCCACCCGCTCGGCGCCACCGCGCAGACGCGCCAGATCCTGTGGCTGCGAGAGATGCCAGTCGAGCAGCGGCCCGGGTGCGTAGCGCAGCCCCATGCCCATCGCCTCGAGCGGAAACAGCAGATCGGAGAACAGGATGGCGGCGTCGAAGCCAAACGCCTCGATGGGACCTAGCGTGACTTCGGCGGCCAGCTGCGGCTGCTTACACAGCTGCATGAACTCGTAACGCGCGCGCAGCCGCTGATAATGGCTGTGATAGCGGCCCGCCTGACGCATGAACCACACGGGAGGGCGCGCATGATTGCTGCGCGCCAGGGCGCGCAGCAGCGGCTTGTCCGGCCCCGTGGCTGCCCCATCCTGCATCACTGCCACGGAGTGCTCACTCGCGATGCAGCTCGGTGAGCAGGTAACCCACGCCGCGGATGCTGCGGATCACGCGTGGGTCGGCGGGGTCGGGCTCCACGAGCTTGCGCAGACGCACGATGAAATTGTCCACGGTTCGGGAGGTCGGAAACTCGTCGGCCGACCAGGCCCGATCGAGGATCTCGTCGCGACTGACGGCCTTGCCGACACGCTCGGCCAACAGTCGCAGCACCGAGCATTCCTTGTGCGTGAGCGAGCGGGTCTCGCCGTCGACAGTGGCGCAGAAGCGCTCGAAATCCACCACTGCACGCCCAATGCGCACCTGGCCGCGCATCTCGCCGGGCACCTGCGCGAGATCCTGCGCGCGCTTGAGGCAGTTCTGCACACGCAGCAACAGCTCGCGGAACAGGAATGGCTTACCCACATAGTCGTCGGCGCCCAGCTCCAGGCCCCGCACGCGATCCTCCGGACTGGCATGCGCCGTCAGGAAGATGATGGCTGTGGCCGGGGCGCGCTCGCGCAGCAGCCGCGCGAGCTCGAAGCCATTGCCATCGGGCAGGCCGACATCCAGCAGCGCGAGCTGAAACGGGCCGCTCTCGGCGATCGAGCGGCGCGCGGCCAGCACGGACTCGGCGCGCACGACCTCAAAGCCGGCCGAGCGCAGACGCTCCATGAGGGTCTCGGCGACGTTGCGCTCGTCCTCGACCATCAGCAGCCGCGCACTCATGCGCTCACCCAAAAGCCCAGTTCGGCGCGAAATCCCTCTCCCGGGGCGCTCGTAAAGCGCACCGTGCCGCCCATGCGCTGCATGAGCCGACGCACCAGGTAGAGCCCAACGCCGGCACCGCTGGAGCCCTTTCCGCGGCCGAACAGCCGCCCAAGGCGTCCGGTCCCGGGCGGCACCCCGCGTCCATTGTCCTGGTATTCAAGCACCAGCCGATCATCGCGTTGCGCCGCAGTCAGGCGCACCTTGACCGGATCCATGCGCGCGTGACGGACGGAGTTCTCGATGAGATTGCGCAGGATCATCTGTAGCGCGCTGGCGTCCGCCTGAACCGGCGGCAGTCCGGCATCCACGTGCGCACGCAGATCCAGCCGCGAGCCGTGCGCGAGCGCCAGATCGGGCAGCACGCGCGCGAGCCAGGCGTGCAGCGGAATCGCCTGCTCGGAGAGCGGACCCCCGCCCTCGATGCGCGCGAGCTCGAGTGTCTTGTCGATCTGCGACTCGAGCCGATGCGAATCCTCGAGCAACCGCTGCGCGAGCTGTGCGCCCTGCTCTCCCTCGGCGATCGCTTCGGCCTGCAGGCGGATGCTGGTAAGCGGCGTACGCAGCTCATGCGTCACGGCGGCAAAGAAACCCTGGATGGCTCGGGTACGTTGGTGCTCGCGCCAGTACAGCCACGCCAGTAGCAGAGAGACCGCCAGCAGCAGTGCCAGGAAGCTTGCAGACTCGCCCACCAGCATCAGGCGCGTGCGGGACCATTCGGCCGCCGCGCCGTCCGCGCCGCGCAGCGCCTCGAGCGCGGCGATGCGCCGTGCCTGCTGGCCGATCTTTATCGCCCACCAGCCCACCAGCCACAGCTGCAGCCCGAGCCAGCCGCACACCGCCAACGCAATGAGCACCGTGCGGCGCGCGGGCAGTACGCTCAGTCCGCCGCGCCCGGCGCGCCCGTGCAGCAGCTTCATCTCTGCAACCATTCGCGCCACTGCTGCGGCTGCGGGAACATGCGCAGATTCTGCACCCCGGCAGCGCGCAGTTGCTCATAGGTCTTGCCCGGGCCGCAGGCATGCGCGATCGCGTCGATGCGATTGGCGCTGTGGGCCGTGACCTGAGCACGCCAGTATGCGAACTGTGCGCCGCTCGCCCACCAGATGTGCGTGGCATCGGCGACAGGCAGCTGCGACGGTGCTGCGAGCGAATAGGTGGCGACCGCGCTGCCGGCGGCCCAACCCTCAGTGGCCCCGCCGTGCGTGAGCACGAGCCACTCGGGCAGCGGCGCCAGCTGCAGCCAGGGCTCGACGAGCAATGGCGCGACCGTGCCGATTCCCAGCCCCTCGGCGCAGCCCTCCACCCAGATACCGGCCTTGGCGAGGGCGAACCAGGTGGATGGACCGGGCACCCACACGTGTGTGGCTGCCTCGACGCGCAATCCCACCCCTTCAGGCAGCGCGCGCCGATGCGCAACGAACAGCGTGTGAGCCTCGGGCAGGCGCTGCGTGGCGCGGGCAATACCCTCTTCGCTCAGTACCACAGCCGGGGCCGGCACCCTGCTGCCATCCCAGGCGCGCACGGGAGCAGACGGCGCAGGCAGGGGCTCGGCGGGCGTCCAGTCGAGCCGCGGCGGGCCGATCTGCAGCGCCCCGTCTTGCTCCTCGGCCGCGCGCGTATAGCAGAGCGCACCGAGGCGCGGCACCGTGAGGTAGACCGCACCGAAGCGCTGCTGACAGCCGCCGCCCCGTGCATCCAGCAGCACGCGTTCGCGGCCGACGGCAGCGCGCGTCGTCGCATCATCCAGCACCGCGAGCAGTTGCGCCGTGGCGGCATCGTCGCGACGACACTCGATGGCCAGCGCGCCCTGGGCGGGCGCCGACGGACACACCGACAGCGGCAGAATCTGTCGCGGCAGACCTGCGAGCAGCTGTTGCAGCTGCGGTCGCGTGGTCTCGTCCGCCCACAGTCGTGCGATGCCTGCGAAGGCCAGTACCACCCCGTCGAGGTGACGCGCCGAGCCCCGCGGCTCGTGCAGACGGCGCAGGCGCGAATCCACATTGCCGCGCAGCTCCACGAGCTGCACGCGGGCGCTGCCAGCCGTGCCAGTCCCGATCGGGTCCGGCCGCCAGGGCAGCGCCTCTTGCAGAAAAGGGGGCACAAAGCTCGCGCGCCGCGGCGAGGAACTGCCGATGCGCAGTGGCTGCCCCGCCGCGAGTCGCTCGCGCACATCGGCAGCGAAGATCACCACATCATTCGGCTGCTGACGGCACGGTACCGCCGCCAGCCGCAAGCGCGCATCACGCTGCAGGGCGAGGTCCTTGTACGAGTGCACGGTAAAGTCGATGTCCCCGCGCAGCAGGGCGGCATCGATCTCGGCGGTGAAGAACTCCTTGCCTTCCACCGCCGACAGCGGCTGATCGAGAATCTTGTCCCCACGCGTATCGATGCCCACCAGCTCGACGCGCACTCCGGGGTGTCGATGCTCGAGCTCGCGCGCCACGGCGCCGCTTTGCGCCCGCGCCAGCGCCGAGCGGCGCGTGCCGAGCTTCAATGCCCGGAGGGTCATGGGCTTGCGATGGACTTACAGAGTTTGGAAAGCGGCGAGGTCTTCCCAGCTGTGCGGATGCGAGCTACTGGCGCCCAGCGAGCGCAGCACCGCCTTTTCGAGGCAGGCATGCTGTGCGCGCTGCAGGGCTCGCGCGCGCAACTGCGAATGCGAGCGCAGCATGTCGAACAGACTGCCGAGGCTCACGACCCCGGGCAGCTCGCTCCAGGGCGCGGGGGGGGCCGCGCCCAATCCCAGATGGATCACTCGACCCGGATTGCCGCCTGCGGCTGCAGCCAGATAGTCACGGCGCGCCGCCACACGCGAGGCGTCGAGCTGCGCATCACCCGGAATACACACCACCACGTGCTGGGCGCTGCGCCATGCCGCCAGCTCTTCTTCAAATCCGCCCTCGATGACACGCACGGGGCGCGCGGGATCGCGCTTGGCGACTTCACGCGACAGCTCGAACGCACGCTCGGGGGTGCGGTTATAGAGCCAGAGCGCCGCGCCGCCGAGCCAGGGCGCGACGGACTGCGCCAGATGACCGGCACCGATGAGCAATGTCGCCCCTCGCGCGGGCTCGTCGCCGAGCAGCCGACGCACCTGCGAACCGTAGGAGGCACTGCCGAGATGGCCGAGATACTGCGCGCGAATGGCCTTGGCATCCTGAAACAGCAGCTGTATCCACGGGGAGAGCTGCCGCCCGAGCGCCGTGCCGCGCTCGCTGAAGATGCGCCAAGCCTGCTTGATCTGTCCGAAGATCTCGGTCTCGGCGACCAGCTTGCTCTCCAGGCCGCAGGCAAAACGCAGCAGGAAGGCATACGCCTGGCTTCCGGAGAAGGTCTCCAGAGCTCCATCGGCGGGGAATTCCCGCACGGCCGCCGCGCGATCGGCAGCGCTGGCCAGCACCGCGACCCGGCGCTGGCAAGTATCGATGAGGAACAGATCCTGGCCCGATACGGACTCGGGGGCGGTGGCGGCGGCGTGATGTGCACCGCGCCAATGTAGGACGATGAGGTCTTGCAGCTCCACGCCCGCAGGCTAGCGCGGCGGGGTGGGGATGTGTCACGGCCGTGTCACTGGCGGGCAGCCGCCGCCGGAATCAACCTCGGGCCGCCCCCCCTCCCCGGGGTGGGGGGGGGGCCGTAGCCCAGGCTACCTGCTCGCTACGGCCCCGACTACGACCCCGATTCGGCCTGGCTACATCCGGTTTGAATCCTGCGCCTTGGCGCGCTCCCGGGCGCGACGCTCCGCCTCGCTGAGCTCGGCGTCCTCTCCGGGCTTCACCTGCGTGCCCTCGCGGATTTTCTGCTGTCCGCGTGGGGAGTCCACGAATTCCTGCTCCGCCCGGTTGAAATTGGCCGCGGCTTCGCGGTTGCCTTCGCCCTGGTTCTGGTCCTGCTTCTGGCTCTGCTTCTGGCCTTGCTCGTGGCCCTGATTCTGGGTGGGATCCTGGCTGTTCTGGCTCATGATCGGTCCTCTGGTCGAAAAGGCCCCCACCTTAGCCAGCGCGGCGGGGGCCCCCTGTAGGAGCGCGGCGCGCCCTGGAGCCACCCAGTCACCCATCCGCGCCCTCCAACCTGCTGAGAGCGCGGGTGCGACCCTGCTGCGCTCCAGCGCCCGCTATTGATACCAATTGCGCAGCCGCACCTCGCTCGCCTTACCAACCAGTGTCTTGAACCACTGGATATCGCTCTTCGACCCGTCGCGATTGCGATAGTGATAGGGATAGACGATGCGCGGACGGAAATCTCGTACCCATCTGGCCGCCGCCTCAGGCGTCTGGGTGAACGGCAGATTCATGGGAATGAAGGCCACATCGATATTGCGCAGATGCGAGAGCTCGGCAGATTCCTCGGTATCCCCGGCCACATACACACGCTCACCGCCGAAGGTCAGGATGTAGCCATTGCCGGCGCCCTTGGGATGAAAGCTCAGCCGTTCAGCCGTGGTGTTGTACATCGGCACCGCCTCGATCGGGATGCCATCCAGAACCGTGTGCGCACCGTTGGTGAGCACACGTGCATGCTTCTGCAGATCGGCCGGCAGCTTCTCGTAGACATTGCGCGGCGCGAGGATCACGGTGTGCTCGTCGCTGACCGCCGCAAGAACCGGCGGGCTGAAGTGATCTGCGTGGATGTGCGTGATCAGAATGATGTCGGGCTTGGCGAGCGACGTGAACTCCGGCCCGACTGCCGTGGAGTTGCCCAGCGGTGCCGGATCCACCAGCACGCTGTGACCGTTCCAACTCAGCAGCAGCGACGCATGATGCATGGGCTGGATCGTCAGATCCCCACCATGCTGCGTCGGCAGCTCATCGGCCGCCGGCATCGCCGCGGCCGGCAAGATCCCGAACGCCAGCAAGGCCAGCGCCGCGGCGGCGCTCACGAATCTCATCGCATGCATCGCATTTCCCCCAGCAGGCGCACGCGGGTCGCACCGACGGCACGCATGATAGCGCGACTGTTGGCAGCCAGCCGATGATGCGGGCGAGGTCGTAGCTAGCCCTCGGGCAGCGCAGCAGTTGAATTCCGCCTGGCCGGCGCCGACACTAGCCTCGCGACACGGCCCCGCCGTGCGCAACCTCACTGCCCCGCCCCCGATGGTCCGCATCGAACCCGGAGTCTGCATGGACTATGAGTCGCTCGGTCATCACGGCCCGCGTGTCTCGCGGCTCGCTCTGGGCACGATGGGCATGTCCGACATGTACGGTCCGGCCGATCGCGCCGAGAGCATTGCGACGATCCACGCGGCGCTGGAGCAGGGCATCACGCTGCTGGACACGGGCGATTTCTACGGCATGGGGCATAACGAGCTGCTGGTCGGCGAGGCGCTGCAAAGCACGCGGCGCGATCGGGTGCTGATCAGCGTGAAATTCGGTGCGCTGCGCGGTCCGCGGCCCGCCGAGTTCAACGGCTATGACTCCCGCCCCGCTGCGGTGCGCAACTTCGTCGCCTATTCACTCAAGCGGCTGGGCGTGGATTACATCGATATCTATCGTCCAGCCCGCCTCGACCCCAACGTGCCGATCGAGGAAACGATCGGTGCGATCGCCGAGCTCATCCGCCAGGGCTACGTACGCTACGTGGGCCTGTCCGAGGTGGGTGCCGCAACCCTGCGACGAGCCCAAGCGGTACATCCCATCGCCGATTTGCAGATCGAATACTCGTTGATCTCGCGCGGCATCGAGCGGGAGATCCTGCCGGCCTGCAGCGAGCTCGGCATCGGCCTCACTGCCTATGGCGTGTTGTCACGCGGGCTGATCAGTGGCCATTGGACCAAGCAGCGCAATCCGAGCGATTTGCGCTCCCGGGCACCCCGCTTTCAGGCTGAGAACCTCGACGCAAATCTCGCCCTGGTCGAAAAACTGCGTGTCATCGCGCGGCAGATGGGTGCATCCGTCGCGCAGCTGGCCATCGCCTGGGTGCTCGCGCGCGCATCCGATCAGCAGGCATGCATCATCCCGTTGGTGGGCGCACGGCGGCGCGATCAACTAAGCGAGGCGTCGGAGGCACTGAACCTGCGGCTATCGAGGGCACAGCTGGCCGATATCGAGCGGGCTGTCCCGCCCGGCTCCGCGGCCGGCGCGCGCTATCCCGAGGCGCAGCTGGCGCATATGGACAGCGAGCGCAGTTCGTCGGCCCACGCCTGAGACAACAGCGGCCCCTGGGGTCGCTATAGATTCATGGTGAGCTGTTCAGCTGCTTCGATGTCCTCTCGATATTTGGACGAACCACTCGCAGCGTCGAGCCAGCCAGCGAAGAAGGCTGTCCGCTCAGCATCGCTGCATTGCGCAGTGAGCTCGAGCGGTGGCGGCAGAGTTGCGACGAATTTTCGCGATAAAACCTCATCCACCCCTGCAGCACTCAGCTCATCTGCAGCAAGGTCGGTTCGCGAATCTATCGAAACGTCCTTATGAGCCACCTTCGATAACTCATTACCGCGACGGTACGCGGCTTCCATCGATTCAGTAAACCGCATGTCATGCCCCGTTCCCTAGCTTAATAGTCTTCTATCGTCGTCTGGGACGTTGTAACTTTTTGTACTTTTCCAACAAATCGTTAACCGCCTCACGCAGTAATACAGCTTTTGGAATACGAGTCTCAGCCGCAAGCTCATTAAGTAGCTCCGCCTGCTCCGGCTCCAGGTAGATCGATTGGGCCTGCAACTTTCTCGGTGCCATGTATGTAGTGTGCATGACATGTCACGCAGTGTCAAGCATGTCTTGGGCCGATTCAGTCAGCCAATGGTCGAACCGGCGCGTGGCGGGTAAGGGCGCTGCGATGCAGGTTCGCGCGCAGCGTGATGTCGGGACTGGCATGGCCCAGCAGGCGCGACAGCACACGGCTGGAAAATTTGGGAAAGATGGTGCGGAGATAGACACGGAATTAGAGTGTCTAAGTGTATGTATCAGAAGTAATTTCTCGCAGTGTTTTGAAGATCGTACCCGCGTCTGTACCCGCACCTAGATAGGCAGCGGTGGAGCAGGGTAGGAATGGACGTGTGCTACGCACGGTTTGCGCAACGATGTAGGCTTCATCCGGAATCATGGCTTTGGGTTGCTGACATCAACTTTTTCAATTGGTCGGCCCGCCTCTTGATCCCAATCTTCGGATTGAATGCAAGGGCATCGTCATAGCTTTTCAGCGCCTGTTCAAGCTCGCCGGCTGCTTCCAGCAATTCGCCCCGCAACCGCAATCCAAACGCCTGCCACCCACTGTCCTTCCAATTCTTGTGTGCCAGTCCGCGGTTCACCGCCCCCAACAATCGCTTTGCCGCCTCTGGTTCAAGCTTGCCACCAGCGTCGTCGATGACTCGGCGCACCATCCGGAGATCGCCCCGCTTCAGATTTGCAGCGATCCAGTCCTCTCTATCCACGAATGTCCCGTCAAGCTTGTAAGAGAACTCACCTTCACCGTTCGGATAGCCGAGGGTCAACGTCTCTCCGTCAGGCGAGAACGCGTAAGTGTTGGGCCAGCCGCTTTCAGGTCTGAAGCGATGTAGTTCTCTACCTTGCGTCAGATCGAAGACAGTCAAAACGGCGCTGTCGTCTTCGTGGCCGGAATTGCATGTCTGGCAAACAGCAAGCCGTCCGTCCGCCGAAAGGCCATTGTTGAAGAGATTGGCTGCAAAATCTTGAGCGAGTACCTGCGAACCATCAGCTCTGAATGCCCTGAACGTCCCAGTCAATTCAGACGACGCCCGCCAGTCGTTCAGGATGAAAGTCCCATTGTCCGCGACTTTGCCGTCTTGAGGACGCTCCATCCGGCCTTGACACATGAGCTCTTCGCCCCTAACAAGGACGTAGTAACCGTCATCGCTATCGGGGCCACTGTCGCGCCAGGCGATTCGGAATCTTCCGTTCGGTGAGGGTGTATAAGAGCCATAGAATCCTGTTGCCGGTATCGAAAGCCAATTGCCGCCCTCGTCTCGAATTTCGACCTTTGCTCGACCCCCTTTTTGCCGGACCGAGCTTGCGCCTGGCGAGGAGCAGGCTGGCGCTTGCCGAGATCGAAGCTTCGCCTTCCCGAATAGCCATTCGAACATCGCCCCCTCCACCAACAACTAAAGCCGAGAAGATCCGCCCTGATACTTCCCACCGCGATTGTCGAATGCCGGTCTAGTGCCCTCCAACACGTTAACGACGTGTACATTGATGACGGGGTTTTCAATGGAGCCTGATGTGTAAGAGATTTCGGAGCGCCCTTTCCTATCAAATGAAGAGTAGATGATCTGCTCAGCGTCACATACCACCGCGAGATTCGGATTGTGCGTGACCATGATGATTTGACGTCGCTTTTTTGCCTCCGCCAAAACCGGCACCAGGAGGCTTACCACCGTCTGATTGTCCAAATTCTCCTCAGGCTGATCGAGAATTATCGGGTTATGCCCCTTGTCTACAAGTAAATAAAAAATCAGGAGCAGAGCTCCCCGCTGGCCGGGAGAAAGCTGCTCGATCCGAGTGTCCTGAAAAAGCAATGAATACCTGGGCTCGATGAAAGACAGCCCATACAGCAGATCGTACACTTCATTAGCCGAGTGGTTTTTCTTTAGGGCATTGGAGATCCCAATGTAATTGTGATCTCCAGCCGCTGCAGCCCTCTCCACCACAGCATTGAGTTCCGAGACGAATCCGACAGTACCGTCCGATGTATCCATTGGATGGCGATCGGCTATTCGCCGAATGGCGGCGTAGTTGTCTGTCTCGCGAAACTCCGCCGATGTCTGCTTCACAACCGCAAAAAGCGATTCGGCAAGTGCGTCGAAAGCAGTGATCAAAGTTGCCTGAAATTGGAGCTTGTATTCATCACGAATTAAACTGTTTCGCTGGATCAGATCTTGCACGGGAGAGAAGAGCCGCTCGCGTGCACGCCGTTGCTCTTCCAGAACTTCGAAGATATTCCTGGAGATCTGGATTCGGACGTTGCGTTTCTCCTGAAGTTGAGAAGGTAATTGATCAAGCTGCGCGATGCGAGCCTCAATGCCTAGGCGAGTCTCTGGTTGATCAGGCGCGCCGATAAGACTCTGGAGTAGAGAGGACCATTCCTGTATGGCCTGCACGCTTTCCTGGTATTTCAGTCCAGGGGCATTCAATTGACCTCTGTAAGCAATCTGCTGGCTGAGCAGTGATTCCCGCTCGCGGAGATCGTTCGCACCGGAGGCATCTAACCGATCCTGTTCGGGCTTAAACCCCGACTCAATCTCTTCCAATGGAGCAAACGAAATGGAAAGAGTAGCTACATCCTCGGCAGAGCTTCCGAGCAGGTTGAAATCGTCTAAGGCATCACTCTTGAACTGATCATATGCTCTCTGCAGAGTCTGAAGATGTCCGCGAATATTCTGTATCGCACGCTTCCGGCGAACGAGCTTCGTCGTCGAAGCAGCTCTTTCGGTATTGCGCGCCTCGATTTGCCTCAGACTATCCGCGATGTCCCTTACTTTGTCAGCTATTGCCTGTTGCTCTGGACTGGGCGCTTCGGAGGGCCTCTCCTCCTCTTTCGGACGAATTTTATTATGCTCATCTATCTGACGCAGCTTAAGAGTCAACAGTTCCTGTAAGCCGCGCCGCACTTGTGGCTGAAGCTGGGTCTCCATGCTCACAATCTCTTCATTGACACGGACCAACTGTCCCCGGAGCTCAGTCAATCTATGCCGGTAACCCCGCTCTTGCTGATCAATCAGTTGATCGAAATCCAGTGCTCCCTGCCGAAGTGCATCATCAGCATGATCAAAAATAACCGCTCTCAGCTCACCTTCGAAGGCTACCGAGCGACCAGACGCATGCTCGTTGCAGACATTCTCAAAATGGCCTTGCGGGATATATCTCACGAGCTCTACGTGTTCAATTAGAGGATCCTCGTTCAGATTCCTTTCATGACGCGTTCCGTCCCGCCACGTAAGTGCCCCAACGAAATGTTTTGCAGGTTCACCCCCTTTACCACGAAAACGATCTTTCTTTAGAAAGGCGAAATGCAATTTCTGACGAGAGTTTCCTAACAGCGCGAGCACATCAGCCAAGGCACTTTTGCCGCTGCCCTTATTGCCAATGATCGCGACTAGGTCTGGATTTAGTGGAATCCGACAGTTGTGCAGCCAGAGTTCTTGAACACCGCAATCGGGATTCCGCTGAACATCAACCTTGTCGATGTAAAACGTCTTCTGTTGCGCGATATCCGCAAGCTTGTCGGGCATTGCTCCTATAAAAGAGCGCTTTGCCGGCTCTTTGATAGCCTGGAGCAGCCCCAGAAAGGTCGGATCGGCCTTAATCCACGTTTTCTTATCGGAGGGGAAGACACCATACTCATTGAACGCATGCGCATCGCTCCCCGACACGGCAAGCCGCGGTATGTGATCAAGAGCGGCTTGGAAATCATCGAACCATGGGGCATTGGTAACGTTCCGCAAGCCGGCGAAAGCCGAATAGAAAGTTTCGTTGCGGCTCTCGAAGATCGGCGAGGCTTTCATAAGTCCCATTACACATGCGTAGTGCTCCCTCCAATCGGCTCTTTTAAGTCCA
The DNA here is from genome assembly GCA_036266795.1 of Steroidobacteraceae bacterium. Lineage (GTDB taxonomy): Bacteria > Pseudomonadota > Gammaproteobacteria > Steroidobacterales > Steroidobacteraceae > FEN-1191. The sequence continues at coordinate 85,832 of DATAXJ010000021.1, read as the reverse complement.
TCGTTTGTGTCCCACGGCATAAACCCTATTGCCTTATTGTCGGGAACACCGGCGATGGCTCGCTTGTAGCTTTCAACGGTTACCTGCGCACTTTGGGCCCCGACCAAGAGAGCCTTTTCAGCATCCTTCAAGATGTCGGCTCGTTCAAACCCCATTGAGCGCAATAGATCCGTTCCAAGTTCCCGCGCCAGCTTTATCAAGCACTCATCCGACAGCGGTTGATCAATCAAGGCGACTTCCAAGCGCGACTTGAAATCAATGAGCTCTTGATTTGTGGTCTGATCCGAGAACAGGACGTGAGCGTTCAGCCTATATGTTGTCGGTGCATCAAGACGAAGCTCTATCCCTGGAAACACCAGTTTCTCCAAAGAGGGGGCACTTTTGTCAGCCAGCCTGTTCTTTAGAGCAAACCAGCCCTCAAACGTCCAATAATCCATGATTGCAAACACTTCGCAAGGTGACCGGTTCATCGCCGATATCATTGCGTCGATAGCTGCGGTCTTCTCGTCCAGAGACATTTTTGCTAGCCGCATACCTTTCCAGTGGAAGGACGCAGGGGTGTGAATATGAAGATCCCAAAGCCGCCATTCGGCGCCACGAGGAAATTCTACCGTCCCAGTCATGAATGGCTCCGTAAGTCGCGCGCTTTGGAGGTCGAAGACCGCAGGTACACATCGATGCGGTCCGGTTTGACTTGATGAAGACTTATTTGGAGTGTGGCTATCAAGTGTTTTTATAACGGCGTTAGCGGGCAAAAACAGCTTACTTTTTCTATGAGCGGCCTTTCAGCTACCTTCGGCTACAAGACAGTCATTCCATTGGCCCTGTGAGCTGCGCAATCCTTGCTAGGAGTCGTGACTTCTCCCTGTCCCGAGCATGAAACCAGTCCGTCGACCAGATGCGGTGCAAGCTCCAACCCAAACGCTCCAGTATCTCCTGACGCAGCCGATCACGATCACGAGCGCTCTTAGCAGAGTGGTAGCTGGCACCGTCGCATTCGATTCCAAGTACGAAATGATCCGTGTTGAGCGGATGACAGACAGCCAGGTCGATGAAATAGCCGGCAACCCCCACCTGCGCCTCGACACGGTGGCCGGCGTCTCGAAGAATTGCCGCCACTTCCGCTTCAAACGGACTGTCGTAGGATCCGCCCGTCTTCTCGCCGGCGTTCAGGCGACCCGAGCGCGCAAATTGCAGGTATCCCTTCAAGGCGTGCATACCGCGGCTTTCCGCGGACGGTGGGGTAATGTCCTCAGGCCGCAGGGAAGTAACGATCACAACTCGTTCTTTGGCACGGGTAAATAAAACGTTAAGGCGACGATGGCCCATTTTGGCGTTGATCGGCCCGAAACGTTGCATGGGCTTGCCGCCGGCCACTTCAGGCCCGTAGACCGTGGAAATGATGATTACATCGCGCTCATCGCCCTGAACGTTTTCTAGATTCTTGACGAAGAACTCTTCAATCGTGCCAGCCCATCTCCTGCGATATTCCTCGAGATCCTCATTCTGCGCGAAGAGGTGATCAAAAAGTCCGGACAGCAAGTCCATCTGGGCCTGATTGATCGCAACGACGCCGATCGAAGCTTCTGGCCGCGCACGCATCATAGCTGCGACCTGCTCAACGACCGTCTCGCCCTCGAGTTGGTTAAGACTCGACTTGTACGTCGCGTCCTTGACGTAGACAGACTGAACACCCATCTCAGTGGATTTGTGCTTGGGCGAGGGAAACACGATCAGTCGGTCGTCATAGAATTCGCGATTGGAGAATGCGATGAGCGAGTGGTGCTTTGAGCGGTAATGCCAACGCAGATCTCGCGGTGGGCGCAGAGAGGATAAAGCCAGATCGAGGATCGACTCCGTATCAATATCCAATTCTTCAGACAACTCCTCACCTTCCTCTTCATCGTGTGTGCGATTGAAGAACGATGTGGGCGGCAACTGCATCGGGTCTCCGACCACGATCAGCTGCTTGGCGCGAGCGGTGACACCCAAAGCTTCCTCTGGTGCCATCTGCGAGGCTTCATCGATAATCGCGAGGTCAAAGGTTTCCGTTCCCGGCGGCAAAAATTGGGCTACGGAAGCCGGACTCATCATGAAGCAAGGTTTCAGGGCACGCACCGCGAGAGAGGCGCGGGTGAGCAGGTCTCGAGTCGGTATATGACGACGCTGCTTGCCAATTTCCCGCTCTATCAGCGATCGCTCGGTGATCTCTTTGGCCGAACCTCGCGACACGCCCACGGGTACCACAATTGCGGATAACACCGCCGCCAAGTACTGCCTTGAGAGGCCGATGTAGTCGCGATCAAGCCGCACAAGCCGCTTTCGAAGCGCCTCGACGTGCTCACCGGTCCACGTTGGGATGTCGGAATTTTCTTTAGACGCGTGCCTGATAAGACCGCGGGCCCAGCCCAAGCGCAACACCTGCACTGCTGTATCAGTGCGCACGCGCTCAGCTTCTATGAATTCCACGAGTGTTTTCAGGCCCAGCTTGTGGCACTGATCCACGAGTGAGCGATAGACCGACCATTCCGCGAAATGGTCATCCGACACCGCCAACGCGTTGCGCAGGACCTGCATTTCGCTCTGAAGAGTCAGCGCCCCCCATTCTCGGCACTGAGCCGTCCTCAAGACATCGAATTCCGCCTTTTCCGCCACGGCCCGGATGACCCCGGCGCGGGCCTGCAGGCACTTTTCAAGCAGCTCGGCGAAACGTCTGGCTGCCAATAAGGCAGCTTGAGCCTTTGCGGATAGAAGTGAATGCGCAATCGCTCCCGGTAGTGCACAGGAAAGGACTGCCTGCGCGTACCTGTGCGTAGCAGTTATACGCTCCAAATCCCACTCATCGGCAAGGCCGCTTGCAAAAGTCACCTCCCCGAGTGGCGAGGCTTGTACCGCATGTGTCAGTCGTCGATAACCTTGAAGGTGAGCCGCGAGCTGTGGGAGCTCGGTGGTCAGCAGTGGCTGACGATATTGAAGCCCCGCAAGACTTTCCGCCGATTTTAGCGTGCGAGCGGCCAGTCCCTGCAGTTCACCAATACGGGCGGTCACTTCTTCGTCTGATTGGCCGCTCTGGCTTGATGCGTAGGTTCTCAGCGACTCAATGTCCTCGGCTCCTAGGCTGGTTGCGACCTCTTCAAGCAAAGCGGTGTCGCCGGTAAGCAGAAGCTTCTGGTAGGGCGCGCGAGTCGCATCCAACGCGGGCCAGCGCTGCCTGACAGCGACCCCAAACTTCACGACATCCAGAAGCACAGAAAACGGGGTATCGACGCCTGCAAAGGCGCGGCCAGCTAAAGCACGCAGTACGGGCTGTGCCTCGTAGGTGCGACGCTTTTGTAAGGTCTCGGATGTCTGCAGCAGCAATTGGGCAGCTTCCTCCCGTCCCGGCCACCTTGATTTGCTCAAGCCGCGAAACACTTTCTGAGCTGCCCGATATGGTCCACCAAACAGGCGCTGCAGCACGTTCGCATCGCGAAGCGTCGCAGCGGCATCCCGCAGCTTTTCAGGAGACTCCTGGAAGGTCAGCGACATTGTCTGCTCGAGACGACCCATATCGGCGCGGATTGAAGCTGCTTGTTCCGACAGGGTTTCTAATGCAGGCTGCACGCCGTTGCCGAAAAGTCCAGGGTGCCGCGCAGCCAGAACCGCCGGCGGTGTCCGCTGAATCATCGCGACAGCATCGATAAGCTCGGCGAGCACCGAGTGAGTGAGCGGCCCAGTGAGTGCAGAGGTTTGGACGAAGGATCCCAGAATCGCTACGTGCCGCAGCGCGCCTTCAAGGAAGGCAGCGCGTTGCCGGATGGTGTCGGGCAAATCGGCTGCCGGTATACGGTCCAAGAGCAGTTCTTGGCGAGCGCCGTCTATGGCGAGCACATGTGGCAAGAGCCGATCGGCCGGTTCCAAAACAGACTCGGCGCTAACGAAGGTTACCGCCAACTCCGTTCGCAGCCGAACAATCTGTGCCACGAGCCCGCGAAGATTCCCAAGGGCTTCGAGTTCGGTCTGTCCTTTGATCCGAGACAACAACGAGGTATCGACACTCGCTGGGACATCGGAGAGTGAGTCAATGGCCCTCACACAGTCAGTGATACCTTGGGCCGATGCTGGCAGCTTGCATGAGAAGGCTGATCCTACTCTCACGGAGACTTTCTCAAGTTCAGTTAGCGCTACTTCCCATCGTCGCCAGAGCTCCTTCAATTGATCGCGATCCCAGGCATCCGCAGACAGTTTTCGAAGTCCGCAAAGGGGATGCCGAGCAATGGCGGAGTAAGCGGAACGGCAGTTCTGATGCGCTGTAGCGGTTCGTGAAATCAGATCTTGGTGGGCCACAAAGTCGTGCGCTGACACTTCCGCCCACGGCAATGTCGCCACATCATTTGCACTTGCGAGTTCATGTGGTGTCAGATTCAGGCGCGAACGTATTTCCTGCCAATAGGCATCATGCAACGTGACGTCAGCTGCGCCGATGGGCGTGTTAAGGGCGGATACATAGGCTCGCAGCGATGCACGAGTTTTTCGCAATTCGGTGAGCGTTGAAAATAATCGAACGTCGGCTTTTCGCTTAGGCTCCTGAAGCCGAGCGTCGAGGCTCTCTAGGAGCTTCTTCTTGTTCATCTTGGTCGAATGCAGTTCGAAGAGGTGATGTTCGAGCCCCGCCTCCTTGAGGCGTTTGGCGACTACATCCAGCGCAGCCTGCTTCTCCGCCACAAATAGTATCGTTTTTCCTTTGGCTAACCCTGCCGCAATAAGGTTCGTAATCGTCTGACTCTTGCCGGTACCGGGCGGCCCTTTCAAGGCGAAGCTACGGCCTTGCATCGCATCGACTATGGCTGAGAACTGGGAGGAGTCTGCGTCGGTAATCGTGACGGGTACATGCGCTTCGATCAGCTCATCGTCGACATCGAAATCAGGCGCGAGCGCATCGGATGACCCATCCTGAGCACCGGCCAGCAACGTGCTGATCAGTGGGTTTTCCTCCAGTGGATTCTCGGTCCACCGCGATAGAGCCAGATCCTCGTACATCGCAAGACGCGCAAAGGCGAAGTGCCCGATGATCATGAAGCGCCGAATCTTCCAGCGCTTCTGACTATCGATGACTTTCGCGATGCGCTTGGCGTACGAGTCCGGGGTATCCTCCTCATCGACTTCAGGCAGGACGATGTTGAAGTCTTTGCGTAGCCGCTCGCGCAAAGACACATTGGTCAGCGGATCCGATCCATCTCCGGCTTCGATGAAATAGCGATATTGGCCATACTTAAGTTCGCGATCGATCTGCACGGGCAGAAGCAGAAGCGGCGAATGGACTGGCTCTTTACTACTAGCGGACTCGTACCATTCCAAAAACCCGAAAGCGGCGAATAGAGTGCCAAGTCCAAGTTCCTGGTAGGCAAGCCTGGCGTCTTCTCGAATTCTTGAGAGTTTGCTATCAAGCTGCTCTGGAAGGAGCAGGGTCTGAATGCTGTTATCAAGATGCTTTTGAGGGCTATTGTCGTTGGCCTCCGGCAGATCAAAAGACGGCTCGATCCCGTGCTTGTGCGCCCACTCCTGTAGATTAATTTTGAGTGCAAGCTTTGCCTTCTTCCACCTCGGGCGTGCTGCCTTTTCTGATGCCGCTTTGGCTTCATTGGCCGCATCCGCAACGCTGGGCGACAGCTGTAACTGATCAGCCTCTTCTGCAGGGCCTTCTGGCTCCGGCGGGGGCGCGGGTAGCGAGCGGAAGTACAATTTGGGCGAGCGCGCCGAATCGTCCGTTAATCGCTCGAATAGAATGCCTGGCACTTCGTCCACGACCCTGACAAATTTCCTGGATGTCTCGGAAAACTTGAAATTTACCAGCCGATTTCGATTGGTCAGGTCGAGCAGCTTGATACGAAGGCGTGCGATACCGTCACGCACCATCTGCTCGATTGTCACGGAACGCGTATCCATCAGTCGGTGCCCATTTTCACCCGAGTATATGTGCGTGATCTCAGCCCAAACCTCGATCTAATTCTTGGTTTAAGGACCTTGTTTGATAATGTCGACTATGACAATCGACGCGAGTGAGCCTCCTAAGGGGACGGGGCAGTTTTGGTTCTCTGAGCGGCCGGCCCCTGGCTATCGATCTTCGAGTTGTCGGCGAGGGTCCGCGCCGATGCCAACACCGGCGCCGGTGTAGCGGCTGGGACCGCCTGAGGTGTACTCATTTCGCTTGCTGCGCATGGGCCTTGTGTCCAATCGACTTTTGCACCTGCTGTCAACGCTGTCCGTGACCGGGATAGAGAAGGTCTGGCGGATGCCGCGACTGGAAATGTTCGTTGTGGACCCGCGGCCGCCGAAACTGACAATACGCCGCGCCCCGGCTTAAATTCACGCGGACACCGCGCGCCCGCCGAAGCTTTTCCGGCATCGAAAGCCCATTGTTTTCTAGGTTCTTGAAGTAGCCCTGTGGTAAGACTTTAGCGCACAGTGCCAAGGCGTACGAGTACCGTCTCGGTTGGCGTTAGATCGGTAATCAAACGGTAATGCTCCCTTAGGGACAAAAGACAGCAGGCTCGTGGGTAGTGCCGCGGAGCCCAGCTAGTCGGCAGCACCACTTTGAGTTCAGGATACGGCTCCAGCATTTCTGTCAGCACTGCGGCTAACCCGAGTAATTCGTACCCCTCGGCGTGCCATCGAATCTTGGGCTTTGTCGAATATGCGAAAACGACATCCGGAACACCGTCGAAGTCCAGGAGAAGCACATCCCAGGTGTCGCGGCTATTCATCAATGGGAGGGAGCGGCGACCCTTGCGTGGCGGCCAAACTGTGCAAGTGTACAGTTACTGTGCCGACTGGTGCCATCCTAGTTCGGCAAGTTCGCAGCCGGCGCTAAACCGAGAAGCTTATGAACCCATTGTTGTACCTCGTCATCGGCGCTGTCGTCGGCATCGGCGCGGGACTTGCGATCGCGGCCTACAGGTCTTCCAGGCGCACGGCGGCAGCGGCCTCTGAGCTGGCAATGTTGCGCGCGGAGCGCGACTCATTGAAAACGGATCTTCGTCACGAACGCGAGGTGGGCGCGGAGGCTTCGCATAAAGCCGCCAGGGCAGAAGCCCTACTTGAGGCAAAAGCGGCCGAGCATGTGAAGTCGGATGGCAACGTCGTCGATCTCAATCAGCAATTGAACGCTGCCAGAGAGCGACTAACGGTGGAGGCGCTCGCCGCAGAAACAGCTCGCACGTCGCTTGCTGACAAGAACGGCGCGCTGCAGGAGGCGATGCGAGAGATTGCAAGTAAGGAGGCTTCCCTGCAGGTGATGCGGGGCGAATTGCAGTCGGTGAGAGAGCAGCTCTCGGAAACGAAAGCAAACCTGGTCCATTCGGAGCGAGCCAATCAAGACATCAAAGGTTTTCTGACCGAAGCACAAACGAAGCTCAGCGGCTTGTTCGCCGAACAAGCCGGAGAGGCCTTCGGCAAGAAGGCCGAAGTTTTCGAGAGAAGCGTCAAGGATGCCGGCGAGAAATCGAAGTCAGATATTGGGTTGTTGCTTCAGCCATTCGCCGATCGCATCGGGGAATTTCGCCAGCGCATGGAAAACCTGTACGGAGAGGAAGCGCGCGAGCGGGCCACTCTCCAAGGGGCGGTGAACGAACTGAAGACGCTGAACCAGGATATGGCTGAAAAGGCGGCCGCGCTGACGCGTGCCCTTAAGGGCAACGCAAAGATAAGAGGTGACTGGGGTGAGCTGATGCTCGAGAGTGTTCTAAGTGCCTGCGGTTTGGAGGAAGGCCGGCACTATGATCGGCAGAAGAGCAATACTGACGAAGATGGCGAGCGACTGCGCCCGGACATCATCGTACGTCTTCCTGATGATCGCCTAGTCATCGTAGACAGCAAAGTGAGCCTTTTGGCGTGGATTGATGCAACCAACGCCGAGACATCGGAGGAGCACCGAGAAGCTCTGCGCAGACACGCTGTCGGCTTGCGACAGCACGTTAAAGATCTGAGCGAAAAGAATTACCCCAAGGCTCTGGGGGCGTCCGCTTTGGAAATTACCGTCGCATTTGTCCCCATTGAGGGCGCGCTCTCGGCGGCACTTGATGTGGATCCGGGACTGCAGACCTTTGCCTTTGAACGGCGAGTTGCTTTCGCATCCCCAAATACACTCATGGCACTACTGGGCGTCGTTGAGCGACTTTGGACACGCGACAAGGTTCAGCGAGGTGCCGAAGAAGTCCGGCAGCTGGGCGGCAAGCTGATGGACGCCCTGGTCAAATTCCTGGAGGACTTTGACAAGATCGGAGCCAAACTGAACGGCGCCCACGAAGCGTTCAATGAAGCGCGAAGAAGTCTGAGCGACTCCAATCAAGCGGCACTGCCACGTGCGCGTCGACTGGTGGAACTAGGCATTCGAGGCAAAAAGCAGCTGCCAGAAGAGCTACAGCCCGATCTCATTGAGCAGGCCGAACAAGCACGAGGCGAACCTCCGGCAGCTCTTTTACCCGTGCAGACATACCCTACCTCCGATTTCGGACGAGAGGTCCCGTAGGTGGTAAATAGTGAGCCGCGGGTTGACTTGCCATCGCCGTCACGTGCGCGGCAAGACTTAATTTTGCCTCATTACTATGGTGGCATTGGACTTTGCCAATTGTGCGAGCACTCTGTCCGGACCGGAGTAGCTAAGCAGCGCACCCCTTCCACCCCCGAGCGTCAGTAGCGCGCTGCAGAGGATGTTGGTATCGAGACCGCCGCATCAGCGCAGAGCGGCAAAGCGCTCGGCGCGCACCGCGTGCAGCGCCTCGTTGACCGCTGCCTCGACCTCGGCCGCCGGGATCTTGGCGTTGCGCGCCCTGGTCTGCGCCACTGTCTGATCGAACACGCGCCAGCGCACAGCCTCCTCGACGAACTTGGATAGATCGCCCTTCTTCATGCCGCGCTGAGCCAGGAACCTGCGCACGGTGACATCCGTTTCCTTGGAAACCCGGACGGTCCACCGCACTGACTGATCCATGGCAATACCCACCTTGCGCTTAGACCCTTAGGCGCCAGTGTGCGCTGGGCGGGGCTAATCAGCGAGTAGGAGAGTCCCAATCCCGCAATCTCGGCCTTTCAGCCGCAGACTGCCCGTGCGCGCGCTGATGCCATAGAGCGCGCGGCATCGAACGGACGGTTTGATCGCGAAATTTCCTGGGTGTCGCATTGGCGGCGACTCCCAGCTCCCGCAAGTGAGCCGCGAATTTCACTCGCCATTCCTTCAGGTGCGACTTGCTGATATTCAGCCGCTGGCCCTGCTCGCTCCTGGCCTTGAGAATGACGTGCACGTGCGGGTGCGCGTCATCGGTGTGCAGCGCCATCACGTAGCGGTGCTTGAGGGCGAACTCCTCCCGGCACAGGTTCTGGACCGCGCTGAGCACCTTGTCGGGACTCGTTCCGGGCGGCATGGAGAACACGATCTTATGGGCCAGACGGACCGGCTTCGCCTTCGTGCCCCGTCCAATCTGCCGGCGGGCACCGGCCTCTTCGAGATCGAGGTTCCAGTTATCGGGCAACTGGCCGGCGGCGTCCCGGCCCTTCAGGGCATCACCGTCGTCGGTGTACAGCTCGACCTCGCCCTTTCTGCCAACGTACTCCAGGTGACGCCGGACAGCCTTTGCCGAGGTTGCCCCGCCGGAGAGAATCTTGACCATCACCTCCGGCGTCCTCGCTGCCGTGCGGGCCACCAGTTGCGCCTGAGCCGGCGACAAGCGGGCCCGATCCACGCGCCCTACCCGGCCGTGCGAGCGGAAGTTGAACGCCAGCTCTTCAGCGATCTGTCGTTTCATACCCGGCCTCCCAGCTGAGCTTGTTTGTCTTCAGCGTGTCCTTGAAGTGCGCGACCGCCAAGGTGCAGGTCTTGAGGAACAGGGCCAGGTCCGCTCGGGAGATGCTGGACACCACCCCTTCCTGATTCGCCCGCCGGGCGACCTGGTTGAGGTTGCGGCCGATGGCCGAGAGCTCGGCCACACAGCGCTCGAACGCCTGGCGCTCGGCCTCTGGCAGCGGCGGAATCTTCCGCAGGTGGGCGCGAGCCAGCACCGCCAGGTAGGTCGCCGAGGGCATGCCGCGGGCTCCCGCCCGCTCCGCCAGGAGTTGGCGATCGTCGGGATAGAGGCGGACATACAGCCGATCCGAGCGCGCTCTGCTGCCGGCCTCAGCCGCCGCGTTGTCGGTGGGCGTTTGGAACGGTTCGGTGGCGCGATCGATGAGCCGCTGCAGAAGCGCTGACTGCGTCAGCCCATGCTCTGCGGCCAGCGCGTGAAACTTCTCCTTCGCTGAGGGAGAGACCCATGCGCCAACGAATTTACCGCTGTGTTGTCCGCTCACACGGAACCTGCGTTAAACACCAGCGGCCAGCGCACTATCCTGCAAAACCTTCGAAAACAGCATGGAATTAAACGTTCCGTTGAACACCAGGCACGCGGAAATTCTGCAGGGTAGCGAGGGTCGTCTGTCCGATAGCCCAGCGTGAACCCTTGGCGTGACTCAGCTTGCATTGCGCCTCAGCGGCACGACATTCGGATTGCTCGCCATCACGCGCAGCTCGTCCAGGTAGTCCGCCCAGCGCTGCATCATCTGTCGGCGCTCGGCCAGACGCTGCGCGCGGTTGTAGGCTGCCCGCACCTTGTTGCGCTCGGCGTGTGCCAGCTGCAGCTCGATCAGGTCTGGCGCGACGCCGCTCTCGTTCAGCATCGTGGAAGCCGTGGCCCGGAAGCCATGCGTGGTCATCTCGTCCTTCGAGAACCCCAGCCGTCGGAGCGCCGCGTTCAGCGTGTTATCCGAGATCGGCCGCTGTGACGTGCGCAGGCTTGGGAACAGGAACGTGCCGCGGCCCGTGAACGTCTGCAGCTCCTGCAGGATGCCGAGCGCCTGCCGGGAGAGCGGCACGATGTGCTCCTCCTTCATCTTCATGCGCTCGGCGGGTATGCGCCATTCGGGGTTCTCGCCCTCCAATGTGAACTCCTGCCACTCGGCGGCCCGCAACTCGCCGGGACGCGCGAACAGCAGCGGAGCGAGCCGCAGTGCTGCCCAGGTACCGCCCTGCCCCTGATACCCGTCAATGGCCAGCAGCAGCTCTCCAAAGCGGCGGGGCGCGGTGATGGCGCTGCGGTTGACGGTCTTGGGAGCTTTGAGTGCACCGCGCAAGTCTCCAGTCGGGTCACGCAGGGCGCGGCCCGTGGCCACGGCGTAGCGGATGATCTGGCCGATGCGCCACTTGGCACGGTGGCAGGTCTCGAGCCGGCCGCGCGCCTCGATGCGCCGCAGCACCGCGAGGATCTCGGGGGCCGTGAGTTCATTGATCGGCCGCGAGCCGATGTACGGCACGACCAGGTCATGGATCATCCACTCGGCCTTGGTGCGCGTCTTCTCGGTGAAGCTCTGCCGCGCGAGCCATTCCTTCGCGATGGCCTCGAAGGTCACCTCGCGCCGCTCGCGGGCCTCTGCGCGGATGCTCGACGGGTTGAGCCCGGCTTCGATCTGCTTGCGGGCGGCGTCCCGCCGCTCGCGCGCTTCCTTGAGACTCGTCGCCGGGTAGCTACCAACAGAGATCATTCCCTCGCGCCCGGCAAACCGGTAGCGCAGCCGCCAGAGGCGCGCGCCGGTCGGGGCGACCAGCAATACCAGCCCCTGGCCGTCCGTCAGCTTGTAGGGCTTCTCACGCGGTTTGGCCGCACGGATCTGATATTCCGAAAGAGGCATGTGGGTACGCAGATATGGGTACGGAGCTTCCTCTCGCTCTATCGTACCCGTATTCGTACCCGTGCCAACTCGTGGCTGTCTGTGGACAGCCCTGGACGCAAATGGAGACTAATCGCTGTAAAAACAGGCTCTTAGTGGATGTCAGTGGACGTCTCTGGACGTTCTTGGATGAGGGGGATTTGCCGGAGATAGGAGTCGAACCTACGACCTACGCATTACGAATGCGCCGCTCTACCAACTGAGCTACTCCGGCACGGGAGATCGGGCGGGCGACAGGGCGGCTATGGTAGCCGTCGCGACGCGTTGCGGCTACTCGCTGCGGCGGCGCAGGCGAATGACCACGTCGATGCCGGCGACTTCCATGCCCGAGGGCGGCGACGGCAGGCGACTGAACTGCACGTCGCGCGGTTCGACGTCCAGCAGCGCGCCGGTCTGCTGATCGTGAAAGTGATAGTGCGGCGCCACGTTCGAGTCGAACCAGGCACAGTTGCCGTCGAGGTTGACCTGGCGGATGAGGCCACGGGCGGCAAACAGGTTCAACGTGTTGTAGACGGTCGCCTTGGAGACGCGATTGCCGCCACGCCGCAGCGCCTCGGTAATCTGCTCGGCTGACAGGTGCTGGGGCGCCGACAGCAGCAGGCTAGCGACCTGCAGACGCTGGGGCGTCGCGCGGATGCCGCAGGCCGCCAGGCGCTGCGCGGCCGACACTGAAGGGTCCGAGAGTGCCCCGTCATGCGACATGGCGTCATTATAGCGCCACGGGTCAGACGGGACTGTACAGGGGTTCAGACTGCGGCGCGCAGCGCTCTGGGCAGTCCAAAAATGACCTTTTCCTCGATCCCCGCCAGCTCCGCCGGGGTCTCGACGCCCCAGCTGCGCAGCTGGTCGATTACCTGCTGGACCAATACCTCCGGCGCGGAGGCCCCGGCCGTGACGCCCACGGCGCTGCGACCCTCGAGCCACTCGCGCTTGAGGTCGCGCGCGTCGTCGACCAGGTAGCCCGGAATGCCAGCCCGGTCGGCGAGCTCGCGCAGCCGATTGGAATTGCTGCTGGTGCGCGAGCCGACCACGATGAGCAGATCGCACTGCGCGAGCAGGTTCTTGACCGCATCCTGACGGTTCTGCGTGGCGTAGCAGATGTCCTCGCGCCGCGGGGCCTGCAGGCTTGGGAAGCGCTCGCGAAGCGCCGCCACCATCGCCGCAGTGTCGTCGACGGACAACGTAGTCTGGGTGACGAACGCCAGCTTTTCCGCATCGCGCACGCTCAGGCGCGCTACATCCTCCAGATCCTCGACCAGATGCATGCGACCGCCGTGGCTGGTGTCGAAGCGGCCCATGGTGCCTTCGACCTCCGGATGGCCGTGGTGACCGATGAGGATGACGTCCCGTCCGTCGCGCGCGTTGCGCGCCACTTCCATGTGCACCTTGCTGACCAGCGGGCAGGTGGCATCGAAGATCTGCAGACCGCGCTGCGCGGCCTCGCGTTCCACGGCGGTCGAGACCCCATGCGCCGAGAACACGACGGTGGCGCCGGAGGGCACCTCCTCGAGCTCCTCGACGAACACCGCACCCATATCGCGCAGCCGCTCGACGACGTGCCGGTTATGCACCACTTCGTGGCGCACGTAGATGGGCGCACCGAACATGCGTAGCGCCCGCTCCACGATCTCGATGGCCCGGTCGACGCCGGCGCAAAAGCCGCGGGGATTGGCGAGCAGCATTTTCATGCGCTGGATCTTACCGGGCTTTGTGCCGCGCTTCGAGCCACGCATCCGCGAGCCACAGAATGACCCCAACGGTAATGGCCGAATCAGCCAGATTGAAGGTCGGAAAGTAGTGCGGGCCCCAATGGACGGCCACAAAGTCGACCACCCGCCCGAGCCGCAACCGATCGATGAGGTTACCGATGGCTCCTCCGAGCACCAGCGCCACGCCGCCGGCAAGCGCCACCTCGCGCCGATCGATCTGCCGCAGCCAACCAAGCAGTAGCACGCTGACGATCACCGCCAACGCCGCAAAAGCCCAACGCTGCCAGCCGGAGGCATCGTTGAGGAAGCTGAAGGCGGCGCCGCGGTTGTAGACGTGCGTGATCTGCAGCACCGGCAGAACGTTGACCGCCTGGTACAGGCCGATCTTCGCGACGATCCAGGCCTTGGTGAGCTGATCGAGCACCACGATCGCGAGCGACATCCAGACGTAGGGCAGACTGCCACGCGCGGCCATCAACAATGCCTCCGCGTCTCGCCCGGCATCGATAGATTGCCGACGCAGCGTCCGCAGAGCTCCGGATGCGCAGCGTCGACGCCGACGTCGTCGCGATGATGCCAGCAGCGCACGCACTTCGCGCCCGCGGTGGGACGCACGGCGAGCCACACGCCCGGCATGTTCGCAGACGGCACTGCGTCGGAGGCAATCTCCGCGGGCGAGCTCGCCACATCGGCCGACACCTGGGTGACGCTCGCCTCCGAGGTCACCATAAAGAAGCGCAGCTCCTGACCGAGCGCGGCGATACGCGCGTGCTGTTCGGGAACACTCCAGAGCGACAGCTGCGCATCCAGCGGCGCGCCGATCTGCCCGGCGATGCGCAGTCGCTCGAGCTCGCGCGCCACATCCTTGCGCAGCCCAAAGAGCAACTCCCAGGCGATCGGATCGGTGGCGGGCGGCGGCAGCCTGTGCCACGTGGAAAGAAACACCGACTGCGGCCTTTCTCCAGCAAGATGCCGCCACGTTTCTTCCGCGGTAAATGCCAGAATGGGCGCGAGCCAGCGCACCATCGCCTCCGCGGTATGCCAGAGCGCCGTCTGCGCCGAGCGGCGCGCGTGACTGCCCGCCGGCGTGGTGTAGAGCCGATCGCGCACGATCTCCAGATACAGCCCGCCCAGATCCACCACGCAGAAGTTGTGCACCTTCTGGTAGATGAGGTGGAACGCATAGCTGCGATAGTGCCCGACGATCTCCTCCTGCAGTGTATACGCGCGCGTGAGCGCCCAGCGGTCCAGCTCGACGAGCTCGTCCAGCGGCACCGTATCACGCACCGGATCGAAGTCATGCAGGTTGCCGAGCAGGAAGCGCACGGTATTGCGCATGCGGCGGTAGGAATCCGTGATGCGCTTGAGGATCTCCTGCGAGAGACTCATCTCGTGCGCATAGTCGGTCGCCGCGACCCACAGCCGCAGCACGTCGGCGCCGAGCGTGCGCAGGATGTCCTGCGGCTCGATGCCGTTGCCGAGGGATTTGGACATCTTGCGGCCCTGCTCATCGACGGTGAAACCGTGCGTGAGCACGCCGCGGTAGGGAGCACGCGCGTACAGCGCCTCGGACATCAGCAGCGAGCTGTGGAACCAGCCGCGATGCTGGTCGGAGCCTTCCAAATACAGATCGACCGGTGCGTGAAAATCATCGCGCAACGCCGCGACACACTCGAACGACAGCCCCGAATCCGCCCAGACATCCATGACGTCCAGCAGCTTGTCGTACTGCGCGGCTTCCTCGCCGAGCAGCTCCGCGGCATCGAGCGCGAACCAGGCGTCGATGCCACCGCGCTCGACGCGTGCTGCAACCTCTTGCAGCAACTGCTCGGTACGCGGATGCAGTGCGCCGGTGTGCCGGTGCACGAACAACGCCAGCGGCACGCCCCAGGTGCGCTGGCGCGAGATGCACCAGTCGGGCCGATCGGCAATCATGCTGGTGATGCGCTGCTCGCCCCAGGCAGGCGTCCAACGCACCTCGCGAATATCGCGCAACGCATGCGAGCGCAGCCCGCGCTGATCCATGCTGATGAACCACTGCGGCGTGGCCCGGAAGATCACCGGGGAGTGATGCCGCCAGCAGTGTGGGTAACTGTGGCGCAGCTTCTCCCGATGCAGCAACGCACCGCGACGCTCGAGCTCCGCGATGACCACATCATTGGCCTTCTGGACGTGCAGCCCGCCCACCAGCGCAGTGTCGGGCGCAAAGCGGCCGTCCGGGCCCACCGGATTGACCACCGGCAGCCCGTAGCGCTGGCCGACGAGGTAGTCCTCCTGGCCATGTGCGGGCGCGGTGTGCACGGCACCGGTGCCGGCATCGAGCGTCACATGCTCACCGAGCACCACCGGAACCTGCCGCGGCAGGAAGGGATGCTCGAGCATCAGCCCCTCGAGCACACGCCCCTTGAAGCTGCCGAGCGTCTGGCCCCCCGCCGCGCCTTGTTCGCCATAGCGCGCCAGCGTCGCCTCGGCCAGCCCGGCGGCCACCACGATGACCCGCGGTTCGGCGAAAGCGGTTCCGCGCGTTGCGTCCGCGGGCAGCGCGATCGCGACGTAATCGAAGTCCTCGCGCAGCGCGACGGCCTCGTTGGCGGGCAGCGTCCAGGGTGTGGTCGTCCAGATCACCAGCGCCACGCGCGAGCCGAGCTGCTCGAGTGGCAGATCCGTGCGGCGTGCAAACTCGGCGCGCTCGTGCACGGCGAAAGCGACGTCGATCGCCGGGGAGACATGGTCCTCGTACTCGACCTCTGCCTCGGCCAGCGCCGAGCGGCAGTCGAGGCACCAGTGCACGGGCTTGGCGCCGCGATAGAGATGACCATTGCGGATGATCTGCCCGAGCGCGCGGATCTGCTGCGCCTCGTAGCGCGGATCCATCGTCAGATACGGATGTTCCCAGTCGCCGAACACGCCCAGACGTTGAAAGTCCACGCGCTGCGTATCGATCTGCGCATACGCGAAGGCGCGGCAGGCGGCGCGGAACTGCGCCGCATCGAGCTTGCCGCCTGGCTTGCCGTGCTTCTTCTCGACGACCAGCTCGATCGGCAGCCCGTGACAGTCCCAACCGGGCACATACGGCGCATCGCGCCCATCGAGCGATTGCGACTTGACGATGACATCCTTGAGGATCTTGTTGACGGCGTGTCCGAGGTGAATGGCACCGTTGGCATAGGGCGGCCCATCGTGCAGCACGAACGGCGGACGGCCGCGGGCGGCCTCGCGCATGCGCTGATAGATGCCCTGCTGCTGCCAGCGCGCGAGTTGCTCGGGCTCGCGCCGCGCGAGATCCGCCTTCATGGGGAACTCGGTCTGCGGCAGGTTCACGGTCTGCTTGTAATCGGTCACTCGAACATCCTTGGGAAGTCTCTCAAGCGCGCAGCATCACTCACGCATATCACTGATACCACGCGCGGCAGCGCCGATGCCACGCGCAGCGCCCCTCATGCAGCGCCCAGCAGCGCGCGCGCCTGCGCGGCATCGCGATGCATCTGCGCGACCATGGCCGCCATCGACTCGAACTTCAGCTCATCGCGCAGCCGTGCGACGAACTGCACCTCGAGCTCGCGCCCGTACAGGTCGCCGTCGAAATCGAACAGGTGCGCCTCGAGCAGCATCTGCGCACCATTGACCATGGGTCGGGTGCCGAGGTTGGCAACGCCAGGCACACCGCGCGAGGCGTCCACGGCGCCAGCGCCGGTGGCACCCGCGGCACCCGCGGCACCCGCGGCACCCGCGCCACGCACGCGCACGGCGAACACCCCCTGTAGCGGCACGCGTCGGCGTTTGACAGCGATGTTGGCCGTCGGAAAGCCCAGTGTGCGCCCGAGGCGATTGCCGGGGCGCACGCGCCCGCGCATGCAGTAGTCCCGTCCCAGAAGCTGCGCCGCAGCGCTGAAGTCGCTCGACTGCAGCGCGCCGCGCACCCGTCCGCTACTGATGCGCTCGCCCTGCGCTTGCACCGGGGCCACGACGTCCACTTCGAAGCCGAAGGCGCCGGAGCGCGCCGCACACCAGTTGGCGCTGGCCTCTCCGCCGCGCCCGAAATGGAAGTCATGACCCACGACGATCACGCGGGCTTGCGCGGCCGCCAGCAGTTGCATGAATTCGCTGCCGGAGGACAGGCGCAGCGCCTCATCGAAGCGCAGCAGCCAGAGCCGGTCGACGCCGAAGCCGGCCAGCAGCCGCCAGCGCTCGCGGAAATTCGTCAGGCGCGCCGGCGGATCCGAGGGCTGCAGAAACTCGCGCGGCAGCGGCTCGAAGCTCAGCATCATGGTTGGCAGGCCCAGCCGCCGCCCGTGCCACTTGAGCCGCTCGATCAGTGCCTGATGGCCCAGGTGAATGCCATCGAAGCTGCCGATGGTCACGACACACTGCGCGCTCTTGTCGGCTGCCGATCCCCGGATGAGCTCCATGTCCCCAAAAACACGCTGTCAAACAAATTATTATAGCGGATTAGCGGCAGCTTCCGGGGCCGCCGCGGCGCGGTGATTGACAAGGCAGGGGCGCCTCGGCAGACTTCGCCGCCCTTCAGGCACGATCCGGTGCGGAGCATCGCTTGGCGAACACGAAATCGGCGGAAAAGGCGGCCCATCAGGCCGAAAAGCACCGCGCACGCAACGTCGCGCTGCGTTCGCGCATGCGCACCGCCGTGCGCAAGGTCAACGATGCCATCGAAAAGGGCAACGCCGACGAGGCGCGCGCCGTCTACCTCGCGGCCATGCCGATGATCGATACGCTGGTCAACAAGCGCATCGTCCATCGCAACAAGGCCGACCGTCACAAGAGCCGCCTGGCTGCCCGTATCAAGGCGTTGGGTGGGAGCGCCAGCGGCGCCAACACCGCCAGCAGCGCCTGAGTCGCCCGCCGCTCAGCGGCGATCCCCTCGTTCGAAATCGTCCAGCGCCAGCAGCAGCGACAAGCGGTCATCGCCGCGCGCAACCTCACGCCAGTGCCGTCCCTCCGGCCAGGGCTCCAACGCTCCGGCCAGCGCCCACAACATGTTCAGTGAAGAGGTGACCCCGGCCTGACGCAGCTCATGAAAGGTGCGTACTGCGCCGCGGTCGCGCAGCTGCTCGACGCTGTGCACGCCAATCTGCCCGAGCATGCCTTCGGAGCGGCTACCGAGATTACGCAGATCCCGGAGCCGCAACCGCAGCTTGCCGGCGGCGATGCGTGCGCGAACCTTGCTGTTGCGCATGTGCCATTGTCGCTCGTCAGCGCCGTTCGAGGAATTGCATCACCGCCTGGGCGAGCTCGCGTGTGCCGCGGCCGGTCGCCGCGGAGATCAGAAATCGCGGGCCGCGGTAGCGCAGGCGTCGCGCGATGTCGGCGGCGCGCTCCTCGGCTTGCGCGTCGGGCAGCAGGTCGCGCTTGTTGAGTACCAGCCAGCGGGGTTTGGCGGCCAGCGTCCGGTTGAACTTGCGCAGCTCGAGGGCGATGGCGCGCGCATCGCGCACCGGATCAGCCTCCGGATCCAGCGGGGCGAGGTCCACGATGTGCAGCAGCACCCGGGTGCGCTGCAGATGACGCAGGAAGCGGATACCCAGGCCGGCCCCCTCGGCGGCGCCTTCGATGAGCCCGGGAATGTCAGCCATCACGAAGCTGCGCTGCTCGCCGCAGTACACCACGCCCAGGTTCGGATACAGCGTGGTGAAAGGATAATCGGCGACCTTGGGCCGCGCGGCCGACAACGCGCGGATCAGGGTGGATTTGCCGGCATTGGGCAGCCCGAGCAACCCGACGTCGGCGATGACTTTGAGCTCCAGCCCCAATGTGCGGCGCTCGCCTGGCAGTCCCGGTCCGAACTGACGCGGCGCGCGGTTGGTGCTGGACTTGAAGCGCACATTGCCGAAGCCGCCCTTGCCCCCCTGCGCGACCTTGAGCACCTGCCCGGCAGCGGTCAGATCCCCCATCTCCTCGCCAGTATCGCTATCGCGCACCGTGGTACCGACGGGCACGGTGACGTAGAGGTCCTCACCGCTCTTGCCCGTGCAACCATTGCCCGAGCCTCCCTGGCCGTTTGCAGCCCGGAAGGTGCGTTCGATGCGAAAATCGGCCAGGGTATTGATGCCCTCGGCGGCGCGCAGGTACACGTCGGCGCCGCGACCACCGTCGCCGCCGTCGGGACCACCGAAGGGAACGAATTTCTCGCGCCGAAAGCTGACGCTGCCGCGGCCGCCGTTGCCGGCCTGGACGCGCAGCAGCGCCTCATCGACGAACTTCATGGCAGGGGCGACAGACGGTCGCCCACGGCAATCAGGCCTTGGAAGCGCCTGTCGCTGCTGCCGCCGTCGCCGCGGTTGCCGCCGCTTCCGGCAGCACGCTGACAAACAGCCGCTGCTCCTCCCCGCGCATCCTGAACTGCACGCGGCCGCTGGCCCGGGCGTACAGGGTGTGATCCGTGCCAATGCCAACATTCTCGCCGGGACGCACGCGCGTGCCGCGCTGGCGGACGAGGATATTGCCGGCGAGTACCTGCTCGCCGCCAAAGCGCTTCACGCCCAGGCGCTTGCTATGGGAATCGCGCCCGTTACGGGTGCTGCCGCCTGCTTTCTTATGTGCCATGTGTCGACTCCAATACTGCTGGTGCTGCTGTCGCTGCCGCGTCAGGGCACGCTGATGTCCGTGATGCGCACTTCGGTGAAGTGCTGGCGGTGGGTACCCTGGCGCAGATAGTGCTTGCGGCGGCGAAACTTCACGATCGTGACCTTATCGCCCTTCGCATGGCGCTGCACCGTGGCGATGACCTTGCCGCCGCTGAGCAGCGGGGAGCCCAGGCGCACCTGGTCGCCATCGGCGATCAGCAGTACCCGGTCGAATTCCACGGTGCTGCCGGCCTCGGCGTCGAGCTTCTCGACGCGCAATAAACCGCCCTTTTCCACCCGATATTGTTTGCCGCCTGTGGCGATGACCGCGTACATTGTGAGAACTCCGTGTGTGTCGCTGCATCGCAGCTTGAGGCTGCGAGACCGGCGCCGCCGCGCGAGGCCGTTACCGGCGCGAGTGGGAAGGCGAAAGGCCGCGCATTCTAGCGATGGAGCGCGAGCTGGTCAACGGCACATTCTCTTGGAGAAACAGAGAGTTGAGTATAGATCACGGGAGTCCTGACGCACTCGAGCGTATCCGTGAGCTCGTGCGCACGGAGCTTTCGGCCGTCGATTGCACCATCCGCGAGCGCTTTCGCAGCTCCGTGAGCCTCGTCGACCAGGTCGCCCAGCACATCATCGACGGCGGCGGCAAACGGCTGCGTCCGCTCATGGTCGTACTGGCCGGTCGTGCCTGCGACGGAGCGCGCAGCGAGTGCATCCTCGCGGCGGCCTTCATCGAATTCATCCACGCCGCGACGCTCCTGCACGACGACGTCGTCGATATGTCGGCGCGCCGGCGCGGCCGCGACACCGCCAACGAAATCTACGGCAATCAGGCCAGCGTACTGGTGGGAGATTTTGTCTACTCGCGCGCCTTTCAGCTCATGGCTGCTACACGATCGCAACGGGTCATCGAGATCATGGCGGATGCCACCAACATGATTGCCGAGGGCGAAGTGTTGCAACTGATGAACGCGCACGATCCGGAGACGACCGAGGCGCGATACCTCGAAGTCATCGATCGCAAGACGGCGCGGCTGTTCCAGGCCGGCGGCGAGGTGGCGGCGGTGGTCAGCGGCGCAGACGAGGGCGCACAGCAGACGCTGGCGATCTACGGCAGGCATCTGGGCACCGCCTATCAGCTCATCGACGACGTATTGGATTTCCAGTCCGATCCCCAGACGCGCGGCAAGAATCTCGGCGAGGACCTGGCCGAGGGCAAGCCGACCCTGCCGCTGATCCACGCCCTGCGTCACTGCACGCAGGCGCAGGCGAGCCTCATCCGCGAGGGCATTCGTAATGGGGGACGGGAACGACTCGAGGAGATTGTCCACACCATCGAAGCCACGGGCGGCCTGCAATACACCTGCGCGCTGGCGCAGAGCGAGGCTGATCTGGCGCTCGCGGCCCTCGAGGCGCTGCCGGACACGCCGTATCGGCAGGCGCTCGCCGCATTGGTGCGTTTCACGGTGGCGCGACGGCACTGATGAGCACCCCGCCGGCCGCCCGTCCGCCACGCAGCGCGCTGCTGGGCGGCTTCATTGAATCGCATCCGCGACTGTTCGTGCTCACCGGCGCTGGCTGCAGTACCGAATCGGGCATTCCCGACTATCGCGACGTCGATGGCAACTGGAAGCGCAGCGCGCGACCGATGACGCTGCAGGCCTTCACGGGTGATGAGAGCGCGCGGCGCCGCTATTGGGCGCGCAGTCTGCTGGGCTGGCCGCGCATCGGCGCGGCGCGGCCCAATGAGGCGCATCACGCGCTGACGCGCCTGCAGTGGCAGGGGCGGATCGAGGGCTTGGTCACACAGAACGTCGATGGTCTGCATCAGGCCGCCGGAAGTCGCGAGGTCATCGACCTGCACGGGCGGTTGGATCGCGTGCGCTGCATGGGCTGCGAGCGGCTCAGCAGCCGCGCTGACTTGCAGCACCGGCTGTTGCAGCAAAATCCGCAGTGGACGGCGCGCCTGGGCGACGGCGCCGGCGAGCTCGAGCCGGCGCGTCATCATCCGGACGGCGATGCGGAGCTGCCCGCCGCCGAGACCGCGAGCTTCGCCGTGCCCACCTGCCCCGAGTGCGGCGGCATCCTCAAGCCCGACGTAGTGTTCTTCGGCGAGAGCGTGCCGGGCGCGCGCGTCGAGGCGGCCTATGAGCATCTGCGGCGGGCGGATGCCATGCTGGTGGTCGGCTCCTCCTTGATGCTCTATTCCGGCTATCGCTTCGCACGGTTCGCGGCCGAGCTGGGCAAGCCGATCGCCGCGATCAACCTCGGGCGCACGCGCGCCGATGAGCTGCTCACGCTCAAGGTCGTGCGCGCCTGCTCTGCTGCGCTGGCCTTTGTAGTCGAGTCGCCGCAGCGCGCTGCCTGACGGCAACAGCGCACCGCCGCCTGCTGACTACCCGCTGCCGCCCGTGACCGCCGCCCTTCTGCCGCTCGCTCATTGGATGCCGCCGCCGCACTGGCTGATGTGGGCACGTCGGACGCTGGCCGCGTTGCCGGTGTTGATCTGGATTTACCTGCTGACCGCCCGCGGCGGCTTCTGGCGTGTCTCGCGGCTGCTCAATCCCTACCAGCCCACGCCTGAGTCCCCGCCCGCCCGCCGGCCGGGTCAGAGCCGGCGTGTCGTCGCCGTCATCCCGGCACGCAATGAGGCCGCGTGCATCGGCGATACGGTGATGTCCCTGCTGCGACAGGATTTCGACGGTTCATTGCATTTGATCATCGTGGACGATGGCAGCACCGACGATACCGTGGCGCGCGCCGTAGCCGCCGCTGAGGGCCTGGGTGCTTCGGCACGGCTGAGCGTGCTGCGCGGTGCGCCACTGTTTCGCGGCTGGACTGGCAAGCTCTGGGCATTGCGCCAGGGGGTACAAGCCGCAGCCCTCCTGGAGCCCGACTACCTGCTGCTCACCGATGCCGATATCCATCACGAGCGCACCAGCGTCGCGGGACTGGTGGCCAACGCCGAGACCGAGCAGCGCGACCTCGTGTCGTACATGGTGAAGCTGTCGGCCGACAGCTTTGCGGAACGCTGCCTCATCCCCGCGTTCGTGTTCTTTTTCTTCAAGCTCTACCCGCCGCGCTGGGCGGCAACGGCGCGCTCGAACGTCGCCGCGGCGGCCGGCGGCTGCATTCTGCTGCGGCCTGCCGCGCTGCTGCGCATCGGCGGTCTGGCGGCCATCCGCAGCCAGATCATCGACGATTGCGCGCTCGCGGGGGCTGTCAAGCGCAGCGGCGGCAAACTGTGGCTCGGCCTGACGCAGAGCGCCTGGAGCCTGCGTCGCTACGGCTCATTCGCCGAGATCGGCGGCATGGTCTCCCGCACGGCGTTCAATCAGCTGCGCCACTCCTGGTTGCTGCTGTTCGCGACGCTGCTCGGATTGGTGCTCACGTACCTGCTGCCGCTACTGCTGCTATTCAGTCACGACCCGTGGGGCGTGGCGCTCGGCGCGCTGGCCTGGGCACTCATGAGCCTCTGCTACCTGCCGATGGTGCGCTTCTACGGCCTTTCCGCCGCCTGGTGCGTGTGCCTGCCCGCCGTCGCGGCGTTTTATGCCGGGGCAACACTGCACTCCGCGCTGCGCTACGCAGCCGGACGCGGCGGAAGCTGGAAAGGCCGGGTGCAGGATCTGGGAAGACAGCCGCGGTAGGTGCCCACCCGGCCATTGCATTGCGGTGCCCGCTGGTCTGCGTTGAACCCTCCGAACCCTTTCCGTAGACTGCGCGGCTCCAAGCGGCTGGTGCGACCGGTGCCCGGCTGCGATGGTCTTCGGGGTGTAGCTCAGCCTGGTAGAGCACTACGTTCGGGACGTAGGTGTCGCAGGTTCAAATCCTGTCACCCCGACCAAGAAATTCAGCGGCTTAAACGTGCTGGGGGCGATCTCCAGCGAGAAGCAGAGCCAGGGATGAACGGCCTCAAGTCCGTCCTGCACGATGAGGCCGCCGCATCACCCCCGTGACCGGCGCCGCGCGCCGGCTCCTCCGCTCACCAATTGTTCGAGGTCGGGCGCGTAAAGTAGGTATGGCCGTGCCCCTCCTGGGGCCAACGTCCCTTGGGACGCCGCAGGATGGCCAGCAGCACAAGACACAGACATCCAGTGATCGCGAGCAGGAACTGCATCATGTTTTGTCCCCGGTGTGAAGCAAACTCCCCACACGTATTTTAAGCGGGAACAGAAGGCTGCGCAGTCGGGGCCGCTCCTACTGCGATGTGACAATGTCCTGTGGAAATCCGCTGCGATTTGACAGTTCTGGCGCGGAAACCGCCATCGCATCGAACCCGCCGTGCGGGTGCCCGGCAGGCCGTTGCCAATACGGCTAGCCTGATTTCTCGGCTTGCTCCCCCAGCTCTGCCAGCGATGCATTGAGCCCGGCGGCCAGCGCCGCTTCTCCCGTGACGAGGTCCCGCCAGGTGAGCTGCAAGCCCTTGCGCCGACCCTTGAGTGTCAGGCCCAAGCCTTCTGGAGACAGCGTTACCGTATAGAGGTGTCCGTCGAGGGACAGCTCCCGCTTGAGGGTCTTATCGAGTGGTGTAGTCATGTCTTTACTATGACACGGCCGGAGCCCAAACGCAGCGCCCTCTGGTGGTGCGCTCCTGACCCCGGATGCGTCTGCCCGCTCGCTGCATGGACCGGTGACCCTGGCGACGTGTCAGCTTTGCGGCTCGGACGCGGGATCAGGCTGGAGAAGCGTGGCGAGCTGCGGGTGATACCAGTCGGTCATCTCGTCGTACATCTCCCCGCGCAGCAGATGCAGCGGCGCACGATGGTAGATGCGGATGTCGTGCACCGGATCGCTGAGGATCTTCGTGAACCACACCAGTCCTGCCTGAATATCCTGCAGGAAAAACAGCTGCACGGTCCGAAACAGGACGGCACCCATGCCAAGCAGCAGCCAGCCGATGGCGATGTTATGCAGCAGGCCGAGCTGCACCTGCCGCGCGGTAAGCAGCCCGAAGCACGACGGACTCTTCCACAGCACCAGTGGCAGCGCCGCCCAGATGCTGAGCAGCACGACCTTGCGGCGCAGGTTGTATCCGACCTTGACGCTCTCCTTGTAGGCGTGCGTTGCGCGATTGACCGCATCGTAGGTACGCGGTTCGAAGAAGAAATGCCCTACCTGGCGCAGCAACATGGCGAGCAGCCAGCCCACCAGCGCCGCACCCATGGGCCAGACGAAGATCAGCACGTAGGTGGCGAGAAAGCAGCTCGCGCTGGCCAGATGCAGACTCTGATTGATCCGGTTGTGGTGGTAGTAGCGATGATCGTCCCAACGCTGCTGATGCAGCTCCTCGAAGAACTTCATCGTGTGTCTCCCGACAGTTGCGCGATAGGAACAGGTGTCGCCGTGTCGATCAGCAGCGGCTCGCCCATGCGGATGCAGCCGCCCGTGCGGATACCTGGTGCCAGACGGTAGTTCTGCGTCGCAAAGACCAGAATGGTCGAACCGTGCTGGAAGTAGCCCATCTCCTCACCCTTCTCGAAGCGGTTGCTGCAGGCGATGCGCTGTGGCCCCCGATAACGCAGGCCCAACGCAGGCTCGACGCCGTGGAATCGCAGGCTGGCGACGAGAATGGCGGCGATGGGCACGAGGCACAGGCTGCCGCTGGTGGCGATGTCGGTGAGCGGTACGAGCGCGCGTTCATTGCGGCAGTAGAGTCGTTCGATGCGCCGCAGGGCGATGGGGTTGACGTTCCAGGTATCGCCGCTGATGTACTGGATCTCGCGTACCGCGCAGCTCACCGGCGCATGGAAGCGGTGATACATGTTCGACTTCAGGCGCAGCGTGACGTAGGTTCCATACGAGAATGCGCTCTGCAGCGGCGCATCGGGCATCAGCTCGTCGAGCTCGTAGGGAAACCCCTTCGCCTGGAACACGGTGCGCCCCTGAACCGCGCCACACTCGCCGATCTCGGCGTCGCAGGGACTGACGACGACCTCGTTGCGTCTGTCGACGCTGCGCACGCCCGGCCTCAGCCGGCGTGTGAAGCACGCTTGCAGGCTCTCGAAGTGCTGCGTTTCCGCCTCCTCGAGGCGCAGATCCTCGGCGAAGCGGCGCCAGATCCCAATCAGCAGGCGCGTCAACGTCGGGCTTTCGATGCCGGACAGCCAGCCCATCAGGCGTGTCAGGGCACGCCGCGGCACGCGGTTGGTCAGCAGGAAGTTGAGACGCTCGTGCTGACTTAAGCATCGCAATGGCCTCAGCATGCTTACGCGACAGCACGGCGCTGCACCAGATCCCTGGCGGACAACAGCCCCAGATCCTTCATGAACTGCTGCATGATCGGTCCCGCCTGGTAATCATCGATGCGACGCGTGGCCGCCTGGCGCATCGGCGCGTGCCGTGCGCTGTTCTGGAAGTGCTCGACGAGGCGCGCAGCCATCTCCTCGCGGTTGTTGACCAGGTAGCCGTTGACGCCATCCTGGACGATGTCCTTGGGGCCCTTGCAGTTGTAAGCCAGCACCGGCATGCCGTGCGCGAAGGCCTCCAGGATGACGTTGCCGAAGGTGTCGAATTTCGACGGGAACAACAACAGATCCAGGCTCGCGTACAGCTGCGCCATGCGCTCGGCATCGACCCAGCCAAGGAAGGCCGCATCGGGCAGCGCCGCACGCAGCTCGGACTCTGCTGGTCCCGTGCCGGCGATCACCAGGCGCAATGCGGGCAGCACCTGGCGGGCACGCGCATAGATGTCCGGCAGCTCCAGCACGCCCTTCTCCCGGCTGATGCGGCTGGCGACGAACAGCACCGGCGTATCGGCGGTGGCGCCGGGCAGCAGCTCGCTCTTGCGCACTGGCAGCACGGGTCTGGCGATGTGCTCGACGTGATGCGCCGTCAGCATCACGCGCTCCGCGCGCAGTCCCATCTGGCTGCCCGTGAGCCAGCGGCGGTGATCGTTGTTGAGCACGAAGACGCCCTCGAACTGCCGATACAGCGCTCGCATCACGCGGCGGATGCGATCGCGCTCGTGCTGGTCGAGATTGGCGGTATGTTTGAAGAAATCCAGCCAGTCGGTGTGCATGAAGAAGAAGGCGGGCACGTTGAACTTGTATTTGAGAAACAGCGCTACCAGCACCATCGGACCTTCGGTGGAGCAGACCACACGGTCGTAGCCGCCCTGATAGAAGATCCGCGCAATCTCGAGCACATCGGGAATGCGAATCGACTGCTCGCCGAAGGTCTGAAAGCTGAACTGCGCCAGCGGGCGCACGACGTGCAGATGCGGCTCGGATTCGGCCTCGCCGTGGCAGATCAGGAAGTCCACGGGGTAGCCGCGGCGGCGGATCTCGGCGAGCTTGCCGGACAGGGATTTGGACACGCCGTTACGATCGCGCAGCGAATCGGTCAGATACAGCGCACGCCGCGGGTGCTCGCAGCCGCCGTACTGAGCGGCGAACTCGTTTAGAAAGCGACGGTTCTGATACAGCACCCGGGTGCTGGCCATCTGCGAGCCGGCCAGCACCAGACTCATCATCACCGGAGAGGAGAGCTTGTCGAGCAGCTCCATGAAATTTACGCCGCTGATATCACTGCGCCGCGGCACCTTGCCAAGAACGAGCGCCGAGAGCTGCGTGGGGATCTCGAACTTGCGCACCAGCGCCTCGCTCGAGAGCTGCTCCATCGGTAACGTCGCGCAGCGCGACAGGCACTTGCTCGTGCGGCGGATGATCAGTCTCGACAGGTCCGTGAAGAGCGTCCCGATCGCCTCGTGGACCACGGCGGCGGCGCGCTCCGGGGCCTGGCGGCTCACCGTGGCAATGCGCTCGAGGTGCTGCAGGCAGAAGCGATAATCGGCCGCCACACACCAGCGCAGCCACCAGCGCGGCCGCACGCCATGCAGTGCGTCGTGCAACAGAGCGATGAAGCGCTGCGTGCGCCGATGCCTCTTCATCTCCAGCAGCAGATTCGCGATGCCCAGGCACCAGAGCTTGTCGCTGGTCTCGCCCCGATGCAGCAGCAGCCGCAACAGCCCCGGATCCTCGATGCGCGTGGCAATCTGCGAGAAGTAATCGAGCAGCGCAAGGCTGAGGCGCTGGTTCTCGCCGACCTGTCCGTAGGGGGCCACATGCCCTGCCCGGAGCGCCTCGAGCGCGAGCGCGGAGAGCGGCCGCGACTGCCGACGCCTGAGCAGATCGGGCACGCACAGATAGGAGCCGCACTGACCCGCTGAGAGCCCCATGTGATCGTCCGAGCCGCCGGCGAGGACCTTGGGCGCACCGATGCGCACGCCGTAGTCGGCGGGATCGAGCCGATGCAGGCGACTGAAGCGATGCAGGCGCTCCTCGCTCAGCCCGCGGGCCCAGTTCCGGACCAGGACGCTCTGCCAGACATCCCGCTGTCCATTCAGGACCTCGAAGCGCTGGAACATCAGCGCGAGCTTCTCGAACAGTGCCGGGCCGAGTCGGGCGTTGCGACTGTAGAAGTACAGCGGGTGCGGCAGGATCACGGGCAGATCGCAGGCCGCCGCGTAGCGCAGGAACGCATGGATGTCGCGGCGCTTGCGATTGAGCACGGTTTCCTGCTCGGGCGAGAAGCCGTAGGTCAGCACATGCAGGTACAGGTCATACTCGACGAAGTGACAGGTGAATTCCGCGCCCACCAGCACGTCATGACCTGCTTCCAGCAGCTCCCAGCAGGAGCGCGCATTGTTGTGATTGGTGATGGTCAGCAGGTCGCAGCCGCTGCGCGCCAGACAGGCGGTCAGCTCGCGCGTCGGCAGCCAGGTCTCCGGCAGCCGCAGGATGCGCCCCCAGAGCTCGTCCGGCACGTCGCTGTTGTGGTCATGGCAATGCAAGTCGATGCGCAGCCGCTCGGCCGGCGCGAACCTGGCGCTCTGCTCGCGCAGATACGCGGCGAACTCGTCGCGCAGCTGCTCGCGAAAGCCGCTCGTGCTCACCGCAGCGCTGATCTGTCGCATGGTCCGACGACCTCCTGCGTTGCCATGACCGGTGCGCGAGCCGCCTCTACGGGCTCAGCGCCTGCGCGCGCGCCCCGCAGACGTGCGCGCAGCAGATCGCGCAGCAGCTGGCGCTTGATCCATCGGTTGGTGAGATGCGGAGCCTGCCACCACCAGCCGTCGGCCAGCATCTGTCGAGCTGCACGCACGATGCGCCGCGTGACCTCCTCGAAATCGCCCTGCGGACAATTGATCGGCAGGATCAGTCGTCCCGTGCCGATCCAGCTGAGCTCCAGACCCTCGGCGCGCAGGTAGAACTGCAGCATCCAGTTGTAGCGCGAGGGCCGCTGATACAGCACCGTCATGACGGATTGCAGATGCGCGATGCGCACCGGCAGCTGCCCGGCCGCGAGCTGCGCGTTCAGCTGCGCCACGCGGGCCTTCCAGAGACTATCGGCCGTCGCGTAGCAGGCCTGCAGCTCGGGGGTGCGGATGCGCTCCAGGAATACGCGCATACAGGCCATCACATACGGATGGGCGCTGAAGGTGCCGCGCGCCAGGCACAGATCGGCCGGCGCCGAATCGCGAAAACGCCTCATGAGCTCGGCGCGGCCGCACAGCACGCCGAGCGGCAGACCGCCACCGAGCGTCTTGCCGTAGGTTACGAGATCGGCGGTTACGCCGAAGTAGCCCTGCGCGCCGCGCAGCCCGAGCCGAAAGCCGGTCAGGACCTCATCGAAGATCAGCACGATGCCGCGACGCGAGCAGACTGCGCGCAGCTGCGCGAGCCACTGTGTATAGCGGTCGCGGTCAAACCCGGCATGCCGATCGCTGGCGAGCAGCGCGGAGTCGACCGGTCCTTCGCTGTTGGGATGCAGCGCCTGCAGCGGGTTGATCAACACGCAGGCGATATCGCGACGCTGCTCGAGCACGCGTAGCGTCTGGGGGCACAGATCTGCCAGCGTGTAGACATCGTCGACGGCTCGCGTATGACCCACACCGGGCTGCACACCATCCCACCAGCCGTGGTAGGCACCGCACAGGCGCACGAGGTGACTGCGCCGGGTGTGGTAGCGCGCCAGCCGCACCGCCTGCATGACGGCCTCGGTCCCGGACATATGGAAAGAGACCTCGTCCAGCCCCGAGATGGCGCGCAGTGCCTGCACGTTCGCCTGCACGGCGCAATGGTAGGCACCGAGCAGCGGCCCGAGTGACTGGGCCTCGGCAAAGCCAGCCGCAAGGCAGCCCTTGTAGAAGTCATAGCCGAAGACGTTCAGGCCATAGGAACCGGACAGGTCGTAGCGCCAGATCCCATCCAGGTCGCAGACACGCATACCGGCCGACTGCGTCAGCACGCTGCCATGGCGCAGCTCCGGCGGCAGACCGGCGCGATACGGAAAGGGGACGCGATAGGCAGCGGTGAAGCTGACGTCGGAAACGCACGTTTCTAGCGACTGCATATAGCGCAGCGACTGCGCCCCACCCGGGACGAGGCTGCGACGCAGCCGCGCCAGCCCGGTGCATCGTGTCGCCGCAATCTGCTGCGGGGCGGCGTCAGTGGCGAAATAGTTGTCCGGAGCGTATTCGAAGTAGCGAATCTGGTGGGCCACGCGGCGTGCCCAGCGTGCATGGCCGCGCAGCGAGGGATGCTTGGCCAGCGAGAGTGAAACTCGCAGTGCGATGGCGCGCCCCATCGTCACAATCAACACAACCGCAATGCAGACCGCCGCTGTTTGCAGGATCACAGGTTCCTTGCGATCGACCTCGGCATCAGCGCCGCGCTTTCGATCGCGGCAGAGTCACCGATTTAGATTGCGATCGCATGGCGGGATCGGGACACTTTTGTGGCACGGAACGCTGCACAGGCCCCGTGGCGGCTTGCCCGACCTGCCGGGATCGCCCATACTTTGTGAAGGAAAGTGCCTGGCACTGCGGCTTGCCCGGTCACTGGGCCCGGCCCCGGTTTGCTGCTCCCGGGCATCTGCTGCTCAGATCGGATAGGGACTTTGCCGCCCATTCAACTCGTCGTTCCTGCACGCGTGCTCTCCCCGCTGCAGCCGCTTCGAAAGCGCTGGCTGGCACCGTTGCTGGTTGCGGCGATGGTCTGGGCACCGCTGGCCGCCGGGGCGCAGGCGCAACCTGCCACGCCGCCCGACCCGGCGCAGGAATCCCCAAGCGCCGCGAGCGCGTCGACAGCGCAGCCTGCGGTCGATTGCAGCGCCGATCCGGATGAGCCCAGCTGTCCGACACCACTCAGCCGCTCGCTCAAGGCGATCGAAGCCTATGTCACCGCTCCGGCCCGCTGGGACGGTCGCGATTGGCTGGCGTTCGGTGGCTCGTTGGCCGCCATCGGCGTCGCACACCATTTCGACACCTCGGTGCGGGACCATTTTGCAGGCACCGCGCCAACATCGGTCTCCAACGGCAGTCCCGATACGCTGCAAGACGCCCTGCCCGCTGCGGCGCTGTTTCTGGGCACCTGGGGCTACGCGAATCTCACCGACGATGACGACGGCCGCCATGAGGCGCATACCATGCTCGAGGCGGGCGTCTTCAGCGTCGCGACCGCCTACGCCGTTGGCTACCTGGCCCGCCGCGAGGGGCCGAACCAGACCAGCAACCCCAACCGCTGGGAGAGCTCGGGCACGTCCTTTCCGTCCGAACACGCGACGGTGGCCTTCGCGATCGGTACGGTGCTGGCGGAGTCAGGCAACGATCACTACCGCTGGGTGCGGCGCGTACTGGGCTATGGCGTTGCCGGGTTCACCGCGTACCAGCGACTGAACCACAATGCCCACTGGCTTTCCGACACCGTCGCCGGTGCGGCACTCGGAGCCGCCAGCGCGCACTTTGCGATGAATCGTCGCCAGGCCGCGCAATCCCAGGGAACCTTGGCGCTCGAGCCGATCTCCCGCGGCGTGATGATCAGGTATTCGGCCCAGTTGCCCTGACGGGCTGATCTAACGCTCAGGTACTGGCCAGTGGGGAGCGCGCGCGCGATGAACCGGCCTCCGTCCGCACGGCGGCGGTCGCATCCAGCAGTACCTTCTCGAGCACCGCCAGATACTCGATGTATCTGCGCCGACCGATCGTCGTAACGCGACAGATCGTCTGCGGGCGACGCTGCCGCAGATCCTTCACGATGGCAATCAATCGTTCGCGCTCGAGCACGCGTAGATGCCGACTCAGATTGCCATCCGTCAGTCCGCACAGCAATTTCAAATCACCGAAGGACAGGCCCTTGGGATGGGCGGCCAGCGAGGTCAGCACGCCCAGGCGCGCGCGCTCGTGAATGACGCGGTCCAGCCCCTCGTAGGCAAAGGCCGGCGGACGCCGCCGCGGGCTAGGCGAGCTCATTTTGGCGATACCCATGGTGAAGCGCGAGCGCGACGAGCGCCTGGCCGATACCAAAGGGCACACCCATCGCCCAGGGCGAGAGCGCGTCGCCACCCCTGCCCAGCGCCAGACAGGCGAGCCCGCAGGCCATATACCAGACGCCGACCGCGAAGATCGGCGCGGGCAGCAGACGGCAGGAGGCGAAGACACCGAGGCTGAAGACGAGCTGCCAGAGGCCCGGCAGCATCCAGCAGGCGCCCGGCGAGCGCGTGCAGATGATCACCGTCAGCAGCAGACCTACCGACAGCGGCGGCAGAAACTGCTCCAGCGCCGCGCGCATCATCTGCGGGGCAAGACCCCCATGCAGACGCGTCGCGCGCACATGCGCCTCGACCACGATGATGGTGAAACAGATGACCGCGGTCGGCACCCAGACAGCCAGATAGCCATGAATGTTGCGCACGCTGGCGCCGAGCCAGCTCCATTGCACCACTGCGGCAAGCCAGGCCACCACCCCGGTTGCCGCCAGAGCCGCCGGACCGTAGCCGCGAAACTCCATGCCGCGGGCAAGCTGGCCTCGAATCGAGCGGATGTCCGACAGTGCGCGATGCAGCTCGGTCATCGGTGCAGATGAGACCGCTCAGGTAGGGAGCCCAAACGTACCCGAGGGGGAGGCTGCGGGCAAGTCGCGCTCAACGGCCCACGGCGTCGAGCCAGTGGCGCTTTTTCATCAATTTGAGGATGAGGCCGCAGAACAGCGTCGCGGCAAGAAAGATCACCCAGGCCCGATCGGTGACGACCCAGCGCGCGGGCGGCTCGCCCTCGATCAGAGTATTGGAGATGAACTTGATCAGCGGGATCATCACACCCACGGCAATCAGACCGGAATGCTCCCGGCGCAGCACCGTGCGCAGCGAAAAATGCATGGCGGGGGCGCGCCACAGCGAGGGACGCGGCAGGAAGCACGGCGTGCTCTGTGCCCAATGCCGGAAGGTATCGCCGAAGTGCGCTTCGAGAAAGGCTTCCTCGGCGGCGATGACCCGCTCGATGTAGATCCAGTAGACGAGCACGCTCACGATGACGAACCAGCCACTGCTGGTTGCCAGCGCCACCCCGAACCACATGACGCCATTAGCCAGGTACAGGGGGCTGCGCACGATCGAATACATGCCGAGCGTATTGAGCGTGGATGCAGAGGGGGTGCCCTGGCCGCGACCGGAGGTACCCGCGGGAACGAAGCCGACGGTCAGGCAGCGCATCAACAGACCCAACGCGCTGATGCAGACACAGAACGCCAGCCAGAAATCCTCGACCTGCTCGCCCCAACGCTGCTCGAAGTGCGCCATCTGCAGCAGCGCAAAATACAGCGCCGGCAGCAGCACCACCGGCATGGCGCTGCGTAACTGAAACAGTCGACGACCTTCAGCGGTTATCTGATCGGTAAGACGCATGGATGCAGGGAATGCCGTGGCGGAGCGCCGCGACTTTAGGCCGGCAAACTACCGTGTGACTGGCAACCGCGCAACCTTGCTTGCAACCCGGGGCGGCGTCAGGCCCTGATCGGCAGCCCTGCCAGCGCGAGCTCCTGCGAAGCCACGCGCGGCATCGTCAGCGTTACGCACAGCCCCGGCACCGCATCCGACAGCGTGACCTGGAAGCGATGCAATTTGACGATCGCGGCCACCAGCGCAAGCCCGAGCCCGTTGCCCGGCGTGTTGCGGCTGCGCTCCAGGCGATAGAGTCGATGAAACACCTTGTCGCGCTCTTCGGCGGGGATTCCGGGGCCGGTATCGCTGATCTGCACCTGCACCTGCGCATCCAGGACCTGGCACTCGATACGAATCTGCGCTTCTCGCCCAGCGTGCCGGATGGCGTTCTCGAGCAGGTTGGAC
Organism: Steroidobacteraceae bacterium; assembly: GCA_036266795.1. Lineage (GTDB taxonomy): Bacteria > Pseudomonadota > Gammaproteobacteria > Steroidobacterales > Steroidobacteraceae > FEN-1191. The sequence goes on along the minus strand of DATAXJ010000021.1, from coordinate 51,679 downwards.
AGCATCTGCGTCAACAGCATGCGATCACCCACCACCATCACACTGCCTTCGGGCTCAGAGCAATGCAGTTGCAGCTGCTGGGCACCATCCTCGGCGACCGGCAGATACATCTCGAGGATCCGGCGCAGCAGCACATCGATCTGCACCTCGGTGAAATTCGCGCGTCGTGTACCGGCTTCGATCTGCGAGATTCGCAGCAGCGCCGAGAACAGCGCGAGGATTGCATCGCAGTCCTGCAGTGCACCCTGAATGGCCTCGGCGGGGGCCGCAGCGGACAGCGGCCCGTGGCGCGCCGATTCCAGCCGCTGGCGCAGCCGCGTGAGCGGCGTACGCAGATCATGCGCGATGTCGCTCGAAACCTGCCGCAGGCTCTCCATCAGGGTGGCGATGCGATCGAGCATCGCGTTGATCGTCGCCGTGAGCCGCTCGAGCTGTCCCTGCGAGCCCCCCATGGGCACGCGCTCGCCAAATGCGCCCGCCTCCACGTCCTGGCAGGTACGGATGATCGCATCGATACGTCGCAGGTAGCGCGCACTGAGCAGCGCACCTACCCCGAGGGCCAGCAGCATGGTCACACCAATGACCAGTGCGAAGGAGCGCAGAATGCGCGCGCGCGCACCGGCGAGCCGGTCGGTGGTTTCCCCGACGAAGAGGTAGGTGCCATCCGGCAGGAAGTCGCCTTCCCCGAGCACCACGTGTCCGCCGCTGCTGCGCACCTCGAAAGTGCCGGAGCGCGCCGGCATCGCGGCGAGATTGCCCGCCAGCTGCCGACCCTGCCGATCCTGCAGCAGATAGCGGGCCGACAGGCGCGGCACGGCCGTGAGCTGCTGCACCACCTCCACGGCTTCCGACAATCCCTCGCTGCGAAAACCGCTGAGCACCGCGCCCTGATCGGCGCTGATGAAATCATGCAACTCGGCGCCCATGGCGCGCCCGGCGATGATATAGGCCATCGCGCCCAGCAGCAGCGCCGAGAGCGCGAACAGCCCGATCAACAGGGTCGCAAGGCGGATGCCTTCGTTATCGAGCTGCCGACTGAATGACAAACACGTACCCTGCACCGCGTGCCGTACGGATGTATTCGCGACCGCCGCCAGGAGAGAGCTTGGCGCGCAAACGGCTCATATGGCTCTCGACGACACTGGTTTGAGGATCGAAATGGATGTCCCAGACATGCTCGAGCAGCATGCTGCGCGTGACGATGCTGCCGGCATTGCGCATGAGGTACTCCAGCAGCTTCAGCTCCTGCGGCAGCAACGGCAGCTCCTCACCCGCGCGCATCGCCCGGCGCGCGATCAGGTCCAGCTCGATGTCGCCGACGCGCAGCCGTGTCTGCACTTCTGCGGTGGAACGACGCACCAAGGCCCGCAGGCGCGCATGCAGCTCACCGAGAAAAAAGGGCTTGATGAGATAGTCATCGCCACCGGCCTCCAGGCCCTCGATGCGATCGTCCAGGCCATCCATGGCCGTCAGATACAGCGCGGGCGTGCGTACTCCGGCGCTGCGCAGGCCTTGCAGCAGCGATAATCCATCGATCCCCGGCAGGCGCCGGTCGAGGATCAGGGCCTCATAGTGGCCCGCGGCGGCAAGCGCCCGTCCGCGCGTGCCGTCCGCCACGTGCTGCACATCGATACCCTGCGCCCCGAGTCCCGCGCAGATATAGGCGGCGGTCTCCGCGTCGTCTTCCACCAACAGCACTTTCATGCAGCCTGCGCCCGCACAGCGAGCCTTACAAAAATACAATGCCAGCCGATCGGCCCCCGCCGATAATCGCACAGATGAGCATGGCGCGGCCCAATTCGCAGCTCGAGGTCTTGGCGCATCTGTCCGACTCGCTGCGCTTCCCGCTGCTCACCTTGCTGTTCCTGAGCGGCTGCGCAACCTATCATGCGGCGTCCTTGCCCACGCGCAGCAATCTTGCCAGTGCCGCGCCCAGCGGCGTCATGCCCCTGGACATGGAGCGCGTCGCGACGCTCGCGGTTCTCAACAACCCGGACCTGAATACCGCTCGCGCGACGCTCGGCGTGGCGCAGGCGCAGGCCTTCGCTGCAGGGCTTCTGCCCGATCCTCACTTCAATTTCTCGGCGAGCCATCCGACCGACCGGGTGGGACCGGAGGATCCTCGCTACCCGGAGGTCAACGCCTATGGGCTGGAGCTCGACATCGATCTGCTCTCGCTGCTGACACATCCGGCCTTACACGCGAGCGCGCGGGCTGAAGTGCAGCAGGCGCAGCTGAATCTGCTTTGGCAAGAGTGGCAGACGGTGGCCCAGGCACGCACGCTCTACGTGCAGCAGTCCATTGCGCGGGGGCGGCGCGATTTTCTGCGCAGCGCGCAGCAGGTCTATGCGCGCGCCGCGCAACGCTCGCAGCAGGCACAGGCGGCCGGCAACGTGACCCTGGAGCAGACCAGCGCCGATCTGGCGGTACTGCAGGACGTCAGCAGCCGCCTGGGAGATGCCGAGCGCGGCCTGCTCACAGCGCAGCAGGGGCTGCGCAGCCTGCTCGGCGTGTCCCCCAGCGTGCAGCTGCCTTTGCAACCACTTCCTGTCCCCGCGATTCCATCACGTGCGAGCGTGCAGAGTGCGCTTGTGGCGCTGCCACAGCATCGTCCGGACCTGCAGGCGCTGCAGGCCGGCTATCGGGCACAGGAGGCGAGCGTGCGAGTGGCGGTGCTGTCGCAGTTTCCGGATATAGGGATTGGTTTCACCAAGAGCCGCGATAACACGGACGTGCACGCTCTTGGCGGTCTGGTGAATCTGACGCTGCCGCTCTTCAATCGCGGTCGTGGCGCGGTCGCCGTCCAGAACGCCACACGCACCCAGCTGCGCGCCGATTTTCAGGCGCGCCTCGATCAGGCCGTCGGCTCAGTGTGGCAGCTATGGGATGAAATGCAGCAGCTGCAGGGCCAGCTGACTGATCTGCAGTCGCAATTGCCAAATCTGCAGCACAGCGTCGAGTCGGCACAGCAGGCCTATCGGGCCGGCGAGTATCCCGCCGCCAGCTACTTGACCCTGGTGGGCTCCTACCTCGCGGCGCAGGAGCTGCAATCAACGCTGCGCCAGAACCTCTGGAGCGATTCGATTGCGCTGGCTACGATGCTGGGTACCCAGGTGCAACCACGGGTTCCCGGCGCGCCTGCACCCCTGTTCTCCTCCACCAAGCCAGCGAACCCCGCATGAAAACCGTGAAGTTCTTCGTGTTGTGCACGGCGGCGCTATTGCCCTGGCTCGCCGGGTGCAGCCACGACAACGCATCTGCCGCCGGCACCGAGGGCGACGCCGACGCAGCCACGGCGAGTGCGCTCGTGCAGATTGTGCCGCTGCGGCAGGGGACGGCGCAGCGCATGGTCAATGCCTACGGCGTTGTGCAGGCAACCCCTGCCGCACAGAACACCGTGCCGGCGCCGCTGGCCGCGCAGGTGGCGCAGTTGTACGTGCGCAACGGCCAAAGCGTGACCGCCGGGGCTCCTCTGGTGCAGCTGCTGCCCACACCCGGCGCCGCGGCGAGCTATAGCCAGGCGGTCTCAGCGCTCAAGGTTGCGATTGAGGCCACACAGCGCACGCGGCAGCTGCTCTCGCAGTTTCTCGCCACGCAGCAGCAACTTGCGGATGCACAGAAGGCCGAATCGGACGCGCGCGCTGCACTGACTGCCCTGCAGGCACAGGGCGCCGGGGGGCCCTCCACACTGCGTGCGCCGTTTGATGCCATCGTGACCGACATATCGGCGACTACGCACGCGCTGGTCACCGAGGGTACGCCGCTCATCGAGCTGGCGCGGCCGGGCGGATTGGTGCTCATGGTCGGGGTGCCGCCCGATGCAGCCATGAGTGTGAAAGCGGGCGACCGAGCCATTGTGACAGCCGTGGGCAGCAGCTCAGCTTTCGCCGGTAATGTCGTAGTACGCGGTGCGCTCGTGCAGTCCGATAGCGGGCTGGTGTCGGTGGAGATCACCCTGCCTGCACAGAAGTTCGTGCCGGGGGAAGCGGCTCAAGCCAGCATTTCGGTCGGGAACGTCTCGGGCTATCTCGTGCCGCACGACGCGGTGCTTATCGATGATAGCGGCGACGAATACGTCGTCCAGGCAGTCGGCGGTAAAGGCAAGCTCGTCGATGTCAAAGTGCTGGGCACGCAGGATGCGAACGACGTGATCAGCGGCGCGCTGGATGCCAACGCACCTCTGGTGACGACCGGTAACTATCAGGTGCAGGAGGGCATGCCGCTGCGTTTTGCCACGGCAGCCCAACCGTCGGGTCAGCGAGCCACCCCTTGACCTTTGCCAGTCTGCTCGAACGTCATCGACCGGCGCTGCTGTGCGTAGCGATCGCGCTGGCACTGGCAGGCATCGCAGCTGGATTCGGCGTGCCCGTGGGTCTGTTCCCGGTCACGAGCTTCCCGCGCATCCGCGTCGAGGTCGACGCGGGCAGCATGCCCGCCGGCCAGATGCTGATTCAGGTGACGCAGCCGCTCGAAGTAGAGGCGCGCGCACTGCCGGGCGTCGTCGAGGTCGTTTCGACGACCTCGCGCGGCTCCGCGGAGATCTTCGTCGATTTCCCGTGGGGCTGGGATATGAACCAGGCGCTGCTGCGCGTGGATTCGGCCTTTGCCCAGACGCTGCCGGATCTGCCGCCAGGCACGAGCTACGACGCGATCCAGATGAGCCCCAACGTGCTCATGCCCTTCGTGTCCTACGCACTGGTATCCGATCAGGTCTCTCCGGTCGCACTGCGGCGGCTGGCGCAGTACCAGATTGCCCCGCTGCTGACGGGCATCGCGGGAATCCGCAGGGTTGGCGTGCTCGGCGGACAGACCCCCGAGGTCGAGGTGACCGTGAGCCTCGAGAAACTGCGCGCTTATTCGCTGACACTGGCGGATGTGACGCAGGCGCTCGCTAACACGAACCAGCTCACGGCCATCGGGCGGCTCGAGGACAATGACCGGCTCTACCTGACCATTGGCAATAACGCCTTCAGCTCCGCGGGATCGGTCGGACAGGTGCCGCTGCGGACCGGCAAGAGCGGCATTGTGCGCCTTGCCGATGTCGCCGAGGTGCAGAACGGTACAGTGCCGCAGTGGCTGCTGGTCAATGACAACGGCAAGCCCGCGGTCACCATCGACGTCTATCAACAGGATCAGGCCGATTCGCTCAGCCTGGAAAAGACGGTCGATTCGGCCGTAAGTGCGTTCCTCGCGCGTCAGCCGAGCATTCACCTCTACCGCTGGTACGACCAGACGCAGCTGGTGCGCTCCTCCATCTCGGCCATGGCCGAGGCGATCGTGATCGGGCTGATCTTTGCGGCGCTGGTTGTGTTGGGTTTTCTGCGCAACTGGCGTGCGGCCGCCGTCGCCATGATCATCGTGCCGATGTCGCTGCTGATCACCGTGCTGGTGCTGTACGTGCTCGGCATGACCTTCAACATTATGACGCTCGGCGGTCTGGCCGCGGCCATCGGGCTGCTCATCGACGACGTCATCGTGATGATCGAGCACATTGCGCGACGCGCTGGTGCGCGCGGTGTGACGGAGCCGCAAAGCGCGGTGCTGCCGGCGGCACGGGAGTTCCTCCTGCCATTGTTCGGCTCGAGTCTGGCAACCATCCTGATCTTCATCCCGCTGGCATTTCTGAGCGGTGTGACGGGAGCCTTCTTCAAGTTCCTTTCCGTGACCATGGTCACTGCGCTGGTCGTCTCGTACGCGCTCACTGCGTTGATCGTGCCGCTGCTGGCGCGCAGTCTCGTAGACTTCAGACGCTGGAAGGATCCTGCGCAGGCCCGCGAGAGCTGGCTGACGCGCCTGCATGGCCAGGCGTTGCATGCCCTGTTCGCTCGCCCATGGCTGATCGGCGTCGCGCTGGTGGTATTGGCTGCCGCTGGAGTGCTGGCTTACCGTCATGTGGGAACCGGATTCCTGCCCGATATGGACGAAGGCGGTTTCGTGCTGGACTATCAGACTGCACCGGGCAGCTCGCTCAGCGAATCCAACCGCGAGCTTCAGCAGATCGAGGGCCTGCTGCATGCCAACCCCTACGTCTATACCTTCTCGCGTCGCACCGGTGCCGGACTGGGTGGGGATCTGAAGGAAGCCTATCAGGGCGATTTCTTCGTCAAGCTCGTCGATACGCGCCGGCCGCCGCTGAACCAGATCATGGATCAGATCAACGGCGAGATCACAGCGCAGGTTCCCGGCATCCAAATCGACCCGCACCAGCTGCTGGATGACATGATCAATGACATGGTCGGTCGCCCTCAGCCGATCGTGATCAACCTCTCCGGAGACCCTGCGGCGCTCAACGGCACCGCCAACAAGGTCGCCGATGCGATCGGCAAGGTTCCCGGCATCGAACCGGACTCGGTCAATAGTGGCGTCATTCCGGCCGGTGACGCGCTCGAGGTTCAGGTCGATCCGGCAGCGGCTGCGACCCAGGGCGCCACGGCTGCCGACATCCAGGACCAGCTCACCCACTATCTCTACGGCACGGTCGTCACTCACTTCCTCGGAGCAGTTCAGGACGTCGGCGTACGTCTGCACCTGGCCCCGGCTTTTGGCACCAGCCGTATCTATCGCGATGCGCTCGCGGATGTGCCGCTGCGCTCCCCGTCCGGCCGTGTCTTTCCGCTGCGCATGGTGGGCCACGTGAACTTCGTGCCCGGTCAGCCGGAAATCGATCGTGACAACCTCGAGCAGATCGCCGCGGTCACGGCGGAGATCGGCGGCGGACACGACCTCGGTTCAACCGTGGCGGCAGTCCAGCGGGTACTGCGAACACCAGGCATGGTGCCCCCCGGCATCAGCTACAACATCGGCGGGGAGTATAAGCAGCAGCAGCTGGCGCTTGCCGGCATGATCAAGGTCTTCACAGCCGCGGCGGTCGCAGAATTCGTGCTGCTGCTGTTTCTCTACAGCCGCTTCTGGTTGCCGCTGATCATCATCGGCACGGCCGTCATCTCCGCCGGCGCCGTGTTCGTCGGCCTATGGATTACCGGCACGCTGTTCAACATCACCGCGATGATGGGCATGGTGATGATCGTCGGCATCGGCACGGAGATGGCCATCTTTCTCGCTTCGGAGTATCAGGCGCTGGAGAAAGAGATGTCGCCGCACGACTCTCTCGCCCGCGCGGCCCGCGATCGGCTGCGCCCCATTACCATGAGCACCGTGGCGATGGTGCTGGCGCTGCTGCCGCTGGGCGTCGCGATCAGTGGCTCGGGGGATCAGATGCTGCAGCCACTGGCCATCGCCATCATCGCCGGAGTTATCGTGCAGCTTCCCATGGTATTGCTCGTCATGCCTGTACTGGTCGGCTTGACGATACGGCGCACACGTCCGATCTGACCGCCAGCCGCGACGACCCATGAACACCGGGGCACTGCACTCGCTCGGACCGATGCTGGCGGCCTTTCTCGCCTCGCTGGTGGAATTCGTCGAGGCCCTGACCGTGGTGCTGGCGGTGGGCGCGATGCGTGGCTGGCGCGATGCGCTGCTCGGCAGCGCCGCCGCGTTGCTGCTGCTGCTGGTACTCATGCTGCTGCTCGGGGCTGCGCTCGCGCGCATTCCGCTGCGAGCCGTGCAGCTCGTGGTCGGCACGCTGCTGCTGCTGTTCGGCCTGCGCTGGCTGCGCAAGGCAATGCTGCGCTCGGCCGGGGTCATTCCCCTGCACGATGAAGACGCCGCCTATGCCGCGCAGCGCGAGTCGCTGGGTCAGGCGCAGCCACGGCGCGGCCGACACGATACGTTCGCCATGCTGGCCAGCTTCAAGATCACGCTGCTCGAAGGGCTCGAGGTGGTGTTCATCATCGTGGCCGTGGCCGCAGGAGGCGCGCATCTGTGGATTCCAGCCAGCCTCGGTGCGCTCGCCGCGCTGCTGCTGGTCGGCGCGCTCGGTGTGCTGCTGCATCGTCCGCTGTCGCACGTACCGGCGAACATCCTCAAGTTCGGCGTCGGGGTGCTGCTGACGAGCTTCGGCAGCTTCTGGGTCGGCGAGGCCATCGGCGTGCGCTGGCCTGGGGATGACTGGTCACTGCTCGGGTTGATCGCCGGCTATCTGCTGGTCGCGCTGCTCGGTGTCAACCTCTGTCGGCGCGCGCATGCCAGCCGCGCCGCGCTCCTGGCGCACTAGCCGGCGCCCCATGCAAGCACTCCACCGCACCGTGCGTGAGCTGCTGGCCTTTTTCGTCGATGACGGCCGCCTCGCTTTGCTGGTGCTCGGCTGGCTGGCGCTGCTGTGGCTCGCCATCGGGCGGCTGCGGCTGCCGGCGCCCTGGGACGCGCTGCTGCTGTTCGCGGGGCTGGCCGGCATCCTCGCCGCCAGCGCCGTGCGCCGCTCGCGCGCAGGCTGAGCCGTCGGTGGGCTGCGCTGGCGCCCTGCCGGGCGCACCAAAAAAACGCCGCCCCGAAGGCGGCGCTTGCTTCCTGCCCGCGCGCAGCGCGAGCGGTCGCGTGCTTACTTCTTCTTGCTCCAGCCCCGCAGCACCAGCAGGCCACCGCCCAACAGCGTCAGCGCACCCAACGCCGAGGCGGGATCGATCTCCGGCGCGCCCACCACGCAGTGTTTGCTGCAATCCTTGTCGTGGTTAGGTTTATTGAAGTCGAATCCGAACGGCGGACCATCTGCATACGCCGTCGCGGCGACAGCCACTCCGGCCAGCGACAGCAACGCAATCCCCAATGGCTTTACCACGTTAGTTCTCCCCGGAGCCTGCGTGGCCCCTCCCCTTTGGAATCGATGCTACCGGCGCCGTGAGTACTGGCACAATATGCGCAGAAAAATTATTGCGCTATGTTAAATGCAGGACACCACACACCCGGCAGGTGATACGCCCCGCCCGACACCTGCGTCGGCGGCTCCGGCGCGCGCAGCGCGTCCTCACCGCCTGCGCTGGTGGTACATCCTCTTCCTGGTGCAGTTCGTGGCGGTGCTCTGGCCACCCTTCTACAACCGCGCCAATCCCTATTGGTTCGGCATTCCGTTCTTCTACTGGTATCAGCTGCTGTGGGTCGTGATCGGCGGTCTGTGCACGGCCGTGGTCTACCTCGCCACGCGGCGCTCGCCGTGAATCACCCGCAGTGGGTCGCGCTGGCGATTTTCGCGGCGCTGTTCCTCTTCGTGGCGTGGCTGGGCATGCGCGCCTCTCGCTGGCGGCGGGGCGATCTCGACCTGTTGCACGAGTGGGGGCTCGGTGGGCGGCGCTTCGGCACGCTGGTCACCTGGTTCCTGGTCGGCGGCGATCTGTACACCGCCTATACCTTCATCGCCGTGCCGGCACTGGCCTTCGGCGCCGGCGCTACGGCGTTCTTCGCCGTGCCTTATACGATTCTCGCCTATCCGATCTTCTTCATGGTGTTCCCGCGCCTGTGGGAGATCTGCCACCGGGAGGGCTACATCACGGTGGCCGATTTCGTGCGCGGCCGCTTCGGCAATCGCTGGCTCGCGCTGGCCATCACGCTCACGGGCATCGTCGCGACTCTGCCGTACATCGCCCTGCAGCTGCTCGGTCTGCAGGTGGTGATCGGCGCACTCGGCATCGGCAGCAGCGGCATCGCCAGCTACCTGCCACTGCTGATCGCATTTGCCATTCTGGCGGTGTTTACGCACTCCAGCGGCCTGCGCGCGCCCGCCTCGATCGCCATCGTCAAGGACATCCTGATCTACGCCACGACGCTCACCGCGATCGTCTACCTGCCAATGCGCCTGGGTGGCTTCGCTCACGTGTTCGCAGCCGTACCGCGCGCCAAGCTGCTGCTCGCCCCGCCCGGCCCGCACACCACGGGCAGCTACGGCGCCTATGCGACGCTGGCGCTCGGCTCGGCGCTGGCGCTGTTTCTCTATCCGCACGCCATCACCGGCGTGCTCAGCGCGAACAGCAGCCGCGCACTCAAGCGCAACGCCGCGCTGCTGCCGAGCTACTCGCTGCTACTGGGTCTGCTGGTACTCATGGGCTTCTTCGCGATTGCGGCAGGCGTTGCGCAGCTCCCGCGGTTCGCTGCCGGCTTTCATCTCTACGGCAACAGCTTCTCGGTACCGGCGCTGTTCCTGCAGCTGTTCCCCGGCTGGTTCGTCGGCATCGCCTTCGCGGCGATCGGCATCGGCGCGCTGGTGCCGGCGGCCATCATGTCCATTGCCTCGGCCAACCTGTATGCGCGCAACATTCATCGCGAGTTCATCGATCCGCACCCGAGCGAGCGGCGCGAGGCACGCATCGCCAAGTCAGCAGCGCTGGTGATCAAGCTTGGCGCACTCGTCTTCGTGCTCTGGGTACCGACCGACTATGCGGTCTACCTGCAGCTGCTCGGCGGCATCTGGATCATTCAGACTCTGCCCGCCGTCATCCTGGGAGCATTCACGGACTGGCTCAACGACTGGGCGCTGCTGGTAGGTTGGGCGGCCGGCACGCTCGCCGGCACTGCGATGGCCTTTGCCACGCACCTGACCCCGGCGTACACGCTGCATGTGGGCGGCTGGAGCCTGCCGGGTTACAGCGCCTTCTACACGCTGCTGCTGAATCTGGCACTCGCAGCCCTGCTCACCCCGCTGTTCGACAGTTTGGGGGCGCGCACCCAGCGGCCCGCGACCTCATGAGCGCCGGATTTTCCACGAGCGTATCGCCCCATCGCGCGGTCGGCGCGGGCGCGCTGCTGTTCTGCGCCCGGGGCGTACGCAGCGGCTGGTCGACCCCGGCCCTCGCGGAACTGCGGCGGGCGCAGCGCCAGGCACATCCCGACACCCAGGGGACCGCGTTCTAGGAGAGACTGCCCATGTCCGTCATCAACAGCATCGAGGACCTGCGCGCGCTGGCACGGCGGCGCGTGCCGCGCGCGCTTTTCGACTACGTCGATCGCGGCGCCTACGATGAGCAAACCCTGCGCCGCAATCGCACCGATTTGGACGCCCTGCAATTTCGCCAGCGCATCATGGTGGACCTGTCCACCCTGTCGCTCGAGAGCACCCTGCTCGGTGCGAAGGTCGCGATGCCACTGGCCATCGGACCGATCGGGCTGGGCGGCTTCGTGCACGGCGACGGTGAGATCCACGGCGCGCGCGCAGCGGCCGCCTTCGGCGTGCCCTTCTGTCTGAGCACGCTATCGATCTGTTCCATCGAAGACGTGCGGGCAGCCGTGCCGCAGCCCTTCTGGTTTCAGGTCTATCTGATGCGCGATCGCGGCTTCAATCAGGAGCTCATCGCGCGGGCGCGCGCGGCACAGTGCTCCGTGCTGGTGCTGACCGTGGACCTGCCGATCCAGGGGCTGCGACGCCGCGACGCCAAAAACGGCCTGACCGTGCCGCCGCGCCTGACACTGCGCAATGCAGTCGAGATCGCGTTGCGGCCACGCTGGGCACTCGGCGTGCTGCTCGGCAAACGGCGCACCTTCGGCAATCTCGCCTCGCACCTGGCCAATACCGGCGGGCTCTCCACGCTCTCGCAGTGGATTGCCACGCAGTTCGATCGCTCGGTCAGCTGGAAGGACATCGAGTGGCTCCGCCAGCAATGGCCGGGACGACTCATCGTCAAGGGGATCCTCGACGCCGAGGACGCGCTGGCCGCCTGTGCGGCTGGCGTCGACGGCATCATTGTTTCCAACCACGGTGGGCGCCAGCTCGATGGGGCACCCTCGAGCATCGCGGTGCTGCCGGAGGTGGTCGCGGCGGTCGCCGGGCGCTGCGAGGTGCTCTTCGATGGCGGCATCCGCAGCGGACAGGACATGCTCAAGGCGCTGGCGCTCGGCGCGCGCGGCTGCCTGATCGGCAAGGCCTACATGTATGCGCTGGGCGCCCAGGGGGGGGCCGGCGTCACGCGGGCGCTGGGCATCCTGCGCGATGAGCTGCAGGTCAGCCTCGCGCTCACGGGGCGTACGAACCTGGCCGCGGTGGATCGCAGCATTCTGCGTGCACCTCAGGCCGGCGCCGGGTAGCGGCAATTGACGAAATCGCGCATCCCTCGGCGTCTGCCCGCGTAGGAAGGCTCCGGCACTGCCGGCACGCAGGACCACACACACGCCATCCGCACACCGACAGCCGTCGCAGGGAGCGCTGGTCAAATTGCTGCACATGGACGAGCTCAGCCAGCAGGATGTGTATCTGTTCCGGGAAGGCACGCTGCTGCGCGCCTACCGCCATCTCGGCGCACATGTGCTCACGGCCGACGGCGTACCCGGCACGCACTTCGCGGTCTGGGCGCCCAATGCCGCGGATGTCAGCCTGATCGGCGACTTCAACGGCTGGCAGCCCGGGCATCATCGGCTGCGACCGCGTGACGACCAGTCGGGCATCTGGGAGCTGTTCGTGCCGCAGGTCGGCGCCGGCGCCCGCTACAAGTACTACGTGCATTCGCGCATCAACGATTACCGCATCGACAAGGCCGACCCCTGCGCGTTTCGCAGCGAGGAGCCCCCGCTCACCGCCTCGGTGGTCTGCCCGCTCGACTACGACTGGAAAGAGCAGGATTGGCCACGCGCACGCGAGCGCGTCAATGCGCTCGATGCTCCCTGGTCGATCTACGAGGTGCATCTGGGCTCCTGGCGACGCGTGCCCGAAGAGGGCAATCGCCCGCTGAGCTATCGGGAGATCGCCCCCGCGCTGGCCGATTACGTACTGGACCTGGGCTTCACGCATGTGGAGCTGCTGCCGGTGATGGAACACCCTTTCTATGGCTCCTGGGGCTACCAGGTCACCGGCTACTTCGCCCCGAGCGCGCGCTACGGGGAGCCGCAGGACTTCATGTACCTGATCGAGTACCTGCATCAGCGCGGCATTGGCGTCATCCTCGACTGGGTGCCTTCGCACTTTCCGAGCGACGGGCATGGGCTCGCGTATTTCGACGGCACGCACCTCTATGAGCATGCCGATCCACGTCAGGGCTTTCACCCTGAGTGGAACAGCTCCATCTTCAACTATGGACGCGCCGAGGTGCGCGATTTCCTGGGCAGCAGTGCGCTGTTCTGGCTGGATGTCTATCATGCCGATGCGTTGCGCGTGGACGCCGTGGCTTCGATGCTCTACCTGGACTACGGACGGCGCGCCGGCGAATGGATTCCCAACGCCTACGGCGGGCACGAAAATCTGGACGCGGTCGGCTTTTTGAAGTCGCTCAATGAAGCCATCGGGCGGGATTATCCCGAGCGCTACACGATCGCCGAGGAGTCCACGGCCTGGCCGATGGTGTCGCGCCCGACCTACCTGGGCGGGCTGGGATTCGGCCTCAAGTGGAACATGGGCTGGATGCACGACACGCTGGAATACTTTCGCACCGATCCGCTCTACCGCAGGTACCATCAGAGCACGCTGAGCTTCTCGCTGTGGTACGCCTTCAGCGAGAACTTCGTGCTGCCGCTCTCCCATGATGAGGTCGTGCACGGCAAGGGCGCGCTGATCGGCAAGATGCCCGGCGATGAGTGGCAGCAGTTCGCCAACCTGCGGTTGCTGTATGGCTACATGTGGGGCCATCCGGGCAAGAAGCTATTGTTCATGGGCTGTGAGTTCGGCCAGAAGCGCGAGTGGCAGCACGAGGAGAGTCTCGAGTGGCACGTTCTGCAATATCCTCTACATGCGGGCATGCAGTCCTGGGTGCGCGATCTGAACCGCCTCTATCGGGCAACCCCGGCGCTGCATGAGCTCGACTTCTCGCCCGCGGGTTTCCAGTGGATCGACCACAGCGACGCGCAGTCGAGCGTCATCGCGTTTCTGCGCAACGATCGTCGTGGCGGATGCGTGCTGGTGGTGTGCAATTTCACGCCGGTGACGCGCCCGAATTACCGGCTGGGCGTGCCGCAGGGAGGGCGCTGGCGCGAAGCCCTCAATAGCGACGCCCCGTTCTATGGCGGCGGCGGGCAGGGCAACTTCGGTGGCGTGGAGGCCGCCCCCCTGCCCTCGCACGGGCAGTTTCACTCGCTGACGCTGACGCTGCCACCCCTGGCGGTGCTATTCCTGGCTCCCGAATGAGCCCGGCTCCGGATCGCAGCGCCCCGAGGGACGCAACCGCGTCGACGGATGCCCCCGCGTTACCACAGGAAGGACGCGTGCGGGCCGTCATCGAGAATCTCAGCCCATGTGTGGATGCCGGACGCTTTGCCGCCAAGCGCACGCTCGGCGATGAGGTCGCGGTGCAGGCGGACGTGTTCGCCGACGGTCACGATGCGCTGTGCGCACTGCTGCTCTATCGCCACGAGGGTGAGGAGCACTGGCAGCGCACCCCGATGCGCGCGCTCGGCAACGACCGCTGGCAGGCGGGCTTTCGCGTCGGGCGGCTCGGCGTGTGGCACTACCGTGTTGAGGGCTGGGTCGATGCGCTCGAGACCTGGCGGGCCGATCTGCTGAAGAAACAGGCGGCTGGACAGGACCTGGGCATTGACCTGTCGCGCGGCGCGCAGCTGGCCCTGGCCGCCTCCGCCAGGGCTGCCGCCAACCAGGCCGCCGATGATGCGGTGCTGCTGCAGCACTGGGCGCAGTCGCTCGAGGATGCGGCTGCCGTACTCGAGGAGCGTGTGCAACGCGCGCAGGACGCGGCCCTGCACGCCCTGGCGCGCACCCATCCGGCTGCCGAGGCGCTGGCCCGCTCGCCGATGCTTGCGCTGCTGGTCGAGCGCGAGCGAGCTCGTTATTCCACCTGGTACGAGATGTTTCCACGCTCGAGCGCAACGAGTCCGCAGGCGCACGGCAGTTTCGCGGACTGTGAGCGGCTGCTGCCTTACATCGCGCAGATGGGCTTCGATGTGCTGTATCTGCCACCCATCCACCCGATCGGGCACAGCGAGCGACGCGGACCGAACAACCGGCCGCTCGCCGCGCAGGGCGACCCCGGCAGTCCCTGGGCCATCGGCGCTGCCGAGGGGGGGCACAAGAGCATCCATCCGCAGCTCGGCAGCCTGGCAGACTTTCACCGCCTGCTCGCCCGTGCAGCAGAGGCAGGGGTGGAGCTCGCACTGGACATCGCCTTCCAGTGCAGTCCGGATCATCCCTATGTGCGCGAACATCCCGAGTGGTTCCTGAAGCGGCCTGACGGCTCGATCCAGTACGCGGAGAATCCGCCCAAGAAGTATCAGGACATCTACCCGTTCGATTTCGGCTGCAACGACTGGCGCGAGCTGTGGCTGGAGCTCTCGAGCATCTTCGAATTCTGGGTGGATCAGGGCGTGCGCATCTTTCGCGTTGACAATCCGCATACCAAGCCTTTCGCCTTATGGGAGTGGCTCATCGCGCGCGTGCGGCGGCGCTGTCCCGAGGCCATCTTTCTTGCCGAGGCATTTACGCGCCCCAAGGTCATGTACCGCCTTGCCAAGCTGGGCTTCAGTCAGTCGTACAGCTACTTCGCCTGGCGCAATGGCAGCCAGGAGCTGCGGGGCTATTTCGAGGAGCTGCGCACCCCGCCGGTCAGCAACTTCTTCCGCCCCAACCTCTGGCCCAATACCCCGGATATCCTCACCGAATATCTGCAGTTCGGCGGCCGGCCCGCCTTCATGGCCCGCCTGGTGCTGGCCGCAACGCTTGGGGCGAGCTATGGCATCTACGGGCCCGCGTTCGAGCTGATGGAACATCAGGCGCGCGATCCGGGCAGTGAGGAATACCTGGATTCCGAGAAGTATCAGGTGCGCTTCTGGGAGCGAGCGCGGCCAGATACCCTGCGCGACTTCATCGCGCTGATCAACCGCATCCGCCGCGACAATCCCGCTTTGCACAGCGACGAGGGGTTGCGCTTCCATGCCATCGACAATGCGGCCCTGATCGCCTACAGCAAGCGCACCGCCGACGGCAGCGATCGCATCCTGGTCATCGTCAACCTCGACCCGCACCACGCCCAGTCGGGCTGGGTGTCACTCGATGTCGCGCTGCCTCAAAGCGACAATAACAACGGTGGCGGTGGCGGTGGCGGTGGCGCCGACGCCCAGGACGCCTTCCAGGCGCACGACCTGCTATCCGGGGCACGCTTCCTGTGGAAGGGCGAACGCAACTACGTGGCACTGGACCCGGCCACCAGCCCCGCCCATATTCTGCGTATTCGCCGCCGCATCCGCAGCGAGCGTGACTTCGACTACTACCTGTAAGCGTCATTATCACCGTAAGGGCCACCATGCTGGACGCAGTCATCAAGCCGACCGATCCACACGCGGCCGGGGCGCGGCCGCCCAAGCGTCCCTTCAGCGACGATCCGCTCTGGTACAAGGATGCGGTCATCTACGAGATGCATATCAAGTCCTTTTTCGACGCCAACAACGACGGCGTCGGGGACTTTCCCGGGCTGATCGAGCGGCTCGATTACATCGCCGCACTCGGCGTCAATACCCTCTGGTTGCTGCCGTTCTATCCCAGTCCGCGCCGCGACGACGGCTACGACATCTCCGACTATCGCGGCGTGCATCCGGACTACGGCTCCCTGCGCGACGTGCGTCGCCTCATCAATGAGGCGCATGCACGCGGGCTGCGCGTCGTCATCGAGCTGGTCATCAATCACACCTCCGATCAGCATCCCTGGTTCCAGCGCGCGCGGCGCGCCAAACCGGGCTCCGCGGCGCGCAATTTCTACGTCTGGTCCGACACCGATACCAAGTACGCAGGCTCGCGGATCATCTTTCTGGATACCGAGAAGTCCAACTGGACCTGGGATCCCATCGCCAATGCCTACTACTGGCATCGCTTCTATGCACATCAGCCCGACCTCAACTACGACAACCCCCAGGTGCTGCGCGCAGTGCTGGCGGTGCTGCGCTATTGGGCAAAGATGGGCGTCGATGGCTTCCGGCTCGACGCCGTCCCCTACCTCGTAGAGCGCGAAGGGACCAACAACGAGAACCTGCCCGAGACACACGCGGTGCTCAAGCGCATCCGCGCCGCCCTCGATGCCGACTATCCGGGCCGCATGCTGCTGGCTGAGGCGAACCAATGGCCCGAGGACGTGCAGCAATATTTCGGCGACGGTGACGAATGCCACATGGCGTTCCACTTCCCGCTGATGCCGCGCATGTTCATGGCGCTGGCGCAGGAGGACCGCTTTCCGATCACCGATATCCTGCGTCAAACCCCGGACATTCCGGCCAACTGCCAGTGGGCGCTGTTCCTGCGCAATCACGATGAGCTCACGCTCGAGATGGTCACCGACAAGGAACGTGACTACCTGTGGCAGCAGTACGCAGCCGACAGCCGCGCGCGGCTGAATCTCGGCATCCGTCGGCGCCTCGCGCCGCTCATGGAGCGCGACCGCCGCCGCATCGAGCTGCTCAATTCACTGCTGTTGTCCATGCCCGGGGCACCGGTCATCTACTACGGCGATGAGATCGGCATGGGCGACAACATCCATCTGGGCGACCGCGACGGCGTGCGCACGCCGATGCAGTGGTCGCCCGACCGCAATGGCAGCTTCTCGCGCGCCGATCCGGGCCAGCTGGTGCTGCCGCCGATCATGGATCCGCTCTACGGCTACCAGGCCGTGAACGTCGAGGCGCAGACGCGCGATCCATACTCGCAGCTCAACTGGACGCGCCGCATGCTCAGCATCCGCAAGCAGCAGAAGGTGTTCGGCCGCGGCTCCTTGCGGCTGCTCTATCCCACCAATCGACGTATTCTCGCCTACCTGCGCGAATACGCCGATGGCAACGATACCGGCACGATGCTCTGCGTGGCGAATCTGTCGCGCTCGGCGCAGGCAGTGGAGCTCGAGCTCAGTAGCTTCGCGGGCCGCGTGCCGGTCGAGATGCTCGGCGGCTCCGCCTTCCCGCCCATCGGGCAGCTGCCCTATCTGCTGACGCTGCCGCCTTATGGGTTTTACTGGTTTCTGCTGGCTGCCGAGGCGCAGATGCCGGCCTGGCATACCCCCGCCCCCGAGCCGCTGCCTGACCTGCGCACCTTCGTCATTCGGCAGTCTCTCGATGAACTGCTGATCGACCCGGCGCGCTCGTTCCTCGAAAAGGAAGTGTTGCCGGCCTACCTGCCCAAGCGGCGCTGGTTCGGGGCCAAGGATCAGGCGATTCAACAGGTGCATATCGCGCAGGTCACACCGCTGGCGGCGCTACACCCGCCGGTGCTGCTGGTGCAGCTGGAGGTGCGGCTACCCCGCGGCAGCGAGCACTACCTGCTGCCCTTCGGCTTCGTGGCCGAGGATGGCATCAGTACGCCCCTGCCGCATCAGCTGGCGCTCGCACGCGTACGCCGCGGCGGACGGGTTGGACTGCTGACCGATGCACTGACCCTCGACAGCTTCATCCATCGGCTGGTGCAGCTGCTGAGCGCGGGCACGACGCTCGAGGTGCCGGACGGCAAGCTGCTTTTTCAATCGACCTCGCGCCTCGCCTCAGTGCATATCGCCGCGGACGCTGATGTACGGCGCTCGAACCTCGAGCAGTCCAACAGTTCCGTCATTGTCGGACAGCAGGCCATCATCAAGC
Organism: Steroidobacteraceae bacterium; assembly: GCA_036266795.1. Lineage (GTDB taxonomy): Bacteria > Pseudomonadota > Gammaproteobacteria > Steroidobacterales > Steroidobacteraceae > FEN-1191. The sequence goes on along the minus strand of DATAXJ010000021.1, from coordinate 33,313 downwards.
TGTTTCGTCGCGTGCACGCCGGACCGCACCCGGAAGCCGAGATGGGCCGCTATTTGACCGAACAGGGCTTCGCGCATATCCCGGCGCTGCTCGGAGAGGTCGCGCAGGTGGATGCGACGGGCACGCCCACGGTGCTCGCGGTGATGCAATCCTTCGTGTTCAACCAGGGCAATGCCTGGGAATGGTCGGGCAACGTGCTCGATCGGGCGGTCCAGGCCGTGATCGCGCTACCCGAGGGCGTGCCCCTCGATGAGCAGATCGACGTGTTCAACCAGTTTGGCAGCGCGGCCACCGTGCTGGGGCAGCGCCTCGGCGAGATGCATGCGGTGCTGGCGCGGCCCAGCGATGACGCAGCCTTCGCACCCTTTCATGCGACCGAGGCGGACTGTGAAGCCTGGCATCAGGCGGTGGCCGGACAGCTGCAAGCTGCGTTCGATGCCCTTGCCGGCGTAGCGCGCGAGACGCAGCTGCGTGCGCTCGTCGAGGGCGTGCTGCAGCGACGCGAGGCGTTGTTGCAACGCTTGCCGGCACTGGCGCGCGCTGGTGCCGGCTCCCTGTGCATGCGCATCCATGGCGACATGCATCTGGGTCAGGTGCTGGTCGCCAGCGGCGACGTCTGCTTCATTGACTTCGAGGGTGAGCCCGCGCGGCCACTGGCCGAGCGCCGTGCCAAGAGCAGCCCGCTGCGCGATGTGGCCGGCCTGGTGCGATCGTTCGACTACCTGGCGGCCAGCGGCCTGGCCAGCGGTGGCGCCGGACAGAGCGATCTGGTCAAGGCGCGCAAGCAGGCCGTCATCGAGCGCTTCCATCGCATCTCCGAACGCGCCTTCCTCGCCGCGTACGCCGAGGCCAGCCGACCGCTGCCGCACGAATGGCGCACAGCGGAGGACTGGCGCCGGCTGCTCGATCTGTTCCTGCTTGAAAAGGCCGCCTACGAGGTGTGCTACGAGGCGGCCAACCGCCCGACGTGGCTCAACGTGCCGCTGCAAGGCCTGGCGACGCTCGCCGAGCGGTTGGTGTCGGAAGCTTGAGTCGCGCCGCGGCGCGGCGTTTCAAGCTTTGGGGCGCGCGCGGATCAGCTGCTCGAGCTGCGGGACGATCTGGAACAGATCGCCGACCAGGCCGATATCGGCGACCTCGAAGATCGGTGCATCGGCGTCCTTGTTGATCGCCACGATGGTGCGAGCGTCCTTGATGCCGGTCAGGTGCTGGATCGCCCCCGAGATGCCCAACGCGATGTACAGCTGCGGCGCGATGATCTTGCCGGTCTGTCCAACCTGCAGGTCGTTGGGCACGTAACCGGCATCCACGGCGGCGCGCGAGGCGCCCACGGCCGCGCCCAGCGCGTCGGCGAGCCGATAGAGCAGCTGAAAATTATCCGCGCTGGCCAGCGCCCGACCGCCCGACACCACGCGCGCCGCGGTCTGCAGGTCCGGGCGGCCGAGCTGCGGCTCCGAGCGCGATACGAAGCGCGTATGCGTCGGCAGCGACAGCGATTGCGTGCGCGCCTCGATCGGGGCATGGGCGTCGCTGGCGGCCGGCGCAAAGGAGGCAGCCCGTACCGTGGCCACAAGCTTCGTGTCGGAGGGCGCCTCGACCGTGACGATCGCGTTACCGGCGTACACCGGGCGCTGGAAGCGGTAGGCGGACTGCACGGCCATGACATCGCTGATCTGTGCGGCGCCCAGCAGAGCGGCGACGCGCGGCATCAGATCCTTGCCAAAGGTCGTCGAGGGGCCGAGCAGATGCGAATAGTCATTGGCCAGCTCGACGATCTGCGGGGCCCACACGGCCGCCAACGCCTCGGCGTTCTCGGCTCGCGCCAGCGTCAACACGCGCCGCACACCGTGCAGCTGCGCGGCCGCCTGCGCCACGGCGGCCGGATCGGCACCGAGCACCACTACATCGAGCGGCGCGCCGCCGGCGGCTGCGCAGATCGCCGCCGCGCAGCTCACGCAGCGTGCAGTGCTTTGATTGAGGCGGCCGGCGGCGTGCTCGGCCACGACCAGCACCGCGCTCGCCGCGGCACTCACAGCACACCGCGCTGCGCCAGCAGCTCCACCAGCTCAGCGGCGCTGCCGACGCGTACACCGCGCGCGCGCGGCGCGGGCGCTTCATATTTGAGTACCTGCAGGCGCGCGGCAGTGTCCGTTACCCCAAGCGACGCCGGCGTCACGACATCCAGGGGCTTCTTGCGCGCCTTCATGATCTCCGGCAGCCGCACGTAGCGCGGCTCGTTGAGCCGCAAATCCGTGGTGATGACCGCGGGCAATTGCACCTCGAGAATCTCCAGCCCCGCATCGACCTCGCGCGTCACACGCGCCTGACCCGCCTCGAGTTCGAGCTTGGAGGCGAACGTCGCCTGCGGTCGCTCCCAAAGTGCCGCGAGCATCTGACCGGTCTGGCCGTTATCGTCGTCGATCGCCTGCTTGCCGAGTATCGCCAACTGCGGCTGATGCGTGCGACACAGTGCCAACAGCACCTGTGCGACCTGCAGCGGCTCGAGCGGCTGCTCGACTTGTACGAGAATCGCGCGATCGGCGCCCATCGCCAGTGCCGTGCGCAGCTGCGGCTGTACGTCGGCCGGTCCGATGCTCACCGCGATGACCTCGCCGGCCTGGCCGCGCTCGCGGATGCGCAACGCCTCCTCCAGCGCGATCTCGTCGAAGGGGTTGAGACTCATCTTGACCCCATCGGTGACCACGCCCGCGCCGTCGGGCCGGATGCGCACGCGTACGCTGTAGTCGATGACGCGCTTGAGGGCGACGAGGATCGGGCTCATGCCAGCACCAGAGCGGCCATCAGCTCGCCCACCGCCATGGATTCGAGCCGCTCGCGATCGGCAAACAGCTCGAGAATCTCTGCCGCCTGCGTCTCGCCGAAGTGGCCGCGCACCGCGGCTGCGAACTTTGCGTGCAACAGCGGCAGCGCCTCGGCACGTCGCAGGTGGTGGCCGAGCGGATAGTCGATCACCACCCGTTCGGTGGCGCTGCCGTCGCGGAACAACACCTGCACGGCATTGCCGATGTAGCGCTTGGATGGATCCAGATAGTCGCGCGTAAAGTCGGGATTCTCGCGCACCTGCATCAGCGCGCGCAGCGCATCGATGCGCGGGTCGGCGGCAACTTCCGGATCGTAATCGGTTGCCTGCAGTCGACCGAAGATCAACGGCACGGCCACCATGTACTGCAGACAGTGGTCGCGATCGGCCGGATTGGCCAGCGCCCCGGTCTTGTTGATGATGCGATCGCCTGCCTCCTGTGTCTCGATGAGGATGCGCTGCACCTCGTCGAGCCGCTGAGCAACCAGCGGGTGCAGACGCATCGCGGCCTCGACCGCGGTCTGTGCGTGGAACTCGGCCGGATAGGCCACCTTGAACAGCACGTGCTCCATCACGTAGCTGCCGAACGGCTGGGGCAGCGAAAACTGCTGGCCCCGATAGAGCGCATCGTAGAAGCCCCAGGTCGGGGCCGTCAGTGCCGAGGGGTAGCCCATCTCCGCCCGCAGCGACAACAGTGCATGCCACACGCCGCGCGCAGTTGCATCGCCGGCCGCCCAGCTCTTGCGTGTGCCGGTGTTGGGCGCATGCCGGTAGACACGCAGCGATCCTCCGTCCACCCAGGCATTGGACACTGCGTTGGCCGTCTGATCGCGCGTCGCGCCGGCCAGTGCACACACCATCGCCGTACTCGCGACACGCACCAGCAGCACATGATCCAGCCCAACGCGATTGAAGGAGTTCTGCAGCGCCAGCACGCCCTGGATCTCGTGTGCCTTGATCATCGCCGTGAGCAGCGCGCGCATGTTGATAGGCTCGCGTCCTTCCAGCAGCACCGCACGCGAGAGATAGTCGGCGATTCCCAGCAGTGCACCGAGATTGTCGGACGGGTGCCCCCACTCGGCCGCAAGCCAGGTGTCGTTGAAGTCCAACCAGCGCACCAGTGTGCCGATGTTGAAGGCCGCGGTGACCGGATCGAGCTCATAACCGGTCCCGGGTACGCGAGCGCCGCCGCGCACCAGCCCGGCTGGCACCACCGGGCCCAGCAGGCGTGTGCACGCCGGGTGGCGCAGCGCCAGAAAAGCACAGCCCAGCGTGTCCATCAGGCACAGATACGCCGTCTCACTGGCCAGGCTGCTCGGGCTCAGATCGGCCAGCGCATAGTCGGCGATCGCCGTGATTATCTTGTCCATCGGGGCACGTTCGGCGGCAGGCGGCTGGGTCATGCGCGCTGCTCGAGCGGCACGAAGGGGCGCGGTTCGGGACCGACGTAGTTCGCGCCCGGGCGGATGATCTTGCCGTCGGCGCGCTGCTCGAGCACGTGCGCAGCCCAGCCGCTGGTGCGCGCAATCACGAACAGCGGCGTGAACATCGCCGTGGGCACACCCAGGCGGTGATAGGCCACGGCCGAGTACCAATCGAGGTTCGGAAACATGCGCCGGCTCGACTGCATCACCGCCTCGATGCGCTCGGCCACGGCGAACAGCCGCATCTCACCGGCACGCTCGGAGAGTCGGCGCGCAACCCGACGAATGACCTCGTTGCGCGGGTCCATGACGGTGTAGACCGGATGGCCGAAGCCGATGATGACTTCGCGCGCCGCCAGGCGCCGGCGAATGTCGTCCTCCGCGACCTGCGCCGAGTCGTAGCGACTCTGGATCTCGAAGGCCACCTCGTTCGCGCCGCCGTGCTTGGGGCCGCGCAGTGCACCGATCGCGCCGACGATACAGGAGTACAGATCCGAGCCGGTGCCGGCGATCACGCGCGCGGTGAAAGTGGAAGCATTGAACTCGTGCTCGGCGTACAGAGTGAGTGAGGTGTGCATGGCGCGCACCGACTCCGCCTCCGCCGGCCGGCCGTGCAACAGGTGCAGGAAGTGCGCTGCGACCGACTCGTCCGACGTCGCGAGCTCGATGCGCCGGCCATCGCGGCTGAAGTGATACCAATAGCAGAGCATCGAGGGCAGCGCGCCGATCAGCCGGTCCGCGCGCTCGCGCGCCGCCTCGGGTGCATGCGCGGTGGGTTCGGGCGCCAGGCAGCCGAGCACCGACACCGCGGTACGCAGCACGTCCATCGGATGCGTCGTCGCCGGCAGCAGCTCGAGCGTCGTCTTCAATGCCGCGGGCAGCTCGCGCGCTGCGGCCAGCCGCTGTCGGTAGCGCGCGAGCTCTGTGGCCGTGGGCCAGCGCTCGTGAATCAGCAGATGCGCGACTTCCTCGAACTCGCAGCGCTCGGCGATCTCCAGGATGTCGTAGCCTCGATAGTGCAGGTCGTTGCCCGACAACCCGACCGTGCACAGCGCCGTATTGCCCGCGGGCACGCCCGAGAGGGCTACCGATTTCTTGGCCATCTAGCGTTCCTTTCCGGCTGCGAACAGCCGATCCAGCGCGCGCTCGTAGCCCTCGTAATCCAGATAGTGATAGAGCTGCTCGCGCGTCTGCATGTGCTCGAGCATGCCGCGCTGGGTGCCATCGCGACGGATCGCCTGGTAGGTGGCAAGCGCCGCGGCATTCATGGCGCGATAGGCCGAGCAGCAGTAGAGCACGATATCCACGCCGGCCGCACCGAGCTCATCGCGATCGAACAGCGGGGTGCGGCCGAACTCGGTGATATTGGCGAGCACCGGCACCCCCACAGCGTCCTTGAAGCGCCGGTATTGGGACAGCTCGGTGAGCGCTTCGGGAAAGATCATGTCCGCGCCCGCCGCGACACAGGCCACGGCACGCTCGATGGCACGCTCGAGTCCCTCGAGCTCGAGCGCATCGGTGCGCGCCATGATGACGAAACCTGCATCGCTGCGCGCATCCACCGCCGCCTTGACGCGGTCGACCATCTCATCAAGGCTCACCAGCTGCTTGCCCGGCCGATGGCCACAGCGCTTGGCCTGCACCTGATCCTCCAGGTGCAGGCCCGCGGCACCCGCCTTGATGAAGGCGCGCACGGTGCGCGCAATATTGAATGCGCTGCCCCAGCCCGTATCCGCATCCACCAGCAGCGGCAGGGCACAGGCGTCGGTGATGCGACGGATATCGGTCAGCACGTCTTCCATGGTGCTGATGCCCAGATCCGCCAGCCCGAGTGAGTTGGCGGCCACTCCGCCTCCCGACAGATACAGCGCGCGAAAGCCGGTCGCCGCCGCCAGCCGCGCCACATAGGCGTTGATCGCGCCGACCATTTGCAGCGGCCGCTCCTCGCCCAGCGCCGCGCGCAGGCGCGCGCCAGCCGAGTGCATCGCATCTGGCTGTGGGGTCATCTTCAGACCCTACACTGCCGCGGCAGGGCGCGCCAGCCGTGGCCGCCGTAAGCGTGTGCGGGTGCTGCGCAGCTATCAGTCGTCCCTGGGCGCTCGCGCCTGGGCCACCCGTGAGCGCGTCGGCCGGCCGAGCGCCGCGCAGATGAAGCGGTCCGCTTGCAGCAGTGCATCGAGCTGCACGCCAGTGTGAATGTTCAGTCCCTGCAGCAGATACAACAGGTCCTCCGTGGCCACATTGCCCGAGGCCCCTGGCGCGTAGGGACAGCCACCCAGTCCCGCCACCGAGGCATCGAACACGGCGATGCCGGCCTGCAGGGCCGCATAGACATTGGCCAGTGCCTGCCCATAGGTGTCATGAAAGTGTCCGGCGAGCTGGGCGCGCGGCACCTGCGCGGCACACGCCTCGAGCATGGCCAGCGTCGCCGCAGGCGTGCCCACCCCGATGGTGTCGCCGAGGGAGATCTCGTAGCAGCCCATGGCATACAGCGCTCCCGCCACGCGCGCGACGGCCGCGGGGGCGACGCGGCCCTCATAGGGACAGCCCAAAGCACACGACACATAGCCGCGGACCGGTACCGAATGGTGCCGCGCTGCCTGGATGACCTGCTCGAAGCGCTGCAGGCTCTCGTCGATGGAGCAATGGATGTTCTTCTGCGAGAAGGTCTCGGAGGCGGCGCCGAACACCGCGACCTCCTGCGCACCGGCAGCCAGTGCGGCCTGCACGCCCTGTAGATTGGGCGTGAGCACGCTGTAGCGCACGCCCTCGCGCGCGGGTAGCGAGCGCAGCAGCGTCTCATGATCGGCCAGCTGTGGAATGCGTCGCGGGGACACGAAGGCCGTGGCCTCGATCCGCCGCAATCCCGCATCGGCCAGCCGCTCGATGAGCTCGCGCTTCACCTGGGTTGCGACAGGGCGGTCGGTGGGCTCGTTCTGCAGCCCATCGCGTGGCCCCACCTCCACGATCTGCACCTGCGCTGGCAGTGACGCCGGGGTTACCACGGGGATCCAATCAGCGCGCGGGTTGCGTCGCGGCCTCGAAGTCCACCAGCACGGTGCCCTCCTGTACCTGGTCGCCGACGCGGGCGCGATAGGCGCGCACCGCGCCATGTGCCGGAGCGCACAAGGTATGTTCCATCTTCATGGCCTCCATGACCAGCAGCGCGCTGCCGCGCGCCACACGAGCGCCGACCTCTACCGTCAGCGCGATGATACGACCGGGCATCGGCGCGGCGAGGCTCGCTTCGGAGGACGGCGCGAGCGGCTGCACGGTCCGCGGATCCTGCCAACGCAGGCGGTACTGCGAGAGTCCGAGGGTCACCTGCAGCCAGCACCCATCCTCGAGCAGCTGCAGCCGCTCGGTGCGCTCGCCGAGTTGTAGCGTGTACTCGTCGTGACCGAGGGCCAGCAGCTGCGCGAGCTGCAGACCCGATGGCTCGCCGATCCACACGCCCGGCGCGCGGTATTGCAGCAGCACGCCGCAGGACCGCTGGCCTCCCGCGGATTCTTTCGCGGCGCAGGCGAAATGCAGTGTGCGCGCGAGAGTCCCGTTGAGTCGCCAGCCATCGGCGTGGCTCCAGGGGTCGCTCGCGGCGAGCGCCCCTGCAAGCGCCTGTCGTTCCCGCTCGAGCTGAAACAGCGCCGCGGCCACGAGCACCGGCGGCGGCAGCGCGAGCGGCGCGGAGCTGCCCGCAACGGTGCCGCCGGCGCCCGTCAGCGCGGTCAGATCGCGTTCGATCCAATCGGTGTCGATCCTGCCCTGTGTGAACGCCTCGCTCGCGAGGAGCCTGCGCAGCAACAGCAGGTTGTTGCCCACGCCGGCGATGCGCACCTGCGCCAGGGCTGTAGCGAGCCCTGCGAGCGCGGCGGGGCGGGTGGGTGCCTGCACGATGATCTTGGCGAGCATCGGATCGTAATCGATGCCGATGTCATCACCCGCCACTACGCCGCTCTCCAGACGCAGCGTGCAGCCCGAGCGCGCGCCGGCAGCGGGCAGCTCGAAGCGAGCGAGCCGTCCGCTCGCGGGCAGAAAGCCTGCCTCGGGCTGCTCGGCGTACAGGCGCACCTCGATGGCGTGTCCGCTGGCGCGGATCTCGCCCTGCGCGAGCGGCAGCGGCTCACCCGCGGCGACGCGCAGCTGCCACTCCACCAGATCCACGTCGCAGATCATCTCCGTGACGGCATGCTCGACCTGGATGCGGGTGTTCATCTCGATGAAGTAATGGCGCCCCTGGACATCGAGCAGGAACTCCACTGTGCCCGCCCCGGTATAGCCGACGGCGCGCGCCGCCTCGCAGGCTGCGCCGGTCAAGGCGTCGCGCTGCGTCTCGGTCAGACGCGGTGCCGGGGCCTCCTCGATGACTTTCTGGTGGCGTCGCTGCGCCGAGCAGTCGCGCTCGAAGAGATGCACGATGTGGCCGGCGGCATCGCCGAAGACCTGCACCTCGATATGCCGGGGCGCTGGCAGATACTTCTCCAGCAGCACACGCGCCTCACCAAAACTGCTGTGCGCTTCGCGCTGACAGGCGGCGAGGCTCGCGGGAAAATTGGCTGCGTCGGCAACGACGCGCATGCCCTTGCCACCGCCTCCGGCGACCGGCTTGATGAGCACCGGGTAGCCGATCTGCTCGGCCTGCTCGAGCAGCCAGGGCAGCTCCTGGCGCTCGCCCTGATAGCCGGGCAGCACCGGCACCCCGGCGCGCAGCATCAGCTCGCGCGCCGTGGCCTTGGAGCTCATGGCCTGCATGGCGCTCACCGACGGTCCGATGAAGACGAGCCCGGCCTCGCCGACGCGCTCTGCAAACCGCGGGTTTTCGGACAGAAAGCCATAGCCGGGATGGACGGCCTGCGCGCCGCTGTCACGCGCGGCCTGCAGCACGCGCTCGATGTTCAGGTAGCTCTCGGCCGCCGGCGCCGCGCCCAGGTGCCGTGCTTCGTCGGCCAACTGCACGTGCTGCGCGTGCGCATCGGCATCGGAATAGACCGCGACGCTGCCCACACCGAGGCGACGACAGGTGGCGATGATGCGGCAGGCAATCTCGCCGCGATTGGCGATGAGAACCTTGTCGAACACGCGCGCGCCTGCCGCAGCCGTGGCAGCTTATCGAGCCCAGGCGGGCTTGCGGCGCTCGAAGAACGCTTCGATGCCCTCGCGCGCCTCGGCGCCGGCGCGCACGCTCGCAAGGCTGCGCGCGCACTCCTCGAGCTGCTCGACCGAGCGGGGCGGCAGGCCACGCAGCTCTCCCATCAGCCACTTGCTGTGCTGCTGGGCCTGCGGAGCCCCCAGCCGCAGCGTGGCCAGCAGGCTCTGCAGGGCCGTCTCGAGCGACTCGGGCTCCACGACTTGGTGCACGAGTCCCAGCCGCTGCACCTGCTGCGCCGCGAAGCGCTCGCCGAGCAGAAACCAGGCACGCGCGGCACGCTCACCGATTGCCGCACTGATGTAGGGCGCGATGCTCGAGGGGGCGAGGCCCAGGCGGGTTTCGGTGGCACCAAACTGCGCACTCGCACTGGCGATCACCAGATCGCAGGCGGCCACCAGACCGAGTCCGCCGCCGAGCGCTGCCCCGTGCACGCAAGCGACCGTGGGCTTGGCGCAGCTCGCCAGCGTGCGCAGCATGAAGCCAAGATGCCGCGCGTCCTGCAGATTCTGCTCGATCGGCGCCGCCGCCTGGGCGCGCATCCACTCGAGATCTCCCCCGGCACAGAAGCTCGCACCGCGCCCGGACAGAACCACGACGCGCACGTCTTCGCGCGAGGCCACCTCATCGATCGCATGGTGCAGCTCGGCAATCAGCGGGGCGTTGAGCGCGTTGTGTCGCTCGGGACGGTTCAGCCACAGCGTTACGCAGCCATCGGCCTGCTCCAGCTGCAGATATCGGTACTCACTCATGAATGCTCTGCTCCTCACATGCGGAAGGTGCCGAAATGGGTCTGCCCAGCCGGGGCGTTAAGCGCGGCGTACAAGCCCAGGCCGAGCACGCAGCGAGTCTGAGCCGGATCCAGAATGCCATCGTCCCACAGGCGTGCGGTGGCGTAATACGGGTCGGACTGTTGCTCGAACTGCGCGCGAATCGGCGCCTTGAACGCCTCCTGCTCCTCGGCAGAGAAGCTCTTGCCCTGCGCGGCGAGCGTCTCACGCCTCACCGTTGCCAGCACACCGGCGGCCTGCTCGCTACCCATCACCCCGATGCGCGCATTCGGCCAGCTCCACAGGAAGCGCGGCGCGAAGGCGCGCCCGCACATGCCGTAATTGCCGGCGCCGAACGAGCCGCCGATCAGCAGCGTCAATTTGGGAACGCCGCTTCCGGCCACGGCCGTCACCAGCTTCGCGCCATCTTTGGCAATGCCGCCGTGCTCGTAACGTCGCCCGACCATGAAGCCGGCGATGTTCTGCAGAAACAGCAGCGGCACGGCACGCTGATTGGCAAGCTGAATGAAGTGGGCACCCTTGAGAGCCGAGTCGGAAAACAGGATGCCGTTGTTGGCCAGAATCGCCACCGGGCGGCCATACAGGTGCGCAAAGCCGGTCACCAGGGTCGTGCCGTAGCGTGGCCGGAATTCCTCGAAGCGCGAGCCGTCGACCAGGCGTGCGATCACCTCGCGTACCTCAAAGGGTTTGCGCACATCGGAAGGTAGGATGCCGTAGAGCTCCTCGGCGTCGTAGCGCGGCTCCTCGACCGGCTCGCCGCCATGGCTGCCGGGCGCGGCATGGGCGGCGCTCGCGCGACCCGCAGCGGCCCCTGGCGCGGGCAACTGCGCGACGATGTCGCGCAGGATGGCGATCGCATGCGCATCGTTCTCGGCATAGTGGTCACACAGCCCCGAGATGCGCGTGTGCACATCGGCGCCGCCGAGCTCCTCGGCGCTGACGATCTCGCCGGTTGCCGCCTGCACCAGCGGCGGACCGCCCAGAAAGATCGTGCCGGTATCTCGCACGATGACACTCTCGTCCGCCATCGCCGGCACGTAGGCGCCCCCGGCAGTGCACGAGCCCATGACCGCGGCCAGTTGCGTGACGCCCAGCGCCGAGAGGCGTGCCTGGTTGTAGAAGATGCGGCCGAAGTGCTCACGATCGGGGAATACCTCGTCCTGCATCGGCAGAAAGGCACCGCCCGAGTCCACCAGGTAGATGCAGGGCAGGCGGTTGTCGGCGGCCACCTCCTGCGCGCGCAGGTGCTTCTTGACCGTCAGGGGATAGTAGGTGCCGCCCTTGACGGTGGCATCGTTGGCGACGATGACGCACTCGCGGCCCATGATGCGACCCACGCCGGTGACCAGGCCCGCGCCGGGCACCTCCCCACCATACAGGCCGTGGGCCGCGAGGGCATTGAGCTCGAGGAAGGCCGCGCCCGCATCGAGCAGCAGATCGATACGCTCACGCGCCAGCAACTTGCCACGCGCGCGATGTCGCTCGCGAGCGCGCGCTGCGCCGCCGGCCGCCGCCGCGGCCGTGCGCTCACGCAGCCCGGCGATGAGGCTGCGCATGGCACGCGCGTTGGACTGGAACTGCGCGTCACGACAATCGACGTCCGAGGCGAGGACCGGACCCACTCAGCGCACGCTGAGGTAGCCGCCCGGCACGCCGTGCTTGGACAGCACGATGTGCCAGAGCTGGATCACACGTGCCCGAAAGCCCCCCGCGCAGGAGAGCAGGTAATACTTCCAGATGCGATAGAAGCGCTCGCCATAGCGCTCGGCGAGCGTGGACCAATTGCCGTCGAATTTTTGAAACCAGGCCATCAGCGTATTGTCGTAGTCGGCGCCGAAGTTGTGCCAGTCCTCCATCATGAAGAGGCCCTCGATGGCCCTGCCGACCTGCGTGATCGAGGGCAGCACGGCATTGGGGAAAATATACCTGTCGAGCCAGGGATCGATCTCGAAATCCGAGTAGGTCGAACCAATGGTATGCAGCAGGAACAGCCCGTCATCCTTCAGCAGCCGGTTCGCGACCTCGAAATAGTCGCGGTAATTCTTGTTGCCCACGTGCTCGAACATGCCCATGGAGACCACGCAGTCGTAGGGTCCGCTGGCATCGGCAGGCAATTGCCGATAGTCCCCCAGGATGAAGCGCACCGGCAGGCCGCGGCAGCGCTCGGAGCCCCAGCCGACCTGCTCTCGCGACACGGTCACACCGGTGCATTGCACGCCATAGCGTTCGGCCGAAAATTTCATGAAGGCGCCCCATCCGCAGCCAATATCGAACACCGTCTGGCCGCGCGTCAGGTACAGCTTACGGCAGATCAGGTCGTGCTTGGCGTCCTGCGCGCCATCCAGATCGCGCGCTTCACGCCAGTAGCCGCAGCTGCCGGTCAGGCGCGTATCGAAAGTCGCCTCGAACAGATCGTTGCCGAGATCGTAGTGGACCTTGGCCGGTATGTAGGCGCGTCGCGTGGTCTGCAGATTGAACCAGCGCGCACGCAGTTGGCCGGCCAGCAGCCGCAGATTGCGTGGCGCTCGCTTCTGCACACCCGAGCGCAGGATGCGGTGAAAGAACTCATCGAGCTGCCCACAGTCCCAGTCGCCGTCGAGGTAGGATTCCCCCAGACCCAGCGACCCGTGCGCCAGAATGCGCGTAAACACGCGCTCATTGCGTACCTGGAAGTCCCAGGGATCGGGCCCGTTGACGCGGATGTCGGCCGCTGCCAGCAGCCGCTCGATGGTGCCGGCGAGACGAGGAACGCCTGCGATCATTTTTACCCCCCCGGAGAGAGACATTTTTAGACGATGGCACGATTTTCTGCGGCTGATGCACCAGGCAGGCGCCTGCTGGGTTGCCGACAACGCCACCAGCATGGGCGCGGCGCTGGCCTTCTACAGCGCCTTCGCACTGGCGCCGCTGCTGCTGATCCTCAGCGCTGTGGCCGGTTTCGTGTTCGGCGCTGCCCAGGCGCGCACGGCACTGCTGCTGCAGGTCACGGAGTTGATCGGACCGGTCGGTAGCGAAGCGGTCGGTCATCTGCTCGACCAGGTCGGCAGAGCACGCAGCAGCCTGACGGCGACGGTCGTGGGCCTGGTGCTGCTGCTGATCGGCGCGAACTCGGTGATGGTCGAACTGCAGCAGGACCTGGACCGTATCTGGCGCGTACCCGCGCGCGTGCACGAACGGCCGTGGTTTGCGCTGCTGCGCGCCCGCCTGGGGGCGTTCGCGCTGGTGCTGGCATTCGGTGTGCTGCTGCTGTTTTCGCTGATCGTGGGTATCGCGCTCAACGCGCTGATCGCCCACTCGGCCGCCTTTGCCCCGCACTCGCTGCTGCTGCACAGTCTTCATCTGGCAATCACGCTGATCGTGTTCAGCCTGCTGTTCGCGATGCTCTTCAAGTGGCTTCCGAACGTGCGTCTGGACTGGCGCGATGTGTGGCGCGGCGCGTTCGTGACCGCGTTGTTGTTCAGCGTGGGACAGCTGGGTATAGGCTACTACTTGGGCCACAGCACGACCACCTCCGCCTACGCCGCCGCCGCCTCCCTGCTGGTGCTGCTGCTGTGGCTCTACTACGCGGCGCAGATTTTTCTGTTCGGGGCCGAATTCGTCTGGGTGTACGCGCAGCGGCGCCACGGCGCGGTGCCTCCGCCCCTGAAGCCGTGACTGTCCATAGGCGGCAGGCAGGATTTCCTCGACGCAGGTGACGGCCCCAAGCGGGACAATTACAATGCGCTGCGGTTGCTGAAGGGAGTTGCCGGCTCGGCGTCCATGATCCGCGAGCCGCTGCGCACGTGATTTGACGATGTCCGGAGCCTGCCCCCCGGGGGGAGGTTCAGCCCGGATTCATCGGTCCAGAGTAGGCTGCTCGCGTATGAGCGTGGGCACGTATGTTGCTGTCCGTGGCTGTCCGACAGCGCTTTCAGCGCCCGCCACGGTCGACCCTTGTCGGCACGATTGCGATTATGCCCGTCGGCGCCGTCTGCCGCATGCGCCGCACGAGCGGCACCGTTTGACGATGGGTTCCGAAGCAGGGCCCGCGTCCCTTACTTCAGGAGTGGCCTGTGCACGCGCGACAATGGCTGCTGAGCGTCCTGATCGTCGCCGCGTTGTCCACGCCGTGGGGCAGACAGACGGCCGGGGCGCAGTCGTCCCCTGCTTCCCGCCTGGGCGCAGCCGCCCCGACCCCCGCGGCGGCGAAGGGCCCCGCCCCCGCCGCGAAGACCCCCGCCGCGAAGGCCCCGGCAGCCGCTGCCCCGGCCCCGACGTCGGCTACGCCCGCCGCCACTCCCAGCGCCCCGCCCGGCGCCGCCCCTGCCGCGGCAGCCGCCCCCGCGCCGTTTGGATTTGACGATGTGCAGCACCTGGCGCAACAGCGCGCCGCCCGCCCGTACGTCGATCGCAACAGCGCGCTGCCCGACAGCCTCACACGGCTCAGTTACGATCAGTATCGCGACATCCGCTTCGTGCCCGATCGCGCGCTGTGGCGCAATCAGGCCCTGTTCGAGGTGCAGTTTTTTCATCGCGGCTTTGCCTATCGCCGGCGCGTCAACATCAACGAGGTGGACTCCGACGGCTCGGTCCATGCGGTGCAATACGACCCGGCCGACTTCGATTTCGGCAAGACCCCGCGCCCGCGCAACCTGCCCTCCGATCTCGGATTCGCCGGCTTTCGCGTGCACTTTCCGCTACAGCGGCCCGATTACAAGGATGAGCTGATCGTGTTCCTGGGCGCCTCCTACTTCCGGGTGCTGGGCCGCGACGAGAGCTACGGCGCTTCGGCCCGGGGGCTGGCGATCAATGTGGCCACCCCCTCGGGGGAGGAGTTTCCCTATTTCAGCGATTTCTGGCTGGTGAAGCCGCCGCCGCAGCAGCGCACCCTGACCATCTATGCGCTGCTGGACAGCCCGAGCCTCGCCGGCGCCTACCAGTTCGAAGTGCGCCCCGGCGACACGACCGGCGTTGAAGTGACCGCCACGCTCTATCCACGCAAGAGCGTCGACAAGCTCGGCATCGCTCCCCTGACCTCCATGTACCTCTACGGCGGCAATAGCGCCTTGGCCGTCAACGACTTTCGGCCCGAGGTGCACGACAGCGACGGTCTGCTCGAGCAGACCGGCGGCGGCGAATGGCTGTGGCGACCGCTGGTCAATCCGAAAATGCTGCGCGTCTCGAGCTTCACCGATGAGCATCCGCGCGGCTTCGGCCTGGACCAGCGAGATCGAGCCTTCAACGATTATCAGGACGAGGAAGCGCACTACCAGCAGCGACCGAGCTACTGGGTGGCGCCGCTCTCGGACTGGGGTAAGGGTCGCATCGAGCTGGTGGAGATTCCCTCCGGCGAGGAGATCCACGACAACATCGTGGCCTACTGGGTACCCGATACACCGCTGATGCCGGGCAAGCCGTTCAACTTCTCCTACCTGCTCTCTGCCTATTTGTACTCTCCGCTCTGGCCCCCGGGCGGACGCGCTGTCGCGACGCGCACTGCCAGTATCAGCACTCGCAGCGGCGATAATTCCCGCCGGGTGCTGGTGGACTTCTGGGGTGGAGATCTCAAGCGATTGGAAGCGACGCAACCGGTGCAGGCGCAGGTGAGCGCCCACGGCGGTGATATCAGCAATATCACCGTGCAGCGCCTGGCCGAGGATGGCGTCTGGCGTGTAGCCTTCAGGCTCACGCCCAAAGGCACGCAGAACGTCGACATGCGATGCTACCTGACGCTCTATGGAGAGGCGCTCACCGAGACGTGGACCTACCTGTACACACCATGACTGCAGCGAGCACACCCAGCTTGTCGATCGACCGGTACCTGCACCGCCAGGCGATCTGGCGCCGCTCGCTGTTCTTCGGCCTGACGCTGCTGACCGCGCTGGTGGGCGGTGCGCTGATGCTCGACATCGTGCGTGCCGCGGGCCTCTCGACGCTGCAGATCTCGGGCCTGGTCATGTTCACGGCGCTGTTCACGTGGATCTCGGGCGCCTTCTGGACGGCGGTGGCCGGCTTCGTCGTGCGCCTCAGGGGCCACGATCCGGCCGTGCTGGCGGCAACGCGCAGCGAGCATCGGCGCCTCAGCGGCCGCACTGCGATCGTCACGCCGATCTATAACGAAGACACCGACCGGGTGTTCGCGGGCGTGGAGGCGATCTGGCGTTCACTCGCGCAGCAGCGCGATCAGGCCTGCTTCGACTTCTTCGTGCTCTCGGACACCCGCTCGCCCGAGATCGCCCGCGCCGAGGAACTGGCCTGGCGCGCGCTGGTGTTGCGCCTGGGAGCCGGCGGGCGGCTCTTCTACCGGCGCCGCAAGGACAACGTCGGGCGCAAGGCCGGCAACGTCGCCGAGTTCGTGCGCAACTGGGGCGGCGCCTATGACTACATGATCGTGCTGGACGCCGATAGCATCATGTCCGGTCAGTCCCTGGTCTGCATGGCGCAAGTCATGGACGCGCATCCGCGCGTCGGCATCGTGCAGACGCTGCCGCTGCTGGTGGGTCGCGACACCTTCTTCGCGCGCCTGCTGCAGTTCAATACGCGCCTGAACGGTCCCATGTTCGCCGCTGGCCTCGCCTTCTGGCAGCTCGGCGAGGGCAACTACTGGGGCCACAACGCGATTATCCGCCTGAAGCCCTTCGCCGAGCACTGTGCGCTGCCGCGCCTGCCCGGTTCCCCGCCCTTCGGCGGCGACATCCTGAGCCACGACATCGTCGAGGCGGCCTTCATGCGCCGCGCCGGCTACCAGGTCTGGCTGCTGCCGGACATTCCCGGTAGCTGGGAGGAGATCCCTTCCAACATCATCGATTACGCCGCACGCGACCGACGCTGGGCACAGGGCAACCTGCAGCACCTGGGTGTCATGCCAATGCGTGGCCTGCACTGGCTGTCGCGCATTCACATGCTCACCGGCGTGCTCTCCTATGTAACCTCGCCGATGTGGCTGCTGGTGCTGGTGCTGAGCTCGATCGTCACCATCGCAGCGGCGCTCTCCACCCACCAGTACTTCCAGCCCGGCATGTACTCGCTGTTCCCGAGCTGGCCGCAGTACCGCGACGGGGAAATCGCGGCGCTGCTGTCGATGACCATCACGCTGCTGATCCTGCCCAAGCTGCTCGGTGCCACGCTGGCGCTGCGTGAGCGGGCGCTGCGGCGTGCATTTGGCGGAGCACCGCGTCTACTGGTGAGCGTGCTGCTCGAGCAGTTCATGAGCATGCTGATGGCACCGACCATGATGCTGTTTCATACCAGCTTCGTGATCCGCGCCATCCTCGGTCGCAACGTCGGCTGGGACGCTCAGTCGCGCGGCGACCGCGGCGTGCGCTGGCTCGAGGCACTGCGACGTCATGGCTGGCACGTGTGCCTGGGGCTGGCCTGGGGCGGGCTCATCCTGGCGCTCGCACCTGCCTTCATCTGGTGGATGATGCCGGTGATCGTCGGCATGTTGCTGCCGGTGCCCTTCACCGTGCTGACCAGTCGCGCGAGCATCGGGCGCCGGCTGCGGGCGGCCGGACTGCTGATCATTCCGGAGGAGAGCGCCCCGCCGCCCGAACTGCTGACGCTTGCGCGGCATGAGCCGCTGCTGGCGCAGGCCGATGCCGAGCCCTCGGCCGTGTCGGTGCCGCAGCGCGTGCCGCTGATGATGCCCACTGCCCCGGCAAGCTATGTCTTTGACCTCTGGCGCCAGCGACCCGAGGACCTGCACGACGGGCTGCGCGGCGGTTCCGGCCGCGGCGGCGTATTGCGCGGCGAGTCCGGCAGCCCACCGACCGACGTGCTGGGCGATCGGCTCGCCGCCCCGCAAACCATCGACCTCTCCGAGCGCGATAAATCCCAGGCTCCCTGATCCGCGGCTCGGGTATTCTCGCGGCCTGGCAGGACCGGAGCAGACATGGGCCGCATCTTCGAAGTCCGCAAGCATGCGATGTTCGCGCGCTGGAACCGCATGGCGAAGCAGTTCGCGCGCATCGCCAAGGACATCAACATGGCCGTCAAGGCCGGCGGCGCCGATCCGGGGTCCAATCCGACCCTGCGGCGGATCATTCAGAATGGGCGCGCGGTCAACATGCCCAAGGACAAGGTCGAGGCGGCAATCAAGCGCGCCAGCGGCCGCGACGCGACCAACTACCACCAGGTGCTCTACGAGGGCTATGCGCCACACGGCGTCGCATTGCTCATCGAGACGGCCACGGACAATCCCACGCGCACCGTGGCGCATGTGCGCAATGTCATCACCAAGAACGGCGGCAATCTGGGGACCAATGGCAGCGTCAGCTTTCAATTCCAGAAAATGGGCGTATTCCGCCTCAATCCGCAGGGCATCGATCAGGACGAGCTGGAGCTGGACATGATCGACCACGGTCTGGAAGAGATGGGTGAAAGCAGCGGCGAGAAGGGCGAGCCGCAGCTGGTGCTGCGCTGTGCCTTCGAGAATTTCGGTCGCCTGCAGGAGGCGCTGGAGGCACGCAAAATCAGCCCGCTGTCCGCCGAGCACGAATATATCTGCACCACGCCGCTGGAGTTGCCCGAAGCACACGCAACTGAAGTGCTCGAGCTGATCGATCACCTCGAGCAGGAAGAGGACGTACAGCGCGTATTTCACTCGCTGGCCTGAGACACGCAAGACGTGCCCTCAGGGGTTCGCGCCGTCCTGCGCTTCGTCAGTCAGATCCAGCAACACCGCATCGCCGCCGAGGGCAGCGGTATTGGTCGAGATCGCCTGCTCGGCGATCAGCCGCAACAGGTCATAGCCGCCCACCTGCTCGCCCAGTACCACCGGCACGAGCGGGCCATCGCGCGCGGCGAGCTCGCGGCGCATGCGGCCCAGGCGCTGCGGCTCGCTCAGTGCCTCGTTGGCATCCAGCAGCACGGCTCGGCACAGCTGCGCCCCCGCCGGTAGCGCGCGCGCCGAAACGATCCACGGCGCCAGCGGCGGCGGCAAGCTTGCGGCGAGTCGCTCGGCAAGCGCGGCCTGCTCGACCCAAAGGGTATTGCCGCTGGCGAGCGCCGCGCTCAACTGCTCGATGAGCGCCGGCAGGGACCGGGCGCTCGCCTGCAGCATGCCGCGCTCGCGCAGGCGCAGCTCGTTGCGCTCTCCGGCGGCAGCCGGCAGTGACAGGCGCCGTCTCCAGGGACTGTGCTGTGCGTATTGCCGGGCGCGCACCGCGAGCTGCGCGCGCTCGGCGGCGCTCAGCAGCACCATGTCCTGCTGCAGCCAGCCAATCAACGCCTGCAGCGCAGTCGAGGGCAAGGCCGGTCCGAAATCCTGCAGGAGCTGCGCCGGGGGATACGCCAGCATCGCGGCGAGGTAGAGAGGGCCGCCGGCTTTGGGACCCGTTCCCGACAGCCCCTCACCCCCGAAGGGCTGCGCGCCGATGACGGCGCCGATCATGTTGCGATTCACATAGACATTACCCACACGCGCTGCATCGCTGATCTCATCGATGGTGCGCTCGATGCGCGAAGCAATGCCGAGCGTCAGGCCGTAGCCGCTGGCATTCAGCTGGCTGAGCAGCGCACCGAGCTGGCGCCGCTCGAAGCACAGCACATGCAGTACCGGTCCAAAGACCTCACCCTCGAGCTCCTCGAGCGACTCGATCTGCAGCAACGCCGGTGCGAGAAAAGTGCCTCGCGTGCAGCTCTGCGGCAACGGCGTGCGACAGCGTAGCCGCGTGCACCGGCTCGCAAGATACGCACCGATCCGCTGACGCGCCGCCTCGTCGATGAGCGGACCGACGTCGGTCGCCAGCCGCGCCGGATCCCCGATGCACAGCTCGCGCATGGCACCCTCGAGCATCTGGAGCACGGCGGGCGCAATCTCACGCTGCAGACACAGCACGCGCAGCGAGGAGCAGCGCTGGCCGGCGGAATTGAACGCGGAGCGCAGCGCATCGGCGACCACCTGCTCGGGCAACGCGCTGGAATCGACGATCATGGCATTCTGCCCGCCGGTCTCGGCAATCAGCGGCACGGGCTCGCGGTTCGCCAGCACGCGTGCGATGCGTCGCGCCGTGGCGGTGGAGCCGGTGAAGATGACGCCACGCACCCGCGCATCGGCCACCAATGCCATACCAACCTGCTCGCCCGCTCCCGGCAGCAGCTGCAGCGCGGCGCGGGGCACGCCGGCGGCGTGCAGCAACTCCACGGCAAGCGCGGCGGTCGCCGCCGTCTGCTCGGCAGGCTTGGCGAGCACCACATTGCCTGCGGCCAGCGCCGCGGCCAGCTGCCCGGTGAAGATCGCGAGCGGGAAATTCCATGGGCTGATGCACACCACGGGGCCGAGCGAGCGCGTCTGGTCATCGAAGCGCGCACGGCTGTGCGCCGCGTAGTAACGCAGTGCATCGATGGCCTCGCGCACCTCGGCCACGGCGTCGGCAACCGTGCGCCCCGCCTCACGCACGATTCGCGCCACCAGCGCGCCATCCTCAAGCTGGAAGAGATCAGCGGCGTGCTCCAGCAGCGCGGCACGCGCCGCGACGGGGCTGTACGCCCAGTCGCGGGCGTAGTGTTCGGCGGCCTGCAGGGCCAGTTCCAACTGCGGTGCATCGGCTTGGTAGACCCAGCCGACCAGCTCCTCCTGATCGGCGGGATTTCTGATCGGCCGCGCCGCCGCGGTGTGCGCCGGTGCCGTCGCTGCGCGCGTCGCTTCAGCCGCCATCGCCACCAGCGGGCGCACTTCGATGGGCGCGGCGCGGCTCTGCGCCAGCGCCGCAGTCAGCTCGCTCCACTGGCCCGGATCCGACAGATCGCGTCCGGCGCTGTTACGGCGCTCCGGCGCGAACAGCTCGGCGGCCCGCGCAATGCGCGGATGCGGGCTGCCGGCTTGTGCTGCGGCGATGCGCCTCGGGTCGGCCGCGAGCGCGGCAATGCCCACGTGCGAGGCTCGATGCACGAAAGAGCTGCTGGCGCCGTTCTCCAGCAGACGACGCATCAGATAGGGCAACAGCGCGGCGGCATCGCCCACCGGCGCGTAGACGCGCACGGCATGCGGACGCTGGCGCAGCTGCGCAAGGCAGCGATACAGCGGCTCGCCCATGCCGTGCAGACGTTGAAACTCGGCGCCTGTGCCAGCACCACTGCTCGCGAAGTCGCCGGCGAGCGCCAGCACATCGGCTACCGTGCGCGCGTTGTGCGTGGCGAATTGCGGCACGAGCCAGCCGGAAGCAGACAGCATTCGCTGGGCGCAGGCCAGATATGCCACGTCGGTGTAAGCGCGGCGCGTATAGACCGGGAAATCGCTCAGACCATCCAGCTGCGTCTGCTTGATCTCCATGTCCCAGTACGCGCCCTTCACCAGGCGCACCCGCAGCGGGCAGCCGCGCGTGCGCGCGAGAGCAAGCAGGTAGTCCAGCACTGCAGGGGCGCGCTTCTGATAGGCCTGCACCGCGAGTCCCAGGGCCGGCCAGTCCCGTAGCACCGGCTCGTCGAGCAGCGCCTCGAGCAGATCGAGCGACAGCTCGAGGCGTTCGGCTTCCTCCGCATCGAGCGTGAGCGGTACCTGCATCGCGCACGCGAGCCTCGCGAGCTCTCGCAGTCGCGGCAGCAGCTCGCTCATGACTCGCTCACGCTGGCTGAACCCATAGCGTGGATGCAGAGCCGAGAGCTTGATCGATACGCCGTAGGTGTCGGCATCGCCTCCGCGTGCGATCAGCGCGCCCACTGCACGGATCGCGCGCTCATAGGCTTCCCGATACCGCTCGGCATCGGCAGCGGTGAAGGCGGCCTCACCGAGCATATCGAAAGAGTAGCGCTGCTCTGGCGCCTGCCCGCGCTGCGCACGACGCAGCGCCGCCTCGATGGTTGGAGCGAATATGAATCGGCCACCGAGCAGACCCATCGCGGCTCGCAACGCATGGCGTACTGGAGCCGCGCCCAGACGCGCCCAGGGACGCGGCGCCGCCCGGTTGGATCGCGCATCGACGGCCGCACCTGCCACGCGCAGCGCCAGGGACAACGGCGCCGACAGTCCGCGCGCATCGTCGCGCACGCGCGCGAGCTGATCGCGAATCAGTCGATCGGCGTTATCGGCATCCGCCGTACGCAGCAGCGCCTCGGCCAGCGCCAGCATGGCACGGCCGGCAGGACTGCCGAGCGCCAGCTGCGTCAGCAGATCGGTTCGCCCAGCAGCGCGTCGATGCGTCATGCAGGTAGCAAGCGACAGCGCCAACTGCCGTGCCACAGCGGCCTGCGTCTCATCGCTACGCACCTGGCTGAGCAGTGTCGGCACGCACTCGAGATCGCTCGCGCGCCACGCGCGACGGATGGCCTCGCGCAGTGATGGCAAGGCCGCCCCGCCGCCCAAAGGAGAGCGTGCACTCATTGGCGCAACGCTCCCGCGCGTGCTCGACCACGGCAGCTCACGGGCGCATTATCGCATCGGCGCCGCAGGCGCTGCAGCGAGGAGATGATCGTGGCAGACACGGGCGCCGCTGAAGCCGGCTCTGCTGCCGGCGCGCAGTGGCAACTGACGGCCGATCAGCGCGCCGTGCTGGAAGCGGCCGATCGGTTTGCGCGCGAAGAGCTCTATCCGCTCGCGCACCGCATGGACGAGCAGGAGTGGTGGCCGCAGGAGGTGTTTGCGCGCCTGGGCGCCGAAGGTTTCCTCGGCATCACCGTACCGCAGAGCTACGGCGGCGCGGGGCTGGATCTGACCAGCGCCGGCTTGGTCGCCGAAGCCTTCTCACGCTGGAACCATGCGATCGGCCTTTCGTGGATCGCTCACGATAATCTGTGCGTCCATAATCTTTTTCGTCACGCGAACGAGGCGCAGCGCCGCCGACACCTGCCCGATCTGTGCAGCGGCCGGCATGTGGGCGCGCTGGCCCTCACCGAGCCCGGCGCCGGCTCCGATGCTCTGGGCTCCATGCGCACGACCGCGCGGCGCGAGGGCGATCATTATGTGCTCAACGGCACCAAGCTGTTCATCACCAATGGGCCGATCGCCAACGTGCTGCTCACCTACGCCAAGACCGATCCATCGCTCGGGACGCATGGGGTCTCCGCGTTCATCGTCGAGGCTCCCTCGGAGGGTGTACGCGTGGCACAGAAGCTCACCAAGATGGGCTTTCGCGGCAGCCAGACCGGTGAGTTGGTATACACGGACTGCCGCGTGCCCGTGGAGAACCTGCTCGGCGCGGAAAACGGCGGCGTCGGTATTCTGATGACGGGCCTGGACCTCGAGCGCGCCACCATCGCCTCGATCTGCCTGGGCATCGCCGAACGGGCGCTGCAATTGTCGGTCGATTATGCCAAGAGCCGGCGGCAGTTCGGTCGCCCGATCGCCGATTTCGAGATGATCCAAGCCAAGCTCGCCGACATGTACGTGGGCGTGGAAACCATGCGCACACTCATCTATCGAGTGCTCGCGGCCGGCGAGAGCGTCGGCGCGCAGGGTGGCGGACGCGGCAGCATTCACGCGCAGAGCGCCGCCTCCGTGCTGTATGCGGCCGAGAGTATGGCGCGCGTGCTCTCTGATGCGCTGCAGATCCACGGCGGCAACGGCTACATCTGGGAGTCGGAGATCAACCGCCTGTACCGCGCCATCAAGCTGCTGGAGATCGGTGCGGGCACCAGCGAGATCCGCCGGCTGATCATTGCGCGCGAATTGCTGGGCAGCACCGAGGCGCTCTAGCGGGCCGGCGTGCAGCGACCGCGGCCGCAGCGGCTCTGTAAAACCTTACCCGTCCGCGCAGCAAATTTTCCGTAGGACAGGACAGGAAATCGGCCGGCCGGCGAGCGTGCGCGAACCGGCTCGTCTATAGAAGAGCGGAGCTGACGTTCGTCAGCTCCGCGAGGGAGAAAGCTTCAACGATGCGCGCCATGCGCCTCACCGCCCTTGCGGCCGGCTTCGCGCGCCTTCTCACGATCGTTGGCGAAATTGCCGGGATTGTTCTCCTTGCCCTGACTCTGACCGCCTTTGCTGGCTATCTCACGCTGCATCTCCGCATCCATCGATGCGAAGCCGCGCCGTGATTTCGGGCTGCGGTTCTCCGGCTTGGTGTATTGATTGTGACCAGTGGGATTGTTATTCGGCATAAGCACTACCTCTGTGGCTGGCGCGGTGGCTGCATCCTGCAGAAATGTCCTCCTGGACGAGGCAGTGGCTGCAATCGTTATGCCACGCTTGCAGGGGCACGCCGCGGGCGTCCCTCGGTGCGTGATGCCCTCTTGCTGCGATGCGCAGTGTTGCTGCCGAATCGCTCGATGGCCGCGCGCAGGGAACGCTCGCCCTTGACGTAGTCGCCCCACGGCTCGTTGCGCAAGAGCAGTGCCGGGGCGCTTCTGACGGTAAAGCGCATGGGATCCAGGCCACGCCGCACCTGCTGCCAGTTGAGAGGCATCGACACCGGGGCGCCGGCACGGGCGCGTGCCGAGAGCGGTGCAACCGCCGTCGACATGCGATCGTTGCGCAGGTAGTCGAGAAAGATCCGCCCCACGCGCGCCTTCTTCGCCATCGTCGTCAGATATCGCTCGGGACTGTCGGCCGCCATCGCAGCGCATAGCGCCTGGGCGAACCCCTTGGCGATGGGCCAATCGAGCCCGCGGCGCTCCTCGGCGAGTGGCGTGACGACATGCAGACCCTTGCCACCGGTCGTCTTGCAGAAGCAGACCAGTCCGAGCGCCTCGAGCCGCTCGCGCAGCTCGAGCGCCGCGTGAATCACCGCATCGAAGTGGACATCGGGGGCGGGATCCAGATCGAACACGAGTCGCCCGGGAACATCGTAACGTCCGGGACGGCAGTTCCAGGGATGCAGCTCCAGCGCGGCGATCTGGGCCGCAGCGATCAGGCCTTCGACACGATTGATGACCACGTAAGGCTCACGATCACCGGCGACGCGCGCGAGTTCCAGCAGGCTCGAGTTGCCGCGCATCGCATGGCGCTGGAAGAAGCGCTGCCCGCCGATGCCATCGGGCGCCCGCACGAGCGAGACGGGGCGCGCGGCAATGTGCGGCAGCAGCCAGCCTCCGACCGATTCGAAGTAGCGTGCCAGGTCGAGCTTGCTGACCGGGCGGCCATCGCCCGCGTCCGGCCAGAGCATCTTGTCAGGTTGTGAGATCCTCACTCCGAGCACGCTCGCCGGATCGGCCGGATCGACGGCGCCGGCGGGACTGGCCGCAGCGGCCCCACGCGGCGTGCGCTTGGTGGGCATGGACCGCGCGCTCGAGCGATCAGCCTTCGCCATGGCGGAGTCCGCCGCCGCTCGATGCGCGCTGCGCTCCGCTCGCTCGGTACTGTGGATTTCCTCGACGCCGATCTCCGCGGCCGGCTTGTCCTCACGCAGGCCCTTGAACGCCGCCTGACGCACGATACCCGCCTCGGTCCAACCGGCAAATTCGATTTCTGCCACCAGTTTGGGCACGACCCAATGAACCGTCCAGGCAATGCGCGGCAGCTGCGCGGTTGGAAATGGACAACGTCGGCTCTCCAGCGGCTGAAGGCGCCGCGTCAGCTCGCGCACGACCGGGGCGGAGAATCCAGTGCCGACGCGTCCCGCATAACTCAACTTGCCGTTGCGATGTACGCCGACGAGCAGGGAGCGCAGGCGTCCTGCCTCGCTGGTCCAGCCGCCGATGATCACCTCCTGGCCCGTGCGACACTTGCTCTTGACCCAGGTCCCCACACGACCTGACAGATAGGGCGCCTCGAGGAGCTTGGAGACAATGCCCTCCAGGTGCATGCGACAGGCAGACTCCAGCACCGTCTGCGCCTGCACCTCGAAATGCTCCACATAGCGCAGCGGTCCCGAACCGTCGCCGAGCAGCTGTCGCAGACGTCGCTTGCGCTGCTGCAGAGGTAGCGTGCGCAGATCCTCGCCTTCGGCAAACAGCGCATCAAAAGCGAACAACACCAGTTCCGCCGTACGAGCACTGGACAGCGCGGCCTGCAGGGCCTGAAAGCTCGGCGCGCCGTTGGCATCCAGACTGGCCACTTCTGCGTCGATCATGCAATCGGGCAGCGCACCGGCCGCCGTACAGATCTCCGGGAAGCGCTCGCTCCAATCCAGTCCCTTGCGCGTGCGCAGCGCCGCCCGACCGCCCTGCACGCGCAGCTGCAGCCGATAGCCGTCAAATTTGATCTCGTGTACCCAGCCGCTCTCCTCGGGTGGCTGCGGCACGAGCTTGCAGAGCTGCGGCTCGACGAACTCGGGCATCGCCTTGCTGGACGCGGCTCGCCGGCGCGCGCGCGGACCCCGACCCGATGCGGTTGGCGTCGCTGCCGCCGGCTCCCTGTTCGACTGCCACACCGCATCGGCGCGGCCGCGCGCGCGGTGCGCCAGCATGAAGGCGGTCGGTCCGCTGCCCTCGCCCGCGCTGATCTGCGCGAGGCTGCGATTCGAGCCGACCGAGCAATCCTGCTCGAGCAGCCGTGCGGCCACAGCGGCAGTGGTTGCGGCAGCATCGCGATGCTTGATCAGCAGCCAGTTGTTGCGCTTGCCTTCGCGGCGCATGCGCACCAGCGCCCACTCACCGTGCAACCGCTCACCCTCCAATGCGAACTTCAGTTGCCCGGCGCGCAGTGCCTGACGCGGATCGACGCCGGGCAGCGGCGCCCAATAGCCTCGATCCCACAATTGCACCGTGCCCCCGCCATACTGGCCCTGTGCAATGGTGCCCTCGAAGTCGCCGTAATCGAGTGGATGGTCCTCCACTTCCACGGCCAGTCGCTTGTCGGCGGGATCGAGCGACGGTCCCCGCGTGACGGCCCAGGATTTGAAGACGCCGTCGAGCTCCAGACGCAGGTCGTAGTGCAGGCGTCGCGCTGCGTGTTTCTGAATGACGAAGCGCAGCTGCGCGGCGGGCGCCACGGCCTGGCGGCCGCTCGGCTCGGCGGTCTTACGAAAGTCGCGCTTGGCGCGATAGGTCGACAGCTTGGTGCGTGCCACGGCGCTCTCCGGCGTCCGCCGCAACCCCGCGGCGCGTCGGCCATGAGAGCGCATTCAACGGCAGCGAACAAGCAGCGAGCCTCCCCGCTGCCGCCGGCGTGCTCTTACTGTGGTGCCAGGGGGGCGGTATCATCCCAAGCATTCTTGCACCCTCCGGGAGCCTCATGGCTGCGCAGCGTCTGTTCGTACTCAATGGACCAAACCTGGACCTGCTGGGGCAGCGCGAGCCGCAGATCTACGGCACGAGCACACTCGCAGACGTCGAGGCGCTCTGTCGCAGCACCCTGGCGGGTCAGTCGCTCGAGCTGGTCTTCCGGCAGACGGCGGCCGAGCACGAGATGGTCGGCTGGCTGCACGAGGCGCGCCGCAGCGCCGGCATCGTCATCAATGGCGCTGGCTTCAGCTACCACTCCGTGTCCATTCTAGATGCGCTGCTCGCCTGCGAGTGTCCGATCGTGGAGGTGCATATCAGCAATCTCTACCGCCGCAGCGAGCCGTGGCGCACGCGCTCGATTCTCGCCACCGCGGCGCGCGGTGTGATCACGGGACTCGGTATCGAGGGCTATCGGCTGGCGCTCGAGTACCTGCTGCGCACGCGCACGACGCAGTAGCAGAACCTCAGCGCAGCTGGAAATTCACGCCCAGCAGGAAGTTGCGGCCGGGACCGGCTTCGTAATACTGGGCACTGGTGTTGTTGACGATGACCGAGCCTGCGTAGCGGCGGTTCGCCAGGTTATCGGCCCGCGCAAACAGCCGCAGATCCCCAGCCGATAAATGCAGCGAGTAATCGCTTGCGATGCCGAGCAGATCGTAGGCACCGGCATAGTTGAGATTGGCATCGTCCGCATAGACCGCCGACACGTAGGTGTCACTGAGCAGCCAGCGCCAGGCGCTCGTTGCCTGCCAGGTGAGCTGCGCGAACAGGTCGTCCGGCGGCAGACCGGGGATGCGATTGCCCGCCGCCACGTGGGTGTTCGGAATCGCGCACGGCAACGCCGAGCAGGTGAGATAGGCACTGCGTACGGTCGCGTCCAGATAGGTATAGGAAACCTGCAGCGCGAGGTCGGATTGCAGCTGGGTCTGCGTGCTGAACTCCACGCCCTGATGGCGCGTGTGCGGCGCATTGCAGTATGTGCCGCGCCCGCCGGTATCGGCGCACAGCACGAGCTCGTTCACCGTATCGGATTGAAACAGCGCCAGCTCCGCGTCGAACGCCTGCCCGCTGCGCAGCTTCGCGCCGAGCTCATAGCTGTGCGAGCGGGCCGCCTGCAGCGAGGTGTCCAGTCCCGCCGCTCCGCTGGGGCGATAGGCGATCTCATCGAGCGTTGGGGTCTCGAAGCCGTTACCGAGGGAGGCATATAAATTCAGGTGTGGATCGACTTGGAAAAGCAGCCCGCCCACCGGGGAACTCGCCGTATAGTCGACCGCGCCGCTGCCGTTCTGTCCGCTGGGGGGAATGTAGAGCGCCGTGGCGCGAATGCTGACGGCACTGCGCCGGTAGCCGGCGAACACGCTCCAGCGATCGATCGGACCCCATTGACTCTGCACGTACTGATCCAGATCGTACACATCGTCGATCTCGCTTCGGCGCAGCACTCCCTGCACGCCCTGCCGCGGGCCGACAAAATTGTTGAAGCCCTCGCGATGCTCGTCGAGCATGTCGTAGGTGAGACCAGCCGTGACGTTCCAGGGAGCCCCAAGCAGCTGCGACTGATACACCCAGCGCGGCTCGACGCCGCCGAAGCCATTGCCCAGCGAGACCACGCCGCCCGGGCTGGTCGGCGCATTCTGCGTGGTCACCGGAATGGCCTGGAACTGCAGCACGTCGCGATGCCCACCGTAGGCCATCAGCTGCAGGGAGTTATGCTCGCTGACGGGCACCTCGTACAGGGCGCCGAGCTGCATCTGATCGGCGCTCTTGCGCGTGTTGTACTGTGCCGCGGTCGGGGCGGTGCCCTGCGGATTGGCGTTGAACTGCGCGCGCGTGAGCCCTAGCGGATCCTGCGCCTCGGGGTTATTGAAGAGGTTCAACACCACCGTCAGATGGGTACCTCCCGAGAAGCCGAAGTTCCACTTGCCGCCGAGTGAGCTGCGCTGGGCGGCGCTGTGACCGCGCGAGCCCGCGGTGCCGAACTGTGAGGCGCCGGCGTTGTAGTTGAAGCCTGGATCCCCGCCCTGCACGTCGGCGCTGAAGCGCCGCTGCTGAAAGCTGCCGTAGACTGCCCCGGCATCGGCGCTGAGCGGTCCGCTCCCATCGGCCGTGAACAGCTGAATGACACCCCCAGCCGAGTTGCCATAGAGAACCGAGAACGGGCCGCGCAATACCTCGATACGCGCCGCGCTCGCCATATCGAACTGCGATACCTCTCCCTGACCGTCGGGCTGACTCTGCGGGATGCCATCCATGTAGATGCGCACACCAGCGATACCGAAGGGAGCGCGGGCGCCAAAGCCGCGAATCGAGATCTGCTCGTCCTGGGCGTAGTTCTGCCGATCCCGCGCGATCAGCCCCGGCACTCCGGCCAGCGATTCGGCCGCATTGATCCCAAGTGAATCCTGGGCGATCGCCGCACTGTCGATGGCCGCCGGCACATCGAAGCTGTTCTGCGCGATCCGCGTCGCCGTGACGGTCACTTCCGTGAGTGTGCCATTCTCACCCGCTGCGGCTCCTGGCTCGTCTGCGCACGCCTGCCAGGCGCAGGCAAACAAACCGAGGGCCACGACAACCCCCGCACTGATGCTGCTCAATGTTATCCCCTGCCGAATTGGGCACTGCGAGGATAAGGCAATGCTGCGTCCGCATCAAAATGCGTGGCTGGCCACGCTGCGGGTGGGACCGCACGCCGCCAGGGGAATCCGGGTGCTGACGTTCAAGCCGCGACGCGTCGTGCGATGTCGCCCTCGAACGCGGCGGCGATCACATCCTCCACACGCTCGGCCCAGACCAGCTGCAGCGTATCGCGCGCGCTGGCCGGGATGTCCTCCAGATCGCGCCGATTGCGCGCCGGCAGAATCACGGTGCGGATCCCAGAGCTGGCGGCCGCCAAGGTCTTCTCCTTGATCCCTCCGACCGGCAGCACGAGGCCGCGCAGACTGATCTCGCCGGTCATCGCCACGTCGTGACGCACGGTCCGCTGAGTGAGCAGCGATACCAGCGAGGTAAAGATCGCCACCCCGGCGCTGGGCCCATCCTTGGGAACCGCACCGGCCGGCACGTGGATGTGCAGATCGGATTTTTCGAACACCTGCGGATCGATACCCAGCCGCTCGGCGTGACCCTTGACCAGCGTTACCGCGGCCTGCGCACTCTCCTTCATGACCTCGCCGAGCTGCCCCGTGAGGATCAGGCGCCCGGAACCCGGCACCCGCCCGCTCTCCACGAACAGAATGTCGCCGCCGACCGGCGTCCAAGCGAGCCCGGTGGCCACACCGGGCACGCTGGTGCGCATGGCCGCCTCGTACTCGAAGCGCGGTGCCCCGAGCGTGGCGGGCAGCTCTTCCGCACCGATCCGAATCGGTCCAGCCTCACCGGCGGCAATCGACACGGCTGCGTGGCGCAGCACTGCCCCGATCTCACGCTCGAGATTGCGCACGCCCGCCTCGCGCGTGTAGTCGCTGATGATTCGGCGCAGCGCTGCATCGGCGATCTCCACCTGCTCGGGCTTGAGGCCATTGGCCCGCAACTGGCGGCGTACCAGGTAGCGTCTGGCGATCTCGAGCTTCTCCTCCTGTGTGTAGCCGGAGAGTTGGATGATCTCCATGCGATCGCGTAGCGGCGCTGGCATCGTATCCAGCACGTTTGCCGTACCGATGAACAATACGCGGCTCAGGTCGAAGGGCACGCCCAGATAATTGTCGCGGAACGTGTGGTTCTGCTCCGGATCGAGCACCTCCAGCAGCGCCGAGGAAGGATCGCCTTGAAAGCTCGCCGAGACCTTGTCGACCTCATCGAGCATCATCACCGGATTGCGCGCCCCGACTTTGCGCAGCGCCTGAACGATGTTGCCCGGCAGAGCACCGACGTAGGTGCGGCGATGACCGCGGATCTCGGCCTCATCGTGCACACCGCCGAGACTGACGCGTACGAACTTGAGCCCGAGGGCGCGTGCGATCGATTGTCCCAGCGAGGTCTTGCCGACGCCGGGCGGACCCACGAAGCACAGAATCGGGCTGTGTCCCTCGGGGTTGAGCTTGCGCACCGCCAGGAACTCGAGTATGCGGCGCTTGATCTTCTCCAGGCCAAAGTGGTCCTCGTCGAGGATGCGGCGCGCGCGCTCGATGTCGATCTGCTCCTGATCGAGCTTCGCCCACGGCAGCGCCAGCATCCACTCCAGCCAGGAGCGCGTCATCGAGTACTCGGCGCTGCCATCGCCCATGCGCTCGAGGCGCCCGATCTGCACGCGCACGTGCTCCTCGACCTCGGCAGGCATGCCGGCTCGCCCGAGCTCCTCGCGCAGCTGCGCCGACCCCTCGCCGCCCTCCGCATCCTCGCCGAGCTCTTTGCGGATCTGGCGCAGCCGCTCGCGCAGCACGGCCTCCTTCTGCCGCTCATCGAAGGCGGCGCGCGTGCGCTCATCGATCTGGTGCGAGATGCGCAGCACCTCCATGCGCTGGCGCAGAAACTCCAGCACCACGTCCAGCCGCTCGCGCAGTCCGAAGGTCGAGAGCACCTCCTGCTTCTCGATGGGCTTGAGGTCCAGAAAGCTCGCGATCAGATCCACCAGCGCCGGGATCGACTCGATGCTGCGGATGGCCGTGGCCAGCTCGGCGGGCACCTGCGGCAGCAGTTGCAGTGCCTCCACGGCCATCTCGCGCAGTCGCAGCCCGCGCGCCTCGATCTCCGGGTTGATCGCGGTCGGCTCCGGCTGCGCCTCGATGCGCGCCACCCAGAAGGGCTCGCGTTGCACGAAGTCCAGCACACTGAATCGCTGCTCGCCCTGGCAGATCAGGTGATGCGTGCCATCGGCCGCCGTCACGTAGCGCACGATGCTCGCGACCGTGCCGATACGATGCAGACCCTCGGCGGAAGGGTCCTCCTCTGCCGCATCGCGCTGCAACAGCAGGCCCACGCGACGATGGGATTTGACCGCCTCCTGGGCACCGGCGACCGTGCGCTCGCGGTTGATGGCGATCGGCAGCACCACTTGCGGAAACAGCACCGTGTTGCGCACCGGCAGGATGATCAGCACATCCTCGCCGTGTCCCGCCACCGCAGTGGGCTCCTGTCCCTTTGACACGTCCGCCTGCTCCGTCGTCGTGACTGGTGCGCGCCCGCCCGGCACGCCGCCATCCTGCTCGGCGCTCATGTCCAGTCCCCCAGCAGCCGGATCTGCATGCAGCCGGCATAGAACTCCTGCGCCACGAGCTCGTAGCGGCCCGCCGGCAGCTCGATGCGCCGCTCCATGTACCCGTAGGGGATCTCCAGCCGCACAATGCGTGCCTTACCGGGCGGCACGGCCCAGCGGCTCTCGGCGCGCAACAGCAGCCCGCCGCTGGCCAGCTCTACCGAAACATCCTCGGGCCGCACTCCAGGCATGGCCACGACGATCCGCAGCTCGCGGTCGAGCAGGAACATGTCCACCGGCGGCTCCCACGCGGGGGCTCGCGGGGAGGCGGACGACAGCAGCTCGAAGAAGCGCCGGTGGCGTCTTTCGGCCTCTTCCAGCAGCGCGACCGCGTGCGCCCACATCGACACCCCGTTGTTTTCCAGGCTCATGACCGTCTCTCCGCGTGGCTGACGGAAGACTTATCACATCGCTCCCGCGGGCGGTACCGGAACCTCCGCGGCCAGTGCTGCTTTGCGTATGCTGCCGACCGCCGAGCTCAAATGCGCTCGCGGCTTGCGTACCGAGCCGCTGCTGTAGGAATCCGCCGATAGTGAGCGACACTCGTCCGCTTTCTCCGCTGATGATCTTGCAAACATCAACTAATGTGCTGCACCGCGAGCTGCAGAAAGTCCTACTCCGGCTTCTATCATTCGGAGGTAGACTCCGCGCACCACTCACAGGAGAGTCGGTAAGGGCTGGTTCCATGAGTTCGCTAGACAGTTCCAAACACTCGACCGCGACTCTCAGCATGCCGCGCGTCGCGCAACCCAACGATCTGCCCACGCTGCGCTTCGAAGCGAACGAGCTTCGCGATACCAGTGCAGAGCTCGGCTACGGTTGTGTGGATTGGTTCATCTACGGCGCGGATGCTCGCATTGCATCTGCGGCGCTGCCCCTGACGAGCTGATCGCTCAGCCGTTTCCGGGCGTCGCTCGGCTCAACGCC
>DATAXJ010000029.1:0-80907 GCA_036266795.1 Steroidobacteraceae bacterium | reverse complement strand
CAATCATGGACGGCAGCGCAGGTCCCTTCGTATTTCTGTTGCAGTCCGCGGGCATCGAGGAGCAGGCGACACCCAAGCGTTTCATCCGGGTACGCAAGAGCGTCGAGGTGCGCGATGGCGACAAGTGGGCGCGCTTCGATCCGCACGAGGGCTTTCGTGTCAACTTCGAAATCGAGTTCGATCATCCGGTATTCAAGCGCCGCCTGCAGCGCGCCACGATGAATTTCTCCACGACATCGTTTCTCAAGGAAATCAGCCGCGCGCGCACTTTCGGCTTCATGCGGGATCTCGAGACGCTGCGCGCCCACAATCTTGCGCTCGGCGGCACGCTGCACAATGCGATCGTGCTCGACGATGTAGGCGTCATGAACGAGGATGGCCTGCGCTACGAGGATGAGTTCGTCAAGCACAAGATCCTCGATGCAATCGGCGATCTATACCTGCTCGGCCACAGCCTCGTCGGGGAGTTTTCCGGTCACAAGTCCGGTCACGATCTCAACAATCGCCTGCTGCGCGCACTACTGGCCGACCGGGACGCGTGGGAAGAGGTCGTGTTCGAGAATGCCGAGGAGGCTCCGATCTCCTTCGTGCCGGCGCACGCGCCGGCGCCCACGGCACTCGCCTCCTAGCATCGAGCCCTCAGCGTCCCACGCGCACGCTGATACGCGCGATGGCCGCATCGCGCGCCTTGATCTGCACTTCGAGCGGCCCGATCGCATAGCGCAGCCGCACGCACCACGCCGCCGAATCCGCCAGCAGCACCAGCTCGCGTGGTGATCCCACGCTGCCCTTGGGCACTGCATTCAGCAGATGCGTCGCCAGCTCCGCGGGCAGGCGCTCGCGCAGCCACTCGCCCCAGGCCTGCTGCGCCGGCATGGCCTGAACAACTTGACGTAACCTCGACCCACGGGCGAGCAGCTCGTTGACAGAACGTGGCACCTGACGGACCCGCCGCGCAGGTTTGGGCCGCCCTGGGGCGGCCCGCTCCGGCGCCGGCCCGGGGGCCCTCGAGAGGTCAATTCGTGCGCCAGTCTTCTTGCCAGCGCCAGGCTTCTTGTGCATAGTCAGTTCAACCGATTCAAAGGCGCCTTCGAGGCAGCCAACGCATACGCCAGGCAAGCGTATGTCAGGCGTTCGGGCAGGGCGAGCGCGATCAGGATCAGTTAGAGGGGTACGTGTGCGGGTCTGGGCAGCCGCTACGTGCCGGTCGCTGGATTTTGGAAGAGCACAGACGGGGGCAGGTGGTGCCCGCTGGGCTGGAGCGACAGCATGAACGTCATATTCTTCTCCCGTCGCGAGGGCCGCGCCCGGCACCTCAATCTGGCGCAACCGCTCACCCTCGCCATCGTCGTGCTGCTCGGTGTGACCCTGTTCGCAGGGGTGTTCGCAGTCGGTGAACAGTTCGGCGAACACACTATGGCGCGTCTGGCACTGCTGCGGCCCGCGGCGGCCTTCCGCGCCGAGCAGGTGCAGATCGCGCAGCTGCGCAGCCAGATGCAGGACAAGGTCGACGCGCTCGCCATGCGCCTGGGGTTGCTGGATGCCAACATCATCCGCCTGAACGCACTCGGTAAGCGTCTCACGCAGATGGCGAAGATCAACAGTAGCGAGTTCGACTTCGACCACGATCCGGCGGTCGGGGGACCGGAGGACAGCGGCTCGGTGCACGTGGCGGCCATGTCGACGCTCACCGGCATGATCGACGATCTGAGCCAGACCATCGATCGACGCAGCGCGCAGTTCAATGCGCTGGCGGATGTGATGCTCGGGCGGCAGCTCTCGGCTGAGATTCGCCCGAGCGGCCGGCCGGTGCAGAACGGCTATATCTCCTCGGGTTTCGGCGTGCGCATGGACCCCTTCACCGGCGAGCAGGGCATCCACAAGGGTGTGGATTTCGCTGCCCCGCTCGGCACCCCGGTGCTGGCGGTGGCCGCCGGCGTCGTCACCTGGGCCGGACCGCGCGAGGGCTACGGCGATCTGGTCGAAATCGCGCACGGTAACGGTTATTCGACGCGCTATGCACACAACAGCGCCATCCTGGTGAAGGTCGGGGACGAGGTGCAGCGCGGCGAGCCGATCGCGAGGGTCGGCTCGACCGGCCGTTCCACCGGGCCGCACGTGCACTTCGAGGTACTCAAGGGCGGCGTGCAGATCAATCCGATGAGCTTTGTGCAGCACTGACGCCCGCTCCGCGAGGCTCAGCCGCCCTGCCGCCTCTGCCCCAGCACCCTTGCCCCCTGCCGCCGCGCGAACGACTACATCCTCGGGCGGTCTATCAGTAGAATGAGCTGCCCCATGGGGCGCACCGAGCTTCGGGCCAGCCCGACGAGCTCGCTTCCAACTCCAGATTATTCCAAGGGACCCGTGGTGTTACAGGCGCTGACCCGCGTATTCGGGAGCCGCAATGAGCGGCTCATCAGGGGCTATGGCCGCATGGTGCGCGCCGCGGCCGCCATGGAACCGGCGCTGCAGGCGCTCCCGGACGAGGCACTGCGCAACAAGACCGCGGAGTTTCGCGAGCGCCTGAAGCAGGGCACCCCGCTCGATGCACTGGCTGCCGAGGCGTTCGCAGTGGTGCGCGAGGCCTCGCGCCGCACCCTCAAGCTGCGGCACTTCGACGTGCAGCTCATCGGCGGCATGGTGCTGCACCAGGGCAAGATCGCCGAGATGAAGACCGGCGAGGGCAAGACGCTCATGTCCACCGTCGCGGCCTACCTCAATGCCCTGCCCGCCGAGGGCGTGCACGTGGTGACCGTCAACGAGTATCTGGCGCAACGCGACGCGGACTGGATGGCGCCGATCTACCGCTTCCTGGGCCTGACGGTCGGGGTCATCAAGAACGCACAGGACGCCGAGGAGAAGCGCGCGGCCTACGGCTGCGACATCACCTACGGCACCAACAACGAATTCGGCTTCGACTACCTGCGCGACAACCTCGCCTTCCGGCTGGAGGACCGCGTGCAGCGCGCCCTCGTCTTCGCGATCGTCGACGAGGTCGACTCGATCCTGATCGATGAGGCGCGCACGCCACTGATCATCTCCGGACCGGCCGAGGAGAGCACCGAGATCTACCTGCGCATCAACGAGCTGGTGCCGCGGCTGACGAAGCAGGAGAGCGAGGAGGGGCCGGGCGACTTCTCGGTCGATGAGAAGCAGAAGCAGGTGCATCTGACCGAGGATGGCCACGAGCACGTCGAGCAGCTGATGCTCGAGGCGGGGCTGCTGCGCGAGGGCGAGAGCCTCTACGACGCCGCCAACATCCGCCTGATGCATCACCTCAATGCCGCCCTGCGTGCCCATGCGCTCTACCGCCGGGACGTCGAGTACATCGTGCGCGGCGGCGAGGTGATCATCGTCGATGAATTCACCGGCCGCACCATGGTGGGTCGGCGCTGGTCCGACGGCTTGCATCAGGCCGTGGAGGCCAAGGAGCGCGTGCGGGTGCGCGAGGAGAACCAGACGGTTGCCTCGATCACCTTCCAGAACTACTTCCGCCTCTACAAGAAGCTGTCGGGCATGACCGGCACCGCCGATACGGAGGCGCCGGAGTTCCTGGAAATCTACGGCCTGGAAGTCGCTGTCATCCCGACGCATCGACCCATGATTCGTAAGGACATGGCGGACTTCGTGTATCTGACGCAGAAGGACAAGTTCGAGGCCATCGTCGACGACATCCGTGACTGCGTGCAGCGCGCGCAGCCGGTGCTGGTGGGCACGACCTCGATCGAGACCTCGGAGTTTCTCGCCGGGGTTTTGCAGAAAGAGGGCATTGCGCACGAGGTGCTCAATGCGAAGCAGCACGAGCGTGAGGCCCACATCGTCGCGCAGGCAGGCCGTCCGGGCTCGGTGACCATCGCCACCAACATGGCCGGCCGCGGCACGGATATCGTGCTCGGTGGCAGCCTCGATGCCGAACTGGTGGGGATCCAGGCGGCGCATCCCATGCCGGCGCTGCCGGGCGCGGCGACTGCGGCGGACGAGATGGCGGACAGCGCAGAGACTGCCGGCGAAGCGGGCGCTATGGTGGTGACGGGCGACGCGGGCTATCAGCAGGCGCTGGCGGCGCGTGCCTCGATCATCGAGGCTCAATCGGCCGAGGCGCGCACGGCGTGGCAGCTGCGGCACGATCAGGTCATCGCAGCCGGCGGGTTGCACATCGTCGGCACCGAGCGGCATGAGTCGCGCCGCATCGACAATCAGCTGCGCGGCCGCTCGGGCCGACAGGGCGATCCGGGCTCGAGTCGCTTCTATCTGTCGATGGAAGACAACCTCATGCGCATCTTCGGCGACCCCAACCGCACCAAGCGGTTGCTGCAATTCGCCGGCATGAAGGAAGGCGAGGTCATTGAGAGTGGCATGCTCTCCAAGCAGATCGAGAAGGCGCAGCGCAAAGTCGAGACGCATAACTTCGACATCCGCAAACAGCTGCTGCTGTTCGATGACGTGGCCAATGATCAGCGTAAGGTCATCTACCAGCAGCGCACCGAGATCCTGGGGACCCAGGACATGAGCGGTGCGGTCTTGGAGATGTTCGAAGATGCGGTCGGCAACGTCGTCGACGGCTTCATCGTGCCGGGCAGCGGGCTGCACGAATGGAATCTCGAAGGTGTGCAGGAGTCTCTGCAGCGCGACTTCAACATCGCGGTAGATCCGAAGGCGTGGCTCGAGGCCGAGCGCGAGCTCGAGCAGCCGGCGCTGCGCGAGCGCGTGGTCAAGGCCGCGCTCGAAGGCTACGCGAAGAAGATCGAGCGTATCGGCGCGCCAATCATGCGCTACATCGAGCGCGAGATCGTACTGCGCATGCTCGACATGCATTGGCGCGAACATCTGGCGGCGATGGATTATCTGCGCCAGGGCATCCACCTGCGCGGCTACGCGCAGCAGGACTACCGCTACGAATACAAACGCGAGGCTTTCCAGCTGTTCTCCGCGATGCTCGATCGCGTCAAGTTCGACACGGTCGCGCGCCTGGCCACCGTGGAGGTGCGCACGCAGGACGAGATCGATCGCGAGGAGGCCGAGCGGCGCGAGCGGCTGATGCAGGCGCTGCAGGCGCAGCACGCCGAGATGGGTTCACTGCTCGGCGGCGGCGCGACCATCGGTGCAGAGGGTGAGGCGGGCGCGACGCCAATGCCCTCGCCGATGCTGGGGTCGGGGTCTGCCCCGGGACCCGGTTTCGTGATCCGTCCGCGACCAGTGGCTGGACCGGGCGGCATCCCGGGCGGCAGTGCCGCACCCGGCCCTGCAGGCGCCGCGAGCGCCGGCAGCCCGCCCTTCGTGCGCGATGGGCGCAAGGTTGGCCGCAACGAGCCCTGCCCCTGCGGCTCGGGCAAGAAATTCAAGCACTGCCACGGCGCGCTGGCGGGTAACGCATGAGTCCGTTGCCGCTGGTACCTGTGTCGGCCGGCATCCTGCGGGATGCCACGGGCCGTGTGCTGATCGCGCAGCGGCCACCGGGCAAGCACATGGGGGGCTGGTGGGAATTTCCGGGCGGCAAGGCCGCCGAGAGCGAGAGCGGCACGCAGGCGCTGGCGCGCGAGCTCTTCGAGGAGCTCGGAGTGCGCATCGGCCCCTGCCATCGGTTGCTGCAATTACGGCACGATTACACCGATCGCAGCGTCGTGCTGGACGTCTATATCGTCGCGGACTATGCCGGGGAGCCACAGAGCCTGGAAGGCCAGGCGCTCAAGTGGATCGCTCCCGAGGCGTTGGGCGCCGAGCGGCTGCTGCCCGCGGACCGTCCGATCGTCGAGGCGCTGCTTCGGGCGCTGCGTCTGCGCGCCGCCCGCGAGGCGACGGGCCAGCATCCGACCGCCGTTATCTTGGGGGGGCTCCCAGCGACGGTGCGCGGGGACGTCTGAACACGCAGGAGGAACGTAGATGGCCCAGGACAGTGGAATGCCGGACATCCAGCTCGACAGCGCCGGTCTCTATCGCGAGGAGATCTTCACCGATCGCCGCGCCGGTACGATCCGCCGGCTGACGCCGGTCACGGTCGATGGCAGCACCGACGCGGGCCGTGCCGTGCTGTATTCCGGCCAGACGCAGCTGCTCACACCTACCGGCGTGCTGCCGCTGGGCTTTGAGATCGAGGCGCAGAGCCTGACGGAGGCCATTCAGAAGTTTCCGCTCGCGGTGAAGGACGCCCTCGAGCAGGCCATCGAGGAGGCGCGCGAATACCGGCGCGAGTCGGCCTCGCGCATCGTCGTGCCCGACGTGGGGGGCGGCATGGGTAGCCCGGGCGGGGCGATCCCCGGCGGTGGCAAGATCAAGCTCTAGCTATTGGATACCCGGCCTCGCGCCAGGCCTTCATGCCACCATCCAGCGCCACGGCATTCTGAAACCCCATCTGTCGCAGCGTCGCCGCTGCCAGCGTGGATACGCGTCCGAACTCGCAGTAAGTGAGAATGCGTCGGGTCGGGTCGGTCAGCTCCTCGTTGACCCGCAACTCGAGCTGTCCGCGCGGCAGCAGGCGCGCCCCCGGAATGTGCCCGGCCTCAAAAGCATCACGCTCGCGGACATCCAGCACGATCAGTTCGTCCTGCCGTGACTCGACG
Source organism: Steroidobacteraceae bacterium (assembly GCA_036266795.1). GTDB lineage: Bacteria > Pseudomonadota > Gammaproteobacteria > Steroidobacterales > Steroidobacteraceae > FEN-1191. The sequence continues at coordinate 74,350 of DATAXJ010000029.1, read as the reverse complement.
TACTGCTTCAACTCATTCAGCGAGATAAATGGGACGACTGCGGCAGCCTCGGCGAGCATCTGCGCGACCGTCTTGCCACCGCTCATGTTGGTGCGCAGCGCCTCGGTGATGTGGGTGGGCATGCTGAGATTGAGCCCGCCCATCATCTGGATGAATTCCCCCCGGTCGCGCTTCTGCAGGCGCGGATTCTCCGCAAGCTCGCGCGCGATGCTCGATTGGCTGCGCCCCTTGTATTCGTGCGCGGGGAAGACGCTCAGGGCCGGATCGAGCTTGAGGACGCGATTGAACAGGCTGTCATAGAGCTGCCCGGCATCGCCGCTTGGCAGGTCGGTACGGCCGGTGGCACCGATCAGCAGGGTATCGCCGGTAAACAGCCGATCCTCGACCCACAGACACATGGAGTCCTGGGTATGGCCGGGCGTGTGCAGCGCCCGCAGACGCAACTTCCCGACCGCCAGCATCTCTCCGTCCTGCAGGCGCAGATCCACGAACGGCGCCGGGCTCGCGCGATGCATGACGACCGGGGCATCGAGCCGGCGGGCGAGTTGCTTGGTTGCCGAGAAGTGATCCGCATGTGTATGGGTATCGACTAGATAGCGGATGCGAAGCCCATCCTTCGCGGCGAGGCTCAGGTAGCGATCGATCTGGCTCAATTCCGGATCGATCAGTACGGCGGCACAGGATTCCTCGCAGCCGAGCAGGTAGGACCTGCAGCCACCGGTCGCCACGGTTTCGAACATCATCGCTATGCGCTCCCCGCCGTGCTCTGGTGGCCCTCATATCCTGCGCCGTCCGCCTGCAGGCGGCCAATCGTCATCCTCTGTCGGGCCGCCTTCGGCCGCCGGTCCCGTCTCGCCTGTCTCCCCCGCAGCCGCGCTTTCGCCGGGAATCACGTGCTTTTCCGTCAGCCAGTCGCCCAGGTCGATCAGCCGGCAGCGCTCGCTGCAGAACGGGCGGAAGGGATTAGCGTCCGACCACTCGATAGGCCGAGCGCAGGTGGGGCAGGAGAACTGCCGGGACATGCCAGGCGCCGCCTCAGTGGCAGCAGATCAGCGTGAAGGACACGTCGACTTCGGTCTGCGTGGGGCGCTGCTCGATACCATGCCACTCAAGAAAACGCAGGCTGCAGCGGTAATGGCTGCCGCTGATCTCCGGATACAACGTCGAGGAGCCGGGCACGTAGATACGCAGCAGCTGATAGGGGTTCTCGCGGTCGAAATTGACGTTGAACACGCCGCCGGCAGCCACTTCCTGACGTGCCCGTCCACCCTGCCGCGTCAGCCAGAGTAGCTCGGCGATGGCGTCGCAGAGCGGCGTGAGCAGCGCCAGCCAGCGCGAGAACGCCTCGGTGCGCGCCTCGGACGGCTGGTTGAGCCAGAAGAAGTAATCCGGCAGGTCGAACTCGCAGGTGCCGCCGGGGATTGCGCTGCGGTGCTTGATGGCCGACAGAAACTCCGAGTCGCGCAGCGGCTGCAGCCAGTTGGAGCCGGCGGCCCCGAGCTCCGTACGCAGCCGCGTGAGGTTCGCCACGACCGCGCGCAATCTCGAGGTATCGATGCCCGGCCGATTCTGGAAATCGTTGAGCTGATTCAGGTGATGCTCGAGCTCCTTGAGCACATCACTACGCACATCGCCGCGCCCCATGATTGCCAGGATCTCCAGCAGGCTCGCCACCGCGGCGCGGCTGCTCCACGGGTCGCCTTTCTCGTTGTGATAGAGCGCCTGCGTGTACAGAAAATCGAGGCGCAGAAAGGTGCGCATCCGCTCATTGAGCGGCTGCTCGAAGATCGTCGGCTCCGGAGAGGCTTCGGGGGTCGGGGTGGGCGCGGGCTCGGCCATCAGCCTATTGTGCTTGAGTCCTGCCGGGCGCGTAAACGCCCCCTCGCTTCAACCGGCGGGGCGGTGCGCCGCGAGCTCGAGATATTTTCGGTGTAGCGCCTGCACTTGTGGCGCAAGCGCCGCCGCATCAGCTTCGTTCGTGATGACATCATCGGCCGCCGCGAGCCGCGCCTGGCGCGTGGCCTGCGCCGCCAGCAGCGCACGTGCCTGCGCCTCGCTCGAGCCGTCGCGTGCCCGCAGACGCTGCAGCTGCAGCGCTTCCGGGCAATCGACCACGAGCACCCGATCCACGCACGCTGCCCTCTGGTTCTCGACCAGCAGCGGAATGACATGGATCTGATAAGTCCCGCCCGCCTGACTCGAGCGCGTCTGCATGTGTGCGCGGATTGCCGGATGCGTCATCGCCTCGAGGGCGGCGCGCTCGCCGGCGTCCTCGAAGATCAGACGTCGCAGCAGTCCCCGCTCGAGCGTGCCATCGGCGCGACGCAGTGACTGGCCGTAGCGATCGCGCACCGTGTCATCGAAGCGCGCAAAAATTTCCGTCAACAGGGGGGCTTGCGCCGCCATCAGCTCACGGCTGACGACGTCCGCATCGATAATCGGTATGCCCAGTGCCTGAAAATGCCGCGCGACCGTGCTCTTGCCGCTGGCGATGCCGCCGGTCAGCCCGACAATGAGCACGTCAGCCGGGGTGGGCGTAGAGCCCGAGGTAGCGGGCCACGAGCTGCGGCCCCCACATCATAGCAACCCACCCGGCGGCCGCGAGGAACGGACCGAAGGGCATCGGGTTACCGCGCTGCGTGCGGCGCGACAGGATCAGCGCACCGCCGATCAGCGCTCCTACGAGCGCCGAGAGCAGCACGATCGGCAGCAGCATCTGCCAGCCCAGCCAAGCGCCCAGCGCGCCCAGCAGCTTGAAGTCTCCGTAGCCCATGCCTTCCTTGCCGGTCGCCAGCCGGAAGACATGATAGACCGACCAGAGGAAGAGGTAGCCGGCCGCAGCGCCCATGATGGCGCTACGCGGGTCGACCGGCAGGGCGACTCCCGGCAGCGTCCAGCCCGACAGGCTCGCAAGGATCCCGCCCCACAGCAGCGGCAAGGTCATCGAATCCGGCAGCAATTGAGTGTCCAGGTCGATCATCGCCAGGGCCAGCAGGAACCAGCTGACCACCGCCGCGCAGGCTGCCGGGAAGTGCACGCCGAAGCGCACTGCGACCGCAGCGGTGGCGAGTCCGCAGGCCAACTCGACCGCGGGGTAGCGCAAGCTGATGCGCGCGTGGCAGTTGGCGCAGCGCCCGCGCAGCGCGAGGTAGCTCAGGATGGGGATGTTGTGAATCGCCTTGATCGGCGCGCTGCAAGAGGGGCAGACCGAGCGCGGGACGGCAAGGTTGAAGCGGGGCGCGGAGGGGGCGCTCCCGCCTTGCGGCGCGGCGGATTCGGCAGCAGGGACATCGGCCGCTGCCGCCGACAGCTCCGCGCATTCGGCACGCCACTGCCGCTCGAGCATGATCGGCAGGCGATAGACGACGACGTTCAGGAAGCTGCCGACGATCAGCCCGAGCAGCAGCGCCACCGCGGCGAACGCCGCTGGCGAGGCAGCCAGCAGCGCGAGCACGTCCGTCAGACGACTTTGCCCAGGTTGAAGATCGGCAGGTACATGGCGATGACCAGGCCGCCGACCAGCACACCCAGCACCATCATGATCAACGGCTCGAGCAGGCTCGACATGCTGTCCACGGCGGCGTCGACGTCTTCCTCATAGAAACCAGCCACCTTGCCGGACATGGCGTCCAGCGAGCCCGATTCCTCACCGACCGCGATCATCTGCACGACCATGTTGGGAAACAGACCAGTATTCTCCATCGCACGCTGCAGGCGCTGACCGGTCGACACCTCGTCCTTCATCTTGAGCACTGCATCCTCGTACACGATGTTACCCGTTGCGCCGGCGACGGACTGCAGGGCTTCCACCAGCGGCACACCCGCAGCGAACATGGTGGAGAGTGTACGCGCATAGCGCGCGATGGCGGCCTTGTTGAGGATGGGGCCGATGATGGGCATTTTGAGTGACATTCGATCAAGGAATTGGCGCATCGCGCGGGAGCGTTTGTAGAAATATAAGAACGTCCAGATACCTGCTCCCGCCACGATCGCCAGGTAGATGCCGCGGGACTGAACAAAATGTGAAATATTAATTACGAACTGGGTAAACGCAGGAAGGTTGGCGCCAAATCCTTTATACAGACCTTCAAATTGAGGAATGACGAATACCAACAAAATGATAGTCACGATCACTGCTACTACGAGCACTGCGGCCGGATAGAACAGGGCCTTCTTGACCTTCTTCTTGATACCTTCGCTCTTTTCCTTGTAGGCCGCGATCTTATCCAGCAGCGTCTCGAGCGCGCCAGCCTGCTCGCCGGCTTGGACAAGGTTGACGAACAGGTCGTCGAAGTGCAGGGGGTGTCTGGCCAGCGCTTCGTGCAGGTTCGTGCCCCCTTCCACGTCCGCTTTGACACTCAGCACGAGCTTCTGCATCGCGGGCTTGTCGTGGCCAGCGCCGATGATCTCGAACGCCTGCACCATGGGGATGCCTGCTGCGAGCATGGTGGCAAGCTGGCGGCTGAAAATAGCGATGTCCTCGGCTTTCACCTTTCCGCCGCCGGTCCTCGCCGCTGCCTGCTTTTTTATGCGAGTTGCGGCTACTCCCTGCCGCCGCAACTCGGCTTTGAGAGCCTGCTCGTTTGCGGCGACGCTGCGACCCTTGATTCGCTGGCCCTTTTTGTCCATCCCCTCCCATTGAAAGGCTACGTCCTTCTTAATGGAGCGGATTGCGGTTGCTGATTGCGCCATGACTGGTTCCCTGCCTATAGGCTCATTCGATCGTCACGCTGTTGATCTCTTCCAGGCTTGTGAGGCCAGCCTTCACCTTCTCCAGGCCGGCGCGGCGCAGATCCCATACGCCCTCCTTGACGGCCTGATCGGTGATGTCGATGGCATTGCCGCCGGCCATGATGATGCGACCGATCTCGTCGCTGACTTCCAGGACCTGGTAGATGCCGACGCGCCCCTTGTATCCGTCCGTGCAACTGACACAGCCTTTGGGCCCGTAAATCTTCAACCCATTAGCGACGTCCCTGTCCTGAAATCCCTCCTTCAAGAGTGCCTCGGGAGGAACCTCAAGGAGCTGCTTGCATTGCATGCACAAACGTCGCGCAAGGCGTTGAGCGATAATCAGGCTGACGGAGGTTGCGATGGCGTAGGGCTTCACGCCCATGTCAACTAACCGAGTCAGCGTCTGCGGCGCGTCGTTGGTATGAAGCGTCGACAATACCAAGTGACCCGTTTGTGCTGCCTTGATGGCGATCTCCGCGGTCTCGAGGTCGCGAATTTCTCCGACCATCACGACATCGGGATCCTGTCGGAGAAACGCACGCAGCGCCGCCGCAAAAGTCAATCCCACTTTATTGTTGACATTGACCTGATTGACGCCCGGCAGATTGATTTCCGCTGGATCCTCGGCCGTGGATATATTGGTGTCCTCCCGGTTGAGAATGTTGAGGCCAGTGTAGAGCGACACGGTCTTGCCACTACCGGTCGGCCCCGTCACGAGGATCATGCCCTGAGGCTTTGCCAGGTGCTTCTGGTAGAGGTCCTTCTGGAACGGCTCGTAGCCCAATGCATCGATGCCGAGCATTGCCTGCGACGGATCTAGAATTCGCGTGACGATCTTCTCGCCGTATAGCGTTGGGCAACTGCTGACGCGGAAGTCGATGGCGCGATTTTTGGACAGCCGCATCTTGATGCGCCCGTCCTGAGGCACCCGGCGCTCGGCGATATCGAGCCGCGCCATGACCTTGATTCGGGCGGTGATTTTCGGGGTGAGCTGGACGGGTGGTTGCGCTATTTCCTTCAGAACGCCGTCCAGACGGTAGCGTACGCGAAAATGCTTCTCGTACGGCTCGAAGTGTATGTCCGAGGCGCCGCGGCGAATCGCATCGAGCAATACCTTGTTGACAAAGCGCACAATGGGCGCATCTTCCACCTCATCCCTACTGACGTCGGGCCCTGCTTCTTCATCCCCGCCGCTAACGTCCAGCGCCTCGAGGTCCACGCCCGTCTCATCGCCGAGATTGGGCATCTGCGCATCGACCTGCTCGATGGCCTTGTCGAGTATCTTCTGGAGCTTTTCGTCCTCGACAACAATGGCCTCAATTGCGAGACCAGTTTGGAATTTGATCTCGTCTATGGCGTGTAGATTGGTCGGGTCCACGACGCCGAGAAACAATCGCTTGCCGCGACGGTACAGCGGAAGAACCCGGTGCTTGGCGAGAAGCTTGTCCGATACGCATCGGACCGCGTCCAGGTCGATGGAGAGGGCGTCAAGATCAAGGATGGGTACGCCGTACTCAGATGATGCGGCGATCGCGATGTCACGAGCCTTGGCGCCGCCGCTCAACACCAGCTGGGTCACAAAGCTTGTCTTACGCTCTATGGCCGCTTGCAGCGCGGCGTGCATTGCGGCCTCTTCGACCACGCCGTCCTCAACCAGCCGCTGGGGTAACCCTCCCAGGCTGGAAGCGCTGCGCGCCGGGGCCGTGCTGACGTTGTCGTTCATGTTAATGGGTAGTGCCACAAAGGGTTACATCAGACAGTTGAAATTCCCCGAAATCACGCGCCGACCAATGTCAAATATCGACGGATATTTGCACATCCCTGGGGGGCGGCTGCGTGATTGCCCTCCCAAAAGAGGAAGCCCCTCCGGAGAGGGGCTTCCTGGTCATCTGACCAACTCGTTTAGACCGGCGATCCGGCCATTACTTGCACTGCGTGGGAACGTACTTCGCCTTAACGGTACCCATGGCGGCGACCACCAGGTTTTGGGCGCCCGCAGTCACGGCCGCGGTAGAAGCACACGCCCAGTCGACGGCGTCGCCATCGGGACTGGCCGCCGAGATGACTGCACCGCCGACATTTGGTGTAAATGTGAGCGAGTAGGTGGCGATCTCCGTCGGCGCGGAACCGCCAAACGTCACGGTGATATGGCCATCGGTGGCAGAGATCGTGGTGTTGGTTACGTACTTGGTCGCCACAAAGGGGACGCCGTTGTAGGCGCCCGCCGCAGCTACCACGCCCTCGAAGCCGTTCGATTCGAAGCCTTCGGCCACGGCGGTCTCAGCCGCATCCGCGACCGAAATGCCTTCTGTCACCTTCGCGCGAATCGTGTAGTCCTGGTAGGCGGGGATCGCAATCGCCGCCAAGATGCCGATGATCGCAACCACGATCATCAGCTCAATGAGCGTAAAACCTTTCTGCAATTTCATGGTCCTGAAACTCCGTGTTACTTAAGTAGCGCTGCGGCAGCCGCCGCTGCTCTGGAACAGCAATGCTCGTGCCAGGTCGGGCGAGCTTCGCAATGGCTTGTTACATCAGGATATTTCGCGACGGTGAATGTGCTGTTGACGTAACCACTGGCTACAAGTGCCGACATACTCGGTCCCGCCGCGTCAGCTTGTGACGCGGCGTGTCACTTGCGGCGCGCTCGGTTTCCGCTTGCTTCAGGCGCTTACTCCGCTTTGAGCGCGAGCAGCGGGTCTATGAAGCGTTTATAGTTTCGCCAGCGCTCCAGAGAGCTGTGGTAAATCTGCTGTCGGACTTGCCAGGTGCTTGCCGAGGCAACCGTACGGGACGTGGTGTGGAAATCCAGACAACGCTCGTCCCACGGTAGATCGAGAAAATCGAGCATCCGCCGTATCCACACGGCCGGTTCCCCGACCAATCCCGCATAGGGCACGTCGAGGATCGAATCAGCTGGCAGCACCGTATGCCAATGCGCCGCGAGGCGCGCGTGACTACGGTAATAATGCGCCAGATCCGCCAAGTCCATGGAGTACTCCAGCGCGGTGGAGAACTGCTGAAAGTAGCACGACAAACAGGTGTCCAGAGGGTCGCGCTGCAAGTAGATGATGCGGGCGTTGGGAAACACCGTGTGGATGATTCCCAAATAATCGGAGTTGATGGGCGCCTTGTCCACGACGCGGAGCGCTGCCGCCGAGTGTCGCGCAAGTTGCCCCAAGTATTCGTGCGCCGCGGTTGCGCGCAGCGGTCCGGCCAGCGGCCCCTGACGCAGAGCGGCGTCGTGTCGCTGCATTAGTGCAGTCCAAAAGCGCAGTTCTCCAGCGCCCGCGGCAGCCGGATGCGAGGCGATGATCTGCTCGACCAACGAGGTTCCCGAGCGCGGCATGCCTACCACGAACACCGGTTTGGCGGAAGCGCGGGACACATCGAGGGAGGAGGCGTGGTCTGGCTCAAGCAACTCGCGGCTATGCGAGCGCATCAGGTCCGCGACGAACAGCTCTCGTGCCTGCATGTCATAGGGCAGGGCGTGCGCTTTCAAGATCTCATTGGCGCGCCGGTAGCTGCCAAAGGCGCGCGCAAACTCACCAATATCATCGTAGTACTTGCCGATGGCAAAACGCAGATCCGCTTCCTGTAAAGGGGTGATCGCTCCCGCCGCTATCGCTTCAGCGCGCTCGCACCAGGGGTGGTCTGCGGAGGCCATCTTGCGTAGCTGTGCGAGAGCTGCCCAGGCGCTCGGCTGCTCGGGCGTCACATCCAAGACCCGTTGAATCAGGATCTCAGCTTCGTCAAAGCAACCGTCGCCCCTGGCAACTGTGGCAAGCCCCAGCAGCGCCGAGCCATGTCGCGGTGAGAGCTTTAGGACCTTGTCGAATTGCCGCTTGGCTTCGGGCAGACGTCCCATGTTGATTAGCGTCCATCCCAGGCCAGCACGGGCCTCGAGGTGGTGCGGTTCGAGCTTAACGGCGCGGCGCAAGGAATTCTCTGCGGCACTCAATTGGCCTTGAGTGTGTTGCACACTGCCAAGATTGAAGTGCGCGTCCGCCATCTGAGGCTTGACGCGGATGGCGTGACGGAATTGCTGCTCGGCCTCTCGATAGCGGCCGAGCTTCCAGTAAGCGGCTCCAAGATTTGTCAATACGCGCGGATCATGAGGCTTGACCTTCAGGAAGCCCTCGTAGGCGTCGATCGCCTCGGCGTAAGCAGCGCGTGCGACGTACTGATCAGCCTGAGCGAGCAGTTGCGCTGTGTTCCTCCGGCTGGGGAGGTGCTTGGGCGATATTGAGGCAGGATCGACGTCGGCAGTCTCATTTGCGCCGGCAGTGAGTCGATTCATCGATAAATGCATGACGAGGGTTTGCGTTACCTCGGCAGCGGTGTTGCCCGCCACGCCCTTTTCCAGCAAGCGCCATTTGAAGGCATTTGCAAGCTTGGCCTTCTTATAGAAATTAAGCGATATGGCACGCACTTCGCGGTCAGCGCGTTGCAGGAGATCGCGCAGACCGTCTGACTGCTTACTCGTGCCGGAGCCGCGATTGCGGTCTGCGCCGTGAAAATGGACGGACCTGGAGGCGTACTCATCTGCGAGCGAAACGCCGATCTCGGTCGCGCGCTGCGCGTTCAGCCATCCCAGTAACATGCTATCAATCTAGCAAGTTGCGAGACATAAGATCGGAGGGCAATATACAATTGTGACAACCATCGCAGTTTGCACGGTGTCCCGCGGACGCGGCTGGCGAGCCGATTTGTAGAGAGCGATCACATCGGTGCGAGGCGCGCATGGCGCGCATTATGATACTGTGGTCATAACTTTCCTCAGCGTGGCCACGACAATTGCTTAGGTCACATCTGTGTAGTCCTGCCGCGGCGGCTTGCTTCGCGTTTTGCTGGTTAGCGCAAAATTGGGTTGGACGGTGAGTACGCAGCCCGACACGCTCGCACCACGTCTGAGCCCTCAGAGAATAGAGGGCCTTTTAAGCCTCGGTGACCAATGCGTATGCCGCGGTGACTACCAGCGAGCGTTGGAAGTCTACCGGGATGTCCTTACGCTGGACCCTCGTCACGCCAGAGCGCTAAATAACCTCGGAGTTGCCTTATGCAATATGGGCCACTTCAAAGAGGCAGAGATCTATTTTCGACGTGCGGTCGACGTGGAGCCGGAGTTTGCCGATGCGCACAGCGGTCTCGGTTACGCACTGCAGGCACTGGGCAGATTCGGTCAAGCAGAGGCATCCATACGGCGCGCCATCCAATACAACCCGGAAGACATCGGCGTTCAATGCAGTCTCGGGCGAGCGCTGCTACTTCTGGGTCGCTCCCGCGAGGCTGAAGCTTGCTTTCTAAGAGTTCTGGAGGCAACTCCTTCTCAGCTGGATGCAGTGCTGGGCCTCGGCGATATCGCCCGATTTGAGGGACGATTCGAGGAGGCCGAGGCCCTGTATAGGCAAGCATTCGACAGCAATCCCAGGCTTTCGGGCGTCTGGGCGAGCCTGGCACTACTGCGCAAGATGAGCACTACCGACGGCGCATGGTTGAAGAAAGCAGAGGAGATTGCTGCCAGCGGAATCGCGACAACAGAAGAAGTCGGACTGCGCTTTTCTATTGGGAAATATTGGGACGACGTTGGAGATTTTGATCATGCATTTCAAAGCTACCAACACGCTAACGAGTTATTAAAGACCACGGCGAGAAAATATAATCGGAATGCGCGGACAGCATTCGTAGACGACATGGTCCGCGTCTATTCGAAAGAGACAATGCATAAAGCCCGAACTGGCGCGTCGGCCTCGAAGCGGCCGATCTTTGTGGTAGGGATGCCACGCTCTGGCACCTCCCTCGTGGAACAGATCATCGCTTCTCACCCGCGGGTGAAGGGAGCGGGGGAGCTGGGTTTCTGGACGGAAGTGTTGTTGGAGCATGTAGCATTGATCCGGCAATCGTTACTGCCGGAGCAGATCAGGAAGAATGCGGCCGAAGCGTACCTCGGGCTGCTGGCGGAGCTTTCCGACGATTCGCTGCATGTAGTCGATAAGGCGCCGGTCAATTCCGAGTACCTCGGAATTATTCACTCGGTATTCCCCAGCGCTCGCGTCATCTATACGGGACGCGATGCAATTGATACTTGCCTTTCCTGCTATTTTCAGTACCTGTCGCCAGCGCTGAGCTATACCATGGACCTCTCTGATTTGGTCCATTACTATCGGGAGCACCATCGGCTCATGGCACATTGGCGCACGGTGTTGGCGCCGGGAACGTTGTTGGACGTACCGTACGAGGGACTGGTCGCCGATCAGGAAGGATGGACCCGGAAAATACTGCACTTCCTCGATCTGGATTGGGACGCACGATGTCTCGAATTTCACCGGACGGCGAGGCAAGTGACGACTTCGAGTAGCTGGCAAGTACGACAAAAAATTTACAGCAGCTCAGTACGGCGGTGGCGCAACTACGAGAAATTCGTCGGACCTCTGCTTGAGTTGAGACAGCTTGATGTACAAGCCGCCAGTTGAGCTACTCTATCCCTAGCTTTTTGACCCGATAGCGCAGCGCTCGGAAGCTCATGCCGAGCAGCTTGGCTGCTGCGGTCTTGTTGTAACGCGTCTGGCTCAGCGCACGCACGATCGCATCGCGCTCAATGCATTGGAGCTGATCGCCGAGGGCCCCGCCGGTATTACCGACCGACGTTGGCGCGGTCGGGCCCACGCCGGTGGGACCGGATTCACTGCTGGCAGTGAATTCGGAGCCGAGGCCGGTCACATCTTCTCCTGTCGAAGGGACGGCTGCCGGCAGGGCGGATCGCAATTGTAGATCCGTGATGCCGATGACGCCGGATACCGATAGCGCAACAGCCCTCTCCAGGATGTTCTCCAGTTCCCGTACGTTGCCCGGAAACGAGTACCGCTGCAGCGCCTGTCGGGCATCGAGACTCAGGTGCGGGAACTGCGCGCCGATGCGCTTGGCGAGCTTCTGCAGGAGCACGTCGGCAAGCTCGGGGATATCCTCGGCATGTTCGCGCAATGCCGGCACGCGGATGTCGATGACATTGATGCGGTAGTAGAGGTCCTCACGGAAGCGGCCGAGAGCCACGAGCTCGGTGAGGTTCCTGTGGGTCGCGGACAGCACGCGTACGTCGACCGGTTGCTCCCGCTGTTCGCCGATGGGACGCACGGTCTTTTCCTGGATCACGCGCAGGAGCTTGACCTGCATATGCAGCGGCAGGTCCGCGACTTCGTCGAGAAACAGCGTGCCGCCCTCGGCGCTCTGTACCAGGCCGCGTTTATCGGCGACCGCGCCGGTGAAGCTTCCGCGCTTGTGCCCGAAGAGCTCGCTCTCCATGAGCTCTGACGGGATAGCCCCGCAGTTGACCGCTACAAATGGGCCGTCTGCGCGGGCCCCACTCTCGTGAATGAGCCGTGCGGCAAGTTCTTTGCCAGTACCAGATTCCCCGGTGATGTGAACGGGGGCTTGGCTGCGTGCGACGCGTGTAACGAGCTCGCGCAGGGAGTGCATGACCTGTGATCCCCCCAGCAGCCTCGAGCTCCTTGCGCCAAGGGCAGCCGAAGCGGTACGACTGGGGATCACTCCGGTTGCGGTCATATCTCCGAGTTTGATAGCGCTGCCAACAAGCTTACGCAGTGCACCGAGATCCAGCGGCTTCGAGACGAAGTCGAAGGCACCGAGCTTCAGCGCTCGCACCGCCGATTCGACATTGCCGTGCGCCGTAATGACTGCCACGGGTAACTCGGACTGGTTCTTCTGAATCCATTCGACGAGCGAGAGCCCGTCGCCATCCGGCAGACGCATATCGGTCAGGCACAGGTCATAGCGCCGCGCAATCAAACGTGCGCGAGCGCTGGCGAGATCCTTGGCGCCCTCGCTTTCGAGATTCATGCGGCTGAGCGTCAGCGACACGAGCTCAATGAGATCGGGCTCGTCGTCGACGATGAGGACCACGGGCTGCGTCATGCGCCGATTATCTCAAGAATACCAATCTGTCCAGCGACCGGGGTCCGCAAAAACGATACGGAATACACTGCCGCCGCCCTCTCGGACTTCGTAGAGCAGTGTGGCGCGGTTGGACTGGGCCAACTCGCGTGCGAGAAACAAGCCGAGCCCCGTGCCGCGTTCGGAGCGCGTGAAAAAGGGTTCGAAGATACGCTCCACGTCCGCGACGTCGATGCCCGGTCCGCGATCGGCGACCTGCAGGTAGGGGCGGCCAATGCCGCCTAGACGTCCATGGCGCAGCTCGATCGGCGCGTCGGGTGCATGATCCAGCGCGTGGGTCACCGCGTTCTGGCATAGGTTCCAAACGATCTGATGCAGCTGGCTCGCGTCGATGCGTACCTCGAGATCATCCGAGGCGGAATCGATTCGAAGGCGATGTGCAGAGAGCTGCAGAGTTGCACAGAATTCCTCGTGGAAGCGGCGTGTCCAGTCCGCCAGGCGCACCAATTCGGGTCGTGGCAGATCGCGGCGTGAGAGCTGCAAGACGTTGTCAATAATGCCGCTTACGCGGGTGGAGTGACTCTGCATGATCTGCGTAAGCCGCCGGTCCTCGTCGGTAAGTTCGGCCGATTCGGCAAGTAGCTGTGCCGCGTGACTCATCGCACCTACGGGATTGCGGATCTCGTGCGCGATACTAGCCGAGAGCCGTCCCAGGGCAGCGAGCTTGGTCTGCTGGACGCGGGAGGCAAGGTCGCCGGTATCCTCGAGAAAGACGATTACGGGGGCGCGCGTGCCGCCACCCAAGGGCGCGAAGTGCGGCCGAATGATGCGCGCACCGTCAGCCGCCACGAAGGTGCCCGCCTCGCCGTGCAGGAGCGCGCTGCTGTCATTGCGCCAGGTGGTCAGCAGATACAGCAGGCGCGGAGAGACCTCGCCGATCAGCGCCCCAGGCAGTGCCACGAGGTCACCCAGCATGTGCGCGGCCGATTCATTAATGAGGCGGACACGATCGGAGGGATCGACGACTAGGATGCTCTCTCGCAGGTGCTGCACTATGTACTGCGAGAGCTGCGCCAGATTCGCCAGATCGACCTCCTGGCGGCGCATAAGGGCCTCGTTCTCGCTGAGCCGGCGGGACAAAGGCCACGCAGAAAGGGCGACGATGAAGAGCACCGCGCCGAGCATGCCTGCGAGCGAGTAGTCGTTGGGTCCGGCACCGGCACCGGCGAAGACTACCGTCAGAATTTGCTGCGTCAGCAGGCCAAGCGTCGCGATTGCCGCGACCGCAAGTGAGGCGGCTCCCTCGGCGAGGAGCGCCATCGCCCCCACCGGGATCACCAGCAGAATGCCCAGTCCGCTAGCCACGCCCCCGCTACAGTAAAGCAGCGAGCTGATGGCTGCGGAGTCCAGCAGCGTATTGGCGAAGACCAGGAAGCGGCGGTTCGGCCAGCGGCCGCGACCGCCGAAGGCGAACAGCCCGCCCAGCACCCAGTAGACGATGCAGACGATAATGAAGACGCGCGGCTGGCTGGCGCCCACCTCCGGCGTTGGACGCGTCATCATCTCGACGATGTAGAGCGCCGGTGGTAGTAGCAGCCGATAAAGGTTTGCCAACCCGACAATGCGCCAGGCCAGATCGCCGCTGTCAGCTTCCGCGAGCGGTTTGGTTGCCAGCGGATTGCTCGCGAGGGGGCCGTCGGAAGTGCCGTCAGTGCTCGCTGGGAAGTTGGATTGCGGCGCGGCGTCCGCAGCCGCGGCGGCCGGCCCGGAAGAGGCGCTCACAGCCACCGCATCGGCGTCTTGCATGAGCGGGAAATGTAACATCGGGTCCCGTGCTGCAATGCAATCTATCTGTCAGGAACTCCAACTGCGTCAAGTTTTGGGGCCGCGGTAGTCGCCAGCGCCGATGGCATTCCCGGTCCCGATTGGGCAGGGTAGCCGGGCGTGGTATCGGTGCCAGCCGCGTTCAGCCGGCATTCACGGCAGGGTTGTCAACCTGAAAAAAACTCACTCGTTATTGATGGCATATGAACAAGCAAACGTTTGATCTACGGATCGTTTCCGTCCTGAGTGTCGGCGCGCTGCTGCTCGCCGGCTGTGTCGAGCCACCACCCCCGCGTCCGGGTCCGCCGCCAGGGCCGCCCCCCGCGGCTATCGCGCGCGTCATCGTGTATCCGGCACAGGGGCAGAGCCCGCAGCAGCTCGATCGCGATCGCTACGAGTGTCACGTCTGGGCCGTGCAGCAGTCGGGTTTCGATCCGAGTCAGCCGGGCGTGCCGGCGGGTGCTCGTGTAGTCGTGCAGCCAGCCAATCCGCCGGGGACGGGTACGGCAGTGGGCGCAATCGCCGGGGCCATCCTCGGGGCCGCAATTGCCGGTCCTCGTAACGCGGGCGCCGGGCTGGTACTGGGCGGCGTCACCGGGGCCGCGATCGGCGCCTCCAGCGATGCCGCCAACCAGGCGCAGGCGAATGGCGTGCAGCGGCAGTACAACATGAGCTATGCGCAGGCTCAGGCGGGTGCTTCCAATTATCGACGCGCCATCGGCGCTTGCCTCATGGCGCGTGGCTACACGATCGGCTGAAGCGGCCGGGCGGCTGGCAGTCAGTCGCGCGCGGGCCGGTTGAAGAAACAAAGGATGGTGAAGGTGATGAAGACGTCAGTGAAGTTCCGAAAGGCAGTGACGCTGGGACTTGCGACATTGTTGCTCGGTGGCGCGGTGACGCTCGCTTCGGCGCAGGATCGGCATGACAACGATCGCAGCGGGATTCACCGGGATCGTAATTTCCACGGCTATCGGAATTTTGGACCGCGTGGCCATCAATTCTTCGATCACGGTCATTATTACCCGGCACGCGGCGCGTTCTTCCGTGTGCTGCCTCCCGGCTACCGATCCTTCTATTGGGGTGGTCG
This sequence comes from Steroidobacteraceae bacterium, assembly GCA_036266795.1. Lineage (GTDB taxonomy): Bacteria > Pseudomonadota > Gammaproteobacteria > Steroidobacterales > Steroidobacteraceae > FEN-1191. The sequence continues at coordinate 58,797 of DATAXJ010000029.1, read as the reverse complement.
TCCCTACTTTTTCGTCGGCGGCGTGTGGTATGCGAACGGCCCCGGTGGCTACATCGTCGCGGCTCCGCCGCCCGGGCTAGTGGTCTCCGTGCTGCCGCCGTTCTATACGACCGTGTCCCTTGGCGGTGTGCCGTATTACTACGCCGATGATGTCTACTATCGCTGGGATGCACCCGCGAATGCCTACGAGGTGGTCGACCCCCCGGCGGGTGCCGATGCGGCCGTCGACGCGGCGCCTCCGGGTGCGCCCCCACCTCCCGGCGCGGCGCCGGGCGCAAGCGGTGAGGACCAGCTCTTTATTTATCCAAAGAACGGTCAGAGCCAGGACCAGCAGGCCAAAGATCGCTACGAGTGCCACAGCTGGGCCACGAGCCAGACGGGCTTCGATCCGACGCAGCCCGGCGGCGGCGCGGCCTCCGGCCAGAACCCGGGCAGTGGCGAGCAGTACCGACGTGCGATGAGCGCCTGCCTTTCGGCCCGCGGCTACAGCGTCCAATAGCGCACATGAGCGGCGCTGGCCTCCGGCGCCGCTTTCCGCGACAATCCGTGGCTTTTCCGCATACGGATTGCCGCGCATGAATCTGCACGAATACCAGGCCAAGCTGCTGCTCGCCGACTACGGCGTGCCCATTCCCGAGGGACGAGTCGCCGGTAGTCCGGAGGAGGCGGTCACGGCCGCGGAGGCCCTGGGCGGCAACCTCTGGGTCGTCAAGGCACAGGTGCATGCTGGCGGTCGCGGCAAGGCCGGCGGTGTCAAGCTGGTACGCGACGCGGCCGAGGTGCGCGCAGCCGCAGCAGGGATGCTGGGCAAGCGCCTCACCACCAAGCAGACCGGAGCCGCAGGCCTGCCGGTGGATCGGGTCTACGTCGAAGTCGGCTCGCAGATCGAGCGCGAGCTGTACCTGAGCCTGACGCTCAATCGCGAGCGCGGCCGCGTCGCGGTCGTGGCCTCGCAGGCCGGCGGCATGGAGATCGAGGAGGTCGCCGAGCGAACGCCCGAGCGCATCCTGTCGGTCAATGTGCATCCGGCCACGGGATTGCAGCCCTTCCAGTGCAAGCAACTCGCGTTCGGGCTGGGGCTAAAAGGCGCGCAGATCGAGCAGTTCCAGACGCTCGCGCTGGCGCTCTACCGGCTGTACCAGCAATGCGATGCCAGCCTCATCGAGATCAATCCGCTCATCGTCACGAAGGCTGGCACGCTGGCGGCGCTGGATGCCAAGATCGACATCGAGGCCAATGCGCTCTTCCGGCAGAAGGCCCTGGCGGCGCTGCGCGACATCGGTCAGGAAGACCCGATGGAGCGGCGCGCCAGCGAGCACGACCTGAACTACGTCTCGCTCGATGGGGACATAGCCTGCATGGTCAACGGTGCGGGCCTCGCGATGGCCACCATGGACCTCATCAAGCTGCACGGTGGCCGCCCGGCAAACTTCCTCGACGTGGGCGGCGGCGCCACGAGCGAGCGCGTCACCGCCGCTTTCCAGCTGATCCTCTCCAACCCTCAGGTGCGCGCGATTCTGGTGAACATCTTCGGCGGCATCGTGCGCTGCGACCTGATCGCAGACGGCATCATCAATGCCGTCAAGAAAGTCGGCGTCGGGGTACCAGTGGTCGTGCGGCTGGAGGGCACCAATGCCCCGGCGGCGCGCGAGCGGCTGGCCGCCAGCGGCCTGGCCATCATTCCGGCGGGAGACCTGACCGATGCGGCCAAGAAGGTCGTGGCTCAGGCACGGCGCGGCGCTGCGGCCGCGGCCGCCTGACCTCCTCATTTCAGTTCATGCGCGGCGCGCAAGCCGCGCCGCATTGCAAGGATTCACATGAGCATTCTCGTCAATCGACGCACACGCGTGATCTGCCAGGGTTTCACGGGCCGGCAGGGCACGTTTCATTCCGAGCAGTGCCTGGCGTATGGCACGCAGGTCGTGGGCGGCGTCACGCCGGGCCGCGGTGGCGAACAGCACCTGGGACTGCCGGTGTTCGACACCGTGCGCGACGCGGTACGCGACACCGGTGCCACGGCGAGCATGATCTACGTGCCGGCGCCGTACGCCGCCGATTCCATACTCGAGGCGGCCGATGCGGGCGTCGAGCTCGTGGTGTGCATCACCGAGGGCGTGCCGGTCAATGACATGGTGCGCGTCAAGGCCGCGCTCGCTGGCTCGCCCACGCGGCTCATCGGACCCAACTGCCCCGGCATCATTACGCCCGAAGAGTGCAAGATCGGCATCATGCCCGGCTTCATTCACAAGAAGGGGCGCGTAGGCATCGTTTCGCGCTCGGGAACGCTAACCTACGAGACGGTGTTTCAAACCACGCACAATGGTCTCGGGCAGAGCACCTGCGTCGGCATCGGCGGGGATCCGGTGCGCGGCATGAACTTCATCGACGTCATCGAGCTCTTCGAGCGCGACCCGCAGACCGAGGGCATCATCATGGTCGGGGAGATCGGCGGCTCGGACGAGGAGGCGGCGGCCGAGCACATTCGTCGCTTCGTCACGAAGCCCGTGGTCGCGTACATCGCCGGTGTCACCGCTCCACCCGGCAAGCGCATGGGGCATGCGGGGGCCGTCATCGCCGGCGGCAAGGGCACCGCTGCCGACAAATTTCGCGCGCTCGAGGCCGCGGGCGTGCGCACCGTGAAGAGTCCCGCGGAGCTCGGCAGCGCGATGGCGCAGGTGCTCTCGCGGCGGGCGTCAGGTGCGGTCACGAGCACGAGCAGCGCAGCTGAAGGCGCCGGCGCGCAGCCCGCGGGACAACGGGCCAAGCGTCCGGCCAAACACTCGCGAGCCTCGGCGCGCACTCGCCAGGCTGCTGGCCGGCGCACCGGTCAGCGTGGCCGTGCGCCGGCGAAACGTGCCTCAACGCGTCGCGCGGTGCATTCGCAGCGCCCCGCGAAGCGCGGCAGCGCGGCGAATGGCGCTCGCGGTGGCCGCGCGGGCAAGAGGACCGCCGCGAAGGCGACGCGCGGCACGCGCAGCCGCTCGCGGCGCCGCTGAGGGCAGCCGGCCAGCGGGCGCGCGTCCATGGCAGATGAGGGCGAGGAAGGCACGCTTCGGATCGCGTTGGCGCAGATCAACCTCCTGGTCGGCGACGTGCATGGCAACGTCACCAGACTTATCCGCGAGGCGCGGCGCGCAGCCGGGGAGTTTGGCGCCGATCTGGTGATGTTTCCGGAGCTGGCGCTGTCGGGCTATCCGCCCGAGGACCTGCTGTTTCACCGCGGCCTGCGCCTGCAGATCGAGCAGGGGATGGACGAGCTGCGTCGCGCGGTGCCCGAGATCGCCGTTCTCGTCGGCTACCCCGAGTATCACGAAGGCCGCATCTACAATGCTGCGCAGCTGCTGTATCGCGGCGAGGTGCTCGCCAATCATCGCAAGGCCTGCCTGCCCAACTATCGCGTCTTCGACGAGAAGCGTTACTTCGCGGCGGGCAGCGCGCCGACCGTCGTGCCGTTCAAGGGCGTGCGTTTAGGGCTTCTGCTCTGCGAGGATACCTGGGAGCGCGCCCCGAGCCGCGCGGCGCGCCAGGCCGGCGCTGAAGCGCTGCTCGTGATCAACGCCTCCCCCTACGAGATCCACAAGCAGCGCGAGCGCGAGCGCGTGGTCTCGCGGCGCATCGCGCAGGTACAGCTGCCGGTCGTCTACGTCAATCTGCTCGGCGGCCAGGATGAGCTGGTGTTCGACGGCAATTCCTTCGTCATGGATGCGCAGGGCGAGATCACCATGCGCGCTCCGGCCTTCGAGGAAGCGCTGACGATGGTGCAGCTGCGGCGCGCTGCAGCTGGCGGCCCGATTGTCCCGGTCGCCGCTGCGGTGGCACCGGAGCTCTCGGACGAGGAGAGCGTGTATCGCGCGCTGGTCCTCGGTGTGCGCGACTATGTCGACAAGCACCGTTTTCCCGGCGTCGTCATGGGACTATCCGGCGGGGTCGACTCGGCTCTGACGCTCGCAATCGCCGCCGACGCACTCGGACCCGCGCGTGTGCATGCCGTCATGATGCCCTCGCGCTATACCTCGCAGATGAGCCGCGAGGATGCGCAGCAGCAGGTGCGCGCGCTCGGCGTGACGCTCAGCGAGATCTCCATCGAGGGAATGTTCGCCGCGACGCTCGCGGCGCTGCGCGAGGAGTTCGCGGGACGCAGCCCTGACATCACCGAGGAGAACATCCAGGCGCGCTGTCGCGGGCTACTGCTGATGGCGATCTCCAACAAGACCGGCCGCATGCTGCTGACGACCGGCAACAAGAGCGAGATGGCGGTGGGTTATGCGACGCTGTACGGGGACATGGCCGGGGGTTTTGCCCCCATCAAAGACTGCAGTAAATTGCTGGTTTATCGGCTCGCCAACTACCGCAACCGCGTCGGCGCGGTGATTCCGCAGCGGGTCATCGAGCGCGCACCCTCCGCGGAACTGCGGCCCGATCAGAAGGATTCCGATTCGCTACCGCCCTACGAGGTGCTCGATCCCATTCTCGAAGCCTTCGTCGAGGAGGACCTGTCGGTCGAGGAGATCTGTGAGCGCGGCTTCGATCGCAAGGTGGTTGCGCGGGTGCTCGATATGGTGACGCGCGCGGAGTACAAGCGGCGCCAGGCCCCTCCGGGTGTGCGTGTGAGTCGGCGTGCCTTTGGACGCGACTGGCGCTATCCGATCACCAACGGCTATCGACGCTAAGCGCCACGGCAGCTCAGAACTGCCACCAGTGAAGGCGTGGCGTGGTGTAGAGCGGCGAGCCGGGCGGGAAGTTGTAGGCGTACATTTTCTGCACGTTGTCGGCGAGCTGCGTGAGACCGAGTTTCCGATAGGATTCCAGCATGATCCGCAGCGCATCCTGCTCGGCCGGCGCGCCTTCGTACTGCTGCAATACATCATCGGCGCGCTGTGCCGCGGCCAGATAGGCGCCGCGCCGGATGTACCAGCGCGCCACGTAGATGTCGTACTGGGCAAGGCGATTGCGCTCGTAGATCAGGCGGCGCAGGGCATCGTGCGCATATTGGCTGCGCGGGTATTGGCTCACGACGATGTTGAAGGCTGCGATCGACTTGAGCGCGTCAACGGGGGGCTTGCGCGCCATGTCGACGCCCAGGAAGCGCTCGAGGGAGATCGGGGTGCGCTCGAAATAGATGAGCCCCTTCATGTACTGGGCGTAGTCATCCCTGGAATTCGTGGGCTCCTCGCGCAAGAATTCGTCGGCCGCGTCGACTGCCGCGTCCTTGTCGCCCTTGCGATAGTAGACATAGATCAGATCCAGCCGCGCCTGGCGCGCCTCGGTGGTGAACGGGTAGCGCGAGGTGAGCTGCTCGTAGTTCTTGACGGCATTGGTCATGTCGCTCTGGACCATCTGCTTATGCGCGGTGTCATAGAGCACCTTGGCACTGGCATTACGCAGGCGGTTGCGCCCGCAGCCGGCGAGCAGCATAAGGGTGGCAAGAGCTATTGCGAGAGCCCGGGTGGATCGATGGGGCGTGACAGGCATGGAGAGTCCGGCGGATGTCTGACGAAATACGTGCAAGGCCGGCAAGTATAGCCGACGTTTGCGACTGACCATTCCATGGCCGAGGAGTTCCAACTGCATGTCGTTGAGCTGCCGCTTGCCGCCGCGGGCCAGCGGCTGGACCAGGCGCTGGCGGCGGCGCTACCGCAATATTCGCGCGCCCGACTGCAACGCTGGATCCGGGAGGGAGCGGTCCGGCTCGCGGGCACCGCGGCCGCCCCGGACAGCGCAGCTGCGCCGCGCGCCCGCGACCGGGTGCGCGGCGGCGAGCGCATCGAGGTGCGCGCCGAATTTCCCCCGGGCAGCAGCGTCGAGGCCGAGTCCCTGCCGCTGCAGATCGTCCATGAGGATGAGGCGCTGCTGGTACTGAACAAGCCGGCAGGCTTGGTCGTGCACCCTGGCGCGGGCAATCGCAGCCACACGCTGCAGAATGCGCTGCTGGCTCATGACGAGCAGCTGGCGCGCGTGCCGCGCGCCGGGCTCGTGCATCGACTGGACAAGGAAACGAGCGGACTGCTCATCGTGGCGCGCACACCGCAGTCGCATACTCGATTGGTCGCAGCGCTCGCTGCCCGACAGATCACGCGTGACTACGTGGCGCTGGTGTGGGGCCGCCCGGTCGCCGGCGGGCGCATCGAACAGGCGATCGGGCGCGATCCGCGAGCGCGCACGCGTATGGCGGTGAGCCGTGCCGGACGTGCGGCGGTGACGCACTATCGCATCGAGGAGCGCTTCGCCGCGCATACGCTGCTGCGCGTGCGGCTGGAGACTGGCCGCACACACCAGATCCGCGTGCACCTCGCGCACATCGGCCTGCCGATCGTCGGCGATCCGGTGTACGGGGGACGCCGCCGCCGGCTGGCCAACGGCCTGCTGAACGACATCCTGCAGGGCTTTCAGCGCCAGGCCCTGCACGCCGCGCGCCTGTCGCTGGCGCATCCCATGACGGGGCGGCTGCAGAGTTTCGAGGCCCCTGTGCCCACCGACCTGGCGGCGCTGCTCAGCGCGCTGCGCGCGCCCGAGCAGTCCTCGGCGCCGGGCCGGCGGCCCACCCGCGCGCCGATGCGTCGCCGCTCATGAGCGACGGGGTGCCGAAATTCCTGTTGCCTGATTGGCCGGTCGCCGGCCGGGTGCGCGCGGCTGTCACGCTGCGTGCCGGCGGCGTCAGCTGCGGGCCCTACGGCAGCCTCAATCTGGCCGCGCACGTCGGCGATCGTCCTGCCGACGTCGCGGAGAACCGTCGCCGGTTGCACGCGGCACTCTCGCTGCCCGCAGAGCCGCTGTGGCTCGCGCAGATGCACGGGACGACGGTGGTGGACGCCGATGCCCGCCAGGGTCCTGCGGGCGTCGAGGGGCTTGCGAGCCTCTCGCGCCGACCGCCGCAGGCGGACGGCGCCGTGACGCGCCGTCCGGGCTGCGTGCTGGCCGTGATGGTCGCCGATTGTCTGCCGGTGCTGCTCGCCCGACGCGATGGAGCTGCGGTCGCCGTGGCCCACGCCGGCTGGCGCGGGCTCGCGGCAGGGGTGCTGGAGAGCGCGGTGGGCGCCTTGGACTCACCACCCGGGGCGCTGTGCGCCTGGCTTGGGCCGGCGATCGGTCCCGCCCATTTCGAGGTCGGCGTGGAGGTACGCGCGGCTTTTTGCGACCGCGATCCGGGCGCTCGCGCTGCGTTCGCAGCCAATGCGCGCGGCCGCTGGCAGTGCGACCTGCCGGTGCTGGCGCGGCGGCGGCTGGCGACGCTGGGCTTGACCGAGGTGTACGGCGGGGCGCCCTGCACCTTCTCGCAGCCCGAGCGCTTCTATTCCTACCGGCGCGAGCAGCTCACGGGGCGTTTCGCGGCGTTGCTGTGGATCGATCCAAACGCTTGAATTCGCAGTACGCTTCCCCAATCTCGCAATAGTCGGGCGCTGCCGCCGCAAGCTCAGCTGCAGGGCGGCAGGGATCAAAAGACAATCAAGTACTTGGGCGCTTAAGCCCGGGGACGATCACTCATGCGAATGGACAAACTCACCAGTGCCTTTCAGGCCGCGCTCGCCGATGCGCAATCGCTCGCAGTTGGCCGCGACAACCAGTTTATTGAGCCGGCGCATCTGCTGCTGGCCATGCTCAATGCGCAGGGCGGCAGCGTACCGCCGCTGCTGATGAAGGCAGGCGCCGACGTGAATCGTTTGCGCACGCAGCTGATGAGTGTTCTGGATGCGCTGCCCAAGGTGGAAGGCGTGGCCGGCGACGTACAGGTCGGCAACGACCTCTCCCGTCTGCTCAATGTCACCGACAAGCTCGCGCAGCAGCGCGGCGATCAGTACATCTCCAGCGAGCTGTTCGTGCTCGCGGCCTTTGAGGACCGCGGTGCCGTGGCGCGCGCGCTCAAGGAAGCCCGGGTGGCACGCGCCGCAGTCGAGAAGGCGATCGCCGAGGTGCGCGGTGGTGAGCGCGTCGAGGATCCGGCGGCCGAAGAGAAGCGCCAGGCACTCGACAAGTACACCATCGACCTGACCGCACGCGCGCGCAGCGGCAAGCTCGATCCGGTCATCGGTCGCGACGATGAGATCCGTCGCACCATCCAGGTGCTGCAGCGGCGCACCAAGAACAATCCGGTACTGATCGGCGAGCCCGGTGTCGGCAAGACCGCCATCGTCGAGGGCCTCGCGCTGCGCATCGTCAATGGCGAGGTGCCCGAGGGACTGAAGAACAAGCATATTCTGGCGCTGGACATGGGCGCGCTGATCGCCGGTGCCAAATTTCGCGGTGAATTCGAGGAGCGGCTGAAGGCCGTGCTCTCCGAACTCGCCAAGCAGGAAGGGCAGGTCATCCTGTTCATCGATGAGCTGCACACGGTGGTCGGCGCAGGCCGCGCCGAGGGCTCGATGGATGCAGGCAACATGCTCAAGCCGGCGCTGGCGCGCGGCGAGCTGCACTGCGTGGGCGCCACCACGCTCGACGAGTATCGCAAGTACATCGAGAAGGACGCGGCGCTCGAGCGGCGCTTTCAGACCGTGCTCGTCGATGAGCCCTCGGTCGAGGACACCATTGCGATCCTGCGCGGGCTCAAGGAGCGCTACGAGGTTCACCATCATGTGGAGATCACGGACCCGGCGATCGTCGCGGCTGCGACGCTCTCGCATCGCTATATCACCAACCGTCAGCTGCCCGACAAGGCCATTGACCTGGTCGATGAGGCCGCGGCGCGTATTCGCATGGAGATCGATTCCAAACCCGAGGCGCTCGATCGTCTCGAGCGGCGCGTCATTCAGCTGAAGATCGAGCGAGAGGCACTGAAGAAAGAGGAAGATGAAGCTTCGCGTCGACGCCTGTCGACGCTCGAGGGCACGCTCGCAGGGCTGACGAAGGAGTACGCCGACCTCGAGGAGATCTGGAAGGCCGAGAAAGCCGCGCTGCAGGGAGCGGCGCAGGTGAAGGAAGAGCTCGAGCGCGCGCGGCTGGATTTCGAGCAGGCGCGCCGCGCGGGGGATCTGGCGAAGATGGCCGAGTTGCAGTACGGCCGCATCCCCGAGCTCGAGAAGCGCCTCGCGGCGGCCACCAAGGCCGAGCAGCAGACCCCACAGCTGGTGCGCAATAGCGTCACCGAGGAGGAGATCGCCGAGGTCGTCTCCAAGTGGACCGGCATTCCCGTCTCCAAGATGCTCGAGGGCGAGAAGGAGAAGTTGCTGCGCATGGAGGAGGCGCTGGAGAAGCGCGTCGTCGGCCAGGATGAGGCCGTACGCATCGTCTCCAATGCCATTCGCCGCTCGCGCGCTGGGTTGGCCGATCCGCGCCGTCCCAACGGCTCGTTCATGTTCCTCGGTCCCACCGGCGTGGGTAAAACAGAGCTCTGCAAGGCGCTGGCCGAATTTCTCTTCGATACCGAAGAGGCGCTGGTGCGCATCGACATGTCCGAGTTCATGGAGCGCCACTCGGTGGCGCGCCTGATCGGCGCACCCCCGGGCTACGTCGGCTACGAGGAAGGCGGATATCTGACCGAGGCGATCCGCCGTCGCCCCTATGCGGTGGTACTGCTCGATGAGATCGAGAAGGCCCACCAGGACGTGTTCAACGTGCTGCTGCAGGTGCTCGACGACGGACGACTCACCGACGGGCAGGGACGCACGGTCGACTTCCGCAACACCGTCATCATCATGACCTCGAACCTTGGTTCTCAGGCCATTCAAGAGATGGCCGGGGAGGGCAACTACCAACGCATGAAGAATGCGGTCATGGAGGTCGTGCAGCAGAACTTTCGTCCTGAGTTCATCAATCGCGTCGATGACATCGTGGTATTCCATCCGCTGGGCAGCGAGCAGATCCGCGCCATTGTCGAGATCCAGCTGCAGTACCTGCGCCGTCGGCTGCTCGAGCGCAACATCGAGCTCGAGCTCGACGACAAGGCACGCGACCTGATCGGCGAGGCCGGCTTCGACCCGGTATATGGTGCGCGGCCGCTGCGCCGGGCAATCCAGCAACAGATCGAGAACCCGCTCGCACAGCGCCTGCTGCGTAACGAATTCGTGCCCGGGGATGTCGTGCGCGTGGCGGCGCGTGGCAGCGAGCTGGTGTTCGAGAAGAAGCGACAGATGCGCGCGGTCTCCTGAGCGCGTGGCGCTAGCCGGGCGGCAGTTCTGCAGGCGTCCCGCGGCCAAGGTAAGCTGGTGGCCGGAGGGAGCCATGTCAGCCGAGCTGAAGCGCCATATCGCGGATGTGCCGGATTTTCCCAAGCCGGGAATCCTGTTCCGCGACATCACGCCGCTGCTGCGCAACCACTTCGGTGCCGCACTGGACGCGCTCGAGGCGCTGTTCAGCGAGGGCGAATGGCGCGAGAGCGACGCGCTGGCCGGCGTGGAATCGCGTGGCTTCGTGCTGGCAGCGGGCCTCGCCGCGCGGCGTGGCAAGGGCTTCGTGCCGATCCGCAAGCAGGGCAAGCTGCCGCCACCGGTCGTATCGGCCGGCTATGCGCTCGAATATGGCACCGGCGTACTGGAGATGCAGCGCGGCCGCGGGCGTGTGCTCGTCATCGACGATGTGCTCGCCACGGGCGGCACCATGCAGGCCTCTGCAGAACTGTGTACGACGGCCGGCTATCAGGTGGTGGGTTTCGGCGTGCTGCTGGACTTGCGGCTCGCGGGCGATTTCGCCTGGCGCGGCATGGCGCTGCGCACGGCGATCACCTACGAGTGACGCCATGGCCGAGTCGGTCACGCGCATGGAGCGGATGGCGGTGGCCTCCCTGCCATCCATCCTCGTGGTCATGGCACTGGAGGTCGAGGCCCAGGGTGTCTTCGAGCGCGCCGGCGTGCCGGTGCTCTACTGCGGCGTCGGCAAGGTCAACGCTGCAATGGTACTCATGCGCGAGCTCAGCCAGTACCGGGCCGTCGGGGCCCCTTTGCCGCGCGTGGTCAACTTCGGTACGGCCGGCAGCCAGCGGTTCACCACCGGCGCCGTCGTTGGCTGCCACCGCTTCGTGCAGCGGGATATGGACGCGAGCGCGCTCGGGTTTCCGATCGGCCATACTCCCTTCGAGCACCTGCCAGCGCAGCTGCAATTCCCGCCGATGTTTCCGGGCTTGCCGCAGGGTTTGTGCGGCAGCGGCGACTCATTCCAGACCGGAGCGGCGGCCCTGCACTGCGACGTCTTGGAAATGGAGGGGTATGCACTGGCCAAGGTGTGCCAGGCGGAGGGCGCGGTGTTCGGCTGTGCCAAGTACATCACGGACGGGGCCGACCATGCCGCGGCCGATGATTGGCGCAGCAACCTGCCGCGAGCCGCCGCGCAGTTCTTCCACCTGTATCAGCAGCTATTACAGCCGGCTCGGCAGACTATAATCGCAGCGACTTGATTCGCGGACTGACCTACGGCTGGCAGCGGCGTGCGCCGCTGCCAGCCCGCAGACCGCTACCGCCATCACCACTGCCATCACCCGATACGTACATGCCGTTTTACGAATACCAGTGTAGTCACTGCGCTCACTTCTTCGAGGCGCTGCAGAAGATCAGCGAGGCGCCGTTGCGAAAGTGCCCTGCCTGCGGCAAAAACACCCTGAAGAAGCTGGTGTCGGCGCCCGTATTCCGACTCAAGGGCTCGGGTTGGTACGAGACGGATTTCAAATCCGACCAGGACCGCAAGCGCAACCTCGCCGGCGCGGAGCAGGAACCGGCTGGCAGCAGCACGGGTGCGGACAACAAGGCCAAGGGCGATGCGGACAGTGCCGGCAAGACCGAGAGCAAGCCGCAGGCGCAGGGAGCCAGCGAGACTACCTCGGCCAAGCCTGCGGACGCCGCAGGCGAGCGCCAGGGTTCCGCGAAGCCCACACCGCCCAGTCCGAACCGGCGTACCTCCAGCCGCGCGAGCCCAGCTGGCAGTGACCGCACGAGCGCACGCAGCGGCGCTGCACGGCCGGCGAAGCGTGCAGGGACGGCGGTGCGTGCCCGCACCTCGAGCGCCCGCGCTCGTCCGACGCGCAAACGGCGGTGAAGGCGCAGGTTCTCAAACGCAACATCCGCCGCTACCTGATGGCGGGGCTGCTGGTATGGATTCCGATCCTCGCCACGGTGCTGGTCGTGCGCTTCATACTGGAGCTGATGGACAAGACGCTGCTGCTTTTGCCGCAGTCGCTGCGCCCTCCGGCGCTGTTCGGCATGCATATTCCGGGCTTCGGAGCGTTGCTGGCGATCGTGCTGCTGCTGCTGACCGGCGTACTCGTCTCCAACATGATCGGCCGCACGTTCATGGAATTCTGGGACGATCTGCTCAATCGCATCCCCTTCGTGCGCGGCATATACGGCGGAGTCAAAAACTTCTCCACGACCATCCTGTCGAGCTCCGGGAACTCCTTCAAGAAGGTGCTGTTGATCGAGTATCCGGGCAAGGGCGTCTGGAGCATTGGCTTTCAGACTGCCGCCGAGGTGCCGCTGGTCGCCGAGCGCCTCGGGGAGCCGCAGGTGTGCGTGTTCATTCCGACCACGCCCAATCCGACCGCCGGCTTCATCGTCATGGTGCCGCAGTCGCGGGCCATCACGCTGCCGATGAGCGTCGATGAGGCGATGAAGATGATCGTCACCCTCGGCGTGGTCATGCCCGGGATGCCGGCGGCCGCGATCCACGCGCCAGCGCCCGGCCACGGGCCGGGGTTACTGCCGGCGGGTGCGGGAGCGGTAGATGTCCCGGCCGCTGCCGCGGCCGTAGCGGCGGTGGCTGCGAGCGCCGCTGTGGCGGCATCCGCAGCCGCCAGTAGCGCGGCCGGTGCGGCACCCGGCGGCAGTGGCGCCGCCGCGCCAGTTGTGCCGGCCGTCCCTGCACCCTAACATTCGCGGCCCCGAGCCTTCACGGCCGCCCGTCTACGCCCTCATGCGCAGCCATTACTGCGGACAAGTCGATACCAAGCTGATCGGCACCAGCGTGCAGGTCGCCGGCTGGGTGCATCGCCGGCGCGATCACGGCGGGGTGATCTTCGTGGATCTGCGCGACCGTGAGGGGCTGCTGCAGATCGTGTTTCAACCCGAGCTTGCGCAGGTATTTGCGGTGGCCGAGCGGCTGCGCAATGAGTTCGTCATCCAGGTGCGGGGCAGCGTCCGCCCGCGTCCCGAGGGCACGGTCAACCCCAATCTCGCCTCCGGTGCCGTGGAGCTTGTGGCAGCGGAGCTCACGGTGCTCAATCGCGCCGATCCGTTGCCCTTCCAGCTCGATGAGACAGTGGGTGAGGAGGTGCGGCTGAAGTACCGCTATCTTGATCTGCGCCGCGAGGTCATGAGTCAGCGCCTGCGGCTGCGACATCGCCTCACGCGCGCGATGCGTACGTTTCTGGATGCTCAGGGCTTCATCGACGTGGAGACCCCGGTGCTCGGCAAGACCACCCCCGAAGGGGCGCGTGACTACCTCGTGCCCAGTCGCACGCATCCCGGCAAGTTTTTCGCGCTGCCCCAGTCCCCACAGATCTACAAGCAGCTGCTGATGGTCGCCGGTCTGGATCGCTACTATCAGATCGTGCGTTGCTTTCGTGACGAGGACCTGCGCGCAGATCGGCAGCCCGAGTTCACGCAGCTGGACATCGAGACCTCCTTCCTGTCGCAGGAGCAGATCCTGCAACTCATGGAGGGGTTGGTGCGTACGTTGTTCGATGAGGTGCTCGGGGTCTCATTGCCAGATCCCTTCTCACGCATGAGCTATGCCGAGGCCATGCGCCGCTACGCCTCGGACAAGCCGGACCTGCGCATTGCCCTCGAGCTCGTGGATGTCGCGGATCTGGTGCGCGACTGCGATTTCAAGGTGTTCGCCGCGCCCGCAGCTGATCCGCAGGGCCGGGTGGTGGCGCTGCGCGTGCCGAACGGCGGCAGCGCGCTGTCGCGCAAGCAGATCGACGATTACACGGCGTTCGTTGCGCGCTACGGGGCCAAGGGCCTGGCTTACATCAAGGTGAACGAGCGCGCGCGCGGCCGCGAGGGGCTGCAGTCGCCGATCATCAAATTCCTGAGCGATGCGGCACTCGCGGGCATTCTCGAGCGCTCGCGAGCAGCCGATGGCGACCTGGTGTTCTTCGGCGCCGGCTCGTCGAAGGTCGTCAATGATTCGATCGGCGCGCTGCGTCTGCGCATCGGCGCTGATTTAAATCTCGTCGAGACCGGTTGGCGGCCGGTGTGGGTTCTGGACTTTCCGATGTTCGAATGGGATGAGACCGAGCAGCGCTGGAATGCCATGCATCATCCCTTCACCTCGCCAAAAAACGAGGACGCCCAGGCGCTGCGCGCCGATCCGCGCGGCGCGCTGGCCAATGCCTACGATCTGGCGCTCAACGGCTCGGAGGTCGGCGGCGGCTCGGTGCGCATCCACCGCGAGGAGATGCAGCAGGCCGTGTTCGAACTGCTCGGTATCGACACGGCGCAGGCGCAGGCGAAGTTTGGTCACCTGCTCGATGCGCTCAAGTATGGCGCGCCGCCCCACGGGGGCATCGCCTTCGGACTGGACCGGCTGGCGATGTTGATGTGCGGGGCCGAGAGCATCCGCGACGTCATCGCCTTCCCCAAGACGCAGACGGCGGCTGACCCGCTCACCGATGCGCCCACGGAGGCCGCTGAGGCACAGCTGCGCGAGCTGCACATCCGCGTGCGCACCCCCCCGCAGGCACCGACAGGGACGGCGGATACCCGAGGTGCCGGCTAAGCCCAGCGCGCCGGGAGTAGAGAAGGCAGGTACGGCCTCGCAAGCCGCTGCCGTCGTCTACGTGCACGGCCTGTGGATGGTGGGTGCCGAGGGCTGCCTGCTCCGGCGCCATCTGTGGCGCGATTGTGGCTATCGGCTGGCGGTGTTCCGCTACCACTCGGTGCGGCAGTCCGCCGTCCAGGTTGCCGCGCAGTTGCATGCCCTGATCAGCTCCCTCGACGCGCCGCAGGTGCACCTGATCGGTCACAGTCTCGGCGGATCGATCGTATTGGAGTACCTGGAGCGCCATGCCATGCGTCAGCCCGGCCGCGTGGTACTCATGGGCTCGCCGGTGCTGGGCTCGCGCAGCGCCGTGTATCTGGCGCGCTGGGCCTGGGGGCGACGGCTCATGGGGCGTGCGGTGGAAGACGAGCTGCTCTGTCCGCCAGCGCGTCGCTGGGATTCATCACGAGAGGTCGGTATCATCGCCGGCACCTGTCCCGTGGGCCTTGGCCAGTTGCTGCTCCGCTTCGGTGAGCCCAACGATGGCACGGTGGCGGTCTCGGAGACACGTCTGCCCGGTGCTACCGCGAGCATCGAGCTGCCATTGACGCACATGGGATTGCTTTGGTCGCGGACCGCGGCACGCGAGGCCGGCAGCTTTCTGGCGCATGGACGCTTCGGACTCTGAAGTTTCGCCCGTAAAGCGCGTGCCTTCGCGACGCAGACTCTATCGCCTCGCCGTTATCGTGGCGGCCGTGCTGGTGCTGTACACGCTCGCCGGCTTCCTGCTCATACCGATGCTGGCACGCCGCGCGCTCAACGCCTATGTCATGCGGCTGCCCGGCGTGACACTGCAGCTGGACGCTGTCAGGTTCAATCCATTCACCCTGCAAGCGCGGCTGCGCGGGTTCGAGCTGCGCGCCGCGGGCCAGGCGCCGCTGCTGGGCTTTCGGGAGCTGAATCTTGCGATCAGCCCGGCATCGCTTTGGCGCCGCGGCTACGCACTGCGTCTGATCGAGCTGCTCGATCCCACGCTCGATGCCCGCATCGACCGCAGCGGACGGCTGAATCTGCTGGCTCTGCAGGCGCCCGCTTCACCGACGAACCGCGGAACCGCGAGTTCGACCACGGGAACGCCGGCGCTGCGCATTGATGAGCTGCGTATCAGCGGTGGTCGCGTGCACTACGAGGATCAGTCACGCGCCACGCCCTTCATGACGACGCTCGCACCGGTCAATTTTGCCTTGAGCGACTTTCGTACTCAGGGCGGCGCAGATGGGCACTTCCAAATCAGCGCGCACGCCAGCAGCGGCGAGTCGCTGACTCTGTCCGGCACCGTGTCGCTGCAGCCGCTCACCTCGAGCGGCCAGTTCAGCCTGCAGGCACTGCAGGCCTCGACCGTCGCGACCTACCTCGGGGATGCCCTGCCGGTGGCGCTGCGCGCAGGTGAGGCCGAGCTGACTGGCAGTTATCGCTTCAGCGGCGCGGGCCACGACACCTTCAGTGCGGAGCTCAACCAGCTGCAGCTCACGGGCCTCTCGATCGCTGATCGCTCCGACAGCGGTGCGCTGCCATGGCTGTCGATACCGCAGCTCTCGCTCAACGATGTGTCCATCCAGATGCCCGAGCGCCAGATCCGCGTCGGATCGCTCGCTCTGCAAGGGCCGCAGGTGTCGGTGTGGATCGAGCCGGATGGCTCGCTGAGCGTCGCGCGGCTCCTGCCGCCGCCGAGCCCATCGCCTGGCAGCGGCGGGGCAGCGCCGCCGTGGTCACTGAGCCTGGCGAAACTCACGCTGGCTGCGGCGCACCTCTCGCTCGCCGATCGTAGCGTCACGCCGGCCGTCGCACTCGAGCTGGGGCCGTTGCAGCTTACCGCGCAGGGTTATTCCACCACGGCAGATCAGCCCCTGAGTTTTGATCTCGCCAGCGGCATCGGTCGCAGGGGGCATCTGGACAGCCATGGCTCGCTGATGCTCGCGCCTCTGAGTGGCAACGTCAGTCTGGACCTGCAGCATTTCGATCTCACTGTCCTGCAGCCCTATATCGAGCGGCAGATGGCGATCACGCTCTATCGCGGCACGCTCGGCGTGCATGGCGCCGTCGTCCTGGGCGCCCCGGCGCTCGCCAACGCGCAACCGTCCGTGCGGGTCAGCGGCGCGGTGGATCTGCAGGACTTCGCCACGCGCGACCGGTTCAGCCAGGCGGATTTTGTCACCGGTCGGGCTGTGCAGCTGCTTGACGTGCGCTACCAGAGCCAGCCGGATGCGCTGCAGATCGGCACGGTGCGCGTGCGCGGCCTGTACGGCCGCGTCGTCATCGGCAGCGATGGCAGCCTCAATCTAACCACGATGCTGCGGCCTGCGACGGTGGGACATGGATCGCCGGCGAGGGTTGTGCTCAGCACGGCACCAGCCGGTGGTACGGCCACAGCGAAAGCACCCTCGATGCCGATCCGCATCGCGCGCGTGGAGTTTCAAGGCAGCAGCGCGAATTTCGCCGATCTCTCGGTGCAGCCGAACTTCTCGGCGGCCATCGAGGGGCTGCATGGCTCCATCGTGGGTCTGTCTTCCGACCCGAGCACGCGCGCCCGCGTGCAGCTGGCCGGTGCCGTCAATCGCTACGCGCCGGTGACCATCGAGGGTCAGGTCAATGTGCTCTCGGCGCAGACCTTTACTGATCTGGTGATGAGCTTTCAGAACATCGATCTGCCGCTGTTCAACCCCTACTCGGGCAAGTTTGCCGGCTACAGCATCGCGCAGGGCAAGCTCACCACGCAGATGCACTATCACGTCGAGAACCGTCAGCTCAACGCGACTCACCACATCGTCATCGATCAGCTCGAGTTTGGCCCGGCGACCGACAGCAAGCAGGCGGTGCCACTGCCGATCAAGCTCGCGGCGGCGCTGCTCAAGGATCGACGCGGTGTCATCACACTCGATCTGCCGGTCGGTGGCAGCCTGGATGATCCGACCTTTCGCATTGGTCCGATCGTCTGGAAGGTCTTCGTCGGTCTGGTCCGCCACATCGTCACGGCGCCCTTTTCGTGGCTTGGCTCGCTGTTCGGTGGTGATGGCGCACGCCTGGCCTACCTCGACTTCGTGCCAGGCTCCGCAGCGTTGGACGACACCAATGCGCACAAGCTGACGCAGCTGGCACAGGCGCTCGCGCAGCGCCCGCAGCTGCGGCTGGACATCCCGCTGCATGCGGAAAGCACGGCGGACGACCACGCGATCGAGCAGACGGCGCTCGATCAGGCGGTGACGACCGCGTTGGCAGCTGGATCCAGCGTGGCCCCTACGGCGGCCACGCCACCCGCGCGGCGGCGAGGGCAGGCTACAGTGCTCGCCATACCCGCGCCACCCAGCACTCGCGGTGCCGCGCTCGCCGTGCTGTACGGCCGGCAATTCAAGACGGCACCCCGCTATCCCGTCGATGCAGTCAGCGACGCGCAGCGCACCACCTGGCTCGAGCAGCAGCTACTGCCCCAGTATGCGCCGCACCGGCAGGATCGCGACGCGCTCGGTCTGGCGCGCGCCACCGCGGCACAAATGGCGGTGCTTGCCGGCGGGCAGGTGGCGGCGACGCGCGTGTTCTTCACGCAGCGCGCTACCGGCGGCGGTGCGACCGGGGCGGTGCGCATGGAACTGCAACTGCAGTGACGCGCCGTCGCGGCGCAGCGGCTCAGGCGCTGCGCATCAGTCCCCGCAGCTCGTAGAGCAGCTCGAGCGCCGCGCGCGGCGTGAGAGTGTCGGGGTCGACGCTCGCCAGGCGCGATATCAATGCGCCTTCGACGCCGTGGCTGGACGGCGAGTCTGCCAGAGCAGCTGCCGCATCGAGGACCAGCGGTAACTCAGCCTGGCGACGCGTGCTTCCGGCGGACGCCGCAGAGCTTGCCCCGTCGGTCGTGGGGGCTGGCGGTCGATGATTATCGGATTCGAGCTGCACGAGATAGCGCCGCGCCTCACTGATGACGGCGCGTGGCACGCCGGCCAGTTGCGCGACCTGCAGGCCGAAGCTGCGATTGGCAGGGCCGTCGCGCACCGCGTGCAGGAAAATGAGCGCATCGCCATGCTCGGCGGCCGTCAGGTGCACATTGGCGACGCAGTCGAGCTCGTGAGCCAGCGCAGTAAGCTCGAAGTAATGGGTGGCGAACAGCGTGAAGGCGCGCGTGCGTTCGGCGAGCTCGCGGGCCACCGCCCAGGCGAGCGATAGCCCGTCGAAAGTACTCGTGCCGCGGCCGATCTCGTCCATGAGCACGAGGCTCGATGCGGTGGCGTTGTGCAGGATGTTGGCGGTCTCGGTCATCTCCACCATGAACGTCGAACGGCCGCCTGCCAGATCGTCGGCCGCGCCGATGCGCGTGAAGATGCGGTCGATGGGGCCGAGCTCGGCGCGCGCCGCGGGTACGTAGCTGCCCATGTGGGCAAGCACGGCGATCAGCGCCACCTGGCGCATGAACGTGGACTTACCGCCCATGTTCGGCCCGGTGATGACGAGCATGCGCCGCTCGGCGTGCAGCATGAGGTCGTTAGGTACGAACGGTTCTTCGATGCAGCGCTCGACCACGGGGTGTCGCGCGGCCTCGAGCTTGAGACACGGCTCGTCGGTGAGCTGCGGTTCGCACCAGCCGCGTGCAGCGGCCGGTTCGGCCAGGGAGGCGAGCGCATCCAGGTTCGCAATCGCCTCGGCGCTGCCCTGCAGCTGCGGCAGGGCGCGGATCAGATCGGCCAGCACGGCCTCAAACAGCTCGCGCTCGCGTGCCAGGGATCGATCGCGCGCGCCCAGCACGCGGTCCTCGAAGCCCGCAAGCTCGGGCGTGATGAAGCGTTCCGCAGACTTGACCGTCTGGCGCCGCACGTATTCGGCCGGCACGTCCTTCGCCTGGGCGCGTGGGATCTCGATGTAGAAGCCCTGCACGCGGTTGTAGCCGAGCTTGAGACTCGCGATGCCGCTGCGAGCACGCTCGCGACGCTCGAGCTCGAGCAGAAAGTCATCGGTGTTCGCGGCGATGGCGCGTAGCTCATCGAGTGTGGCGTCGTAGCCCCGCGCGATGACGCCGCCATCGCGCAGCAAGTGCGCGGGCTCGGCATCGATGGCGCGCTCGAGCAGCGCACACTCGGACTCGTGCGTGCCGATGCTCGCGCGCAGGCGCACCAGCAGTGGCGAGTCGAAGGCGGCGAGGACCTCACGGATCGAAGGTAGACGCTGCAGGGAGGCGCGCAGCTGCACGAGATCGCGCGGACGCGCCGAGCGCAGCGCAATGCGTGCGAGGATGCGCTCGAGATCACCGATCGCCGACAGCGCCTCGCGCACCGGCTCGTAGCGACGCGACTCGGCCAGCGTGCCCACGGCATGGTAGCGCTCGCGCAGTACCTCGCGTTGACGCGTGGGAGCGTTCAGCCAGCGCCGCAGGGCGCGTGAGCCCATGGCTGTGACGCTTCGATCCAGGACCGCGAACAGTGTGGCGCGCTCGTCACCGGAGAGGCTTCGGTCGAGTTCGAGATTGCGACGCGTGACTGCATCGAGCAGCAGCGCCGAAGATCGCTCCTCAACCCGCAGCGCGCGGATATGTGGCAGGGTGGTCTTTTGTGTCTCGCGTACGTATTGCAGCAGGGCCCCAGCGGTGCGGATGGCCAGCGGCAGCTCATCGACGCCAAAGCCGCGCAGGTCGAGCGTGCCGAGCTGGTCGGTCAGCAGCCGCGAGGCGCTGGCGAGCTCGAACTGCCAGGGCGGGCGGGCACGCACGACGGTCCCCGGGGCAACGAGCGCGCCGCGCGCCTGCAGCGGGCGCGCCTGATCCTCGGCCAGCAGCAGCTCGGCGGGTCGCAGCCGCTCGAGCTCGGCCTCGATGGCGCCGGCGTTGCCGGCCGTCGCGCCGTCGAACTCGAGCACGCTGAAGCGGCCGGAGGCGAGCTCGAGCCACGCCAGGCCGGCGCGCTCGCGCTCGACGAGCAGCGCGGCGAGCAGGGTTTCGCGCCGCTGCTCGAGCAGCGCATCGTCGGTGACCGTTCCGGGGGTCACCACGCGCACGACCTGCCGCTCCATCGGGCCGCGCTGTTTGCCGGTGCCCGTGCCGGCGGCCTCGCTGCCCTCGGCACTGCCTGCGACCTGCTCACAGATGGCGACCGACTCGCCGCGGCGTACCAGGCGAACGAGATAGGACTCCACACTCTGCGCGGGTACCCCAGCCATGGGGATCGGGGCACCGGCGGACTGGCCGCGGGTGGTCAGGGCGATGTCCAGCAGTGCGGCGGCCCGGCGCGCGTCCTCGTAGAACATCTCGTAGAAGTCGCCCATGCGATAGAACAGCAGCACGTCCGGGTGCTGCGCCTTGATGCGCAGGTACTGCTGCATCATGGGCGTGTGCGCATCGATGGTGGGCTGCGCGTCCACGGAGGGCTGCGCATCGGCGGCGGCCTGCGCGTCGGCTGGCCCCGGCGAGGCGTCCAGCTCAAAATTGGCGCTCGAATCTGCGACCATGGTCACGAGTGTACCGGCTTGCGGCCGGGACCGATTGTCAGGGGGCGCGGGCTGCGGCTATTGATCGGCGCGACACCGGAACTGCGAGGACAATCCCATGGCTTTCCGACTCATTAGCGACGACATCGAGGATGGGGACACGATGCCCGAGGCGCACGTTTTCAACGGCATGGGTCATCACGGGGCCAACCTCTCCCCGCACCTGAAGTGGGCCGATGTGCCGAGCGGCACCCAGAGCTTCGTGCTGAGTCTGTACGATCCGGATGCGCCGACCGGTTCGGGCTGGTGGCATTGGGTCGTGGCCAATATTCCGGCCACCGCCCGGGAGCTGCCGCGTGGCTGCGGCAGTGGGCAGGGCGGCCTGCCGCGTGGGGCAGTGCAGACCCGCACGGATTTCGGCCAGGCAGGCTACGGCGGACCGGCGCCGCCGCCGGGCAAGCCGCATCGTTACATCTTCACGATTCATGCGCTGAAGGGTGATCACATCGATGTCAATGAGAACAGCAGCGGCGCGCTGGTCGGCTTCATGACGCACATGAACAGCCTGGAAAGTGCAACGCTGACCGTCCATTACGGTCGCTGATGGGGACGCCGGGCCAGCCGTGGAGCGCCGCCTGCTAGAGCTCGATGACGCGCGCCTCGGCGCACTCGCTCAGGAGGTTGCGCAGGGCATGCGGGCTGCCGGGCTGCGTTTGGTTACGGCCGAGTCGTGCACGGGTGGCTGGCTTGCCAAGTGCCTGACGGACATTGCCGGCAGCTCGCAGTGGTTCGAGCGCGGCTACGTCACTTACTCGAACGCTGCCAAGGCGCAGGCGCTCGGGGTGGCCCCCGAAGTGCTGACGACCTTCGGGGCGGTCAGTCGCCAGAGCGCTGAGCAGATGGTCGCCGGCGCCCTGCATGCCAGCAGCGCAGAGCTCGCGGTGGCAATTACCGGCATTGCCGGCCCGGACGGTGGCACGGCGGCCAAGCCCGTTGGCCTGGTCTGGATCGCGCTGGCGATGCGGCTGAGCGACGGCGCTATCCAGAGCCGCGCCGAAGAGCACCACTTCGACGGCGATCGCGAGGCGGTTCGCCTCGCATCGGTTGCCACGGCGCTGCAGCTGATCGGCGCCGCGCTGCGCGGTTGGCGCTAGGTGGGCATGCCGCGCGGCGGCCTGGGCGTGCAGCCCCTGGCGCGTCGTCGGTTGTTTTTCGCCCTCTGGCCCGATGACGCCTGCCGCGAGCGGCTTGCGGCGGCGGCGCAGCAGGCGTTCTCGGCAGATGGGCCGCGTGCCGGTCGGTTAGTCCCGGCGGCCGACTGGCATGTGACCCTCTGCTTCCTGGGCGCCGTGCAGGAGCCGCTGCTGGGGCCACTGCAGGCGGGTGCCGCGCGCCTGCGCGCGCCGGCCTTTACGCTGCGCTTCGAGTGGCTGCGCTACTGGGAACCGGCGGGCGTGCTCGCGCTGCTCGGCGATTGCCCGCCCGAGGCCGTCGCGCTGGCGACGGCCTTGCGCACGTTGTCCCGCGAGCTCGGCGTGGCCCCGGACGACAAGCCGCTGTGGCCGCACATCACCTTGGTGCGCGGACTGCGCGGGGCGCGGCAGATGCCGCGTGAGAAAACGCTCGGACTGACGCTTGCGGCCACACACTTCGGGCTGGCCGAGAGCCGTGAGCATGTCGCGGCACCGGCGGCGCGCTACCGCCTGCTGGCAGTTTGGCCGCTCGAAGGGCGAGGTGGCTGACGCACGTGCTGCTGGAATGGGGGCCGCTGCGTTTTGGCGTGGTCGCGAGACTTTTGCGCTCCGCTCGGTGCTCGCGTTGTGGGATAATTCTGTCGCATCGGGCGGCGCGCTCTGCGCGGCCCTTGAACGCTATCGCTGGCAGAGGTTCCACGCATGGATGACACCCGTAAGAAGGCGCTCGCCGCCGCACTCGGACAGATCGAGAAGCAGTTTGGTAAGGGCTCGGTCATGCGCCTGGGCGACGCCGCCGCAATCTACGACATCGAGTCGATTCCGACCGGCTCGCTGGGCCTGGACGTGGCGCTCGGGGTGGGTGGCTTGCCGCGCGGACGCGTCGTGGAGATCTACGGGCCTGAATCCTCGGGCAAGACCACGCTCACACTGCAGGTCGTGGCGCAGGTGCAGAAGCGCGGCGGTACGGCTGCGTTCGTCGATGCCGAGCATGCGCTCGATCCCTCCTATGCTGCGAAGCTGGGCGTCAATGTCGATGATCTGCTGGTCTCGCAGCCCGACACCGGCGAGCAGGCCCTCGAGATCACAGACATGCTGGTGCGCTCCGCGGCAGTCGACATCATCGTCATAGACTCGGTGGCAGCGCTCACGCCCAGGGCGGAGATCGAGGGCGAGATGGGCGAGCTGCAGGTCGGGCTGCATGCGCGCCTGATGTCGCAGGCGCTGCGCAAGCTTACTGGCAACATCAAGCGCTCCAACACCATCGTGATCTTCATCAACCAGATCCGCATGAAGATCGGTGTGATGTTCGGCAACCCCGAGACCACCACCGGCGGCAATGCGCTCAAATTTTACGCCTCGGTGCGCCTGGACATCCGCCGCATCGGCGCGATCAAGAACGGCGAGGAAGTCGTTGGCAACCAGACGCGCGTCAAAGTCGTCAAGAACAAGGTTGCCCCGCCGTTCCGCGAAGCGGAGTTCGAGATCATGTACGGCTCGGGCATCTCGCGCGAAGGGGAGATCATCGATCTGGGCTCGGCCAACGGCATCGTCGACAAGGCCGGCGCCTGGTACAGCTATAACGGCGAGCGCATCGGTCAGGGTAAGGACAACACGCGCCTGTACCTGCAGACGCATCCTGACGTGGCCGCCGACATCGAGGAAAAGGTGCGCGCGAAGCTGCTGCCGCCGCAGAAACGTGCTGAGGAAAAGACGGCCTAGGGCGAGCGCCGCGCGCGGCGCCCTGGGCCATGCCCGGGGCGAGGCGGCCGCTGACCCTCTCGTTAAAATAGTGAGCACCGCCACCGCCTGGCTCGCGCGGCGCGATCACTGTGGCGCGGAACTCGCCGCCCGGCTCGAGCGGCGCGGCTTCGGCGCGGCGCTCATCGAGCAGGCGCTCCAGTCGCTGCGCGAGCGCGGCTACCTGGACGATGAGCGTTATGCGCGCGAGTTCGTGCGCCTGCATGCGGGGCGTGGTCAGGGACCGCTGCGCATCCGCTACGAGCTGGTGGGGCTCGGTCTGTCCGCGAAGCTCGCGGAATCGGCATTGCAGCAGCATGCCGAGGAGCAGGGCGGCTGGGGCGCGCTCGCTTGGCGGGTGCGGCAGCGTCGCTTTGGCGAGGGATGGCCGGCGGAGCGGCCCGAGCGCGCGCGCCAGGCGCGTTTTTTGCAATCGCGGGGCTTTTCCCCCGATCATATCCGCACTGCCCTGGGCCAGTACGCCCCCGACGAACTCGACGCGGAGCCCACTGACGAAGCATGACTGAGCAACTCCCCAACATGAGCGCCACGCAGGTGCGGCGCGCTTTCCTGCAGTTTTTTGCCGATCGCGGCCACACGATTGTGCCCTCCTCCTCGCTCGTGCCGGGTAATGATCCGACGCTGCTGTTCACCAACGCCGGCATGGTGCAGTTCAAGGACGTGTTTCTCGGCAAGGAGCGGCGCGACTACGTGCGCGCCGCCTCCAGCCAGCGCTGCGTGCGCGCCGGTGGCAAGCACAACGATCTGGAAAATGTCGGCTATACGACGCGACATCACACCTTCTTCGAGATGCTCGGCAACTTCTCCTTCGGCGACTACTTCAAGCGCGAGGCGATCGGCTATGCGTGGCAGTTCGTCACGCAGGGGCTGAAGGTGCCGCCCTCGCGGCTGTGGGTCACGGTGTTTCGCGACGATGACGAGGCGGCGCGCATCTGGACGCACGAGATCGGTGTGCCGGCCGAGCGCGTGCTGCGCATGGGCGAGAAGTCGAACTTCTGGGCCATGGGCGATACCGGTCCCTGTGGACCGTGCAGTGAGATTTTTTATGATCACGGGCCGCAAGTGCCCGGTGGTCCGCCCGGTTCGCCCGAGGAAGACGGCGACCGTTACGTCGAGATCTGGAACCTTGTCTTCATGCAGTACGAGCGCGCCGCCGATGGCACGCTCACGCCGCTGCCCAAGCCCTCGGTGGACACCGGTGCGGGCCTGGAGCGGCTCGCGGCCGTCATGCAGGGCGTGCACTCCAACTACGACATCGATCTGTTTCGCGACCTGATCGCTGCGGCCGCGCAGCTCACCGGTACGCGTCAGCTCGATGCGCCCTCGCTGCGGGTCATTGCCGATCACATCCGCGCCTGCAGCTTTCTGATCAGCGATGGCGTGCTGCCCTCGAACGAGGGCCGCGGCTACGTGCTCCGTCGCATCATCCGCCGCGCGGTGCGTCATGGTTACAAGCTCGGCTGCGCCGAGCCGTTCTTCTACAAGCTGGTGCCGACGCTGGTCGCGGTGATGGGCGATGCCTACCCGGAGCTGGTGCGCTCGGCCGCGGCGGTGCAGGCGGCGCTGCGCGCCGAAGAGGAGCGCTTTGCCGAGACGTTGCAGGCCGGCATGGCGCAGTTCGATGCGCGTATGGGCGCCACCGAGTCGGAAGTGCCTGGTTCGCTGGTTTTTCTGCTGCACGATACGTACGGATTTCCGCCCGATCTGACCGCGGACATCGCACGCGAGCGCGCCCTGACCGTCGACATGGCCGGCTACGAGCGCGAGATGGAGGCCCAGCGCGAACGGGCGCGCGCCGCGAGCCGCTTTGGCGTGGACTTGCGTGGTGGCGTGGCACTGGATCTGAAAAGTGAATTCGTCGGCTACGACACGGAACACGCCAGTGCTCGCGTCACGGCGCTGCTGCGTGACGGACAAGCGGTGCAGGCCATCGAAGCCGGCGAGCGAGCCGAGGTGGTGCTGGACCGCACGCCGTTCTACGCGGAATCGGGCGGCCAGGTCGGCGACAGTGGCGAGCTGCGTGGCGATGCCGGGGTTGCGCGCTTCACCGTGCAGGACACGCGCAAGCGCGGCGCGGCCTATGCGCACTTCGGTGAGCTCAGCGACGGACGGCTCGAGGTGGGGCAGAGCGTCGAGGCGCACATCGACGTCGCGCGCCGCGAGGCGATTCGTCTCAATCATTCAGCGACGCATCTGCTGCATGCAGCGCTGCGCCAGGTGCTCGGACGCCACGTGACACAGAAGGGCTCGCTGGTCGCGCCGGATCGGCTGCGGTTCGACTTTTCGCACTCGCAGCCGGTCAGCGCCGCAGAGCTTGCGCAGGTCGAGCAACTGGTGAATGCGCAGATCCGCGCGAACGCTGCGGCAGCAACGCGTCTGATGCCTTATGAGGAGGCAGTCGGTCAGGGCGCGATGGCGCTGTTCGGCGAGAAGTACGACAGCCGGGTGCGTGTGCTGTCGATCGGCGATTTCTCGCTCGAGTTGTGCGGCGGCACTCACGTGCGGCGAGCCGGAGACATCGGGCTCTTCCACATCGTCTCGGAGTCGGGGGTGGCCACCGGCGTGCGCCGTATCGAAGCAGTAACGGGGCAGGTGGCGCTCGATCATCTCGCGCGCATCGATGCGCTGCTGGCGAATGTCGCCGGGCTCGTGCACGGCTCGCGCGATGAGGTCGCCGAGAGGGTGCGCGATGCGCTCGATCGCATTCGCACGCTCGAGAAGGAAAATCGCACGCTGCGCGAGCGACTCGCGGTTGGCGGCGCCGGCCAGGATCTGGCCGCCTCCGCGGTGAAAATCGATGGCGTGCAGGTGCTCGCCAAGCGCATCGACGGCGCGGACAGCACGACGCTGCGCGCGGCAGTAGATCAGCTCAAAAGCCGGCTCGGCTCGGCGATCATCGTGTTGGGCACGGCGGTGGACAGCAAGGTGCTGCTGGTCGCCGGGGTAACTGCCGATCAGACGACGCGCGTCCAAGCCGGGGAACTAATCGGTGTCGTCGCCGCCCAAGTTGGAGGCAGGGGCAATGGACGCGCCGACTTCGCCCAGGGAGGGGGCACGCGGCCCGAGGCGCTGGATGAGGCGCTGGCGGGTGTGGCCGGCTGGGTACGCCAACGCTTGACCCACACACATTGACGAATCTTAACGTGTGCTCTCGCACTATCACGCGAGACAATTCGTCGTTGCAACAGTTAAGGTGTTAGCCAATAACACTGCGTAGGTCCTCGGTGCCGGGGGCCCGGCGCGCCATCCGGCGCCGCAGTCGGCAGATGGTCAACGGAGGTTTCCCCCAGTGCTAATCCTGACGCGTCGAGTCGGTGAAACGGTAATGATCGGGGACGAGGTGACGGTGACGGTGCTGCGCGTCAAGGGCAATCAGGTGCGACTGGGTGTCAATGCGCCCAAAAGCGTATCCGTGCAGCGCGAGGAGATCTTCCACCGTATCAAGCGCGAAGGCGCCGAGCACGGCGCCCACGTCCAGCACGGCGATCACCTCGATCCCTCCGCCGATATCGATCATCCTGAGATGCAGATCAGCGGGGCCAACTGAGCAGAGCCTGCCGGGCGCGGCCGCCGGTAGCCGCGGCGGCCCCCGCGGCGCAGGTTTTGCCCCGCTCTGCTCCCTTCAGTATCATGGCGCCGCCAAACGGCTCTGCCGTGGCGCGCGGAGAGATGGCCGAGTGGTCGAAGGCGCACCCCTGCTAAGGGTGTAAGGGTCAAAAGCCCTTCGAGGGTTCGAATCCCTCTCTCTCCGCCAATTCAACTAGTTACGTTGCCGCTGTGGTGACTTACCCACATCGTATTGATACCAATCCACGCAGCCATAACTCGCATCAGAGTATTGCGCGCTATTCCTGGTCGTCTGCGCTGGGACGCCATTTAGTTCATGGGCCACACACGCCTTGACAACAGACGGGGGGTGAACGTCCTGGTGCGTTCCGCGGTTGCGCTTTGTCACGGATTTCATGCGTCCAACTCTGGCGAATGCACCTTACATGTGCCTTACAGGCGGCCCACCGCTGATCGCCGTCGAGAAATGGTCCAGAAAAGGGGTGGACACTCCGGGAACGGAGTGCCACCCATGCCGCCGCCGCCGCCGCTACTCAGTCAAACTCGCCGCGCGCTTGCGCCGACGTAATCGCTTCCCGAATCTGCTGCGATGCCCCGCGGACGGCATCGTCCATGCAAGAGCGCAGCTTCGGGCGTTCGATCGGATTGAGTTCATCGAGCTGTTGGCAAGCAGTGTGTGCAGCGGTCTCGACGCGCTTGTTCAGTTCGAGGACGTCCGCGTGCTTGACTAGATCGAGATCAGCGTAGCTGACGTGGTAATCCATCGTCGTCTTTTCAATCGGCGCGCCGGTGCCATATGCCTGCCCTACGATGGTCTTGATTGCCGGTCCAGCCTCGACGACGACCTCCGGTAGCTCGTTGACGGCGGGAGCAGCGACGGCAATGCTCGCTCCTGCAATACCCAGCCCGGCGATGAGCGTCACAGCGGTTGTAACCAATGTATTGCGCGTATTCATGGAAGGTTTCTCCTCATTGATAGTTATCTGGATGTCGAACTCGACACCACGACTCTGGCAGCTGCGCCTTACCTGCGCCTTACAACGCGTTCGCCATCCCTTAAACCAACCTTACAAGAAGTTTGCGATATACCTCCCTTTGGGTACGCTACCGGCAACAATTACTAGAGCGTAGCGCATGCGTATTTTATTGGTTGAAGATGATCCGATGATTGGTGAGAGTATCCGCGACGGACTGCGACCCGATGGCTTCGCGGTCGATTGGCTTCGCGCTGGGACCTCCGTCCTGTCGGCTCTTCAGAATGAACCGTATGTGCTTCTGTTGCTCGATTTAGGGCTCCCTGGTGTCTCTGGACTGGAGATCCTGCGAGCCGTCCGTGCAAAAGCGATGGCCATCCCGATTCTGATCATCACGGCACGAAATGCAGTGGCGGATCGCGTCGCGGGACTCGATGCGGGCGCCGACGACTACTTGACCAAGCCGTTTACCCTGGAGGAGTTGGCCGCGCGTATGCGCGCGCTGCTGCGCCGCCAAACCGGTCGGACGGAGCCGCTCATCGTCCGCGGCGCGCTGACGCTCAATCCGGTTACGCACGAGCTGACCCATCGGGGGGCAAGCGTTGTCTTGTCGGCGCGCGAATTGGCGCTCATGCATTGCCTCCTGGAGCGGCCCGGGGCGATCGTGCCGCGCGCGAGACTGGAGGAGCGGTTGTATGGATGGGGTGAGGAGGTGGAGAGCAACACTGTTGAGGTGCATATCCATCGATTGCGCAGAAAACTCGGCGCCGAGGTTATACGGACCGTGCGTGGGGTGGGCTACATGATCCCGAAGAACCCGTGAAATCCATTCGGCGGAACTTACTCATCTGGCTCCTCTCAGCGATCGCCCTGGCAGCCATCGCGGAAGATGTGGGGACTTATCTCGATGCGGGTCGAAAGCTCGATAGCGTTTTTGACGCACAACTCCAGAACATCGCCTTTGCCCTGCCTGACAAAACGATCGCACGTATGAATCCGACGGGTCCCGTAGTCCAGGTTTGGGATCGGTCCGGCACGCTCATTCAAACTTCACGCCCTGGTGTTGATGTACCCTTCACCCGCTCCCGTGGACTGATTACCATCCCATGGCGAGGCGACCGTTGGCGCTTTTTTGTGCGGCCCATCGGCGACGGGACGATTCGGGTGGGCGAGTCGCTTAAGGATCGACACAAAGCCACCTCGGATATCGCATTTCAGATCGACGAACCGCTCGCGGTCACGTTTTTGCCGGCCCTGGCGCTGTTGATCTGGTTGGTCGTGGGGCGAGAGTTGAGACCACTCGTAGAGTTGGCCAAGTCGCTTGCGCGACGTGCGCCGACCGCACTCGCACCGCTGATTGAGAATCAACAAATCCTGGAGCTCCACCCCATCGTCGAGTCGTTGAACGAGCTTCTGGAACGCATCGGCAGGAGGTTTGATTCGGAGCGCCGCTTCATCGCCGACGCCGCTCACGAATTGCAGACCCCGCTGACGGCTCTGCGTCTGCAACTACAGGTATTAATCCGGGCAGCGACCGACGCGGATAAGACCGAAGCTCTGGGCAGACTCGAGCGCGGCATTGAGCGCGCCGCGCACGTCGTGAGCCAGCTGCTCACGCTGGCGCGGGTCGAGCCGGATGCTGGCCAGGCGCCAGTTCATGCCGTTGCTTTGGACGAAGTGGTCGTCGAACAGGTCGCCGAGTTCACCGTTATCGCCGAACAGCAAGGCGTGGATCTGGGCACCAGCGGCCTTGAACGCGCCCGGGTGCTCGGCAATCTTGAAAGCCTGGCAGTTCTGCTTGGCAATCTCATCGAGAACGCCGTGCGGTATACGCCCAGGGGCGGCAAGGTGGATGTGAATCTACGAAATCAGGAATCCGCAGTGATCCTCGAAGTCGTCGATAACGGACCGGGTATACCGAGCGAAGAGAGAGCGCGTGTCTTTGATCGATTCTATCGGGGAGCAACCATCGAGATCGCCGGTAGCGGATTGGGCCTCGCCATCGTGAAGCGGATTGCGGACCAACATCGGGCGACCGTGGTGTTGGGAGACGGGATAGACGGCCGGGGGCTGCGCGTAGAGATTCGGTTTCGTAGCGATGCGTCAATCAACCACACGGCAATGCCCTGATAGTCACGCGCGGGCGCGTGCATTGCTACGAGTGTGCATTGCTACGAATCACTCGTAAGGTACACATAAGGTAACTCCGTCAAAGTCTGGGCGTCGAGTTCTTAAGTTCGATGGCCCATGTGCTAATTGATAGGAGGATCTTCCATGGACAAGCGTAAAGCATCTGCTATTGCTGCTGCGTTGCTCATCACGGGATTGGGTATGTCAGGCATTGCTCCAGCGACCGATCGGCCGGCGGAACTCTCCAGCCTGCCCGGCAAGGAGGCCTGCTTCTGGATGCATAGTATCTTCAACTGGGCGGTTCTCGACGATTCGACCCTGCTTGTTGAGGCACCAACCAGTCAGACGCCGTTTCTGGTCAAGCTCTTTCGGCCGATGCCGGGCATGACAACAGACCGAGTTGGTTTTGACAGCGGTCGACCTCGAGCCGGGCTGTTCTGCGTGAATTCCTACGTATTTGTGCGCGGCCCGGCGCGAGCAGCACCGCCGGACTATGCCCCCGCCATTGCCGTGCGCGCACTGACTCCCGTGCAAGCGAAGGAGCTCCTTGCAAAGGCGGGAGGCCCTGTCGTCTACAGACAGCCGGAGCCACAAGGGCCAGCTGCGTCGACGGGTGCCGGCACTGGTAGGCAGTAGTGACGGTATTCCAGGCCGCTGGCGAGCTTTCTGCGGATCGGGGCCGCCAGCGGTCTGTCTCGACATACGGAACCGTACGGAAATAGTATCGGATAGCGCGATTCCTTGACTGTCAGGAGGGTTTTATGAACTCGCCCGCCCAGACACCGGCTGTGGAGGCTCAGCCGCTGATAGCAGTTCGCAATGTAAGGGCGAGTAGTCGCTGGTACAGCAAATTACTGGCCGCAGACTCGCAACCAGAACATAGCCATCGCGACTACTATGATCGGATTTCTCGTTCCGGTCGCTTGCTCCTGCAACTACATGCCTGGGACGAAGAGGATCACCCCAATCTCGTCAATGCCACCGCGGCACGTGTCGGGCACGGAGTCGTCCTGTGGTTCCAGGTCGAGGACTTTGACTCGGCTGTAAAGCGTGCCGGCGCCTTGGACGCCGAGGTGATTGAAGGACCTTACGTAAATCCGGCCCCTCGGCACCGAGAGATCTGGCTCCGAGATCCCGATGGTTTCGTCGTCGTGATCGCCAGTCCGGACGGCGAGTGGACCCTGACGTAAAAGAATTACAGCTGGCGCGAATGGTCCTAAAGCCCTTTCAGCATCGTCCTACGAGTCTGTCCTTGAATCGGACGGGGTGCCATCGCTAGATTGCCGGGTCAGCCGGCAGCAGCTCCGGGAGAATCACATGGGGCAGTCGCCCGCGGCGTCGACGAGCCTCGCCTCGCTGCCGCTGTACCACGCCGGCGCGATGTGATGGCGCTGTCCGCCGAGGAATTTCTCGCCACTGCCCAATTGCTGGCTGAACCGATGGTGCTCATCCAGCACGACGGTCGCATCGAGGCAGCCAATCAACCCTTCGCGTTAGCTATCGAGTCGCAGCACGCGTCGCCCGTTGGGCGGCAATTGGCGGAATTCACGCTCGAGCCAGCCGATCAGGTGAGCTCCTATCTGGCCGCATGCAGCCGCAGCGGGCAGATGATCATGGGGGCGCTGACGCTGCATTCCCACGGCAAATCCTCTGCCTGGCGATGCGATGGCGTTTCCGCCGGTCCGCACGGCGCCGGTCAGCGTGGCCGCGTGCTGCTACGCCTGCGCCCCCGGCAGGAGGCGCTGGCCTCTTTCGTAGCGCTCAACGAGCGGCTCAACGCGCTCAATGCGCAGACCAGCCGCCGTGACATGAGCGAGCAGGCGCTGCGCCGCGAGCGCGAGACCCTGCGCGTCACGCTCTCCAGCATCGGCGACGCTGTCGTAGTGACCGACAGCACCGGGCGCATCACCTTCATGAACCCGATCGCCGAGGCGCTGACCGGCTGGTCCTTGCAGGAGGCCACGGGTCGGGCGCTGCGCGAGGTCTTTCGCATTCATAACGAGCAGAGTGGCGCGGAGGTGGACGATCCGGTCGCCAGGGTGATCGAAACCGGCGCAGTCATCGGCCTGGCTAATCACACGGTGCTGCGTCGACGCGACGGCAGCGAATTACCGATCGATGACAGTGCCGCGCCAATCCGCCTCGGCGAGGCGCCTCTGACGGGGGTGGTGCTGATCTTTCGCGACATCACGCAGCGACGAGCGGCGGAGCGCACGCGCAACCGGCTCGCCGCCATCATCGAATCCACCGAAGATGCCGTGGCCAGCAAGACGCTGGAGGGCATCATTACCTCATGGAACCGTGGGGCCGAGCGTCTGTTCGGCTACAGCGCGGACGAGATCATCGGGCAACCGATCTTCACCGTGGTTCCTCCGCAGCTCTACGAGCAGGAGCGCGAGATTCTTGCGCGTCTGCGTGCCGGTCAGCGGATCGAGCATTTCGACACGCAACGGCTGCGCAAGGACGGCACGCCGGTCGATATCTCACTGACGGTTTCGCCGATCCGCGATAGTTCGGGAGCCATCGTGGGCGCCTCGAAAATCGCTCGCGACATCACCCAGCGCAAGCGCATGGAAACGGACTTGTTGGAGGCCGATCGTCGCAAGGACGAATTTCTGGCCACTCTCGCGCACGAGCTACGCAATCCGTTGGCACCAATCCGCACCTCTTCCGACGTGCTCTCGCACCTCGCCCTGGTGGGCCCGGCGCGATCGGCCTGCGAGATCATCCAGCGTCAGGTCGCATTCATGACGCGCCTCGTCGATGAGCTGCTCGATGTCGCCCGTATCAACAGCGGTCGCATCGAGATGCAGCGCGAGCCGCTCGATCTGCGCAGCGTGATGGTCGCCGCGGTCGAGGCGTGCCGTCCGGACATCGATGCCGCACATCATCAGCTGGACCTGCACCTGCCACAAGAGCCGGTGATCGTGCTCGGAGATCGCGTGCGGCTCGCGCAGATCTTTGCCAACGTGCTCGGCAATGCAGCCAAGTACACGCCGAGCGCCGGGTGCATCGCCGTGTCGCTGCAGCGCGAGCAGGGCGATGCGCTGGTGCGCATCCGCGACAATGGCATCGGCATCGACCCTCATAAGCTCAACTACGTCTTCGAGCTGTTCTCCCAGCTGGAGCGCTCCTATGAGAGAACCGGTGGAGGACTCGGCATCGGTCTCGCGCTCGCCAGGCGCCTGGTGATGCTGCATGAGGGACAGATTCATGCGCACAGTGCGGGAGTGGGCAAAGGCAGCGAGTTCACCATCCGTCTGCCACTCGAGCAGGTGGGCGTGCCGCTCGCCGAGGAGCGGGCTGCGGCCGTCGCTACCGGCCCGTCCCGGCGGGTGTTGATCGCCGATGACAATGAGGATGCTGCGGCAAGTCTGGCGATGCTGATCGAGAGCATGGGACACCGGACGCGCGTGGTTTACGACGGCGCGGAGGCCGTGCGAGTCGTCGAGAGCTTCCGGCCCGAGCTTGCGATCCTGGATATCGGCATGCCCAAGCTCAATGGCTATGAGGTCGCTCAGCGTCTCAAGCAGGCGCCCTGGATGGGGGGCACCCTGCTGGTGGCGTTGACCGGTTGGGGACAGCAGAGCGATCGGCAGCGCGCCTTCAAGGCGGGATTCCACGATCATCTGGTCAAGCCCGCCTCGATCGAGGCGCTCGAGGCGCTGTTTGGGCGGCTTGCGAGCCCCCCGGAGGCACTGCCGGGAGAATGACGCGCGGTGCCCGCAGGTGGCGCTGCGCGGCAGCCTGGTGCAAAAACTGGGCAATCCGACCGGGGGCGGGCGGCCAAAGTGCGAGCCGGCTCACTGCGAACTTCTGTCAAATTCCCTACTGTGGCGGCTTCACGGGAGAACAGAGCGATAACGAGACCGTGCTCGGATACAGGCAAGCATTCGGATCGGCTGCCGCCCATCCGCCGGGCATGGCCTGCCCGCGCCGATTTCTGGGGGCATTGAAAGCCGGCTGCCGAGTCGGCCTGGTGGCAGCGGCGCTGCTGAGCGCAGTGCTGTGCGTGACAGGCAGCGCGGCGGCGGCGGTGGGCTCTGCGCCCACCGAGTATCAGGTCAAAGCCGTGTTCGTGTACAACTTCTCGCGCTTCGTCGCATGGCCGGCCTCGGCCTTCGCCTCAGCCAATCAGCCCTTCGTCATCGGCATCCTCGGCGACGATCCATTCGGTTCTCACCTGGACGAGGCGGTGCAGGGTGAGCACGTCGATTCGCACCCGCTGGTGGTCCGTCGCTTCACCGATGTGGATCACATCGGAGATTGTCAGATTCTGTTCATCGATCGCTCCGCGGCCGCGCATCTGGACCTGATCCTCGCCAAGCTCGATCACCACAGCACCCTTACCGTCACGGACGCGCAGGATGCGTCGCTTCACGGAGTGATGATCCAATTCGAGACGCTCGATCAGCGCATCCGTCTGCGTATCAACGCCGATTCGGCGCGCGCGGCCGGCCTGACGATCAGTGCCCCGCTGTTGCAGCTGGCGCAGATCGTTCGAACGGAGGACTAACCATGGCGCCGCTGGAAGACTCAGCCGCAATGCGCAGCCAACCGATTCAGTGGGTGCTGATGCGCATCATCCTGCTGTCGGGGCTGGCGGTGCTGGTGGTCACGGTCGGGGCATTTTCCACCTATGAGTTGCTGGCGTTTCGCAGCGCCAGCGTCGAGCAGTTGCGCACGCTGAGCACGGTGATCGCGTCCAACAGTACCGCGGCGCTGGCCTTCGACGACAGTCGCCAAGCCGCCACGGTGCTGGCCGCGCTGCAGGCCGAGCCGCACATCCGCGCCGCCGCGCTGTACGACGCGCAAGGCAGGCTGTTCGCGACCTGGCCCGCGCAACTGCCGCCCGCAAAGTTGCCGCGGCAGCCGGGACCACGCGGCTATCACTTTCAGCAAGGCATGCTGGTCGGCTTCCAGGAAGTGCGTCAGGGGACGCAGCCGCTCGGCATGCTGTATGTGCAGTCCGATCTCGGGGCACTGTATTCGCGCGCCATCTTGTATGGGTTGATCGTGCTGGGGCTGCTGGCGGTCTCGCTGCCGATGGCGTATCTGCTGTCGCGGCGTCTACGCAACCAGATCGCCGAGCCGATCACGGCATTGGTCGATATCGCCCGCGCGGTTTCGGAGCGCCAGGATTACAGTGTGCGGGCCGCACCAACCGGGGCCCGCGAGTTCGACCTGTTCATCAGCTCCTTCAACGAGATGATGACGCGCATCCAGGAGTCCGAGAAGCGGCTGCAGGAACAGCTCGGGCGCCTCGGCCTCCTGCAGCACATCACACGGGCCGTGGGCGAGCGACAGGATCTGCCCAGTATCTTCCAGGTCGTACTCGGCACGCTCGAGGAGAACCTGCGGGTCGACTTCGGCTGCTTCCTGCTGTACGACGCGGCCGCGCGCGAACTTACGGTGAGCACGATCGGCGCCGCGAGCCGCGGACTGGCCGCCGCCCTGGCGCTCGATGAACGGCAGAGCGTGCCCATCGATGCCAATGGGCTGTCGCGCTGCGTCGCCGGGCATCTGGTGCACGAACCGGATGTGCAGCAAGTGCCCTTCCCATTTCCCTCACGTCTCGCTGGCGCCGGTCTGCGTTCGCTGGTGATCGCACCGCTGGCCGTGGAGAACCAGGTGTTCGGCGTGCTGGCCTGCGCGCGCCGCGAGGCACACTCTTTCAGCAGTGGAGAATGCGAGTTTCTGCGCCAGCTGAGCGAGCACGTCGCCCTGGCGAGCCATCAGGCGCGGCTCTACGGAGCCCTGCAGCAGGCCTATGACGATTTGCGCCAGTCGCAGCAGGCGGTCATGCAACAGGAACGTCTGCGCGCGCTCGGGCAGATGGCCAGCGGCATCGCGCACGACATCAACAACGCCATCTCGCCGGTGTCGCTGTACACGGAGTCGCTGCTGGAGCGCGAGCCCGGCCTGAGCGAGCGGGCCCGCGGCTATCTCTCGACGATCCAGCGCGCCATCGAGGACGTGGCGCGCACGGTGTCGCGCATGCGGGAGTTTTATCGCGATCGCGAAGCACAACTGACGTTGGAGCGTGTCGATCTAAATCGCGCGGGCCGCCAGGTGCTCGAGCTGACGCGCCCGCGTTGGAACGATCAGGCACAACAGCGCGGCGTCATGCTGGACCTGCAGACCGAGCTGGCCGAGGCGCTGCCGGACATCATGGGAGCGGAACACGAGATCCGCGACGCTCTGACGAATCTGATCTTCAATGCCGTGGATGCGATGCCCTCCGGCGGCACGCTGTCGCTGCGCACGCGTTCGCTCACGGATGCGGAAGGGGACCCGCGCGTGATCATCGAGGTGGCCGATTCGGGCGTCGGCATGGACGAGGAGACGCGGCGGCGCTGTCTCGAGCCTTTCTACACCACCAAGGGCGAGCGCGGCACCGGACTCGGGCTCGCCATGGTCTACGGCATGGTGCAGCGGCACAGTGCCGAGCTGGACATCGACAGCACGCCGGGCCGCGGCACGACCGTGCGCATGAGCTTCCCGGCCCAAACGGCGGCGCTGCTGCCGATCGGTCGTGCCCCGGCGGCCTCGGTGCTGACGCAGCGGTTGCGTATTCTGCTGGTCGATGATGATCCGCTGCTGATCAAGTCGCTGCAGGACACGCTGCAGGAGGATGGGCATCTGATCACAGTGACGCACGGAGGTCAGGCGGGCATCGACACCTTCGCCGCGGCGCTCAAGCGCGGTGAGCCCTTCGATATCGTCGTGACCGACCTTGGCATGCCGCACGTCGATGGGCGCAAGGTCGCCGCCTCGATTCGGGCACTCAGCGGGTCGACGCCGATCATTCTGTTGACCGGCTGGGGTCAGCGCATGATCGCAGCCAATGATATCCCGCCTCATGTCAGCAAGGTGCTGGCCAAGCCGCCACGGCTCAACGAGCTGCGCGCAGCGCTCGCGGAGTTGGCGTGAGCAGCTCCATGGAGATGGCCGCCGCGCCGCGCCTGCTGATCGTCGATGACGAGGCCCCGCAGCTGCGCGCGCTGTGCGACACGTTGCGTATGGAAGGCTATGCCACGCAGGGATTCGGCTCCCCGCAGCAGGCGCTCGCGCAGCTGCGACCCGGCCAGTATGAGCTGCTACTCACGGACCTGAAGATGCCGGGAATGGACGGCATCGAACTGATCGCCGGCGCGCGCGCCATCGATCCGTCTCTCGGGGCGATCGTCATGACCGGTCACGGCACGATCGATACCGCCGTGGAGGCGATGAAGGCTGGGGCACTCGACTACATTCTCAAGCCCTTCAAGCTCAATGCGATCCTGCCGGTGCTGGTACGTGCGCTGGATCTGCAACGGCTGCGCCGTGAAAATGCGATTCTGCAGGAGCGCGAGCGTGTTCGTACCCAGGAGCTCGCCATCGCCTATCGGGACCTGGAAGCCTTCGCCTATTCGATTTCGCACGACCTGCGGGCGCCGCTGCGCGCGATCGACGGGTTTACCCAGATCCTGCAGGAGGAGTTCGCGGTACAGCTGGGAGCCGAGGGCGAACGCATCACGGGCATCATCCGCGAGAGCAGCCACAGCATGGACGAACGCATCGTCGGACTGCTGGCCTTCTCGCGCGTCGGCCGCCAGCCGCTGGCGAGTACGCAATTGGACATGAGGGCACTCGCGCAAGCGTCGGCCAGCGAGATGCTCGCCGCTTACAGCGGGCCCGAACCGAAACTGCAGATCGATGATCTGCCAGCCTGCGCGGGCGACGGAATCGTCATGCGCCAGGTGTGGTGCAACCTGATCGGCAATGCGCTCAAGTACAGCGCCAAGCGATCCGATCCGCAGGTGCGCGTCAGTGGGCGCATCGAGGGGGCGGAGGCCATCTATCAGGTCAGCGACAATGGCGCGGGTTTCGACATGCGTCACGCCGACAAGCTGTTCGGCGTATTCCGCCGCCTGCACGGCGCCGAGGAATTCAGTGGCACGGGCGTAGGGCTGGCGATCGTGCACCGGGTCATCGTGCGCCACGGCGGGCGCATCTGGGCGCAGGCCGCGCCCGACGCCGGTGCAAGCTTCTCGTTCGCGCTGCCGCTCTCGGCAGCGACGAGCGCCGGCGCGGATGCGGCCATTCCCGCCCTGAGCGAACCTTCCCAGCAACCACGGATGGCAGCACCGATCAGCGGGCAGATGGAGGGCCCGGACGCCAACCTTGGAGCACTCGCGTCATGAAGCCACCCATCCGTCTGGTCATGGTCGAGGACACGCCCGCGGACGCGGAGTTGATCCTGCGCGGCCTGAAGCGCGCGCAGCTCGAATGCGAAGCGCACCGGGTGGACACCGAGCCAGATTTCATCCGTGCCCTGCAGCAGCGTCGCCCACAGCTGATCCTGTCGGATTTTTCCATGCCGCAGTTCGACGGTCTGCGAGCGCTGCAGATCGCCGTGGAGCGAGTGCCCGATGTGCCATTCATCTTCGTGTCCGGCACGATCGGCGAGGAACGCGCCATCGATGCACTGCGCCGCGGGGCGACCGACTATGTGCTAAAGGGAAACCTCGCACGGCTGGCAGCCGCCGTCGAGCGCGCGTTGGCGGAAGCGTCTCTGAAGCGCTCGCAGCGCGAGGCCGAACAACAACTGCGTGACAATGAGCAGCGCTTGCGCGATACGGTCGAGACCTCTCAGGACTGGATTTGGGAGGTGGATCAGGCGGGCCGCTTCCGATTTTGCAGCAAAGCCGTCATTCACATGCTGGGCTATGATCCGGCGGCGCTCATCGATCAGGATTACCGCAATTTTCTCATGCCCTCGAGCGCCGATGGCGCTGCGGCGCTGCTGCCCGTGGGGCAGGATCCGCTCACCGGCGCGGTCGCCTGCTGGCGAGCCGCGGACGGGCAGGCCCGCTGGCTGGAGCGCAACGCCGTCGCCATCCTGGATGATCGAGGGCAATTGCTCGGCTATCGTGGCACCGATCGCGACATCACGGCGCGGCGCGAGCAGGAAGCGCGTCTGCGTCGTCTCACGCGCACCTACCGCATGCTCAGCAGCACCGGCTCGGCCATTCTGCGGTTACACGAGCGTGGTGAGCTGCTGCAGGAGATCTGTCGCATTGCCGTTCAGCAGGGCGGCTATGAGCGCGTAGTCATCGGCTTGCGAGAGGGCGCAGACCCGCGCCTGCGGCGCGAGGTTTGGGCTGGAGAGGGCTCGATGGCGCTACGCACGATCGAGCAGTTGCTATTGCAGCAGTGCGAGTCGGCCGCGGCGTCTGGCTTGGCAGCCGGCGCCAGCTCGGCCGAGTCGGCGCTGGTCGAAAACGAGCTTTCCGGGGCACCCCTGGAGCACGGCGCCCACCGCGCCCCTGGCGCTCTGTCGCACCAGGCGCGCGCGCAACTGCTGGCGCACGGCTACCGCGCGATCGCAGCCCTGCCGCTGAAAGTCGACGGCACGACCGTCGGCACGCTGTTGTTGCTCAGCCGCCAGGCCGGCGTCTTCGATGCCGCCGAGCGCCAGGTGCTCGAGGAGCTCACCGCAAACCTCGGCTTCGCACTGCAGTATCTGCAGAAGGACGAGGCGGTACAGTTCCTGTCCTACTACGACGGTCTCACGGGGCTCGCCAAGCGGGTGCTCTTTTGCCAGCGCCTGGATCGGCAGCTCGGCGACGTGGGTCGTCCGGCACGCACGGTGGTGGTGTTCGACGTGCAGCAGCTCAGCGCGATCAACGATTCCTACGGCCGTTACGTCGGCGACGCTCTGATTGCCGAGATCGCTGAACGACTCAAGCAGTCGCACGACGGTGAGAGCATCGCCTATTTTGGTGCGGGCACCTTTGCGATCCATTGCGACAGCGCGGCCGCAAGCGTCGAGCAGGGGCGGCTCCTGCCGCTGGCCGTTGCGCAGCTATTCGCCGAGCCGTTCGGCATTGACGCGCAGGAGCTGCGTCCCGGGGTGCGCGCCGGAATGGCGCAGCATCCGCAGGATGCAATGACGGCCGACCAGCTCGTACAGCATGCGGAAGCCGCGCTCAAGGCGGCCCGCGAGGACAATGAGCGCTACCTGCCCTATGCATCGATCCGGCAACGGCCCGACAGCCGTAAGCTCGCGCTGGAAGGACGACTGGCTGGCGCACTCGATCGCAACGAGCTGTTACTGCATTATCAACCGAAAGTCGATCTGCAGAGCGGCCGCGTCGTTGGCCTGGAAGCACTGCTGCGCTGGCAGGATGCGCACGACGGCATGGTCTCGCCCGCCGTATTCATTCCGCTGATGGAGCGCTCGGGCGCGATCGCTGAGGTCGGTGAGTGGGTGCTGCAGCAAGCGATCCGCGATGCCGCTACCTGGCAGCAGCGCGGCGCAGCCGCGGTACGCATCGCCGTGAATGTCTCCCCGCTGCAGCTGCGTCGGCGCGACTTCGTCGAGCGGGTGCTGGCGAGTGTGCGACCGGCATCTGCGCAGCGACCGCTCGTCGACGTAGAGATCACCGAAAGCATGTTGATGCAGGATCTGGAGCTTTCGATCCGCAAGCTTCAGGAGCTCTGCGTCGCGGGAATCGGCGTGGCGATCGATGATTTCGGCACGGGTTACTCTTCGCTGCGCATGCTCGCGCGGCTGCCGGTAGACACGCTGAAGATCGACCGCTACTTCATCCAGGGCATGAGCGAGTCCGCCAACGGCGGGTTGCTGGTGTCGACGGTCGTCTCGCTCGCTGAAGCCTTCGGCATGACGGTAGTCGCCGAAGGGGTGGAAACCGCGGATCAGGCGCAGGCACTGCGTCGCATGCGCTGTGCGCAGGCGCAGGGCTACCTTTTCTGCCGTCCCACTCCGGCCGCGCTGGTACCGGAGGCCATAGCGCGATTGAACGACGCCGGGACCTGCGTTTGAGTGGCGGCGCATGAATAGCGAGACCTCCACGCCCATCCGCATATTGATGGTCGAGGACCTGGAGACCGATGCGGAACTCGCGCTGCATTCGATGCGGCGCGCAGGACTGACCGTACTGACCGAGCGCGTGGACAACGAGGCGGAGCTGCGACGGGCGCTGGCAGCCTTCGCGCCGGCGGTCATTCTGTCGGATTTCGATCTGCCGGGGTTCGACGGCTATGGGGCACTTGCCGTGGCGCGCGAGCTCTCGCCGCAGGTGCCCTTCATCTTCGTCTCGGGAAAGATGGGCGAGGAGCGCGCCATCGATGCGCTGCACCGGGGCGCTGTGGACTACGTGCTCAAGAGCAATCTGTCGCGCCTGGCGCCGGCGGTGCGCCGCGCGGTGCGAGAGGCCCACGAGCGTCAGAGCCGGGAGGCGCACATCGCGCGGCTGGACCGCGTGCTGCGCATGCTCAGTGGCATCAACGGTGCAGTCGTGCGCATCCGCGATCGCGCGGAGCTGCTGCGCGAGACCTGTCGTTTGGGCGTCAGCGTCGGGGGCTACTCGGCCGTGGTCGCCTCGGCGAAAGCGGGCGGCAATCCGCAAATTCAGCCGGTAGCCTGGCACGCCGGTGACGAGGCGCTCGGCGAATCGCTGCGCAGCCTGTGCTCCGAAGCTCTCTCACAGCACAACAGCCTGCTCGCTCGCGCGCTTTCCCTGGGCCGCGCCGTGGTCTGTAACGATACCTCGGCACGCGATACCCCCGGCTCGGTGGAGCACCTGCTGTTGCAGGTTGGGCTGCGTTCGATCGTCGCGTTGCCGCTGGCTGTCGATGGCACGGCGGTCGGCGTGCTGTTATTCGCCGCGCGAGATGCGCAGGTCGTCGGCGATGAGGAACTGCGCATGCTGCAGGAGGTCGGCGGCAATCTGTCCTTCGCCTGGCAGTACATGCAGAAGGACAATACCGTGCGCTTCCTGTCGCTGTTCGACTCGCAGACGGCGCTCGCCAAGCGCGCACTGTTTGACGAGCGCCTGCAGCGTCTGCTCGATCCCAAGGGCAAGCGCCGACACGTGCTGCTGGCCTTCGACGTCGAGAAACTGGGTCTCATCAATGACTCGTTCGGCCGGCGTACGGGGGATCTGCTGTTGCAGCACCTCGCCGCGCGACTCAAGCTGCACGTGCCGCGCGCCGAGCAACTGGCGCATCTGGGCGGGGGCACCTTTGCGCTGGTGGAAGAGCGCCCTGAGGAATCGACCGAGCAGATGCTCGCGGCGGCGGCGACGCACTTGCAGGCGCTCTGCAAGGAGCCTCTGCGCATCGAGGAGCGCGAGATTCCAGTGGCGGTACGCTGCGGCGTTGCACTGCACCCCCAGGATGCAGCAGACGCGGAAGCGCTGCTGCAGCGGGCGGAGGCAGCGCTGCTGCACGCACGTACCGCCGGTGTATCGCTGCTGCCCTATAACGCCGAGCGACATTCAC
This sequence comes from Steroidobacteraceae bacterium, assembly GCA_036266795.1. Classification (GTDB taxonomy): domain Bacteria; phylum Pseudomonadota; class Gammaproteobacteria; order Steroidobacterales; family Steroidobacteraceae; genus FEN-1191. The sequence goes on along the minus strand of DATAXJ010000029.1, from coordinate 15,803 downwards.
AGCGCGTCGGTCGGCTCGCAATGGAGCACCGGCTGCGTCTGGCGCTGGAGCGCAGCGAATTCGAGCTGCACTATCAACCGAAGGTCAATGTGATCACCCGGCGCATACAGGGGGTCGAGGCGCTGATTCGCTGGCGGGACCCACAGGGTGGGCTGGTCTCCCCGGGCGCCTTTCTGCCGGTGGTCGAGTCGACGGGACTCGGGGCGGCCGTGGGCGAGTGGGTCATCGAGCAGGCGGCGCGCGACTGCCGGGCCTGGCAGCACACTGGTCTACCGCCGGTGCGCGTGGCCGTGAACGTTTCGCCGACGCAACTGCAGAGAGGGGACTTCGTGCAGCATTTTCTCAAGGCGGTGGAGCCTTGGAGCAACTCGATCTGGGGGTTGGATATCGAGGTCACGGAAGCCGCCCTGGATGAGGACAGCGGTGAGGAGGTCCAGAAGCTCAAGCTCCTGCGTCGCACCGGCGTGAAGATCGCCATTGATGACTTCGGCACGGGCTACTCTTCCCTGGGAAGGCTCTCGCAGCTGCCGATTGATGCGCTGAAAATCGATGGTTGTTTCATCCGCCAGACGCCGGATGAGGCTGCCGGACGTGCTGTGGTCAAGACCATCGTCACGCTGGCGCGCGCCTTTCGCATGAGCGCCGTTGCCGAGGGCGTCGAGAAGCAGGCGCAGCTCGATTTCCTCTGGCACGTCGGCTGCAATCAATCGCAGGGATACCTGCACAGCAAGCCCGTCAGCGGCGATCAGTTCGCCTGGCTGCTCCAGCACGGCAGCGGCCAACTCATCCTGGCCGCCGAGTCTGAGGAAGCACAGCTCGCTGCGCTGGAGGAGGCGGCTGCGGCGCCGCCGGTGCCGGCCGAGGAAGTGTCGGAGAGTTGAGCGCTATCAAGAGCAAGTATCGCCCAGTGCGGCACCTGCAATTCCTTCACAGTAGTCGAGCAGGGCGTCCTGCAGGGCTTGGTCGCGGCTTGCCGAGGTCGGATCGTGCTGCTGTCGATGGTAGAAATACTGGCCGGTTATGGTGGCGGCCGGGGCCGGGCGGGACGGTGCATCAATGCTGTCAGTACGGAGGGTGCAAGCACATTCACAGCAAAGACCTGCGAGAGGCCATCGACAGTCTCGCTGCGCCGAGGCTCGCGATAGCCGATGCCTGCATTGTGGATCACTGCATCGAAGCGGCCGAGGCCATTCGCCTGACGGGCAGCGGTGCGCATGCCCTCGAGGCTGGTGACATCCGCGACAACGACCCTCGCCGCTTTGGGGGCGGCTCGTTGGGCCGCCTGCGCGCGCTCGGGACTGCGGGCGTGCAGCGTGACAGCGTGCCCCTGAGCCAGCAGCTGCTGCGCGGTCAACAGGCCCAGCCCGTCGGCCGAACCGGTGACGAAGACGGAGGCCATCGACCGAGTATACGTCTGGACGGGTCCGTCCCCAGCGCTTAGAATGCGCGGCCTTTCGCTCGCGGTCCGCCCGTTCACGGCGGATACAGCACACCGCGCCCGTAGCTCAGTTGGATAGAGTACCTGGCTACGAACCAGGGGGTCGGGGGTTCGAATCCCTCCGGGCGCGCCAAATATCTCGATTACTGGCGCAGTCTGAGCCGCAACGGTTATTTGTGAAGCTGGCGGAGCGGTGGTCCGCGAGATCCATCTCAGGGTAGTGTGACAGCACGCCCCGTGACTCCGTCGCGACTGAAGTCGAACCGGACCTGCATCAATCGTCGGGATGGAGTCTGCGCTGGCGGAAATTGCCATTTCTTGGCCGCTTGGACGGCGAGGCGCAGGAAATACCTGCTCGGACCGGTGCGATCCGCGACGGTGGCCAACACCGAGCCGTTCTGGTCGACGATGATTCGCACCCACACCTTGATGTGCCCGCGGATAGTTTGACGGGCACTGCGCGGGATCTCAGGGATTTCCTCATGGAGCGCTGAGGGCGACGTGGCCAGGTCGGCCCGGCCTGGCGTGGGACTGGACGGCGCAGAGATAGCCGGCGGCACCTCGGCTGCCGCGTTTGCAGGGGCGTCCGTAGTCTGCGCCGCGGGCTCTGCGGGAGCCCCGACAATCGCTCGAGCTGCGGCTGGAGATGCGGCCAGAGGTGCCGCCAGAGGTGCGGCTGAGTTGCGAGCCGTTCTGATTAGGTGCCCGCCGCCCCAAGCCAGGGCGAGGATCCCAACCCCTGCGAGCAACACGCTCAACAACGCTCGCGGCTTCCGCGACCGCGCATCGGTTGATCCTGGTTCCGGCGCTTCGGGAGCAACCGGCGGGGGCGCACTTCGCGATGCTGCCGGCTCGAGTGTTCCTGGCTCGAGCTGTGTGACAGCGGTGGGTTGTATGGTCAGAGGTGGCGCGTCAAGAGATGATTTTCCGCCGGCCCAAGCCAACAGCTCCGTTACGCTGGGGCGTTCCTGCGGACTGGGGCTCAGACAGCGTGCAACTACATCCCGGAACTCCGCGGGGAAATCGCCGGGCAACACGATAGCTTTGCCGGGCTCGCCCAAGTCGGAAGGTGGCCGCCGGGTCAGCGCTTCGAAAAGCGTGACGCCTAATGCCCAGATGTCGCTGGCAGGGGAACTGCGTCCCTGACGGACTTCAGGAGGATCGTACATGGCGGGTCCGTGGGTCCTCACCGGCCCTTCGCGAGCACGGCGAACCGTATCGCTGGCCAACTTCAGCTGGTCTCCCACCACCAGGATGTTTGCCGGCTTCAGCTGTCCGTGCACCAGGTTTTGACCGTGCACGAACGCCAGTGCATGCAACGTCGGCAATAGCATTTCTCTTGCTTCGGTGTCCGTCAGAGCGCGACGAAGCAAAACCTGCGCAAGAGTCTGGTCGGCGTACTCCAGGACGGCGTATAGATGAGGCAGCCCATCCAGCTGGCAACCGCCTAAGTCCCACATACGAATCAGGTGACTATGAGTGAGACCGGCCGCCCGTCGCCACCGCGGCAGGAGCGATTCCGTCAGGGCGCGATCGGTGGGAACTAGTTTGACCGCGACTACCGAAGGTCTGCGCGTCGCAGACTCCGTCAGGAAAACGCCGCTGTGGTCCGAGTACCCCAGACAGCCTCCTAAGCGACCGACGCCATTGATGACGTGCCCTTGCCATCTCGGCCAAAGCCCGCTCATGGATCCATCTGCTTCCCTGCTCATATGCCTCCCGCGGCACAAATAAGCTTAGCCACTGTATACCTACTCGCGCATAGCGCTGGCGAAGTGGCGCACAATCATCCGGGAGTACCGGCGTTGGGGGAGAGTTTCTGTGCGTTGCCGCACGGGGGTCGGGAGCTCGAATCTCTCCGGGCGCGCCAGGTAATCCCCAACGGTCGGACTAAAGCGCCGTGCCGCCACTCCTCAGCACATTCAGGAGCTTCTTATCGGCTGACCGCTCGTATTGGGTTGCCTATCGTCGTTGAAAATTACACAAAGCTGCGCGCGAGCTCTGTTCGGTCGCTGCGTTCACATCAGTGGAAGCTCAGTTGGTCGCTGAAGTAGGGCAGCACCTGCGTTTCGAGCCGCTGTTGGATGTGGTCGACGTGGTTTCCTTGGTAGATCTTCGCAACATGCTTGACGCCGAATGCCGTCAGTATCCCGTCCAACGATCGGACGGTGCCCGCAATTGCCGTGTCGCGATCCCCCGCGTCGAAGGCGATCGCGTGATACGTCTCAAGATTGGAAATGGACTGATAGACCATCGCGAGCGGAGAGTTGGCTGCCCACGCGGCGATTACAGAAGGTACCGGCTTGCCGTTCATGACGGGAAGATCGAAGTAGCTCGGAGGGTTGCGAGGATCGGGTGACCAGGCCGCTGCCGAGGCGAGCATCGCTTTGACACCGAAGTTGGCCTTCGAGAGGTTGCCCGTGGATTGCGCTTGCGCGACGCTCGCCATGAGGGTGGCGTTCGGCATGAGGTTGGCGGAGAGGCAGCAGGGGCTCATCGCGTAGACGCTCGAGAAAATGCCAGGGTACTTCATCGCAAGGCGCAGTGTGCCGTACCCGCCCATCGAATGGCCTGCAAGGCCGCGGCTGGCGGGGCGCGCCAGTGTTCGGTAGTGGGCGTCGATGTATTTCACCAGATCGTGCGTTATGAACCCCTCCCAGTTTCCCGTGACCGCTGAATTCGAGTACATGCTGCCCGCATATTTCGTGAAGGAATCCGGCATGACGATGATCATCTCGTGCACACCGTGGGCGTATGCCAGATCCGCTGCGTTGGGCAGGACCACGAAGTGCGGGCCTTTTTGGCCGAACCAGAGGTCCGCCGTATCGGTGAATCCGTGCAGCAGATAAATTACCGGGTAGCGGCGGCCGGGATCTTTCGCGTAGCTGGGCGGAAGGTAAACGAGCACTTCACGATCGGGAGAGTCGCCCTCGAGGTTTCCAACGAGCGAGGCGCCGTGCACGGTGATCCGTTCGATCCGCCCTGCGGGCGTATGGAGCACAAAGGAGGGGTTGGGAGGACTCGCTGCCGCACCGGACGATGATTGCGGATAGGCGGGTGCGCCGAGCAACAGGGCAAGCGCAATACCGATTGCCGTGGAAAGTCTCGTGCTCATCAGATGCTCCAGTCCCGGGTGCCAGTTGGACGGTTTGGCGCTTAAGCTTACGCTCAGCTGACGATTCTCTGAAACAGTCATCAAGGACCGGCCCTGATGATTGGGGATACAGGAACGAGGCTGATAGCTCGATGCCGGCTGGCTTGCGGGTAGGCCATGCTACGATGATCCCTTATGGATCTGGTTCCGCCGGCGTCCGTCAAAGGCACGGGCGTCGACCCGGCAGCAACCTCGCCCGCCGAAGAATACACGCGCCGGCTGGAGCAATGGGAAGCGCGCGGGCAGCGTCTCGAGCCGTACGAGCGGCGCATGGGTGGTCTGCGACTCGTGCTCGCGGCGCTCATCGTCGCCACGGCCTGGGCGTCCCTCGCTAGCCGACTGTTCTCTGCCCTCTGGATACTGCCCGCCATTGCCGTGTTTGCCGCGGCGGTGCTGTGCCACGCGGCGCTGCGCAGCCGGTACACTCGCGCGCAGCGCGCACTCGCGTGGTATCGCAATGGACTCGCGCGCCTTCAGGACCGCTGGGCCGGTAGCGGCGCCGCGGGCGAGCGCTTCGTCGACGAAGCACATGTTTACGCGGCTGATCTTGACCTGTTCGGCAAGGGCAACCTATTCGAGCTCCTTAGTGTGGCGCGCACGCGCATGGGCGAGGAGACGCTCGCGCACTGGTTACTTGCTCCCGCCGGGCTCGACGAGGTTCGCGAGCGGCAGACATGCATTGCAGATCTGCGGGATCGAATCGATTTTGCCGAGGATCTTGCGCTGCTCGGCAGTGATGCCGGCATGGCAGCACAACCGCAGGCGCTGGTGGCATGGGCCGAGTCACCTGCGGTTCTGTCGCAGCGCTGGATACTCTGGGCGGCTTGGACGCTTCCACCGCTATTTGTTGCGACTGCGGTCGTCTGGGGCGTGCTGGGCCTCATATCGCCCTTTGTGCTCGTCGTGCTGATCGAGATCCTCGTGCTTGCTCGGCTGCGCCAGCCGCTCGGCACCGTGCTTGGCACCACCGAGGTCGCACTGGAGGATGTGAAAACCATCGCGGGAGTTCTGTCCCGCGTGGAGCGCGAGCCGTTTCAAGCGCCGGCGTTGCAGGCACTGGTCCGTATCCTCTCGTCGAACGGACAGCGCGCGTCGCGTAATTTCGAGGTACTGGATGGCATCGCGAATCTAGTCGAATCGCGTCGCAATCTGGTGGTGAGCTGGTTCCTGAGTGTGCCGCTGCTCTTTTCACTGCATGCGGCGCTTCGGGCGGAGCGCTGGCGGTGCCGGCACGGTGCCATCGTGCGCACCTGGGTCGAGATCGTGGGGCGCATCGAGGCGCTCGGCAGTCTCGCGCGCTACAGTTACGAGCATCCTGCCGACCCGTTTCCGGAGCTGCTGGTGGACCCGCCGTGCTTTCGTGCCACGGGGCTTGGGCACCCGCTACTGCCCGCTGCACGCTGTGTCCGCAACGATGTCGAACTGGGCCCCGACACGCACATCGTGTTAGTCAGCGGCTCGAACATGTCGGGGAAGAGCACGCTGCTGCGCGCGGTGGGCCTCAACGCGGTGTTGGCCCTGGCGGGCGCGCCCGTGCGAGCCCGCAGCCTGTCGCTGGCGGCGCTGCAGGTTGCGGCCAGTATCCGCGTCAATGACTCGCTGCAGGAGGGCAGCTCGCGGTTTTATGCCGAAATCAAACGCCTGCGACAGCTGCACGAGTTGGCGAAGGGCAAGCCGCCGATGCTGTTCCTCATCGACGAGCTACTGCAGGGGACCAATTCGCACGACCGACGCATCGGCGCCGAGGCGGTCCTGAACGCTTATCTGGTGCGCGGCGCTATTGGGCTGGCCACCACACATGACTTGGCTCTCACCGCAATGCAGCGCCTCGACCCGGCAGGTCTACGCAACGTCCACTTCGACGATCGGATCGAAGGGGGTGTCATCACCTTTGATTACCGCCTGCGTGACGGGGTGGTCACGAGGAGTAACGCCCTGGAGCTGATGCGCTCGATCGGATTGGAGGTCTGACTCCGAGCTTCTCAACTCAGGCCGTCGGCGCGACAGGTCTTCGTGCAGGGCGCCAGGCGCAGTCGGCGAGGGTGCTCCGATCCAGCTCGCGCAGGAAGGCCTCCCGAGCCGCACTGAGGCGCGCCCTGAAGGAGCAGCGGGGCGTCAGCACGCAGGTTCCACCGTCCACTCGAAAGCACTCGACCAGTGCTTGATCGGACTCCAGCCGCCGAATGATCTCTCCTAACGTAAACTCTTCGGCGGGCTTCGCCAGGCGAAAGCCACCGCTGGCTCCTTTTTGCGTCGCGACAACCCCGGCCAGGGAGAGTTTGCGGACGACTTTCATCAGGTGGTGACGGGAGATGCCAAACTCGCGGGCGATCTCCTCGGTCGTGAAGAGACGGTCAGGCTCGCCTGCCAGACGCATCAGCGCTCGGATGCCGTAATCAGTGAAGGAGGTGAGGCGCATAAACTAGCAGTAGTTGAGTGACGATCGTCAGTATGGCAGACTAAATAAGTAGATTAAATACCTATTTTGGTGGGGCCGTGCCGACCGAACGACAGGTGCAGATTGCAGCGCACATCCTCGAACGAAGATGGGACCCGCGGATATATGCCGCGCTAGCGCTTTGCTTCGCCCTGGGGATCATGGGTTGGCCAATCATCGGCGCCACGGGGGATCTGCCCCCCGTTCCCACACCTCAGCGGAATCCGCCCAGCGAAGCAAAGCGCGTGTTGGGCAAGATATTGTTTTGGGACGAGCAGCTGTCATTCGACAATACCGTTGCCTGCGGCAGCTGTCATCAGGCACGCTTCGGTGGTGCGGATGGACGTCGCGCAATCGGCCCTGGACATGATGGTCGGCTCGGCGACTACGACGATGTGTTTGCATCGGCCGGCATTGTTCATCGCAACAGCCAGGGTGTTGCGGTCAGAGACGCAGTCTTTGGCTATGGGCCACAAGTAGGTACGCGCGCAGCCCCTTCGAACTTCGGTGGACTTTGGGCGGATAGCCTTTTCTGGGATGGACGTGCATTGACGACGTTTCGAGATCCCGTCAGCGGCCGGGTGGTGATACCGAGTGGCGGGGCGCTGGAGTCTCAGTCGGTGGCGCCCATCCTCAACCCGGTTGAAATGGCCGACGAGGACCGTTCCTGGTCAGCCATCGAGCGGAAATTGGCGCAAGCGCCTCCGTTGGCTCTGGCCACGCATCTGCCGCCCGACGTCGCGGCTGCCATTGCCGCACACGACTCCTATCCGCAACTGTTCGCCGCGGCGTTCGGCGACCCGGATATCACCGCTGTGCGCGTCGCATTCGCCATCGCAACCTATGAGCGCACATTGGTGGCTGATCAGACACCCTGGGACATATGGAACGAGACCGGCAGATCTGCGGAGTCGTCCGTCGCCAGGGACCTATCCGTGTTTCAACACGCGCAGTGCGACGACTGTCACACGCCCCCGTTATTTACCAACAACATGTTCAAGAACATCGGCTTGCGCGAGGCATACGAAGATCCGGGCCGAGGGGCGGTCAGTGGCGACGATGCTGACGATGGACGGATGAGGGTGCCGTCGCTACGAGAGGTCGCGCTGCAGAAGTCCTTCATGCACAGCGGTGAATTCACCACCCTGGACCAGGTATTGGAGTTCTACGCTACACCTAGAGCAGATCGCGACAAGATGCCAGACGGCACTCCGTACCGGATCGTCCTGGATAACCGCGACATCAGCATGCTGGAGGACTTGCTGAACAACCAGCTGGTGGATCCGCGAGTTGCGCAGGAGCGCTTCCCGTTTGATCGCCCCGAGTTGCGAAGCGAACAGCTCGACCTGCACGCCGAGGCGCCACCGGCCCCCGTGGGGGCCCACGCCGCATCGACGGGCCATTGGGGGGTGAAGATAGCTTGGCAGTCGGATCGACCTTCCACCGCCGATGACTACGAAGTCGATCGCAATGGGACAGTCGTCGCATTCGTCACGCACCCGTACTTTATCGATGGCGATGCGCACGGGGCGGTCTATCACTATCGCATTTATGCGCGCAATGCCGCGACCCGCGAGTCGGCGCCGGTGACGCTCTGGGTGGTCACCCGTTGGGCCTGGCTGTGGTTAGGAGGGCCTTTGCTGGCTTTCGCCGCGGGTGCTCAGGCGGTTAAACGCCGGCGGAAACGCACCTTCGGGGAGCGATCGGCTACGCAGTGAGGAGCTGAAAATCCTCGGTCTATGGATCAGCTGTTTGGCCAGGGCAGCACCTGCAGCTCGGCGCGACGATAGTCGATACTGAAATCCGCCAGCGTACCCAGCACGTCCATGCCGAGCAGCAGCGCCGGTTTGCCACGCAGTCCCCAAGTGTTGAAAACCGCATAGTCTCCGAAAGTCACTTGGAGATTAGTGATGGCGGCGTCCCCAAACTGCAGCTCCGGAATACGCCTCAGGGCGCCTGGCTGTTGTGTATTGGTGGCATCGACCACGCCGTCCTTCGTAGAGTAGACGACGGGCTGATGGCCACGCACGAGGGCGGTGAGCAATGCCTCGTTGCCCAGTGAGTGGGTGGCCCCGGTGTCGATGACTGCCGCCGTAGCGATGCCATTGATGTGGCCCTGCACGAGCAGCAATCGCTGCGATACGAAGCGTCCGCGCACGGCGTAGAGCGCGGGCTGGGAGTCGCCGGAAGAGTTGTTGATAAAGACCTGATCGCGCACGAAGTCGGCCGTGAGACGCATGCCGGAGAGCCCGTCCATGCCAAGAATGCCATCCACGCCGTCGAGCACCGGGCCGGACAGCACGGGAGCGCTGACCCCGCTGATCTGCAGCGAACCACTTGTCACCGAGTCGACATGTACGAGCGGCACGGCGCTGAGGCCACTGACCCCCTGGACTAGGATCCGATCACCCGGGGACGATTGGAGCGCGAGCTTCGCAGCCGTCGCGCTCGACAGAACTGTGCGGGTAGCTCCGGTGTCGAGCATGAAGCGGAAGGGTCCCTTGCCATTGATCATGACCGAGGCGACGATCATGCCGATTTGTCCGCCATGGCTCGCGATCGCATAGCTCGACGTGAGCGGCAGCCTATGGCTCCAATAGCCGGAGCTCGGAGAATACAGGCGGCGGGGATTGACGCTCAGACCCGCGTAGGTCGGACGATGAGCGCCCTGTCCACGTGGGCCAAGCTCCTCGGTTGATCTCTCAGCGCCTCCCGTGCCGAGCTCGGGGCGCCAGACATTGGCGGCACCAAACGGGGTGCCCATCGCCATCGGGCTGGCAGCGTGGGCTGCTGTCCCGCCGGTCAGTGCGGCGACTGCTGTACACAGTACAACCAAGAGCCTCGCAGGAAGCGGAGATCGTCGAGTCCACAAGTACATGAGAGATCCCCGTGGTCTGCCGCGAAGCCGATTATAGGAGGCAGCAAGGAGTTTGTCCGCGCAGGGACAGAGATTTAGGCAGCGACCTACACGCAGGGGCGGTGCGCCATCACGGAAGGGCGGGAGTAGCGACGGCGGTCCCAGGGGGTAGAAGCTTTCCGCAGTCGGCGCCGAGGTATTGCATCTGCGTCTCATTGTGCAGCGTGTGCGTGACGCCGTCGGCGGCACGTGTGGTGACATCGCTCTGAGCAGAAATGAGAGTGCCGGTGCTGACAGCCCGGCCACGGCCCTTCACCCGCGTGCCGTCGGTCGTGCAGTCGATGCGGAAACCCGTGGCGTGGCCACTGCGCGTGAGCAGTGCGGGGCGACAGCGTTCCTCCCGGTCCATGACCGGCAGGTCACTCGCGGCCATTTCGGGACTGAGGCAGATGCGAAAGCTCGAATTGCCCCCCGAATCGCCATTCCGATGGAACATCGCTTGTGCGCGAGCGCGTGCATCGGGGGTGAGATTGGCTAGGGCGGTTTGTGTCTTGGCAACCGACTCCGTCAGCTGCGCCGATACGTCGTGACCGTCGACGATCTGCCGCACCAGCCGCACCTCCCAGAGCCCAGGCTTCATTCCCAGGCCGGCTGCCTGTGCCCGCTGAAGAGCGCCGGGCGCACCATAGATAGCGGTCGCAGCCATGACCACTAGTGCGAAAGACGCACCTCGACGGAAAGCTCTGGGAACGCGGGCCGACGCTTCAGACGCCATGGCATTTAACCCCATGAACTCATTATGGGGTGCTCGGCGTCACGTACTGGAGCGCTTAAATAGGGCTTGCTGCGTCGGGACTCCCGTTGACATAAGCCTCAACCGCTGTGACGACCGTCACAGTTTAAGGCGAGCGCGGAGGCGTCGCTAGCTTGGCGCAAGCTTCGGTCGCTAGGGTAGCGGCATGAGCGGTGCTAGCTCTAAGCAGGGCCTGAGGTCGGGCGTGCAACTCGTGCGCTCGAGCCAGCTCTATGCGCTTCGCGGTTTCACGCTCGTGGAGTTGCTGGTCACGCTGGCGGTGGCCGCGATCCTGCTGGGAATCGCCATGCCCGCCTTTAGCAGCTTCGTGCGGGACGGCCGCCTGACCACAGAGACCGACACGCTGCTTTATGACATGAACCTGGCGCGGTCGGAAGCGATCAAGCTCGATACGACCGTGGAGCTGTGCGCCTCCAACGACCAGATGACCTGCAACGGTACGTGGACGGATGGCTGGATCGTCCTTTGTACGGCCGCTTGTCCGGCGGGTCTCGGTGGCTCTCCGGCGGTGCTGTTGGTCGCTCCGGCGATCTTCTCGGGTAATCAGGTGACTGAGCAAATAACCGGTGCGGTGGCCGTCAGTTTCAACAGTACCGGACAGACCGGGGCCAGCAATTTCGAATTTGAGTTTTGCGATAGTCGCGGAGCGGCCTACGCACGGGACGTGGAAGTCAATTCCATTGGTGAAATCCAGGCCTCATCGACCCCGGGGCAGAGCGTCGCCGGGGCGGCACTGGGTGGATGCTAGCGAGGTCCAGGAATGATCATGCGCAAGGTTTTGAGTGCCTGCCGATCGACGAGGCAACACGGCTTCACGCTCATGGAGACGATGGTCGCGCTCGTGGTGCTGAGCATCGGGCTACTCGGTGTGGCCAAGCTGGTGACCGGGGCCGTGCACGCCAACGATAGCGGCTACATGCGCGGCCAGGCGACGCAGCTGGCTTATGAAATCCTCGATGAGATGCGTGCTAATCGACCGGGCGCGAGCGCGTACGGCGGGGCGGGCGTTTTTAAGGACTGCAGTGCGGGTCCCTGCGATAACACCGACCTTGCGCAGTCGGATACCTATAATTGGATGGCGGCGGTGAAGGCGACGCTTCCCGGAGGCACCGGCATCATAACTCCCAGCGCAGGGGTGGGCGGCGAGTTGGCGACCATCATCGTGAAGTGGGACGACAGCGAGGCGCAGTGGGCCTTCGGCACCGCGTCGGGAACCACGCCCGCGCCCATGATGGTGGAACTGGAGTCCATGCTATGAGATCCGCGCGCGGCTTCTCGCTCGTTGAGCTCATGATCGCGATCGTGCTCGGCCTGCTCGTCACCGATGCCATGGTGGCCATGTTTGTCAGCGTGCGCTCCGCGGCGCGCACCACCGAGGGCGTAGCCGGTCTGTCCGACAGTGGCCGCTACGCTCTCGACAGCATCGAGCAGATCGTGCGAGGCGCGGGCAACCTGGCCTGCAACAGCACGGCGCCCGTCAGTGCCGCGGGCGTCAGCCTGGTCCGCCTCGAAAATGTTCTCAATACGGTAGGCTCGCCGCTGCTCTACAACTACGATCAGCCATTGTCGGGCTACGAAGCCATGGGCAGTGCGCCAGGCGATACGATCACGGTATCCGCCACAGCGGGGGGCGCTGCTGATTGGGCCTCGACCACGGCGCTGGGGGGCGGGTTGGACGCGACCCTCGTCACCCCTCCCATCCCTGCGGGTCAGAACACGCCGACCGGTACGCCCATCGTTGGCAGCGACATTCTGGTCGTGCACGAAACACTGTCGGCAAGCGTGCCGGCCTACACCACCCAGGATGCCACCGGCGCCGCGCAATTCACGATCAGCAGCGGCACGACTTTCGCGGGCTCTGGCCAGATCGCTGCCATCAGCAACTGCGCGCAGGCCCAGTTGTTTGAGGTGGGTGGCTTCGCCTCCGGAACGGCAACGGTAAGCGTGGCCGGCGCACCCGCCCCTGGGAACCGCCTGGGGAGTCTGGACCCCAACGGGGGGATTTTCCCCATCGGCTCGCAGATCGATCCCGTGGATGTCATCGTGTTTTACGTCGGCATCGGTGCCGATGGCGACGGCGCTCTGTTCCGCTATGACGGCAACGGCGGAGTGCTCGGCGGCACCTACGCCACCAACGAGGAGCTCGTACCAGACGTGGAGAACATGCAGATTCTCTATGGAGTGGAGACGCCGTTCAGCGCTGCCACGCAGACTGCCGCGCAGTACGTGACCGCTGACGAGGTGGCAGACTCATTCACCACCACTAAGGATTTCAACGGCGTCATCAGCGTCAGAATCGCGCTGCTGGTTGCCAGCCCGCCTGGGGCAGCGCCGAAGGGGGCCGGTGTGATCGCATCGCCGCCGACACTGTTGGGAACCAACTGGACGCTGGCCGCGCCGGACAACCGCATGCGCAAGGTTTACGAGCAGACCATGTATCTGCGCAATATGAGCCCCTGAGTATCAACCCTATGAAGACTGTAAATCGTTCAGTAAGCCGCCGGGTTCGGGAGCAAAGCGGTGTCGTGTTGTTCACCGCTCTGGTGCTGCTGCTCATATTGACCCTGGTCGGTGTACTGCTTGCGCGCTCGGAGTCTGTTGAAGAAAGCATCTCCGAGAACGACCAGGACCATCAACTGGCACTTCAGGCTGCGGAGGCGACCCTGCGTTATGCCGAGGCCGGCCTCTACGGCGGTGCCTATCCGGAGGCGCAATTCGTCAGCGACGCAAACGGGTTGTACACATGGCAGAGCGGCGTTGCGGATTGGTATCAGCAATACAACCTGACTACCCCCGCACAGCTGCTAACGTATGGCACCGGGATCCAAGGCCTCGAGAATCCGCTACCGGTCGCGGCCCCTGGCCGCCCCAGCTTTATGATCGAGAAGATGCCTGAGGCGACGCTGCCTGGGGAAGGTCTGGGAGCGGCACAGTACGACTCTCCGACCCCACCAATCAATGTGTATCGGATCACCGCTTACAGCTACGGCGGCGACACAAGCACAACCGCGGAAGTGCAGGAAATCGACCTGCAATAGGAGTTCAGTCCCATGAAACAGTCGGCCTATCGATTCATCGTCGCGTTCGGCGCGCTGGGATTGGCATTGCATGTCGCCCCAGCATTGAGCGCTCGTCCCCCCACCATGGTCTCCGGCAGCGTGACGAGTGTTCAAGCCCGCTCGGTCGTGGTGAATGGCGTCAGCTACGACGTGCAGCTCCAGGGCGGTGCGTTGCATCAGCTTGGACAGCTTCATGTCGGTGACCGAGTGCAGCTGGTGCTCGCCGGTCGGAAAGGCGCCGCGCAAGTGGCGGCGATTCGTGTTCAGAATGGACGCTGATGCCAGCGTCGCCTGGCGTCACAACGCCCATGTTAGGGCGGAGGGCGGCTTTTCACTGATCGAGTTGATGGTGACGGTCGCCATCGTCGCGATTCTCGCGACGATCGCTTTCCCGACATACCGCGCCTATGTTCTTAAGACGAACCGCGCCGACGCGATGCGCGCCCTGACAGAGGACGCGCAGATTCTGCAGCGCTGCTATTCGGAGGCCTATACCTTCGTCGGCTGTGCGCCTATCCCCCCAGCGGCACCGGCGTTCACTACCTCGCCCAATGGCTACTACGACTTGAGCAGTACGATCCTGGTCGGGCCGCCGCAGACGTTCGTGCTGACGGCCGCAGCCGTGGGGGCACAAGCGGACGACACCGCCTGCGCTACGTTCAGCGTTAATCAGGCGGGGCAGCAAACGGCGCAGAACAGTAGCAATAGCGACAATAGCGCGGCCTGTTGGGGCTCGAATTAGCTGACCGGCGCGGGGACTGCCGCGCCGGGCCAGGTGCCAAGTTGATTTGATTGCGCTCGAGCCGTTAAATCGAGGATAGTCCCCACAAGGGTAAGCGTCCGGTGGATACCGCGTTGACGCCAGCGTTGTGAGAAGGACGACTGATCCGGACTCAGCGAACGAATCTGGCGAGCAAAGCGGCCCATACCAGTCCACAGACCAGAACGATGCCCGCGAACGCATACACCGGCACCAGTTGATGATATCCGTGGAGCGCGTCCTCATATAGATAATAGACGGCAACCAAAGTAGCCAGGGATAGGGCTATGGCAAGAGCCCATAGCTTTGGTCCGGGGCGATTTAGGGACGCAGCGGACGCAATCGTTACATCCGTTTGCGCGGTGCCTCTGGCGAGTCCGCCGAGGTAAACGCCAATCATCAGCAATATCAGGCCAATAGTCCTAATCGTAAAACTCGAAGTTATGTATGCAACGACACCTCCAGAAGCGATCCCGAGAATGGCCAGTGCGAGTAGGCCAGATCGTGCGTATGGAGTCTTTTGGGAAGCCGTCATTTGCTGGGCCGGATTGACGAAGGTTAGGCGGCGAGCTTCAGCGACGGACGTTGCCGGATGATATTCCAAGGTAACAAGGCGTCGATATCGTTGATCGGATGCTCGGCGATGTGCTCGAGGACGTAACTCATATAGGCTTCGGGGTTCAGACCGTTGAGCTTAGCGGAGCCGATGAGGCTGTAGATCGCGGCGGCACGCTCGCCACTGCAGTCAGCGCCGGCAAAAAGATAATTTTTACGGCCCAGAGCGACCATGCGCAGCTCCCGTTCGGCACTGTTATTGTCGATCTCGATGCGGCCATCTTGGCAGAAGCGGCATAGTGCTTCCCAGCGTGCCAGCGAGTAATGGATGGCACGGGCAAGCTCGGACTTCCTCGGTAGCTGTCGAATCGTGGCCGCTAGCCACACGTGCAGAGCTTTGAGCATCGGCAGGCTCTGCATTTCTCGCGCGCGCTGGCGCTCAGTGGGTGCGCGGCCGCGGATCTGCTCCTCGACACCGTAGAGAGCGCCGATGCGCTGCAGCGCCTCCTCGGCAATGGGGGACTTCGTGGCTTCGAACACCTCGAAGTACTTGCGTCGCGCGTGCGCCTTATGCCGAGCCATGGATAAGGCGCATTGTCCCGAGCCGCGTTTTATCTCGAGCGACGCCAGCAGACGCATGCATTGACCCGATTTCGCATCGTATAGCTCCAGATAATAACGCAAGGCTCGTCTTTCGCGGCTGTCATCCTACCAGTCACTTCTGCGTTC
>DATAXJ010000016.1:0-59367 GCA_036266795.1 Steroidobacteraceae bacterium | reverse complement strand
ACGATCACCAGCGAGGTCCCCGCCCGGGGGCCCGCCGACCATGGCCGGGAGCCGTCCGGGCTACGCCCGGCCATCTCCCGGCCACGGAATCCTTCTCATCCTGATTGTCGCGCTGTTCTCATCCAGGTTGTCGCGCGCCAGTAAGCCGCCCGAAAAAGCTACGGCCGGTGACCAGCCTTGGCAGCCGGCCGGGGTTCTTATCTGTAGGGGCGTGCGTCCGGCTGGTTGTCGCTGAATTCTTCTTCTGAGTCAGCCACTTATGGCTGCTTCGCGCTCGCTCTTAGTCGCGCTTGGTAGGTCGCCAGCTTCTTCTCAGTCTTCACGATGCCGGCCTCGCACCGCATGACCGCGCCGCCATTCGTCAGCGTCCACGTCGGGTCAGCCTTCAGTTCCATCAAGGTCGCCCGACGGGTCGCCAGCTCTTTCTCGGTAGACGCGATGCGGGCCTCGACGCTCGGTGGTCCCTTCCTGGCGCGGGGCTTCACGCGACCCTCCGCGCGAGCCTTGGCCTTCCTGATGGCCTCCTTGGTGCGCCGTGGTCGCTTGGCCTTCGCCTTCGCGGGCGTCGGTGCCATCCACAGCAGGACATGCTCCACCAGCTCCTGCACGCCGGACTCAACCTCACGCACCCTGGTTCTCACCTGGGTTGGGCCTCCGGGCACGTACTCACGGAAATCCCGCACCTCAACTGTTTGCGGTGGCATCGGCGCCAGCGTACCGGCAGCACTCGCCTTCTCGTCGTACTGCTGGAACGCCAGCAGGATCGCCTGAGGCGTCACTCCAAGGTCGCTTGCAATCTCCGCAACCTCGCGTTGCCATCCGTCTATGCGCTGCAGCCGGGGCAGCATCAGGGCCTCCTGGCGCTGCCGGCGCATTACTTCTGCCCAGTCGATCCGCTTGTCGGTGATCTTATTCATGTCCACAGTCTGGCACGGATAGCATGCGGACGCAATCCCCTAAGGTGACTGCGTCCAGACGCTGGTCGGGGCTTACTTCGGCTGTTCCCCTCGGATCGCCCAACCGTCATTGAACGTCCTGCGGGCATCGCGCCTGGCTGCGTCGTCACGTTCTATCTGCCTGCAAACGCCAGTGCAGAACAGCCCAAGGTCATCCGTCAGCATCTCGCCCAGGTAGCGCAGCAGCGTGCCCGGTGCTCGATAGGTTCCCTGTGGCACAAGCTGTAGCAAATGACGCGCCATAGCGTTGTCGAGCACCTTTCTTGTTTCAAAGCGTTGGTCGAATTGTTGGAGTGCCCATACTTCCGCCGCGCGCTGCACGACATCACGCGCAGTGATACCGCCGTCGCGCAATCGCTTCATCTGCTCCGCGCAGCGGTGGTGTTTGGTCCAGTCTGCATGCGGGCGATAATTTAGGAGGTCATCCGCGATCATGAGTGCCGTCTGCACGGGCTTGCTGTCGTGGTACTTGGCTAGTACCTGCTGGATCTTGTCGCGGTAACGCTTCAGCTCACCGCGTTTACTGGCTCGGACCATTGCGCCTCCGTATCTGTACGATTGCTTGGCGTGCTTCTCACAGCACTTACTAAACGGCATCCGTTTCGCTGGACGAGTGCAGCCAGACACTGCGCACTGGGCCATTAGCCAGTCCCCTCAATCGCCACGGCCTGAGGGTCTACGCCTACGCGCGAGGACGCGCATGAACCCACCGCCGCACCGCTGTTGATTACGTTCGCCGTCAGTCGCCATCGGAGGCGGACGCCTTCACGCTGGCAGACGCGCCACACGCTCTTGCCTGACCAGCGACCGCGCGCGCTGATCGTGGGTACGCCACGCAGGTTGAGCTGTCGGGCTATCCAGTCCTGTGAGTGACCTTGCGCGGCCAACTCTCTGATGACGCTCAGCGCGTCGCTGCTAGAAATATTTTTCATGGTGTTCCGTTGGGTGAATTCCTGGGCTATCAACGTGATAGGTAGGAAGTGGTTGCGTTAGCGGAAGCATTCCGCTAATGGCGATTTTTATAGGACTTTAGATGTGCTCTCATGTGCTCATCGGCACAGGAGACAGCACATGCTGAAGATCAAAGTCGGATCGTTTGAGGTTCTGGTAGAGCGCGGCTTCCTGGGCATCGGCCTGGGGCGCCGTCAACTGTGGTGGCAGCGCGGCGATGGCCTGCACCTTGACCGGCTTCCTGATTGGGTGCGCTCGACAGGGTTCTAACCCGCAGTCGACCTTGGGTGCCACGGACGGTGCCCGCGCGCGGCCGGTATCCCCGCCTGTCCTGGCACAAACTCCCACCACTGCGTACAAGCCCCAACGGCCAGCATTCCAGCGGTCCACGTTCGACCCATGCCGGTGTACCGGGGTGGGCAGAAGTCGGCCAGATCGCGGCTACGGGAAGGCCAGGTGTGGCTTCCTGAGGGTAAGCCTAGGGTGCGGCTCGGATTGACTCTCGGGTGACCTGGGTGTGACCTCGGTCGCTTGCCCGGGCATAGCCTAGGGCTGTACGCTACCGTCATACGGACGTATCAGGGAAGCGAACATGACCCCAAGGCCACGACATTTTGTCACATACTATCGGGTATCGACCCAGCGCCAGGGCAAGTCCGGCCTGGGACTCGATGCTCAGCGCGCCGCCGTCAAGGTGCACCTGGACAGCCAGGGTGGCCTGGAGCTGGCGACCTTCACGGAGGTTGAGTCAGGGAAGGTGAACGGTAGGCCGCAGCTCGACGCAGCATTACGGCGTTGCCGACAGACGCGGGCGACTCTACTGGTTGCCAAGCTCGACCGACTCAGCCGCAACGCGGCCTTCCTGCTCAGCCTCCGTGACGCAGGCGTGCGTGTCGTGGCAGCCGACAACCCGGAGATGAATGAGACCGTGGTAGGCATCATGGCTGTGATCGCGCAGCATGAGGCGCAGGCAATCAGTGACCGCACGCGCGCCGCACTGGCAGCCGCGAAGCGTCGTGGCGTCCGCCTGGGCAATCCGCATCTCAAGGCCGGCACCCCAGCCAGCGCCAGGGCAGCGTCGGTGGCCGCTCAGGCGGCGGCCAAGAGTCGGGCCGAAGAATTGCGCGACGTGGTGAGCGATGCGCACGCGGCTGGTTGCGTCAGCCTCCGCGACGTGGCTCAGCACCTCAATGGCCTGGGCATCCGCACGGCGCGCGGTGGTGATTGGGCAGCGGCTAGCGTGCTGCGGCTGCTGCGTCAGCTCTCGGCGTAGTTATCTACGGCGCCGTCCGTTCAACACGGACGTCAGAACCAAGCCGACGATTAGCAGCGCCAGGACGATGTGCTGCGGCGTGAGTAGGTTCATGCCGTCCAGTGTACCAGTCCCCGAGGGCCACCGCGCCACCGACCGCATTGGCCTGGCGTCACGCGTCGCGCACCGGCTTCCATGGTGGATCTCCGGCGCTCAGCCTGGATCGCCGAGGGTGGCATGGGGGAACTTGCGCTGGTCCAGCGTCGATACCCCCGAGCAAATTTCTCCCAAAACGGCGGCCCGCTAAGGCTCACCTCAGGTGCCCCTACAGTTCCCCTGCAGTAAAATTCACGAATGAGCGTCGAGGAACGCACCGTGATGGTCTCGCCGTTGCGGCGGCTGGTTGCATGGCTGGGCGACAAGCTTGGCGACCGACTGCTTGGCTGGGTGCTGGGCGGCGGCGGTGTTCTGCTGCTTGGCTGGTTGGTTGGAGCGCGTAAGTGGATTGGCCGTCAATGGGTGTGCATCAGCAGCCCGAGCTGTACAGTCCCCGCGTGGTCAGTTGGGCTGCTTGTCGGGGCGCTCATCGTCGTTGTTGTTAGTGCCGCTGCGCTGGTGGTCGCACACATGCGAGCGCGGCGACATCTGCAGCGTGTCACTGCCGAGCTGGCCTCGGCGAGGGCCACACTAGCTCCTGCAGTGGTGCCGGCGCCTGCTGCGACTCAGGCGTTCATTCCGATACCCGTAGTTGACCCTAGGTTGCGCCTTAGGTGGAACCTTCTGCGCCCTGTGGATCGCTGGGCAGACATCCAGAATGTTCTGACGGAAGCTCCGGTTGTCATTCAGGACAAGATCGATGGACCATTCCACAACGTCGAAGGATGTATGGAAAGGCTGTCGGAAGTTAGGACTGGGTACGGACACCGGACGACGTTCCACGATCACTGCCCGCGCTGCGGCGTTCTGCTCTTCAGGGTACAACGCGATAGAGACGGAATCCCCGTCTTTCCAGACGTCCACCGTGTACGCGCTCAAGCTCTAGCCGAGCTTCAGCGGCTACATCGGAATCATGTTCCAATCACGGACGGTCATCAGGTGGAACTGCAGACGCCGCAATATTGGGCAACTATGGTTCCGGTGGTTGGCTAGCTCCGCCTGACCCGACTGCTTCCATCTAATGCCGTTGCCTGTCGCTGCTCTGCTCCGCTCAGCGGGCCTGAAAGTCGCCGGGCACGTCCTGTGGAAGGACACGCTGCCAACGCGCTCACCGGGCATATACATCATCGCGCGCGTTCCCAATGCCGATGACCACATGGCGCCGTCAGTAAGTGTCGAGCTGCTGCCAGAGGATCTGCGGCGGCGCTGGCTATTTGATGAATCAGTGGTGTACATCGGTCGCACAAAGCGTTCGCTGCGCGGACGGCTGTCGGCCTTCTACCGACACGTCCACGGCAGGCGAAGTCCACATGCAGGAGGACAATCGCTGCTCCTGCTTCTGGAGCATGACATCTGCCCACTGTGGGTGTACTGGACGGAGATTGCTGCCGAAGCCGTGGCCGACGCAGAAGGCAAGTTGATTCAGGCGTTCAAGGCGCACACCGGGGGGAGGCGGCCGTTCGCCAACAGCGCGGGGTGAAACGTGAAGGCGGTCACAGTGCGTAGGCGGGCGATCCGTCTGACGTCGCAGAACTAGTGCCGCCATCGTCCTACCCTGCCGTCCACCTAAGGTTTACCTGAAGGGCTGCGCATGGGCACCTCAAGCGGTCGTGTGGTTATGCTGTTGGTCGGTCTGGTGGTCGGTGCTGGCGCAGCCGGAGTGCCGCTGTACCAAAAGCTGAACGCCACACAGCTTCAGCTCAGCACCACGCAACAGAAGCTGACCGACACGACTCAGCAGCTCGCCGCGACCAAGCAGCAGCTCACTTCCGCCACTCTGCAGGTGCTACAGCTCCAGCAGCAGGCCAATGCCAGCAGCCAGCAAGTCTCCGAACTTCAGCAGGAGCAGACGCACTTGCAGACGCAAGCCGTAGAGCTTGCCAAGCCTGATTTACCTGTGACCGTAACCGTTCGCCCGGTGTTGTTGGGCACCGGCAAGACTCTTGAGATACACAACTTAACAACGACACCGCTGCCTATCACTGCCGTGTTCGGCCGCGATGGCTTCCCATCGGAGACCAAGGAACTTGTGGTGCCTGCGCACTTTCAGCTTGTGGTCGGCGCCCAACAGGGATGGACCTTCCTGTCGGGAGACTCCGTAAGCTTGACGAATCCGCGTTACCGGCCGAAGAAGGGTCACATCCGCTGATTGCCTAAAGTACCCCCGCGGAACCGCCGCGTTGTGGGTGACCTTACGGCGTAATTAGGATCGGCATACCCGCTGGGCCGTGGAGCATAAAAATGAAAGTAGCAGCAGCCGTGTTCGCCATGATCGTCTGTACATTCATTGGCTACCAGATGGGTCGCGAAAGCATTACAGGACCTATTCTCAGCGTCGGAGACGCCGCCACTAAGTTACTGCACAATGAAGCCGATGCTTGTGCAGCATCGCATTCGACTGATGTAGAGGACTTCTGCAAGCTGCTTAACGACGCGAACAGTCCCGAAGTGGCCGAAATCGTAGCGGATGTCCAGCAGTCATCTCGTAACTAGTTCACCCGCCGGTGGCGAAGTGCTCGATAGCCTTCGTTATTACCGAGGCAGCCACATCAACGCCAACTTTGACGACTCCTTTGCCGGCTTCCTTTAGCGCCTTCCCGAACCACTTCGCTGTCGCGCCTTCAGTTACGTCGGGTGTTCTTCCTTCAGCCCTATCGGAGGTGACCGCATGCCGAAGTTGCTCAAGCTCGCTCTGTTGATAACCTAATTTGGCAATCTCCTGGACAAGCCCCTCTATATCCCCTTGCTGATTGTTCACCTGGATGTTCGTGCTGCCTAGAATTACTGTGCCGGAGTTGTAGATCGCGGTCGAGAAAATCTTCTCAGCCTGGACTTCCTGGGCTTTCTTTGGCAGTTCCTTTTCGGGAACATCGGCGCCAATTGCGTCCTTTAGTTCTAGCGCAAAATCCAGTAACCGCGAACGGACCTCTGAAATGACGTTCTCAACGCCAATCATGCTGATGTCACACCAGGCGGCATTCACCTCAACACCTGGAAGCAGGACCTTCTTAAAAAGGCCGCAGAACTCAGTCGGAAGGTTACGACGCAAAATTGTGCCTTTTTCTCGAAACGCCTCGACGGCTTCTTCGATACTCTGGATGGACATCGTAATCCGATGTTCGGTGATGTTTGTCCTCGTGGGTTCCTTGAGGTGATTAATTGGCAATAGGAAGTTTGTCTGTTGCCAAGCGATGCTGACTACGTGGCCTCGAACCTCGCCACCGATGATGCGGTATGGTGGGACGTCAGATTCGCGCGTATACCCACTCAGCTCGGAATTTACCCAAGAGACTAGGTCCTTCTTGCCGAGCTGGTAGAGAAGAACCTTCGTTTTTAGGAGAGCGTCAGTAAGGCTTCCTTTGCTGTCGCTCAATATCGTGATGATTTCATCAAGGAGCATCGGCTTGTCCCGTATGGACGGATCTGAAGTAGCGTGGCAGCCATCATAAGCGATGGTTCAGCCTGACAGCGAAACGTTAACGGTTGGAGACGGTCGTGCGACGCTGGGCCGCGTTGTACGTCGCGCGTGGCCTTCGCGTGCTCTTGAAGGTCACCTTCACATCCCCCGCAGTTGTCCTGAGGTACGCATCCAGTGCCCCGAAGGTCACCTTTCGTATCTCCTTCGCCAACTGCTCTAGCGGCAACCCATGCGAATAGGACGCGCCTGGAGCGCCGTAGGTGATGCTCCCGCGCCTGGAGTGACCTACCAGAAGCTGCGCCGTGCTTAACGGAATTCCCGCGCGCTCACAAGCATTGGTGAAGGTGTGCCGCAGACCGTGTACCACAAGGTTCCTGTCGGTGATCTTCAGCACCTTTCGTATATGCCATGCCGCCCGCTTCGACAGGTAAACGGAGCGTTTCGCATCACGGCCGGCGATGAGCAGGCCAGGTACTAGGTAGCCGTCGGTGGATGTAGCGATGAGCTGCTGCACCAGCGGCGCGATGACCGGATGCACGGGCACGGCGCGGACGCCGGCTTCGGACTTGGTGATGTGAACGTGCAAGGCGTCGTCTTTGATGTCCGACTTCTTGAGCTGGCAGACTTCTTCGATGCGGCAGCCGCTATATAGCGACAGCGCGGCTACTGACCAGATCGGATCTGTGGTGTCCGTCTCCTTGAACAAGCGCGTCAGTTCCTCGGGCGTCCACGGCCGGCGATGCGTTCGCATGCCGCCACGCTTGGACGTCGGCAGGGTAGCGCTCATTAGACTCCAGACGTTGGTGTCGACCACGCCGCGCCCGACCATGTACTTCCATAGTGCGGAGAGCTGAGCCAACTCACTGCGCAACGTCTTGGGTGCGCGTCCTTGTTTGGCCAGGTGCGTCGAGACGTAGGAGCCGGCTAACTTGCGCGTGATGGTCGACACCTCGCGATCAGTGCCAAGCCATGCCTGCAAGGCGCCGTATACCCTGCGCTTGTCCTGCATGGTTTGCGCGCGGACGGCGGGGGTTACCTCGGTGAGATACTGCTCAACCTGATGAGAGAGCAGGGCGACGGTCTCACCCTTGAACACGCGATGGGCGAGCTTGATGGCCTGCGCGTGACCGTCGGTCACCTTCGGGTCGCCTTCAGGGTCAACCCCAAGCTTCTGCCCAAGGTGCTCCAGGTGCTGGTCGACGGTGACGTCTAGCGCAACTTCGGCGTCCTCCTCGGTCTGCAGACCGTTGGTGACGGCGGCGCGCGCGTCCTTCGCTGCCTGGAGAATGTACTCGGCGCTGTCCTTGGGGAACGTGCGGTGAGCTTCAGCGGCCTGAAGTTGGGCCGTGATTGATGCGAGCTGCGCATGTGACAGGCGCCGCGCCGTCGCAAGGTCTCGCGTCTTCAGCGCGACTAGGAACTCACGCTTGCCAACGGCCTCGCGCAGCCGCTGCGGGACGGCTACCCGGACATACCACGAATGCCCGCGCCTGATGAGATGGTCCATGCGCTGGCATGGTACCGTTTTGTAGCAGGTCTTTGTAGCAGGTGTTCCTCATAGAACGCTTGTTTTCAAGGCATTCCGTGACATGGATCGCACTGCTAACGAGTCCTGCCCCCGCTACCAACAAATCAAGGGCTTATTGGTTCGATAAAGTCCTCTGATTTTCGGGCCGTGCCCAAAACGTGCCCACAATTTCGAAGGCATATTCGCAACATCCGGCCCGCTGTCCGGGTCCGAGAGGGCACAGAGGCGCTCCGCATAGGGTGCCAGGTGATCGGCCGACAGATGCGCGTAGCGGTGCACCATCTCAGCCGACTGCCAGCCCCCCCATCTCCTGAAGCGCGAACAGGGGCGTACCGCTCTGCACGTGCCAGCTCGCCCAGGTGTGGCGCAAGTCATGCCAGCGGAAGCTTTCGATTGCCGCTCGCTTCAGTGCGTCATACCAGGCTTTGGTGCTGACCTGTGTGATGGGCTTGCCCCGGTAGCTGAACACATGTGTGGCATGAATCCCGCGCTGCCTCAGGACGAGGACGAGGGCCACCGCGTTGAGCGGCACGGCAATCGCCTTGCGTCCCTTGGCCTGATCGGGATGGACCCACGCCCGCCTTCGCGCCTCATCGACCTGCGACCACTGCAGACCGGTGACATTCCCCGCCCGTAATCCCGTGGCCAGGGAGAATGCCGCCATGTCGGCAAGATGGACCGGTAGCTGCGCGAGCAGGCGCTGGGCTTCCTCGGGTGTCAGGAAGCGGATCCGGCGAGTGGGCTCCTTGAGCATGCGCACATGCGGGGCCCGATCCAGCCATTCCCATTCGTTGACACACTTTCGAAGCACGGCGCGCAGCAGCTCCAGCGTCCGGTTCACCGTCGCGTTCGGCCACCCCTCGGCAAGCCTTTCCCGCGTCACATGATCGACGATGCTGCGATCGATGGCGCTCAGAGCCTTGCCTCGCAGGTACCGGTCGAGCCAGCGTAGCTTGCCGACGTCCTCGAGCGCGGTGGCCTTGTGGCCATTCTCCTTGAGCCACCTCACCACGGCATCGTTCCAGCTATCGCAGGCGCGGGTTACGGACGCGCAGCGAGCTTCGGCTTATAGCCCGAGACATTTCATTGCTTTATTTCGCTCTGCGGTCGGCCTCAACCCTAAGCTTTATTACCGGATACGACGCTTCAACTTCGCGGTGCAGAGCATGGCGGCAGGAGGCGGACAGGGTTTCGGCGACATCGCCGCAGCAGCCGGCTATTCCGATCAGCCTCATCTTATCCGGGAATTCCGGGAGTTCGCGGGCATCGCGCCGACCAAATATCGACCCAGCGCTGCCGACCGTTCGCTGCATCACCAGGCCGCGACGGACCCCGGTCCCGGCCGCAGGTAAAAAATCGCCAAGACGATCGCTTTTATTCGCGCGCCTTCGGTGCCAAGGAGCTATTCCGCCTGACAGAGCCCAATGAACGAGGAAAAGGTCGGTCAAACACAACGGAGAACCCCACTTTGCGGGATGCTTGTCGCCGGCGTGCGGGGGCAAATCCTTACCCTCGAACCGATTCACAGCGCGGTAATGCGGCGTGAGCACCAGGTGTTCTCGCCAATCGGCGCGGGTGCTTTGTGGTGCGATGGCTCAGGATTTTGAGGATGATCTTCCGAAGGCCGAGCTGATCACTGCAGGGCGAGCCTGAAAACCGTGCCCAGGCCGCTTGCGCCACCTGCAACGGTAGCTCCATAGAAATTGCCGTCGCTGCCCTGGATCAGACCGGCCCAGGGCTGCGCGCCGTCGCTGCTGCCCCCGGCGAAGACATGCAAAATGGTCTCGGTCCCGGCGGGTGTGACCTCGAAGACCATGCCGTCGCCGCTGCTGCCGCCAGCGGAGGTCGTTCCATAGAGATTGCCATCGCTGCCCTCGACCAGGGTGGCATACGGTGTCGCGCCGTCGCTGCTGCCACCGACGAAGGCGTGCAAGAGGGTCTCGATCCGGGTCGGGGTGAGCTTGTAGACGGCACCGGCATTGCTGGGGCCGCCTTTCAGTGTAGTTACATAGAGGTTGCCGTCGCTGTCCCGGGCCACACCGGCGTCGGGATTTGCGCCATCGCTGCTGCCGCCGGCAAAGGCGTACAGCACGGTCTCGGTTCCGCCCGGTGTGAGCAGGAAGACCGTCCCGAAACCGCTGGCGCCGCCTTGGTAGGTCGTGCCGTAGAAGTTGCCGTCGCTGCCCTGGAGCAGACCTGCCTCGGGGTAGCCGCCGTCGCTGCCGCCGGCAAAGAAGTACAGAACGGTTTCGGTCCCACCCGGCGTGAGCTCGAAGACCGTTCCGAGGTCGCTGGGCCCGCCCTCGAAGGTCGTGCCGTAGAGATTGCCATCGCTGCCCAGGATCATAGGGGCATAGGGATGGGAGCCATCGCTGCCGCCCCCGGTGAATGAGTACAACACGGACTCGGTCCCGCCCGCCGTGACCTTGAAGACCGTGCCGAGGCCACTGGCGCCACCGTAGTAGGTCGTGCCGTAGAAGTTGCCATCGCTGCCCTGGACCAGGCTGGCGTAGGAGTTGCTGCCGCCCGCCAGGGAGTACAGGACGGTTTCGGTACCGCCCGGCGTGAGCGCGAAGACCGTACCGAGACCGGCGGTACCGCCCTGAAAGGTGATGCCGTAGAAGTTGCCATCGCTGCCCTGAATCAAATTATGGTAGGCGTTTGCGCCATCGGCGCGGCCGCCGGTAAAGGAATGCAGCAGGCTGAAGTTCGGCACGCAGCCGATGGTGATGTTCGTGACATTGGCGGCGCCCACGACGCCGGTGCCATTGCTCACCCGGCAGACGATGCCCGCGGGCGCGGTCTGCACGGTAATGGCATAGGCACCGCCGTAGGCAACGCCGGTATTCATGGTGAACTGCGTCGCGTTGGCGCTGAGGGTCAGGGCGTCACCGCCCCTGTCCAGCAGCACCAGGCCGCTCGCCGTCAGTCCGCTGATCGCGCCGCCCACGCTGTACGTGTTCGGTACGCAGCTGACGACGATGTTGCTGACCGCCGTCCCAGCCATCGTACCCGCGCCGTTGCCCACCGCGCAGGCGAGCCCTACCGGCTGCGTCTGCACGGTCACCGAGTAGGCGCTGCCGTAGGCCACCGCGGTGGGCATCGTGAAGCTTGAGGCACCCGCACTGACGACCAGTGAATCGCCAGCGTTGGACAGCACCAGGCCGCTGCTGATGAGGCCGCTGATGGCCCCACCCACGGAGAACGTCCGGTCCGAGCAAGTTACCAGCACACTGCTCACGTTTGCCGAGCCGATCGTTCCAGAGCCGTTGGTGATGCTGCAGGTCTGGCCGGTGGGTTGGGACTGGATCGTCACCGTGTAGCTGCTGCCGGGGGCCAGTGCGCTGGCAAGCGACTGCGAGCTCGCCCCTGCGGGCACGTCCACTTCCTGGGCGTTGACGGTCAGCACCAGCCCCGCGGCGCTGAGCCCCGTGATCGACGCGCCGAGGGAATAGGTGTGCGCCTTCACACTGGCGCTGATGTTGCTAAAGGCGCTGAAGGGGTCGCTGCTGCTCGTGCAGCCGCCCAGCGTTGTCAAGGCGCAAACAAGCGCCGCGCTAGTGATGCCTGCTGTCCGAAGGCGCGGGGGCGCAGACCGCAACATTGATGACCCTGTGTAAGCCAGCGGATGGGATATCGGGCTGAGTACCCATTTGGGCCACCATTAGGGCCAGAACCGCCAGCGAACGGACGTGTGTAGGATCCCAATATTGGTCGGTCCGATCGGCCTCAAACAGGGCTTCCATCCCGGCCGTGATGCAGTTCACGGCTCGTAGCCCGCGCCGACAGCGATGCGTGCGCGCCGGCTCTGCGAAAGCTTATTACAGCGACAAGTGTGCGAAAGTTGCCTTCGACTGGTCGATGAACTAGTCTAATCAGATGAAAATCGAGATCGGCGCGTACGAGGCGAAGACGAAGCTACCGGAGTTGCTGCGGCAGGTCCAGGCAGGTAAGCGCTTCACCATTACCAACCGCGGCAAGCCGGTGGCCGAGCTAGGGCCGCCCTCGCTGCAGCAGCGGCCCGATGCCAGAGCCGCCATCGATGCCTTTCAAGCCTACCGTAAAGCGAATCCTTTGGGCCGGAAGATCAATATTAGGGCGCTCATCGAGGATGGTCGCGAGTGAGGTTCGTGCTCGACGCGTCGGTCGCGTTGAGCTGGCTGCTGGAGGACGTCGGCGCGGGTCAGGCCTACGCCGCCGCGGTCTTCGATATTCTGCGCAATGCTGGCGCGCAGGCTCATGTCCCCGTCACGTGGGGACTGGAACTCGCCAACGTCATCGCAAAAAGCGAAAGTCGTAGCGAGCTGCCACCCGCTCGTAGCCAGGCGTTCTTGGCGAGCATCGAGGCCGCTCCGATTCAGTTTGACGCCGTGACCGACGCGAAGGCACTCCATGAGACCCTGGAACTTGCCAGGCGCTACCGTATCTCCTCGTATGACGCCTCCTATCTCGAGCTGGCGCTGCGCTCGGGGTTGCCGCTCGCTACGCTCGATGCAGATTTGCGGCGCGCGGCGACGGCGGCGGGCGTTAAGCTGTTCAGACTCAAGTGAAGCCCTCATTACCGCCGCGGCTTGATGCCCACGGGATGCTTCGCATGAGCCGCCCGGTTGCCCGGCATCACCCAGTACCTGCGCAATGGCGGCCGTCGCGAGCTCGCACATCAGATGGCAGCGCACGAGTCGCATGTCCGGCTTCGAGCAGCTCGCGCGCGCGGTGCTGTCGCCGGCGGCTGTGGCTGCGGGTAAAATCTCGCCACAGCCCTCACATTGAGCCGCCCTTCATGAGCATGTCGTTGCGCGATCAGCTGCTGCAAGCCGGACTGGTCAATGAGAAGCAAGCCAGAGAGGCCGAACGAACTGATACCGGCGGAAGCCGCGGCCCGTATCCGCGAGCGCGATCGAGTTGCGCACTCCCGCTCGTTGCCCGGCCAGCCATGCTGAAGCAGCGTCTCGCGCGAGCCAAAGGGTCCGGGTGGTCACCGATGCCACGGGCCAGGCTAAGCTGCTCACTCACGACTTGCGAGCGCTGGTTGCCGGAGCCTACCTGCTGAATATCGAGACGTCGCCCTATGCGAGGTTATCGCCTGGAATCCGGGCGGTCTCTGGAACTTGCAGAGGATGCGGCCCAGGTGCCTTAGGGCGATGGGCTGTTTTGTCTATCGGTTCGAGCGTTAGTGTTCGGCGCCGTAGGCATTCGGTCCGCTGCTCGCGAGCGGCTAGTGGCATCAGAGGCGCCAATCTGCATGCGTAATTGCGGCAAGCTCTGCGGGTGATTCGACTGAACATAGGCGATGAATTTCTCTCGCACTTCGCAGCGTAGATCCCAGGATTTCGAGGAATCCGCTGAAGTGGCCAGCACCCGCAGTTGCATGGTCTTCTCGCTCGCATCGCTTACCTGCAGGTTCCAGAAGCGCTTGTCCCAGAGCGGACTGCCTTCGATGATTTGCTTCAGTGCCTTGCGCCCCTCTTCTACCGGGAACGAATAATCCACCCAGATGAAGATTGAACCTAGCAGCTTTGCGGAGGTGCGGGTCCAGTTCTGAAAAGGCTTGTCGATGAAGTAACTCAGAGGCAGGACCAGCCGTCGGTCATCCCAAATGTGCACCACGACGTAGGTGAGGGTGATCTCCTCGATGCGGCCCCATTCGCCCTCGACGATGACGACGTCGTCCTGACGCATGGGCTGCGCCAGCGCGATCTGAAAGCCGGCGAAGAGATTGGCCAGCGATTTCTGGCCGGCCACGCCGGCAATGATGCCCACAATGCCCGCCGAGGCCAGCAGGCTGCTACCGACGTGCCGCACTTCCTGGAACATCATCAGAATGCACGCGACCGTGAACACGCCGATGACGACGTAGATGGCCCTGCTGATGACGTGAATCTGCGTATAGACGCGGCGCGCGCGCAAATTGTCGGCTGCAGTGATATCGAACCTCGAGAGGACCGCTTGCTGGCCGACCTGCACAGCCTGCACCAGCAGCACCGCCGCCGTCACGATGAGCAGAATGCTCGTACCTTTGGCGATCAGCCCCGCGTAGGCGCTCGGCAAATGCAGAATCGGTAGCGCGAATATCACGCCGACTACCGGCAATATCACCCGCATCCCCTTACCCAGAAGCGGTACGAATAGGTCATTCACGCGGCTGCGGCTCCTAGACGCCCACTTGGCCATGTGTGTCTCGAGCACGTGGGTGAAGCGAAACAGAAACCAGAACAGAAGCACGAACACGCTCAGATCAAAAAGCTCCACCAGCGCGCGTCGCAGCAACGCCAGGACGAGACCGCTCTGGAATTTGGACAGCACCGGCAGCACGACAAAATAGCCTCCGCATATCCAGATCAGCGCATAAAGGGGTCTGCTGACGGCGGCGTAGGTGTGGTGTTGCAACTCTTTACCTTGCTTGACCTCTGCCAAGCGCATTTTTTGGCGAATGCCAGCAGCCACGAGCGCGTGCAGCAGCATCGCCAGCAACAGCGCACCACATATTACGGCCAGATCTCCCCAAGTGATCGGGCCCCACACGGCACCCCGCCCAATCCAGCCGTTTATAACGGTTGTGACAGCGTCGTAGATTCTGTCCATAAACTCCAATTCCCCTGAGGTTCGGAACTAAATCGTGCGAGGCCTGGGCGTGTTCGCTCTACTTGCGGACTCCGGGTCGTGACCTGCGCGTGCGCTCGCCATGCCGCTTGCACAGATCAGCGGCGAGCAGCTCGCAAAGTGCGGCATTCACTTTGCAAATCAGGCGACCTTGCCAAGATGGGTTTTCGTCTAAAGACGTACCACCGATGGTCCGTCCGATCAACAGCTGCAGTCGACGCAGACGTGAGCTGCAACAAGCGGATCTCTGCGTGGTCATCAAGCCGCATGACGCCATGCAGCGTTTGTCGGCGCACGCGGCTCTATCGCGTGTGGCGACTCGCAAGCCATTGCGGCTTAGCCGAGCTTTAGGAGCTGATTGATCAGCGCATCTGCGGTGATCTCCTCACCACTCAGGGCCATCGCCAGCAGCTCGCTGCCGATCATCGGCAGGTCCAGGACGACGTCCGGGTGAACCCGCATTACCCGACTCGTATTGCCGACGTTGTTCACGGCGACCACGGTACGCGCCGATGGGTTCAATTCCTTCGTGGCTAGAACAGCAAAGGCGTTGTAGGAGTCGTCCGGGCTCAAAGCAAGCACGGCTCTTGCTTGTTCGACCTCGACGCTGCGTAGCACTTCGCTGTCACTGCCATCGCCGATTACGAGGTCTTCTGGAGGTTCTATGCCATCCAGGGGACCGGCAGGCCAGATGGCAGTTGCATGCAGTCCACGCGCGGCTAAGGCCTTGAGAGCGTTGCGGGCGAGAGGCCCATCGCCCACCACAATGATGTGCGAGCTTCGTTTCATCGATGTCCTCTTTGGCTGCAACAGCTTCTTCATCCGGCTGTCAATCAGTGGGCCGACAATCGCCGTCAACGAGGTCACAAACACCACCAGCCCCAGCACGATCAGTGAGACAGTAAACAGGCGTGCTGCGGGTGTCCGTGGGGCGATATCGCCATAGCCGACCGTCGACATGGTCACAACCGCAAAATATACCGCATCGACGACGTTAGCGATCCTGGGCGCGAAGTCAGCGCCGAGGACGTATGATCCCAATATCCCATAGCCCAAGGTAAACAGGATACCGGTCAGGGCAAACAGCGTGCTTGTGGCGAGGCTGGCACGCGTGAAGCTCCGGCGAGAGAGTACGAGCAAGACGAGTAGCGCGACATTAAAGGATATAAGTGCCTTTGAGGCTGTCGAGAGTGGTGATAACTCTAGCGACACGGTTGCGAGCGTGAGCAGGAACGCCAGTACCCAGGCAAGCCGCGATCGCCAGATCAGACCCGTCCCTACGACAAGTAACAACGCACCGATTGCTTCCTGCGGTATGCCTCGGATCGCGGGCATTTCGAGACCGCCCGCGACGTTTAGCACGATGGATTTGCCGCTGCCGGATCCCACGATCAAACGTTGCAGTGACCCGGATGTCAGCAGCAATTGCATGAGTCCGGTCATACCGACCGCCAGCGCAAGGGGCATATGCGGAAACCAGAATTGCATCCGCAGAGACCTATAAAGGCGACTTCGGACCATCTGCCACCAGACAGAAAATCCTGGAAATCGGCGCTTTCTATCTCTCACCGCGGGTGGTTCCTTCCTGCGGCCAAAAAAAACCCTTCTCGCCCAAACTACCCATCGCCGACAGCAAATACAAATCAATACCGCAATCCCGTCTTCGTAGGAGCTTCCTGACAGGAGTTCGTGGTGAGCTGCGGCGGCGATGTTTGATGCCGCTCTGCCAAATTGCCTGGCATTCAATGTGCGAGGAGGCGGCATTGTGCGACGGAGGAGCGGCCTTGCAGGCGAGCAATCTTCCCCACCGGGGCAATGCCCCGGTCTATCACGAGGAGCCTAAATCCTCCGAGTCTACGGCCTGGGAGCCTACCGCCCCCTTTGAAACCTGCTCTCTGGACGTCGTGAGGCCCGCTGCGGATACCGCATCATCGAAGCGAACTCGGTGCAGGCAGCTCGGGACAGGGCATCAGAGATCGAGTCGGACGTCGGACCCTCATCCGCCGAAGTCGGTCAGTTATGCGCGCCGAAGGCCATTGCCTGCCCGCAGCACCCGCACGGCAGGCAACCCGATCTGCGCTTCTTCCTGACCGGCAGCAGCCACTGCGGCGCCGAGCTACCCGAGGGCGCGCATTGATTGGTTAGCTAAGCCGTATCGTGCCGATGAGTTGGCCGGATGCGTAGAGGTGGTCAAGCTGCGGCGAGGCCCCCAGGCAACGGGGTGAGCAGCCCCCCCGCTCGCTGTCCATACCGCGGAGGGGTTACGTGCTGCTGGGCACGCCGCCGGCGAAATGGACTTTGCTGATAAGCGGGTGCATTAAGGAGCTTCAGGGATGGTCAAAGATGAGGAGCCCAGCCAATGGTTGTGGGTGCCACTGGCCGCGGCCATTTCGCTAACGGTGCCAGGAATGATCGCGTTGGTAACCCATCGCGTATTCCTGTTTGCCAGTCTTGGCCCGACCGCCATAACGATTGCGCAGCAACCCACGCACCCTTCTGCTCGCCCCTACAATACGTTGGTCGCGCATGCGGTGGGCTTCGCCATGGCTGTAGCCTTCGTGTTCGCATTCGGTCTGGCGCACGCCCCATCGGTCTTCATGGTGCATGAGGTGAGTGGCGCGCGGCTCGCGGCGTCTGTCCTGGCGATCG
The DNA here is from genome assembly GCA_036266795.1 of Steroidobacteraceae bacterium. GTDB lineage: Bacteria > Pseudomonadota > Gammaproteobacteria > Steroidobacterales > Steroidobacteraceae > FEN-1191. The sequence goes on along the minus strand of DATAXJ010000016.1, from coordinate 41,857 downwards.
CTATCGCAACGCTGTTGGAGTTGGCCTTACGCGCCAAGCATCCGCCGGCAGCTTCGACGACGCTGCTTGTAACGCTGGGCTCCTTTCGTCCCACTTGGGGCGATACCCTCCTGGTGCTCGGAGGCGTGGTCATGGTGACCACAGTCAGTGAGGTTTTGCGGCGCATTCGCCTGCAGCGGGGGTGACGCACCCGGCTGTCCCCAACAGTTGCCGCTACGGCTCATGCTAGGTACGACGTGATTAGTCCGGCAGAAGCGCTGCCAGCCGTCACTCCCGTACTGAGATCCCTGATCCGAGTGAATTACGGTTCCCCTTGGCCGACGACGGCGCATCGCCATCAGCACGGCGTCGAGCACGAGTCTTTATCTGATATGCGGCGCTACTGTCCAACCAACGATCTTCCTCGAGAACAGATCTATCACGACAGCCAAGTAGAGCCAGCCTTCGCGCCTTGATTAATGCAGATCCCGAGAGCTTCCGTTTGGGACCCAGTGTCTGAGAATGCGAGCAGGGCTCTTACTAGGTCCAGTTTTGCAACTCGATGATATTGCCGTCTGGGTCGGTCGCATACACGACCGTAAGCAACCCGACCCCGGGGACCGAATGTTTTGTGAGGTTCCCGATGGCGCCGCCGCCGGCAATCCTGACCGCTTGAAGAGCGGCGTCAACATCATCTACCAAAAAAGCGATGTGCCCGAACCCCGGCTCATTCACGACAGGAGCCCCGCCGGGGATCAGGTGATCGTAGCTGAATATCTCGAGCGTGGGGCCGCCTTCCCCACAGCCCGGCAGCGCAAGATGTATACCGGTGAGGTGTGCTGCCGATAATGAGGTCAGATCGTCGAGCCATTTGCCCGACAGATCGCGCTGCGGAGGCTTCGGGATGCAACCGAAAACCTCGCAATAGAATTGCGAGAGCACCCGCCAATCCCGACCCGTGAGATTGGTATGAACGTATTTCGCTTTGATGGGCATCTCCGATCGTTCCTGGGCCATGAGCCTCGCGGGCATGTGTGGGTTTCCGGATCGGCAATACGATCGTTACTTTGAACTTCACCGCGATCGCGTCATATATTAAAAAAAGTCCCTGTCGAAATATCCGTCACCGTCGAGCAGAGTGAACTCTACCATTGGCGGTGGAAAGGGGGCTGTGCGCATCGCATGGGGTCGTCGGCGCCATGGACCTGACGGTCACCTCAAGCCCACATGGCAATCATGGGCGGGTGCTTGCTACGTACACCGTTGATCATCCAGATCCAATTTTCGCTTACGCAGTCAGAGGGCTTTCCACGCCATACAGGCCGCCATTGCCGCTACCAGCGCCATGAGGGCTCGGCGAAGCGCCGCAGGCCGCACGTGATTGGCCGCTCGGGCGCCGAGGGTAATCCCGCCCCAGAGGCCCACGATAACCGCGGCGAGGATCGGCCAGGACGGTAGCAGTCCCTCCCGCCAGTAAACGTACGCGGCGGGCGTCGTTATCGGGATTATCGACAGCACGAGACTGAGGTGTTGAGCTTGGTGCTGAGGGATCTTCAACCCGCTGGTGAGGCCAACAACGATCGCGAGCCCGCCACCGATACCGAGGTATCCTGACGACAGGCCGGCGAGCAGGCCAACCATGAGCAGGGCCGACCTGGGGATGCTCCCAAGCCGGGTGACAGCGTCGGTCGGTAATCGCCGAGGTGTAGAGCGAAGGATTAACAGCGCCTCGAGGACGCCGAGATAGCCGACGTAACTCCACTGCAGGATGGGGTTCGAGACGTGGGCCGCGCAAATCGCACCCGCGGCGGCACCGACGAGGAAGCCCGACGCCAGCCACGGTAACCAGCCCCTCGAGATGCCGTGCCCCTCAGTCTGGTAGCGCTTGACGCCAGTGAGGCTGGTCGGCGGAATCTGAGCGATGAGCGAGAGACCTTGGGCAACGTGTTGTCCGGTCCCGAGCAGAAGATTGGCAAGTACTACCAAGGCCCCGCCGAGGCTGACGCCGCATAGGCCGGAAGTGACTCCGCTGATCAAGCCCACGCAGGCGGCCAAAAGCAGCATAGAGGAGTGGGAAGACCCAATAGACCCGAACGCAAGGTGCGGGGTGGTGGGCAGGATCGTCATTCAGGTCTATAATGACGGAGTAGTCAGTTTCTATCAAGGATTGCGATGCCCAAGATCAGTGCGGAGCAGCGCGAGGCGCGCCGGGAGCAGATTCTGGCTGCGGCGCTGAGTTGCTTTTCGCGTGACGGCTTTCACCGGACGACGACCGCGGACGTCGTCCGTGAGTCCGGCCTGAGCCAGGGAACCCTCTATCTCTACTTCAAGAGTAAGGACGATCTGATCGCGGCCTTGGCGGATGATCGTCACCAGCGCGAGGCGGCGTTGAACGCGCTTGCCGAACACCAAGAGGATCCTCTGAAGAGCATCCATGCGCTGATCAGGCTGTACGCGGGCCGCCTCTCGGACCCCGCGCAGACGGATAGCCTGAGGGTGGGTCTGCAGGGCTGGGCCGAGGCGCTGCGAAATGAACGCGTCAGGACTGGCGTACTGGAGGGCGTGTCGAGCGCGAGGAGTGCGCTGGTCCGAGTGATCCGGCGGGGACAGAGAACAGGGGTATTCAAGCGAGGGCTGGACGCGACGGCGATGGCGCAGGTGCTCATCGCGCTTTTTCAGGGCTTTGTCCTGCAGGCCGCATGGGAGCCACGGCGGGATCTAGAGCCGTGTTTCAAGCTCGTGGACGATCTAGTGCAGGATTCGCTGAGCTGTTCGCGTTGAGAATAGCGGAGCAGTCGAATGTTGTCGGTGATGTCAGCGAAGTCCTTTGACAAAACAGGACTGCAGTCCTCCCGCGCAAACCGTACTCGCCAGGCTTTCAGCACAGGGGTAGGGCGCGACCGTCGGAGGCGAGCTCGCCGCAAAGGAATTCGACGAAGTGGACGCCAGTTTGCGTTAAATCCATCCGAATCCAGAGGGCAGTCTGAATTCGCTTCAGTCTGTTGCTCAAAGTAGACATCAGGGCGCAGATACGGGCCGCTGCAAAAGTTCTCGTCCGGAGTCAGCTTGTTGCCGCGCTACCGAGTCCATGCCAACGATGCTGCTGTGGCTTTTATCGTACGCGGTCGCTTTGGCCATGGTCGTTGTCAGGCCCCCGCGCTCGGAAGGGCGCATTTCCGTCGAGTCCATCAGATGCCGGTGTAGTTCGCATTAAATCGAATTTAGACGGCGAATGTGGCCGAGCAGCACCGCGAGTGCGCGAAGCAAGGCTCATTCGGGGCCTCCGCGCTCACGGGTTAATTTAGAGCGCAAACGGATATCACATTGAAAGACTTAGAGGTGTCGCCGTACGCAGACCACGTGTACACATGGCCTCTGCCGATGGCTTCGCCCAAGGTACTGCCAACTCGGATAACCGAATGGCGGGCCAATCAATTCTTAACAGTCACACCTTGACACTCCATATTCTATAGAGTGAAGTTCGTTTTTGGATCGACTTGCGGCGCGCAAGCAGCCTCGGGTGGCGTAGGCGCTGGAGTGTGAAGATGGGGGTAAAAGTCGTGGAAAAGCAGTCAGTTAGGATGATTCCGTCCAGCAACCGAACCCTCGGGCCGGTGCTGTCGGGTCTCGCGGTGGCATCATGCTGCGTGACCCTCGCGCTGCTCAGCGGCTGCAACAGCGCAGTCGCATCGAACGGCGACAAAGCGCCCAGCGCCTCGGAGGTGGCTGCCCGCTTGGCCAAAGAGACCGCCGGTCTGAAACCCATCACCGGACCGATCGATTTCAACGAGCAGATTCGCCCCATCATGTCCGAGGGCTGCTTCGCCTGCCACGGACCCGACGCGAATATGCGCAAGGCGGGACTGCGGCTGGACTATGCCGGGCCCGCCGAGGCGCCATTGCCGGACCACCCCAACGACCATGCGATCGTCCCGGGTCACCCCGAGGAGAGCGATGTCATTCGGCGTATCACTGCCACGGATCCGGATGAGCGCATGCCGCACGGCGCACCGGCCCTCAAGCCCGAGCAGATCCAGCTAATTGCCGAGTGGGTCAAGCAGGGAGCTCCCTACGAGCCGATCTGGTCGCTGATTCCCCCGAAACAGGTGCCCCTGCCCAGTGTCGGGGCGTTTCAGTCGCGGGTCGTCAACCCGATCGACAACTTCGTGTTCGCCAAGTTGGCTTCGAAGGGCATGAGCCCTTCGCCCGAGGCGGATCGGGCCACCTTGATCAATCGCGTCAGCCTGACGCTCACCGGCCTGCCGCCCACGCTGGCGCAGACCGATGCGTTCGTAAATGACAAGAGTCCCAACGCCTACGAGAAGGTGGTGGATCGGCTGCTGGCCTCCCCGGCTTACGGCGAGCACATGGCCGGTCTGTGGATGGATCTGTCGCGCTATGCGGACTCGGACGGTTACGAAGAGGACAGGGTCGACTCCTATCTTTGGCCGTGGCGCGATTGGGTGATCAGCTCATTCAACCAGAACATGCCGTACGACCAGTTCGTCACGATGCAGGTGGCCGGCGATCTGCTGCCGCATCGCACTCGCGATGACCTGGTGGCGACCGAATTCCTGCGGCTCGGCATGCGCGCCACGGAAGCCGGCGACCTCAACGAGCAGTACCGCGTCGAGTCCGTGGTGGACGACACCGATACCGTCGGCCAGGCGCTGCTGGGCTACACGGTGGGCTGCGCGCGCTGCCACGATCACAAGTTCGACCCCATCAGTCAGAAGGATTTCTACTCGCTCAGCGGCTTCTTCAACAGCCTCGACGCGCCAGGGGTCGGGGGTACGGGGGGTGGTCCGACGCTGCCGTGGCCCACGGCCACCCAGCAGCTGCAGCTCACGCGGTCGCAGCAGCAGGTGCGCGACGCGAACGACGCCTATCAGAGCATCCTGACTGCCGATATCCGTCGAAACGAGTCCGAGGTTGCAACGTGGCTGCGCAGCCCCGGGGAGTCGAGCGTCGCTCGCGAGTCGGCAGGGCCGGCGCGGCTGGTACGCACCTCTCTGGTTCAGACCAGCGAAGGGGCCGCGCAGGGGGCGGCTAACCAGAACACGGCCACGCAGCTCATCCAGAGCTCCCTTCAACAGGCGCAGGTCGCTTACTACCCGTTCGATTCGGTACAGCCGATCCCCCAGAGCGCCTGGCCGATGCTTCGACTCAAGGCGCAGCGGTTCGACTTTCGCGGCTTCGGGCTTCCATACCCGAGAAGGGCTGGGGCGCAGGTGCCCGGGTTCGGGGCCCGGGGGCCAGGTGGGAGGCCCGGGGCGGCAAGGGTCGCCTTGGCCTCGCGGGGCAAGGCTGGAGCAGCGCAGGGCAAGGCTGGGGCGGCAAAGGTCGCTGCAGATAACAACCCTGGTGGGTATGAGACGATTGGAGGGATTGGGCTGGATGGGAAGCAGAACGCCCTGATACCCGCGACCTATAAGCTCAGCGAAATGGTGTTCTCAGCCTCTGGAATGCCCAATGGCCTACCGGCGGTGGTCTCGGAGCCCAAGCTCGGGCCGGGGGTAAAAGGCAAGGCGTTGTACTTCACCGCCAGCAACGATAGCAGGACGTACCTGCCCCACGAGCTGGGACAGCCTTCGCTGGGGTACTACGATCGCTGGAACCAGTACAGCGTCGATATGTGGTTCTACCCGGCGAAGCGATACCCCGAGTACACGACGGTCTTCAACCAGTCGCGAGGCCCGGACGCCGATACCGTGGATAATGGCGGCGAAGGGTATGAGATGGTGTTGCTCGAGGATGGTCGGCTGGAGTTTTTCATCTCTCACGCGCGACCGTTCAACATGCTGGCCGTGTCCACCAAGGCACCGTTGCCCCTGAAGCAATGGGCGCATCTCGCCGTCACCTACGACGGCTCGAGCAAGGCCGCGGGGGTGCACCTGTACATCGATGGGGCTCCCGTGCCGGTGGATGTCGTCCAGGACAACCTGACCCAGGGCGGCCTGCCAACGGCGGGCCCTGGGCTGTTCGATGAATATACCGGGTTCGAATTTGGCACCCGCTTCCATGAGTCCGGACCGGTCGACAGTGCGATTGACGAGTTTCGTCTGTTCGATCGCGCCTTGACCCCAATCGAGGTCGCCTATCTGGACAAGGGCGCGCAGGCCCTGAAGATGGTCGATCGACCGTCCTTGAGTGGGCAGCTGGCTCACTTGCTCGCGATCCGCGACCCGGCGGAAATCCGCGCCCGTCAGGCGCTGGATATGGCGCGTAAGCAGGAAGATGGCGTCGCGAAATCGATCCCGGCAATGCTCGTGTATGAAGATCAGGCGACGCAGCGGCCTACCTACCTGCTGTATCGCGGCGAATGGGATTCGCGTCGTGAGCAGGTGCCCCTCCAGGGCCCCACGCAACTGTTTGCCTGGTCGGACAAGTACCCGCGCACGCGGCTGGGGCTGATGCAGTGGATATTCGACCCGAAGAACCCGCTGACGTCTCGGGTGTTCGTGAACCGACTGTGGCAGATGAATTTTGGGACCGGGCTCGTGCCCACGCAGGACGACTTCGGTTCACAAGGGATAATGCCTACCTATTTGCATCTGGAGGACTACCTGGCGCTGAAGTTCGTAGACTCGGGCTGGAACGTCAAGCAGATGCAGAAAATGATCGTGATGTCGGCGACGTACCGTCAGAGCTCGCTGGCCACACCCGCGCAGCGCCAGCTCGATCCGCAAAACAGCCTGCTGGCGCGTGGTCCGCGGTTCCGTATGTCCTATCGGCAGATGCGTGACAGCGCGCTTTTCGACGCCGGGATACTCGATCCCACGGTCGGCGGACCAAGCACCTACCCGTACGAGCCCGCCGGAATACTGAAAGGCTATCCGCAACCCAGCGTCATGCCCGACTCGGAGCAGCACCGGCGTACCGTCTACTCGCTATTGAAGCGCAATGGAATGAATCCGCAGTTCCAATTGCTGGATGCGGCCGATCCGACCGTGAGCATCGGTAAGGAGGAATTCTCCAACACGCCGATGCAGGCCTTGTTGCTGTTCAATGGCCCGCAGTACCTGGAAGCATATCGGATGATCGCGACGCAGGCGTTGCATTTCAGCAGCGATCCGACCCAGCAGCTGACACACGTGTATCGCCTGGCGCGGCGGCAATATCCGAACGCCGCGCAAATGACGTTCTTCAAGTCGATCTACGACACGCAGCTGCAGAAGTATCAGTCCGATCCCAAGGCGGCCGAGCAGCTGGTGAGTGTGGGAGTGACGCCTGTGGACGCCAACGCAAACGTGGTCAAGCTGGCCGCGCTGACCAGCGTAGCCACGATAATCATGATTGCCCCTGACTCGTACTTCATTCAGTAGGAGAGATCGATGAAACGCAGCACCAAGCGCGGTGGCACCTCATTCATCGGGGGCTCGGACCTCAAGGATGTCGTTGACGGCGCACGCCGCTCCTTCCTGATGAAGACGGGCATGGGCCTGGGCCTGGGCCTGGGTTCGGTGGCCGCCACAGATTTATTGGGGCTGACGAAAGCGAACGCTACGATCACACCAGCCGCCGCCCCCGGCGCCGCTCCGAATCTCGGCACCCGCGGGACGGGCACATATCCGGCCCGTGCCAAGCGCGTGATTTACATCCACCTGCTCGGTGCGAACTCCACAGTGGATTTGTGGGACTATAAGCCGCTGCTGTTCAAGATGGACGGTCAGCCGATGCCCGCCTCGGAGCTCGGCACGCAGAAGCTCTCGTCGATGTCGAGCGGTCAGGCAGCCTTCCTGGTCGCCAAGCCTGTGGCGCCACTGCATCAGCATGGACAGTCGGGCACGTGGGTCAGCGAAATGTTGCCCCACCTGGCCGGTGTCGTCGACGAGCTGTGTTTCATCAGATCGATGTACAGCATCCAGCTGAATCACGGGCCGGGCCAAATGCTGCTTCACACGGGCTTCCAGCTGGCCGGCAGGCCATCCGATGGTGCCTGGATCAGCTACGCGTTGGGCAACGACAACACCAATCTGCCGAGCTTCATGGTGATGACCTCGGGCATCCTCCAGGGCGTGCCGACGGATATGGCGACCTGGGGTAACGGCTTCCTGCCGTCGGAATATCAGGGCGCCGAGCTGAGATCAGGTACGGAGCCTGTGCTGTATCTGAACAACCTCGGCGGGGTGGATTCGGCCGAGCGTCGGCAGCAGCTCGATTGGCTCAGTACTATGGCCAAGTCCGATTATCGGTCGAAACAGGACCCGGATATCCTCTCGCACGTACGCCAGTACGAGATGTCCTATCGGATGCAACAGTCGCTGCCGGGAATCGTCGACTTCTCGGATGAGCCGAAAAGCGTTCTGGATATGTATGGGCCCGCTGCGACGCAGCCCGGTACCTTTGCCCACAACTGTCTGACGGCACGTCGACTGAGTGAGCGTGGCGTGAAATTCATCACCCTGTATGACCTGGGCTGGGACCATCACTTCCAGCTGCCCGCGCGCATGACGGCATGCACTCAAAAGCTCGATCAGCCCCTTGCCGCCCTGATAAGAGATCTCAAGCAGCGTGGCATGCTGGAAGATACTTTGGTGGTGTGTGGCAGCGAATTCGGACGTACACCCTTTGCCCAGGGCGCGGCGGGAGCGTGGGGCCGGGATCATCACGGCGGAAATTTCACCTGGTGGATGGCTGGCGGTGGCACCCGCGCAGGCTATGCGCACGGGGAGACGGATGATTTCAATTACAACGTCGTCGGTAAGCCCGTGACGACGTACGATCTGAATGCGACGATGTTGCGCCTGCTCGGCATCGACCACGAGCGGTTGACGTACTTCTATCTGGGTCGCAACTACAAACTCACCGACACGTTTGGGGACGTCGTCAATGAGGTGATCGCGTAGCACGACCTCGGCCATCGGGTTTTCAGCCCGATGGCCCTTCCTCAAAGCCCGTAGCCGACCGCGCTCAAGCGGGGTTGGTTACGGGCTTTCTATTTGCGCAGCCCTCGTTTCCTGTCCCGTTCGCACAGGCAGGTGCGGGCGACTACGCCCTGCCGGCAGCACGATAGACGCAGTGCAGCAGATGCTCACTCGAAGCGGCGGCGGGCGAGCCCATCAATTCTTAACAGTCAGAGCTTGACACCCCTTGTCGTATAGAGTGGACTCGGGAATTAGCTCTTCTTGCGTCGCGCACGGGGAGTCCTGCGGCATGGTGGAGAGGTTCAGATGGGGGAGAAAGCCGTGAAAGAACAGCCAGTTCGAGTAGTCCCGTTCAGCAACCGCGCCTTCAGGCCAGTGCTTGCTGGTCTGGCAGTGGCATCGTGCTGCCTGAGCTTCGCGCTGCTCAGCGGCTGCAACAGCGCAGTTGCATCGAGTGACTCAAAGGCGGCGCCGCCCAGTCCCTCGGAAGTGGCCGCACGGCTGGCCAAGTTGACTGCGGGTCTCAAACCCATCACCGGGACAATCGATTTCAACGAGCAGATCCGCCCCATCATGTCGGAGGGCTGCTTCGCCTGCCACGGGCCAGACGCCAACATGCGTAAGGCGGGACTGCGGCTGGACTACGCCGATCCTGCCGAGGCGCCACTGCCGGACAACCCCAGTGGCCATGCCGTTGTCCCCGGCCATCCCGAGCAGAGTGAAATCATCGCCCGCATCACCTCCAGCGATCCCAAGGAGCGCATGCCGCATGGTGCGCCGGCGCTCAAGCCGCAGCAGATCCAGATGATTGCCGAGTGGATCAAGCAGGGCGCTCCGTACGAGCCGATCTGGTCGCTGATCGCGCCGAAGGCGACGCCCGTCCCCAATGTGGGTGCATTGCAGTCGCGGGTCGTCAACCCGATCGACAACTACGTGTTTGCCAAGCTCGCCGAGAAGGGCATGAGCCCGTCGCCGGAGGCGGATCGGGCCACCCTGATCAATCGCGTCAGCCTGACGCTGACCGGTCTGCCGCCCACGCTGGCCGAGACCGATGCGTTCGTGAACGACAAAAGCCCCAACGCCTACGAGAAGGTGGTGGATCGCCTCCTGGCCTCTCCGGCGTACGGCGAGAACCTCGCTGGCCTGTGGATGGACGTGTCGCGCTGGGCGGACTCGGACGGATACGAGAACGACGGGATCGACTTCAACCTTTACCCGTGGCGCGATTGGGTGATCAATTCATTCAATCAGAACATGCCGTACGACAAGTTCGTCACGATGCAGGTGGCCGGCGATACCATGCCGAATCCCACCCGCGATGACCTCGTGGCCACGGAATGGCTGCGGCTGGGTATGCGCGCCTCGGAGGCCGGCGACCTGAACGAGCAGTACCGCATCGAGACGGTGGTCGACGACACCCAAACCGTTGGGACCGCACTGCTCGGCTACACGGTAGGCTGCGCGCGCTGCCACGATCATAAGTTTGACCCCATCAGTCAGAAGGATTTCTACGAGCTGAGTGGGTTCTTCAACAGCCTCAATGCGCCCGGCACAGGGATCACACAAGGCGGCCCGACCCTGGACTGGCCCACGGCCGCGCAGGAGGAGCAGCTCATCAAAGCAACGCGTGCGCTCGACGCCGCGACTGATTCCTATCAGCGGGTGATGGCGGCGGACATCCGTAAGGACCAGACGGAGGTTGCCGCCTGGCTGAATTCCAGCGGGTCGAGCGTCGCCTCTACGACGGGACCTGCGCGGGTCGTGCGCACCTCGTTGGTTGAGTCCAGCGCCGCGCCGAGCAATGGCAATGAAGCCGCTAAGCTCATCCAGACCTCCCTGGATAAGGCGCAGGTGGGCTACTACCCGTTTGATTCGCTCGAGCCGATCCCGGCCGACAAGGTGGACATGCTCCGGCTCGGAAAGCCGTCGCGAGGCGATTTTGCTGGTTTCGGTCGCTTCCCGTATCCGCACCGGGATGGAGTGAAGGCGGGCTCGCCGTTTGGCGGCAGGGCCGGCGCTGGCGGTAAGGCGTTCGCTGGCGGCAGGGCGGGCGCTGGCCGTAGGGCGGGCCCCCCGAACCAGGAGGCTGTTGCCAAGAGTGGCGCAGGCAATCCCGAAGGTGGGACCGCGCCGATCGCAAAAAAAGCCGCTAACCAGGGTGGGTATAACTCGGATGGCGGCCTCAACCTGCAGGGAAAGGTGGACATCCGCGTTCCCACGACATACAAGCTCGACGAGATGGAGTTCTCGCCCTCCGGGGTGCCCGGTGCCCTGCCGGCAATCGTTTCCGTTGGCAAACTCGTGCCGGGGCATAAGGGTCAGGCGCTGTACATCACCGAGAGCAACGACGGCAACACATACCTGCCGCACGAGAAGGGTGCGACGAAATCTGTCGGTGAATACGAGCGCTACGAGCAGTTCAGTGTCGACATGTGGTTCAAACCGGCGAAGCGGTATGACACGTATACGAGTGTCTTCTGGGAGGCCGACACCCCCTCTGCTGATACCATTGATAACGGCCGCGCGGGCTATGAGATGGTGTATCTGGAGGACGGGCGGCTGGAGTTCTTCCTCTCCCACGCACGTCCCTACAACATGATTGCGCTGCGGACCAAAGCGCCCCTGGAGCTAAAGAAGTGGGCGCACATTGCGGTCACCTACGACGGCTCGAGCAAGGCGGGCGGTACCCATCTGTATCTCGATGGTGTCGAAGCACCGGTGGATGTCGTCAGCGACCACCTGACTCAGGGCATGGGGTTCCCCCGTGGGGGCTCCGGGTTGTACTCTGAGTACACGGGTTTTGGCTTTGGCACGCGTTTCCATGAGACCGGGCCAGTCGGCAGCGCGATCGACGAAGTTCGCATTTTCGATCGCTCCCTGACTCCGCTTGAGGTCGGCTATCTGCATGAGGGCGCAAAGGCCCTGAAGACGGTCAGCCGCTCCGCTTTGAGTGGGCAGCTGGCTCAGTTGCTCGCCATTCGCGACCCGGCCGCCATCCAGGCCCGCCAGGCACTGGACATGGCGCGCAAGGCGGAAAACGGCATCCAGACTGCGATTCCGCAAACGCTGATCTACCAAGACTTGGCCCAGCCGCGGCCCACCTATCTGCTGTACCGCGGTGAGTGGGATTCGCGTCGCGAGCAGGTGCCGTCACAGGGCCCCGCGCAGCTGTTTGCCTGGTCGGACAAGTATCCGCGCACCCGGCTGGGGTTGATGCAGTGGATGTTCGATCCGAAGAACCCGCTGCCGGCACGAGTCTTCGTGAATCGCCTCTGGCAGGTGAATTTCGGCCAAGGCCTGGTGACGACGCCGGATGACTTCGGCTCACAGGGGATCATGCCGACCTATCTGCATCTGGAAGATTATCTGGCACTGAAGTTCATCGACTCGGGCTGGAACATCAAACAGATGGAGAAGATGATCGTCATGTCGGCGACCTACCGGCAGAGCTCGAAGGCCACAGCGGCCCAACGCGTTGCGGATCCGAAGAACGACCTGCTCGGGCGTGGTCCGCGGTTCCGCGAGACCTATCGGCAGATTCGCGACAGCGCAATCTTCGATGCGGGGTTGCTCGATCAGAGGCTGGGAGGCCCGAGCACCTTCCCGTACCAGCCGGCGGGTGTGACGCGGGGTTATCCCGCGCCCATGCAGATGCCGGACTGGGAGCAGCATCGGCGCACGCTCTACTCGTTGGAGAAGCGCAATGAGATGAATCCGCAGCTGCAGTTGCTGGATACTGCTGATCCGACCGTGAGCCAAGGGAAGGAAGGACTCTCCAATACGCCGATGCAGGCCCTGTTGCTGCTGAACGGCCCCCAGTATCTGGAGGCTTATCGGGTGATGGCGTCGAACGCCATGCATACCAGCAGCGACACATCAAAGCAGATTGCCGAGGTCTATCGCGTCGCGCGACGGCAGTATCCGGATGCAACGCAAATGGCGCTGTTGAATTCAATCTATGACACCAAGCTCAAGCAGTATCAGGCCGACAAGGATTCGGCCAGGAAGCTGGTGAGCGTAGGCGTGGCTCCGGTGGACGGTAGCGTGGACGTGGCCAAGTGGGCCGCTCTGACTACCGTCGCAACAGTCATTATGGATTCCCCTGACTCGTACTTTGTTCAGTAGGAGAGATCGATGAAACGCAGCAAGCGCAATAGCGCCCTTGTCATTGGGGGCTCGGACCTCAAGGAAGTTGTTGACGGTGCACGTCGCTCCTTTCTGATGAAGTCGAGCCTCGGCCTCGGACTCGGGGCGGTGGCAGCGGCGGATCTGTTGGGTGGAACGAAGGCGAACGCCACGATCACTCCTGCCGGTAACAACCAGGTTGCTCCCAATCTCGGCATCCGGGGGACGGGAGAGTATCCGGCTCGTGCCAAGCGCGTGATTTATATTCACCTGCTCGGTGCGAACTCCACCGTGGACTTGTGGGACCACAAGCCGCTGCTGACGAAGATGAACGGTCAGCCGATGCCCCAATCGGAGCTCGGCACCCAGAAGCTCTCATCCATGTCGAGCGGTCAGTCGGCCTTTTTGATCGCCAAGCCGGTGGCGGAGCAGCACCAGCATGGTCAGTCCGGTACCTGGGTCAGTGATTGGCTGCCCCACATGGCGGGCGTCGTCGACGAGCTGTGTTTCGTCAAGTCGATGTACACCGTGCAGCTCAATCACGGTCCTGCGGGCGTGTTGCTGCACACCGGCTTCCAGCTGGCCGGCCGCCCATCGGCGGGTGCCTGGATCAGCTACGCGCTGGGCAACGACAATACGAATCTGCCGAGCTTCATCGTCATGAAGTCGGGCATCCTCCAGGGCGTGCCGACGGACTCGGCCGACTGGAGTGCGGGCTTCCTGCCGTCGGAATTCCAGGGCGCTGAGCTCAGATCGGGCGCAGAGCCTGTGCTGTATCTGAACAATGCGGGCGGAGTCAGCTCGGAGGATCGCAAGCAGGTGCTTGGCTGGCTCAATGATATGTCCAAGCATGATTACGGCAAGACGCAAGATCCGGACCTCATGTCGCGTATCCGCGCGTTCGAGATGTCCTATCGGATGCAGCAGTCGGTACCTGGAATCGTCGATTTCTCCGATGAGCCGCAGTCCGTGCTGGACCTGTATGGACCCGATGTCACGGTTCCCGGCACGCTGGCTCACAACCTGCTGATTGCGCGTCGGCTGGCTGAGCGCGGCGTCAAGTTCATCACGATGTATGACCTGGGTTGGGATCATCACCAGCAGCTGCCTTTCCGCATGGCCGGCTGCGCCAAGCAGTACGACCAGCCGGCGGCCGCCCTGATCAGGGATCTCAAGCAGCGGGGCATGCTGGAAGATACGTTGGTGGTGTGCGGCAGCGAGTTCGGGCGCACACCGTTTGCCCAAGGTGCGAGCGGGGCATGGGGCCGGGATCATCATGGTGGCAACTTCACCTGGTGGATGGCTGGCGGTGGAGTCAAGGCCGGCTTCCACTACGGTGAAACGGATGATTTCAACTACAACGTGATCGGCAAGCCGACGACGACGTACGATCTCAATGCGACGATGCTGCGGCTGCTCGGCATCGACCATGACAAGTTGAGCTACTTCTATCTGGGTCGAAACTACAAACTCACCGACACGTTTGGCGATGTCGTGAATGAGGTGATCGCGTAGTACAGCGCCTGTTCGCATGCGTGGCCCCGCGGTCTTTTCCGCGGGGCCGGTGTGCAAATCAGCAGCACCCGAGTGGTCCGCAGCGCGGCCCCTCAGTGCGAGCGGCGAGTTTCCTATTGACTCCGTAGGCGTCCCACCAGAGGACGTCTATCGGCACACCAGTACGATCTTTCCCAGTCCACCTTTTTGCGCCAACGCATGCGCCTCGCCTGCGTCGTGCAGGGGCATCCGGCGGCTGATTGGCAGTACGAATTTCCCATCGCGAACATCGTCGGCAAACTCGCGGATTTTCGAGGCATCGGGTTGTGCGTTCACCCGTGTGATGGTGACTGCCGGGTTCCGTTGGGACATCTCGGCTGGGACCGTCGAGGCGTAACCGAAATTTCCACCCTTCTTCACGCTGCCAATCAGCTTCGCGGCGGTCTCACCGCCGACCGTATCGGCAACACAGTCCACCATCGCGAGCGCCGCGATTGCGGAATCGTCATCGATCGCCAGAGTAGCGGACACGCCCAGTGTTTCCGCTTCCGCTAACTGCCGAGTGCGCACCCCCGCAATCACGCGGGCGCCAAGTTTCTTCGCAGTATGCACCGCGGCCCGACCCACGCTTCCCAGCGCGCCGGTGACGAGAAGCGTCTGGCCACGTTCCGCCTTGGCGGCGAGCCGTACGAGCTGATCTCCGGTCAACGCTATAAGGGGTATGGCTGCGGAGTCGACCAGGTTCAACCCGTCGGGTAGATGCGTGAGAACGGATCCCTCAACCGCTACAAGCTCGGCATAGGTCTGGCGAGACAGCGCCAACACCTGATCACCCGGCTTGAAGGTCCGAATGTTGCGTCCCACCGCACGGACCGTCCCGCTCACGTCTCGACCGAGAATGGCGGGTAGCTTCAGGTGAATGTCCTTTTGCCGTGCGCCAGAGCGAATTTTCCAATCAATGGGATTCACGCTGGCCGCTGCGGCCTCCACCAGCACCGAGTCGTCGCTCAGCACCGGATCGGGGACATCGTCCTCATACTTCAGGGTTTCGGGACCTCCGTATTCGTACAAGCGAACTGCTTTCACGTTGACTGGGGTCCGGTGTTGCTTTAGCCGGTATCGTGCCGTTGCCGCAAAAAGCTGAAGAATTCTGCGCCCTCGCGCAAGCGGCGCTTCATCATCTGCGGGCTTGCGATCATCTCGGCCAGGATGGAGGCGATCTTGGAGGGGCGGAAATAGAATTTCTTGTAGAAGGCCTCAACGGACTCGAAGATCTCGGTGTGGCTGAGGTGCGGATAGTTGAGTGGTGCGATCTGTGTGCCTTCTTGCGTCAGCAGATCGATTTCTTCGTTGTAGAGCCAGCCATTTTCCTTGGCCTGGCGGTAGAGAAATGTGCCAGGGTAGGGGGCGGCAAGCGACACCTGGATCGTATGGGGATTGATTTCCTTGGCGAAATCCAGTGTCTGCTGAATCGTCTCCTTGGTCTCGCCAGGCAGCCCCAGAATGAAGGTACCGTGGATGACGATGCCGAGCTCGTGGCAATCCTTGGTGAAGCGTCGGGCGAATTCCACCCGCATACCCTTCTTGATGTTGAACAGGATCTGTTGATTGCCAGACTCATAGCCGACCAGCAGCAGCCGCAGGCCATTCTCGCGCATCACGGCGAGCGTCTTGCGCGGAACATTGGCCTTGGCGTTGCATGACCAGGTCACGCCGATCTTACCCAGCTCCTTCGCGAGCGCTTCGACGCGCGGCAAATTGTCGGTCAGCGTATCGTCGTCGAAGAAAAACTCCTTGTTCTGCGGGAAGGCTTCCTTCGCCCATTTCACTTCTGCCACTACATTTTCGATCGAGCGCACGCGATAACGATGTCCACCGACCGTTTGCGGCCAAAGGCAGAAGGTGCAGCGCGACTTGCAGCCGCGTCCGGTATAGAACGAGATGTAGGGATGCTTGAGATAACCGCCGAAGTAATGCTCGATCTTGAGGTCTCGCTTGTAGACCGGCGTCACCCACGGAAGCGAGTCCATGTCCTCGAGAACCACGCGCTCATCATTGTGAACGATGCTTCCTTCCTGATTGCGGTATGACAGACCCTTGATGTCGCTCCAGGGCGTCCCATCGGCGACTTCCTTGACGGTGAAGTCGAATTCATTGCGAGCGACAAAATCGACCCAGGGCGCAGCGATGAGGCTCTTCTCGGGTTCGACGGCCACTTTGGCGCCGATGAAACCAATTTTCACGTGCGGATTAACTGCCTTGATCATCTCGGCAGTCTTCACGTCGGATTTGAAGGAGGGGGTGGAGGTGTGCATCACCACCAGGTCCCGGTTCTTCAGCTCAGGAACGATGTCGTCGAATTTTAGATCGGCCGGCGGTGCGTCGATCAGCTTGGATCCTTCCACGAGGGCCGCCGGCTGCGCTAGCCAGGTCGGATACCAAAAAGAGCGCACCTCGCGCTTCATCTGATAGCGGGCACCGGCACCGCCGTCGAAGCCATCGAAGGACGGCGCCTGTAAAAACAACGTCTTCATTCCGCATTCTCTCCGCAGGGGCTTGACGGACACCGATCGGCGAGCTGATTTGCCCGGCGTCGCGCAGCCAGCGCCGCTTGGTTTATCCGGCGGTTAAATTTAGCACGAGATGGGCCGCGAGCCCATTGCCTCGCGGAAACCCCACCCGACGCCCCAACGTCGTGCGCCAATGGCAGATCTGCCCGTGCGTCGTGGTACCGCCCGAGCCTGAAAGCGCTCGCCTACAGCGACAGCCGGGGCATACGCCCGGGTCCCCGTGCTTTAATCCTGGCGCCAGTCGGTGCCGGGTTTCCGGGAGGAACAAGTGCTCAAGGGGATCCTCGCCGCCGGGTTAGTGGTTGCCGCATGCCTACCCGCCGCGGCCCTTGCCCAGAGCGCGTACTGCGCAGCGCCGGGTGGCTACGCTGCCGCTGACTGTTTCGGTAATGTGTGCGAGTACACGACCGATGCCCTCTATGGGGGCTACATCGGGCCAAGTCTGGAGGTCTCGCGCACCGGCCTGAATTGCGCACCACTGAAGAGCTGGCCTTATTACACGCTAACGTCGCAACCGGGCAGTTATCCTTCGAGCTCGCAGGTTAGTCATGCTCCTGGCGCGGATCCGCCGAGCCCAGCGCCTGAAATCTCGGCGGATGATGCTCTCGCGGGGCTGACACTCATGCTGGGACTGGTACTGGTGGGGCGAGGGCGCAGGCTGACACAATAGCAGCGTGATTAAACTCAGTCAGATTCGTGCCATTGCGATGGCATTGCCGGGAGTCGTGGAAGGACCACCCGTCAGAGCAGCGCGGCGAATCGCTGCCTACGCCTCGACGAGCCGTGACAGCTGGCTGGCGGCTGGCGGCTCGAGAGGGTGCGTAGCCGTCCGGCCTCGGCCATCAGTTGTTATCCGCTAAGTCGGGAGACGCCTCGGCAAGAGTAACGGCGGCGTGATCGGAGGCGGGGTCAACCGCGGCCACGGGCGCCGCACCAACGGTAACCGGCGAGATGGCGGCAGTATCTGCAGTAGGTGTGTTCAAGCAGTGCGAATTGTGCGGATGTACGTCGCACCAGCCCACATAGCGGATGGTCCCATCGCTGCTGACCAGATCCCCGTGGTCGCCGTGATAGCCGTTGCCCGCCATCACGAGCGTGCATCCGGAAAGATTCAGTGCTGCAATAAGCGCCGCGGTGGCAATCAATAGGTTCTTCATGGCTGTGCCCTCTTGACCGCCACGTTAAGACGGGCGTGTTCTGCGGGCCAGAGCGCATCGACTGAATCCCCCTCAGGCGGCGACGTGCGCTGGCGTAAGACCCCCTGAAGCACCCAGCAGAAGTCGCAGGCGAGGTCGGACCAGTCGGTGATTAGCGGATGCTATTCCTACGTTTGCCTCGGTGGGCGCCGCCCTCGCGATGCCGCGACAGGGTCTCCGGGGCACCTTATGGAAAGTAGGAAACGTGTAATGGCAAGAGGATAAGAATCCACTGACACGAAACGGGAAAAAATGCCTAACCGCTGTCTCAGCGGCGCCCGGGGGCGGGGTTATCCGTGCAGCCATGCGCGGTTCTGCCTGCCTTGCGGCGGCCATGGTAGAGCAGGGCGTATGCAAGCGCGTTGATGACGATAAGCCCGGCGCCGAGGGCGAGCTGGGCGGTTCGGGTCAGGCCAGTCGGATAGAGCGCGGCGCCGAGGTAGTGGGCGAGATAGTCGCCGGTGTAGGTTTGCTCGCCGCTTGCGGCGCGCAGATTGTTTTCCAATGGGGTGAGTGGACAAATCAAGCCTGCGAACTCGACGGCGCATCCCCATGCGAGGCAGGGCAAATGTAGCCACGTCAGCGCGCGCCAGCGCAGCGCCAGGAAACCTCCAGTCACGGTGAATAACGCAAAGCAGCCGTGCGCGAGCAGAACCAGATCGACCAGCGCTTTCACGAAGACATCAGCGCGAGGCTGTGGGTTTAGGGAATTCGCCGGTCAGATCGAAATCGGCAATGGTGATGTCGTAGGGTACGCAGGCGGTGTGATAGTGCAGGCTGCGCGCGCTGTAGTCCCCGGTGATTACTGGTTTGATCTGTTGCACCAGCTCACACTCGCCGTAATCCATCCAGTAGGGATCCATGGGACGGATGGTCACGGGCACCCATTGCGCAGTGACGGTCCCGGCCCCCCCGCCAGGCGCAGGGGTAAGTGTGTAGAAGTCGGCGTGAACCGAGGCCAGATGGCCGGGCCTCTCAAAGGCGCGGTCGCAGGCGAGCTGCTGCACCCTGAGGTCGGGTCGAGCGCCGAGGTACAGCAGTATGCGGCGGACCTTGTCCTCGAGACCGTCACAAGAGTACAGCGCTGTGAGCCCGGTGTAGTTGATCGTCGTCTGGTGTCGTTGCCAGACTGCGTCGAACGGTGGGCCGCTCTGACGCGGCGCGGTGCCCGAGGCACACGCCGCCAACCCCGCGGCGCCGACAAGGGCGCATAGACAGGCGCGATGTACCGGAGTCGCGATTGACATGACTGGCGTACCCCACACGATGATACACCGGGGCAGCCGCATGGCCATCAGACCGCGTGCAGGTGCTATATGTGCCAGCATTCCCGGATCGTGTTCGACATGGCGGCCCAGCCGGCACTAGCTTCGGCCAGGTGCTCCGCGGTCTTGCGAACCACCGCGGCAAATTCTGGCGCATTGGATGCCTTCATCAGCTCATTGCAATGTCCCAACAGCTCCGCTGCCAGCGAGTTGGTCAACTCGATGAGTCGCAGTCGAGGCAGATCAAGCTGGTGCGGAGCGGGCAGTGCACTGGGAAAGGAGACGATATTCATTGGCGGAAGCGCCTCTCGGTAAGGGGTTGGCCGGCGTGCTCATCGTTAGGGTCGCGCCTTGAGCTTACAGCAGGGACGCGGCGGAAATGGCAGCGTGCGACTGGGCCGAGCGCCGCATCATGGGATAATGCCGCCGCCCGCCGTCAGGGCGACACATCATCGCCCGATATGCAGACGCACCCACACTGGAGCTCGACATGCAGCAGCGCGAATTAGGACAATCCGGCCTCAAGGTCTCCGCCATCGGCCTGGGCTGCAACAACTTCGGCTGGCTGATCGATGAGGCGGCTTCGAGGGAGGTCATCGACCGCGCCCTCGGTCTGGGGATCAACTTCTTCGATACCGCGGATGTCTACGGTGATTCTGAGCTCGTACTGGGTCGGGCATTCGCCGGCCGACGCGATCGCGTCATCATCGCCACGAAATTCGGCATCGCGAGGGAGGGTCTTTCCGGCGGCGCTTCGCGCAGCTATGTGTTGCAGGCGGCGGAGCGCAGCCTGCAACGATTGCAGACCGACTACATCGATGTGCTCTATCTGCATCGTCCGGATCCGAAAGTCCCACTGGACGAGACGCTGCGGGCACTGGAAGATCTGACGCGTCAGGGCAAGATCCGCCACGCGGCCGCCTCGAACATGCGACCGGAGCTGCTGCAAGAGGCCGAGCAGACCGCCAGAGAGCAGCAGCTGCACGGTTTCGTGGCCACGCAGGAGTCCTATAGCCTGCTGGAACGCGGCATCGAGAAGTCACTGCAGCCGGCAACTGTGCAGCTGCATCTGTCGCTGATCCCTTATTTTCCGCTCGCGAGCGGCCTGCTGACGGGCAAATATCAGCGGGGTGTCGCCCCAGCGGAAGGCACCCGCCTGGCGGCCTGGAAAAATCTCGCCAGCGGGTTGACGGATCGGAACTTCGATCGCATCGAGAAGCTCGAGGCGTTTGCCAAGGCGAGGGAACGATCGCTGGTCGAGCTTGCCATTGCCTGGCTCCTGCATCGTCCGGCCGTGGCCAGCGTGATCGCCGGGGCCACCAAGCCCTCGCAGCTCGAGGCCAACTGTCGCGCCATGGACTGGCCGCTGTCGGCAGACGACATGGCGCAGATCGATCGGCTGGCGCCAGCCTGAACGGATAATTGCCGGCCTGTAAGCCATGCGGACATAACGCGGCGCGGCCGCGGCCAATACCCCGACACCGCGCCGCGCGCGCGAAGAGCGTGGCCACTCACGCTTTGCAACGGCGCGAATGCCGTGTGCGTCACGACCTGTACGAGCCGCGTTCCTAGAATGCACTCAGAGCATGCATGAGGGCAGCGGGGCTATGTCAAGCGTGTCCGCCGATCCATCGGCGACGGGGTCTCTGGATGGACTGGCCGCGGTCTATGCACATCGCATCGTCGCAGCGTTACCGCTCAACTGGGCGCAGCGCATCTCCATGCACGATGCGCGCGGGCAGGTCTGCTGGCAGTCCGCCGGGGTCTGGGGGCCACCGGACCTCGACGCCGTGCGTCTGGCGCTCGAGCGCTTCGTCGGTAATTCCGCCCCCGCGCGCGCCGATCACGAGCTTCCCGAGCAGCGTACCGCGGTGCTGCTGCGTGCCGCCGATACGGCCAACGTATTTCGCGGCTTCGTCATGCTGGTCATGGACAATCGCCGCCTGCGTGGCAAGGGTAAAGCGATAAATGACCTGCCCGTGCCCGTGCAACGCGCGGCACAGGAGTGGGCGATGCGGCTGGCGGCGGCGCCGACCGTCTACCCGCATGTGGATGCAGCCACCGCTGAGCTCAGCGCTGCGCAGGCCGAACGGCTCATCGCTTTTGGACCCACGGTCGAGGAACCGGAGGTCGAGAAATTCTTTGCGCGCCTGAGGGCCTTTCCGGTTGCGCTGGTGGCGCAGTCGCTGGCGCCCCTGCAGCGTGGGATGCGCATACGGCGTTACGAAGTGTTTCTGCGCGAGGCAGCCAAGCTGCTCGCCGATGCTGCCCCCGTGTCGCTGCTGCGTGCGGCCGACGACCGGGGACTGGGCACCGTACTGGACCGCCGCGTGGCCGGCGCGCTGATCGTGTGGCTGGCCGGTCGCAGCAGCGTCTTCGGTGACGAACCGGCGCAATTCTCGCTGAACCTCTCTTCGAGCTCACTGGCGGATCCGAACTTCCTGCGCTTCATCGAGTTGTGCCTCACCAAGGCCGGCATCGCGCCGGCACTGCTGGCTTTCGAGACTGATCAGAGCTTCTGGCGCAAGGATCGCGTATGTCTGCAGCGACTGAGCCGCGGCATCGAGACTCTGGGCGCAGGTCTGGTGATCGATAACGTCACTCTCCATGATGAGCTCGCGGATCTTCTGAGTCTGCCCGGTGTGCGCCTCGCCAAGATCGATCGGCGCCTCACGCAGAACCTGGCCAATCATCGCGCAAACCAGATGCGTGTGGCCGGCATGGCGCAGATCGCGCGGGTGGCCGGCGTTCTAACCGTGGCCAAACAGGTCGAGGTGCCCGCGGAGCAGGCGCTGCTGCGCGCTCTGGGCGTAGATTTCGTGCAGGGGCACGCCGCCGCGGCGCCGTTGCCCCTCGATGAGCTCGACCGCCTGCGAGCCGAGGCACTCGTGATCGACGACGCTGTGCGCGAGCCGGTCGGTGCGAGCGTTGCGGCCGAATCGGCTGCCGCCCGCGCCGCTGCGGCGCTGGGCTAGGCGCCGACGCTTTCGCGGCGAGCGGCCCGACAGCTGATGAAAGCCGCATAGCTCCAGGCCAGCTGTTTGGCCGAGGTCTGCACGCCGCTGCGCTGATCGAACTGCTCGGAGAGCTCGCCGCTGGCGGGCGTGAAGCGACGCACCGTCTCGAGAAAGGCGTCGCCGCGCGCGCGATCCCCGGCGAGGTAGCAGAATTCGGCAGCCCCGAGCGTGGCCAGATACCAGGCGCCGCCCGAGTAATAGCGATCGTCCGCGTACCGGCCCATGGCCGGTCCGATGCCGGGCGAGGCGCGGTTGATCGGGTAGCTGGCCGAGAACAGCGCGCAGAGCCGCTCCAGCGTCGATTGCTGATGCTCGTCCAATGGCGTGTGCGGGCCCTCGCGCTCGCCGGCGTGCACGGCCGCGAGGGTCACCGAGATGTCCAGCTCCTTGACCGAGCGCACGCCGCCAGGCAGTCGGCGCGAGCGATAGTAGCCCTGCTCGGGCAGCCAGAAATCATTCAGCAGCGTGATGAGCGCCCGCGCCTTTTCGCGGCAGGCGCGCGCGAGCTCGACATCCCGGGACGTGCCGGCAGGCTGCGATTCGAGCCACTGCGCGCCGTGCAGGAGCGCGGCGGCCGAGACTCGCAGGGTGTAATAGTGCAGACCGATGTCCTCCTCCCAGATGTCGAAGCAGGGTTCGGGCGCGAAGCGGTGCACGTAGGCCAGATCGGCGCGTAACAATATTTCCAGCGACGCCGCCAATTCGACGGGCAGAATGGCGTCACGCGTCCAGCGCATCAGCGTGAGGGCGCGCAGCGCCGGACCGTCGTGCTGCGGTCGGCCCCAGCGGGAGATGTCGAGCGTGCCGTCGGCGTTTACGCGGGTCTCGCCGGGCAGGGCCGGGCCGTACACGCGCGCAAGCTCTGCGTCATCGCGTAGATACTGACGAAAGTCGACTGCGATGTGGTCGCGCCAGCTCGCGGATTCGACCAGTGCGCGCCCGTCGAGTTGCCGCAGCGAGAGGCTGAACTGCACGAAGGCCGACAGATGACCGAGCGCCTCCGTGCCGGCGCCGCCGTCGAAGAAGGCCAGCCGCAGTGCGTCCATGATGACTGCGGCGTCGCGAAACCAGTGGTAGAAATAGTCCGGATCCGGGTCGTAGGCGCCAAGCACCGGGGAAGCTACGATGGCGCCGCGCTTTGGCACGATCGTTTGCGCAAAGCCGGCGCGCTGTTTGACGATGCCGACAGGGGAGATGCTCTGCATCATTCCCGCCAGCGCGATCGGGTACTCGCGCTCGATCCAGGCCGATAGAGCGCGACTCACAGCGTGTCAGCCGGCGAAGAGCTGCGAAAGCCGAGCAGCGCAAGCCCGCGCTGCACTTCCGGTGCACTCATGAACAGGCGCCAGAGCAGGCCGGTACGATAGTTCTCGACCATCACGACGATCGGGCCCTGATCGATGGCCAGGAAGCTGTCGGCGTACCATCGACGCGCTGGGGAGAATGCATCGACGAAGCCGAAGCGTCGCCAGAGTGCGTCGCCCTCGTTGGCCAAAAAGTGGCGCAGAGTGCGCAGACACTCTGCGGGCGCATACGCAAAGCTCGACAGTGCGGCGGTCGGCGTCAACGTACCATTATCCACGGTGGGCGAATGGGCCTCGTAGCCGCCGGGGTCATCGCTCGCCGTCAGTCCCCAGCAATCCGCGCCGTAGCCCGCGAACCCATGCGGATTGGCGATGCAATGTTGCTGATTGATGCGCACATGATTGACATTCTGCCGCCAGTAATCGGCGTACCGATCCGACAGGCCGCGCGGGTCTAGCCCGCAGAACGAGTAGTGCGCGAAAAACAGCGGGCCCCCGTAGGACGGCCCAAGAGGCAGCTCGATACCGTAGTAGTGGCCGCCATTGCGAAACTCCGGGCCCGAGGCGAAGCCGTGGTGATACAGCTCGGGGTCGATGGCATGGCGCTTGGAGCCGGCGGCGAGCACATAGGTGACGAGGCATTCGTTCCAACCGCGAATGCGATGGTCCAGCGACCAGCCGCAGGTCGGGCTCCAGTGCCAGTAAAGTACCTGGCTGCCCCCCTGACCATACCAGTCCCACTCTACGCGCTCATACAGTGCTTCGATGCACTCGCGCAAACGCACTTCGGCGAGGTCCATGCCATTGAAGTACTGGCGTACGCACAGCAGCCCCATGCACAGGAAGGCGGTCTCGACCAGATCTCCGCCGTCGTCGCGTGGCATGAAGGGAATGGTCTCGCCGCTGCGACCATCGAGGAAGTGTGGCAGGGCGCCGTGGTGCGTGCGCGCGCGAGCCAGCAGCGGCGTCGCGCGATTCAGGCGCTCGAGGGCCGCGCTACGACTGACCCAGCCGCGCTCCACCGCGACGAGCATTGCCATGAGACCGAATCCGGAGCCACCGGTCGCGACCAGCTCGGTGCGTGCCGCGGTGTAGGGATGGCGATCGCGCGCCAGGCCGCTCGCTTCGTGGGCGCCCTCCCAGAAGAAACCGAAGGTCTGCCGCTGCAACGCCTCGAGCAGCGCCTCATCGCCCAGCGCAAGCAGATCCGCGGCGCTCTGCACAGGTGCTGCGCCGCTGCGCTCGGGTTCGCCCGCCTGCGGGGACTGTGGTTCGTTGCCTTGGCCTTCGGGTGCAGCGTCCGGTGTCGACAAGGGCTCTCCTGTTCGGATCGGCAACGGTGGCGAAATCGCGCGCCGCGCCTATGATGCTTGATTTCAAGCCGGACGGGCAGGCGTGGAGGGACGGCAGCTCATGAGTGGAATCGAGGCGCTGCTCAAGCGCATGACGTTAGCCGAAAAGATCGGTCAGCTCACGATGAGTGCCGCCGATCAGGCGGTGACCGGCCCGGTGGTCGCCCAAGGGCTTGCACAGGACGTGCGCAGCGGCGCCATTGGCAGCGTGCTGAACTTGCATGGCAGCGAGCGCGTACGCGCGATGCAGCGGCTGGCCGTCGAGGAGTCACGTCTGCGCATTCCGCTGTTTTTCGGGCTCGATGTCGTCCACGGGTTTCGCACGCTCTTTCCCGTGCAGCTCGCGGAGGTTGCCGCCTTCGACGCCGAGCTGTGGGAGCAGACCGCCCGCGAGGCGGCGCGCGAGGCCGCACGTGAGGGCGTGGATATGACATTCGCGCCCATGCTCGATGTCTCGCGCGATCCACGCTGGGGGCGCACCGTGGAGGGACCGGGCGAGGACCCCGTGGTCGGCTGCGCACTCGCGCGCGCCAAGGTGCGGGGCTTTCAGGAGGCGCAAGGTGCGCGAGGCGCGGATCTCACCTCACCCGAGGCGCTGGCCGCCGTCGCCAAGCATTTCTGTGCCTATGGCCCGGTGCAGGCCGGACGCGAATACGCTTCGGTGGACATCTCCGAGCGCACGGTGCGTGAGGTGCATCTGCCCGCGTTTGCGGCCGCCGTGCAAAGTGGTGTCGTGGCAGTCATGCCTGCCTTCACGGATCTTGCCGGCATGCCGATGACCGCCCATCGCGAAATGCTGCAGGGCTGGCTGCGCGAGCGGTTGGATTTCAGCGGCGTGATCGTCAGCGACTACAACGCAATCGGCGAGCTTATCGCCCACGGAGTGGCGGGCGATCGCGGCGATGCGGCCGCCCTGGCGCTCGCCGCGGGCGTCGACATCGACATGATGGCCGATGCCTATCGCTATGGGTTGCCAGTGGCGCTCGAGCGCGCCCAGGTCAGTGAGGCACAGATCGATGCGGCGGTGCTGCGCGTGCTGTCGCTCAAGGAGCGCCTCGGACTTTTCGACGATCCCTACCGGCGCTGCCAGGGAGCCGAGCCGCCGTTTACTCTGGCGCGCCGGCGAGCGCTGGCGCGTCGCGCCGCCGCGCACTCGCTCGTGCTGCTGACGCATCGGGGCGATGTGCTACCGCTGCATGCCGGGGAACGCGTGGCGGTGATCGGGCCACTTGCCGATGCCGCCGCGCAGATGCGAGGCTCGTGGGCTGCCGCGGCCGATGAGCACGAGGCGGTGAGCGTTCTCGCCGGGCTGCAAAGCGCGCTCGGCGCGGCCGCCGTGACGTTTGCGCCGGGCGTTGCCATCACGGGGGCCGATACCAGCGGTATTGCCGCGGCGCTGCAGTCATGCGAGACCGCAGAGGTCATATTGCTGTGTATCGGGGAAGCAGCGGCGATGAGCGGAGAGGCTGCCAGCCGTGCCGATCCGCAGCTGCCCGGTTGCCAGCGCGAGCTCGCCGAGGCGGTCCTCGCCCGAGCCGCGGAGCTGGGCAAGCCGGTGGTGGCGATGCTGTTTTCCGGGCGACCATTGGTCGTGCCCTGGCTGTTCGAGGAAGCCGATGCGGTCTTGGCGGCCTGGTTTCCGGGCAGCGAGGCCGGTCCGGCCATCGCCGATGTGCTGATGGGTCACATCGCCCCCAGTGGCCGTACGCCGATCAGCTGGCCGCGCAGCGTTGGGCAGATCCCTATTTTCCATGCGCAGCGCCCCGGTGGTCGCCCGTATCAGGCGAATAACCGCTACACCAGTCAGTACCTGGACGTACCCAACGATCCGCAGTTTCCGTTTGGACACGGCCTGACCTATGCGCGTTTCGAGCTCAGCAATCTGCGGGTCACGCCTCGGCAGTGCAGTGAGAGCGACCTCATCGAAGTGCGCGTCGACGTGCGCAACATGGGTGCATGCGTGGCACGCGAGACGGTGTTTCTGTTCGCGCACGACCGGCTCGCGAGCGTCGCGAGGCCGGTGCTGGAGCTCAAGGGATGGCGGCAGGTTGAATTGGTTGCCGGAGAGCAGGTCACCGTACTGTTGTCACTGCCGAGCCGTGAATTGCGTTTTCTCGGACCAGACCTGCAGCCACTCTACGAGCCGGGCGAGGTGCAGCTATGGGTGGGTCCCAGCGCCGATCGGACGCGGCTGCTGTCGACGGTGGTGAGCCTGATCTGACTCGCTGCGGGCTGCCGGTCGCTCGGCCCGATTCTGCATGAACACACGCGATTGCGTGGCAGGCAACTTGCCCCCGTTTTCCTACACTTTGCCCCACGGATGGCGCATCGCCGTTCCGGCGCTCAGTCAGGAGAAGCAAATGGACAGTTTCAAAGTGACCGCGGTGGGCAATCTCGCCAAGAACCCCGAATTGGAGACCAAGGCAGAGCGCGCCTATACGCGGTTCTGCTTGATCGGCAACGACTATGCCGGCAAGGAGGAAGACGGCAGCTCGCGCGAGATCGTCACGAGCCTGTGGTTTGTCGCCTTCGGCGCCATCGGCGAAGCAATTGCCCACAGTGCACGCAAGGGGGATCAACTGATCGTGGAGGCCAGGATCCGCGCCAATAACTGGACCGACAAACAGGGCGAGCGGCAGTACGACCATTCCTTCGTGGTCGACGGCTTTCGCTTTGGCGCGCCGGGCAAGGTGAAACGGGAGGAATTCGACCGAGAGGAGGAGGCGGGTGGACGGGTGAGCGCCCGGATGGCCTGACCGTTCGCGGCGCGAGAGCGCCGCGCGAGTTGCCACGACGATTCGAACAGCGAGCGGAGGTCTCCCATGTCCAGAAGGTACGCAGACGGATTGGTCAGGGTAGGGGCGGGCATCATCTCGATCGCCCTGCCCGTGCTGGCTTCGGCTCAGGCGTCGCCGTTCCTGACCGGTGCCACGGCCCTGCAGAGCAACATTCTCTCCTGGCTCACGCCGATCGCGGTCATTTTGGTGATGGCGCTGGGCGCCATGGCGATGGCAAATCGTATGTCCTGGGGCTGGTGCATCGGCGCCATCGTCGGGATCGCGATTGCATTCGGGGCACCACAGATCGTGACCTGGGTGCGCGGCATGTTCGGAGTATGACGACCATGAGCAACCGCAACGCGGGTCTGACTGCCGAGCCGTTGTTCGTCGGCGCAACGCGTCCGCCGATGCGCTGGGGTGTCACCTACTCGGCATTGCTGGGCAACCTGGTGTTCACGATGGAAGCATTCCTGATAACGCGGAATCTCCTGACCCTGCTCATCTGTCTGCCCATTCACGCCGCGTGCGTGCTTCTGTGCAGCCGCGATCCGAGATCTTTCGATCTACTGGCTCTGTGGCTGCGCCTGCGGTTGCCGGCAACGCTGGCAAACCTGGCGCTCTGGAAGGCAAGCAGCTACAGCCCGCTGACGTTGCCGAGGCGCGTCGGGAGATCGCGACGTCCTGTCGAGGTCGTCGCCCGCCTTTAGACAGCCAGCCTCGATCCACCGGCAAGCTGGGATGCATTCCATGGGACCGACCTATCAGAGCGTGCTGCGCCGGGAGCGCCTGGTTTCCGAGCAGGTGCCTTATACGCTGCATGTCTCGGAGCGGGTGATGCGCACCAACCTGCGCGACTACCTGCAGATCTTCCGTCTGGCAGGTGCCGGTTTCGAGAGTGTCGATGATGAGCAGCTCAACAATTGGCACGAACGGCTGAACATCCTGTGGCGGAACATCGGCTCCCCGGGGGTCGCGCTGTGGGTGCACGTCATCCGACGGCGGGATCTCACGCCCGCGCCCGAGCCGCTCGACGCCGGGTTTGCCGACGCACTCTATGGAAAGTATCAGCGCTGGCTGCGCGGCGAGACGCTGATGGTCAACGAGTTGTACCTGTCCATTCTCTATCGACCTTCCGCAGGCAGCACGGGCGGGCTGCTGTCGCGGGCGCTCTCAGCAAGCCAGACGCTGCGCGCCGATACGCAGGCAGCGCTGGATGTCTGCGACAAGCTCGCCAAGGTCGTCGAGGCTTCCCTCGCCCGCTACGAGCCGAAGGCGCTGTCTGTCTACCGCTGTGGTCGCGGCTGGTGCTCCTCGTTGATGGAGTTTCTCGGACTGCTTCTGAATGCAGAGTGGCGGCGCATCCCATTGGGCGCGACGACCGCGGCCGAGAGCCTGCCGAGCGCTCGGCTGTTGTTCGGTACCGAGGCTCTGGAGTATCGCCTGCCGAATCTCACCCGGGTCGGTGCCTTCCTCGGCATCAAGGAATATGCGAGTCCGAGCGTGGTGGGACTACTCAACCGGCTGCTATCGGCGCCCTTTGCATTCGTTCTGACGCAATCCTTTCTATTCCTGTCCAAGGGAGCCGGTCAGGGGTTGCTGCAGCGACAAATTCATCGCATGGCGAACGCCGGCGATTACGGTATTTCTCAAGCAGCACAGCTCACCCGTGCCCTCGATGAGCTGACAGGCAACGAGTTCCTCATGGGCGAGCATCACTTTTCCCTGCAGGTGCTGACCGATGTGGAAGGCGCCACGAGCGGTGACGCCGCGGAACGGCTCAGACCGCTGAACGATCAGCTGGCGCAGGCGCGTGCGTTGCTCGCGGACACCGGTATGACCATCGCGCGCGAAGATCTGGCGCTGGAGGCGGCCTTCTGGGCACAGCTGCCCGGCAACATGCCGCTGCGTCCGCGCAAGGCCCCCGTGACTTCGCGTAATTTTGCTGCCATGGCAGCCTTCCACAATTATCCGGCCGGGCGGCTGCTGGACAACCATTGGGGTGAGGCGCTTGCCACATTCATGACCAGCGCGCGCTCTCCCTACTATTTCTCGCTGCACACCAGCGACCCGTCGAATGCCGAGGACGGTGGGGGCCGTGATACGGGCCACACCTTCATCTGTGGTCCGACGGGCTGCGGCAAGACCGTGCTGGTGGGCTTCCTGCTGTGCATGCTGGCCCGTCGGCAGACCACGCAGATCATCTTCGACAAGGACCGTGGCCTGGAGATACTCATCCGGGCGCTGGGCGGAGAGTATCTTCCGCTGCGGGCCGGGGTGCCTACCGGCCTGAATCCGCTGCAGTTAGCTGGCGGGGCGAGCGACGTCGAATTTCTGAAGGCCTGGCTGCGCTCGCTCGCCGGACCGGTGCAGGCACGGCAGAATCCGGTTCGCGAGGCAGCGGAGCTCGAGCAGGCGTTGCACGCCACGCTTGCGCTGGAGCGTAGCTCGCGCCGTCTCTCCCGTCTCATCGAATTCCTCGACCCTACCGATCCGGAAGGCCTGCATGCGCGGCTGGTTCCATGGTGCGTCTCTTGTCAGGGCGACTACGCGTGGGTGTTCGACAATCCGCGGGATCTGATCGTGCCGCTGCTGCAAGCCAACCCCACGGTAGGGTTCGATGTCACGGAGTTTCTCGACAATGCCGTGCTGCGCGGGCCGCTGACGCTCTACCTGTTCCATCTGGTGCGACAGCAGCTCGACGGCAGGCGACTGGTGTGCTGGATGGATGAATTCTGGCGACTGCTGGCCGATGAGGCCTTTGCGGCATTCGCCAAGGATGGTCCCAAGACCTGGCGCAAGCTCAATGGCGTCATGTGCCTGGCGACGCAGAGTCCGAGCGATGTACTGCAGAGCTCGATCAGCCGCACCATCATCGAGCAGACGGCGACGAAAATCTTTTTTCCCAATCCGGAAGCAAATCTGCAGGACTATACGCAGGGATTCGGCCTCTCCGAACGCGAATACCGGCTTATCAGGGAGCGCCTGGAGCCAAGCTCGCGCCGCTTCCTGATCAAGCAGGGCCACTACAGCATCGTTGCGCAGCTGGATCTGCGCGGCTTCGAAAGCGAATTGCAGGTAATTTCAGGTCGGGCGGCGCAATTGGAGCGCATGCAGGCGCTCATGCAGCTGCACGGCAGCGATGCGAGCCGCTGGGTCGGTCCATTTCTCGCGGGCGTCTCGCCAGCAGCGCAGCCAACCTGACCAAGGCATGAGGATGTCCAGCCATCGCAAGTCTACGGTATGGGCGGCTCTGGCCGCGGGAATGCTGGCGATGGGCGCTGGCTCAGGGGCACACGCCCAGTTTGCCGTCATCGACGTGGCATCCATCGCCCAGCTACTGCAGCAGGTGCAATTGCTCACGCAGCAACTCGCCGCAGCCCGCGCGCAGCTGCTGCAGATGCAGACGTTGTACCAATCCATGACGGGAAGCCGAGGTATGCAGGGATTGTTGGGTAACCCCACGCTCAACTATCTACCGACGGATTGGAACACGCTGCTGCTCGCCGCGCAGGGCCAGGGAGCATCCGCCCTGGCGGCGGGCGCCGGCAGTGCGATGGCGCAAAACGCAGTGCTTACGCCGACGCAGCTGGGAGCGTTGTCGGCGGACGAGCAATCGCTCATCACGGCGTCACGCCAGAGCGCAGCTCTGCTCCAATCCCTGGTGCAGCAGTCCCTCGCCAATGAAAGCGACCGTTTTGCGGACATTCAGCGTCTGAGCTCGGCCATCGGCAGCACGACGGATCAGAAAAGTGTGCTGGAACTGGAGGCGTCCATCGGTTCGGAGCAGGGCATGCTGCAGGGGGAACAAACCAAGTTGCAAATCCTGAACCGCGCGGTGCAGTCCCTGCAATCGACGACGCGCGAGCAGGAGCGCGAGCTGGTCATCGCCGGCGAGGGCACCTTCGCCACGCGCTTCCAGCCTTCCTTGCCCTAGCGAGGCATCGTCATGGGTTTCTTTGCAACATTCTGGAGCTGGCTGAACACGCAGTTGGCGGGCTACGTCGGCAGCAATACGGCGGTGCTCGCCAATGCTCTGCAGCCCACCGTGGTGGTGCTGGCGACGCTGTACGTCATGATCTGGGGCTATCTGCAGATGACCGGACGTATCGATGAACCCATTGCAGTGGGAATTCGCCGGATAGTGCTGCTGGCGGTCGTGCTCGGCGTGGCGCTGCGCTTATGGCTGTACAACACCGTGATCGTCGATACGTTCTTTACGGCCCCTAGCCAGCTTGCGGCAGCTGTCGTGGGGACCGCCAATCCCGTATCGAGCATCGATGCTATCTGGCAGCAGGGCGGTTCGGTCGCCGAGCAGCTTTGGGACAAGGGCGGGGTACTCTCAGGAGACTTCGGATTCTATCTGGCTGGTGCGATGGTGTGGTTGCTCATCGGTGCGTTGTGCGTCTACACCATGTTTCTGATCGCTCTGTCGAGCATTGCCTGCGCCGTGCTACTGGCATTCGGCCCGCTCTTCATCGTGTTGCTACTGTTCGATGCGACCCGGCGATACTTCGAGGCGTGGATAGCGCAACTTGCCAACTATGCGCTGATCACCATGCTTACCGTGCTGGTTGCTGCGCTGCTGCTGCAGGTGGTCAGTTCCTATGCTACTCAGACCGCGGCTCGTGGCAGCGCGCTGCTTACCGTGGATGCCCTGGACCTGATGCTGATGGCGATGCTCGTGCTGCTGCTCATGCGCCAGATCATGCCGATTGCAGCCGGCCTGGCGGGCGGGATTGCACTCAGCAGCTTTGGCCTCATCAGCCGCGGGATGTCGTGGGGCGCACGGCGAGCACTCTCGGGGGCGGGGACCGCTGCATCGTTGGTCGCGGGGGCGTTGGCGCAGGCGGCGGTGACTCAGGGAGCATCGGAGGAGGGCAGCGCGAGACCGGGCACGATGCGCCTCGCCGAGCATGTTCCCAGCTGGCGGGACTCTTTATGAGGGTGGCACCACATTTGATGATCTGGTTGCTGGCGTTGCTGCTGGGCGCCTGCAGCACTTCGGCGTCGCTGTGTCGGGGAGCGCTTCATCCGATCAACGTTCACCCGATAGCCACGCAGGGCTCTACGCCGTGAGCGACCCCGCAGCGGACAGCGCTCTCAAGGCGTATTTGGAGGAGTCCAACGCCTGGGATCGGGACCGACTGGCGGCACTGCGAAGCGGCGTGCGCCGGGCCTGGCAGGTCGCAGCGGCTGCCGGTGCCTGTGCGCTGGCGGCGTCACTCGCGCTGGTATTGCTGTTGCCGCTGAAGAGTACCGAGCCATTCGTCATCCGGGTGGACAACAGTACCGGGGTCGTGGATGTGGTGCCGATCTATGCCGGCCACCTGCAGGCTGCGCAGAGCGTGACGCGATACTTCTTGACGCACTACGTCATGGTCTGCGAACGCTTCAATGCCGCTACCGCCGAAAGCGACTATGAGGAGTGCGGGGCTTTTCATACGGCGCACAGAAACCAGATCTGGGCGGCGCTTTGGGCCCGCACCAATCCCCTGTCGCCGCTCAATCTGCATCGTGATGGCAGCGCGGTCTCGGTGCAGCTCGAGTCGGTGAGCTTTATTCAACGCGTTAGCGGCGTCGCCGATCTCGCACAGGTGCGCTATCTGAAGATCGAGCATTCCACGGACGGACAGGCGCAGCAGGTCTCGCATTGGATTGCGACCATTCAATACGCCTACGCCGCTGCCTCCAGGAATCCGGAGGTCCGCCGCTGGAATCCCCTCGGATTCAAGATCGTCAATTTCGTCACGGAGCCGGAGGTCATCCGGGATCCACCGGCCGAGCTCCCCACGAACCTCCATGCGGGCGGCGTGTCCTCGCCCGCTCCGGTCAAGGGCCTGGAGTCACCGTGAGCGCCGCACTGTGGCCGCGCTCGCTGGCGATGCTGCTGCTCTGGACGGGCGTATGCCTGGCAGACGTGCGTCTGCGG
This sequence comes from Steroidobacteraceae bacterium, assembly GCA_036266795.1. Lineage (GTDB taxonomy): Bacteria > Pseudomonadota > Gammaproteobacteria > Steroidobacterales > Steroidobacteraceae > FEN-1191. The sequence continues at coordinate 7,979 of DATAXJ010000016.1, read as the reverse complement.
AATGTGCTCTATGACGCCAACGAGGTGTATCGGTTGCCGGCTTATGCCGGTTACGAGACGGACATCGAGTTCGAGAGCGGCGAGCGCGTCGTGGGGCTGGGCGCGGGCGATCTTCGGGGGCTGTCCTTCAGCGCGCAGCGCAATCATCTATTCATCAAGCCAAGGGCCGCCGACGTCAACACGAATATCACCGTGCTCACCGATCGGCGCGTATATCACTTCGATTACGTTGCTGTCGCGCATGCGCCCGATGCCAGTCATGCCGACGTGCTGTATGCGCTGCGCTTTCTCTATCCGCCGCCGCCACCCACTACGGTGCCGACCACGCGTCCGACATCGAGCCAGGCTCTTGAGGCGCTACTCGGCTCCCCGGCCACGCAGCGACCGCGGAACGAAGACTATTGGTACTGTGGACCCCGGGAGCTGCAGCCGCTCGCCGCCTGGGACGATGGCTTTCAGACGCACCTGCGCTTCAGCAGGCGTCAGGATATGCCGGCGCTGTTTTTGAGAAATGCGGACGGTTCGGAATCGCTGCTGAACTTCCACATCGATCACGATGAGGTTGTCGTGCATGGCGTTGTACAGCGGCTGATTCTGCGCCGAGGAGCGCTTGCCGGCTGCGTGGCCAATCGCGCCTTCGGCCGGGAGGTTGGCATTCCCGCCGGTGCCACGGCCTTGCCTGGTATACGCCGCGACCTGCGGGACGACGACAGTGATTAGACGCTCCTCGTCCGCCACCGACCAGCCGGCCGTGATCGTAGGAGAGCGCAGTGCGCCGCTCGTGGCGCGAGCCCTGTCCCGACAGGCGCGCCTGAGCAACTGGCTGGCGATGGGCATGATGGTGCTGCTCGGCGTCGCGACGTTGGTCTGGTACTATGGAAGACAAATTTCCCGGCAGTCGCATCTCAGGCAAGCACGACAAGTTGCCGAGAGCACAGCGGCGGGAGCCGAGATGACCTTGCCGCCACTCGGCACGGCGGAGTCGCCGGCGCGCCCGCCGGCCGCCAGGCCCCATTTCGCCGCGTCCCCCACGATGGCCGCCGCGACGCCTGAGCCGGTCTTGGGCGTGGCGCCGCTGAGCGAATCGCCTGCCTCGTTCCGGGCAACGGGCTCGCCGCGCGCACCAGCTGCCCCCGGGCGCCGTCTGCAGGGCGATGTATATGCGGCGCTGTCTGCCGCGACGCCGGGTGCCGATGCTTCCGGTCACGCTGCCATGAGTCAGCCGAGCGATCTTGCCGAAGCCATCCCCGCATCGCTATCGGTTCCAGGCGGCGCGGGAGCCGGCCAGTCCGGACTGCTGGCGACACCCGATAGCATTCCCGCTGCAGCAAGGCGCTTACGCGACCGCAGTCTGCTGCTCTCGAAAGGTACGTTCATCGATTGCACCCTTGAGACCGCTATCGACTCGACGTTACCGGGCATCACCAGCTGCGTGACGGCCAGCGACACGTTCAGTGCCGACGGACGGGTCGTGCTTCTGGAGCGCGGCACGCGTCTGTTTGGTGAGACGCAGGGCCAGGTGCAGCAGGGGTCGGCCCGTGTATATGTTCTCTGGACGGAGGCGCGCACGCCCGCAGGAGTCGTCGTTCCGCTGGAGTCACCGGGAACCGATGCGCTTGGCAGGGCGGGCCTGCCCGGCACGGTCCAGCGGCATTTCTGGGAGCGCTTCGGGGCCGCCATTCTACTGTCCAGCATCGATAGCGCGGTACAGGCAGCCGTGCAGGCCAGCAGCCGCAATTCAGGCACGGTGATCTACAACCCCAGTGCCACGCAGGATGTCATGACCGAGGTGCTCAAGAGCACGGTGGCCATTGCGCCCACGGTCATCAAGCGCAACGGCGATCGCATCGAAGTGCTGGTGGCACGGGATGTGGATTTCGCCAATGTCTATGTATTGCATGCGGCGCAGGCAGGTGAATGACGTGCCGCAGCCGGCGTCGGGGGCACTGATCCTGCGCTGCACCGATCGGGAACCTTCGGCGCTGGATCTGACGCTGATACCTCTACAGCCATTCCTGCGGGATGCCGCCCTCACCGAACTGTGCATCAATCGACCTGGCGGTGTATTTCTGGAACGCTGCGGCGGATGGTGCTATGAGCCGCTCCCGGCGCTGGATTATCCCTGGTGCCGGCGTTTCGCCAAACTCGTCGCCAACTTCTCCAGCCAGCGGGTCGACGAGACCTCGCCACTGTTGTCGGGATTCCTACCGGAAGGACAGCGCGTGCAGCTTGCCCTGCCGCCGGCTTGTCCCGGCGGCACCGTGGCCATCTGCATCCGCCGGCCGGCGGCACAGTCCTGGTCCATCGAGGAGCTCGCAGCGCGTGGAGTCTTCGAAGGCACGCAACGCGCGACGGACGGATCTCTGGCGCTGGAGACCCAGCTGCTGTCCCTGCTTGCACACAGGCAGCTCGAGGCATTCATGCGCGCGGCGGTAGTTGGGCGTCTCAACATGCTGGTGTCCGGGCCGACCGGCTCTGGCAAGACCACCTGGACGCGCGCGCTCATCCGCGAGATCCCGGTCGAGGAGCGCCTCATCACGATTGAAGATACCCCCGAGTTGTCTCTCGAGCGACATCCCAATCACGTGCGATTACTTTATTCGAAGGATGACCAGGGCCGGTCGCGCGTCACCGCGCGGCAGCTGCTGGAAGCCTGTCTGCGCATGCGGCCGGACCGCATTTTGCTTGCCGAACTGCGCGGCGAAGAGGCGTTTGATTACCTGCGCAATGCCAATTCCGGCCATCCGGGCTCCATCACCAGCGTGCATGCGAGCAGCGCGGAGCTGGCGTTCGAGCAGCTGGTGCTGCTGGTCAAACTCAGTGCGGCCGGACGCGCACTCTCGCGCGAACACATCAAGGAGTTGCTCTACCGCGTGGTCGATGTGGTCATCCAGTTCGATGCGCAGCACGGCCAGCGCTACATCCGGGAAATCTGGTATGAGCCCGCACGCAAGCGCCGCTGGCTCGGCCCGGCCATGGGACCCTCCGGGGCCGCGTCGGCCGGCGCATGAGCAACACCGCCCGGCAACTCATCGGCGGGACCGTGCCGGATGATGGGGACGACGCGCCGGGGCTGCAGCAACTCGCCGAGCAGAGCCTGCTGCGGCTGCAGTCCCACACCGCCGGGCTGGACGAGGTCGTGCGTGATGAGATCCGGCGCTCCTTCATCGCCGAGTGCGGTGCGCTGGTGGAGGAGGCGCATCTGGCGGCCGAGGCACTCGCACATCTGCGCCGCTGCGCGCGGCGCCATTTTGCTACTTTTGGCATGCTCACGGTGCTGCTGTCGATTGGAGCCGTGCTGTTGCTGGTCGGTGGCTGGCTGCCTTCGCGCAGTGAAACAGCGCGATTGCGTGCCGAGCAGGCGAAGCTCAGCAGCTCCATCGTCCGGTTGTCGCAGTTGGGGGGGCAGGTTGAAATGCGACGCTGCGGTCCGCAGGCACGCCTGTGTGTACGGGTGGACGTGACGGCGCCGCGGTACGGATCGGCCGGCGACTTTTACGTGCTGAAGGGGTACTAGCCCGGGGTGCCCATGCAAGCATCGTCTGCAAGCCTCGCCGCAGTGGTGATCTTGCTGGTCACGGTGACCGCGGTGATCGCCGGAAGCGGCGCGGTCGCGCGGCTCGGCGACACGGATCGGCACCGACGTGGGGCGCGCCTGCGGACGCAGCGTGCGCATCGCCGCCGCAGTGTGCGCTGGCCACCCGCGATCACGATGGCCGGGGTGCCGCTGCGCCTGCCCGATGAGATGCGGCATTTCAAGCTGATCGGCACCACCGGTACGGGCAAGTCCACGGCCATCCGTGAGCTGCTGCATACGGCATTGCTGCGCGGTGACCGCGCAATCATCAGCGATCCGGACGGTACATATCTGCGCCGCTTCATGCGTCCCTACCGCGGCGATCTGTTGCTCAACCCTTTTGAGCCGGAGTCCGCGCGCTGGGATCTGTTCGCAGAGCTCAGACGCGATTGCGACGCCGAGCTGTTGTGCGAGGCGCTCATCTCACCCGGCATCGACGCCTCCAGCCAGGAATGGCGCAGTTACGCGCGGACTTTTCTGGCGGCCCTGCTGCGACGCTGTCGGCTGCTGCCCAGCCCGTCAACGACGCTGCTTTGGCGACTGCTCAGTGCAGCCCCGGTGCAGGAACTGCGGGCGCTGCTGGCGAACACGCCGGCGCAGCCGTTTATGGACCCCGACAACGCGCGTATGTTCGCTTCCATTCGCGCTGTGGCCAGCGCGGCAGTTGCGCCGCTCGAGCACATCGCGCGCCAGCGGGCAGCGCCGCTGGCGGTGCGGTCCTGGGTGCGCACGGGCCGGGGTGTGCTGTTCCTGCCTTACCGTGCCAACCAGATCGCAGCGCTACGCGCGCTCATTGCGGCGTGGCTGAGGCTGGCGATCTTCGAGACCATGGACGGTGCCGAGGAGGTCGATCAGCGTCTCTGGTTCGTGGTGGATGAACTGGATGCACTTGGATCGATTGCCGGATTGAAGGATGCGCTGGCGCGCTTGCGTAAGTTCGGCGGCCGCTGCGTACTCGGCTGGCAGTCGGTTGCGCAGGTGTCTTCGACCTATGGAAGCGGAGAGGCGCAGACAATCGTAGAAAACTGCGGCAATACGCTGATTCTGCGCTGTGCCGGCAGCGAGCATGGGGGTACCTCGGCGTTTGCCGCACGGCTCATCGGTGAGCGCGAAGTCATCCGACGGCAGCAGACCGACAGCCGCGAGATCGCTGGCCCGTGGGCTGCCCCCCGGGGGAGCCGATCGCGCCAGTCGAGCGAACAGCGGCACATCGAGCAGCTGGTGTTGGCCTCCGAGCTGGAGCAGCTGCCCGATCTGTGCGGCTACCTCAAGGTCAGCTCGGCACGCTGCTGGCGACGTGTCCGTCTGCGCGCGCCCCACAGCCGGCCATGAGCGGGCAGGGCGCGGAACAGTCCTGCCTGCATCTGCTGGATGGAACGCGACGCGCGCAGCACTGTTTTCTGCAGGTCGCTGATCGGTGCCAGTACCTGTGGGAGTACCTGCCCGGTCGAGCACGCAACCGAGCGCAGTGCTGGATCCGCGACCTCAAGTGCAGGCCATCGCAGGCGGCAGCCTGTCCGCTGCGCGCGCTTTACAAAGAACGGGCCCTGGTGTGCGCGGCGCAGGCGTTGCGCACTGCGGCACCGCGCCCATGGGTCGAGCGAGTGAGCTGGTGCCCCATACCGCCCTCTACCCGGTTCGGTGCGGCGGACTACGACGATCGCCTCGTGCGGCTGCTGGAGCTCGCGTTTGCCGGATACGACACCGATATACGCCCGCTGATCCGCCTGACACGGTCCCTGCCGGCCGATCACCGCGGCTGCCGACGGGTGAGCCTTGCTGCCCTCTACAGGCTGTTGAGCGTGGATACAGCGCAACTGATGAAACGCGCGCTGCGCGCGGAGCTGGTGCTGTTCGACGATGTGCTGACGACCGGGAAGCATTTCAAATGCGCCCAGGCGCGCTTGCAGGAGCAATTGGGTCCGATGAGCATCAGCGGCTGCTTTTTGGCGCGCCGCGTGCTCCCGGCGAAGCGCCGTGGTGTGCTCGGCGCGCCGTGATTATGGAAAACGCCCAAGCCGCCAGTTCTGTAGGACTTCGCTGACTTCGCAACTCTCGCAAACCAGCGCACATCCCCGGGCGCTCACTGCTGTGCGGTCCGCACGCAAACTGTGCACCGCGCCCGCGAGTTACGCAGGGCATTTGGCCAGACTGTCACGGCCCGTAACAAATACCGGATGAGGTTGACGCCGGCACCGGCCGCTCAACACCAGGGAGAGAGGGCTTCGTTGCTTGAGCGCGGAACTCAGCGAGCCGTCGCGGTGATGGCCGAGAAAACCGATGTGCCGCCCGCGGCGCGGTATCGGGCACGGCCATGTGGGTAATCGGCATCCTGGCTGGGATGCTGCTTGCCGCGGCGGCAGGCGCCGTGGCAGCCGAGTACGTGCTGAGCCGGCGGGGCAGCGGCCGCCAGGCGGCGCGCTACAGGGCCAGCCTCGAGCAGTCGCCCAATGGCGTGCTGGTCGCGGAGGCCGACACGCTGCGGATCCTGGACGCTAATCCGGCCGCGCAGCGCAGCCTTGGCTATGCATATTCCGAGTTGCGCGCGCTGACGTTGCTGCAGCTGTTCGACAGCGAGCGCTTGGATGCGGATGCGATTGCACGGCTGCGCGCTCCGGATCCTACCGTGCCGCTGCAGCTGCGCCAGCTTTGCCAGGACGGCAACTCGATGGAAGTCGAAGTGACCGGCCATCCGCTGCGCGTGGGCGAGGAGGCCATGCTCGCCTTTACGATCTGCGACGTCTCGCTGCGTCGGCGCGTGGAAGCGCAGCTGCTCGAGAAGCAGCAGCATCTGGACCACCTCGCGCACCATGATCAGCTTACCGGCCTGCCGAACCGGTTGTATCTGGCGCATCACCTGCCCGGGGCGATCGAAGAGGCCAAGCGCAACAACTCCATGCTCGCGGTGCTGTTTCTGGATCTGGATCGCTTCAAGCACATCAACGACTCACGCGGTCACGAGACCGGCGACAAGCTGCTCAAGAAAGTCGCCGAACGCGTGCGCGCCACCGTGCGCTCCGAGGACATGGTCGTGCGCATGGGCGGTGATGAATTCATCGTGGTACTGCAGGCCATCCGCAAGACCGAAGTCATCAGCGAGATGGCCGAGCGTATCAATCGGGCCCTGAGCACCCCCATCGTCGTGGACGGGCGGCCGCTGGTGGCCACGGCCAGCATCGGTGTGGGACTGTACCCGCGCGACGGCACCGACATGGGCGAGCTGTTGCGGCATTCGGATACCGCGATGTACCAGGCGAAAGATCGCGGCAGGAACAACTTTCAGCTCTTCAGTCCGATCATGGCGCGCAAGCTGCGCGAGCGCGTGGCGATCGAGGCGAGCCTGCGCAGCGCGCTCGAACTCGGCCAGCTCGACGTGCACTACCAGCCGATCGTCGACATCCTCAGTAACCGCGTCATGGGCCTGGAGGCGCTGCTTCGCTGGAAGCAGCCGGGCCATGGCGGGTTCATTCTGCCGGGGCGCTTCATCGACGTGGCCGAGGAGACTGGCCTGATCGTGCCAGTCGGTGAGTTCGTGCTGCAGCGGGTGCTGGAGGATCTGCAATACTGGCGCGGCGAGGGGGCAAGCCTGGTGCCCATTGCGGTGAATATCTCGGCGGTACAGCTGCAGCGCTCGAATCTGCGCGAGAAGATCGAGACGCTCACGCGCGCCCACAACATGAGCCCGGCGTTGCTGCAGCTGGAGCTTACCGAGAGCACCATGTTCGAGCGGCGTGAGAACCGCGGCGGGGGCTCACGGCTCGATGCCATCACGCAGTTGCGCGAGCTCGGGGTGAGCATTGCGATCGACGATTTCGGCACGGGCTATTCGAGCCTCGGCTACCTCAAGCGCTGGCACGTCGATTATCTGAAGATCGATCGCAGCTTCGTGCGCGACCTGGTCACCGACATGAGCGACCTGGCCATCGTCGGAGCCATCATCGCGATGGCACGCCACCTGAACATCAAGACGGTCGCCGAGGGTATCGAAGGCTGGCAACAGCTCGAGAAGCTGCGACAGCTCGGCTGCGGTCTTGCCCAGGGGTATCTGTTCGCCAAGCCGGCGCCGGCCTCGCACTGTCGGCGGCTGCTGACCGGAGCGCCCCTGAGCTTGATTACCGACGGGGATGCGCAGCCGCTGTTGTCCGACAGCGGCACGCAGCGGCTGCTCACCGATAGCTACCAGATCCTCGCGTCCTGAGGCGACGCTCGAGCGTTCGGGCGGCCCTGTCGCGGCCGCCTAGCAGCCTGTCGGACTTAACGTGGCGATAGAGTCATGAGATGCTCGGTGCTCAGGACAGAGCACCGAGGGTCGAGCCGGATGAGTAATTTCCGCGCGGTGGATCGAGGCACAGCCTACCTGCTGCCCCCTTCGGTGGATGAGTGGCTGCCGGCTGATCATCTG
>DATAXJ010000060.1:0-25213 GCA_036266795.1 Steroidobacteraceae bacterium | reverse complement strand
ATGCGTTTCGTCAGATGAAACGCATTCTGAGCGCCCTCACTGTGTCATGGCATCCGTGCCCCGGGCGGGGCTTATGCTCCTGGCACCGTTGCGGTCAGCGCGGGCTTTGCATGGGACGCTCGACGACCTGCAGGTCGGCATCGATTCCGGCATTGCCGCGGATCAGGTGCAGTGTCACGTGGCTGCCGGGCGTGCGGGTGGCGATCAGCTGCAGGCACTCCTGGGAGGTCTGTACGGACTTGCCATCGATCGCGGTGATGATGTCGCCGATGCGCAGGCTGGCTGCCACTGCGGGACTCTGGCGGTACATGTTGGCGATCACGACGCCGCCGCGCGACAGGCCGAGCTGATGCGCCTGCTCGTTGTCGATGTCTTCGGGATAGATGCCGAGCCAGCCGCGGATGACGCGGCCGTGCGCGAGAATCTCCTTCATGACCCCGCGCACCAGGTTCACGGGAATCGCGAAGCCGATCCCTTCGACGTTGAGATCGCCGCTTTTGTTCAGCACAGCCGTGTTGATGCCGATCAGCTCGCCGCGCGCGTCGATCAGCGCGCCCCCGGAATTGCCGGCATTGATGGCGGCGTCGGTCTGAATAAAATTCTCGAAGGTCGGCACGCCCAGCGACCTGCGCTCGGTGGCGCTGACGATGCCGTGCGTGACGGTCTGGCCTAGCCCGAGCGGGTCACCAATCGCGAGTACCGGATCGCCTACCTGCAACATGTCCGAGCGACCCAGCGGCATCACCGGCAGGTTCTTCAGCTGGATCGACAGCAGCGCCAGATCGGTGTCCGGATCGCGCCCGACGACGCTGGCGGAGGTCACCCGGCCGTCGGCCAGGTACACCATGATGGTGTCGGCGCCCTCGATGACGTGGTTGTTGGTCACGACATGCCCGGCGGCGTCGACGATCACCCCGGAGCCCAGTGCGCTCTCCATGCGCTGGCGATAGAACGGCTGCAGATCGCCGAACAGCGGCCCGAATGAGCCGGGCTGGATCTGCTCGGTCACGAGGCGGCGGGTGGAAATATTGACCACGGCGGGTGCGGCACGGCGCACCGCGGCGGCATAGGAGCCAGTGTTGTCGGGCAGCCCTGCCAATGCCGGCGATGCGTCGCCGGCGCTGGCCGGGGCCACGTCCGCAGGCAGATCGCCAGCCGGCGTGCCAGCGGCCGGCGCGCCAGACGCGATGGCCTCTACGTCGCCGGCTGCGCCCGCACCGCTGCGGCTTGTGCTGGCGGTGCCGGCAGTGGTGTCAGCCGTATCGGCGACGGTCGCAGCGCGCACCGGCGGCGCTTGCGTCATCATGCCGGGCCGCAGCAGCAGCTGCGGATGAATGAACACGATGACGAAGGCGAGCGCCAGGCCGCCGATGACGCTGCCGGCGATGAACAGTGCGGCGCGGCCGAGCAGGGCATAGGGTTTCATGGCGGCCTCACGGCAGTTTTAGGCCTCTGGACGTCGGTTCATGCGCGTTCGCGGCAGATCAAGTGGGCGCGGATGACATCAGGCGGCCAGGCAGCGCCGACCGGTTGTGTATAATGCGACACTTCCTGACGTTTACGTAGCGTCCACACGCGTGCGCCATGCGATGGCCACGTGCCGGATGCCAGCGCGTATGAGAGAGGGACATGAGTGAAGTTGGCGTGATGGCAGCGCCTGCCGCTGCCGACGAGATCGATACGACCCGCAGGAAGTTCCTCACGTTCGCCACTGCCGGTCTCGCCGCGGTCGGTGCGGTGGCCACAGCGGTGCCCTTCGTAGAATCCTGGAACCCTTCGGAGCGTGCCCGTGCGCTCGGCGCTCCCGTCGAGGTCGACTTGTCGAAGATGGAGGTCGGGCAGCTGATCACCTCGACCTGGCGCCGCCAGGTGATCTATATCGTGCGCCGTCCGCAGAATCTGGTGGATGCGCTCGGTAAGAACGACTCCGCGCTCAAGGATCCGCAGTCCAAGGAATCGAACCAGCCCGATTATGCGCGCAATGAGATGCGCTCGCGCACGGCGGAATTCCTGGTGATGATCGGCTACTGCACGCACCTGGGATGTCTGCCCAAGGCATTCTTCGATCCAGGTGATCCGGTGATCGGGGCGAGCTGGCCGGGCGGCTTTCGCTGTCCCTGCCACGGCTCGCGCTACGACATGGCCGGCCGCGTGTTCGACGGTGCCCCGGCTCCTTACAACCTGGTGGTGCCGCCCTACAGCTACCGCAATCCGACCACGCTGGTGGTCGGATTGGACAATGCCGCCGCCGCCACCGCCGCTCCCGCGGGGAACGCCTGATGCCCGATATTTCCGATCACCAGTATGACCAGCAGCGCGGTGCCGCTACCACCCAGAGCGGACTGTGGGCCTGGATCAACAAGCGCTTCCCGGCCGAGAGCTTCATCCGCAGCCAGGCGCTCGAGTACTACGCGCCGAAGAACTTCAATTTCTGGTACTTCTTCGGCTTCATCGCCGTGGTGGTGCTGGTCATCCAGCTGCTGACCGGCATCTTCCTGACGATGTTCTACAAAGTCGGGGAGACCACCGCCTTCGACTCCGTGCAGTACATCATGCGCGAGGTCGATTTCGGCTGGCTGATCCGCTACATGCATTCGACCGGCGCGTCGGCGTTCTTCGCGGTGATCTACCTGCACATGTACCGCGGACTGCTGTACGGGTCCTATAAGGCGCCGCGCGAGCTGCTGTGGCTGTTCGGCATGATCATCTATCTGGCGCTGATGGCCGAAGCGTTCATGGGTTACGTGCTGCCCTGGGGCAACATGTCCTATTGGGCCTGCCAGGTCATCATCAACATCTTCGGCACCATCCCCGTCATCGGCGGGGGGCTGGTGCTGTGGATCCGTGGCGACTACGGAGTGGCCGACGCCACCTTGAACCGCTTCTTCGCCCTGCACGTCGTGGCCATCCCACTGGTGCTGCTGCTGCTGGTGGTGCTGCATTTGGTGGCGCTGCGCCACTCGGGCTCGAACAATCCCGACGGCATCGAGATCAAGGCGCACAAGGACACAAACGGCAGGCCGCTCGATGGCATTCCGTTTCATCCCTACTACAGCGTCAAGGACCTGGTGGGCATCTGCGCCTTCCTGACCATCTTCGCGGCCATCATCTTCTTCGAGCCGACCTTCGGCGGCCTGTTCCTCGAGGACGCGAACTTCACGCCGGCAGATCCGGTGTCGACCCCGCCGGACATCACCCCGTCGTGGTACTTCACGCCCTACTACGCGATCCTGCGTGCCATCCCGAACCAGCGCATCGGCGCTCTGATGCTGCTGTTGGCGGTGTTGGCGTTTTTCTTCCTGCCGTGGCTGGACCGCTCGCCGGTCAAGTCGATCCGCTACCGCGGCTGGATTTTCAAGCTGTTCCTCGCGGTGTTCACCGTGTCGTTTCTGGGCCTGATGTACATGGGCATGCAGCCGCCGACGCCCACTGCCTACGTGATATCGCGGGTGCTGATGGTGGGCTATTTCGCCTTCTTCGTGCTCATGCCGTGGTACTCACGCATCGATCCGGTCAAGACGGTGCCCGACAGGGTTACGTACCATCATGGCCATTAAGCTCATGGCGAAGCTGCCTCGTCAGATCCTGTGCGTAGCGGCGGCGCTATCACTGGCTGTCGCGGCCGGTGCCGCCGCGCTGCGCAGCGCCTCCGCGGCCGGGACCCCCGCGGTGCCCGAGCGCGCGGCGCCGCTGGACTGGAGCAGCTGGAGCGCCGGCAACAACGTCAGCGATCTGGCCTCCCTGCAGCGTGGCGCGCGCAATTTCATGAACTACTGCGAGGGGTGCCACTCCCTCAAGTACGAGCGCTACGAGCGCATGGCGACGGATCTGAAAATTCCGGACTCCGTGCTGGCGGCCAATCTGGTCGCTCCCGGCAGCACCAATCTCGACTATATCGGCACGCCGATGCCGAGCGAGGATGCGGCCAGCTGGTTCGGCAAGGTCCCCCCGGATCTGTCGGACATGGCGCGCTACAAGGGCGGCAACTACATCTACCAGTATCTGCGGACCTTCTACGCGGATCCGAGCAGTCCAACGGGCAGCAACAATCTGGCTGACCCGAATGTGGCCATGCCCGATGTGCTTTCCGACCTCGAGGGCGTCAAGCAAGCCGTCTTCCGCACGGTCAAGGAGCCGGACGGGACCACGCAGCAGGTATTCGATCATTTCGCGACCGATTCTCCGGGCAATATGACGCCCGAGCAGTTCGATGGCTTCGTGCGCGATACGGTCAATTTTCTCGACTACGTCGGGGAACCGGCGCAGGTCGAGCGCCAGAGACTCGGCATTTGGGTCGTACTGTTCCTGCTGGTTCTGACGGGCTTTGCCTGGCTGCTCAAGAGGGAATACTGGAAAGACGTGCATTGAGTGTTTGAGTTGAACTGTTGCATGCGTCGTCGGCAGGGGAGGTGATTCATGTCTCGCCGCTCGGTCATGACGCTGTTCTCGGCGCCGGAAGAACCGCACAGCCATCGCAGCCGCATCGTTCTCGCCGAGAAGGGTGTCGAGATCGACATCATCAACGTGGTGCCTGGGCGCTACCCCGAGGACCTGCTGGATCTCAATCCCTACCACAGCCTGCCGACGCTCGTGGACCGGGACCTGGTGCTGTACGACTCGCGCGTCATCATCGAATACCTCGACGAGCGCTTTCCGCATCCACCGCTGATGCCCGTGGATCCGATCCTGCGCGCGCAGTTCCGGCTGGCGCTCTATCGCATCGAGCGCGACTGGTATGGTCTGGCGCAGGCCATCGACGAGGATCACGACAAGAAGCACGTCGCCAAAAATCGCAAGATCCTGCGCGATGCCATCCTGCAGAGCGCCGACGTCTTCAAGGTCAAGCCGTACTTTCTGAGCGATGATTTCTCGCTGGTGGACGCCAGCATCGCGCCGATCCTGTGGCGGCTGCGCCGCTACGAGATCGATCTGCCGCCGCAGGCACAAGCGTTGACGCGTTACGCGGCGAGCGTGTTCGCGCGTCCGTCGTTTCGCGCCAGCCTGTCGGAGGCCGAACATGAGATGAGGGCCGACTGATGGCCTCTTCTCCCAGCGGGCCCGGCGGCGGGCCCGGCGGCGCACGTCACGCGGCCGTTTCGCGCCGTCCCTATCTGCTACGCGCCATGCACGAGTGGATCAGTGACAGCGGCTACACGCCGCACGTCATCGTCGACGCCCTGCAGACCGGAGTCGAGGTGCCGGTGGCCTACGTCAAGGAAGGCAAGATCGTGCTGAATGTGTCGACCTCGGCGACGCAGCGCCTGCAGCTGAAGAACGATGGTGTGCAATTCGATGCGCGCTTCGCCGGCGTCGCGCATCACGTCAACGTGCCGATGCAGGCGATTCTCGGTATCTATGCGCGCGAGACCGGTGAGGGCATGATCTTTTCCGAATCGGATCCCGAAGGGCCCACGCCACCGTCCGGTCCGGGGCCGGATCCGGAAACGCCGCCACCGGAAACACCCGAGCGCCGTCGCGCCAAGCTGACCGTCGTCAAGTAGTCGGCGCCTACATCACGCCCTGCAGCCATTCGAGCGGCTGTTCGGCGCCTGCCGCGAGCAAGGCATCGAAGCGTACATTGAGCCGCGCAAGCCGAGGACGGCGTGCGAGCAGGTGCTGCGTGGTCAGGCGGATGCGGTGGCGCTTGCTCGCAGAGATGCTCGCCGCCGGGCCGCCGAAACGGCGGCTCGAGCGCAGACGTACCTCGCCGATGACCAACAGATCTCCGCGCTGCGCGACCAGGTCGAGTTCCCCGCCGCGCCAACGGTAGTTGCGCAGCAGGATGCGAAATCCTGCCTGCTGCAGCAACTGCGCGGCGCGTTCCTCGACTTGGGCGCCGAGCGCAGCGCGGTCAGAAGCGCGAACCGCATCCATGAGCTGGCATGCTGCACGCGCTGCCGGCGCAGGGTGAGGCGAGAACGTGGCGTGACGCTGCAGATAGGCGTGCAGGCTACGGCAACGGTGCCTCTGCCGCACCCGGCGGGCCCGCCGTCCCCGTCGTCGCCGGTGCGACCGCATTATTTGCAGGTGGTGGTAGCGGTCGCGGGTTGCCATTGCGATCCACGCGCACCCAGATCAGCTCGCGCTGGATGCGCCGATCGGCGTCGAAGTGCAGCTGACCGGTCAAGCCATCGATCTGCACGGCCGATGCGGTGCCGTAAGGAGCTGACATTGCCAGCATCAGCTGGCAGGCGTCGTAGCCGAAGGCAAAATATCGACCGCGCCAGGCGACGCGGTTGCCCCAGGTTTCGGACAGAGTGTCACGCAGCTCCGACAGAGCACTTTGGCCGCTGATCATCCAGGGCATATCGGCATACGTCAGCCCGGCGATGTCGCTGTTCGAGTCGAGCGTGTCGGGCTCGTAGGCCTCGGCGATCGAGTAGCTCGGGATATCCCCCGCGTAGGCGTAACGCAGCTGCGGCATGATGAGCCGCGCATTCAACGCGCTGCTGGTGACGATGAACACGAACTCGATGTCGCCGCGGTGGCGCGGCTCGAAATTGAATTTGGTGCCGAGCGCGCGCTCCAGGCGCTGGCGGCGCGCCTGGCTCTGATCGATGCCGAGCACGGCGCGCAGCTCATCGCCATAGTCGTTTTCCTGCGGATCGTAGGTCGGAGCGGCGATCACACTGCCGCCGCCGAGGCTAAGGGCGCGCGAGAAGGCGTTGGCAACGCGCGTTCCCCAGTCATTGCGCGGCACGAGCATGATGCCGTGATGGTGTCCGTCGGCCAGGATGCGCTGCGCCGCGAGCTGCGCTTCCTCCTCCGGTGAGAGCGCGTCCTGAAACATGCCCGGCGGGGCGCTCTGCCCATCGGGCAGAAAATTGAGCGCCAGCATCGGTATGGGCTCGGGACCCTGTGCGGCGATGCTCGCGACCGCGGCGGGGACCAGCGGTCCGACGACGAAGGTGGCGCCACTGCTGCGTGCCTGCGCGAGCGCCTGTGCGGCTGGTACGGCGGCCGTGTCGTACAGATGCACCTGTGGCCGAGCAGCCGGGGGCAGCTGGAATAGTGCACTCAGAAAACCATCTCGTATCGTCGTGCCGTCGGCGCCATAGGGACCGGTCAGCGGCAGCAGCAACGCCACGCGCCCACCGGGCGCGTTGACCGCCAGCGGCGCGGGGAAGGCCTGCTCGAGGATCGACTGGGCCGGATGATTCGGGTAGCGCGCGCGCCAGCGAGCCGCGAGTATTGCACTGTTCAGCGACAGCGAGCGTGAGGGCGCTGCCGTGGCGCCGAGCTCGAGCCAGCCGCGAGTCAGCGTATCGGTGCCGGGGGGTGCCGCCAGGTCCACGCCGCGTGCACGCGCCTGCAGCAACTCGCCGAGCAGCGCGCTACGCAGCTGGACGCGCTGCGGGTCGCCTGCGGCATACGATTCGGCGGCAAGCTCGGCGCGAATGCCATCGACCGGACGCGCGGCCGCGAATGCGATGCGCATCCTGAGCGAGTAATAGTCGAGCGCGGCAGCCGTTCCGACCGCCGCCGGCAAGGCACTGATCTGCCGCCAGGCGAGCTGAGCCTGATGCAGCTGATAGGAAACCTCCGCGCCGAGCAGCTGACGCTGGTAATGCTGCGCGGGAGCCAGTGGCTCGCCGAGCGTGCGCAGCACGCGCTGCGCGTCGGCCGGCCGTTGCGCAGCCAGCCATTCCTGCGTCGCAGACAGCAGCAGCTGCACGCGGGCAGCGACGTTGCGCATGGCCTCGCCCTCGTAGGCGAGCGCGGCCTGCGCGTGATCGCCACGACGTGCCAGCTGCGGCGCGTTCGGTGCGGCGGGCGCCTCGCTCTGCGGTGGGGGCAGGGCCACGCAGGCTGCGAGGGTCGCTGCCGCCACGATCAAAATCCACAGTCGCATTTTCGGTGGCATCATGCGTGTCCCAGCACGCCCTCGGATGAAGCGGGGATTCGATTATAGTGGCTCGCCGCGATCAGGTCCGTGCTGCAGAGCATGCCGCGAGCGGCGCGCAGCACAATGCACGCGGCCGTCTCGATGTGGTCGCAACGCCCATCGGTAATCTTGCCGATCTGACTGCGCGTGCGCGTGAAGCGCTGGCGGCCGCGGATCTGGTGGCAGCAGAGGATACCCGCCACACCGGTGCGCTGCTGCGCCTGCTCGGCATCCAGGCGCATCTGCAATCGCTGCACGACTACAACGAGAGCGCGCGCGTGCAGGAACTCATCGAGCGCATGCACTCGGGCGCGATCGTCGCGCTGGTCAGCGACGCGGGCACGCCGCTGGTGTCGGATCCGGGCTATGCATTGGTGCGGGCTGCTGCTGCGGCCGGCATCACGGTGCGCGCGATACCCGGTCCCTCGGCGCTGACCGCGGCGCTGAGCATCGCAGGACTGCCTACTGATCGCTTCGTGTTCGAGGGGTTTCTGCCCGCACGCAGCGCCGCGCGGCGCACACGCCTGCTGGCGCTCGCGGCCGAGCCGCGCACCCTGGTGTTTTTCGAGGCGCCACATCGCATCGCTGCCACGCTACGCGATCTGGCGGCGTTGCTGGGCGGCGAACGGCGCGCCGTGATCGCCCGCGAGCTCACCAAGGTGCACGAGAGTGCGCACCGCGGCCAGCTCGCGCAGCTGCTGCAGGCGCTCGACGCGGAGCCGAACATGGCACGCGGCGAGATCACGCTCATCGTCGAGGGCATGACCGAGCAGACCCGAGCTGGCGGTGGCGGTGGGAGCGAGGGTGAGGGTGAGGGAGAGGGAGAGGGTGAGGGCGAGGCCGGCGCCGGGAGCGAGGCTGCCCTGGCGCGCGCGGGGGAGGGTCCGAGGAGGGCGCTGCTCGCGCAGGCACTGCGGCTGCTGCTGGCGGAGCTGCCACCGGCACGAGCGGCCGCCATCGCGGCGCAGCTGGCGGGAGTGCCCCGGCGCGAGGCCTACGCGCTGGCACAGCGCCTGCGCGGCGCGGATGAGGGTTGAGCAGTTCCCTTGAAGCCAGTATCGTGCGCCTCGCGAGGAGCCGGCCGGGCAGCCGCTGTGGGGACGGGAACTTGTTTTCGCCTCCATGGAGGAAAGTCCGGGCTCGGCGGGCAGGGTGCCAGGTAACGCCTGGGGGGCGCGAGCCCACGGAAAGTGCAACAGAGAGCAAACCGCCTAAGCGCCGGCAACGGCGCCGGTAAGGGTGAAACGGTGCGGTAAGAGCGCACCGCGTCGCTGGCAACACGCGACGGCACGGCAAACCCCACCCCGAGCAAGGCCAAATAGGGAAGTCGCAGTCGCCCTCGGGCTGCAGCGTGTGCCCGCGCGTGCTTCCGGGTAGGCCGCTTGAGGCGTGCGGTGACGCACGTCCCAGAGGAATGGCTGCTCACGACAGAACCCGGCTTATAGGCCGGCTCTTCGCCTTTTCCTGCCGTTGCTGCGCCGCGCCGGCGTCCTACACGCGGCCTTGCACGCGCTAAATCACCTGTGTTCGAGCTTTGGGGTTCAACTCGCTGATCCCTAAAGATTCGTTAATGGGCTTACCGTCCCACTGGAGCTTTTTCCCTGTAAGTCCCTACAGCTACTGAAAAAATTACTGTCAGAAACCGTTGACATGCCGCCATTCGCATTCCTATAGTGGTGCGAAGTGGGAAAAGGTGGGAGGGAATGGGTCGTAATGGCCCAAGTTCCCAGGTCTAATGTTCCGCGGCGCAGCAAAAATCACCCTGGATGACAAAGGTCGCGTCGTCGTACCCGCGCGCTACCGCGAGCGGCTGCTCGAGCGCTCTCAGGGCCAGCTGGTCGTTACGGTCAACCTCGACGGGGCGTGCCTGCTCATCTACCCGCTGACCGATTGGGAGCAGGTGGAGCGCCGCATCATGGAGCTGCCCACCTTCAACGAGGACTCGCGTCGGTTGCAGCGCATCATGGTCGGCCACGCGGCGGACCTGTCGCTCGACGGGCACGGACGCATGCTGCTGCCGCCGGAACTGCGTGAACTCGCCAAGCTCAATCGTCATGCGGTGTTGATCGGCCAGGGGGCGCGCTGCGAGCTGTGGGACGAGTCCCGCTGGAACGAGCGGCGCGATGCCTGGCTGGCGACCGAAACGTCGGCTGCGAATCTGCCGGCGCAGCTCGACTCGCTGTCGTTGTGAGGCGGCGGCTGCGCATGCCAGAAGGGGGGTGCATTGGATGAGCACACGCCGGTGCTTCTCGAGGAGGTACTCACAGCGCTGGCGGTCCGGCCGGCGGGGCTGTATGTCGATGCGACCTTCGGTCGTGGCGGTCACAGCACGCGCATCCTCGCGGCGCTCGAGGCACAGGGGCAGCTCGTGGCGCTCGATCGCGATCCAGCGGCGATCGCGGCGGGGCAGCTGCGCTTTGGCCGGGAGTCGCGCATCCGCCTCGTGCAGGCCGACTTTGCGCAGCTCGCCGCCGCGGTACGTGGCCAGACGGCGAGTACGCGCGTCGACGGCATCCTGTTCGACCTGGGCGTCTCCTCCCCGCAGCTCGACGACCCGGCGCGCGGCTTCAGCTTCAGCCAGAACGGCCCGCTCGATATGCGCATGGATCCGGCGCATGGCCGGCCGGTTTCCGCATGGCTCGCGCAAGCGAGTCGTGACGAGATCCGTGGCGTGATCGGTAGCCTCGGAGAGGAGCGCTTCGCCGGCCGCATTGCCCACGCCATCGTGCGCGCGCGCGCGCAGGCGCCGCTCACCACCACCGGGGAGCTCGCGGCGCTGGTGGCGGCAGCCGTGCCGACGCGCGAGAGCGGCCGGCATCCGGCCACGCGCACCTTTCAGGCGCTGCGTATGCACGTGAACGATGAGCTTGGCCAGATCGAGCAGGGGCTTTCCCAGGCGCTAACGCTGCTTGCCCCGGGCGGGCGGCTGGCGGTCATCAGTTTCCATTCGCTCGAGGATCGGGCGGTCAAGCAGTTCATCCGTCGCCACGCCGAAGCCGATGCGGGCCTGGCCGGCGTGCCGCTGCGAGCCGCCGAGATGCGGGCCGTGCAGCCGCTGGCGCTGCGCCGTGTGGGCCGCAAGCAGCGGCCGGGCGCCGCCGAGATCGCCGCCAATCCGCGCGCGCGCAGCGCGCTGCTGCGTGTCGCGGAGCGGCTGGCGTGAGCGCCTCGCGTCAAGCGCTGCTGCTGGTCCTGCCGCTAATGTGGTGTGCGGTGCTCGGCTCGGCCGCCGGGGCCATCTACGC
Source organism: Steroidobacteraceae bacterium (assembly GCA_036266795.1). Classification (GTDB taxonomy): domain Bacteria; phylum Pseudomonadota; class Gammaproteobacteria; order Steroidobacterales; family Steroidobacteraceae; genus FEN-1191. The sequence continues at coordinate 14,083 of DATAXJ010000060.1, read as the reverse complement.
CAAGTACCGGGCACGCGAGCTGTTCATGCAGCTCACGCAGTTGCGCACGGCGCGCGAGGCGCTCGATGACGATTGGGGGCGTCTGCAGCTCGAGCAGAGCGCCTGGTCGGCCTACACGCTGGTCGAGCGTGTCGCGAGCGATCGGCTGCACATGAGCACGCCCGATCCACGCACGATCGAGATCATCGCCCCATGAGACGGCGTACGAGTCGCGCGCGCGGCGGCCGCAGCACACGCGCGGCAGGACGAGCCGCGCGACCGCGGCCGTATTCGCACCGCATGCGGCTGCGCGTAGTGTTTGCACTGCTGACACTGGTTGCGCTGGGACTGCTCGGCCGCGCCGTGGAGCTGCAGCTCGTCGAGCACGGCTTTCTCACCCAGCAGGGGGAGGCGCGCTTCTCTCGCGTGACGACGCTGCTCGCGCATCGCGGTGACATCACCGATCGCAACGGCGAGCCGCTGGCGGTGAGCACCCCGGTCGATTCCGTATGGGCCAATCCGCAGCAGCTGCATGGGGAACTGGAGGATCTGCCGCGCCTGGCGAGCATGCTCGGTGTGGATCGCGGCGAACTCACACGCCGCGTGACGAGCAACCTGGATCGCCAGTTTCTCTACCTGAAGCGCGGTGTCGACCCGGCCGCGGCACGCCGTGTGGCCGCTCTGGACGTGCCGGGCGTCAACCTGTCGCGCGAATATCGTCGCTACTACCCGGCCGGCGAAGTCACCGGTCATGTGTTGGGCTTTACCAGCATCGATGACGCGGGACAGGAGGGCCTGGAGCTGGCCTTCAATCGCTGGCTGGCCGGCAAGGACGGCGCCGAGCGCGTCATTCAGGACAGCACCGGCGAGAAAGTCGAGGACGTCGAGAGCATCCGCGAGGTGCATCCGGGACGGGATCTGGCGCTGAGCCTGGACCTGCGCATCCAGTACCTGGCCTATCGCGAGCTCAAGCGCGCGATTCTGGCCAATCGCGCGCATGCCGGCTCGGTGGTGGTCATCGACGTGGACACCGGCGAAGTGCTCGCCATGGTCAACCAGCCGGCTTACAACCCGAATGACCGCGGGCAGTTCTCACCGGCCGACTATCGCAATCGTGCCGTCACCGACCTGTTCGAGCCGGGCTCGAGCATCAAGCCCTTCATTGTGGCAGCGGGCCTGGCTTCCGGCCGATTCAATGCCCACAGCCTCGTCAATACCAATCCAGGCTACGTTCAGGTTGCCGATCGTATCTTCAGGGACGACGGAGGCAATCTCGGCGTCGTGGGTTTGGCCACGGTGCTCGCCAAGTCCTCCAACGTCGGCATGATCAAGCTCGAGCAGCAGCTGCAGCCGCGACAGATCTGGAGCACCCTGAGCCACTTCGGCTTCGGACAGATCACCGACAGCGGAATGCCGGGCGAGTCCGCCGGCGTGTTCACCAACTACGCGCACTGGCGGCCCATCACCGTGGCCACTCTGTCGCACGGCTACGGCCTCTCGGTGACGCCGCTGCAGCTCGCCTCGGCGTACGCGACGATCGGCGCGCTCGGTGTGCATCGACCGGTGTCGATCCTGCGTGTGGACAGCCCGCCTCCCGATGAGCGTGTGCTGGATGCACACGTGGCGCGCGAGCTCATCGGCTTGCTGCAGGCCGTGACCACCCAGGAGGGTGCCACGGGAGTGAAGGCGAGCATTCCCGGCTATCGCGTGGCAGGCAAGACCGGCACGGCCTACAAGTTCATCAACGGCGCCTACTCGACCGATCATTACACCTCGGTGTTCGCCGGCGTTGCGCCGGCCAGTGCACCGCGCCTGGCCGCCGTGGTGGTGATCGACGATCCGACGGCTGGCGAGCATCTGGGCGGCGATGTTTCGGCGCCCGTGTTCTCCGCCGTGGTAGGCGGCGCGCTGCGACTGTTGGGTGTCGCGCCGGACGATGTCGCGCCGCCCGCTTCGCCGCTGCCATTCAGCCAGCGGGTGGCACGGCGATGAGCGCCCCGGCGCTGCACGCTCCCGCACGCCCGCTGCAAGCGGCGATGCGCGGCGTCGCCGAGCTGCCGCCCGATCTGGCAGTCACTGATCTGACCCTCGACAGTCGCGAGGTCACTGCCGGCGCGGCATTTTTTGCGTGTCGCGGTGCCCGCTCGCATGGCCTTGAGTTCGCTGCACGTGCCGCCGCGGCCGGCGCGCGCGCCGTCCTCTGGGAGAGCGCCCCGGGCGTCGCGGCGCCAGGGCTGCCTGCCCATGTACTGGTGGTCGAAGTGCCGCAGCTGCGCGCGCATCTGGGCCTGATCGCCGATCGGTTCTTCGGCGCACCCTCGGCGCATCTGGCGATCGCGGGTATCACGGGCACCAACGGCAAGAGCACTTGCGCGTGGCTGTTGGCCGAAGCGCTCGCGCTGCTGGGCCGGCGCAGTGCCTACATCGGCACGCTCGGTGTCGGCAGCGCCAGGCGCGACTCCGCCAGTGCCGTAGCGGTTGCGCTGCGCCCGCTGTCCAATACGACGCCCGATGTGCTGAGCGTGCATCGCCTGCTCGCGCAGTTGGTGGAGGGCGGCAGCGACTCGGTCGCCATGGAGATCTCCTCGCACGCGCTGGATCAGGGGCGCTGCGCCGGGGTGCGGCTGCGGGGTGCGGCATTCACCAATCTCACGCGGGATCATCTCGACTATCACGGCACCATGGACGCCTATGCGGCGGCCAAGGCGCGCCTGTTCGACTGGCCGCAGCTCGGCGCACGCGTCATCAACATCGACGACGCCTTCGGGCGCGCGCTTGCGCAGCGCCTTCAGGTCCAGCCCGGCGAGGCGCCGTTGTTTGTGACAGCGCGCGATGTGGCGACTGTACGGGCGGCAGCATACGGCGCGAGCGCTGCGGGGCGGCGCACCGTCGAGTACGTCGGCGCCGAGCGGGTCTCGATCACCCCGCAGGGACTGCTGCTCGCCGTCGCGAGCAGCCGCGGCAGCGCAACGCTCGCGAGCCCGCTGCGCGGGGCGTTCAATGCTGACAATCTGTTGACGGTGCTGGCGCTGCTGCTGGCCTGGGAGATTCCGCTGCCGCGCGCCTGCGAGGTGCTGGGGGCGTGCGCCGCGCCACCGGGCCGTATGCAGGCGGAAGGCGGCGGCACGCGGCCGCTGGTGTTGATCGACTATGCGCACACGCCGGATGGGCTCGCCAAGGCACTTGCGGCGGCCCGGCTGTACTGTGCCGGGCGGCTCTGGTGCGTGTTTGGTTGCGGAGGAGAGCGCGATCAGGGCAAGCGCGCCGATATGGGCCGGATCGCTGCGGATCTGGCCGATGCGCTGATCATCACGGATGACAATCCGCGCGGCGAGGATCCGGCCGCCATCGCCAACGCGATCGCCGAGGGCGCCGCGGCCGCCGGCGCCGAGCGGCGCATGCGCATCGTGCACGATCGCGCGCTTGCCATCCGCCGCGCACTGGCGGAGGCCGCGGCACAGGACGTGATCGTGGTGGCGGGCAAGGGCCACGAGGAGTATCAGTTGATCGCGGGGCAGCGGCGCGCCTTCAGCGACGTGCAAGCCGTGCGTGCGGCGCTTGCCATGCGGGGGGCTGCATGATCCGCACGCTGGCAGGTTTCGCCACCGCTTGCGACGGCCGGTTGATCGGCGAGGATCGGCCCTTCAGCGAGCTGGTGATCGACTCGCGCGCTTGCCGCGCCGGCGACTTGTTTGCTGCGCTGGCGGGCGAGCGGCTGGATGGCCATCAGTTCGTCGCCGACGCCGCGACGCACGGCGCCACGGGCGCGCTGGTGCTGCGCAAGCAGCTCGTGGCGCTGCCGCAGATCGTGGTCGACAACGTCGAGAGCGCGATGGCGCGCGCGGCACGCCGTGCGCGCGCTGCCTTCGCCGGTCCCGTGGTCGGTGTGGCCGGCAGCAACGGCAAGACCACCGCCAAAGAGATGATTGCCGCGATCCTCTCACAGGCCGGGGAGTGCCTCGCCACGCGCGGCAATCTGAACAATCACCTCGGCGTGCCGATGACGCTGCTGCGCCTGCACGCAAGGCACGCCAGCGCGGTCATCGAGATGGGCGCCAATCGCGCCGGTGATGTGGCGCAGCTGGTGCAGATCGCGCGGCCGACCGTCGGGCTGATCACCAATGCAGGCGCCGAGCACCTCGAGGGCTTCGGTACGCTCGAGGGCGTGGCGCGCGCCGAAGGCGAGATGGTCGCGACGCTGCCGCCTGAGGGGAGCGCCATCCTGAACGCGGACGATCCGTTCGTGTCGCTGTGGCGTGCGAGCACCCGGGCCACGGTCGTGACCTTCGGGCTATCGCCTGAGGCGCAGTTTCGCGCCGAGGGGCTGCATCTGTCGGTGGATTCGGCGGGTTTCTCCACGGTCTTTACGCTGCTGACCCCGCAGGGTCGCTGCGAGATCCGCCTCGCGCTCGCCGGTGAGCACAACGTGCGCAATGCCCTCGGGGCAGCCGCGGCGGCGGCCAGCGCCGGCGCCTCGCTCGAGCAGATCCGCGCCGGGCTTGCCGCCATGCGCGCGGTCAAGGGGCGCCTGCAGCTGCGCCGCCGGCGCGGCGGCGCGTGGCTCATCGACGATTCGTACAACGCCAATCCGAGCTCGGTGCGTGTGGGCCTCGAAGTGCTGCGCGACATGCCGGGACGGCGCTGGCTGGTGCTGGGAGATATGGCTGAACTCGGCGCGGCCGCGGCACAGAGTCATCGCGAGCTCGGCGAGCTGGCCCGCGCCATGGGCGTGGAACGTCTCTACACCTATGGGAGCCTTGCAGCGCTGGCCGCGGAGAGTTTTGGCGCCGGCGCCCAGGCCTATCAGGACGCTCAGACGCTGACACAGGCACTCGAGAGCGCCCTGCCGCCCGACGTGTGCCTGCTGGTGAAGGGCTCGCGTGTCAATCGGCTCGAGCGCATCGTCGAGGCGCTCGCCCCCGAGAACGGCGGGGTGCACTGAGCATGCTCTACTGGGTCGCCAAGCTCCTGGCCGTGCACCACAGCATCTTTCATGTCTTCTCGTACCTGACGCTGCGCGCAATCCTCACCGTGGCCTCTGCGCTGTGCCTGTCGCTGCTGGTCGGGCCCTTGATGATCTCGCGGTTGTCGCGCTATCAGATCGGTCAGGTGGTGCGCAGCGTGGGACCGGCGAGCCACCTGCCCAAGGCCGGCACGCCCACGATGGGCGGGGCGTTGATCATCGTGGCGATCGCCATCAGTACATTGCTGTGGGCGGACCTGCGCAATCGCTTCGTGTGGGTGGCGCTGGCCGTGACCGTGGGTTTCGGCATCATCGGCTTCTACGATGACTACCTGAAGCTCGTGGTGGGCAATTCCCGCGGGCTCATCGCGCGCTGGAAATACTTCTGGCAGTCGCTGCTCGGCATCGGCGCGGCCATCGTGCTCTTCAAGAGCGCGCATGCGCCGGCCGAGACGGATTTTTTCGTGCCCTTCATCAAGACGGTGAGTGTGCCGCTGGGCGCGACCGGCTATCTGCTGATCACCTATTTCATGATCGTCGGCATGAGCAACGCGGTGAACCTCACCGATGGGCTCGATGGGCTGGCGATCATGCCCGCCGTGCTGCTCGCCGCGGGCCTGGGTCTGTTCGCCTATGCCAGCGGCAACGAGATCTTTGCGCGCTACCTGGCGATTCCGGCGATTCCGCAGGCCGGCGAGCTGCTGGTCTTTTGCAGCGCGCTCGGCGGGGCGGGGCTGGGGTTTCTGTGGTTCAACTCCTACCCGGCGCAGGTGTTCATGGGTGACATCGGTGCGCTGGCGCTCGGGGCCGCGCTGGGGTTGGTCGCAGTGGTGGTGCGTCAGGAGATCGTCTGCCTCGTCATGGGCGGCATCTTCGTGCTCGAGACCGCCTCGGTGATCCTGCAGGTGGCCTCCTTCAAGCTCACAGGGCGGCGCATCTTTCGCATGGCGCCGATTCATCATCACTTCGAGCTCAAGGGCTGGGCCGAGCCGAAGGTCATCGTGCGCTTCTGGATCATCAGCCTGCTGCTGGTGCTGGCGGGTCTCTCGACCCTGAAGCTGCGATGAACCCGCTGCCACACACTCATCATGATGGCGCACGCGTGCTGCAGGGCGTGCGCCGCGCAGTGGTCGTGGGCCTCGGCAAGACCGGCCTGTCGGTGACACGTTTCCTGTTGGCGCGCGGCGTGGCGGTCGCGGTGACCGACAGCCGCGAGCAGCCGCCGGGACTCGCGGCGCTTGCCGACCTGCCCGCGGCGCGCGCCGGTTCGCTCACGCTGCACACCGGCGGTTTCGATGCGTCGCTGCTCACCGCGGCGGAGCTGCTGGTGCTGTCCCCTGGGGTGGCAGCGCGCGGCGCCTTCTTCGATGAGGCGCGCGAGCGTGGCCTGCCGATGGTCGGCGATATCCAGCTGTTCGGCGAGGTCGCGCGTGCACCGGTCGCGGCGGTCACCGGCACCAATGGCAAGAGCACCGTGACGACGCTGCTGGCACGCATGGCCGCGCGTGCCGGCCGCGCCGTGCGTGTGGGCGGTAACCTCGGGGAGCCGGCGCTCGAGCTGCTCGACGAGCGCGCCGATCTGTACGTGCTCGAGCTGTCGAGTTTCCAGCTGGAGAGCACCCCCTCGCTGCCGCTGGCAGCCGGCGCGGTGCTCAACGTGACGCCCGACCATCTCGACCGCCACGCGGACCTCGCGGCCTATGTCGCCGCCAAGGCGCGCATCTTCAGCGAATGCGGCATCGCCGTGGTCAATCTGGACGACCCGCTGGTCGCCGCGATGCCTGCAGCAGCGCAGCCACGACTGAGCTTCTCGCTGCACGCGACGGCGGGTGCAGACTACGGTCTCGCACCGCATGGTGCGGATGCCGCGCCCTGGCTCACCGCACACGGCGAGCCCTTGCTCGCGCTCGGGGAGTTGCATCTCTCCGGACTGCACAACGCCGCCAATGCGCTCGCGGCGCTGGCGCTCGCCGAGGCCTTGCAGCTGCCGCGCGCGCCCTGCCTCGCGGCGCTGCGCGAGTTCTCGGGGCTCGCGCATCGCATGCAGTGGGTCGCGGACATCCGCGGCGTGCGCTACATCGATGACTCCAAAGGAACCAATGTTGGCGCGACCCTCGCGGCGGTCAGGGGCCTCACCGATCTGCCGCTCGCCTCGCTGCACGGCGCATCGTTGTCCGGTGGCGCCGCGGCGCGCATCGCCAGCGTCATCGTGATCGCCGGAGGCGAGGGCAAGGGCCAGGATTTCTCCCCGCTGCGCGCCGGTTTCGCCGGCCGCGTGCGCTGCGCCGTGCTGATCGGGCGCGATGCACGCCGTCTTGGGGCCGCACTCGAGGGCGTGTGCGAGTGCCACTACGCCACGACGCTGCCGGCCGCGGTGGCGCGCGCTGCGGCGCTGGCCTCTCCCGGCGACACGGTACTGCTCTCGCCCGCTTGCGCGAGCTTGGACATGTTCCGCGACTATGCCGAGCGCGGCGAGCTGTTCGCGCAGGCCGTGCTGGAGCTTGCAGCATGAGCGAGCTCGTGGCCGCAACCGCAACGACCACCGGCAGCGCCGCGGCCGGCAGTGCTGCCCGCGCGACGCGTCGCCGTGGCCGCACGGTGCTCGACGGTCCCACGCTGCTGTTGACCTCCGCCATCGTGCTGCTGGGGCTCATCATGGTGACCTCGGCGTCGATCACCTTCGCCGGGCGAGCCGGCGAGCCCTTCGCCTTCCTCGAACGCCAGTTGTCGCTCGCAGTCGCAGGCTGCGCCGCGGCCGTGGTGACCTTCTGCGTGCCCACCGAGAGTTGGCAGAAGGTGGCGCTGCCGTTGCTGCTGGTGGCGGGCGCGCTGCTCATCGCGGTGCTGATTCCCGGTGTCGGCCACGTAGTCAACGGCTCACGGCGCTGGCTGCGTGTGGGCGGCTTGAGCTTCCAGGTGTCCGAGGCCGCGCGTGTGCTGGCGCTCATCTATGTGGCAGGTTACGCGGTGCGCTACGAGGAGCCGTTGCGTCGCAGCGCCGCGGCGCTGGTGCGCCCGCTGGCGCTGTTGGCATTGCTGGCGCTGCTGCTGCTGCTCGAGCCGGACTTCGGCGCCGCCAGTGTGCTGTTCGTCAGCGGCTTTGCGTTGCTGTTTCTGGCCGGGGCGCGCCTGCGCTTCCTGCTGCTCATGCTGCTGGCCGCCGGCGGCAGCATGGCGCTGCTGGTGCGCTTCTCTCCCTACCGCCTGCATCGCTTCATGGAGTTTCTGAATCCCTGGGCCGACCCGTTCAATGGCGGTTTCCAGCTCACGCAGTCGCTGATCGCCATCGGCCGCGGCGCCTGGTTCGGCGTCGGTTTGGGCGCGAGTGTCCAGAAGCTTTTCTATTTGCCCGAGGCGCATACGGATTTTCTGTTCGCCGTGCTCGCCGAGGAGTTGGGGCTGGCCGGCGTCGCGCTGACGCTGGCGCTATTTCTCGCGCTGACCTGGCGCGCCTTCGTCATCGCGCGCCGCGCCTTCGATGTGGGGCTGAAGTTTGCCTCCTACCTTGCCTCGGGCTTCGGCCTGTGGCTGGGCGTACAGGCCTTCATCAACATCGGCGTGAACATGGGGGTGCTGCCGACCAAGGGATTGACGCTGCCGTTCATGAGTTACGGGCGCAGCAGCCTCATCGTCACACTTGCCTGGCTGGGGATCCTGCTGCGCGTGAATCATGAGGCCGTGCATTGCCGGCGTCGCGCGACGCGCGAGGGCAGCGTATGAGTGCGCCGTTGGCACTCATCATGGCCGGCGGCACCGGCGGGCACGTGTTCCCGGCGCTCGCACTGGCGCGCGAGCTGCGCGCGCGCGAGTGGCGCGTGGTGTGGCTCGGCACGCGGCGCGGCCTGGAAGCGAAACTGGTACCGGCCGACGGGATTCCGATCGAGTGGCTCTCGGTCAGCGGACTGCGTGGCAAGGGCGTCGCGGTCTGGCTGGGTGCACCGCTGCGTCTGCTGCGCGCGCTGCTGCAGTCGATCGCGGTGATTCAGCGCACGCGCCCGGCACTGGTCGTGGGACTCGGCGGCTTCGCGGCTGGCCCCGGTGGCGTTGCCGCATGGCTGCTACGCCGTCCGCTGCTGATCCACGAGCAGAATGCGGTGGCAGGCTTCACCAATCGCTGTCTGTCGCACCTCGCCCGTCGGGTGTTGGCGGCATTTCCAGGAGCATTTGCCGCCCGGGTGCACGCCGAGGTCATCGGTAACCCCGTGCGCCGCGAGATACTCGCGCTGCCGCTGCCGGCGCAGCGCTTTGCGCTGCGCGACACCGCGATTCGTGTGCTGGTGCTCGGTGGGAGCCAGGGAGCGGTGCGGCTCAATGCTCTGGTTCCCCTTGCGCTCGCGCAGGCCGCAGGCGCGGTGCGCTTCGACGTGCGCCACCAAGCCGGTGAGCGCTGGCTGGCGCAGGCGCAGCAGAGCTATGCGACCGCGGGTGTGAGTGCGCGCCTGCACGCTTTCATTGAGAACATGTCCGAGGCCTACGGTTGGGCGGACCTGGTGATCTGTCGCGCCGGCGCGCTGACGATCTCGGAGCTGTGCGCCGCGGGCGTCGGCGCGCTGCTCGTGCCGTTTGCGGCGGCGACCGATGATCACCAGACGCGCAATGCCGAAGTCATGGTGAACGCCGGCGCCGCCGTGCGCATCGCCGAGGCGACACTCTCGGCCGAGCGACTGGCCGGAGAGCTCAGGGCGCTGTGCGAGAGTCGCGGCAAGTTGCTGACCATGGCGGAGGCGGCGCGCACGCTGGCGCGTCCGCATGCCACACAGGCGCTGGCGGAGGCCTGTGCGCAACTGGCGCTGCCACGGGGCGCCGGGCCGTCGGCCGCGGCAGGTCAGTCATGAGCGCGGCGCCCACCCGTCTCGTGCCGCGCGGGCCCGTGCGTCGGGGCATCACCGGGCGCATGCGGCGCATCGAGAGCATCCATTTCGTCGGCATCGGCGGTGCGGGCATGAGCGGCATCGCCGAGGTGCTGCTGAATCTGGGCTACCGCGTACAGGGCTCGGACCTCAAGCCCAACAGCACCATCGAGCATCTGCGCGCCCTTGGCGTACAGATCCACAGCGGACACCGCGCCGAGCACATCGCGGGCGCCGATGTCGTGGTGGTCTCCAGCGCCGTGCCTGCCGACAACGCCGAGGTGCAGGCGGCGCTCGCCGCGCGCATCCCGGTGGTGCCGCGCGCCGAGATGCTCGGGGAGCTCATGCGCTTTCGCGAGGCCATCGCCGTCGCCGGCACGCACGGCAAGACCACTACGACGAGCCTCATCGCCAGCGTGCTGGCCGAGGGCGGTGAGGATCCAACCTTCGTGATTGGTGGGCGCCTCAAGAGCGCCGACAGCAACGCGCGGCTCGGCGCGGGCCGTTTTTTGGTGGCCGAGGCCGATGAGAGCGATGCCTCCTTCCTGCACCTGCAGCCGGTCGTCGCCGTGGTTACCAACATCGACCAGGACCACCTCGGTACCTACGAAGGAGACTTCACGCGCCTGAAGCAGAGCTTCGTGAGCTTCCTGCACAACCTGCCGTTCTATGGCCTGGCGGTCCTGTGCGGCGATGACGAGCAGGTGCAGAGCATCCTGCCCCAGATCAGCCGACCGCACGTGACCTATGGGCTCTCCGAGGGCGTGGATGTGCGTGCCACGCGGCTCGAGCGCGCGCGCAACGGCACGCGCTTCGAGGTCGCGCTGCCCGGTCGCGCCGCGCTGTCGGTGATGTTGAATCTCCCCGGCACCCACAACGTGCGCAACGCACTCGCCGCCATCGCCGTGGCCAGCGAGCTCGGCGTGCCCGATGCGGCCATCTGCCGCGCGCTCGAGAGTTTCCAGGGCATCGACCGGCGCATGCAGCACATCGCAGACATCAATCTGCCCAGCGGCGGTGCGGTGAGCATCGTCGATGACTACGGCCATCACCCCACCGAGATCGCCGCGACGCTCGAAGCGCTGCGTCAGGCGTGGCCGCAGCGCCGCCTGGTACTGGTATTTCAGCCGCATCGCTACACGCGTACCCGCGATCTGCTCGACGATTTCGCCAATGTGCTCGCTGGCGTGGACGTGCTGCTGATCGCCGAGGTGTACTCGGCCGGGGAGGCGCCGATTCCAAACGCGGACGGGCGTGCGGTGTGCCGTGCCGTGCGCAGCCGTGGCAAGGTCGAGCCCATCTTCGTCGAGCGGCTCGAGGAGCTGCCCGTGCCGCTGCGTGCGGTACTGCAGGCCGACGATGTGATCGTGATGATGGGGGCCGGTCATATCGGCGCCGTCGCGCACGATCTGCCGGCGCGGCTGGTCGCAGGGGAGACCCCATGAGGATGCACGCGGCCTCGGACATGCCGTACGGCGGCTCGCGAGCCAGTGCCGCGGCGCTGCCGATTCCCGCGACCTATGCCGCGCGCGTGCGCCTGGACGAGCCGATGGCCGCGCATTGCTCCTGGCATGCGGGTGGCGCGGCGCAGGCATTCTTCAATCCGCGCGACGTCGACGAGCTGGCGGGCTTGCTACGTGCACTGCCGCTGTCGGTGCCGGTCTACTGGGTGGGCCTCGGTACCAATCTGCTGGTGCGCGACGGCGGAATTCGCGGCGTGGTGATCGCCACGGCGGGTGCCTTCACACGCATCGAGCGGCGCTCGGCCTCGACGATCTACTGCGAGGCGAGCGTGCCCTGTGCGCGCATCGCGCGCAACTGCGCCAACTGGTCGCTGCCGCAGGCAGAGTTCTTTGCCGGTATTCCCGGTTCCCTCGGTGGCGCGCTGGCGATGAATGCCGGCGCCTTCGGTGATGAGACCTGGCGGCACGTGCTGTCGGTCGAAACGATCGACCGCGCCGGGCAACGCCGCCGCCGCGGCCCCGCCGATTATCAGGTGGGCTACCGCTCGGTCGCGCTGCGCACCGCGCCGGCTGAATGGTTCCTGTCGGCCGAATTGCAGTTCGATCCGCAAGCGGTGGCCGGCGGCACGACGGGTGCGACGATCGCGGCGCTGATGCAGCGACGACGTGAAACACAACCGCTGGGAACCTGGAGCTGCGGCTCGGTATTCAAGAATCCACCCGGCGATCACGCGGGGCGGCTCATCGAGAGTGCTGGGCTCAAGGGCACGCGCGTCGGCGACGCGCTGGTGTCGGAGAAGCACGCCAATTTCATCATCAACTGCGGTCAGGCGCGCGCGGCGGACCTGGAGCAGTTGATTCGTCACGTGCAGGCGACGGTGCAGCAGCGCTTCGGAATCGCGCTCGAGCCCGAAGTGCGCATCGTCGGCGAGCAGAGCACCTGATGCAGCTACGGCACGAAAGCCTCAGCGCCCGGCAGCGCATCGCGCAGGCGGCGGACTTCGGCCGAGTCGCCGTGCTGCTGGGCGGCCGCTCCAGCGAGCGCGAGGTGTCGCTGCTCAGCGGCCGCGCGGTACTGGCGGCGCTGGGCCGGCGCGCGGTGGCCGCCGAAGCGTTCGATCCGGCCGAGCGGCCGCTCGCGCAACTGCTCGACGGTGGTATCGAACGTGTGTGGATCGCGCTGCATGGGCCGGGCGGGGAGGACGGCACGGTTCAGGGCGCGCTCGAGTGCCTCGGCCTGCCCTACACCGGCAGCGGCGTGCTGGGGTCTGCCCTTGGCATGGACAAGCTGCGCACCAAGCGCCTGGCGCAGGCCGCCGGCATTGCCACCAGTGACTACGTGGAACTCACCGGTGAACAGGACCTGGATGCGGCGCTCGCGCGCCTGAAGCTGCCGCTGATCGTGAAGCCGGCCACCCAGGGGTCCAGTGTGGGCATGACCAAGGTGGAGCGGGCCGAGCAGCTGCCGGCCGCCTACCGCGTGGCCGCTGCAGTGGACCACAGCGTCCTGGCCGAAGCTTGGATCAGCGGTGCCGAGTACACGGTGTCGATTCTCAATGACCGGACCTTGCCCTCGATCCGCATCGTGCCGGCGAAGACTTTCTATGACTACGAGGCCAAGTATCTGCGCGATGACACGCAGTACTTCTGCCCCTCGGGCCTTTCAAAACCCGCCGAGGAGCATCTGGCGGCGCTGGGACTGGCGGCATTCGCGGCGGTCGGGGCGGAAGGCTGGGGACGCGCGGACTTCATGATGGATGCGGCCGGCCGGCCGCAACTGCTGGAGGTGAACACGGTGCCCGGCATGACGGACCACAGCCTGGTGCCCATGGCGGCAAAGGCCGCCGGCATCAGCTTCGATGAGCTGGTGTGGCGCATCCTGGAAACCAGCTTCACCCGCGTGCCGCTGCGGCAGGCAGGCGCATAGATGTTCAGTCTGCGTCCACAGAACCGTCGTCGCCGCGCCACGCAGCCTGCGCGCTGGTCCCTGCCGGTGATTCCCTGGGCCGCGCTGGGTCGATGGGCGCTGGCTGCCGGCAGTGTGGCGGCCGTGCTGCTCGTGACCATCTGGGCCCTCAATCAACCCGTCAGCACCGTATCGGTGGCCGGGCGCTTCGAGCGGGTTGCGCCCATGGATGTGGAGCGTGCCGTCAAGGAGAGCGCCGCGGGCAAGGGCCTGGTGAGTGTGGATCTGGCCAAGGTGCGCGCGGCGGTGCGGGCACTGCCCTGGGTCGATACGGTCAGTGTCCAGCGCAACTGGCCGCGGGGCCTCGCGGTCACCATCGGTGAACAGGTCGCGGCCGCACGCTGGGGCGATCACGGACTGCTCAACACCCGCGGCGACCTGTTCGCCAACGACGCCACGCACATTCCACCGGAGCTGCCGCGGCTTTCCGGACCGGATGGCACGCAGGCGAGCGTGGTGCAGCGCTACTTCACCATGCGCGACCGGCTGCTCGAGGCGGGCATGCGCATCACCGCGTTGCGCCTGGACGCCCGCGGCGCCTGGCAGCTGGATCTCGACAACGGCGTGACCGTGCGGCTGGGTCGGCAGCGGCTTGACGAACGATTCAACACCTTCATGGCGACGGCCGCCAGGATCGTGGCGCAACGCGCTGCGGACATCGCCTACGTCGACATGCGTTACGCAAATGGCTTCGCCATCGGTTGGCGCGGCGCCGGCACGGGCGATGCAAAGAATGGGGGCGATGCTCGCAATGTCTAAGCGCACGGACCGCAGTCTGATCGTCGGGTTGGATATCGGCACCTCAAAGGTTGTCGCACTGGTGGGCGAGATCACCGCTGACGGCAATATCGAAGTGATCGGT
>DATAXJ010000058.1:0-33281 GCA_036266795.1 Steroidobacteraceae bacterium | reverse complement strand
GCGCATAACCCAAGGCGAATTTGGCGCAGGTCTTGGCGTCGATGCCGCGGCGTGCGATAGAAGTTTGCGCGCGGGCGTTATCGGCCAGGTTCTGTTCTAAAAATCGCGCGGCGCGCAGCATCAATTCATGCAGGTCGGCGCTGCCCGGTTCGTGCTCTTTTTTTGCCTCGCGCGGCAATTCGAGTCCGGCGCGCTGCGCCAGATCCGCCACCGCGTCGAGGAATTCCATCTTTTCGTACTGCATGAGGAAGCCGATGACCGTGCCGTGCGCACCGCAGCCGAAGCAGTGGTAGAACTGCTTGTCCGCGCTGACTGAAAAAGACGGGGATTTCTCGTTATGAAAGGGGCAACAGGCTTTGTACTCGCGGCCGGCCTTTTTCAGCGGCACGCGCGCGCTGATGATCTCCACGATATCCGAGCGCGATACGAGTTCGTCGAGAAACGAGTCAGGAATTCGGCCGGTCATGGACCGCTCCCCACGTGGAATGCTCGGGCAGGCCCTTAGGTCATCCGCCCAGTTTGGCTTTGATCTTCGCCCCGACTGCGCCCATGTCGGCACGGCCCTGCGCCTTGGTCTTGATGATGGCCATGACCTTGCCCATGTCCTTGACGGACGTGGCGCCCGATTCGGCAATGGCCGCGCCGATCAGTGCGTCGATCGCCGCTTCATCGAGCGGTTCGGGGAGATACGTCTGCAGCAGCTCGAGCTCCGCCTGCTCCTTGGCGACGAGGTCGCTGCGTCCGCCGGCCTGGAACGAGGCGATCGACTCGCGGCGCTGCTTGACCATCTTTTCGAGGACCGCCAGCACCTGCGCGTCGTCCAGGGAAATTCGCTCATCGACTTCTCGCTGCTTGATGCCGGCCAGGATCAGACGCACCGTGGTCAGCCGCTCGCGCTCGCCGGCCCGCATGGCGCTCTTCATGTCTTCCTGAATGCGTTCCTTGAGCGTCACGCGAGATCGATGCGCTGACTGCGTCTTGCGCGCTCAGCGCGCTGGACGCATGACCTCGCGGGAGATGCGCTTCATGTGGCGCTTGACCGCGGCGGCCTTCTTGCGTTTCCGTTCCTGCGTGGGCTTTTCGTAGAATTCGCGCCGGCGCAGCTCCGCGAGCACACCCGCCTTCTCGCAGGCTCGCTTGAAGCGCCGCAGGGCGGCGTCGAAATATTCGTTCTCGCGGACTCGAACGCTCGGCATCGAATCTCAACCTCTTGATTTAACGTTAGTTTTATGCCATTCCGCGTTTTGCGGCGGCCCGCGATTCTAGTGACTGGCGCACGAAAAGGCAAAAGCGCTGCAGCCGCATAGACCCAAACGGGCCGCAAGCTTGCGAGAACGCCGCATATACTCGAGCTTGCGAATCGGCAGGACGCCGGGTGCGCCCACTCTGAATCCACACCGCCGACCGATGGGAGATCGGGGCCGGGCCGCACGATAACCATGCTCGAGCAGTCACGCCCAGCGCCGGCAAAATTCAGCCCCAGGCCACTGGGCGCGAACCAATTCGAGCGTCCTCGCCTCATCCAGTTGCTCGAGCGTCACACCGAGTCGAGGTTGGTGCTGATCCATGCGCCGGCCGGTTACGGCAAGTCCACGCTCATGGCGCAGTGGGCGCAGCGCCTGGGCACGCTCGCGCGCGGCACCGGCTGGGTCTGGCTCGACGATGACGACAACGACGCGGGACGCCTGGGCAGCGTGCTGAGCCAGGCGCTGGCGCCGGACGGTGCGGGGCGTCTGGACTTATTCGATGCGATCAATGGCTGCCTGCAGGCGCAGCCCCGTTTCACTTTATTTCTGGACGAGGCCGAGCGCCTCGAGGCCGATGAGGCGCTACGGTTGATCGAGGTGCTGCTGGACTTCTCGCCGCCGGGGCTGCATCTGGTCATCGGTTCGCGCACGCTGCCGCAAAGATTGGCGATGCGCCTGCGTCTGCGCGACGACTGTTTGGACATCCCGGTGCGCGATCTGGCCATGCGCAGCGACGAGATCGTGCAATTCATGCAGTCGCGCTGCGCCGTCACGCTCGACGCGCAGACCACCGACACCTTGGAACGCGCGACCGAGGGATGGGCCGCGGCGCTGCAGATGGCGGCGGTGGAGATCGCACAGGGTGTATCGGCCCAGCAGGTCGGCGCGCGCCTGTCGGCGCCACAGTCGGATGTGCTGCGCTATCTCAGCGACGAGATGCTGGTGCATCTGCAGCCGCAGCAACGCGATTTCCTGGTGCGCACTTCGTTCCTGCAGGAGCTGCATGGCCCGCTATGCGATGCGGTCACGGGCCGCCACGATGGCGAGCGGCAGCTGCACGAGCTGCAGCGCGCCAACATGTTGTTGCAGCCCATCGACGCGTCCCGCCGGCACTACCGCTATCACGCGTTGCTGGCTGAACTGCTGCGCCAACAGCTGCGCGAGCAGCACGCCGAGGAGCTGCCGCTGCTGGCGCGTCGCGCCGCGCAGTGGTGCACACGCGAGCAATTACACCAGAGCGCCGCCGAGTACGCCCTGCTCGGCGGCGATTCTGAGTTGCTGATCGCCTGCATCGAGCGCTGCATCGGGCCGCTGATCGGACAGGCGCAGTTCACCACCGCCAGGCGCTGGCTGCGCGCCATCGCGCCCGCGCTCCTGCAGCGCCATACGGATCTGCTGATCTGGTCGGCATGGGTCGATTTGTGGACCAACAACTTCGCCGCCGCACAGACAGCGGTGGCGCAGATCGGCCAGCTTGCAGCCGATCTGCCTGTCAGCCTGCGCCAGGGGCTGATGCGCAGCATTCTCGATGTGCTGCTGGCCATTCTGCATGAACGCTATCCGCAGGCGCTGTCCACGCTGCAGAGCGCCTGCCGGCAGATGCCGTCGTCCGAGCGTGATATCAATGTCCGGCTGGACAACCTGTGCGCGCTGCTCGCGCAGACGCAGGGACGCTTTGGCGACGCCGCGCGGCACGCAGAGCAGGCTCTGGCACTGGCGACGCAGTCACCGCCCAACTGGCTGAGCGCCGTGCACGCGGTGCATATATCCGCGATGACAGAGGTATCGCTGGGTACTCTGCGGGGCGCGCTGCGACAGTTGCAGCTGCCCGAGCGCCTGCTCGCCGGTGCGGACGTGGCGGTGACCGCGAACGTCAATCCGAGTCACCTGATGGCAACGCTGTGCGGCACGAAGGCGCTGGTGCTGTACGAGCTCAACCGGCTCGATGACGCCGAGGATTGCCTGGATCGCTACGGTCCGTTTCTCGGCGCCGTGTTCTCGCCCTCCGCGCGCGCGCTGTGGTATCAGTTGCGTGCGCGACTCGCCGCGCTGCGCGGCGATGAGGACGGCTGTCTGACCATTCTGTCGGAGGGAAGTGCCTACGCGATACGCAATGGCCTGGATTGGATGCAACAGCTGCTGCAATGGGAGCGCATCGACCACGACCTGGAGCGCGGGAACATCGATCATGCACGCTCGCTGGCTGCGGGACTGGTCGACGCGCGCACGCTCGAAACTAAACCTGAGTGGATTCCTACCTGCAAGGAGATCTTCGGACCTACTTTCGTGGCTTTGCGCCTGCTGATCCGCACCAACGACAGCCGTCGGGCGCTTGAATATCTGCAGCTGCATATCGCGCACGCCGGGCAGCAACTGCGCCGCCTGCGCGAGACGCGTCTACGTGTGCTCGAGGCCCTGGCGCTGGACGCACTCGCCCAGCGCGCCGAGGCAGTGGAAGCGCTGCGACGGGCGCTGGCGCTCGCTCAGCAGTCCGGAGCCATCCGCGCCTTCGTGGACGAGGGCGGCGAGTGCCGCTCACTGCTGCGTGAGTTGGTGCAGTCAGCGCACGGCGAGCGCGGTGACCAGGCTGTCGTATTCGCCACCGAGCTGCTGGCCGCGTTTGACGGCGCCGAAGGCGGCGCGGACAGCGGTGCCGGCTTGGACCGCGAAGCGCCGGCGGCCAGCGTCCCGGTTGAAGGCGCGGCCGCCGGCACGGTGCTCTCGGCACGGGAGGCGCAGATCCTGCAGCGTCTGTCTCAGGGTTATTCGAATCTGGCGGTCGGCCAACAGCTATTCCTCTCGCCCAATACGGTCAAATGGCACCTTCGGCAGGTGTACGCGAAGCTCGGCGTGCGCAATCGGACCCAGGCCGTGCATGTGGCGAGGCAGCGCAACCTGATGCGAATGCAATGACACGAATGCCCTGACGCGGCGCCGTCGACAAACCGGTCGTTTCCATCCTTTCGGGTGGTGAGTCCGCCGCCCAGCATCTCTAGAGTGCGCCTCCCTCAAGAATCCTCACGCCAGGGAAGGGTGCTCGATCATGGGAGTAAATGACGGCTCGGAAGCCGGAGGCGCTCACGCAGCCGGCGCGGGTACGGCGGCGACGCCGGATCCGGCCGCCGAGATCGTCGGCCTGGCAGCCAAGCTGCTGCGCTTGCAATCACGCCTCGGCGCTCATCCGCCAGGCGCTGGCCAGGGTGCTGATCCGCTCGCTGTCCCCGGTCTTCCCGCTCAACACGGTAGCGCGCGGCACGCCGCCGTGCGCAGCGGCATTGAGGTGCTGCGCGGATTTGCGGTGTCGTTGGTCGGCGAGATCCAGGAGTCGATCGAGCGCGATGCCTTCCATTATCTCTATCAGCCCATCGCCTCGGTGGCGAGCGGCGCAGTCGAAGGATATGCGGCTCTGTTGCGCTGGCAGCGGGGCCAGGAATCGGTGCCGCCGCCGCTGTTCCTACCGATCGCGGAGCAGGCTGGGATGCTGCCGCGGATCCAGCAGCGCCTGCTCGGCGAGGTGGCGACGGTGTTGGCGCGCCTCGGGCCAGCCGTGACGATCGGAATCGATTGGTCGGTGGCGCAGCTCGCCGACGCCGACGCCATAACGGCGATGATCGAGTGGGCCGCGCAAGGGGACAATGATGCGGCTCGCGTGATCATCGAGATCAACGATCGGGCGGGGATGCCCGACCCGGGATCCCTCCGCGCCAGCCTCGTGCGCCTGCGCAAGGCGGGATTTCGCCTTGCGCTGGATGGATTCTGCGGCGGTCATGGCGGCTTTGCCTACCTGGGCCGGCTGCCGATCGATCTGATCAAAATCGATGCGTCCTTGATAGGCGCGCTCGAGCACTCCGCGCGCGCGGCGCTGATCGTCGAGGGCATCATTGACCTGGCGCACCGGCTCGGCCATCGCGTCGTCGCCCAGGGCGTGGGAACGGCGCAGCAACTGGCGAGGCTGGCCGCGCTGGGTTGTGATCTGGCGCAGGGCGACACCATAGGCGGGGCAACGCGCGATCCGGTCGCGTCGGCGACGCGACGCGCAGGCGCAGCGTAGCTGGCGCCGCGCGGCTTGACCCCCGGCGCGCGGTCGGGCCCAATTTGCGGTGTGCTGACACCAGCCATCAAGCGCGTCCTGGCGATCGAAACCTCCTGTGATGAGACGGCTGTGGCCGTGCTCGATGCCGGGCGCGGCCTGCTGGCGCACGAGCTTTGGAGCCAGGTGGATCTGCACCGTGCCTTCGGCGGGGTAGTGCCCGAGCTGGCTTCACGCGATCACCTGCGCCGTCTGCTGCCGCTGGTCCGTCAGGCGCTCGGGCGCTCGGGCGCCGAGCCGACCTCGATCGACGGTATCGCCTATACGGCCGGACCCGGGCTGATCGGTGCCCTGCTGACGGGCGCTGCGCTGGCGCGCGCGCTGGCCTATGCCTGGCGCCGGCCGGCGATCGGAGTGCATCACCTGGAAGGTCATCTGCTCGCACCGATGCTCGAGGATCCGGCGCCACCGCTGCCGCACACCGCACTACTGGTCTCCGGCGGTCACACCATGCTCATCGACGTGCGGGCGGTCGGCGAGTACCGGGTGCTGGGCGAGACCCGCGACGATGCGGCGGGGGAGGCCTTCGATAAGACCGCAAAGCTCCTGGGCCTGCCCTATCCAGGGGGGCCGGAACTTGCGGCGCTGGCCGTAGGGGGTCGCCCCAGGCGCTACGAATTGCCGCGTCCGATGCTCGACCGGCCGGGCTTCGAGTTCAGCTTCTCCGGGTTGAAGACCGCAGTCGCCCACGCCGTGCGCACCGCCGCCGCGGCGACGGACAGCTCCAGCAGCTCGCAGTGGCGCGCGGATCTGGCGCTGGCGGTACAGGAGGCCATCGTCGAGACCCTATGCGTCAAGGCAATACGTGCACTGCAGTTCACCGGGCACAAAGCGCTGGTGGTGGCTGGTGGGGTGGGCGCCAACCGCGCCCTGCGTGAGCGTGTGAGCGCCGAGGCAGCGCGCCAGGGCGCGCGCGTCTTCTTTCCGCGGCCAGCCTTCTGCACCGACAACGCCGCGATGATCGCGGTCGCGGGGCTGCAGCGCCTGCAAGCGGGCGAGAGCAGCGGGCTTGCGCTCGAGGTGCGTGCGCGCTGGCCGCTGGCGGAACTGACTGCGCCGGGCGCCGCGCTGGGCCTGCGCTGCTAGACTTCCGGCATGAGCGCAGACCGCATTCTGCTGGAAGGGCTGACGACCGAATGCATCATCGGTTTCATCGACTGGGAGCGGCGTATACCGCAGACCGTGGTGATCGATTTGGAGGTGCCCTGCGATTGCGCTCGCGCCGCGGCGAGTGACGACGTGGCCGATACCGTCGATTACAAGAAACTCGCCAAGCGCGTGCTCGGTTGGGTAGCGGCCTCGCAGTTTCAGCTGATCGAGAGCCTGGCGCATGGTCTGGCGCTGCTGCTGCTGCAGGAGTTTGCGCTCGACTGGATCCGCATACGCATCGGCAAGCCCGGGGCGATTCGCCACTCGCGCGACGTGGCCGTCTGCGTCGAGCGCACGCGTGCCGATCTGCCCTCGTGACCCAGGCGTTCGTCGCCCTCGGCAGCAACATCGAGCCCGAGGGGCATCTGCGCCACGCCGCACGCCTGCTGCGCGAGGGCTTCGTGCACACGCGCTTCTCGGCCTGTTATCGCAATCCGGCGTTTGGTTTTGTCGGAGCGGACTTCGTCAACGCGGTAGCGGGCTTCGAGACTGCATTGCCCGTCGAGGCGCTGGTGACGACGCTGCGCGAGATCGAGACGCAATGCGGGCGCGGACCGGCCGATCCGCGCTGGGGTCCCCGTGCCATCGATCTGGATCTGCTGCTTTACGGCCAGCAGGTGGGCAGCGGACCCGGCTATACCCTGCCGCGCCCCGATCTCGCGCGCCGCGCCTATATGCTCGGGCCGCTCGCGCAGCTGGCACCCGAGCTGCGCTATCCGCCAGATGGCCCGAGCATCGCCGAGCTCTGGAGCCGCTTTCCGCACGGGCCCGCGGGTCTCACCCGCATTGAGTTGGAACTGGGAGGCGCTTGAGGCGGCAACGTGCGAGCCGTCGGTGCCCGCGGCGGCTGCATGGACACTCACCAGGCGATGCTGCGTCCTCCGTCGATCGCGAGCACCTGGCCGGTGACGAAGGGCGCCGCGCTGGCGAAGAACAGTGCGGCGCGGGCGATGTCCTCGGGGCAGCCCTGGCGCTGCAGGGGCGTGCGTTGCGTAATGCGCGTCTTGCGCGCTTCCTGCATGCCGCCGTCCGGCCAGAGAATCGCGCCGGGCGCGATCGCGTTGACGCGCACCTCCGGGGCGAGCTCGCGCGCCAGGGCGCGTGTCAACATGATGAGCCCGGCCTTGGCCGTGCTGTACAGGGCATGATCGCGCAACGGGCGCTGCCCATGAATGTCCACGATGTTGAGCACCGAGCCGCCGCTGGTGCGCAGCGCGGGCGCCGCCGCCTGGGTCAGAAACAGCGGCGCGCGCAGATTGGTGCCCATGAGATCTTCCCAGTGCGCCAGGCTGATGTGTCCGACTGGCGTCGGATAGAAGCTCGAGGCATTGTTGATCAGCATGTCCAGCCGTCCGAAATGCTCCAGCGCCCTGTCGACCAGCCTGGGCAGCGCGCTGGTATCGAGCAGGTCCGCGGCGATGACTGCAGTGGATCCGCTGCGCTGGCGCTCGAGCTCGGCGCGGAGGGCCTCGGCGGCCTGCAGCGAACGGTTGCAATGCACCAGCAGGTTCGCGCCGGCGGCGTGCAGCGCACGCACCAGCGTGGCGCCCACACGGCGTGCACCGCCGGTGATCAGCACCGCCCTGCCCGCAAGCGCACTCTGTGTCGAGCTGGACGGTTCCATGGTGTGAGCTTATGACGGGCGGTGGTCCGCTCTCAAATCTGCCGCCGCTCTCGAGCGAGCAGATGCGCCACGAGTCGGCGGTGCTGGCGGCGGTCGAGGCCGCTCTGGCCGAGCAGGGTGGATGGCTGTCGCTGGAGGAGTACCTGCGCATCGTGCTGTATGCCCCGGGTCTGGGGTATTACAGCGCCGGCAGCATCAAGCTCGGTCGCGACGGCGATTACGTGACGGCCCCCGAGCTCGGGGCGCTCTTCGGGCGCGCGCTCGCGCGTCAGTGTGCCGAGCTGCTGGCGCTCACGGATGGCGACATCCTGGAGCTGGGTGCCGGCACGGGGGCGCTGGCGGCGACGCTGCTGCCGACCCTGCAGGCACTCGGGCGACTGCCGCGGCGCTACGGGATTCTGGAGGTGAGTGCCGATCTGCAGTCGCGCCAGCGCGAGCGGCTTGCCACACTGCCCGGGCAACTGCGTGAGCGCGTGCACTGGCTGACACAACCGCCTGCGGCTCTGCGCGGAATCTGCCTCGCCAACGAGGTCGCCGATGCGCTGCCGTTTCGCCGCTTCGTGGTTGGCGAGCAGGGCTACCTCGAGAGCGGTGTGACGCAGCGTCCCGATGGTGCGCTCGTCGAGGCCGACCGCCCCGCGGGCCTGGAACTGAGCGCGGAGATTCAGCGGATCGCGCACACGCTGGCGGCGCCCCCCTGGCCGCCCGGATACACGTCGGAGGTCTGTCTGCTGCTGCCGGCGTGGCTGCGCTCGATCAGTGCACCGCTGCTGTGCGGCGCGCTGATGCTGATCGATTACGGACTCGCGCGTCACGAGTATTACCACCTGCAGCGCGCGCGCGGCACGCTGCGCTGTCATTTCCGCCACCGCGCGCACGAGGATGTGCTGCTGCATCCGGGGCTGCAGGACATTACCGCCTGGGTCGACTTCACACGCGTGGCCGAGGCGGGCGTCGAGGCGGGACTCGAGGTCGCCGGCTACTGCACACAGGCCGCGTTTCTGCTCGCCAATGGCATCGAGCAGGATGTCGCGAGCGCCGAGGATCAGGTGCAGCGCACGCGCCTGGCCGCCGAGGCCCGGCGACTGCTGCTACCGGGGGAGATGGGCGAGGCCTTCAAGGTCATGGCGCTGACGCGCGGACTGCCTGCGACGGCGCTGCGCGGCTTCGGTTATCAGGATCTACGCCGCACGCTCTAAGAGAGTTGCGCCTCGATCTGCGCGGCGCGCGCCGCGCGCATGGCTGCGGCGATCTGTGGACCGGCGAGCCCTTGCAGCTGCTCGGGCGCCAGCGTCACGGACGCGCTGGCACTGTGTGCCGCGCGTAGTCGCTGCGCGGCGTGCTGAACGCGCTCGGCCGTGGCTTGGTCATCCTGCTGGCCGCGAAGCGTGGCCTCGGCGGCCAGCAACAACTGCTCGAAGCGGGCAGTGCGCCGATAAGCATCGGCCTTTTCCAGCAGAGCGAGTAATTCGCCAGCGCTGGCCCCGCCGGCCGCGAGCAGGCCCGGAGCCCAGCCGGCGTTGAGCACGGCGAGCTCGCGAGACTCCGTCGGCACGCGCAGCCGCTCGCAGAGGACTTTGATCTGCGCGGCGCCCGAGGTGCCCAGCAGCGCGGCGAAGCGCACGCTGGCATCGGCGCTGAGCTGCACTGCAGCGCGCAGCGCCTGCCGTGCGGACGCTGGCCAGTGCAACTCGGGCATCAGGACGCCGAGCGCAGCGCATTGCTGCAGCAGATCGAAGCAGGCCTCCGGTGTCGGTTCGGCGAGCGCACGTGAGAGCTCGCGCCACAGCCGCTCGGGCACCAGTGAGCGCACCTCGTCGTTATCGACCATGCGTCGCATGAGCAGCAGCGTTTCGGGAGCAACCGTGAATCCCAGGCTGGCAAAGCGCGCCGCAAAGCGCGCGATGCGCAGGATGCGCACGGGGTCTTCGACGAAGGCCTCCGAGACATGCCGCAGTAAGCGCGCCCGCAGATCGCGCTGTCCGCCGAAGGGATCTATGAGCCGGCCGTGCGCATCGCGCGCCATGGCATTGATGGTCAGGTCGCGCCGCTGCAGATCCTGCTCGAGGGTGACGTCGGCGGAGAACTGGGTCGTGAAGCCGCGATAACCAGGGCCGACCTTGCGCTCGCGCCGGGCGAGTGCATATTCCTCGTGCGTCTGTGGATGCAGGAACACCGGAAAGTCGCGGCCCACGGCGCGATAGCCCAGCCGCTGCATCTCGTCGGGGCTTGCGCCGACCACCACCCAGTCGCGCTCGACCACGGGGAGCCCGAGCAGCTCATCACGCACCGCTCCGCCCACCAGATACACGTGCATCGCGAGCCCTGTAAGCTTGTCCGACCACCATGTTAGCCGACCCACAGCCTGGATCGTCCCGCTGGGCGAGCCGGATTCGCCTCTCGCAATGGCTACGCTTTGCGCGCGCGGCCTCGCTGGCCTCGCTGGCGGCGCTTTCGGGATGCGCGAGCGTGGGCTTTGTGGGGCAGGCTGCCCATGGTGAATGGCAGCTGCTGCACGCGCGCCGGCCCATTGCGCGCATCATTGCCAATCCCGCCACCGCACCGACGCTGCGCGCTCGCCTGCAACTGGTGCAGGACATCCGCCAGTTCGCCGTGAGCGATCTTGGCCTACCCGACAATCGCAGCTATCGCAGCTACACGGATCTGCGCCGCCCGTATGTCGTCTGGAACGTCGTGGCCGCTCCGGAGTTCTCCGTGCGGCCGCTGCAGTGGTGTTTTCCGATCAGCGGCTGCGTCAGTTATCGTGGGTACTTCAAGGAGCGGCGCGCGCGCGCCTTCGCGGCGAAGCTCTCTGCCCGGGGCGATGACGTGCAGGTCGATGGGGTAACGGCCTTCTCCACGCTCGGACACTTTGCCGATCCGGTGCTCAGCACCATGCTGCGCTATGGCGATCTGGACCTCGCGGGAACGATCTTTCACGAGCTCGCGCATCAGCTCATCTACATCCCGGGTGACAGCGAGTTCGACGAGTCCTTCGCCATGACGGTGCAGGCCGAAGGAGTGTCGCGCTGGCTGGCGGCCCGCGGCCGCAGCGCAGAGCTGGCCGGTTATTTGCGTGAGCAACGGCTGGAAGATCAGATCGACGCGCTGTTCGCTGCAGGACGCACGCAGCTCTCGCGGCTGTACGCAGAGTCGCTGCCCGCGAGCCTCAAGCGTGCGCGCAAGCGGGCGATCCTCGCACAGGTCGGCGAGCGGATTCGGGCGCTGGAGGGACAGGAGCATCTCGATAGCGGCTACGACGAGTGGATCAAGCGCGGACTGAACAATGCCTCGCTCGCTTCGATCGGAACCTATTCGGACTGCGTGCCGGGCTTCGAGCAGCTGCTGCGCGACAATCACGGGCAACTGTCGCAGTTCTACGCCGCCGTGCGCCGCATCGGTAAGGATCCCGCGGCACGGCGCGCGCTGTGCCGCAAGCCGGGCGGCACGCCGGGCACAGCGCCGGGTACAGTACCGGCAAGCGTCGATGGGCCCGCCGATGGATCTTAGTGAGAGATGCGAATCAGCGAATGGGCTCGAGCGCGTGCGCGCGTCCCGGTGCGAGCCACAGGGGTGCGAGCGCCGGCAGGCTCACGGGCTGAATGCCCAGTCGCTCGCAACCGGAAGTGGTGCAGACGCTGTCCACACCCAATGAGCGGAAATTGTCCAGGGTGAAGGGCTTGCCCGGCACGCACTGCAGTATCGCGCCCTGCAGCCAGCCGAGCGCATCGGGCAACGGCAACACCCGGCAGGGATGCGCGGCGGCCGCGGCGCTCACCCGCACGATCTGCTCCAGCGTCATTACCTCCGGTCCACACAGCTCGTAGGTCTGACGGTTGGCGGTGCCCCCGCGCAGCGCGCGCATGAACGCCGAGGCGACATCGGCGACGTGGATCGGCGCGAAGCGGGTGCGCGCTCGGGCCAGCGGCAGCCAGCCGTGCGTGCGTCGCAGTAGCGATGCAAAGCGCGTGGTGAGGGAATCACCAGCGCCGAAGATCACCGAGGGGCGAAAGATCGTCCATTGCAGCCGCGGTGGGGCCGCACGCAGCAGCTCCTCCGCCTCGCCCTTGGTGCGCAGGTAGTGACTGCGCCCCCGCGGGTCGGCATGCAGCGCACTCATCTGCAGTAGCCTCGGCACGCCGGCCTCAGCCATGGCTGTCAGCAGCGCGGCAGTGAACTGCACATGCACGCGGCGCAGACCGCCACGTCCCGGGGCGTGCAATGCACCGACGAGGTTGATGGCCACGTCGCAGCCAATGAGGCAGCGACGTAGAAAGTCGATGTCATGGACATTGCCGGCGCCGACCTCGACGCTGGCCAGCGGCAGCAGCGCGTCGGCATGTTTGGCATGCCGCGTGACGATGCGCAGCTGGTGTCCGGCACGTACCAGCCGAACCACGAGCTCCGTGCCCACGAAGCCCGTGGCGCCGGCTACGAAAATGGTCAGCGGCCGCTCGAGATGCGGGATGGCCTCGAGCGCCGCGATCCGCGCCTCGATGCTCGCGCCGGGTGCGGTGGCAGGGACTTCTGCCATCCCTACCCCCGGCCCAGCGCAGGCATCGAGGTCAAGCCTCTGACTCAGTGTGAGCTCGGGCTTTGTCCGTTGGTCACCGACCCGTCGTGGGCCTGACCCTGGCGGCTCTCCACTGTTACGCGACGCGGCTCGGGCGCCTTGACCTTGGGGATGATCACATGCAGCACGCCATTGTCGTGCTCGGCGCGGATGTCATCGGCCTTGATGTTGTCAGGCAGCGTAAAGCGGCGCAGGAAGCTGCCCTCGACGCGCTCCAGACGCGAATAGCCCTTCTGCTGCTCACGCTGCTCGGAACGGCGATGACCGTTGATG
The DNA here is from genome assembly GCA_036266795.1 of Steroidobacteraceae bacterium. Lineage (GTDB taxonomy): Bacteria > Pseudomonadota > Gammaproteobacteria > Steroidobacterales > Steroidobacteraceae > FEN-1191. The sequence continues at coordinate 20,325 of DATAXJ010000058.1, read as the reverse complement.
GTCAGAATGCCGTTGTCCGCCGTGACGCTGATGTCCTTGGATGCGACGCCCGGCAGATCCGCCTGCACCACGAACTTGTCCGGCTCCTCGTGGATGTCGACCGCCGGGACCCAGGCAACTGCCCCCTCGCCGCTGGCGGCCGGGGTGGCGAAGCCATCACCAAACAGCTGATCGATCTGCCGATGCAACCGGTCCATGGTGTTCCAAGACTCGTAACGCGACAGTGCCATAGTCATTTCCTCTGCGATGGGTTGAGAGCTCACCGTTCATGCCTGCCTTGCGGCGGGCCGCTGCGGCGCCCTGATGCACTGGATCTAGGGGTGCGCCGCGCGCTTTCAAGCGCTGAGCTGTGGAAAAGTCTGTGTGCAGACTGTGAAAGGCCGGTGCGCAAGCAGTGTGGTGACGGTGGATACCATATGTTGGGGTGCGGCGACGGGTTATGGCGCTTCGCAGCAGCAAAGAATTGGCCTCCATAGGCGCAGCGCCAGCACTCGAATTATGGATGCAACTATTTGAAGTTAAACGAAATTACTGAACGTGAAAGGGCGTTACAGAATCTTGACGGTGACCGCCGTGCTTAGTTAGTCTCCGAGTCGCGTCCACAACATCTAGTGGTCGCCGACTCGGGTCTCTCGGGTCCCATAAAGGACAAGGATAAAGGGGTCGCCGTCGCCATGAATTCCGTCATGAAAGCCATGCATCGAGACTTCGCCTCCATCCCGTTCCAGGAAGCTTCCCTGGATATCTGGGACAAGAAGTACCGGCTCACCACCAAGGACGGCGAGCCGCTCGATCGCACGATGGACGACACCTATAAACGTGTCGCACGCGCACTGGCCGACGTGGAGCGCGAGGAAGTGCGAGAGCGTTGGTATGAGCGCTTCGTCTGGGCCCTGCGTCATGGCGCCATTCCCGCCGGTCGGGTGACCTCCAACGCGGGCGCCTGGGAACACAAGCCGGCCACCTCGACCATCAACTGCACCGTGTCCGGCACGATCCGCGACTCGATGGATGACATCCTCAACCGGGTGCACGAGGCGGGGCTGACGCTGAAGGCCGGGTGTGTCGCTCCGGGTACCTGGGTGCGCACCGAGCGCGGCGTGGTCACGGCAGATCAGGCCGTTGGCGAGCGGCATGCGCAGATCCTCTGCTACGACCGGGACGCGCGGTGTTTCGAGATGCGCGCGATCGAGCGGCACCTGACCACGCATGTGCCGCAGTCTGAAAATCTGCGTATCACAACTGCCAATGGCACCACGCTGACGACGTCGGTGCGTCATCCCGTACTGGTTCATCGCGACGGGGCACTGCGCTACATGCGCGCCGATGAGGTCACGACGCAGGACGCGCTGGTCGAACACCGTATGCCCTGGAGCGCCGACGCGCAGTGGATGCCGGCCTGGTTCGCCGGCGCGCATCTGGGTGACGGCTCAGCCTACGAGCGGCGCTTTACCTACAGCCCACTTCGTCGGCGCTGGGCCGAGCGCGCGCAGGCGCTCGGGCGGCGTTTGGTCTTCAAGATCCGCGCGGCCGAGCGGGAAGTCGTCGAGCGCTACGCTGCCTTCCTCAGCGACTTTGCCGGCTCGCGCGCTCAGGTTGTCGCAGCACTCAGCCGTGGCGCAGCGAGCCCGAGCGGGGTGAAGACCACGCCGGTATGGGACTACACCGTTGCGAGCTTCGGGGCGAGCAGCGCCGCGGAACTGATCGATCACCAGATCGGCGACAAGTGCGCGACGCTGCGCGTGCCGCATTGGATCAGTGCAGAGCCTGAGCGCTTCTTCCTGCCCTTTGTTGCCGGCCTCATCGACACCGACGGGACCGTGAGTGCAGAGCACGGCAGCGCAACCATTGCGATGAAGTCAGTGGAGTTCGCGCTGGAGCTGCAGGCGCTGCTCGGACTGTTTGGCGTGCATGGCTCGGTCACGCGGCGCAAGGCGCGCGAGCAGCAGCTGAACGGCTTCCTGGTGCGCGACAGTGGCGGCGCCATGCTGAAAATCTGCGACTCGGCGTTCCTCGCTCGCGTCGCCAAGTACATGGCCGACAGCGGTAAGCGCGGTCGCATCCGCGAGCACGCCTCTACACCCGGACAGTGCGACCTGTTCCAGCTGCCGCCCGCACTGCGCGCGGCGCTCGAGCTCAAGTTGGCAGGGCTGACGCATCGGGAGCGCCAGGAGCTGGGCCTTTATCACGGCTATCACCAGCGCGCAGCCGTCAGCCGCGTGTGGCTGGATCGCTGGGCGGCGCGCTTTCCGGATCTGGCCGAGCTGGTGCGCTTCGCGCTGACGCTTCGACCCGTGCGCTCGATCGAGCGCGCCCTGCCGCTGTCCGAGACCTTTTTCGATTTCACGGTCGAGAAGCACAACAACTACCTGGCCGGCAATGCCGGTCTGGCCGTCATCCACAACTGCGGCATCGGCTACGACTTCTCGACGCTGCGGCCGCGCGGCGCGTACGTCTCGGGCGCCGGGGCGTACACGTCGGGGCCGCTGTCGTTCATGGATATCTACGACAAGATGTGCTTCACCGTCTCCTCGGCCGGAGGGCGGCGCGGCGCGCAGATGGCGACCTTCGACATCGGCCATCCGGACGCGATGGACTTCGTGCGCGCCAAGCGCGAGCACGGGCGGCTGCGGCAGTTCAACCTGTCGCTGCTGATCACCGACGAGTTCATGCAGGCCGTGCGTGAGGGCGGGCAATGGCAGCTCGCCTTCCCAATCACGCGCCGCGAGCTCGAAAGCGACCAGCCGGATCTGGCCGATCGGGAACACTACGTCTGGCGCACGTGGCCGGTGCATGACAACTACGTCGTCAACGAGGACGGACTGGTCGCCTGCCGTATCTACAAGACGCTGCCGGCGGCGCGCATGTGGGACGTCATCATGTCCTCCACATACGACTTCGCCGAGCCGGGCTTCGTGCTCATCGACCGCGTCAACGAGATGAACAACAATTGGTGGTGCGAGGATATTCGTGCGACCAACCCGTGCGGAGAGCAACCGCTTCCGCCCTATGGCAGCTGCCTGCTCGGCTCGGTGAATCTGACGCGCTTCGTGCACGATCCCTTCACGCCGCAGGCGCGCTTCGACTGGGAAGAGTATCGCGAGGTCGTGCGCGTGTTCACACGCATGCTCGACAACGTCGTCGAGGTAAACGGACTGCCCCTGCCGCAGCAGCGCGAGGAGATCTATCGCAAACGCCGCCATGGCATGGGATTCCTCGGGCTGGGCTCGACGTTGACGTTGCTCGGCATGCGCTACGGATCGCCCGAGTCGGTGAAGTTCACCGAGGATGTCTCACGCGAGATGGCCGTCGCCGGCTGGGAAGCGGGCCTGGATCTGTCGCGCGAGAAGGGACCGGCGCCGATCATGGAAGAGGAGTTCAGCGTCACGCAGGAGATGCTGCACAAGCGGCCGGAGATGGTGCGCGACGGCTGGAGCGTCGGCGCGAAGATCCGCGGGCGCGAGCTGCACGCGCGCTACAGCCGCTATATGCAGCGCGTCGCGGAGGTTGCCCCGCAGCTGGTAGACCAGCTCACGCAGGTCGGCGCGCGCTTCACGCATCACAGCTCGATTGCGCCCACCGGTACGATCTCGCTGTCGCTGGCGAACAATGCCAGTAATGGCATCGAGCCCTCGTTTGCGCATCACTACTTCCGGAACGTCATTCGTCCGGGCCGCAAGACCAAGGAGAAGATCGACGTCTTCTCCTTCGAGCTGCTGGCTTATCGCGAGCTGGTCAATGAACAGGCGATCCCCGGCTCGAGCCAGGAGCACGAGAAGCTGCCCGATTATTTCACCGTTGCCGACGAGGTCAATCCACGCCAGCACGTGGACATCCAGGCAGCCGCACAGAAGTGGGTCGACTCGTCGATTTCCAAGACCGCCAATGTGCCGACCAACTTTCCCTACGAGGAATTCAAGGGCATCTATCTGTATGCCCACGAGCGTGGATTGAAGGGCTGCACGACCTTCCGCTTCAATCCGGAGGCGTTCCAGGGTGTGCTGGTCAAGGAGCAGGACCTGAAGAACACGACTTACGTGTTCACACTCGAGGACGGTACCGAGATCCGCGTCCGCGGCGATGAGGAAATCGAGTACGACGGCGAGAAGCACAGTGCCGCCAATCTGTTCGACGCCCTCAAAGAGGGCTACTACGGGAAGTTCTGACATGAGCACACGAATCGATCAGCGCATCGTCAAGTACCGTGTGGCGAAGGCGGAGGAGACTGCGAGCGGCAACGCTGCGCAGCCCGCCGCAGCTTCGAGCGCCGTGTCTACCGGAGCGGCCGCCCCCGCGGGCGCTGCGGCCGGCCCTGGAGCGGGCGCTGGCACAGTCGCGAGCGCGGGCTCGAACTCGGCTCCGACGGAGCTGCACACGATCGGCCGCGACGGGCGCAGCGCCAAGGTCATCCGCATGCACGAGGAGATCCAGCGCCCCGAGGTGCTGGTGGGCTCCACCTACAAGATCAAGACACCGGTCTCGGATCATGCGATGTACGTGACCATCAACGACATCGTGCTCAACGAGGGCACCGAGTACGAGCAGCGACGACCGTTCGAGGTGTTCATCAATTCGAAGAACCTCGATCACTTCCAGTGGATCGTCGCCCTCACGCGCATCATCTCGGCGGTGTTCCGCAAGGGCGGCGACGTGACCTTCCTGGTCGATGAGCTCAAGGCCGTGTTCGACCCGCGCGGCGGCTACTGGCAGCCGGGCGGGAAATTCATGCCCTCGATCATTGCCGAGCTCGGTTACGTCATCGAGAAGCATCTGCAGACGATCGGTCTGCTGCGCAAGCCCGAGCTCGATGTACATCAGAAGAAAATGGTCGCGGAGAAGCGCGCCGAGTTCGAGGCGCGCACGCGTCAGAAGGATGCCTTCGCAACCTCGCACTTTCCCGAGGGCGCGCAGCTGTGCAGCAAGTGCAGCACGGCCGCGGTAGTCATGATGGATGGCTGCATGACCTGTCTGAACTGCGGGGATTCGAAGTGCGGGTGACCTGCCTGCCGAGGCCCGCAAAAGCTGCACGGATTACGTTTTGAATAGTTTTGATGAAGGGGAGGTAGAAGAGCTGACAGACTCCCATTGGCGCGGTACTGGCTTCCCGTCATAACGGGACGACCCGAGCGCTTCATCGAGGGCAGCCCGCGAGGGCTGCCCATTTTCCAGCATCCCGATCTCACAGCCGGCCTTCGGTGCGCAACTTGCTGGCTTGACTGTCGAAGGCGGCCCAGCTGGTGCGGGCCAATGCGCCGCCGACGCTGATGCGCCGTACGCCAGCGTTCGCCAGTTCTGCGACGGACAGTCCTGTACCGGATAGCAGAGCGTTGACGGGCTTGTCCACCGAGCGGACCAGTTGCGCGATGGAGCGGAGATCCTTGATGCCTGGCGCGTACAGGCAATCGGCGCCAGCCGCGCTGTAGGCCTGCAGTCGCGCAATGGTGGCTGGCAAATCCGCTTGATCGACCAGGAAGGATTCGCAGCGGCCGACCAGCACAACGTTCGCGCCGGAACGGTCGATGGCCGCGCGCGCGGCGCTGCAGGACTTCCTCGAGCGTCATCGCGCCGTCGGCCTTACCGAGGGCCCATGCGGCGCCTGCACTGGTCGAGGCCAGTGCGAGAAAGCCAAGCTTCGCCAAGCGCATGGCACCGCCGGCATCCCAGGGATTGGGCAGCACGAAGCAGCCGGACTGATGCAGGGCGCGGAACGTCTTACGGCGCTCGTCGATGGTCGTCATGGGAGAGCTGCCTCAGCTTGCGGCTGGTGGCCTGATGCCGAGCGGCCCGGCGATGCGGTTCCAGGCATTGATGGCGGCGACTGCCACGGTAAGGCGCAGTGCGCGCTGCTCGCCGAAGGTTTCCTCCAGGGTGCGCCGCGCGGCCTCGATCTCGTCGTGACGCTGCGGATCGGTAAGTGCCTCGGTCCAGGCAAGGACCGCGCGTTCCTCGGGCGCGAAGCCCGGCGCCTCGCGCCAGGCGGCCACACGGTCGAGCTTGGCTTGGGGTACCCCGGCCTGACGCGCCCAGTTGCTGTGCAGCTGCAAACAGTAGGCGCAGCCGTTGAGTTGCGATGCGCGCACCTTGAGAAGCTCGAGCAGCTGCTTGTCGATGCCTTGCGAGCCGACCTGGCTCAGTGCCCGCAGGGCGGTCACCGCTTCCGGTAAACGCGCGGCGAAGTCGTCGAATTCGATGCCTGCCGGCTCGGTCATGCCACCAGCCGGTAACAGGGTCGATAAACGCTACCCGGCAGCTTCATGCGGCCCTGCGCGACGAATGAGGTCAGCAGCTCATCCAGCAGTTGCATGATGTCGCGATCACCGGCGAGCTCGTAGGGACCGAGCCGCTCAATCGCCGCGACGCCATTCTCCTTCACGTTGCCGGTGACGATGCCCGAGAAGGCGCGGCGCAGATTGGCGGCCAGGCGATGCACAGGCTGGCCGCGGCGCAGCTCCAGCGCGCGCATCGAGGTGTGCGAGACCTCAAAGCGCCGCTGCAGCTCGTATGGCACGCGCAGCAGCCAGTTGAAGTTGTACGAGTCGTTGTTGGCGCGCCGGAACTCGCGCACCTCCTCGAGTCCCCGTACCAGGTAGCGTGCCACGGCCGGCGGATCATCCACGATCACGTGCAGGCGCGAGAGTGCTTCGGCCCCGAGCGTGGCCTCGATGAAGCGGGAGATCTGTTCGAAGTAGCCGGCGCTGGCCCGCGGGCCGGACAGCACTACCGGCAGCGGCTGGGCGCTGTTGGCCGGATCGAGCAGCAGACCCATCAGATAGAGGATCTCCTCGGCGGTGCCGACGCCCCCGGGAAAGACGATGATGCCGTGGCCCACGCGCACGAACGCCTCGAGACGCTTCTCGATGTCCGGCATGATGACCAGCTGATCGACGATGGCATTGGGCGGCTCCGCGGCAATGATGCCCGGCTCGGTGATGCCGATGAAGCGCGCATGCGAGATGCGCTGTTTGGCATGACCGACTCCGGCGCCCTTCATGGGGGCCTTCATGGCGCCCGGCCCGCAGCCGGTGCAGACGTCCAGGCCGCGCAGGCCGAGCTCGTAGCCGACGCGCTTGGCGTAGTGATACTCCCCGTCATCGATAGAGTGCCCTCCCCAGCAGACCACCAGGTTCGGGCGGCCCTTGACGTCCAGCAGCCGCGCATTGCGCAGCACGTTGAACACGGCGTTGGTGATTGAGGCGCCGTCGCGCTCATCGAGCTGGCCGGCACCGATGATCTCGTTGGCGGTATAGATGATGTCGCGCAGCACGGCGAACAGGTGCTCCTTGATGCCGCGGATCATCTGCCCGTCGACGAAGGCCGCGGCCGGCGCATTACTGATCTCGAGCTTGATACCCCAGGCGTGACGCAATATTTGCACATCGAAGCTGGCGTAGCGCTCGAAGATCTCCTTGGCGTTGTCGCTGTCGCTGCCGGAGTTGAGCACTGCCAGCGCGCAGTTGCGAAACAGTGAATAGAGCCCGGTATGGCTGGTGTCCAGCAGCTTGTCGATTTCCGCTTGCGAGAGGTTCTCAAGACTGCCGCGCGGGGCTACGCGCGCATCCACGGCGTCGGGGGGCAGGGTGTCGGGGACGATGACGCGCGTGCCAGCTGCGCGGCTGTCGTCGAGCGAGGGCGCGTCGGTGGAGCTGGCCGCCTCGCCCTTCAAGGCAGGATTTCGATGGGGGTGTTGTCGCGCGTCATCAGCCACACCTCTACCATATCCGAATCGGACAGGGCGATGCAGCCATCGGTCCAGTCCGATTTGGCGTAGTACGAGGGCTTGTGGCTCAGCGCATTGGGCAGCCCATGGATCATGATCGAGCCGCCCGGGTCGAGGTGCTCGCGCTGCGCGCGGCGCAAGTCCTCCTCGTTCGGATAAGAGACCTGAATCGACAGAAAGTAGTCGCTGCGCGGATTGCGACGGCTCAGAAAGTAATGGCCTTCGGGCGTGCGGAAGTCGCCCGCCCGTTCCTTGGGGCCCTGGGGGTCGAGTCCGAGCGCGATGCGATAGCTACGCAGCACCTGGCCATCGTGCATCAGATACAGCCGCCGCTCGGCCTTGTGCACGATGACCGCGTCGGCGACCGGCATGGGGACGATGGGAATGGTGAGACCCGAGACCGCGTGAGTGCCACCGCTGAGGGAGTCGGTGGTTACACTTGGAGACACTGCGGTGGTGGCGACGCGCGGTGCCTGGGCGCCGTCGCCGGGTTCGGCGCGGCTCTGCACGGCCGGCAATACCAGTAAGCCCAGCATGGCCAGGACCGCGAGCGCCAAGCGGCGGTGCAATCCTCCCCTGAAGCTCATGCCCTGCATGTCGCCATTATAGGCAACGCCGCCATACCGATGCGTGCACAAGTCTCGCGCCCGGGGCGAAGGCCGCTTTCCGGACTCCTGCGCCTCACGGGGTCTCTTCGACACGCGGCAACGCGACGTGCGTGCCGGGCCTCAGATCCGTGAAATTGAGCTCCGGGTTGTACTGTTGCAGCAGCCAGACGGGCACACGCACATTGCGCTGATTGATCGTCCAGAGCGAATCGCCGCGATGTGCGACATAAACCGTCGTTCCCACGATGCGGTGCATCGCAAAGTACGTCGCCTCCAGCTGCTCATGGTAATCGCGCCGCCGCTGCTCGAACTGCGCCGGGGTCACCTGGCCGAAGTCGAGCTGGATGCGATGCCCAATCACGACGGGCCGGCGACCGCGCAGATGATTGAGCTGACGCAGACGCGTGGCGGGCACGCCGAGCCAATCGGCGTAGTGTCCGAGCGTTTCGGCGGCGACCACGTGGATACTGCCGTCGCTGGCGACCGAGTAGTCGACCGGGTCTGCCGATTGTGGACCGGCGACACTGCCGGGCCCGAGCTGCGGGCCTTCGGCCTGAGCCTGCGCAGCGGACACCGGCTCCTCGGCGGCGGCCAGGTGGGTGGCAAGGGCCACTTCCTGTCGATCCTCGCGACTCTCCTGCACGGCCTGCTGCGTCAGCTCCACCGCCGCCTGCGAGCTCGCCATGCCCGGCTCCGGAACCGAGGCGGTGAGGCGCAGGCGCTCACCCTCATATAGGAAGTCCTGGTCTGGCAGGGAATTCAGCGCCATCAATTGCATGGCCGACATACCGGCCTGCATTGCAATCGCGGTTACCGTATCGCCCGGCTGCACCGAGTAGTACTGCGCGGTCTGCGGGGCGGTGAGTGTGGCCGCTGCACCGGCGTCCGAGGACAGCTTCGCCGGCATGCGATCGGGCATCGCCGGCAGCGCGCCGATCTGCCCCTCGAGCAGCGGTGAGGCGACGCTGGTCGCGGCCGAGGCCATCACGTTGGTGGTCGCAGCACTGGCAGGCGTACCGGCCAGCGCCAGCTGCTGTGCGCGGTGCCGCCCAGCCCCGCCGGAACTATCGGTGGCGGAAGCGGCCGATGAGCTGCCTGCGCTCGTAGGCGCCACTGCGGCCAGACCAGCGGCGGCCGCCGAGCTGTGGTTCGTATCGGCGGCGGCCACCAGCACCGCGTGGCCGTGCTGCAGCCGCTGGGCAAGCAGGCTGGCGGTCATCTCGCCGGCAGTCGCCGGCAACCGCAGGACGTAGCCCGCGGGGACCGCGCGCCGGCCGCGCCAGACGGCCGGTCGCAGCGCCGGATTGAGCTGCTGCAGGATGTCGCGCTCGACGCCCACGGCAGCCGCGATGGTTGCGGCGCTCGCCGCCGCCGGCATGCGCAGCTCGTCGAACTGCTGCTCCGAGCGGTGCGGCAGGTCTCCGAAGTAGCGCTGCGGATCCTGCGAGACGGTCAGTGCGGCGAGGAAGGAGACGTAGAAGTTTCGCGAAGCAAAGCCGAAGCTCGGGCTGTGGTAGTCGTGGATGATGCGCACGATGTCGTCCGTGCCGAGCTCCTCGCGCGCGCGCAGCATGCCGGCCGCGCCGTGGTTATACGCCGTGATGGCCAGCGGCCAGCTGCCGAGCAGCTGGTAGTTGTAGGCCAGCAGCTGCGCGGCGGCCTCGGTCTCGCGGAACGGATCGAGCCGCTCGTCTACCGCGCTGTTGATGTGCAGGAAGCGCCGTCCCGTGGAACGCATGAACTGCCACAGGCCGGCGGCGCCAACCTTGGAATAGGCCGCCGGATCGAAGGAGGATTCCACGTGCGGCAGTGCTGCCAATTCGGGCGGCAAGCCCTGCTGGGCGAGCACGTGAGCGATGTCCTGCTGCCAGACTCCGGCGCGAATCAGCCCGGCACGAAATCGGTCAGACTGGCCGAGCTGGAAACGGACATCGTCGGCCGCGACCGCCAGACGCGTCGGCGTGCCGGCCGCGCCCCAGAGCGCGAGCACGCGCTTCTCTTCATCGCTGGCCGGCGGCACTGCCTGGCCGAGGCGTACCAGCATGTCGTGAAAGCGCTGCTTCTCCGCGTCCACCTGGTGCTCGCGCTCGCGCGAGCTGGTCTTGGCGTCGAAATGCAGCGTCTCGTAAACGATCGAGAGATTCTGCTGGTCGTGGATGAAACCGGCGTCGGTCGTAATCTCGGTGTAGACGCGAATCCAGAACTGTACCGCGGGCTCGAGCGCAGCCGGTCGCGGCAACGCCGTGTCTGGCGTGGTAGGCGCTGCACCGGCAGTTGCGGAAATGGCGGCCAGACACACCAGTGCGAACGAGCGAAACAACTGTTTCATGAAAGCCCAGATCCCTGCGCGCGAAGCGCCCTGCCGAGTCGGAATAATATGTCAGCACGGGCGCATCGAGCATGCGCAATTTCACAACGAAACGCAGATTTTTCGGTGTGTGCCGCGCCGCGTGCGCGTGCGCCAGTCGGAGTGGGAGCCACGGCGCGTGCGCCGATGAACCGGTGTGATGGAATTCCTGTCGGCTCATCCGCCTAGCGCCTAATCTTTGTGCGCACGGAGCGCACATAATGAGCAAATTCGACCCGCCGAAGATTCCCACCACCGACGAGGCGCCACCCAAGGCGAGCGGAGCCGAAGCGTATGCGCGCTGGCTCGAGCACATGCAGCGCACGCGTACGCGCCACGCCGCCATCACACGCAATCTCTATAGCTGGTCGAACTACAAGAGCTGGGCGGAGAAGATGCGTCACGACTGGCAGACCGAGGAAACCAAGACCTGAGGAGAGGGCGGCCTAGGCCGGCGACATCTGCGGCGTGAGTCCATCCAAGCCCTCATCGCTCTCATCTGTCGAACTGAGCACAGCGCGGACTGCGCCTGGTGGTGCGCCGCTCGCTCCCGCAGCAGGCTGGCGCCGCGGCGGCAACTCCAGCCACTCGAGCAGCGGCTGCCACTGGGCGATGTCTTCGGCCACCTGATAGGGTTTCATCTCCGCGAGCCCGAGGCTCGCCGCCGCGCCGCGCACGTAAGCCTGCGAGTCGCGTAGGGTCGCGACGATGGGGATATCGAGCGTCGACAGGAAGCGCTCCAGAGACTGGTAGATCAGGGTGTTGCGGCGCACGCGATTGGCGATGATGCCCAGGCGGTTGTCGTCGCGGCGCACCTTGGCCACCAGCAGCAGATTCTGGATGCAGCGCGAGCAGGCGTGGATGTCGATGTCCGAGGGCAGTACCGGCACGAGGATCTTGTCGGCAAGACGCGTGAGCTCGGGCATCTCGTGCGCACTGATGGCCGCCGGTGTATCGACGACGACGCGGCCGGTGCCCTCTGGAATGCGCAGCTGAAAGGTGCGCGTCATACGCACTTCGCGCTCGAATGTGGCGATCAGATGAATAGGCGCCTGCGTCTGCTGGCGCTGCCTGATCCAGCGGGCCGCTGAGGCCTGCGGGTCGTGGTCGATGAGTACGGTGCCCTCGCCCCGCAGGGCGAAATGACTGGCGAGATTGATAGCGATGGTCGTCTTGCCCGAACCGCCCTTGGGGTTCAGCACGACGATGCGCTGCATATCCTTCCCTGTCGCTGGAACATAATACCCGCGCGCAGCGTACGCATCGGCGGGGTTCCCCGCAAGCGAGCGAGGCTATATTCAGCGAAGTATCAGTGCGGGTCGTCAGCGGCAACGGCGCTGTGAGGCAGCGCACGGCGACTCGCTTTCGGTTCCCCTAGCATGTACGAATCAACGACGATGCGGTCCTACCTTGGAAGTATTCCTGCTGCTCTGGGACGAGATGGACGACTGGCTCGGCGCCTGTCGGCACGTCCTGTTACGCCAGCTGACTTGAAACCACACCGCGTGAGCCCCATACCGCCGCTATTCCAATAAAGGAGGCGGTTAGGGCCCATGTCCACTCCCACGACGCGCGAAACGCTCGAGTTCCAGGCGCAGGTCCGAGAGCTCCTGCAGCTCATGATCCATTCCCTGTACAGCCACAGGGAAATCTTCCTGCGTGAGCTGATCTCCAATGCCTCCGACGCCAACGACAAGCTGCGATTCCTCGCACTCTCGGACCCGGCACTGCTGGGGGCGGAGGCGCAGCTGGCCATCTGGATCGAGGCCGATGCCACCGCCGGCACACTGACGATCCGCGATAACGGCAACGGCATGAGCCGCGAGGAGGCGATCTCGCACCTGGGCGTGATCGCCAAATCCGGGACGGCCGAGTTCTTCCGGCGCCTGACGGGCGATCAGCAGAAGGATGCGCAGCTCATTGGCCAGTTCGGTGTCGGCTTCTATTCGGCCTTCATCGTCGCCGAGCGGGTCGAGGTGCTGACCCGGCGCGCCGATGCCCCGCCGGCGCTCGGCGTGCGCTGGGAGTCGAGCGCCGATGGACAGTTCACCGTCGAAACCCTCGAGCGCTCCGAGCGCGGCACCAGCGTGGTGCTGCATCTGAAGGCCGACGCACGCGAGTTTCTCGATGCATTTCGGCTGCGCTCGCTGGTGCGCCGCTACTCCGACCATATCGCCTTCCCGGTGTTCATGCGCAAGGAGGGCGCGGCGTCCCTCGACTACGAGGCGGTCAATCAGGCCCAGGCGCTCTGGACGCGGCCGCGCAGCGAGATCAAGGACGAGGAATACCGCGATTTCTATCGCCACATCGCCCACGACGGCGCCGACCCGCTCGCCTGGGCGCACAACCGTGTGGAGGGCAAGCGCGAATATACGAGCCTCCTCTATGTGCCTTCGCGGGCACCCTTCGATCTGTGGCAGCGCGAGGCCGCTCGCGGCCTGAAGCTCTATGTGCGGCGCGTGTTCATCATGGACAACGCCGAGCAGTTCCTGCCGCTGTACCTGCGCTTCATCAAGGGCGTCGTGGATTCCAGCGACCTGCCGCTGAACGTCTCGCGCGAGCTGCTGCAGCAGGACAGCGAGGTCGAGGCCATGCGCGGCGCGCTGGCGCGTCGGGCGCTGGAGCTGCTGACGCGTCTCGCCAAAGAGGAGCCCGAGAAGTACCAGCAGCTGTGGCGCGAGTTCGGGCGCGTGCTCAAGGAGGGACTGGCGGAGGATCCGCAGAATCGCGAGCGACTGCTGCCGCTGCTGCGCTTTGCCAGTACCGCGACCAGCGGCAGCGAGGAGAGCGTGAGTCTGGCGGAGTATATCGGCCGGATGAAACCGGGCCAGCAGCGCATCTACTACCTGATCGCCGACAGCCTCGAGGCCGCGCGCGCCAGCCCTCAGCTGGAGCTGCTGCGCCAAAAGGACGTCGAAGTACTGCTCATGGCCGACCGAGTCGATGAATGGGTCATGGGGCAGGTCGAGGAGTTCGAGGGCAAGCGATTCAAGGATGTCGCGCGTGGCGATCTGGAGCTTGCAGGGCTGGCCGGCGAGACCGAGAAGGCGCGCGTCGACAGCGAGCGTAAGGAGAACAAGGCGCTGCTCAAGCGCGTCAAGGATGCGCTGGCCGATCGCGTGCTGGAAGTGCGCGTCAGTGAGCGGCTGCGCGAGTCTCCGGCCTGCCTGGTACGCGGCGAAGGCGAGTTGTCGGCGCCGATGCGCCGCTTGCTGGCGGCCAGCGGGCAGAGCGTGCCGGAGGCGGCCCCGGTGCTGGAGCTCAACGTGAGCCATCCCCTGGTGCGACATCTCGAAGCGCAGCAGGGTGCGGGGTTCGAGGAGCTCGCGCTGCTGCTGTTCGACGAGGCGAGCCTGGTGGAGGCAGGGCAAGTCGCCAATCCGGCCGACTTCAGCCGGCGGCTCAACGCGCTGCTGGTGCGGCTGGTGAATCCGCCCGCGCCGCCGGCCGCTGCGCAGCCGACCGCTCCCGGTTGAGCTAAGCTGTGCTCCCCACCCTGAAGGAAGCTCCTGCGATGACGACGCAACCTCCTCGCGATGCGGAACTGCGCGCACGTCTTGCGCCCCTGCAGTACTCGGTGACACAGGAAAAGGCCACGGAGCCGCCCTTCACGGGCAAGTACACCTACAACAAGGACAAAGGTGTCTACGCCTGCGTGTGCTGCGGGCAGGAGCTGTTCGGCTCGGATACCAAGTACGACTCGGGATCCGGCTGGCCGAGCTTCTGGTTGCCGCTCGCGGCCGATCGCGTGCGTACGCATACGGATCGCTCGCTCGGCATGGCGCGCACCGAGGTCACGTGTGCGCGCTGCGGTGCACACCTGGGACATGTATTCGAGGACGGCCCGCAACCATCGGGTCTGCGTTACTGCATCAATTCCGCGTCGCTCGACTTCGAAGGCGGCAAGCTGCCTTGACTGTCGTCCTGCCGCGGCCGGAGCCGCTGGTCATTGCGGGTCCCGCCGGCGACCTGGAGACACTACTGGAGGTGCCCGAGGAGGCGGCGGCCCTCGAATACGCCGTCGTCTGCCACCCCCACCCGCTGCACGGCGGCACGCTGCACAACAAGGTCGTACACACGCTCGCACGCTCATTCCAGGCACTGGGCCTGCCGACGCTGCGTTTCAATTATCGCGGTGTGGGCGCAAGCGCCGGGGCCTATGACCATGGACGCGGCGAGACCGACGATGCGCTCGCGGTCATCGAGTGGGGAGCGCGTCACTGGCCGGGTGCGGCGGTGTCGCTGGCCGGCTTCTCGTTCGGCGCGCTGGTCGCACTGCGCGCGGCGCAGCGGGTGAGGGCGACCCGGTTGGTGTGCGTGGCGCCGCCCGTGGCACGTCCAGAAGCCTCAGCGGTGGCGCCGCCGAGCTGTCCATGGCTCATCGTTCAGGGGGATGCCGATGAGATCGTCGATCATCGGCAAGTCGCCGCATTCGCAGCGAATTGCTCACCGGCTCCGACACTGCGCGTGCTGGCGGGCGTGGACCATTTCTTTCACGGCCGCCTGCGTGAACTACAGGCGACGGTGCTCGACTTCGTGAAGCTGCAGACGCCCTAGGGGTAAGCCCGGGAGCGCGCTTGCGCGCTCCCGGGACAGGGCCGCAACGTCGCTCAGTTAACGAAGGACTTGAGGTTCTTCAGGGGCAGGGCGCGGACCTTCTTGCTGGCCGGCTTGGCCTTGAAGGTCATCTTCTCGCCGGTGAAGGGATTGACGCCCTCGCGAGCCTTGGTGGCCGGGCGCTTTACAACCTTGAGCTTCAGTAGACCGGGCAGGGTGAACAGACCGTTGCCGCGCAGACTCTTTTTGATGACGCCATTCAGCGACTCGAATACTTCGCTGACCTGCTTGCGGGAAAGTTCCGTGTCCTTGGATACCTGGGCCAGAATCTCCGACTTGGTCGGAGCCCCACCTTTTTTTGCCATTGCCGAATCTCCTGCGATTTGAGCGACGCCTGTCTTTCGTGGTTCGCAGCGTAAAAGTGCTACGAAACGGCGCGCAACATAACATACCGCCGCGCCAACGCAAATAGTTTTTGAGCTTCACGCAATACGAAAATGCCTTTTTTTATAGGCTCTGGCGCGTTGACTCAGGTACGTGAGTGGTGCAGTAACTCGAGCGCAAGTGTCTGGCTGCACCGCTTTAGTGAATAACGATCAGCAGTGCCCAGATGGCGATGCCCGCCCACAGCGGCGAGAAATCCAGGCCGCCGAGGGGAGGAATCACGCGGCGAATCTGCCGCAGCACTGGCTCGCACAGCGCGGCGAGCAGACCCTGCGCGGGTGTGTAGCCGGGCGGACCGATCATCGAAAGCAGTGCATAGACGAAGATCGCGAAGAAGTAAATTTGCAGCGTGGTACGCAGAATCTCGATGAGCGCGCCACGCAGCCATGGCAGTGCCGCTGGCGGTCCGAGGCCAGCCAGCAGGGAATGCACGGCAGCCTCCAGCAGTGCTGCGACGGCCGCGGCGACACAGGTGGCCGTGTCCAGCCGGCCGATCGAGGGCAACAACCGCCGCAGCGGCACGATCACCGGATTGGTCAGCTGCACAATGGAGCGCGCGAGCGGATTGCGGAAATCCGCTCGCGACCACTGCAGCAGCAGTCTCAGCAGCACTGCTACCAGGCACAGCGTGAGCAGGGTCTCGATGATGTAGCTGATGGCAGCCATGGCTGAGGGCGACATGTTCAGCGCGCCGTGTTCGCGCCCGCCGCGGCGAGTTCGGCGCTGCGGCTCGCAGCGGCCTGTAGCGCGCGCTGCACGAGCGCATCAAAGCCGCCTTCGGCGAGCACCCGCAGCGCCGCCTCCGTGGTGCCGCCACGCGAAGTGACGGCGCGGCGCTCGGCACTCAGTGTGCTCGCAGACCCGCCGACGGTGGCACGGTGCGCGAGCAGACCCGCGCCGTACAGGGTTTCGGCAGCGAGCAGATTCGCGGTCTCGGCGGACAGGCCCAGATCGGTGGCGGCAGCGGCCAGCTGCTCGGCAAGTAGAAAAAAGTAAGCGGGGCCGCTGCCGGAGAGTGCTGTCACGAGGTCCAGCTCCGCTTCATGGCGCAGCCAGACGGCCTGACCGGCGGCACGCGCAACGCGCTCGGCAGCCGCGCGAGCCGCTGCGGGAGTTGCTTCGGGCGCATACAGCCCGGTGACGCCCGCACCCACCAGCGCAGCTCGATTTGGCATGGCGCGCACGATGGCCATGGCGGGTGGGCTGGCCCTCGTCAGCGACTCGATGGTCAGCCCGGCGGCAATTGACAGCAGCGTGGGTGCGCCCGCGCCAGGTGCGGGTGGCATCACGCGCAGCGATTGCAGGGCAGTGACTGCATCCTGTGGCTTGACCGCCAGGACGATGAGGGTGGCGCCGGCGAGCATCGGCGCATTGTCGGCACCGGTGCGCACGTCGAAGTCGGCAGCCAGAGCGGTGCGCAGCGCCGCCTGCGGCTCGCCCACGCGGATGCATGCGGCAGGCAGTCCCTGGCGTAGCAGTCCGGCGATGAGCGCCCGCGCCATATTGCCGCCGCCGAGAAATGCGATCTCATCGCCTTGCCAGGCATCCATCGGCGGCATTCTATCGAAGCCCCGCTGTAGATGGGGAAGCCGGACGCTGTCGCGGGCCGAACAGCGCCGTGCCGATACGAATGCAGGTCGCGCCCTCGGCGATCGCCGAGGCGAAATCCTCGCTCATGCCCATGGAGAGCGTATCGAGGTGCCGGGTGGTCGGCGGTTCGCTGGCCGAGCCGTTCAGCCGCAGCAGGCAGTCGCGCAGCGTAGCGAACAGAGGGCGATTGGCGCCGGGCGGAAGATGCGCCGGCAGAATGCACATCAGGCCGCGAAGGCGCAGATGCGGCAGCCGTTCGATGGCCGCCGCCAGCGGGGCCAGTGCCGCGGGGGCGACGCCCCCCTTGCCGACCTCCCCGGCGACACTCACCTGAACGCAGATGTTCAGCGACGGCAGCGTGGCGGGGCGCTGTGCCGAGAGCCGCTCGGCGATGTGCAGGCGATCCACGCCGTGCACCCAGTCGAACTGCTCGGCGATCGGCCGTGTCTTGTTCGCCTGCAGCCGCCCGATGAAGTGCCAGACCAGCGGCAGGTCGAGGAGTGCGGCGCGTTTGGCCAGCGCCTCCTGCAGGTAGCTCTCGCCGACGTCGCGGATCCCCAGCGAGCAGGCCTGTCGCACATGCTCGGCGTCATGCCCCTTGCTGACGGCGATGAGCGTGACCGATTCCTCAGTCCTGTCCGCTCGCGCCGCGGCGCTGGCGATCGCGGCGCGCAGCGCCGCCAGACGTGCGGCCAGAGCGGCGTCGGCAGGTGAAATCTGCGGACCGATTAACATATTGGTTAAAACACCGTCCGTCATACTGCGTCCCGTTTCGCCGCGCCGTGCGCGGCACGAGGACCCGATGGCCGTCGATATCGCGCAACTGCTCGCGTTCTCCGTCAAGAATAACGCGTCCGATCTGCACCTGTCGGCCGGTGTGCCGCCGATGATCCGCGTCGATGGCGACATGAAGCGTATCAACATGCCCGCACTGACCCATAAGGAAGTGCACGGCATGGTGTACGACATCATGAACGACAAGCAGCGCAAGACCTACGAGGAATTCTTCGAGACGGATTTCTCGTTCGAGATCCCCAAACTCGCGCGCTTTCGCGTCAACGCCTTCAACCAGAACCGCGGCGCCGGCGCGGTATTCCGTAACATCCCGTCCAACATCCTGAGCCTGGACGAGCTCGGTTCGCCGAAGATCTTCCGCGACCTGTGCATGCTGCCGCGCGGGCTGGTGTTGGTGACCGGCCCCACCGGCTCGGGCAAGTCGACCACGCTCGCGGGGATGATCGACTACTGCAACGACAATCGGCCGGATCACATCATCACGATCGAGGATCCCATCGAGTTCGTGCACGAGTGCAAGCGTTGCCTGATCAACCAGCGCGAGGTCAAGCGAGATACGCTCGGCTTCAGCGAGGCGCTGCGTTCGGCACTGCGCGAAGATCCAGATCTCGTGCTGGTCGGTGAGATGCGCGACCTGGAGACCATCCGGCTGGCACTGACCGCGGCCGAGACCGGCCACCTCGTGTTCGGCACGTTGCACACCAGCTCCGCCGCCAAGACCATCGATCGCGTGGTCGACGTGTTCCCCGGGGAGGAAAAGGACATGGTGCGCTCGATGCTGTCGGAGTCGCTGCGCGCGGTGATCTCCCAGACACTGCTCAAACGCATCGGCGGCGGCCGCGTGGCCGCGCACGAGATCATGATCGGAACGCCGGCCATCCGTAACCTCATCCGTGAGGGCAAGATCGCGCAGATGTACTCGAGCATCCAGACCGGCCAGTCCGCCGGCATGCAGACCCTCGATCAGTGTCTCGCCGACATGCTCCAGCGCGGTCTCGTGAGCAAGGAAGAGGCCCGTTACAAGGCGCAGAACAAGGACGCGCTGTAACCGCATGCTGAGCGGGAGCGGCACGGGCTCGTATTAGATCGGGAGAGGTATGGATCGCGATCAAGCCATCAAGCTGATGCAGGAACTGCTCAAGCGAGTAGTCGAGCGTCAGGCCTCCGATCTGTTCATCACGGCCGGCTTTCCGCCGGCCATCAAGGTCGACGGGGAAGTGCGCCCGCAGATGGAGCGTGCCCTGTCCTCCGAGCAGTCGGCGCTGCTGGTGCGCGCCATCATGAACGACCGCCAGACGCGCGAGTTTGACGCCACCAAGGAGTGCAACTTCGCGATTGCACCGCCGGGCATCGGACGTTTTCGCGTCAGCGCCTTCGTGCAGCAGAGCCACGTAGGCTGTGTCATCCGCCTGATCAACGCCAAGATACCGACCTTCGAGGAGCTCGATCTGCCGCCGGTTCTCAAGGAGGTCGTGCTCTCCAAGCGTGGCTTCGTGATCGTGGTAGGCGGCACCGGCTCGGGCAAGTCCACCACGCTCGCCTCGATGGTCGGCTACCGCAACGACAAGACGCGCGGGCACATCGTGACCATCGAGGATCCGGTGGAGTTCGTGCACCAGCACCGCGGCTGCGTCATCACGCACCGCGAAGTCGGCGTCGATACGGAGTCGTGGCACACGGCGCTGCGCAACACCCTGCGCCAGGCGCCGGATGTCATCCTGATCGGCGAAATCCGCGACCGCGAGACCATGGAGTACGGCATTCAGTTCGCCGAAACCGGCCACTTGGTGCTCGCAACGCTGCACGCCAACAGTTCCAACCAGGCCCTCGACCGCATCGTCAACTTCTTCCCGGAAGAGCGCCGCGAGCAGCTGCTCATGGACCTTTCCCTGAACGTCCGCGCCCTGATCTCGCAGCGCCTGATTCCGCGCGAGGCGGGCGCCGGCCGCATCGCGGCGATGGTCGGATATCGCAACGAGAAGACGCGCGGGCACATAGTGACCATCGAGGATCCGGTGGAATACGTGCACGCGCACAAGGGCTGCGTGGTGACGCACCGTGAGGTCGGCGTCGATTGCGAGAGCTGGCATCTCGCGCTCAAGAACACCCTGCGCCAGGCACCGGACGTGATTCTGATCGGCGAAATCCGCGACCGCGAGACCATGGAGTACGGCATTCAGTTCGCCGAGACGGGCCACCTGGTGCTCGCGACTCTGCACGCCAACAGCTCGAACCAGGCACTCGACCGCATCATCAATTTCTTCCCG
>DATAXJ010000012.1:0-34932 GCA_036266795.1 Steroidobacteraceae bacterium | reverse complement strand
TCACGGCGCGTCACTTTGCCCTTCCGCTCGTACGCCGCTGATGCAAAGGTGGTCTGCTTCATCCAGATCCTCGATATCTGACCGCTACTGCCTACACACAGTATCGTTCAGTCAGACCAACCTGTGCAGAGCTTCCCTAGGGACTGGCCTATGGTCTGCCGTAGCGCGGCTACTCCGTCAGCGGCGCGCCGCGGCCCTCGGGGTACGTCTGTTCCCAGCGTCGCCCATCGCTCGGTGTCACTCGCATCGAGCGCACCGTGCCCTCATCCAGGCAGCGCGCATTGACACTGAAACCTTCCGGATGCGAGCGCGGCACGTAGAAGGATTTGACGCCGCACACCGAGCAGAACAGATGCTGCGCCGTGTGCGTATTGAACTGATAGGTCGTCAGCGATGCATCCCCCGCGAGCAGGCGAAAGCGCGTCTTGGGCACCATCAGATGCAAATAGCCCGATTTGCCGCAGATCGAGCAGTTGCAGTCGGTGACCTCCAGGTCCGCGGGCGCCATGACCTCGAAGCGCACGCGGCCGCAATGGCAACCGCCGGCGTGACGCACCATCGCGACCATATGTCTGCCTGCTCTGCCTGCTTCCGGCGGCATTATCGGCTCATCCCGCCAGTGTCGCCAACGGAGGCTCGGCCGCGAGTTCTTCGGCACGGTGACAGGCGACCAGGCTGTCGGCCACGCGCCGCAGTGCCGGTTGCTCGCGCGCGCAGCGCTCGACGGCGTATGCACAGCGCGTGCGAAATACACAGCCGGAGGGGGGGCGCAGCGCCGACGGGATCTCGCCACTCAGGCCGACATGCGCTCGAGCGCGTGCCGGGCGCGGCGCGCGCGGCAGGGCGGCCCGCAGCAGGGCGCGCGTGTAGGGATGCCCGGCCGCGCTGAACAGAGGGTCGCGAGCGGCGAGCTCCATCACGCGGCCGAGGTAGAGCACCAGCACGTGGCTGCAGGCAAAGCGCACCGCCGCCAGATCGTGTGAGATGAACACCATCGATAGACCGAGCTCGCGCTGCAGCTGCATCAGCAGGTTGGCGATCTGCGACTTGATGGATACGTCCAGAGAAGAGAGCGGCTCGTCGCATACCAGCAATCGCGGTCGCGTAATGAGTGCGCGCGCGATCGCAATGCGCTGCGCCTGGCCGCCGGAAAACTCGTGCGGCAGGCGGTGCAGATGCTGTACCGAGAGCCCCACGGCCTCGAGCATCGCCGTGGTACGCGCGCTGCGCGCGGCGGCCGATAGCGCTGGCTCGAACATGCGCAGCGGCTCACCCACGGTGTCGCCGACGCTCATGCGCGGGTCGAGCGAGGCGAGCGGGTCCTGAAAGATGAGCTGCAGGTCGCGCCGCATGCGCCGCAGTTCCCGGCCGGAAAGCTGCAGCAGATCCTGTCCCTCGAAGTACACGCGTCCGGCCGCGGCGGGCACCAGTCGTAGCAGCGCACGTGCGATGCTCGACTTGCCGCTGCCGGATTCCCCGACGATGCCCAGACTCTGCCCACCCGCGAGCTGGAAGCTCACGTCGCTGACGGCATGCAGCCACGCACGCTGGCCATCCACGCGGACGTGATAGTCGACGCACAAATTTTCGACGGCAAGCAGCGGGGCCGGCACGGTGTTCACGCTGCGCTGTCCCGCAGCCGTCCGAGCGGCCCTTCGTAGTGGCAGGCCTTCCAGTGTTGCGCGGTGGTCTGCAGCAGCGGCGGGACACGCTCCTGGCAAATCGGCAGGTGATAGGCGCAGCGCGGCGCAAACGCGCAGCCGCGCGGCAACGCGGCCGGGTCCGGCGGTACGCCGGGTATGCTCGCCAGGCGCTGCACCGCCGGCCCGTCCAGTCGCGGTACGCAGGCCTGCAGCGCCTCGCTGTAAGGATGCAGCGCTCGCTCGAAGAGGGTCTCGACCGGGGCCTGTTCGACGATGCGGCCCGCGTACATGACCGCCACGCGATCGGCCAGCTCGGCAATCACGCCCATGTCGTGTGTCACCAGCAGCACCGCAATCCCGCGCCGCTCGCACAGCTCGCGCAGCAGGCGCAGGATCTGTGCCTGCACGGTCACGTCCAGCGCCGTGGTGGGCTCATCGGCGAGCAGCATCTCGGGGGAGGCCATCAGCGCCATGGCGATCACCACGCGCTGGCGCATGCCGCCGGAGAGCTCGTGCGGATACTGACGCAGCCGCCGGCGCGCATCGCCGATCTGCACCGCCTCGAGCATCTCGAAGGCGCGCTCCCGGGCCTGCCGCTCACTCACACGCGCATGCGCGCGCAGCATCTCGATGAGCTGCGCGCCGATGCGCAGGTAGGGATTGAGTGCCGTGGCCGGATCCTGAAACACCATGGCGATGCGCGCGCCGCGAACCGCGTTCAGCTCGGCGGTGCGCAGGCCCACCAGCTCCTGCCCGCGGTAATTCACGCTGCCGCTGACCAGGGCGTGCGGCCCATTGAGCCCGAGGATCGATAGCAGCAGCTGAGTCTTGCCGCAGCCAGACTCGCCGGCGAGGCCGAGAATCTCTCCGGGCGCGAGCTGCAGATCGACGTTGCGCACCACCGGCACCGCTGCGCCACTGGCGGTCGGATAGGCCACGCATACCTCGCGCAGCCGCAGCAGCGGCACGGCGCTGGCCGCGGGCAGCGCAGGATCGGGGGGCTGCGGGAGCGCCATAGACATCATGCGCGGTTGCGCGGATCCAGTGCGCGACGCAACCCGTCGCCCAGGTAGTTGAACGCGTAGATGATGCTGCTGAGGAACAGCGCCGGCACGATCAGCAGGTGCGGATGCGACTGCATGTCCGAGGCGCCGTCGGCGACCAGCGAGCCCAGCGAGGCCATCGGCGATTGCACGCCCATGCCCAGGAAGCTCAGCAGCGCTTCGAACAAAATGACGGTCGGGATGGTCAGGGTTGCATACACGATCACGATGCCGAACAGGTTCGGAACGATGTGGCGCCGGATCATCGCCGCGCCGTGTACGCCGCAGACGCGCGCGGCCTCGATGAATTCGCGCTGCTTGAGCGAGAGGGTCTGGCCACGCACGATGCGTGCGATGTCCAGCCAGCAGACCGCTCCGATGGCGAGGAACATCAGCCACAGGTCGCGACCGAACAGCACCGTCAGCACGATCACGAACGGCACGAACGGCACCGAATAGAGCACATCGACCACGCGCATCATCACCTGGTCGATGGTGCCACCGGCGTACCCGGCGATCGCACCCCAGGTCACGCCGATGACGACGCTCATGAGCGTGGCCACCACGCCTACGGCGAGGGAGATGCGGCAACCCCACATCACCCGCACCAGCAGGTCGCGACCCAGCGGATCGGTGCCGAGCACATGGCCGCCGGCCAGTGTCGGCGCATGCGACAGCAGGGCGAAGTTCGGGGTGTAGCTGTCGTAGGGGGACAGCCAGGGGACCAACAGCGCAGCGAGCACGATGGTGGCCAGTAGCACGGCGGCGACGCGGGCCATGGGCTGGCGCATCAGCCGGGAAAGCGTCTGGCGCTTCATGACAACCGTACCCGCGGATCGATCCAGGCGTAGCACAGGTCTGCCAGCAGATTGCACAGAATGATCAATGTGCCGTAGAGCACGGTGATGCCCATCACCAGCGTGTAGTCGCGATTCAACGCCGCCGTGATGAAAAAGCGCCCGATGCCAGGCAGTCCGAACACCGTTTCCACGACGATCGACCCGGTGAGCACCCCGGCGAAAGCGGGGCCGAGGTACGACACCAACGGCGTGAGTGCCGGGCGCAGTGCGTGATGCCAGAGGATACGCGCGGTCGGCAATCCCTTGGCCTGCGCAGTGCGGATGAAGCTGCTGTGGAGCACCTCGAGCGTGCTGCCCCGCATGAGACGCGCGACATAGCCGGCATAGGGCAGTGCCAGGGCGACGGCCGGCAGCACCAGGTGCGACGGCGAGCCTGCGACCCAGTCGCCCGCGGGCAGCCAGTGCAGTGTGACCGCGAAGACCAGCACCAGCAGCGGTGCCACGACAAACAGCGGCAGCGCGATTCCCACGGCCGCGACAGCCATCGAACCGATGTCCCAGAGGCTGCTCTCGCGCATTGCCGCGGTCACACCGATGGCACCGCCCAACAGCAGTGCGAGCGCCAGCGCGGACAGGCCCACCGTGGCGTCTACCGGCAGTCCCTGCGCGATGATCTGGTTGACGCTGGTGCCGCGATACTGGAAGGAGGGGCCGAAGTCGCCGCGGGCGAGGTCGCCGAGGTAACGCACGTACTGACGCCACAGCGGCTCATGCAGGTGATAGCGCGCCTCGATGGCCTGCTGAATGGCCGGCAGCATGCGCTTGTCGGAATCGAATGGCCCGCCGGGCGCGGCGTGCAGCAGTGCGAAACCCAGCGTCGTGATCAGCAGCAGCGTCGGGATTGCCAGCAGCAGCCGACGCAGCAGATAGCGCGCCACGTCAGACGCCCTGATGCTCGAGCACGACCATGTAGCGCGACAGATTGCGGTCCATGACGTTCGACTGCCAGCCGCGCACGAAGGGCTTCACCAGGTGACGCGTCGCATAATAAAAGAGCGGCACGTAGGCGGCATCGTCATCGAGCCGGCTCTCGGCCTGCTCGAACAGGCGGTAGCGGCGTGCTGGATCGTGCTCCCGTCCAGCCTGGTCGATCAGCGCATCGTAAGCGCGGTTGGCGTAATCGCCGTTGTTATTGTCATTGCCGCGAAGGAACAGCTGCAGGAAGGTGTATGGATCGGGGTAGTCACCGATCCAGGCTCCATGGACCAGCGGCAGCTTGTGCAGCTCGCGTTCCTGAATGAGCACTTTGAACTCCCGCTCATTGACGTGCACTTCGGCGCCGAGCACCACGCGCCAGCTGGCAGCCACCGCCTCATAAAAGTGCCGCTCGTCTGCACCCTGGACTGAGGTGTCGATGTCCACCCGCAGCGGATAGGCATCGGAATAGCCGGCCCGATGGTAGAGCTCGCGCGCGAGTGCGTGCCGCGCACTCGTCGACAACCGCGTCCACGCCGGCATTGGCGGCACGTACCCGGGAAGGGGTGGCATCAGTGTATAGGCGGGCTGGTAGAAAGGCCGCATTCCGTGGACCAGCGGCGCGCGGTCGACCGCCAACACCAACGCCTCGCGCAGTGGCCAATTGTCGCGAAAGGGCGGCAGATCGAAGTTAAAGTCCAACTTGTAAGTGCCCAGGTAGGGTGAATTGACGACCTGCGATCCGAGCCGCGCTTTCAGATACCCATATTGGTTGGCTGCAAAGGAATCGGTCCACTGCACGTCGCCGGCCAGGAAGCGCTGCACCTGGATGTTGCGATCTGGCAGCACGTAGTACAGCACGCGCTGCAGGCGCACGTGTGCTGCATCCCAGTACCGGGGATTGCGTTCCAGCACGATGCGATTGCCGATGACGCGCCCGGCGAGCAGGAAGGGACCGTTCGAGACCATGTGTCCCGGGCTCGTCCAGTTGTCTGCGTACTGCTGCACGACGGGCGCATATTCGGGATACAGGTAGGGCTGAGAGACCAGTTCGAGCAGAAAAGGAGTCGGGCCGACGAGCCGCACGCGCAGGGTGTGGAGGTCGAGCGCTTCGGCCCCGAGTGTCTGTGGGAGCGCCTCGCCCGAGGCGATCTGCAATGCGTTTCTGATGGGCGCGAGGTTTTGTGCGGCCTGTGAGCCGGTATGCGGATCGACCACGCGACGCCACGCATACACAAAATCCTGCGCTGTGACCGGCGCACCGTTGGACCAGCGCGCCTCGGGGCGCAGATGAAATGTCCAGGAGAGCCCATCGGCGCTCTGCTGCCACGAGGCGGCGACGCCGGGTATCGTTCGGCCGTCGACAGCTACCGTTGTCAGGCCTTCGAACAGGTCGTCGAGTACTCGCTCATCGGGTTCGTCATTGGAGAGTGCCGGATCGAGCGAACGAGGCTCGTCGTCGAGCGTGCGCGCCAGCACCTGCGTGGCCGCCGGGCCGCCGCCAACCTGAATCCCGGCTGGGGCAACGGCCGATCCCGAGGTGTGCGCGCCACTGCAACCGGTCAGCCAGCCGAACGCGAGCACGGCGGCGAGCCCGGCCGGCAGCGCCGGGACGCTCACGACTTGAGCACCACCTCTTCGGGCGCGTGCACGAAGTAACCCTGGATGTGCTGCACGCCGAGCTGCCAGACCACGGCCATGGTATTGGCGTCCTCGATACGCTCGGCCACCGTCTGCACGTTGCGGCTGCGCGCCGCATCCACGAGCAGGCGCACGCGCTGCTGCAGCTCCGGGCTGCCGGCCAGACCCTGCATCAACGAGCCGTCGATCTTGACGTAGTCCAGCGGCAGCGTGTTCAGCAGATTCTGCGAGTCGCGCCCGGTGCCGAAATGCTCCAGCGCCACGCGCAGGCCGCGCTCGCGCAGTCCCTTGAAAATCTGTTGCGTTTGCTGCAGCTGCTTGCCGGCGACCTCCTCGGTGATCTGCAGGCACAGTCGCTGCGGCTCGGCGCGTGTGGCCTTGAGCTGCAACTCCAGCCAGGGCAGCAGTGACATGTCCAGCGCGCTGTCGCGCGACAGGCGCACGAACAGCAGATCGGGTTTGCGCTTGGCTGCGAAGGAGAGCGAGGCGCCAACGACCCAGCGATCGATGTTCTTCAGCAGGTCGTTGCGTGCCGCGGCCGGCAGGAACTCCGAGGGCAGCACCTCCGTACCCTGCGAGTCGAGCATGCGGATGGCAACGTCGAACATCTTCTTTGCCCCGCTGCCCAGTGCCGCGATCGGCTGCTGGATCAGGCGGAAGCGGTTCTCCATGAGCGCCGCCTTGATGTGCTTGACCCAAATCTGATCGTAGGCCTGCACGCGCGTGTCATTGTCCGCGCGGTCCACGGTCGCCATCTGGTTGCCACCCTGCTCACGGCCGCGACGCAGCGCCTCGAGCGCATCGAGCCCCGTCGCGTTCAAGTCCGGGTTGGTGAGAGGCACGACGCCGATACCGATGGTGCAAGTGGCATGCAGGGTGTGCTTGTCGGCCTGAAAGAGCTGGCGGCTGACGCGATCGATGAGATTTTCGCACCAGGCTTCCAGGTCGCGCTGATTGCCTCGCTCGAGCAGCAGCAGCAGCGTGGTGCCGCCGAAGTGTCCGGCAAGGTCGTGCGGGCCGAGCAGCGAGCGCACGATGTTCGCAAAGCCGATCAGAAACTGCTCGCTGGAGAGCACGCCGATGTCGCGCTCAATGCTGGCGAACTTGTCGGGTCGCACGGCCGCCAGATAGCGCAGACCGCCTGCCACCGGCTTCTGCAACCGGTCCTGCAGCGCGGTCAGCAGGTGGCGCCGGGTCGGGAGCCCGGTACCCGGATCGCTCTGCACTGCGGCTTCCAACTCGCGCGCGAGCTGCTCATCGTCGCGCTTCTGTGCCGCCACGATGAGTCGCACACTCGGCTCGCCGTCATAATCGCCGAGCGCGAGCGTCAGCGTGAGCGGGATCACCGAGCCGTCGCCGAGGACGGCGCCTGCCTTGAGTGGGTGGTTGCTCCAGTGTCCCTGCAGGCAGGTCGTCAACGCCGCCTTGAGCGCCGCCTGGGTGGCGTCATCGAACAGATCCATGACCGGTTGACCGACCAGACCGGTCGATTCCACGAAACCGAACAGCTCGAGCCAGGAGGCATTGGCATCCACGAGGATGCCCTCCTGCACCTGCGCGATGGCGTCGTTGGAGCGCTGAAGCACCACCTCGAGCTGGCTGCGATAGTCCTGCGAGGCGCGCAGCGTCGCATTCAGTGTGCGTTCCAGTCGAAAGGCATGCAGCTCGCGCGTGATGACCGCCTGCAGCCGCCGCGGCTCCTGCAGCGAGACGGTGTCGCGGGCGCCGTGCGCCATATCCTCGGCGATGCGCGGCTCATCGACGCGCTCGCGGATCACCACCAGCGGCAGGATGCTGGAGACCTGATCGCGCGCCTGAGCGAGCGAGCGGACCGACTCGGCCCCGCTCGGATAGCACAGCAGCAGCTCCGGATTGAGCTGCTCGAGCGCATCGGGAATGTCCTGCAGCGCCGGGATCCAGGTGCAATGCGCGGCCATGCCGGCTCGACGCAGCAGGCTGTTGAGGGCCTCCACGGGATCGCGCGTCGCGCTGTGCACGATCAGTGGAACCGCTGTCGTGTCGTTCAAATATCCCTCCGAGAGGAAAGGGATTCTAGCATCCGCTGTTGCGCGGGCTGTGAAGCGCATCCCGCTCGGCAGACCAGGGGGCCGGTGCGATGACACGTTTGGCCGGTTCGCCGGCAGTCTCGCGTACCAGGCGCGGTACGAGGTACCCGGGCAGGCGGGCGGCCAGGCTCGCCATGAGCTCGCGCGCACGCAGCTCGCCGACATCGAAGTGCGTCGTACCGCGCACCGGATCGAGCAGATGCAGGTAGTAGGGCAGAATGCCCGCTTCCCAAAGCGATTCGGACAGGTCCTGTAGCGCCTCGACGCTGTCGTTCACGCCCGCGAGCAGCACCGCCTGATTCAGCAGCGTTGCGCCGCTGGCGCGCAGGCGATGCATCGCGCTGCGTACCTGCGCGTCGACATCGCGTGCATGGTTCGCATGCAGCACGAGCACCACCGGCCAGGGGAGCGATCCGAGCCAGCGGCACAGCGACTCATCCACGCGCTCGGGCAGCACGATCGGGGTGCGTGTATGCAGGCGCAGTCGGCGCACGTGCGGCACCTCGGCGAGCTGCTCGGTCAGACGCCGCAGACGCGCCGTGGCGAGCGTCAGCGGGTCACCGCCCGAGAGAATGACCTCCTCGATGGAGGAATCCTCGCGGATGATGCGCACCGCTTCCGTGAGCCAGGGACCCGGCACCGCCCCATAGGGATACTCGCGCCGGAAACAGTAGCGGCAGTGAACGGCGCAGGCCGCCGTGGTCAGCAGCAGGGCGCGGCCGTGGTACTTGTGCAGCAGGCCCGGGGCGCGGCGGCTCACCGCCTCCCCAAGCGGGTCGGAACAGTAGCCGACGCGCTCGATGAGCTCGGCTGCCTGCGGCAGCACCTGACGCAGCAGCGGATCGTTGAGATCCCCGCGCCGCATACGCGCCACATAGCCGCGCGGCACGCGCAGCCCAAACCCCTGGGCGGCGCCCTGGGCATGCAACGCGACATCGGCATCGAGCTGCAGCAGGCGGCAAAGCTCGCGCGGATCCTGGATCGCTGCAGCGAGCTCGCGCTGCCAGGACGCGCTGGGCGCTGCGGCTTCGTCCGCTCGCGCGCTATCGTCCGGCCGGGCGGGTTCCGGGTGGCGGGTCGGGGGGGATGCCGTTATCATACGCGCCCTTTTTGCGGGGCCGTCATTGTGCGGCCATCCTCGACGGAATAGAACCGGCGGAAAAGATAATGGCGAGCTATTCGACCAACGAGTTCAAGGCGGGACTGCGCATCATCATCGACGGCGACCCCTGGTCGATCGTCGAGAACGAGATGGTCAAGCCTGGCAAGGGGCAGGCCTTCAACCGCGTGCGAATCCGCAACTTGAAGACGGGGCGGGTCATCGAGCGAACCTTCAAGTCCGGCGAGAGCCTCGAGGCGGCCGACGTCATGGACGTCGACATGCAGTACCTCTACAGCGACGGGGAGTTCTTTCACTTCATGGTGCAGGAGAACTTCGAGCAGCACGCCGCCGGCAAGGCGGTGGTCGGTGAGAATGCTCAGTGGCTCAAGGACGGCACGGTGTGCATCGTGACGCTGTGGAACGGGGTGCCGATCGTCGTGACTCCCCCACCGCACATCGAGTTGAAGGTCGTGGAAACCGATCCGGGCTTGCGCGGTGACACCGCCACCGGCGGTCAGAAGCCCGCGAAGCTCGAGACCGGTGCGGTGGTGCGCGTGCCGCTGTTCATCAATGAAGGCGAGGTCGTTCGGGTCGACACGCGCACAGGCTCGTATATCTCGCGCGCCAAGCAATAGTGCGACGCGCGCCGCCTCAGGCGCGCTCGAGGGTGAAGGGCATGATCTGCCCGAGCTGCGTGGCGCCGGTTCGCAGCATCAGCAGTCGATCGAAGCCGAGGGCGACGCCGGCCGCGGCAGGCAGGCCGCTTTGCAGCGCCGCCAGCAACCGTTCATCGAGCGCAGCTACCGACAGGCCGCGAGCCCGACGCTCGCGCTGATCGATCTGGAAGCGCGCGCGCTGCTCGGCGGCGTCGGCGAGCTCCTCGAAGCCATTGGCGAGCTCGACGCCGCGGAAGTACAGCTCGAAGCGCAGCGCGAAGCGCGGATCGGTCGGGTCCAGACGTGCCAGGGATGCCTGAGCGGCGGGGTAGTGATGCAGGCAGCACAGCCGTTCACGCCCGAGTTGCGGTCCGATGAGCGCGCCCATCAGCCAGTCGCAGAGCTCGGCAAGCGTACAGCGCTCGGCGGCGAGTGCATCCAGCCCGTGCGACATGGCCAGCGTACGCGCTGCGCGCTCATCGAGCTGCAGTGGATCGACGCCGGCATGCCGCTCGAAGGCCTGGGTGTAGCTGAGCAGCTCGGGCGAGCTCTCCGCCAGCTGCCCCGGCGCGAGCAGCCGCGCCGCCAGTTGCGCGGTTTCATGCATCAGCGCCTGCAGCGAGCAGCCGAGGCGGTACCACTCGATGAGCATGAACTCCGCGTTGTGCAGCCGCCCGCTCTCATCGCCGCGGAACACGTGACTCATTTGATAGATATCGCCGCTGCCGGCCGCCAGCAGGCGTTTCATCGCATACTCGGGCGAGCTGATCAGGTAGAGGTTGCCCTTGCGGCCGGGCAGTTGTACCGCGGCGGATTGCAGATGCGGATCGCTGACCGCATGGCCGACCAGCAGCGGGGTGTCCACCTCGAGCACCTGCCGCTCGGCGAAGAAGGCGCGCGCCTCGGCCAGCAGCTGCGCGCGCAGCTGCAGCGTGCGCTGCGTCGTGCCCGGACGCCAATCGGGGTCGATCACGCCCGATCGGTCCCGGGTGGCGCCAGCAGCTCGCCGGCGCCGCTCGCCCGTGGCGCGGTGCCCGTGAGGACGCCGAGCGCCTCACCGACGCGGCAGATCTGGCCCGTGCGGCACGCTGTCTCGTCCCAGTGCGCGCCACCCGCCGGTAACAACAGGATCACCGTGGAGCCCATGTTGAAGCGTCCGAGTTCCGCGCCGCGCGCCAGCATGCCGGTGGCTTGCGGAGTGTGCAGACGGTGCACGCCCCACGGCGTATGCGCCGCCGCGGGCGCAGCGGCGGGCGCGAGCGCTGGGCCTCTCCTGCCAGTGCCGCCCGCGTCGCGCCAGGGTGTGATCTCGCCATGCCAGACGGTACTCATGCTGCCGACGAACAGCGCGCCGACCAGGATCACCGCAAAGCAGCCGTACTCGCCCTCGAAGGCACACACGACGCGCTCGTTGCGGGCGAACAGACCGGGCACACGCGCGGCCGTGGCAGCGTTGACCGAGAACAACCGGCCCGGCACGTGCCAGGCTGCGCGCAGCCGTCCGGCCAGGGGCATATGTACGCGGTGATAGTCGTAAGGTGCCAGGTACAGGGTTGCGAAATGCCCGCCGGCCAGTCGAGCGCTCCAGTCGCGATCCCCGCCGAGCAGCGCCTCGAGGCTGTAGCGGTGTCCCTTGGCTTGCAGCAAGCTGCCCGCCTCGATGTTGCCGCACAGGCTCACGGTGCCGTCGCAGGGGCAGAGGATGCGGCCGGGCTCGCCCGCCACCGCTCGCGCGGCCGGACGCAGTGCCCGCGTGAAGAATGCATTGAAGCTCTCGTAGCGCAGCGGGTCGGGCTCGAGCGCATCACTCATCTGTGGCCGATAGTGCTGCACGAAGCGCCGGATCAGCAGGTTCTTCAGCCAGGGCAGACGCGAGCGTGTCAGCGCATAGGCCAGACGGCAGAGCAGATGATGCGGCAGCAGGTACTGCAGCGTGACGAACAGCCGGGCCATCGGTGCGCTGGTATGCCGACCCGTTAGAGTTGGTCGCTGGTGGCGATGCGCCGCAGATCCATACTCAGTGCATCCGCCGAGTAAGGAGGCGTGAACACTGCGGCGAGCTGTCCGTGCGTGTTGAGCAGGTAGAGTGTGGCCGAGTGCTGCATCGTGTAGCTGCCATCGGGCAGGTCCTCGCGCTGCACGCTCACGTGCAGGCTCCTGAGCAATGGGGCGAGCTGCGCCTGGGCTCCGCGCGCGCCGAGAAAGCTCGGGCTGAAGGCGGCCAGATACGCCTGCAGGACTGCGCGGCTGTCGCGCTGCGGATCGATGCTCACGAACACGACACGCAGGCCCGGCAGGGTAGCGCGCGGCAGCTGCGAGAGCGTAGCGAGCGTCAGTGGACAGACATCGGGACAGTTGGTGAAGCCGAATAACAGCAATGCCGGATGGCCGCGCAGACTCTGCAGGCTGAAGTCGTGCCCGGACAGATCGGTCAGATGAAAATCGCTGACCGGTGCGGGCTGCGGCAGCCAGGTGCCGGCGGCGAGCGACACGCTGGCAGGCGCGAGCAGCTGTGCGAGCATGATACCGAGCGCCACTGCGGCGGCGCCGCCCAAGGACCACAACAGCACGGTGCCCCGTCTCATGAGCCGATTATCGCATAGGCAAGCGCCTCGCCCGACCGTGCAGGCACTCATCGTCAGCACCGCGCGGCGGCTATCCGGTGCCCGGCTGCATTACGGGCACGGTACCGACAATGCGCGCGACGATGCCGCCGCACTGGTGCTGCATGCGATGCGACGGGCCGGCCAGCTGCCAGCGGCGGCGCTGGCGAGGCGCGTGCCCGAGGCGGCGCGCGTGCGGTTGGAGGCACTGCTGCAACGACGCATCCGCGAGCGCGTGCCGGTCGTCTACCTCACGCAGCGCTGCTGGTTCGCAGGGCTGCCGATGTTCGTGGATGAACGCGTGCTCATTCCGCGCTCGCCCATCGCCGAGCTCATCGAGCGGCGCTTCGTGCCCTGGGTCCAGCCCGAGCGTGTGCGGCGCATTCTCGACCTCGGCACCGGCTCGGGCTGTATTGCCATCGCCTGCGCGCGTGCCTTTCCGCGCGCACGGGTGGATGCCACGGATGTCTCTACGGCGGCGCTGGCGGTGGCGCGTATCAATATTGCTCGCCATCGACTGCAACGACGCGTGCGTGCGCGGAATGCGGATTTGTTCACGGGGATCAAGGCCGCGCGCTACGATATGATCGTCAGTAATCCTCCCTATGTGCGGGAGGGAGAGCTGCAGGGCCTGCCCGCAGAATATCGGCATGAGCCTCGGCTGGCGCTCGCGGCGGGCAGGGATGGCCTGGACGCGGTGAGAGGCATATTGCGCGACGCAGCAGCCCATTTGAACGAAGCTGGGATCCTGATCGTCGAGGTCGGCGACACGGAGAGGGCGCTGCGACGGGCGTTTCCCAGAGTCCCATTTCTCTGGCTCGCCTTTCGGCGCGGCGGCGGTGGGGTGTTCCTGCTGTCGCGCGAGCAATTGGTGGCTCACGCAGCAGGGCTGACGAGCCGATAGGATCATTGATGTCAGGCAACAGCATTGGCCGCCTATTCACAGTCACGAGCTTTGGCGAGAGTCACGGGCCGGCTCTCGGCTGCATCGTGGACGGCTGTCCGCCGGGACTCGCGCTGACAGAATCGGATCTGCAGGGCGATCTCGAGCGACGCCGCACGGGTACCTCGCAGTTCGTGAGTCAGCGTCGCGAGGCCGATGCCGTGCGCATCCTCTCGGGCGTGTTCGAAGGTCACACCACCGGCACCCCGATCGGACTGCTGATCGAGAACACCGATGCGCGCTCGCGCGACTACGACAAGCTCAAGGACCGCTTCCGTCCCGGGCATGCCGACTACACCTATCAGCAGAAGTATGGTGTGCGCGATCACCGCGGCGGCGGTCGCTCCTCCGCACGCGAGACGGTGACGCGCGTGGCTGCGGGCGCCATCGCGCGCAAGTACCTGGCCGAGCGCTGCGGTGTGCGCATCTACGGCTATCTCAGCCAGATTGGCGCGCTGCGCCTGGAGGTGCGCGATGCCTCCTTTGCGTATCAGAACCCCTTCTTCTGTCCCGATCCGACGCGCGTGGCGGAGCTCGAGGCGCTGCTCTGGGAGCTGCGCACGGCCGGTGACTCGGTCGGTGCACGCGTGACCGTCTGCGCCGAGGGCGTGCCCACCGGCCTCGGTGAGCCGGTGTTCGACAAGCTCGATGCGGATCTGGCGCACGCGATGATGGGCATCAACGCCGTCAAGGCCGTGGAGATCGGCGATGGCGTGGCGGTGGCGGGACAGCGCGGCAGCGAGCACCGCGATGAATTGACCCCGACGGGTTTCGCATCCAATCACGCCGGCGGAGTACTCGGCGGCATATCCTCGGGTCAACCGATCGTGGTGCACCTGGCGCTCAAGCCCACCTCGAGCATCCAGGTGCCGGGCCGCACCATCGATATGAGGGGCCAAGCCGTGGAGGTGGTGACCACGGGGCGGCACGACCCGTGCGTCGGACTGCGCGCCGTGCCGATCGCCGAGGCGATGCTGGCGCTGGTACTGATGGATCACTACCTGCGCCATCGTGCGCAGAACGCCGACGTGCGCTCGCAAACCCCGGACATCGCGCGCGGCGAACGCAATGCGTCGGAGCAGAGTGCGTCATTGAAGATTATCGGGCAGGAGTCGCAAGCAAGATGAGCAAGTCCTATCGTGTGGCGGTGGTTGGTGCAACCGGACTGGTCGGGGAGACCATGTTCCGCGTGCTCGAGGAGCGGCACTTTCCGGTCTCGGAGGTGTATGCGCTCGCCAGCAATCGCTCACTCGGTAAGCGGGTGGAATTTCGGGGCAAGCACCTGCCGGTGCTCGAGCTCGCCGGCTTCGACTTTTCACGCGCGGACATCGGTCTGTTCTCCGCCGGCAGCGAGATCTCGGCGCAGTTCGCGCCCAAGGCCGCGGCGGCCGGCTGCATCGTCATCGATAACACTGCTGAGTTTCGCTACCAGGATGACATCCCGTTGGTGGTGCCCGAGGTCAATGCCCACGCGATCGCCCAGTATAAGAAGCGCGGCATCATCGCCAATCCCAACTGCTCGACCATCCAAATGGTCGTGGCGCTCAAGCCGCTGCACGATGCGGTCGGCATCGAGCGCATCAACGTGGCGACCTACCAATCGGTGTCGGGCGCGGGGCGGGAGGCGGTCGAGGAGCTGGCCGCGCAGACCGCCGAGCTGTTGAACGGTCGCGACGCCGGTGAGGCGCGCGCCATCGCCAAGCAGATCGCCTTCAATTGTGTCCCGCAGATCGACAAATTCCAGGACAACGGTTACACCAAAGAAGAGATGAAGATGCTCTGGGAGACCCAGAAGATCCTGGAGGACCGCTCGATCCGGGTGAACGCCACCGCCGTACGCGTACCAGTGTTCTACGGGCACTCGGAGGCTGTCCATATTGAGACGCGGCG
Source organism: Steroidobacteraceae bacterium (assembly GCA_036266795.1). GTDB lineage: Bacteria > Pseudomonadota > Gammaproteobacteria > Steroidobacterales > Steroidobacteraceae > FEN-1191. The sequence continues at coordinate 19,570 of DATAXJ010000012.1, read as the reverse complement.
CAAAATCTCTGCCGCCGAGGCGCGTACCCTGCTGGAGCGGGCGCCGGGGGTAGCTGTGCTGGACGAGCGCCGGCCGGGGGGGTATCCAACGGCCGTTACCGAAGCAGCGAACCACGACACGGTTTACGTCGGTCGCATCCGCGAAGATATGTCGCATGAACGCGGTCTGGACTTGTGGATCGTTTCAGACAACGTGCGCAAGGGCGCGGCCACCAACAGTATTCAGATCGCCGAGGTTTTGGCTCGTGAGTACTTATAAGCTATATTGCGACCGGCACGGCGCAGACTTATGTCTTACGCTAGGTGCCTGTTTGGCAAGCATAAATGAGCAGAAAGGGCGCAGGGAGACATGATGTTCGTGCGTAATCTTCCGGGGCTTAAGCTGTCGGCGCTGGTCAGCTTCGTGCTGGCGCTGCCGGCCCTGGTTCTGCTGCCCTCCAATGCCCAAGCCCTCGGGCTAGGCGACATTCACCTCAAATCGACGCTGGATGCGCCCCTGAGTGCCGACATCGACGTGGTCGATGCCAATGCCGATGATCTCTCGACGCTCAAGGCGAGCCTTGCCTCGCGCGATACGTTCCTGCACTTTGGTGCGGATTATCCCTCGTTCCTCGGCACACTCACCTTCACCGCGCAGCGCAGCGCCGATGGGCGCGCGGTTATTCACGTCAGCTCCTCGGGCGTCGCGGACGAGCCATTCGCCACGCTCCTGGTCGAGGCCGATTGGGCGCGCGGACATGTGGTACGCGAGTACACCGTGCTGCTCGATCCGCCGGTGTTCAACTCCAAGACTCCGAGCAATGCCGCGGTCGCCGCCCCGCAGGTCGACAGCGGCGCGCGCAGTGGCAGCATCGATCATCCGGAAGCTGCAGCTGCAGCTGCAGTGCCGGGCAGTTCTGCGGCGGCGTTCCCGAGTGGCGCCGGCGACAGCGCGCAGACCGCCCCGGCCTCCGCCGCGCCGCCTACGCATGGCAGTGCCAGCGCCCTGAGAGCGAGCGCGGCTTCGAGCGGTGCGCCTGCGGCGCATAAGCATCGCGCCCCAGCGGCCAAGGCCGCGGCTCCGAGCGCAGCGGCTGCCGCCGCCTCGACCGCCAAGCCCAGTGGCGGTGAGAAGGACGCGGGTACCGCCGGTGGCACCTATACCGTTCATGCCGGCGACACGCTGTCCACGATCGCCACCCAGACCTACACCCCGTCCAATCGGCGCGCGCGCGATCAGGCCCTCGTGGCGATCTTTCGTGCCAACCCCACGGCTTTTGCCGGCAAGAACATGAATGCGCTGCGCGCTGGCAGCGTGCTGAACCTGCCCGGCGACGATGAGCTCACTACCGTGGGACCCGGAGAGGCCTCCACGGAAGTGCGCTCCCAGTACGACGCCTGGCGCACTGCTCGCGGCGGTAGCGCCGCCAGCGGTCCCAGTGCCGGCAGCGTCCAAGCGAGTGCCGGTGCCGCCGGGCAGCTGCGCCTCGTGGCCCCGCAGGAGGCCGCGCAGGAAGCGGCCTCTGGCTCCAGTACGAGTGCCGCCGATGGTGCCGGTGCGGGCTCCGGTGCCGGCAATGCCGGCACTGCCAGCAACGCGAAACTGCAGCAGCGCGTGCAGCAGCTGCAGTCGCAGCTGGTCGAGTCGCAGCGCCTGCTGCAATTGAAGAGCTCCCAGCTCGCGGACATGCAGGCGCGTCTTGCCCAGCAGAGCGGTGCCGCCGCTGCCCCCACGACGCCGGCCGCCCCGCCGGCCAGTGTCGCGGCCCCGAGCCCACCGGTGGCGACGCCGAGCGCACCGCTGGCTGGCCCAACCGCGCCTCCGACCCCGGCGGCCAACACGAACGCGCCGCTGCCGGCGACTGTGCCGGCGGCGAGTCCGCAGGCGAGCACGCCCGCCGCCGTCGCTGCGCCAGTGCACCCGCCCGTGCGTCGGCCGGTGACCACGGTGCATCCGAAGGCCAAGCCCGCACCCTCGAGGTCCGTGCTCGGGTTGCTGGGGCAGTACTGGTACGTGCTCGCACTGCTGGTGCTGGTGTTGATCGGCTTCGTGGCGATGCGTGCGCGGCGCGCGCGCAGCGAGGACGCTTTCGACCGCTCGCTCGGGCGCCTCTCGCCAGAGATCGAACCCGACGTCGCCAATCAGCCGCGCACCGACACCATGCCTGTGCGCACGATGACGGCTGCGCGCGAGGAGCCTTCCTACAGCGTCGAGGAGTCGGGCACGCACCAGCGGCCGGTGTTCGATGAGCCGGTGCCTGCGGGCGAGAGTGGCGGGCAGCGCGTCGCCATCGATGAGGGCATGACGGGCGAGGTGCCCGTGGCGCTCGACCAGGGCGATCCGCTCGCTGAAGCCGATTTCCACATGGCCTATGGTCTCTATGATCAGGCGGCCGAGCTGGTGCAGAACGCGATCGCGCGCGAGCCGCAGCGACGCGATCTGAAGCTCAAGCTGCTGGAAGTGTTCTTCGTCTGGGGCAACAAGGAGCGCTTCCTGCAGAGCGCCCACGAACTGGCGAACACGCGCAGTCAGGCCCCTGCTGGCGAATGGGAAAAGATCGTCATCATGGGCCGGCAGATCGCGCCTGAAGATGCGCTGTTCGCCGATGGGCGCGCCGTAGCGGGTGCCGCGATCGCCGGCGTCGATCTCAATCTTGAAGGCGGCCAGAACCGCGTCGACTTCGATCTGTTGGGCGAGCCCTCGCTGGCCGCGGCCGCGCCCGATGGCGCAGTCGATCTGGACCTGGGTACCGCGCTGGGTCACACCGATCCGGACCGCACACACAATCGTCTTGGGCAGGCCGATACGACGGGCCAGGCTCACGCCCTCGGCAGCAGCGTTGACTTCGATTTGGACGGGCCGCCGCTGTCCACCGATGCGACGGGCTCGACCCTGAAGATGCCCGGCGGGGCCAACGGCATCGCCACCACGCGGGAGATGCCGGCAGTGCCGGCCGCCGCGCGCGGCGTCGGCGATACGACGCGCGTCGCCGTAGGCAGCGCGGAGCCCGCAGGCGATGCACCTACGGTGGAGCAGCCGCAGCTGCACCAGGACGACAACGCGACGATTCGCCAGAAGCTCGACGCGGCTGCCCGCAACGGCATGCTGACCGGAGAGCAGACGGCAGAGCTGGCGATCGATGATCTGGGCCTGGATCTAAGCGGCCTCGAGGCGCCGCCCGAAGACAGCGTGATGGCCAATAGCGCCGATGCGCCGACCATGCTCGCAGAAGTTGACCCCAACTCACGGCAGAGGCTCGCGCGTGCCGAGACGGAACGTGCCCAGAGTGGCGGCACGACGCAGGTTCGCGCCTCGTCGAACGGGCAGATGCGTGCGACCGGCACGTGGATGTTCACCGACACGGACTTTGCCAAGATGGCGCCGGTCAAGGGGCCGGGCGCCGATGCGACCCAGCAGGCCAAGACCGAGTTGGTCACGCAGATCGCCGAGCAGCCGCACATCGACACGAGCTCGACCTCGCGGCTGGCTGCGCTCGACACCGCGGATCTGGATCTGGACCTGAGCTCGCTGGGCGGTCTGAATGATCAGCCCGCCGGTGCGGTGGATCTGGACGTCGGCACCAGTGCGCACGCCCAGGAGCGCCCGGCGCCCAACGGTCACGACGAAAACCTGCCGGATCTTGAGCCCGTCACGCTCTCCGAAGTCGGCACCAAGCTCGACCTGGCACGTGCCTATATGGACATGGGTGATCCGGAGGGCGCGCGCAGCATCCTCTCGGAAGTGCTGAGTGAGGGTTCGCTGTCGCAGAAGCAGGAAGCCCGGCGTTTGATGGACGCGCTGCCGGGTTGAGTGTGGCGGCGGGCCACGCCCGCATGCGACGCATCGCGCTGCAGATCGAGTACGACGGTGGAGCCTACGCCGGCTGGCAATCCCAGGCCGTCGCCCCGAGCGTTCAATCGCAGTTACAGGCGGCGCTGGCGCGCGTCGCCGATGCGCCGATCGCCCTGATCTGCGCCGGACGCACCGACGCGGGTGTGCATGCGCGTGCGCAGATCGCGCATTTCGATACGAGCGCGCCGCGCAGCGCCGCAGCGTGGGTGCTCGGCACCAATAGGTTGCTGCCCTCGGATATCAGCGTCGGTTGGGCGCGTCCCATGCCGGCTCATTTTCATGCGCGCTACAGCGCGCTGTGGCGCACCTACCGCTACCTGATACTCAATCGCCGCGCGCGCTCGGCGCTGGCCGCGGGGCGGGCGCTGCGCGTCGGCGCGCCGCTCGCGGTCGAGCACATGCGCGCGGGCGCCTCCTGGCTGCTCGGAGAGCACGACTTCAGCGCCTTTCGCGCCGCCGAGTGCCAGTCGCGCTCCCCGGTGCGCGTCGTGCGTGCGCTCACCATCGAGCGCCTCGGTGACTGGGTGAGCATCGATATTACCGCTAACGCCTTCCTGCACCACATGGCGCGTAATCTCGTCGGGTTACTCGTGGCCATCGGGCAGGGGCGGGTGCCGAGCGAGCATGCGCGCCTGCGTCTGACCTCGCGAGAGCGCGATGCACATGTCGTGACGGTGCCGGCCGCAGGTCTGTATCTCTGGGGCGTGCAATATCCCGCAGCGTTCGGCCTGCCGGCCGATTCGGCTATGATGCCGGCGGTGTCTGCACCCGGCCCGGCCTAGCGCCCTGGAGCGTGCCATGTCCTGGTTCGACAAAGTCGCTTCCCGCATCAAGACGCAGCGGCGCTCGCGCTCGGTGCCCGAAGGCCTATGGGAGAAGTGTCCCATCTGCGACGCGGTGCTCTATCGCCCCGACCTCGAGCGCAATCTGCACGTGTGTCCCAAGTGCAGTCACCACATGCGCATCGGCGCACGCGAGCGCCTGCTCAGATTCCTGGATCCCGAACCCATCAGCGAGATCGGCGCCCATATCGAGCCGGATGACCCGCTGAAGTTCAAGGACAGCAAGCGCTACAAGGACCGCCTCGCCCAGGCGCAGAAGCTCACGCACGAGAACGATGCGCTGGTCGCGCTGGCCGGCCGGCTGTACGGCGAGGACATCGTTGCCTGTGCCTTCGAGTTCGACTTTCTAGGCGGCTCCATGGGCTCGGTGGTCGGCGAACGTTTCAAACGCTCGATCGACCATTGCGTCGCGCAGCGTTGCGGGCTGGTGTGCTTCACGGCCACCGGCGGCGCGCGCATGCAGGAGGCGCTGCTGTCGCTGATGCAGATGACCAAGACCAGCGCGGCGCTGGTACGCCTGGCACGCGCCGGGCTGCCATTCATCTCCGTCATGACCGATCCGACCATGGGCGGGGTATCGGCCAGCCTGGCGATGCTCGGGGATCTCAACCTGGCCGAGCCGCGGGCCCTGATCGGCTTTGCCGGACCGCGCGTCATCCACCAGACCATGAAAGAGACCCTGCCCGAGGGCTTCCAACGCAGCGAATTTCTGCTCGAGCACGGCGGGCTGGACATGATCGTGGACCGCCGTGACATGCGCGAGCGCATCGCGCAGCTGCTGCGCCTGCTGCAGAAGCGACCGCCATTGCAGGCGGCCTGAGGCATTGGCCGACGCGCGAGCACCGCCACGGTCGCTGGAAGCGTGGCTCGAGCACCAGCAGGGCGTGCACGGCCCGACCATCGATCTGACGCTCGAGCGCGTGCGTGCGGTGGCGGAGCGGATGGATCTGCTCGAGTCGTACTGTCCCACGGCGATCGTCGGCGGCACGAACGGCAAGGGATCCACGGCGACGATGCTCGCAGCGATGCTGGCAGCCTCGGGCCGCCGCGTCGGGCTGTTCACCTCGCCGCATCTGCTGCGCTACACCGAGCGCGTGCAGATCGACGGCGAGCCGGTCGAGGCGGGCGCTCTGGTGGCGGCGTTCGAGCGCATCGAGGCGGCACGCGGTGACATCACGCTGACCTTCTTCGAGTACAACACGCTCGCGGCGCTCGAGGTGTTCCGTGTCGCCGGCGTACAGAGCCGGGTGTTGGAGGTCGGGCTTGGCGGGCGCCTGGACGCCACCAACATCATCGATGCGGACGTGGCGGTCCTGTGCTCGGTGGGACTGGATCATCGTGATTGGCTCGGCGATACGCTCGAGCAGATCGGTGCGGAGAAGTCCGGCATTTTTCGCGCGGGCAGGCCCGTTGTGCTCGGCAGTGAGCAAATGCCCGCGAGTGTCTGGCGTGCCATCGGCGTGCTGAACTGCCGCGTGTACACGGCCACGCACGATTTTCACTGGCACGTGCACCCTGATGAGGGGAGCTGGGATTACGACTCGCCGCTGTGTCGCCTCGCGCAGCTGCCTGCGCCCGCGCTGCCCGGGGAGGTCCAGTATGCCAATGCGGCCACGGCGCTCACGGCGCTGCTGCTGCTGCACGGGCGTGGCGCTTGTGCGGGCGACCCGGTGGGGCGCGCACTGCGTGCGGCACGGCTGCCGGGGCGCTTTCAGATCGCAACCGTCGCTGGCCTCGAATGGATTCTCGATGTGGCGCATAACGAACCGGCCGCACAGGTGCTGGCGCGTGCCCTGGCCGCGCGATCGCATACTGGGCGTACCCTCGCCGTGGCCGGCATCCTCGCCGACAAGGATGCTGCAGCGATCACGCGCGCGCTGGATGCGCAAGTGGACACCTGGGTGCTGGCCGGCGTGACGGGAGAGGCGCGTGGCCAGTCCGCGCAAGCCCTGGCGGCACGCCTGCCGCCGCTGCGCTCGGCGCCCATACTGCAGCCGGACGTCGCAGGGGCCTGTGCGTGCGCACGCGCGTTGGCCCGGCCGGGCGATCGCATCGTGGTGCTCGGCTCCTTTCACATCGTGGGGCCGGCATTGGCGTGGCTTGGGCTATACTGAGGCGCCAGGCGTTATGGAAAGTCGCCTCAAAGAGCGCCTGACGGGCGCCGCCATCTTAGTGGCGCTAATCGTGCTGATCGTGCCGGAAATCTTCCACGACCGCCGCAATGCCTCGCCCCCGGCCGGTAGCAATACCGCGGCTCCGGCCGGCGCCAAACCCGTCTCCTCGCGCTCCTATACGATCGAGCTGGCCCCTGGGCGCGCTGCCACGGTGCAGCCCCCGGCCGACGAGCCGCGGCTTGCCGCCGGCGCGAGTCAGCCCGCCGCCGAGCCACAGCCAGCCGCTGGGGTGGCCAGGATACCGGGGCGTGTCGCGGCGCCCGCCGCGTCCAGGGTGCCAGCGGGTCCGCCGGCCCCGGCGCGCGTCTCCGAAGCGCCCGCGAAGGCGCGCGTGGCGACGCTTGCCTCCAGCCACGCACGCAGCGGTGGCTGGACCGTGCAGCTGGGGCTGTTTGCCAAGTCGGCCAACGCGGTGCGTCTGGCGCATACGGCGCAGAGTCACGGCTTTGCCGTGGAAATCTCGCGCTTTGGGCCGCGGGGACTGTACCGGGTGGCGGTCGCCGGCATCCCCGATCGCGCGGCTGCCGAACAGCTCTCACATCGGCTGCGGGGCGCCGGGCTGCCCGCGGCGATTCTCGGACCGCGATGAAGATCACGTCGCGCAGGGGGATTTCGCCCGGCAATGAGAACTCAAATCGCGAGCGGCGGCGTGCGTCCCCCTAGAATTTGCACGCCTTTACAGGGACGGGACTGATGAACTGGGCAGATTATTTTCTGATCGCGCTGGTGGTGCTCTCCTGCGTCGCCGGGCTGGTGCGTGGCTTGCTGCGCGAGGTGATTGCGCTGGTGACCTGGGTGCTGGCCGTGTGGCTGGCCTGGGCCTATGCACCGCTGCTCGAGCCACATCTGGGCGGCGCGCTGGCGGGAGAGGCGGTGCGCCCGTGGGCCGCGCGCGCCTTGATCTTCATAGTCGTGGTGCTGTTCGGTACCGCGATCGGCGTGCTCGTGAGCCATTTCGTGCGACTCTCGCTCTTCACCGGCGTGGATCGCTTCTTTGGTGGGCTCTTCGGGCTGCTACGTGGTTGGGTGATCGTTGGTCTGTTTGTCATTCTTTGTCACGCGCTGCGCCTGGATGGCCAATCCTGGTGGCGCGGTTCAATGCTCATTCCGTACGGCGAGCACGCGGCGAATGTGCTGCGCAGCATGGTAGGTGAGCGTAAAATCGACGTCAGGCATCCTCACAACGCCAGCGGCTAGCGAGCAGGGAAGACGCACCATGTGCGGGATCGTCGGTATCGTAGGCACCAGTCCCGTCAACCAGCGCCTCTACGATGCGCTGACTGTCCTGCAGCACCGTGGTCAGGATGCGGCCGGCATCATGACGGCTTTCGAGGGACGACTCTGCTCTCGCAAAGGCGCCGGACTGGTGCGCGACGTCTTCGAGCAGCGGCACATGCTCGAGCTTGCCGGCAACGTGGGCGTGGGCCACGTGCGCTACCCCACCGCTGGCTGCGACAGCGCCTCCGAGGCGCAGCCCTTTTACGTGAATGCCCCCTATGGCATCTGCCTGGCGCACAACGGCAATCTGACCGATGCCGCGCAGCTCGCCGAGGTGCTGATTCGCGAGGATCGCCGACACCTGAACACCGAATCGGATTCCGAGGTGTTGTTGAACGTCTTCGCCTCCGAGCTGCAGCGCGTGGGCACTGCGCGCGTGACTCCCGCGGACATCTTCGCCGCCGTGCATGCCGTCTACCGACGCTGTCGCGGTGGGTACGCCGTTGTGGCCATGGTGATCGGCCATGGCATCCTCGGCTTTCGCGATCCCAACGGCATCCGGCCGCTGGTGCTCGGGCAGCGACGTACCGCACGCGGCACCGAGTACATGCTGGCCTCCGAGAGCGTGGCGCTCGACATGTTGTCGTTCTCGCTGGTACGCGATGTCGCCCCGGGCGAGGCCGTATTCATCGATGAGGCTGGACGGCTGCATACCCAGCAGTGCGTGGCCACGGTGCACCACACGCCCTGCATCTTCGAGTACGTGTATTTCGCACGCCCCGATTCGATCATCGACAACATCTCCGTGTATCGCGCGCGCATGCGCATGGGCGACAAGCTCGCCGCGAAGATCCTGCGCGAGCGGCCGCACCACGACATCGACGTGGTGATCCCGGTGCCCGACACCAGCCGTACCAGCGCGCTGCAGATGGCACAGAGCCTGGGGCTCAAATACCGCGAGGGCTTCAACAAGAACCGCTATATCGGCCGCACGTTCATCATGCCCGGCCAGGAGCAGCGCGAACGCTCGGTGCGGCGCAAGCTCAATGCGATCGAGCTGGAGTTCCGCAACAAGAATGTGCTGCTGGTGGACGACTCGATCGTGCGCGGTACCACCTCGGCACAGATCATCGATCTGGCGCGCGAGGCGGGTGCGAAGAAGGTCTACTTCGCCTCGGCCGCCCCGCCAGTGCGCTTTCCGAACGTCTATGGCATCGATATGCCGGCGGCCGACGAGCTGGTGGCCGCAGGCAGGAGCAATGACGAGGTGGCGCAGCTCATCGGCGCCGATTGGCTCATCTATCAGGACCTCGAGGACCTGGTGGCTGCCTGTCGCCACGACGATGCCCGCATCGAGGAATTCGACACTTCCTGCTTCTCCGGCCAGTATGTGACCGGCGATGTCACACCCGACTATCTGGACCGTCTGCAGCGCGCCCGCTCGGATGAGGCCCGCAGCCGTCGGCGTCTGGCACAGACCGGGCTGAAGGCCGTCGGCAGCCCCTGACGCATGGTTATACCGGCCCGTGAGCCCAGCCACCAGGCGACCGGAGTGGACGGGCAGCCGCGCTTGCGGTTGCTGCTGATCGAGGAGGACCCGAAGGTCCGCGCCCTGATCCGCCACCACGTCACCTGCCATTGGCCCGAGGCACAGATCCGCTCGCATCCTCCCACCGCACGTGGCCCGTTGCCGGCGGAATTCCTGGCGCAGGGCTATGACGCCGTACTGCTCTCGAGCCTGCGCGAAGGGCAGGGCGTCGTCTGGCTGCACGAGCTCGTGAGCCGACCGGGTTTCGCCCCGGTCATCTTCCTCGCCGACAGCGAGCAGCAGGCACAGCGCGTGAATGCGACCGCGGTCGGCGCCTGCGGCGTCATCCATCGAAACCGTATTGATCACACGCAGTTCATCGAGCTGCTGCAGCGGGCCCGCCGCGAGCACCGCCGCGCGCTGGCCGACTGGCGCGTGTCGGCCGAGGCCCAGGAGTCGCGGCGCTTTGGTGATGCACGCATCCCGGGCTACCGGCGTGCACGCCTGCTGGCGCGCGGTTCCATTTCGCAGCTTTACGTCGCGGAGAGCGAGAAGGTCGGGGCCCTGGTGGCCCTCAAGGTCACCCCCTCGCGCCGCGATGAGTCCGGCATCGACCTGGCTCTGGCGCGCTTCATCCAGGAGTATGAGATAGCGCAGCGTGTGCGGCACGCGAACGTGGTGCGCCTCTACGAACTCGGCGTCGCCGACGATCATGCCTACCTGGCCATGGAATACTTCCATCAGGGCGATCTGCGTCGGCGCATGCGTGCCGGACTGTCACCCTCCGAGGCGCTGCACTTTGCGGCGCAGATTGCGCGTGCGCTGGGCGCGCTGCACGAGGAGGGCATCCTGCACCGCGACCTCAAGCCCGGCAACGTGATGCTGCGGTTGAACGAGCAGGTCGCATTGATCGACTTCGGGCTCGCCAAGCACGAAGCCATCGAGGTGGATCTGACCGACGCGGGCCTGATCTTCGGTACCCCGCACTACATGAGCCCGGAGCAGGGGCACGGCCAGGAACTCGATGCACGCAGCGATCTCTATAGTCTCGGCGTGGTTCTCTACGAGATGCTGACCGGCCAGAAACCCTTCAGTGCCGATAATCCGATGGCGATCATCTATATGCATCGCAACTCGCCGCGCCCGCGCCTGCCCGAGCCGCTCGAGGCTCTACAGCCGCTGCTCGACCGGATGCTCGCCCAGCTACCCGAGGAGCGCCATCAGAGCGCCGCAGAGACGGTGCAGGCGCTCGAGGAAGCTCGGGCGTTGTGGCTGAATCAGGTGCACGCTGTGCTGCACGCGGCGGCCACTCCGGCCTGAACCTCCACCGCGGCATGGCCAGCTGGCCGCCTCGCCAGGCTAGGCAGCCGCCTCGCGCGTCAGGCGCAGCAGCTGCGGTCCGCGCGCGTCCCAGGCAAGACAGCTGCCGGCCTCGTGCCAGGCGCCAAGCACGATGCGCTGCGCGCGCTCGCCATCCAGTGTCAGCGCATGCACGGCCGGGCGGTGCGTGTGGCCATGCACGAGACTGCGCACCCCGCAGGCGCGCATCGCGGCGAGCACCGACTCGTCGTCCACATCGGTGATGTCCTCGCCGATACGCGCCATGTGCTTACGGCTGCCCGAGCGCGCGCGCGCCGCCAGTGCGCGGCGCACGGACAGTGGCAGGGCGAGGAAGCGACGTTGCCAGCGGGGCGAGCGCACCAGGGCGCGCAAGCGCTGATAGGCATGATCGGCGGTGCACAGCGCGTCGCCGTGCGTCAGCAGCACCGGCTCGCCCTGCAGCTCCACGATCAGCGGGTCGCCGATCAGGAAGGCACCGGTGCGCTGTTCGAAGCCGCGGCCGAGCAGGAAGTCGCGGTTGCCGTGCATGACGTAGCAGGGCACCCCCGCGACGGTGAGCCCGGCCAGTGCCGCGCAAATGCCGGCGCGATAGGACTCGTCGTCGTCATCGCCGATCCAGGTCTCGAACAGATCGCCGAGGATATAGAGCGCCTCGGCGTCGCGCGCTGAACCGAGCAGGAACTGCCGGAACTGCGCGCCCGACGCCGGCTCGCTGGCGTCCAGATGCAGATCGGAGACAAACAGCGTGGTCACGGCAATCGCTTCCGGCCGGGCAGTTACGCTACATTGTACGGATGTCGGCAGCGGCGGTCGTCACGCGCTTTGCGCCCAGTCCCACGGGGCAGCTGCACCTGGGGAATGCGCGCACCGCGCTGTTCAATTACCTGCTGGCGCGTCAGCGCGCCGGTCGCTTCGTGCTGCGCGTGGAGGACTCGGATCTGGCGCGCAGCCAGGAGAGCTTCACGCTGGCGCTCTATCAGGATCTCGGCTGGCTGGGGCTCAGCTGGGACGAAGGCCCCGACCGCGGCGGTCCGCATGGCCCCTACCTGCAGTCGCAGCGCGGCGCCCTGTATGCCGGGTTTTTCGAGCGCCTGGAGCGCGCGGGGCTGGCCTATGCGTGCTTCTGCACGGATAGCGAGCTGGAGCTCGCCAATCACGCGCAGCGTGCCGCGGGCCGCGCGCCGCGTTACAGCGGTACCTGCCGCGAGCTGAGCGCCGTGCAGCGCGCCTCGCGCCTCGCCGAGGGACGCCGCGCGAGTCTGCGTTTTCGCGTGCCGGCGGGCCGGCCTATCGAGTTCGACGATCTCGTGCATGGTCCGCAGCACTTTTTGTCCGATGATATCGGCGATTTCATCATCCGCCGCCAGGATGGCAGTGCGGCCTTCCTGTTCGGCAACGCCGTCGACGATGCGCTGATGGGCGTGACCCTGGCGCTGCGCGGGGAGGATCATCTGAGCAATACCCCGCGTCAGAGGCTGCTGCTCGATGCGCTGTCGTTGCCCGTGCCGCGCTATGGTCACCTGCCGCTGCTGATCGGCGCGGACGGCAAGCCACTGTCCAAGCGCAATGGGGCCACCAGCGTGCAGGAGCTGCGCGAGGCGGGCTATGCACCACTCGCAATCTGCAATCAGCTGTTTCGATTGGGCCATTTCATTGCGGACAATCGGCTGCTGACGCTCGAACAGATGGGCGCGACGTTCGACGTGACGCATCTGCAGCGCGCCAGCGCACACTTCGATCAGCAGCAGCTGCGTCATTGGCAGGGTGAGTGGGTCCGCTCGCTGTCGCCGGAGCAGGCGTTGGCGTGGCTCGGGCCAATGCTGCCGGAGGCGCTGGCCCCGGCGCAGGCCAGCGCCTTCGCCGCTGCCGTGCTGCCCAATGTCGTGCTCGCCGACGACGTGCGGCAGTGGCGCGAGGTCATTTTCGGCGAGACGCTGGCGTTCGAGGCGCCGGCCCTGCAGGCCGCGCAGGCGGCCGGTGCGGAGTTCTTTGTGGCGGCGGCCGGCGTCATCGGGCTGCGCGGCGCGCGTGGAGAGGTCGATCTGACAGCAGTGCGCCAGGCGACCGGACGAAAGGGAGCGGCCTTTTTCCAGCCGCTACGCGCTGCCCTGACCGGGCGGCTGCACGGCCCGGAGCTCGCGCCGCTGCTGGCGGCGATGCCCCCCGAGCGTGCGCGCGAGCGGCTGCTGCGCTTCGCGCGCGCGGCGACCTAGACAACCGGGATCGCTCGCGTGCTCAGGATCTTCAACTCCCGCAGCGGGCGCAAGGAGCCGTTTGCGCCGCTGCACCCGCCGCGCGTGGGCATGTACGTCTGCGGCGTGACGGCGTATGACTACTGCCACGTCGGGCATGCGCGCTCCCAGGTCGTATTCGATCTGATGCGTCGCTGGTTGCGCCACCGCGGCTATCAGTTGCACTACGTGTGCAACATCACCGACATCGACGACAAGATCATCCGCCGTGCCGCCGAGCGCGGCGAGAGCACCGAAGCGCTGACGCGCACCTTCATCCGCGCAATGCACGAGGATTTCGCGGCCCTGTCCATCGAGCCGCCCGATGAGGAGCCGCGCGCGACCGCGCACCTGCCCTCGATCATCGCGATGATCGAGCGGCTGATCGAGCGCGGCTATGCATACGTAGCGCCCCATGGTGATGTGTTCTACGCGGTCGAGAAATTTCCCGCGTACGGGCAGCTCTCGGGCAAGCGCCTCGAGGACCTGCGCGCCGGTGCGCGCGTGGAGGTCAACGAGGACAAGCGCGATCCGCTCGACTTCGTGCTCTGGAAGCAGGCCAAGCCCGCAGAGCCCGCCTGGGAGTCGCCCTGGGGGCGGGGCCGGCCCGGATGGCATATCGAGTGCTCGGCAATGTCGACTGAGCTGCTGGGCAACCATTTCGATGTGCACGGCGGCGGCATGGACCTGAAGTTTCCACATCACGAGAACGAGATCGCGCAGTCCTGTGGGGCCACGGGCGAGCCGTTCGTCAAGCTGTGGGTGCACCACGGCTTTGTAAATGTCGATGAGCAGAAGATGTCGAAGTCGCTCGGCAACTTCTTCACCATCCGCGAGGTGCTGCCCTATGTGCGCCACCCCGAGGTGCTGCGCATGCTGCTGCTGTCCAGTCACTATCGCGGGCCGATCAACTATTCGCCGGCCCAGCTGCAGCAGGCAGACGCCGCGCTGACACGGCTCTATACGGCGCTGCGTGGACTGGCCGTGGCTGCAGCCCCAGATGAGAGCGGCACGTCGGGCGATGCCGTGCGCGCCGGGGCACCCGAGCTCGTGGTGCAATTCGAAGCGGCGATGGACGATGACTTCAATACCCCGGAGGCGCTCGCCGCGCTGCAAGGGCTGGCACGCGAGCTCAATGCCGAGCGTGCGCGCCAGGGTGGCGAAGCCGATCAGCCGGGCAACGCGCGCGTGCAGGCGCTGGCGGGGCAGCTGCGTCACCTCGGCGGCCTGCTCGGGCTGCTGACGGTCGTGCCCGATGATTGGTTCCGGCTGGCCCCGCAGCGCTCGATCGAGAGTGCCACGCCTGCGGAAGGCAGCGAGCTGCTTTCCGAGACGCAGATCGAGATACTCATCGAGGCACGGCGAGCCGCACGCGCGGCACGCGACTTCGCGGCTGCCGATCGCATCCGTGCGCAACTGCGTGCCGCGGGAGTGGAGCTCGAGGATGGGTCCGGGGGGCGCACGCTGTGGAAGCGCGTCACATGAAGGCCGTCGCGCGGTTGCCAGCATGGTGATGCCGGCACGCGATGTAGTGCTCATACCCTGCTGGCGGCGTCCGGAGTTTCTTTGGCACTGTCTGGACAACCTGGCGCGCGCCGCGGGCATTGACCAGCTGCACGTGCTGTTCCGCGCCGACACCGGCTACGACCGGGCCATTCACGAGGTTATCGCCGAGTTCGCGTCACACTTCGCGAGCTACCAGGTCGACGAGCCCGTGCCCTGTCCCTACAAGCGCAGCAAGCAGAGCGCCAATGTACTGGGTGGTTACCTGCTGGCCGCACAGCTCTCGCGCCGCTATGTCTTCATGGTGGAGGAGGACATTATGGTGGCGCGCGACTTTCTGCGCTGGCATTACGCGGTGCAGGCGGCGCAGCCGCGGCTGTTCTGCTCGATCGCCACGCGTAATACCAATCGCAACGTGCCCGACAACGCCGAACCCGAGATCTACTACCTCACCAGCGCGGACTACTGTTCGCTCGGCGTGTGTTTCGAGCGCTCGGTGATCGGCACGCTGATCGCCCCGCACGTGACCCGCGCATATTTCGCCGACCCGCGCAGCTATTGCGAGCGCACCTTTCCCGGGAGTCGCCTCGCCACGGGGTTCGAGCAGGATGGGCTCATCCGTCGCATACAGGAGAGCGAGGGCGACAGGCGCCCGATCGCCTATGCGTATCGGCCGCGCGGCTTTCATGCCGGTTTCTTCGGCTATCACCGTCCCGGCAGTGTCCCCGGCGATCTCACACAACGCATCGGGCAGGTGGGAGAGGTTATCTATAATGTCGAGGCGATGCGCGCGGCGGCAAATCGACCCGAAGCCTTCTACGACAGCGTGCCGGTGCCGCTGGAGACGCCACCCTGGCAGAGCCTGCGCTTTCAGGCGCTGACCGAGCCCACTGAGACCCCGGCGTGAGGCCGCCTTTCCTGGGCGCGCGGCTCGCCGCGACGCTGGTGCTCGCTGTCTGCCTGGGGAGCGCCACCGAAGCTCTGGCCAGTGGCGCGAGCCCCTATCTGCCGCTCAATCTGTCACCGGAGATCGAGCGCAAGGTCGAGCAGGTGCTCATCCTCGGCGATCAGGCCGTGCAGACGCGACCCGTGCCGATCTCGCGCGTGTTGAGTGCGCTGCCGAAGGCCTGCGAGCGCGACCGGCACCTCTGTGAGCAGGTGCGGCACTACCTGGATCGCTACTTCCGCACCGTCGCCGTGACGCATGCGAGTGGCGAGCTCGCCGCCAGCAGTCATTCGCAACTGCAGCTGCCCAATGCGCATGGCCAGCGCATGGATTCGTCCGCGGACGGCTCGGTGGTGGCCGCTTATCGGCCGTTCGATCACCTGTTGCTCACGGCCGGCGGAGAGGCTTTTTCGGGCCCGGGCGGGCGTTTCGATCCCGAAGGCACCATGGTCAGCGCTGGGGATGAATATCTGCAGTTCGACGCCGGTTGGCGCGACCAGTGGCTCTCGCCCATGACCGACAGCAGCATGCTGATCTCGACGCAGGCGCCGACGATGCCGTCCCTCACAGTGTCGAGCCAGATGCCGTTCTCGCCGCTTGGGTTGGAGTATCAGTTCTCGGTGGCGAAGATGAGCTACCAGGACGACATTGCCTGGGATACTGCCGACAGCACGTCCACTGCGGGGAATCCGCGGCTTGCGAGCTTCCATGTGGGGATTGCGCCGGTGGCCGGCTGGTCCTTCGCGGGCAATGTGCTGCTGCAGTATGGCGGGGGCGCGCGCCCAAACTCGCTCGGCGATCTGTTCAACTTTCTCTTCCAGCAGACATCGATCACCAGTGGCGGATCGGCCAACAATCGCTTCGCGAACCGCGATGTGTCCCTGACCAGCACCTATACATTCCCAGCGACCACTCCGCTCGAGACCTACGTCGAGTACGCCGCGCGCGATACGCTGCATGGCGAGCTGTATCGCTTCCACGAGACCGGGTTGTCGGCCGGGTTGCACATCCCCGAGCTGTTCAAGCGCTATGACTTGCGCGTGGAGCTGTCGGAGTGGCAGAACAATTGGTATACGGACTATGTCTGGACCGAAGGCATGGTCAATGATGGCAGCGTCATCGGCGACTGGGGGGCGGCCTGGCGGGACTTCCAGAACGCGCTCGGCGGTCGATCGGCGATGGTGTCGCTGGGATTCCCGATCCGCACCACCGATGAGATCAACCTGCAATATCGGCTGCTGCAGGACGCAGGCTATGTCTTTACCTGCACGCTGTGCGGTGTGACGCCGCCGCGACCGTATGTGCTGGCCCACATGCTCACGCTCGACTATGCGCAGCCGCGCGCAAACTACACGCGCGGGCTGATGCTCGATGTCGGCCGCGACGAATATGCCTCGGGCTTCGTGCGCCTGTCCGCCTATGTGCGGCTGGATGGGGGCAGCGGCGGCGCGGCGCTCGCCGAGGACGACCAGGACGATCAGGACGAGGACGCCCCGGACTCGCAGGGCGGTCAGGAAGGGCAGCAGCCCAGCATCGCGGAGGGCAGCCGGCTCGAGCGCTTCGTCGCCGTTGGGGCCACCGAGGCGCGGCTCGGGCTGAATCTGGGGGGGTTCTCGGCGGCTTCCGAGTCGGCGCCCACGCTGTATCAGACGCACTATTCGCCCTATGTGGGCGCCGGCCTTCGGCGAGCGATCACCGCTCGCGCGGACCTGGGCGTGCGTGCCGATCTGGATGACCTGAACGGCCTGATGGTCGGATTACGGATCCTGGACTACCGCTATCGCCTCGGCCATCACGTCGCGGTCGGCGGCTTCGTGGGGTTCGCGCGCTATTCCGGTCCTACTCCGGCGCAGGGTCTTTACTACGGCTACGGGCTGCAGTGGCGCGATCTCTGGCGCGGCTGGGATCTGTCCCTCGAGCAGCGCGAGTTCGATGCGCTTCAGCGCGACAAGGTGCGTGCCTCAGACAGCTCGGCGCTGCAGCAGACCGGTGATCCGGTTGAATGGTATACCGGCGACGCCGTCACGCTAGCGCTCGCACATGCCTTCTGACGCGCCCTGCGGATGGGGTGCGGCTGTCCGGGGGAGGGCGTGAGGCATCCAGGCAGGCGGCCAACGCCATTGAGGCCCGGGCGGGGAGGGGGCGCGTCGGCAGCGCTCAGTTAAATTGACGCCGCGCGAGCCGCCTGCGTATCATGCGCGCCCCCGTACACGGGTGTCGGGGGGCGCTCAGGGCGATCTAGGGCGGGGCATGGCGCAGTCTGGTAGCGCATCTGCTTTGGGAGCAGAGGGTCGGGGGTTCAAATCCCTCTGCCCCGACCAGCTCGATCTGCAGTGCGCCCGTAGCTCAGCTGGATAGAGCACCGGCCTTCTAAGCCGGTGGTCGCAGGTTCGAGTCCTGCCGGGCGCGCCAACGAACGACGGTGGACGTAGCTCAGTTGGTAGAGTCCCGGATTGTGATTCCGGCTGTCGCGGGTTCGAGTCCCGTCGTCCACCCCACCCAAAAGGGCCGTTAGCTCAGCTGGTAGAGCAGGAGACTCTTAATCTCTTGGTCGAAGGTTCGATCCCTTCACGGCCCACCAATTTCAAGCACTTCCGGAAGCAGTAGACTCGGAACATCTAAGACTTCTTGTTTGTTCTTAGATGTCACTTTACCGCCCTCAATATTCTCGCGTCGCGTATAGCGCCGCTGCTTTTGCCCGACGTGACCGAGCGTCCTGGGTTTGTCCGTTTCGGCCTTCGAGTGCAACGATCCCGCGGCGTTGCGCGCTATTCGGTGGACCTGTTTCGAGCCGCGACGTCCGCCCTTCAAAGTTTCCATTACCTGGAGAGGGTGGCGAGAACTTGCGAGGAAACACAAGCGTATGAGCACCGATCACGAACACGACCGCAACCACAGTCACAACCACAACCACAACCATTCCGGAGCCGGCGTCGGGTTGATTGCTTCCTTCCTGAACGACGCGCGCGTTGCGGAACCGGCGACGCGTCCCATCCCGAGGGACAGCGGGGTCCTCGGCAGCCGCATCCTGATCAAAGGCGGCACGGTCATCTCGATGGATACCGCGGTCGGTGATTTTTCCGAAGCCGACATCCTGATCGAAGGCAAGCGAATCGTCGCGGTCGGCCCAAACTTGCCGCCTGCCGGCGCCCAGGTGGTCGACGCCAGGGGGATGATCGTCACCCCGGGCTTCATCGACACGCACCACCATCTGTTCGAAACGGCTCTGCGCGGGTTCCTGGCGGACGCCCTGCTGATCGACGACGGCAAGCCGCATGGAAAGTATAACTACATGGAGTGGATTCTCGGCAAGTTCGCCAAGATCTATACGCCGGATGACGTCTACATCAGTGCAGTCGTTGGCTCGCTTTCGCAGCTCGACGCCGGCGTCACCACGGTGCTCGACACTTCGCAGATTCACCACTCGCCTCAGCATAGCGACGCTGCGGTGCAGGCACTGAAGGAGACCGGCCGCCGGGCAGCGTTTGGCTACTTCGAAGGCGACCCGGAGTCGGGATCCTACGGGTATCCGGGCGATGCCTACCGCCTAAAGAAGCAGCACTTCGCCTCTGACGACCAATTAGTCACCATGGTGTTCGGCGGTGAGATTTACGTACCGGGCGCCGCCGAAGGAAAAACCTGGCAGGTCGGTCGCGATTTGGGCATCCCGATCGCCATGCATATCGTTGGCGCCTTCGGCATGGCGCCTATGTTCGACGCCCTCGCCACCGCCGGCAAATTTGGCTCGGACCTCGTCTTCATCCACATGACTGGCATGACCGATGTCGGCTGGCGAGCCGCCGCCGACGCCGGTTCGCACATCTCCATTGCTGTGCCCATCGAGATGCAGATGCGCCACGGCGACCCGCCGCTGCAGACGGCGTTGTCCTACGGCTTACAGCCGTCGCTGTCGACAGATGTCGAATGCACGATGACCGCCGATTTCTTCACCCAA
>DATAXJ010000011.1:0-2170 GCA_036266795.1 Steroidobacteraceae bacterium | reverse complement strand
CTCGAACCGGTCTGGCCCTACAACCTGATCGGCGACACCTCTCCGCTTTTCGACCTCGCCAGGCGCACGTATACCGCGCGTCCCTATCCGCTGAACCAGGACTGGAGCTTCGACCCCATCCAGGCGGCCCGCCTGGGAATGCGCAGCGAAGTCGGCTCGACGCTGGTCAAGCTCACGGAAAAATACCAGCAGTTCGTGAACGGCTTCGCGAACTGGGGAGGCGATTCGGGCGAGTTCTATATCGAACAAACCGGAGTAGTGGCAACCGCCCTGCAGGAAGCTCTGGTGCAGGACTACGACGGAACCATCCGCGTCGCCCCGGCCGTCCCTCCGGGGTGGGATTTTGACGGCAGCGTCTGGGTACGGGGCCGGACCAAGGTGGATGTCCAGGTGCGCAACGGAGTTGCGACGACGGTCGTCATCGAGGCCGGGAGTGCACAGCTTCTGAGCGTCCGGAATCCGTGGCCACGCCATACGGTCCGCATTGCCACTCACTCGGCGAAAGGAGATGCCGTCGCCAGTCAGTCGGGAGCGACACTGTCTGTCCGTACCGCGACCGGCGCGGATTACATCCTCGAAGACGCGGAAGCAGCGCCGGCCCGGTTCATGGCCATTCAGGGAAAGCGGACAACCGAGGCAAAGGAGCTCGGCCCCGTGTCCATCGGTATCTCAGCGAGCGGCGGCAAATGAGGTTCTCGCCGGGCTGCAGAGCTTCGAGAAGCGGTGAGAAAACGGCGCCGGTCCCCCACATCTCGCTTTTGAGATGTGGGGTTCCATCGAAAGAGCGTGGACGCAGTCCTATTCCAGTCGCAGAGCCTGCATTGGGTCGATCCGCGCCGCGCGCCAGGCAGGCAGCAGGCAAGCTGCTCCCGCGACCACCAGCAGCACGGCCGTCACGGCTGCGTAGACGCCGGCATCGAGCGGACGGGTCGCATACAGCACAGACTGGATCAGCTGGGTTGCCGCCACACTTGCGGCGAGGCCGATGGTCAGTCCCCAAAGCGCCGGTTTCAGGCCGTCGATGAGCACCAGCTTCATTACCTGCTCGCGGCGCGCACCGAGCGCCATGCGTACACCGATCTCCGTCGTCCGCTGCGTCACCAGGAATGCCAGGACGCCGTAGAGACCGACCGCAGCGAGCAGCAGCGAGAGGCCGGCGAAGAGCAACAGCAGCGTCGCGCTGAAGCTCGATGTGGCCGTGGACTCGCCAAGAATCTGTTCCATGGTCAGCACACGCGTCACCGGCAGATCGGGGTCGAGGCTGGCAATTGCCTTCTGAATCGGCAGCGCCAGAGCCGTCACATCGCCGCGGGACCGCACTGCCAGCGCAGCATCGTTGGTGATGCCGGTCAGGTTTGTTGAAAAGATGGGGAACCACATCATGGGCCGCACTGCCTGCTCAAGCGCGAAGGGCGTATCGCCGACGATACCGATGATCTCGTACAGGCGCTGCCGGCCGCCAAACGTTACTTTCAGATGTTTGCCCAGCGCCTCTTCGCCGGGAAAGAAGGTGTTCGCCATCGTGCGGTTGATCACGACGAACTGGTCGCGGTCCAACCGCTCCTCTTCGCTGAACACGCGCCCGCGAAGGAGAGGAATCTGAAGCGCCGAGAAGTAGCCCGGATCGGCTGTTCGGAAAAGAGCGTCTGAATGGTCTCCGGGCGGGAGCGGCGGATGTTCCGCGACGACAACATCGGAGTCGCCGTAGTAGCCATCTCCGGGAACCACATTGGTGAGGCCCGCGGCAGCGACCCCGGGCAGTGCTCGAACCTTCGCCAGCAGCTGCGTATGCAGTGCCGCCATCTGCTGAGGATTGGCATACTTCTCGCCACGCAGGAAGTAGCTCATGGTGAGCACGTTTTTGGTCGCGCAGCCGATATCGACCGACCGCAACCGTACAAAGCTCTTGAACAGCAATCCGGCACAGACCAGGAGCATGACGGTCAATGCAACCTCGATCATCAGCAGCGTCTTGCGCAGCGAGACCCGCTGACCGCTTCCCCCGACCGACCGCGAAGAGTCCTGCAATGCCGACAGAATCCCGTCGCCGGTCGCGGACATGGCTGGAAGCAATCCGGCGAGAGCACCGGTGAGCAATGTTGCGCCGACGGCAAACGCAACCACTGCAGCATCCGGATGCACCGCCTCGGCGCGCGGCATCTTCACCCAG
>DATAXJ010000032.1:0-132141 GCA_036266795.1 Steroidobacteraceae bacterium | reverse complement strand
AGTCGAGGAACTGGACGCCGCCACCGGAAAGCTGGTGCCCAGCTTCGGTGACAGCGGCGTTACCACCCTGGACGTCGGCTACGTTGGCGTGCCCACCGTGTTTGGCAACATCATGTACCTCGGCGCCACGGTCGGCGAACTGCCTGTCGGCCCACCGGGAGATACGCGCGCGCTCGATGTCAAAACCGGAAAGATTCTCTGGGTGTTCCATACCATTCCTCGTCCTGGCGAAGTGGGCCACGACACCTGGCTGAACGACAGCTGGAAAGGCCGCTCCGGAACCAACGTCTGGAGCTGGTACATGACCGTCGATCCGAAAACCGACACGTTGTATATGCCCGTGGGCGGTTCTTCGCCGAACTATTACGGCGGCGACCGGCCCGGCAACGATCTTTTCGGCAACTCGCTCGTGGCCGTCGACGCCAAGACCGGTAAGCTGAAGTGGTATTTCCAGACCATCCACCACGGATTGTGGGACCAGGATATGCCGTCCGGCCCCACACTCTTCACGATCGATCGCGACGGCAAGAAGGTTCCCGTGGTCATTGCGATGAACAAATCCGCGTGGATGTTCATCCTCGACAGCAAAAACGGCAGGTCGATTTTCGGAGTGAAGGAGCGCCCAGTGGCCAAGGGAGACGTGCCGGGCGAATGGTATTCTCCGACGCAACCGTTTCCGTTGAAGCCTGCGCCGCTCGCGCGCGTCAGCTACAAGTCTTCTGACCTTGTCACTGCGGAAGACACCACTGCCGAGCACGCTGCCGCCTGCCAGGCTTTGGTGGAAAAATCCGGCGGCTTCTACAATGCCGGTCCGTTCACGGCCTGGCTGTATCACAAGGAAGGCACTCCGGTGCACAGCTCCATACAGTTCCCCGGAGGCACTGGCGGCTCGAATTGGGGCGGCGTGGCCGTGGATCCCACGGACGCGTACGTATTCGTCCACATCCACAATAACGCTTTGATCGGCTGGATCGAAAACAAGAAGCCCGGCCTGAATTATGGACGCGGCACAGAAGGCTCGACACAGGAGTACGACCGCGCCAGCGTCGTGGGTCCAGGTCCCTACGCCGGCTTCTCTGCGATTGCGAAAGACGCGGATGGCAAGGTTCTCGGCAACTGGCCTTGCCAGAAACCGCCATGGGGCAAGTTGATCGCCGTCAACGCCAACACCGGAGAAATCGCCTGGTCGGACGTTGCCGGTATCACCAAGGGCCTTCCGCCGGATAAACAGCACACCGGCAATGGCAGCAGCGCCGGACCAATCGCCACAGCTGGCGGCTTGGTCTTCGACGGTGCTACTACCGACGGAATGTTCCGCGCCTACGATTCGCACACCGGCAAGATGCTTTGGGTCACGCAACTCGGGGGCAACGGAAACGATCCCATGAGCTATGAAGGCAAGGACGGCAAGCAATACGTGGCCATCACCGCAGGAGACATGGTCCACGTCTTCGCGCTGCCGTAACCACGGCGCAGTTCGCGCGGTGTGGGTTTGACTTTGGTTAGGGTAGGCGCGAGTGTGATCGAACCACCGACCACCACCATGTAATAATAGAACCCACACTGCCGGTCAGCGCCGGCATACCGGGCGGGGGGCAGTCCATGAAACGATCGATCGGTTCTATCACGATTGCAGCCACAGTGCTGCTTACGGTTCTTGGCCTTCTTGGCGCGAGCCAGGCTTTTGCGCAGGGTGATGCGCTGCCCAAAGATGTCAATCCAGATTCGCATAACCGGCTGCCCTTGCTGAACCCCGAAAACGCAAGCGCGCGGGCGAAGCAGATGTACGACAGAGGCATGGCAAACTTCGCGGGCGTTCCTCCCAAGGGACCGTCGATGCGGCTGCACGGCACCCCGGAGGCTGCGCTGGACCTGCAGATGCTGTCTCCGCTGGGCCTCAATGTATTACAGATCCCGGTTCTCGTGACGGCACGCGAACTCGACCAACCGTATGAATGGTCGCTGCACGAAATGCAGGCACTTGCCGTATCGCTTGATCCGGCCGTAATCAACGTCATGCGGCGCAATCTCCCGCTCACCAGTCTCCCGGGCGCGAAGCTCGGTGCCGAGGAAGCCGTCATTATCCAGGTTGGCCGCGAGATCTTTCGTACCCACAGGCTCAGCTCGGCCACTTACGCCCGCGCCCTGCGCGTGCTCGGGGAGAGGAATCTGGTGGATGTTGTGGGAGAGATGGCTGATTATGCCAGTGCTGGCGCGTCGTTGAGCGCCTTTAACCAGCAAATGCCTCCGGGCTTTAAACAGTTTCTGCCACTGCCTTTCACCCCTCCCAGCGACATCCATCCGGACTCGAGAAACCGCCTTCCCCTACTTGCGCCCCTTCCCCTCAGACCTGGGGCGCTCTACAGCCGTCCCATGGGGGGGTCGCCGCAGGGTACTGGGCCGGTCCAGATAGGACGCCATGGTGGCGGACTGAAGTCGCTGGAGGCCAGCGTTGCGCGTCGTGACATTGACGTGGCGATCCTGGTTACAGCGCGCGAGCACGAGTCGCAGTATGACTGGACAGTCAACGAGCTGGCTGCCATCAAGGACGGTCTGGAACCAAAGGTCATCGATGTCATCCGCAATCGCGAGCCAACGACAGGTCTGACGGAGAAAGATGCAAGCCTGATCGAATTTGGCCGGGAGCTGTTCGCCAAGCACTACGTAACCACCGCCACCTACGCGCGGGTAGTGAAAATTTTCGGGGAACAGAATCTGGTGGGGCTGGTATCAGTTATGGGCCAGCATGCGGGCGAAGAGGTCATGCTCGCCGCTTTCGATCAGCAACTGCCCGCGGGCCAGGCGCCGCTGTGTTGCGTCTCACGAGGAAATTCGGCATCGAAGCCGCTGTCGCACTCACGGAGTTGAAGCATGCGCATGGCTTGGCCTCATTCTTCGGACTGGGTTCGCCTCGGTTGCATCGGTGCGCTGACTGCGCTCCCCGGCTTCGGCGTGACGGCGCAGGCGCAGGGCCTGTTCGATAGCGGCCCGGTCAGTTTCATCGCCCCTCAGGCCGCGCGCGGCAAGTCGGCCTACGACGATAATTGCTCATCCTGCCATGGCAGTAACCTGGATGACGGGCAGTTCGGGCCTCCGGTCAAGGGACCGCCGTTCCGGGCGCAGTGGCACAGCCAGAGCGCCGCAGCATTGTTCAGTCTCGTGGCAACGAAGATGCCGCCGACATCTCCGGACAGTCTAGACAGCCAGACTTACGCTGATATCGAGGCCTACATCCTGCAGCAGAACGGTGCAGCAGCGGGGACGACCGCACTGTCGGCTGCCGAGCTTGCGAAAGCAGCGTTGCCGGCGCGCCCGGCCGGCGGCTATGGATTCCTCGGCAATCACGATGCGACCTACCAGGCGGCCATGGCGCGCCGCGAGGCCCTGCTGGACAAGCTCACGCCGGTCACCGCACCGATGCTGCGCAACCCGCCCGCGGCGGACTGGCTGATGTGGCGCGGTACCTACGGTACCACCGGCTACAGCCAACTCAACCAGATCAACGCACGCAACGCCGGCGATCTGAGGGTGGCCTGGACCATCACGCTGCCGACCAGCGGCAATGAGATCACCCCGCTGGTGCACGATGGGGTGCTGTTCGTCGAGAGTGCCAACACCGTAGAGGCGCTCAGCGGCAGCAATGGCAGTGTGCTGTGGCAGTACGTGCGCCAGTTGCCGCCCCGGCTGCGCGACGGGCGTCAAGCGCACATCAAGGCGCTCGCAATCTACCAGGACAAGCTGTACGCACCCACCGCCGACGGCCACATGGTGGCGCTGGACATCAAGACCGGCAGACTCATCTGGGATACCTCGATCGAGGGCGACGGGAAGGGTGGCTATACCCTTTCGGGCGGTCCGATCGTCGCGGACGGCAAGGTGGTCATCGGCGTGAGCCTGGCGCTCAACGCCGCTGGTGGTGACTTCATCGTCGGCCTGGACGGACAGACCGGCAAGGAGCTGTGGCGCTTCCATACCATCGCCCGCCCGGGAGAGCCTGGCGGGGACAGCTGGAATGGGGTCCCTGTCGATCAACGCTACGGTGGGGGAGTCTGGACGGTCGGAAGCTATGATCCGGACCTGAACCTGCTGTACTTTGGAACTGGCAATACTTACGACACCGGAACTCTGCTGCAGCCGAGTTCTCATCCGGGAAGCACCAACGACGCCCTCTATACGGATTCCACGTTGGCGCTGAATCCTGATACTGGCAAGCTGGTTTGGTATTACCAGCACATGAACCGTGACGTCTGGGACATGGACTGGGTGTTCGAGCAGTCGCTGCTCACTCTGCCGCTGAACGGTCAGTCGAGGAAACTGCTGGTCACCGGCGGCAAGCTGGCCATCTTCGATGCGCTCGATCGTGCCAGCGGCAAGTACCAGTTCTCCACGGAAGTCGGCTTACAGAATCTGGTGGTGCACATCGATCCAAAGACCGGCGCCAAGAGCGTCAATCCGGCGTTCGATAATCCCAAGCCCGGACAGAACTACGTCATTTGCCCGAGCACGGACGGTGCTCGCAACTGGATCTCGACCTCGTTCGATCCGAAGACCGACATTCTGTACGTGCCGCTGCTCGATAACTGCATGAACTTCCACTTGGTGCCGCGCGATGCCGCGCAGGTCGCCGCCGGCGGGGACGATATAAGCCGCGCACCGATCCCCCCGCACGACAGCGACGGCAATTTCGGCCGCATCGAGGCGATCAATCTCAGGACCCGGAAGATCGTCTGGACACTGCGTCAGCGCGCGCCCATTGAGAGCTCGACGTTGGCCTCGGCCGGTGGCGTGGTGTTCAGCGGCTCGCATGACCGTGAGTTTCATGCCTACGATTCCGCCACCGGCAAGCTGCTGTGGCAGACGACACTGAACTCCGCGCCGAGCTCCTCGCCGGTCACGTACGACGCCGGCAACGAGCAGTACGTCGCCGTAGTGGCCGGCGGTGGCAGCTCGATGGATGCGTTTGCCAGCGCACTGACTCCCGAGATTGACGAGCCGAACGGCAGCACCACGCTGTGGGTATTCAAGCTGCGTAATGCCAGATAGCTTGCCGGGATAGCTTGCCCGGCTGACAGCAGTCGGTGAATACTGACGGACCAGGGGCCCGGGTCGTTCAAACGACCCGGGCCTCTTCTTATGTGCTCACTGCGCAGCCGACCCGGCACCGCGCAGCTTGAATACCCACAGCGTGGTGGTACCGGTGGGGTCGGCAATCTCCGGGGTAATGGTATCTCCGGTGGAATCCAGCACGCTGCCGCCGCCGGCGACCACGGCGACATACTGCACGCCGCCCGCGTCGTAGGTCACCGGCGAAGAACTCGGCGCCGAGTTCAGCGCGGTGTGCCACAGCAGCCTGCCGGTCGCGGAATCATACGCATGGAATTCGCGGTCATGCGAGCCGCTGAACACTACGCCACCAGCCGAGGCCAGCATCGAGCTTTCGATGGGCGCGCGCTGACGCGTGGTCCACACGATCTGTCGCGTTTTGAGGTTGATCGCTTCGATGCGGCCGAACTTGCCATCGCTGCCGTGCGGGGGATTCGCCCCGTAGCGTATGTCGACTCCGCCACCGCCGACTTGCGCGGGATCGCGCGGCACGAAGCGATACGTCATGCACGATTCCAGCAAAGGCACGTACAGGATATCGGTGGTCGGATCGAACGAGGTCGCGATCCAGTCGCGTCCGCCATGGTCACTTGGACAGATGTAGTCGCTCCGCCCGGCCACAGGCGTCTGATAGGCCGGATTGACGGTCTTTGCGCCGGTCTTCGGGTCGATGTGCACCACCAGATTCTGCAACCCGGAATCCTTGGAGAACGCATACTGGCCATTGGTGCGGTTGAGCGCATCGAAGATCGCCAATTTACCGCCCGTGACCACCAGCTTGGTCGGCCGACCGTCGATCGGCAGAGTGATCAGCGATTGCTCGAACGCCCAGTCCAGATCCCAGACATCGCGGTTCATGTGCTGGTAGTACCAGGCCAGCTTGCCGGTGTCGGGGTCGAGCGCCAGAGTTGAGTCGGTATACAGCGCGTCGTTCGATTCGCCCTTGCGCGACTGCGGCAGCAGCAAAGTACCGACGTCATAGGTGTTGCCGGTGCCGAAATACACCAGGTTCAGCTGTGGGTCATAGCTGCCGACCGTCCATACCCCGGCGCCATAGCGCTGGCTGACTGGAGCTCCATTCCAGCTGTCGCCGCCGGGCTGACCCGGGCGCGCGATCGTATAGAAGCGCCACAGCTCCGTGCCAGTCTGCCCGTCCAGACCGACGATGAAGTCCCCACCGGCGGTGGTGACTCCGAGGCTTACGCCCATGATCACTTTGCCGTGCGCCACGATCGGACCGCCGGAAACCCTCACACCCTGGGCCCCGGTGACAATTGAGGTATCCCAGAGCAGTTTGCCGGTCTTGACGTTCAGTGCTACGACATGTCCGTCCGCGGTGGGCACATACAGCTTGTCCTGGTAGATGGCCATGCTCTTGACGTATGCAGTGCGGCCATTGTTCAGCCTGGGCTGCAGCTGGCGAATGTACTGCCACAGGATGCTGCCATCGGCGCCGTTGAGCGCCTCCACGGTGTTGGCGCTCGCGATGAACAGCACCCCATCGTGCACCAGCGGGGTCGCCTCGTTACCGCTGACCGGCAACGCCAGGGTCCAGGCAACGCTCAGGTCAGCGGCGTTGCGGCTATTGATCTGTTTGAGGCGGCTGTAGCCAGTAGAATCGTAATTGGCCCGCCACATCAGCCAGTCTGCCGCGGACGGATTGGCCAGCGTCTGCGCGGTGACCGGCGTGAGCTTGTCCAGCAGGGCTGCCCGGTGCGCCATGGCCGCCTGGTAGACCGCATCGTGATTATCGAAGCTACTGGAGAGGCGGTCCTCGGTCCGGCGCGCTGGCGCTGCCGCCGTGACCGTTCCCGCCGGCAGCTCGCTTGCACCGGCGCGTTCGCCGTTCTGCTGCAGGATGTAGACGCCGATATCTGCGTAGGTCTGGCTCGTCAGGCTGTTCGGGGCAGCAGGCGGCATCTTCGTCGCCACATAGCTCAGCAGCGCCGCCGCCGACTGGTTATGCCATTGCGCCCGGAACGTGGGTCCCTTGACCGGCGGCCCGAACTGACCATCATCCAGGTGGGCGCCATGACACATGGCGCAATCGTCAGTATAGGCCGCACTGCCGCGCGCAGCCTGTGCCTCGGTGTAGCTGACCGCGCCGCTATCGAACACGCCCTGTGCCGGCTGCTGCGCCCGCGTCGCTGTCGGCGCCGTCATGCACAGGCCGGCCAGCGCGGCCAGCGCGCCGGCATAGCCGAGACGAACCCAACCCGGGGAATGAGGCCAACCCATGCGCATACGGTAACTCCGTGACAGTGGCTTGCGATAAAAACGGGCGGTCGATATAGGAACCTAACAGTCCCAGCCGCTCAGATTATTAATGGGAATCAATGTAACACTAACGCATTCAATGTAACACTCGCGCCTTGGCATGAGCTGCGTGCTGCGCGCAGAATGCCGGTACACATCAGCATTCGTTGTCGTGGCAATTACCGAATAACGAAAACACGCGGGCAGGGGATATCAGCATGGCAAAAGATCGCGACGCTGCACTCGGGGGCCGCCGCAGATTCCTGCAAAGTCTGGCCGGCGGTGGTGCCGCTGCGGTCGCGCTTTCGCAAAGCTGGACAGCGCACGCCCAGGGGCGCCGCGCCGCCGAGGCGGACCTGGATGCTGGCAAGAGCGGCTTCAAGATCAAGCGGGTCACGGCTTCCGCGCTCGTCACTCGCGGCGATTTCGATTATGGCGGGGTGAAGAAGTCGATGGGCGGGTCCGCCTGTTACGTCGAGATCGAGACCGAGAACGGCACCATCGGCACCGGCATCACCGCCATCGTCGATACCAATGCGGTGGCCTATATCATCAATACCACCGCCAGCCGCGCCCTGATTGGTATGGACGCGCTGCGCAACGAGGAAATTTGGAACCGCCTGTACTGGATGCTCGCGCCGCGCGGGCAGACGGGACTGGCGGGCCATGTCATGTCGGCGCTCGATATCGCGGTGTGGGACATCAAGGGCAAGGCGCTCGGGGTGCCGGTCGCGACGCTGCTCGGCGGGGCCCGGGCCAAGGTTCCGGTCTATGCGACCTTCGGGCCCGCCAACTTCACCATCGACGAGCTGGTCGCCGTTGCCACCGCGATGAAGGCGCAAGGCATCGTCAATCTCAAGATGGTGGTGGGCAACGGCGCCATCGAGGCTCGCCACGATGCCGCGATGGACACGATCATCGAGGAGGATATCCGGCGCGTCGCCGCGGTACGCAAGGCAGTGGGCGACGATGTCAATCTCATGGTTGACGGCAATTGTGGCTTCGACCTGCCGGGGGCGGAGCGCCTGGCCCGCGGGCTGATGCCATACCGGATCACCTTCTTCGAGGAGCCACTCGCCCAGAATGACGTGCGCCTCATGGCCGAGTTACGCAAGAGAACCGGCATTACGCTTGCGGCCGGGCAAAACGATACCCTTGCCTATCAATATCGCGACATGATCCTCGCCGACGCCGTGGATTACATCCAACCCAATGTGATGATGGCCGGTGGATTTACCCAGGTGGCGAAAATCGCCGGTATGGCGCAGGCCTTCAATATCGATATCACCAACGGCGGGGCCGGGGCGCTGCAAAATATGCATCTGCACGCCGGGTTGCAGAATGGCGGCTATTGCGAATGGCATCTGCCCTGGATGACGCTCGACAAGATCATCTACAAGAACATGCCAGAGCCGGTGGATGGCTTTCTCACCATTCCCGATGTACCCGGCCTCGGCATCGTACCCGACGAAGACGCCATCCGCGAAGCCGCTAAACCGCGCCGCGGCGGCGGCGGCGGCGGTGGTGGTGGTGGTGGTGGTGGTGGTGGCGAATAGGCATCTGTGGGTTGATGGTGTCAAACGTTGAGGCAGCCGTGCACCCATCGCGCTGCCGGATAGGAGAGCGCCGATGAAGAGCTTGTTGAAGACTGGTGTTGCCGCGCTAGTTGGGCTTGTGCTCGCAAGTCCCGTGATCGCCGCTCCTGGCGCTAACAACGTGGACATCCTGACCCATAGCGGCCCAGTCAAGACAGCCATCCCTCTGCCCGATCCGACC
This sequence comes from Steroidobacteraceae bacterium, assembly GCA_036266795.1. GTDB lineage: Bacteria > Pseudomonadota > Gammaproteobacteria > Steroidobacterales > Steroidobacteraceae > FEN-1191. The sequence continues at coordinate 123,006 of DATAXJ010000032.1, read as the reverse complement.
CATATTCCAATCGTGTTCGGCAAGGACATCAAATGGGAGCACGGGGCCGGCGAGACGCCCTTGTTCGGGGATCCCAACAAGCCCGGCATTTATGGCGTGCTTATCAAATGGCTGCCCGGTCACAACAGCAAACCCCATTTCCATTCGACCGACCGCTACATCTATGTCGTCTCCGGTACTTGGTGGGTCAGCGCGAGCACCACCTACGACAAGAGCAAGATGTATCCGATTCCCGCGGGTAGTTTCGTCACTGATATCGCCAATACCGTGCATTGGGATGGCGCCAAGGAAAGTACCGGCCCGTGTCTTCTTTTGCTGGTCGGAGAAGGCCCGATGCACACGACGTCATTAGTGCAGCCCGATCCCAAGAGCCCGGTTTTCGCGCTGCCCAAGAAGTAGGGCGAGCCCGAACACGCGTCTGGCGTCGGCTGCAGGCAGGCCAGTACCCCTGGCCGCCCGTCAGCGTGCGCGCGGCAATGCACATGCCAAGTGAGCGTTCTGCACGGCTGACAGCACCACTGTTGCGTTCTGGCAACACTAGACCGCGGCGATTTTTCAACTTTCCAGGTCCGCTTGGCGTTCTTCTGTAGGACGGACACCGACGGAAATTTTTGCATGCTCCCACGATGGCTTCGGCCGTCACTGCTGCTGGCCGGCAGCGGCACTTGTTACAAAACGTGAAATTATTTTTGCCGATCATCCCCCGCATACGATAAGGCAGGAGACGGGAATGATTGATATGTCAAATTGGATGGTCGGGCGCTCGAGCGCCATCGAGACAGTGCGGGACCTGATCGTAAAGGTCGCACCGACCGAGGCGACCGTACTCATCTCCGGCGAGAGCGGCTCCGGCAAGGAGCTTGTCGCCCAGGCCATCCATGCCCGCAGCCTGCGCGGCTCCGGTCCCTTCCTTGGTATCAACTGCGGCGCTCTGCCGCCCACCCTGATCGAATCGGAGCTGTTCGGTTTCGAGCGCGGCAGCTTCACGGGAGCTGCCCGCAGCCACGCCGGCATGGTCGAGCGAGCCTCCGGCGGCACGCTGTTTCTGGACGAGGTCACAGAAATGAGCGCCGATATGCAGACGCGTCTGCTGCGCTTTCTGGAGACGCAACGCTTCTTTCGCGTCGGCGGCTCACAGGAGATCCGCACCGACGTGCGCGTGATCGCTGCGACCAATCGCTCGCCGGTGCAGGCGGTGCGCGATGGTGTGTTGCGCGAGGACCTGCTGTACCGGCTCGCAGTCTTTCCCATTTCGCTCGCGCCACTGCGAGAGCGCGGCGACGACGTGTTGCTGCTGGCCGAGCACTTTCTCGGCGAGCTCAACGCGCGTCACGGCACGCATAAGCTATTCGGCCCGAGCGCGGTCGCGACGCTGCGTGAATACCACTGGCCGGGCAACGTGCGCGAGCTCAAGAATGCCATCGAGCGCGCCTTCATCGTTTGCGAACAGGAGATGGAGCTGCAGCCGATGCATATTCACGCCCCGGCGGCGGCACACAATCCGATGCATGACAGCGAGGGGGGTATTCGCGTACCCATTGGCTCCTCGCTCGCGCAGGCGGAGCGTTGGTTGATCGAAGCGACTCTGGCGCATTGGGCGGGCAACAAGAATCGCGCCGCCAAGACGCTGGGCTGCAGTTTGAAAACGCTGTATAACAAGCTTGCAATGTACGAGCGGCAGGGAATGCAAGCGCATGCGTGAATCGACATCTGCCGACCTCGATTTCTTCGGTCCAAGGCGGTGAGTGCATGGCAAAGATACTGATAGCGGATGATCATGCGATGGTGCGGGCGGGGTTGCGACAGTTCCTCGAGGAGGATCGCAGCATCACCGAGATCGGCGAGGCCGCCTCGGGCAACGAGACGCTCGACAAGCTGCGTTCGGGCAGCTGGGATCTGGTGCTGCTCGACATCAACATGCCGGATCGCAGCGGGCTCGATATCCTGCGCTACATCCGCGCAAGTTACCCGGACACCAAGGTGCTGGTGCTCAGCGGCTTCCCGGAGCGCCAGTACGCCATCAACGTACTGAAGGCGGGTGCGGGCGGCTACCTGCCCAAGGAGTGCGCGCCAGAGGAGCTGCTGAAGGCTACCCGTGCGGTGCTGCAGGGCCGGCGCTACGTGAGTGCGAATCTCGCCGAGCTGCTGCTCTCGGATCTGGACGGCGACAGCGATCAGCCGCTGCACCGGCGTCTGTCCGAGCGCGAGTTTCAGATCTTCTGCAAGCTCGCTGCGGGCCGCGCGGTTTCCTCGATCGCCGACGAGCTGTGCCTGTCGGTGAAGACGGTGAGCACGTATCGCACACGCATCCTGGAGAAGATGAGCCTTGCCACCAACGCGGACATCACGACCTACGCGTTGCGCAATGGCATCATTCAGTAGTGCCGTGGAGGGCGGGATTGTAGGTCGCCTCCGGCGACACGGCCCTGCTTGCGGGAATTTACTCGAGGGCCGCCTTAGGGCCACTCTGCAGACATGAATGCTTGGCCCGAGATCCATTCCATGAGTCCGCGCAATCTCTCAGTCTTGCTGGTGGAAGATTCGCGGGTGCTCGCCGAGCGGCTGCGGGAGACGCTGCTGAGCGTGCCCGGCGTGCAGCTGGCAGGCACGGTGGACAGCGAAGCGGATGCCGTGGCGGCGCTGCAGCGCCATCCCATCGATGTGCTGCTGCTGGATCTGCATCTGCGCCAGGGCACCGGCTTCGGCGTGCTGCGTGCCATCCCGAACGATCAGGCGAAGAAGGTCGTGGTCATCGTGCTGACCAACTACGATCTGGCCGAGTATCGCCGCGCTGCGGCGGCGCTCGGAGCGCGCTACTTCCTCGACAAGTTGCGCGACTTTGACCGGCTGCCTGCGCTGCTGCAGCAGATCGGCGCCGAGGACACACTTGCCGCACCGCCGACGGGCTCTGGGACGGGTTCGGGAGTCGGCAGCGATTCAACCTCGCGGCTAAACTGACAACTCGCCTGAACCAGCGGCCTCGCGGCTAAACTGATAACTCGCCTAGGAACGTAGCACTCGGGCTGGAATGGGCTCAGGTGCGCGCGCGGCTGTCGCGGTGAGGCTGGCGGCGCGCAGGATGCGCGCCAGAGGGAATCGGGCCAACACGCGCGTGCCGCCGTGGGGAGCGACGTCCAGCTGCAATGCGCCGCCGCTGCTGCGCACACGGTGACGCATGATGGCGAGGCCGTGGGAGCTGAGTGCATCACGCCGCTCGGGCTCGATGCCACCGCCATTGTCTTCGATCAGCACGTGCATGTCCGCCGCGTCCAGATCGATCTGCACACGCACGTGTGTGGCGTGTGCGTGCTTGACGACGTTGACCAGCGATTCCTGCACCAGACGGAACACCATGATGGCGGCGTCCTCGGTGAGCTGGGGCTCCTGCTCCGGATAGATCTCGGTGTACTGCAGTCCCGCACGGCCGCAGGTCTCCTCGACGATCCAGCGCACTGCCGGCAGCAGCCCCATGTTGTCCAGCAGCGTTGGGTGCAGGTTCTCCACCACGCGACGCTTGAAGTCCACGCCGTCGTCCAGCACCTTGAGCACCCGCGCCCAGCGCGCCTGGATTTCCGCTGTGGGATTGGGCCAGCGCTTGTGCAGCCAGGAGACATCCATCTTCACGGCGATCAACAAGCCGCCGAGCTCGTCATGCAGTTCGCGCGCCAGCGATGCCCGCTCCTTCTCGGCGATCTGCTGCAGGTGGCTGGAGAGGGCGGACAGCTCCGTGGTGCGTCGACGCACGCGGCTTTCGAGCTCCTCGTTCTCGCGTTCGGACGGCTCGCCCGGCATGGGGAGGGCTGCCGCGGCGGACTGTCGTCCCAGGGTTACTGCGCCGAGCACCAGCAGCACGATGTCGAGCAGCGTCAGGCCGAGTATCGTGCGCTCGAGCAACGCACGCAGGTGAGCGCTCTGCCCCTGTACGAGCAGCGCAATCGCGCTGAGCGCGACTAGCACCGCCACGAGCAGCGCAGGAACGATGAGGCGTCTGATGGCTCGAGTACCAACCATGAAAGCGTCGCTGTGAGCTTGATCCTACAGCGCTAAACGCGCGGTGCCGACAATATAGCTCAAGGCACAGTGCGATGCTCGATCAGCCTTTTCATCAGTCATCGAAGTGGCGCAGGGACGCCAGGGCGCTCCGGTGTTTCAGCCGCATCGCCGACCACAAAGCCGACGACAAACACATCCTCGCATTTGCATCGACATTCAACGACAGCAGGAGAGAAGCACTCATGAACTCCACGGCCAATGATGCGGCTGAGACCTACTCCCAGGCCGGGCGCGAGGCGGCTGCCGACTTTCGCCATCGCAGCGCCGAGAGCAAGGCGTTCTTCAGCGACGAGCTGCGCGCCTTCATCGCCGACGTGGAGGAGCTGTTGAAGAAAGTTGCCAATGTCTCCGATGTGGAGATCGCGCGCGTGCGCAACAAGGTGTCCACGGCGCTCGGCGACGTGCGGCGCGTGGCGAGCGATACGGCCGACGGGGTGCGCGATCGCGCGCGCGTGGCGATGGATGCGACCGACGACTACGTGCGCGATCGTCCCTGGACCGCCATCGGTATTGCTGCGGCGCTTGGCTTGCTCGTCGGCGTCGGCGTAACCGCGGCGACGCGCAGCAATCGTTGACCCGGTCGCCGTTCAAGGACGTCAGGGATTGTTGTCCGCTCTCGAGCTGCTACCGCGACTGCTGCAGGCGCTGCTTCGGCACCTGTTTGCCTACGGCGAGCTTGCCTACGAGGAGGGCGTGCTCGCCGCGCAGCGACTGCGCCGTCGACTGCTGGGTGCCGCCATCGCCTGCATGGCGGGCATGCTGGCGCTGATGATGGGTTGCGTGTGGGTGATCGCGGCGACCTGGGATGGCCCGAACCGCTTGTTGGCAGTGGGCGCGCTGTGCATTGGTTTTGTCCTGGTGGCGATCGTCGGCATCACCTATGCGGCGGGCGGCGGGGGGCGCGTGCCCTTCGCGGCGCTGCGCGCCGAGTGGCACAGCGACCTGCAGGAGATCGCGCGGCTGGATCCGACGTTGATCAGCTCTGCGCCGCCGATCATGGGAGGAACCGGTGGCGGACACGAGTGAGCAACATATCGCCCAAGTGCGCCAGAGACTGCACGAATCGCGCGAGCAGTTCTTCGATCTGGCGCAGGCGATGCGTGGCCATTCACCCCCGCCCGCCGAAGAGGGGGAGCCGGCCGATAGCGGCTTCCCGCACAGCCGTCTGATGCGCGCTCTGATGGGCAAGCCCGTCGGTGTTGCGCTGGGCACAGCAGCCGTTGCGGCCACGGTGCTGCGACCACGCCTGCTGATGGGCGCGCTGCGGCTGACGCCGATGCTGCGGCCACTGCTCATGCGTTACGTGTTGCCGCGCCTGCTCGGCCAGCGGTGAGGCTTCGCGAGCCGGCGCTTTGCAGCAGAAATTTCCATGTCATCACCGGTACATACGAATGCACGACCATTGCGGGCCACATAAGGAGAACACACCATGTCCGACACAAAAACGACTTCGGAGCCCCCTGATGGGCGGGTGGCCTCGGATGCGGGCCATGCCTTCGTGACGGATATTGCCGCGATTCGCCGCCGCGCACGCCAGCACATTCAGAACGGCGCGGTCACGGAAGACTATGCGGCGGATCGGGAAACGGTGCTGCGACTGCTCAATGAGGCGCTCGCTACCGAACTGGTGTGCGTGCTGCGTTACAAGCGCCACTATTACATGGCCGGTGGGGCGGTAGCCGAGGCAATCAAGGGCGAGCTGCTGCAGCATGCCAACGAGGAACAAGGGCATGCCGATCAGCTTGCGCAGCGTATCGTCGAGCTGGGCGGCGCACCGAATTTCAATCCCGTCGGTCTGGCCGATCGCAGCCATTCCGAATATGTCGAGGGCGACACGCTCGCGGACATGCTCGCCGAGGATCTCATCGCCGAGCGCATCGCCATCGAGAGCTACCGCGAGATCATCCAATATCTGGGCACCAAGGATACGACGACGCGCCGACTGTTCGAGTCGATCCTGGCAGTCGAAGAGGAGCACGCCGAAGATCTGCGCAGCATGCGCGAAGACATGCTGCGCAAGGAGCGTCCGGCGAGCACCAGCGACGGCGCGCGCGTGGGATCCGAGCTGCAGTAGTCTCGTGTGACGCGCGTCGCACGCCGGGCCCTGGACGCTCGCGCGCGACGTCACTGGCATGGGGGTTGCACCCTGTTTGCCCAGCAGGACGTAATATGCCTGCGACTGCGGCCAGAAGATTCGGCCGAAGACACGCTGCCGCCAGTAGCGCGCACCCATACCCCCCGCGGTGTGCGCCGAATGTCGGCAGCGTTTTTTTTTGCCGCGAACGAGCGTTGCCATGGGCCTTTGGGCCGTGAGTCATCGGCCGTGGGAGCGCCAGCCGCTTGACGTCCCTGCGCCAGGTCCGTGACGCGTCGCCGTCATGGCGCACTCCGGGCAGGTGTTAAGATTTACCGATTCACGTGAACCCTGACGGCGGAGTGACCCTTGTCGGACCCGCGTCCGCGCTCGCGCGCCCCGGGGCGGCTGCGGGATCGATATGTTGGTGTGGAGCTGCGCGATGTGCGCCTGACGCTCGGTCGTCGCGCAATCCTGCGCGGCGTGAACTGGCGCATCCGCCCGGCCGAGCGATGGATCCTCACCGGCGAGAATGGGGCGGGCAAGACGCTGCTGCTGAAGCTCCTGGCCGGCGATGTCTGGCCAACCGCGGACGAGGGCCTGCGCCGCTATCGGCTGCGTGGACGGCACTTCGATCAGCCCTACGAGATCCGCCAGGAAGTCGCCTATGTGGGCGCCGAGCGGCAGGATCGCTTCGAGCACTACGAGTGGAATCAGCCGATCGAGCAGGTCATCGGGGCCGGGCTTTACCGCAGCGAGATCCTGCTCGATCCGCTGACCGACACAGACCGCCGCCGCATCGACAGCCTGCTGCGACGGCTGCAACTGCAAGGGCTGTCCGAGCGACGCTTCCTGACACTTTCCTATGGGGAGCGACGGCTCGTACTGCTGGCGCGGGCGCTGGCGAGCGCCCCGCGGCTGCTGCTGCTCGATGAGGTGTTCAACGGGCTGGACACAGCGTATCGCGCCCGCGTCCTGGGGCTGCTGACCCAGCTGAGCCGCACGCCGCTGCCCTGGGTGCTGGCGACGCATCGGGAGGAGGACGTTCCGGCTTTTGCAACACATTGGTGCAGGCTGCAGGATGGGCGCCTCATGACGAAGCGCCTGCCGCGACTGCGCTCGCGTGGAGCAGCCCCGGCGGTGCGTGCGCCGGCGCGCCTTGCGCCGGCAAGACGCCGCCCCGCCGCCCCGGCTGCGCGCAATGCGCAGGGTACGCGTGGCACGCGATCCGTACTGCTGGTGCGGCTGCAGCGCGCCTGCGTGTGGCGTGAGGGCAGCCCGGCGCTGCGCGATGTGAGCCTGGCGCTGCATGCCGGGGAGTGCTGGGTGATCCATGGAGGCAACGGCAGTGGAAAGTCGACATTGATTCAGACGCTCTACGGGGATCTGGGCGTTGCGGTCGGCGGCATGCTGTGGCGCGCCGGCGTGGAGCCGGGCGTGCCCATCGCCTACTTCAAGCGCCGCGTCGGGCTCGTGGCTCCCGAGTTGCAGGCTGCGCATCCGCGCTATCTGCGGGTGGATGAGGTGGTCGCCTCGGGCCTCGCCTCGAGCATCGGTTACGACAGCCCACGTCCTGCGAATCCTCGGCGGCTGCGGCACGCGCTGGCGCGCGTCGGCGCGGCGTCGTTGCTGCGTCGGACTCTCAAGAGTCTCTCCTATGGGCAGCTGCGGCGCGTGCTGTTCGCGCGTGCCCTGGTACACGAGCCTGATATTCTGCTGTTGGATGAACCGTACGCGGGACTGGATGCAACCCAGCGCGCCTCGCTGCGCAAGCTGGTCGAGGGCGCGGTGGCCACGGGCGTGACGGTGGTGCTGGCGACCCATCATGCGGATGAATGGCCTACGGGCGTCACCCATGAGCTCGAGCTGGCCGGTGGACGGGTGCGCTACAGCGGTGCGGTACGCCGTCTGAAGGCTGCCGCTTGAAGCGCGCACCGCGCACGGTGCCCACGCTCGTGACCGTCGCGCTCGCGGGCGTGCTGGCAGCGCTCGCGTGGCAGCATCAACGCGCAAGCAGCGCCCGCGCCTTGCAGGTAGTGGTGCGCGGCGGGGACGGAGGCGGTCTGCCGCTCGCGCAGCCCTCGGAGGAACACCTGGATGCGAACTCGCTGGCGCGCATCGCGCAGGACCCGGCCGCTGACGGCCTGGCGGCCCTGCTGGTAGTGCGCCACGGGCATCTGGTCTACAGCCGCTTCGCAGGCGGCACCGGGCCCGATTCGCTCATGGATTCCGGCTCATTTGCGAATGCGCTGGTCGCTCTGGCGACCGGGATTGCCGTGGACAGGCGGTTGATTCGCTCAGCACCGATTCTGTTCGAGCCCGATCAGCTGCGCCGCCTGCTCGAGGCGGCCAGCCAGCACAGCTATGCCCAGTTTCTCGGCCAGTCTCTCTGGTCGCGACTCAATGCGGCACCCGCCTGGATCGGCCTGCCTGCCCGCGGTGCGCCGACGCCGGCAGACTGCTGCTTTCACGCCAGGGTGCTGGATTGGCTGCGGGTGGGGGCACTGCTGGCCAATGACGGGAACTTCGAGGATACACAGGTCGTCAGCTCCGGCTGGGTACGACGCATGCGCCAGCCGCAGCCCAACGGTAACACGGGCTACGGGGTCGCATTGCCGTCGCGGCGTCCCGGAGCGGCGCGCTACGAGGCTGCCGACTTGTTTCTGCTGCGTGGTCCGGCGCGCTGGCGCCTGTGGATCGTTCCGAGCCTGCGGCTGGTGGTGCTGTACGGCGCCCCGGCACCCAGCGCCGCAGCTGCGCGCGATTGGGACGAAACGCGGTTGGCCAATCTCGTGATCGAGGCCGTCACCGACCGACCCGCGGTCCCTCCGGGTACCACTTTGCTGCAGCAACTGGTGCCCGGTCATTGACCGGGCACAGCAGCGCGAGGCCCGTGAAGCGATGAACTGGAGAAACCACTGAAAGTCGCCCTTCGATCGCTGTGCGTCGTCGTCGTCATCGATGTGCTGGGCTTCGGGATTCTGATCCCGCTGATCCCGTACATGGCGGCCCGATTCGGCGCCTCGCCTTCCCTGAACACCGCGGTATTGGGCACCTATTCGCTCTGCCAGCTGCTGGCCGCGCCGCTGTGGGGTCGGCTGAGCGACCGCTTCGGTCGCCGGCCGATTCTGCTGTCGAGCATGTCCGGCGCATTCGTTTCGTACCTGATCCTGGCGTTTGCGCACACGCTCGCCACACTGTTCGTCGCGCGCGCCCTGGCCGGCTTCATGGCCGGCAACCTCTCGGCCGCAATGGCATATGCCTCGGACGTCAGCACCCCGCGGGATCGGGCCCGCACCATGGGTATGGTCGGCGCCTCGATTGGCATCGGCTTCATGCTCGGGCCGGCCATCGGCGGCGCGCTCGCCGGTAATCAGCTGGGCGCAGCCAACTTCATGCGGCCGGCGCTGCTGTCCGCCTCGTTGAGCTTCGTTGCAATGATGCTGGTGTTGTTCATGCTGCCCGAGAGTCATGACCGCGAGCAGCGTGCGCGCCTGGCTGGCACGCCGCGCGAGCCCGCGTGGCAGCTGCTGCGCACACTGCCGGCCCTGCGGTTGCTGGCGCTGGCGACGCTGCTGGTGACGTATTCGCAGTCCACGCTCGAATCGATCTTCGCAATCTGGGCGATGGATCGCTATCACGTCGGGCCCCTGACCGTGGGCATGACGCTGTTCGTGCTCGCCATCGTGGCGGTGGGCGTGCAGGGTGGTCTGGTGCGACGGGTCGCGCCGCGCTTCGGCGAGCGGCGCCTCGCGATCGCCGGTATTTTCGGTTATGTCGCCGGACTCGCCATCGTCGCCGTCGGTGGCGCCCTGGGCCTCGTCATTGTGGGTCTGGTGTTCTGCGGCCTGGGCTCCGGACTGTTCAGTCCCAGCGGTGCCGCGCTCGCCTCCCACCAGGCGCGCTCGCACAACCGTGGGTCCGTGATGGGCGTCTATCAATCGGGTACCTCCACGGCGCGGGTGATCGCGCCGTTCGTCGCGGGGCCCGTATACATGCAGTTTGGGCCGGCCGCCCCCTACCTGCTCGCCTGCCTCGTGACCTTGCAGGCGCTCTGGTGCGTGCTCGGCGCGGGGCGTCGCGGGGAGAGCGAATCGGGTGCCGCGCCATGAGCCCTGTACACGGCCTGGGCGAGCGGCAGTTGGTCACTGCCGGGGAAGACTATTACATCGCCCCGGGTGCGCAGGTCATCGGCTCGGTGCAACTGGGCGCCGCGGCGAGCCTGTGGTTCAACTGTGTGGTGCGCGCCGATGACGAGCTCATCGAGATCGGCGCGGGCAGCAACGTACAGGACGGTTGCGTGCTGCACGCAGATCCCGGCGAGCCGCTGCACATCGGCCGCGATTGCACCATTGGCCACCTGGTGATGCTGCACAGTTGCACCATTGGCGATGAGACGCTGATCGGTAATGGCGCCATCGTGCTCGATCGCGCGCGCATCGGCCGGCACTGCATCGTCGCTGCAGGCGCGCTGGTGCCCCCCGACCACGAGATCGCCGACGGCTCTGTCGTCATGGGCGCGCCGGCAAAGCTGGTGCGGGCGTGCTCCGCCGCGGACGTTGCGATGATCCGCGAGGCGGCCGAACACTACCGGGCGCGCAGTAGCCGCTACCGTATGCTGCTGCGTTCTCTGGGCTGAGGCGCGGGCGCGCCTTACGCCACGGGCCCGTCTCAGTGCTGCAGCGGCTTCTTCAGGAAATCGTCCCGGTTGCCCGAGTGCACGCTGACGTGCAGCGACTGCTTGCCGCGCGTGAGCGTCAGGGGCACCTGTGCGCCGGCGCTGCCGGCACTCCAGACGGCGCGAAACAGCTGCGGCAGTGATCGCACAGGTTGGCCGCCGACCTCGGCGATGACATCACCGGGGCGCAGGCCCGCTCGGTGCGCCGGTCCACCGCGCAGCAGATTGGCGACCAGGACGCGATCGGCCTGCTCGGCGGTATAGACGCCCAACCAGGGACGCGGCTGGCGGCGCGGCTGGCCGAGCTGGATCATGTCCTCGAGTACCGGCTCGAGCAGGTCCACGGGCACGAACATGTTCGCATCGAAGTTCTCCTGCGCGAGCGTCTCCTGGACGAACAGCGAGCCGACGCCCAGCAGCAGTCCGTCGCTGCCAATCAGCGCCGTTCCACCCCACTGCGGGTGAGGCGGCGCGGTAAACAACGCATCATCGAGCAGGTATTCCCAGTAGCCGGCGAATTCGCGCCGGGCGACCAGGCGCGCCTCCAGCGAGTGGGCGGCTCCGCCGTGGCCGATGACGATCACGCGATCGCCGATTCCCAGCGCGCTGGCCGTGCCGCGCTCCAGGGGGGGCGCGTCCAGGGAGCCCAGCGGCTGCACCAGGCCGAAACCGCTGACCTGATCGTAGGCGAGCGGATAGGCCTGCATCACGCGGCCATCGTGCGTCGTGAGCCAGATCGATTGGGCTTCGGTGATCAAATAGCCGATGGTGAGGATGATCTTGCGCTCGGCGCTGCGTATCACCACGCCCGAGCCCAGCCGCTCGGTGCCAAGGTCGGCCGCGGTCGAGCTATCCTCGCTGATCTTGGAGTGCAGCAACACGAGCGAGCGGTAGGCGGTCTCGAGTTCGAAATCGAGACCCTCCTGGCGCGGCCGCAGGGCTACCGGCAGTTCCCATTCCTCGCGCTCGCGCATGCTCGCCACCGTATTCGATGTCCGCGACAGCATAACGCGGGCCGGCTCGCGCGTGGAAAACGCCGGCGGGGCGTGGCAATGTGGCTAAATCTTACAACGTGAGCGTCGTGGCGAACGCCAGCGCTGCCTGTCCGACGATACTGACGGCGCGCAGCACTCCGTCGGCTTCTTCCAGGCGGATCTCGACGCGTCCGGGGCGATGCATGTGATGTCCCTGTGCGCCCGCGAAGCCATCGGGCGGCAGTAAACCCCGCTCACGCAGATAAATTGCCAGCAGCGCATGCGCGTTGCCACTGACGGGGTCCTCCGGAATGCCCAGCGCCGGGCAGAACATGCGCGCCTCGGTCTGCACGCCGGGCACGGCGGGGCGCAGACTGAAGAGGAAGAATCCCGGGGCGCCCACCGCCCCCGCGAGCTGCGCGAGCCGACCGAGATCCGGTTGCAGCGCTGCGAGCGTGCTGCCCTCGCTCACACCGATGAGCAGCCGTGTGCTGCTGCTGCCGGCCAGCCACGGCGGGAGGCGAACATCCAGAGCCGACCGTTCCAGGCCCAGTGCCACGAGCGCGGCCTCGAGCGCAGCGGGCTCGGGCGCAGCCAGCAGCCGCGGCGCCGGCGCTCGCACGGCGATGCGCGCCGGAGGGCCGCGCTCCAGCAGCTCGACCCGCACGATGCCGCTCGCCTGCTTCTGGCGCGGGCGCGGCTCGCTGCCGCTCGCCGCCAGGGCCGCATGTACCGCCAGAGTCGCATGTCCGACGAAGGCTGCCTCCCCCTGACGCGTCAGGAAGCGCACACGCAGGTCGTGATCGTGAGCGTCGGGCGGCAGCACGAAGGCCGTGTCACCGGTATTGAGCTCGCGGGCGACGGCGCGCATTTGGGCCTCCGTCAGACCCTCGGCATCCAGCACCACCGCCGCGGGATTGCCCGTCAGGGGCCGCTCGGTAAAGGCATCAACCTGGAAGATGCGTAGCTGTCCCACGGACATATTGTAGCCGGGGGTGCGCGCTGCCAGCGGTGTGGGCCGGCGCTATAGTGGGCCTCATGGACGTGGCCGTGGAGATCAGCCTCTATCCGCTGCAGCAGGACTACCTGCCGGCGATCCGCAGCTTTATCGCTCGTCTGAACGCGCAGCAGCAGTTGCGCGTGGAGAGCACCAGCATGAGCACGCAGATCGTCGGGGAGTATGGCCTGGTCATGCAGCTGCTCTGCGAGGGGCTGCGCGAGGCGCTGGGCGCAGCCGCGCGCAGCGTGGTAATACTCAAGCTGGTGGGTCCGCTGGAGGACTCCACCGGGGCTGGCGTCCGGCCGGCGGCGCCGGCAAACTAGCGCGCCCTGAGACGGCAGGAGTAGTGATGCCCACTGTGGTCGTGGTCGATCGGGACGGCACGGAGCGTGAGCTGGACGCGCCGAGCGGAGTCTCGCTCATGGAGCCGCTGCGCGATATGGATGACGGTGTCGGCGCAATCTGCGGCGGCATGTGCTCCTGCGCAACCTGCCACGTCTATGTGGATGCCGCTTGGGTGGACCGGCTGCCCGCGCCGATGTCCGACGAGGGCGATATGCTCGGCGACTTGCGCTCGCGTCAGCACAACTCGCGCCTATCCTGTCAGGTCATGCTCAATGACTCGCTCAGTGGACTGAAAGTCCAAATCGCGCCGGAGGAATGAGCCGCATCCCGGCGCTGTTGCCACTATGTCGTCCTGGTTGATGCTTCTGCTGGTGTTCGCGGCACTGCTGGCGCTTGCGCGCGTAGCGGTGATCGTGCGTCGTGCGCGCTCGGCGCCGCGTGATGATTGGGACGCCCGCATGGTCAAGGACCTGCGGGCCAGTGGTGCCAACGCTTTCACGCCCTACGAGATCGATTTTTTCTTCACGCTGCCCGATGAGCAAGCGTGCAGTTCGATGCGCCAGCGCCTGGAGTCGGAGGGCTTTGCGACCGACGCCCATGGCATGAAAGAGCACGCCGAGGGCTTTTCGCTGCACGCGAGCAAGCGCCTGCGCGTGTCAGTCAGCGAGATGCAGGAATATACGCGGCGCTTCCAGGAGCTCGCCGGGCAGTTTGGCGGCAACTACGACGGTTGGACCACCGACAAGAGCCGCACCTGAGTGCAGCCGGGCGGGGCGCAGCCGCCTGACCAGTCAGGCGCCGCGCTGACCCGCTGCTGCGCTGCCCTTCAGGCGCCGCGCTGACCTTGCCGTCCCACGGCTTCCGCGGCGGCCCGCACTGTCTCCGCATCCCCCAGGTAGCGGCTGTCGCGTGTCGAGAGACCCGGCTCGAATTCATACAGCAGTGGCACGCCGGTGGGGATGTTCAGCTCCACGATGGCCTGCTCGGAGAGAGCATCGAGCTGCTTGACCAGTGCGCGCAGGCTGTTGCCGTGGGCGACGACGAGCACGTTGCGCTCCTGCATGAGGGCCGGGGCGATACGATCCTGCCAGAAGGGCATCACGCGATTGAGGGTATCCTGCAGTGATTCGCTGCTGGGTAGATCCGCGGCGGGTACCTGCGCGTAGCGTCGATCGAAGCGCGGATGGCGCACATCCTCCTGCGGCAGCGGCGGCGGCGGTACATCGTAGGAGCGTCGCCAGATCTTGACCTGTGCCTCGCCGTGGCGTTCGGCGGTTTGCGCCTTGTTCAGTCCCTGCAGTGCGCCGTAATGCCGCTCGTTGAGCCGCCAGTTGCGCTCGATCGACAGCCAGAGCATGTCCATCTCCTCGAGCATCAGCCACTGCGTGCGGATGGCGCGCTTGAGCACCGAGGTGAAGACCACGTCCGGCACGAAACCGGCCCGTCCGAGCTCGCGCCCGGCGGCGCGTGCCTCCTCGCAGCCCTGCGGGGACAGGTCGATATCGATCCATCCCGTGAACAGGTTTTCCAGATTCCAGATGCTCTGGCCGTGGCGCACCAGCACGAGCTTTCCCGGCACGAGGGTCTCCTTGAGGCGATCGGATGCGTTATATCAGAGGCGCAAGAGGCGTGGACGTGCGTCGGCGAGACTCTTGAGCGCCTCGAGCGCGACGGTCAGCGCCGGTAATTCCACGCTCGGCAGCGAGCGCAGGCTTGCGACCAGCGCCTGCCAGCGCGAAAGCTGGGCCTGGGCCTGCGTGCCCGCACCCGCGCCGGTCGCGGCGCGCAGCGAAGCGGTGGTCAGTCGCAGGTGCGCCGCGCGCGCCGCGCCGCTCAGGCCCGACTTGGCGGCGCGCTGCCAGTCGTCCGCGCCGGGCAGCCGCTCGATGGCGGCCTGCAGCCAGTCCAGGCCGAGCGGGCCGGCCAGGCCGAAGTGCGTGTGCGCCACGCGCCGCGTCCCCTGAGCGGTCTGACGGGTCAGCCCGCACAGCTCGTAGGCCACCTGCATCGGCTCGAGTACGGCGAGACGCTCGGCAAGCCGTTCGGGAAATCCCTGCGCGAGGTGTTGCTGGCGCCGCTCGAGGTAGTGCTCGCGATCCAGACCCACCAGTGCGCCCGGAATGAGCTGGACGAGCTCGCGCAGCGTGGGCGTAAGAAGCGCCACTGCGCGCCCGACGGCGGGGTACTCGCTGCGATGATTCAACAGCCAGAAGGTCGCATGGCGCAGAAAGCGGCTCGTGCGCCACAGCGCCTGGTACTGATCGGCGGCCAGCACGCGCCCGTCCAGCGCCTCGATGTCGGCCCACAAGCCGCGCAGCTCGGCGCCATCGCGCGCGATGGTGTACGCGCGCGCCACCGCTCCCGCATCCGCGTCCGACTGCTCGCTACATTCCATCAGCAGCGTGGGACCGACACGATTGACGCAGCTGTTGGTGATGGCCGTGATGATGATCTGCGCTCGCAGACGGTGATGTTCGATGCGCCGGCTATAGCGGCGGCGCAGCGCCTCGGGGAAATAACGCTGCAGCTCGCGCGCCAGGTAGGGATCCCCGGCACTGCCAGCCTGTGCCAGAGCGTGATTGAGCGCGATCTTGCCGTAGGCCAGCAGCAGCGCCAGCTCGGGACGCGTGAGCCCGCGGCCCTGGCGGCGTCGCTCCTCGAGTTGCTCGTCGTCGGGCAGGAACTCCACCGCGCGATCGAGCTTGGCCACCCGCTCGAGCCAGTGCAGCAGCCGCTGGTGCTCGCCTAGATCGGCCGGCGCGCGCATCTCCATGACGGAGATCGCCTGGCTCTGTAGATAGTTGTTCCGCAATACCAGCTGTGCCACTTCTCCGGTGGCCGCCCGCAGCAGGCGGTTGCGCCGCGCCGCCGGCAGCGGACCGCCGTCCTGATGCGCATCGAGGGCGATCTTCAGATTCACCTCGACGTCCGAAGTGTTCACGCCGGCTGAATTGTCGATGAAGTCTGCATTCAATCGGCCGCCGTGGGCGGCGTACTCGATGCGTCCGCGCTGCGAGAAACCGAGATTGCCGCCTTCGCCGACCACGAGGGCGCGCACCTCGCGCCCATCGACGCGCGTGGCATCGTTGGCGCGATCGCCGATCTCGCCATGTCGCTCGCTCGAAGCTTTCACATAGGTGCCGATGCCGCCGTTCCACAGCATATCGACCCGCATGCAGAGAATGGCGCGAATCAGCTCGATGGGCGTCACACGCCGCTGCGGCAGGTCCAGCAGCGCCTGCGCCTGTGCCGAGATCGTCATCTCCTTGGTGCTGCGCTCATAGATCGCACCGCCGGGCGACAGCAGCGCGCGCCGATAGTCGCTCCAACTCGAGCGCGGCAGGCGAAACAGCCGCACCCGCTCGGCGTAGCTCGCGCGCGGGTCCGGGTGCGGATCGATGAAGATGTGCCGGTGATCGAAGGCAGCCACCAGACGGATGCGGCGCGATTGCAGCATGCCGTTGCCGAAGACGTCGCCCGACATGTCACCGATGCCAGCTACCGTAAAGGGCTCGCGCTGAATATCGCGCCCCAGCTCGCGGAAGTGGCGCTTGACGCACTCCCAGGCGCCGCGCGCGGTGATGGCCATCTTTTTGTGGTCGTAGCCGGCTGAGCCGCCCGAGGCAAATGCATCGCCGAGCCAGAAGCCATATTCGGCGGCGATGGCGTTGGCGATGTCGGAGAAGGAGGCGGTGCCCTTGTCGGCCGCAACCACCAGGTAGGGATCGTCACCATCCAGACGCCGCACCTGCGCGGGCCCCTGAACGCGTCCGAGCACGATGTTGTCGGTCAGGTCGAGCAGTCCACGGATGAAGCTGCGATAGCAGTGCACGACCTCGCTCTGCGCCAACTCACGGGCGGCGCGCGGCGGCAGGCGGCGCGCGACGAAGCCGCCCTTGGCTCCGACCGGCACGATCAGCGTGTTCTTGACGTGCTGCGCCTTCATCAGTCCGAGGATCTCGGTGCGATAGTCCTCGGGTCGCTCCGACCAGCGGATGCCGCCGCGGGCGATCGGCCCCATGCGCAGGTGCACCCCTTCCACGCGCGGCCCGTGCACGAAGATCTCACAGGCCGGTCGCGGCGCGGGCAGGCCGGGAATGCCGGTCGGATCGAGCTTGAGCGACAGCCAGGCGTGCGGCGCGCCGTGCGCATCGTGTACGAAGTAGTTGGTGCGCAGTACGGCGCGGATGACGGCCAGGAATGCGCGCAGGATGCGATCCTCATCGGCGCTGCTGACCGCGCCGATCGCGCGCCGTACGTGCTGCTCGAGCAGTCGGGCACGCGCGGCCGCGCCGCGATGCGCCGTCGGGGAGAGACGCTGCTCGAACAACTGTGCCAGTTCGCGAGCGGTGGTGGCATGCTCGGCCAGTACCCGCTCCATATAGGTCTGACTGAAGGGAATTCCGGTTTGCAGCAGGTAGCGGCAGCAGGCACGCAGCACCGTGGTCTGTCGTGCCGAGAGCTGCGCGGCGATCAGCAGACGATTGAAGCCGTCGTCGTCGAGCTCCCCGGCGCGCACGGCGCGGAAGGCGCGAATCAGCTCCTTGCCCACAATCTCCAGCGCTACGTCCGCGCGCTCAAGGTGCTCGAGCTCGAAGTCCTGCACCCAGGCGCTCGCCCCGTCCGGCCAGCGCAGCTGATAGGGACGCTCGGCGATCACGCGCAGCCCGAAGTGTTCGAAGGTGGGCAGCACTTCGAACACCGACAGCGCCTCGGCGCGCCGCAGGATGCGCAGGTGAATGCGCTCGCGCTGCTGGCCCGCGGGCCGGTAGAGGCGCAGTTGCGTGTGCTCGGGTGCCGCGTCGATGCCTTCCAGATCCTCGATGTCTGCAACGGCCAGCGCCGCGTCCACGTCCTGGCGATAGGAGTCGGGGAAGGTGCCTGCATAGCGGCGTTCGAGTTCGAGCGCGCGCTGCTGCCCGAGGCGCGCGGCAAGCTGCAGGCGCAGCCGGTCCCGCCAGGACACCAGCGCCGCCTCGACGTGGCGCTCCAGGCGGTCACGCTGCGCGGCACTCAGCGTGGCCGCGTGGGCGACGCGCACCGTGACATGCAGCTGCGCCAGCGGCTCCTCACCGAGCACCAGGGTGCTGTGCGACTCCTGGCCATGCAGCGCACGGAGCAACAGCTCGCTGATGCGCTGCTCGGCAGCGGCGTCGCAACGTTCGCGGGGCACGAATACCAGGCAGGACCAGAAGCGATGGAATTCGTCGCGTCGCAGGTACAGGCGCACGCGCGCGCGCTCCTGCAGCGACAGCACCGCCCGAGCACAGCGGATGAGATCGGCGACGGAGGCCTGCAGCAGCTCATCGCGCGGCAGGGTCTCGAGGATGTGCACCAGGCGCTTGCCGTCGTGGCCGTCGGGTGTAAAGGGAAAGTGGCCGATGACGCGCGCGATTTTCAGGCGCAGCCACGGCATCTCG
Source organism: Steroidobacteraceae bacterium (assembly GCA_036266795.1). GTDB lineage: Bacteria > Pseudomonadota > Gammaproteobacteria > Steroidobacterales > Steroidobacteraceae > FEN-1191. The sequence continues at coordinate 104,462 of DATAXJ010000032.1, read as the reverse complement.
CGTGGGTCGGCACGGTAGGCGCTACCGGTCCACAGACCGAGAATGCGCGTCTCGCCCACGATGCGCCCGTGCGTATCGAAGCGTTTCACCCCGACGTAGTCGAGGTAGCCGGGGCGATGCACGGTTGAGCGGGCATTGGCCTTGGTGATCACCAACAGCTCGGGCGAGCGCAGCGCGCGGCGGATATTCGCGGCACTCGGGCCAGTGCCCTCATGCGCGCGCTCAGCGGCGCGCTCCCGCATCAACCCCAGGCCGCTGCCGGGCACCGGCCGCAGCCGCAGCTTTCCGGCGGCGCGCTGCAGGCGATAGTCGCGCATGCCGAGCAGGGTGAAGTGGTGCGCTTCCATGTACTGCAGCAGCGCACGGCTCTCGGCCAGCACCTCCGCCGGGAGCGGTGGGGGGTGCTGTGCGAGCTCGGCGCAGCGTCGCAGCAGCGCGCGGCGCATCGCACCCCAGTCACCCACCGCGCGGCGCAGATCCGCCAGCGCTGTGCGCAGCGAGGACAGCAGTGCACGCCCCGCGGCATCGCTCTGCGGCGCATCGATCTGCAGGCACTGCCAGGACTCGCGGCGCAGGGCGGTATCCTGGTCGCTAGCGCGAGGGGCGGTGGACCCCTGCAGTGAGAGCAGTTGGCCGCGCGCATTGCGTTGCACGTACAGCACCGGGTGCACCTGCAGCCGCACGCAGAGGCCCGCGCGTGCCAGGCCCATCTGCAGCGTATCGACCAGGAAGGGCATGTCTTCGCTGATCAGCTCGAGCACCGCCGCGCCGGGTGTGCTCGCGGAGCGCAGGCGCAGCAGCATCTGCCCGCCGCGCCGGCGTGCGCCGAGCCGCAGCTGCTCGCTGCAACCCTGCGCGATCAGGTGCGGGTCGAGCTCGCGCCATTCCTCGGCGGGCAGTGATTCACGCCAGGCCGCGAGCAACCCACCCAGCAGACGCGGCGGGGCGGCCGCGACGGCCGACGCACGCCGCGCCGCGCTCATTCGGCGCGCTCGAGATCGGCGATGAGGGCGCCGAGAAAACGCACCGCCTCACCGCCGGTGACCACGCGATGGTCGAAAGTCAGCGACAGGGGCATGCGCGGATGGATCGCGACCTTGCCATCCACGGCGATCACGTCCTCGCGCGCACGGCCGGTGCCCAGAATGGCCACCGCCGGTGGCACGACCACGGGAGTTGCATAGCGGCCGGCCATCATGCCGAAGTTCGACAGCATGAACGTGAAATGGCGCAGCTCCTCGCTGCGCACCGTGCGCTCGCGCGCCGCGCGCTTGAGCCGGTCCAGTTCGCTGCGCAGGGCCGCATCATCGAGCTGCTCGACGTGGCGGATCACCGGTACCAGCAGTCCGTCGGCCGTATCCACTGCGATGCCGACGTGTACGTGCTCGAACAGCGTGCGGCTCTGCGACTCGGCGTCGTACCAGGCATTGAGCCCCGGCTCGGCCCGGGCGCCGGCCGCAATCGCGCGCAGCACGCGCGTGGTGTAGTTGTTACCCGGCTTCCAGTGCGCGAGATCCGCATCGTCGAACACCGAGCAGTCCATGACGCTGTCGCGGGAGATGGCCATGCTCTGCGCCATTGCGCGGCGCAGGCTGCGCAACACCTCGACGTCCGCCGGCTCATTGGCGGGTGGACGCACCGGTCGCGCCGCGGGGCCGGGGTGCAGCGTGCTCGAGGCACGCCGATCCGGCAATCCCAGCGCCATCACATCATCGAGCGTGATCAGTCCGCCTCGGCCGCTGCCCTGCACGCTGGTGAGACTCACGCCGAGGCTGCGGGCCAGTGCGCGCGCCGCCGGCACGGCGCGCACGCGCGGCGCGGTCGCGATCACGGCATTGGCGGCCTCGAGCGCGGCGGCGGCCGCGGCCTCGGCCGCGTCGGCGGGCATCTGCCCGACCACTGTGCCCGCATCGGCGTTGCCGGTGTGATCGGCGGCTGCGGCGCCGGCCGCGTGGGTGCCTGCCTCGTTGGCCTCAACGTCGGGCCGGAATTCCACCAGCGGCGCACCGATCTCGATGCGATCGCCCGGCTGGGCGTGCAACGCGACCACCGTGCCGCTGACGGGCGAGGGGACCTCGACCACCGCCTTGGCGGTCTCCACCGAGAGCATCGGCGCATCCACGGCGATGTGATCGCCGGGCTGGATGTGCCAGCGCACGATCTCGGCCTCCGAGAGACCCTCCCCCAGATCCGGTAGCTTGAAGACCGTCATCGCACGCTATTCTGCCAGCGTTGCGCGAATCCCGTCGACGATGCGCGCGAGGCTCGGAATGTAATCGTATTCGAGACGGTACAGCGGCATGATCGTGTCGTAACCGGTTACGCGGCGGATCGGCGCGAGCAGATCATAGAGCGCGTGCTCGGAGACCGTCGCGGCAATCTCTGCGCCGACCGCACAGGTGCGTGCCGCCTCGTGCACGATCAGCAGCCGACCGGTCTTGACCACGGAATCCAGGATCGTGTCGAAGTCGATCGGCGAGAGCGAGGCCACGTCGATGACTTCGCAGCTGATGCCTTCCGCGGCGAGCTGCTCGGCGGCCTTCAGCGTCTCCACGGTCATCGCCCCCCAGGTAACGATGCTCAGATCACTGCCCTCGCGCAGCACGAAGCAGCTGTCGATCGGTAGCGCCTGCCCATCGTCGGCGACCTCCTGGCGCATGAAACGGTAGAGTCTGACGGGCTCCAGGAAGATCACCGGATCGGGGTCGCGGATCGCGGCGAGCAGCAGCCCGTAGGCGCGCGCGGGGGAGGAGGGACAGACAACGCGCAGGCCGGGATGATGGCAGAGCAGCGCCTCGAGACTCTCGGAGTGGTGCTCGGGGGCGTGGATGCCGCCGCCGTGGGGCATGCGCAGCACCAACGGGCAGGTCAGCCGTCCGCGCGTGCGATTTCGCAGTCGCGCCATGTGGCTGGCAATCTGGTCGAGCGCCGGGTAGATGAAGCCCATGAACTGGATCTCGGCCACCGGCTTGATGCCCTGGGCGGCGAGCCCGATGGCCGTGCCGGCGATGAGTCCCTCGGCGAGCGGGGTATCCTGCACGCGCTCGCTGCCAAAGCGCTGCTGCAATCCGACCGTGGCGCGAAACACGCCGCCGTTGATGCCGACATCCTCGCCGAGCACCACCACGTTCTGGTCGTGCGCCATCTCCCACGCGTGCGCCATGTTGATGGCCTCGACCATCGTCATCTTTGCCATCGCGGCTTCTCCCGGCTATCCGCGCAGCGCCGCATAGCGGCGCGCCTCATCGCGCTGACTCTGCAGCGCCGGCGGCAGCTCCGCCAGCAGATAGTCGAACATCGCATCGGTGGACTGCCGCGGCGTGGACAGGTATTGACGCACCGCCGCCTCGACTTCCTCGGCACACTCGCGCTTCAGCGCCTGCTCGGCCTGCGCATCCCACAGACCGCGCTGTTCCAGAAAGCTCCGCAGGCGCACCAGCGGCTCCACGGCCCAGGCGGCCTGGACCTCCTCGGCGCTGCGATAGCGCGTGGCATCGTCGGAGGTGGTGTGATCGGCGAGCCGGTAGGTGAGCGCTTCGATGACGCTCGGTCCCTCGCCACGTCGCGCGCGCTCGAGCGCCTCAGCGGTCACCTGATGCACGATCAGCGCATCGTTGCCGTCTACCTGCACCGCGGCAATGCCCGCGGCTACCGCCTTCTGCGCCAGGGTCTGCGCGGCGGTCTGACGTTCCACCGGCACCGAGATGGCCCAGCGATTGTTGACGATCACGCACACCAGCGGCAGTGCGCGCGCGCCGGCGAAGTTGATGGCCTCATAGAACGCGCCCTGGGAGGTGCCACCATCGCCGATGAAGGCGAGCACGCAGCGCGGTTCGCGGCGGATCTTCATCGCCATGGCGGCGCCTGCAGCCTGCGGCATCTGCGAGCCGATTGGCACACAGAACGGGAAGTCCTGCGCCGCGTGCTCGTAGAGCGTGCCGCGTTCATCTCCGCCCCAGTAGAGCAGCACGCGGTACATGTCCACGCCGCGCCAGAACTTCGTGCCGATCTCGCGATACACGGTGAACAGCACGTCCTCGGCGCGCATTGCCGCGCCGACCCCGACGTGCGTGGCCTCCTGTCCCAGACACGAGGGGTAGGTGCCAAGCTTGCCGGTGCGCTGCAGATTGACGGCTTTCGCATCGAAGATGCGCGCGCGCACCATCATGCGATACATGCGCTGTAGCAGCGACGGGTCGGCGATGGCCGGCGAATTCTCGCCGAGCAGACGTCCCTCGGGCGAGAGGCACGCACGATAGGGAATCTCGAACCGCGCAGCAACGGTGGGCTCGCTCATCGGCGAATCCTAGCACCTACGCCACGGCGCCGCCGCGCCCATGGGGACGCGCCAAATACGCCTCGCTCTGCATCTCCGTCAAGCGGCTGACGGTGCGTTGGAATATCTCACGCAGCCGCTCGCCGCGGTAGAGAGTCTCGGGGGCAGCCGCTGCCGAGACGATCAGTTTGACACCCTGATCGTACAGCTCATCGATCAGCGCGATGAAGCGTCGCGCGGCGTCGTCCTGCTGCGGCTCAGCGAATACCGGTACCTCCGAGAGCAGCAGCGTATGGAAATCCTCGGCCAGCTCGACGTAGTCGTTCTGGCTGCGCGCGCTCTGGCACAGCGTGGCGAAGCTGAACCACACGACCTCACCGGAGCGTCTGAAGGCGTGCAGCGGCCTGCCCTGGATCACGAGCTCGCGCTGCGGCTCGGCCTCGCGGTCGGCCAGTGCCTCGAACAGCGCCGCGAGTCGCGCGGGCGTGTCGGCCGACTGGCTCGCCAGGTAGATCGGCCGGCGCTTGAGCTGTCGCAGCCGATAGTCGATGGCCCCGTCGAGCTCGACGATGCGCAGCTCGCGCTCCAGCAGCGCGATGGCCGGCAGAAAGCGCGCGCGCTGCAGGCCGTCCCGGTAGAGCTCGCTCGGCGCAGCGTTGGAAGTGATCACCAGCGTCATACCCTCGCGCAGCAGCGCCTCGAACAAGCCGCCGAGGATCATGGCATCGGCGATGTCGGCGACGAACAGCTCATCGAGGCACAGGACGGCGCTGCGCGTGGCGAGCGCGCGGGCGACCACGGGCAGCGGATCGCTCCGTTTGTGCAACCGGCCCAGCGACTCATGCACCTCGCGCATGAAATGGTGAAAGTGCAGGCGGCGAGCCTTACCGGACAGGCTCGCATAGAACAGGTCCATCAGCCAGGTCTTGCCGCGACCGACGGCGCCCCACAGATACAGGCCGCCGCGTGGCGCCGCGCCTGCGTGCGCGCCACGGTGGCGGCCGAGCAGCCGCGCGAGCGTGGCACGTTTCGGTCGCGCCAGGATCTGCAGGCGCAGTGCCTCGAGTTCGGCCAGCGTCCTGAGCTGCGCCTCATCGGCGTGGTATCCGCGCGCCGCGAGCTCGCGCTCATAAGCATCGCGCAGCGTCGGGACTGCGGGTGACGGGGTGCTCACAGGTCCTGGTAGTTCGGGCCCGATCCGCCTTCCGGCACCGTCCAGCGGATGATCGCGTAGGGATCCTTGATGTCGCAGGCCTTGCAGTGTACGCAGTTCGCGGCGTTGATCTGCAGCCGCGGCGCACCGGCCTCATCCTTGATGATCTCGTAGACCGCTGCCGGGCAGAAGCGTGTGCAGGGATTGCCGTACTCAAGGCTGCAGCGCTCAGTGCAGATGCTCGGATCGAGCACATGCAGATGCACGGGCTGGTCTTCAGGGTGCTCGGTCGCGGCCAGATACACCGCGGCCGCGCGATCACGCGGTGGCAGCGTGCGTGCGGGCAGCGCTGGGGACTGGCCCGGCGCCGGCGGCGCGGTGGAGGTATCGAGTTGATCGAGCCGTCGCAGGCTCGCAAAGTCCGGCTGCATGCGCAGCGTCCAGGGCGAGCGGCCGCGCAGCGCCGTCTCGAGCGCTGCGTTAGCGAGCCCGATCCACAGGCCACGCTTAAAAGCCGGCTTGATATTGCGCACGCGCCAGAGCGCGTGGGCGGCTGCCGAGGCGCGCCAGCGCGCATCGAAACCCTGCGCGCTGCCACGCTGGTGCAGGTGTTCGGCGGCCAGCATGCCGCTGGCCATGGCCTGATCGATGCCTTTGAGGCGTGCGACGTTGAGCATTCCGGCCGCATCGCCGATCAGCAGCGCTCCGGGCATCTCCAGGCGCGGCAGCGCCTGCCAGCCCCCGGTGCAGACGCAGCGAGCTCCATAAGCCAGCGGCTGGCCGCCGGTCAGCAGCGGCTCGATCGAAGGATGCTGCTTGAAGCGCTGAAACACCTCGAAGGGCGCGAGGCGCGGATCGCGGTAGTCCAGTCCGACGATGTAGCCGACATATACCCGATCGTCCGGCAGATGGTAGACAAATCCACCCCCGTAGCTGCCGGTATCCAGCGGCCAGCCCACGGTGTGCAATACACTTCCGCTCTGCGCGCGCCCGGCCGGCAACTGCCAGAGCTCCTTGAAACCCAGTCCGTAGGTCGGAGCGCTCGCGCTTGCGGCGAGCCCGAAGCGCGCCACCAGCTCCCCGGTCAGGCTGCCGCGACACCCCTCGGCAACGATCGTGGTGGGCGCCAGGATGTCCGCACCCGGCATGAAGCCCGCTTTCGCGGTGCCGTCGCGGGCGCGGCCCATGTCCGTGAGGCGCACACCCGCGACCGCGCCGGCGCCGTCCAGCACCGCCTCGCGCACGGCAAAGCCCGGGAAGACGTCGACACCGAGCGCCTCGGCGCGCTGCGCCAGCTGGCCCATGAGCTGGTCGATCGACACGATGAGGGTACCCCGCCCGTGCTGTTGCGGTGGGGTCGGCAGGGGCAGCGAGCCGCCTTGGGAGAGGAAGCGAAACCGTGTGCGCACCACCGGCGTGCAGATCGCCGGCGCCGTGGCGCGCCAGTCGGGCAGCAGCGCATCCAGTGGTGCGGGATCCAGCAGCGCGCCGGAGAGCAGATGCGCGCCGACGCTCGCGCCCTTTTCCAGCACGCAGACGCTGCGTGAGGCGTCGAGCTGGCGCAGGCGGATCGCGCAGGCGAGGCCGGCGGGACCGGCGCCCACGACGATGACGTCGTAGTGCATGACATCCCGCCCGGTCTCGGCGCTCATGCTGTGCCTCAGCCCGTTGCGGCGAGATCCGGCTCGCCGAGCGCGGCCAGCAGCGCGCCGCGCGCGCTCTCGCGCAGCTGCCGCGCACGCTCGCCCTGCGCCTCGGTGCTCGCCAGCTGCGCGCTGCGCGGCGGAATCTGCGCCAGAACGCGCACCTCAATGCGCCCCGGGGCGGGCCATGGACTCCCGGGCGGCAGGCGGTGGCGTGTGCCCTGGATGGCTACCGGGACCACAGGCAGGTTGGCCCGCGCCGCAGCCGCGAAGGCGCCGATGTGAAAGTGCAGCAGCCCCACCTCGCGGCTGAAGGTGCCCTCCGGAAAGAACACCAGCGATTCGCCCAGCTGCGCCTGGCGCAGCAGCCGTCGCGTGTCGCGCAGCACCTGGCGCCTGGCGCGTCGCTCGACGAATTCCACGCCGATCCGTCGCAGCAGCAGCCCGGCCAGAGGCACCGCGGACATCTCGCGCTTGATGACAAAGCTGAAGCGCGCGGGCAGCAGCGCCGCCAGCACCACGCCGTCCAGATAGCTGCAGTGGTTGGCCACGATCACGCAGGATGCGGGCAGACTCGAGAGGCCCTGGACCTTCAGGCGCATGCCGGCCAGTGCCAGCGCCAGGCGCGCCGCGCGACGTATCAGGCCACGGCGGCGCGCGAGCGGGCCGATCGTCAGCAGCCCCGCGAGCGCCAGCAGGCTCATGAGCAGGAACTGCAGCCACGCGTACAGTCCGTAAACGATGCGCCAGAGCGCCAGCGGCGATGCGGGCAGCGAGGCGGCCAGGGCCGGCGCAAAGTGGGTGGAGCGCACAGGAAACATGTCCGGGATGTGATGCAGTTCTCTTTATGTTAACGGTTGCGCTCCGCTGTGAGGGTCATCACATCGAAGCGGAAGCCGCCATCAGCATACTGGTCGAAGAGATCATCGAGCGAGCATGGCGTTGACCAAACCGGCGACAGCGAGCACAGAGAGTTCCAGTCACGAGGCAGTCGATCCTTTGATCGCGCGCTTCCTTGACGCGGTATGGATGGAGCGCGGGCTCTCATCCAATACCCTGGCGGCCTACCGCGCCGATCTGGTGGCGCTGAGCCGCTGGCTCACGGGCGAGCGGCAGACGACGCTGGCGCAATCCGGTCGCAGCGAATTGGTGGATTTCATCGCCGTGCGCGCCCATGCGGGTGCGCGTCCGCGCTCCATGGCGCGGCAGTTGTCCTCCTACCGCAGATTTTTCCGCTACCTCGTGCGCGAGGGGCTGATGCGCGAGGACCCCACCGCGCAAATCGCAATGCCCAAGATCGGCCGCTCGCTGCCGCGCTCGCTGAGCGAGGCGGAGGTCGAGGCGCTGCTGGCCGCGCCGGCCGTCGCCGATCCGCTCGGCTATCGCGACCGCGCCATGCTCGAGGTGCTGTACGCCACGGGCCTGCGCGTCTCCGAGCTCGTGAGCCTCAAGCTCACCCAGGTGAATCTGAATCAGGGCGTCATCCGCGTGTTGGGCAAAGGCAATCGCGAGCGGCTCATCCCGCTGGGCGAGGAAGCGGTGCGCTGGTTGACCGCCTTCATCAACGGGCCGCGCAACGACATCCTGCTCGACCGCAGCACCGATTGCATGTTCCCGACACGACGCGGCGATCGCATGACGCGCCAGGCCTTCTGGCACATCATCAAGCGCTATGCACGCAAGGCCTGTGTGAATCGCGACCTCTCGCCGCATACGCTGCGCCACGCGTTTGCCACGCACCTGCTCAACCACGGCGCGGACCTGCGCGTGGTGCAGATGTTGCTGGGCCACAGTGATCTGTCGACCACACAGATCTACACGCATGTGGCGCGCGAGCGCATGAAAGAGCTGCATTCGCAGCATCACCCGCGCGGGTGATCGCTCCCGGCAGAGCGTGCCGGAAGGCTCCAGCGCGGGGCGTGCCAAGCTCGGAGACCTCATGAAACGCCTGATTCCTGCCGGGGCGCTGCCCCTGACGCTGCTATTGTCCACGCTTGCCGGCGGCCTGATGGGCGGCTCGCAGGCTGTGGCCCAATCCATCGTCGCAGGTGGCATGTCGCCTGTCAGCAGCCCCGCGGTCGTTGCGGGTGGAATGTCCCCCGCGATGCCCGCGGCGACTCCCTCAGGTGGCGCCCCCGATGGGGTCGTTGCCTCGCCGATTCCCGGCATCGTGGAAGTGCGTCGCGGCGCGGACATCGTCTACATGTCGAGCGATGGCAGGTATGTGCTGACCGGTGAGCTCTATCGGGTCGACAAGCACATCGATCTGACCGAACAGCGCCGCCGCGAGCTGCGCCGCGAGCTCATCGACGCGCTGCCCGAATCGCAGATGCTGGTGTTTGCACCGAAGCACCCGAAATATACCGTCACGGTGTTCACGGACGTGGATTGCGTCTACTGCCGCGCGTTGCACGGGCAGATCGAAGATTACAACCAGCTCGGCATCAAGGTGCGCTACGTATTCTTTCCGCGCACCGGACCCAACACCTCGTCCTGGTACAAGGCCGAGCAGGTGTGGTGCTCGACCAATCGACGTGCGGCGCTGACGCGCGCCAAGCTCGGTGAACCGCTGTCGGCCAAGGTCTGTGCCGCCAATCCTGTGGCGCGCGAGTATGCGCTCGGCCAGGCGATCGGCCTCGCGGGCACCCCGGGCATCATCGCCGCGAACGGCGCGCTGGTCGGCGGCTATCTGCCCCCTACGGCGCTGTTGGCCGCGTTGCAGGAGAGTGCACAGGCGCCCACCTCGGCGCCGAACTGACAGATTGCGCCGCTGACGCGCCGACGACGGGCCTTCAGCGTTCCAGCAGCTTCAGCTTGTCGGGCTTGCCGTCCCACTCCTTGGCGTCGTCGGGCGGCGGACCCTTCTGGGTGATCACCGGCCACTGTTTGGCAAGCTGCGCATTGAGCGGCTTGAACTGCTCCTGACCTTTGGGCAGTTCCTCCTCGGAGAAAATGGCCTCGGCGGGGCACTCAGGCTCGCACAGCGTGCAGTCGATGCACTCATCCGGGTCGATCACCAGAAAATTCGGGCCAACGTGGAAGCAGTCGACGGGACAGACTTCCACACAATCCATGTACTTGCACTTGATGCAGTTCTCTGTGACGACGAAGGTCATTGCCGCTGCCGCTCCGATCGATGTGGTCAAAACAGTAAGGATACGCGAACCTGCCCGGCCGCTTCAAAGCGCGCGCGGGCCCCCGGCCGCCGCGCCACCGCCAACCGGGCGCTCGACCGTGCTGAAATGCAGCTGCTCGCATCCGGCCGTGCGATCGGCAAAGTAGCAGCGCAGCGCGAAATCGATGCTCGGAAAGGCCAGCTGATCCCAGCGAATCTCGCTCTGGTCGTAGAGCCCGACCTGCAGGCTCTCGGCACCGACACCGAAGTCTTCGTCGAGCAGCGTGGCGCGAAAGGTCATGTGCACCTGCGCGGCATGCAGCAGATGGGTGATCGCCAGCAGCGAGCCGACCTGCACGCGCGCCAGCGCCTCCTCGAGCGATTCGCGCGCGGCCGCCTGCGCCAGCGTCTCGCCGATCTCGTAGAAGCCGGCGGGGAAAGTCCAGTAGCCACGCCGCGGATCGATGCCGCGCTGGCACAGCAGGATGCGGCCGTGCCATTCAGGGATGCAGCCCACGACGATGCGCGGATTCTGGTAGTGAACGGCGCCGCAGACCTCACATATCGCACGCGGCCGGTTGTCCCCCGGTGGGGTGCGCAGTTGCACGGGGCCACCGCAGTCTGGACAGAATTTCATGATGGATTGCGGTATCGTACGCGCACCGACAGCGGCCGCGCATCTGGCCTCGTGGCGGAACTGGTTGACGCACAGTGCCCCTGTGGCGGAATTGGTAGACGCAGTGGACTCAAGGATCTGAAATTTGAGCCTTTCGGGCGAAAGTCCGAGAGTGAAGCCCGTCAAACTCGGTGAAGGCCCTGGACGAAATTCCGAGCTAACGCCGAGCCAAGCCCTGGAAGATCCGGGAAGGTGTAGAGAGCAGACGGCGGGCGCCTAAAGCCGCAAGGCCATGGTGAAGGCGTGCTCCAGACTACGAACGCCGCGCTTGCGGCGGCGGCGAAAGCCGAAGTAGGCAGAAAATCCACCGCTAGCGATAGCGTGTCGGTTCGAGTCCGACCGGGGGCACCATTGCTTTGTTCTTGCCTTTGCTAAACAGCAGCTTAGGCTGCCCATGTGAAGGCGAGCGAGGCCACCATCCAAGCCCATTCGACCCCAAAGCCGGCGGCTTCATCGGCTTCACCGGCTTCACCCTCCGAGGCGCTCGCGGATCAGCGCGCGGCCTACGATTACACGCTGCCGCCGGGGCTCATCGCGCAATGCCCGCTGCCGGAACGCTCGGGGAGCCGGCTGCTGCTGCTCGATGGCGCGCGCAACGGCTGGCGCGATCTGGCGATGCCGGCCCTGCCGCAGCTGCTCGAGCCCGGCGACCTGCTGGTACTGAACGACACCCGTGTGCTGCCGGCGCGCCTGGCAGCGCGCAAGCCCACCGGCGGACGCCTGGAGCTGCTGCTCGAGCGGCCCCTGTCTGGACGGCGCGCGCTGGTGCAGCTGCGTGACAGTCGGGCGGTGCGCTCGGGGCTGGCGCTGCAAAGCGCCGGCGGCACGATCGTGCTGCTGGCGCGGCGCGGTCAATTCTGGGAGGTCGAGCTGCCCGAAGAGCCCGTGCCATTCTTCGAGCGGTACGGGCAGGTGCCACTGCCGCCGTACATCGAGCGAGCGCCGGAGGAGGCCGATCGCGAGCGCTATCAGAGCCTCTGGGCGCGCGTACCGGGGGCGGTGGCGGCGCCAACGGCGAGCCTGCATTTCGACGCAACACTGCTCGCGGCGCTGGCGGCGCGCGGCGTGCAGCGCACCTTCGTTACTCTGCACGTCGGCGCGGGCACGTTCTCGCCGCTGCGTAGCGAGCGGCTCGATGAGCACGTCATGCACGCCGAGCACTACGCCGTGAGCGAGGAGGCCGTGGCTGCCGTCAGCGCAGCGCGCAGTGCCGGCCGGCGCGTGGTGGCGGTGGGCACCACGGTTGCGCGCGCGCTCGAATCGGCCGCGCTGCGCGCAGGCGAGAGCAGCGGCAGGGCGCTTCTGATCGGATCGGACGAGACGACGCTGTTCATCCACCCGGGCTTTCGCTTCCGCGTCGTGGATGCGCTGCTGACCAACTTTCATCTTCCCCAGTCGACGCTGCTGATGCTGGTCGCCGCCTTCGCGGGCCGCGAGCTGGTGCTCTCGGCCTACGCCCATGCCGTGCAGGAGCGCTATCGCTTCTTCAGCTATGGCGACGCCATGCTGGTGTTGCCAACGGCTGACGCAACAGAGCGCGCAGCGTGAGTGAAGCGATAGACGAGGCAGCCGTCCGGGCTGGGGACCCGCCGGAGTTCGCCATCGAGGCCCGGGAAGGCGAGGCGCGACTGGGACGCCTGATCCTCCCCCACGGCGTCGTCGAGACGCCAGCTTTCATGCCCGTGGGGACGTACGGCACGGTAAAGGGCATGACGCCGCAGGAGCTCGAGACCCTTGGGGCACAGGTGATCCTCGGCAATACTTTTCACCTGTTGCTGCGGCCGGGGCCGGAGATCATTGGCCTGCACCGCGACGGGCTGCATGGCTTCATGGGCTGGCCACATCCCATCCTGACGGACTCGGGCGGCTTCCAGGTGTTCAGCCTCGCGCCGCTGCGCCGGATCGATGAGGACGGGGTGAGCTTTCGCTCCCCGGTCGACGGCGCGGCGCTGCGCATGCGCCCGGAGGACGCCATGGATATGCAGCGCACGCTGCGTTCGGACGTGGCAATGGCCTTCGATGACTGTACGGCCTATCCAGCCTCCGAGTCCCAGGCGGCCGACTCCATGCGCCGCTCGATGCGCTGGGCGCTGCGCTCCTACGATCATTACTACCGCGATGACGCGGCGCCGGGTCACCTGTTCGGTATCGTCCAGGGAGGCATGTATCCGCAGCTGCGTCTCGAGTCGATCGAGGCGCTGTCCCGGCGACGCTTTGCCGGCCTCGCGATCGGCGGGCTGGCCGTCGGGGAACCGGAGGAGGCCCGTCTGGCGGTGCTGGACGCGGTGCTGCCCCATCTGCCCCCCGAGCGGCCACGCTACCTCATGGGGGTCGGCTATCCGCACGACATCGTGGCGGCGGTGCTGCGCGGCGTGGACCTGTTCGATTGCGTCATGCCGACGCGCCATGCGCGCAACGGACACCTGTTTACCTCGGGGGGCATCATCAATATTCGCAACGCGGCGCATCAGCGCGATACCGGTCCCATCGATCGCGAGTGCTGCTGCTCGACTTGTGCGCGGTATTCACGCGCCTACCTGCGGCACCTGGACCGCTGCAACGAGATCCTCGGGGTGCGCCTGGCGACGCTCCACAACCTGCATTTCTACCTGGCACTGATGCGCCGCATTCGTACCGCCATCGCCGCCGGGACCCTGTCACAGCTGGCTGCCGATCTGGCGGCTGTACCCCGGCGCTCAGAGATGCCTGTGGCATAATGCCCGCCCTTTGAAGGGCGGTCTGCAGCCGGCAGCAGGGATTTGCCATGAGTTTATTGATCAGTGACGCGTTCGCGCAGAGTGCCCCAAGCACCAGTCCGCTGGGTGGTGGCTACAGCCAGATCATCATCCTGGTGGTGTTCGTGGCCGTGTTCTACTTCCTGCTGATCCGTCCGCAGCAGAAGCGCATGAAGGATCAGCAGGCGATGCTCTCGCGCCTCTCGAGCGGCGATGAGGTCGTCACCACCGGCGGTATTCTCGGACGCATCACCGAGGTGGGGGACAATTTCATCACCCTGGAGATCGCCGAAGGCGTGCGCGTCAAGGTGCAGAAGGCCCAGGTCACGCAGCTGATGCCCAAGGGAACATTGAAGAGCGCCTGAGACCGAAGGGCCAACGATCATGCTGGAATTCCCGCGCTGGAAATATTGGCTCGTTGTAGTGGTGGTCCTGCTGGGGCTGCTGCTGGCGCTGCCGAATGTCTTTGGGTCTGATCCGGCGCTGCAGGTGGCGCTGAAGAACCATGACCCCGTGGACGCCGCGGGCCGTGCCAGCGTCGAGCAGCTGCTGCAGAAACAAGAAATTCCTTACGCGCACGACTACGTCCAGGGTGGCCGCCTGGTGGTGGCCTTTCAGAACGAGGCCTCGCAGCTGCGCGCCCGCGATGCGGTGGATGCGGCGCTGGCGGACACCTACACCTCAGCGCTCTCGTATGCCTCGCGCGCCCCTGGTTGGATGCGCTCAATGGGCCTCAAGCCCATGCCCCTGGGGCTGGATCTGCGCGGAGGTCTGTACCTGCTCTACCAGGTGGACGTGAACAGTGCGATCACGCAGCTGCTCGGTAGCTACGATCAGAGCTTTCGCCGCGCACTCGCCGACGATCATCTGCCGCTGCGGGACATCGCGACGCTGACTGGCAACGATGGCGTACCCAACGGCCTGGCGGTGCATCTGCCGCCGGGAGCCGATGTGGGGGCAGTGCAGTCGGCGCTCGCGAAGCTGGATAACACCCTCAGTTTCAGCTCCAGCAGCGACTCGGCCGGTCCGGTGATCCGCATGGTGTTGACACCCGCGCAGATCACCACTCGCGAGGACTACGCGATCGACCAGAATCTCACCACGCTGAGCAACCGCGTCAACGAGCTGGGTGTCTCCGAGCCCATCGTGCAACGCCAGGGTCTGGACCGCATCGTCGTGGAGCTGCCGGGTGTGGGGAACTCCGCCGAGGTCAAGGACCTGCTCGGCAAGGTCGCGACGCTCGAGTTCCATCTGGTAGACGAGCAGGCCAACCCCTTCCAGGCGCAGCAGAGCAACCAGGTGCCCCTCGGCGACAAGCTCTACAAGGTCAAGCAGGACGGCTCGCCCATCCTGCTGAAGCGGGATGTCGTGGCGACGGGCGATGAGCTCACGCAGGCGACCTCCACCAACGGTCAGGACGGTCCGGAGGTCGACATCCGCCTGGATGCGCGCGGCGCTGCCTCGATGCTGCGCACGACGCGTCAGAACGTCGGACATCGCCTGGCGGTGGTCTACATCGAGCGCAGCCGCCAGCAGGTCGTGGTCGGCACGCACAAGATCGATCGCGAGAACGTCACGCAGCAGGTCATCAGCGACGCGACGATCAAAGGCGTGTTCGGCCCGCAATTCTCGGTCACGGGACTCACGCAGGGTGAGGCCAATGATCTTGCGCTGCAGATACGCTCCGGCTCGCTCGCCGCGCCCATCGAGGTCGTCGAGGAGGACACCATCGGGCCCTCGCTGGGTCAGGACAACATCGACAAGGGCATCCGCGCGCTCGAGATCGGCATGGCCGCCGTGTTCATCTTCATGATCATCTACTACCACGCCTTCGGCATCGTCGCCGATGTGGTGCTGCTGGCGAACGTGGTGCTGCTGACCGCGCTGCTGTCGCTACTGCACGCCTCGTTGTCCCTGCCAGGCATCGCCGGCATCATCCTGACCGTCGGCATCGCCGTGGACGCCAACGTGCTCATCTACGAGCGCATCCGCGAGGAGTTGCGCAATGGCGTCTCCCCGCAGGCGGCGGTGCGCGCCGGATTCGACAAGGCGTTCTCGGCCATCTTTGACTCGAACATCACCGCGCTGATTTCGGGTCTGGCGCTCTATGTGATCGGCACGGGTCCCGTTCGGAGCTTCGCGATCGTACTGATATTGGGCATCGTGACCTCCATGTTCACATCGCTCACGGGCAGCCGCGCGATGATCACGCTGATGTATGGCGGGCACCGCCGCGTCGCGAAACTCTCCATCGGCTAGGCGCTGTGCCCAGTGTCTGCCGCGTCGATTAACCGCTAAGGATCAGGTCGTGGAATTCTTCCGTCGCGCAACCCACTTCTCGTTCATGCGTACACGCAAGGTGTGGTACGCCCTGTCGGCCGTGCTGGTGCTCATCTCGGTCGTGTCGCTCGCCACGCGCGGCCTGAATATGGGCGTGGACTTCACCGGCGGCGTCACGGTGCAGGCGAGCTTTCCCGGGCCGGCCAACCGCGATGCCGTGGCCGCGGCGCTGGCGCGTGCCGGCTACACCGAGGCGCAGGTGACCCTGTTCGGCAGTGTGCGCGTGTTGTCCATCCGCCTGCCGCCGACCAAGGAAAACACCGATGCCCTGCGCGCGCGGCTCGAGCAGGTGCTGCAGCAGGTCGATAAGGGCGCCGATATCCAGCAGGTGCAGAGCATCGGCCCGCAAGTCGGCAGTGAGCTCGAGCGCAGCGCCATCGAAGGGATTGCGGCCACGTTGCTGCTGATCTTCGGCTATATCGCCGTGCGCTTTCACACCTGGCGTCTCTCGTTTGGCGCCATCCTGGCGGTGCTGCACGATCCGATCCTGGTGCTGGGAGCGTTCTCGCTGACGCGCACCACCTTCGATCTGACCGTGGTGGCGGCGATGCTCGCCGTCATCGGCTATTCGCTCAATGACACGGTGGTGGTGTTCGACCGCATCCGCGAGCGCTTTCACCTCGCGCGGCGGCTCACGCCGATCGAGGTGCTCGATCAGTCGATCAACCAGACCCTGTCGCGCACGATCATGACCAAGGTCGTCACGCTGATCGTGGTGGTGGCGCTGTATGCGCTGGGCGGGCCGGTCCTCAGGGGATTCTCACTGGCGCTGATCATCGGCATCGTGGCCGGCACCTACTCATCGATCTATATCTCGAGCGCCGCGGCGCTGGACTGCGGTCTCAGCGCGGATCACCTGCTGGCCTCGGCCAACAAGCACCCGGTCGACTCGCTGCCCTGAGCGGCGCCGCCGCCGTTACTCGCCGGCGCTATTCTTCCAGCCCGCTCTCGCGGAACTGCTCGCGCGCCATCACCGACCAGTCCAGATGGGCCTCGCCGCGCCCGATCGCATGCTCCAGATGCGTCTGCCAGGCGGCGAGGCTCGGCAGTGTCATGTGCACCTTGTCGGCCGCCTGGCGCGAGAGCACCGCATCCTTCAGACCGATGACCGCCGTGGCACCAATACGGCCCCAATCCATCTTGGAGATGATGTCGGCATAGGCGCGATAGGCCGTGCAATCGAACAGACCCTCCACCAGCACGCGATAGAAGACCTGCGGATCCACGCCGTATTTGCGCACCAGCGTCATGCCCTCGCCGATGGCCTCGATGGCGCAGCCGAGCACGTAGTTGTTGGCAACCTTCATCGCCGTGGCCGACAGCGGATCCTCGCCCGCGTCGAAGATGCGCTCGCCGAGCACCGCCAACAGCGGTCGCAGCGCTTGCACTGCGGCCGGCGGGCCGGCCGGTACCAGGCCTAGTTTGCCGCTGGCGGCCAGATCCGGACGGCCGAGCACGTGGCAGGTGACCAGCACCTGGTGCGCGCTGCGGTGCGCGGCGGCGATCTCGTCGATGACCTGCACGCCATGCGTGCCGCTAACCACGTGGATGGCTTTTGGCGCGAGCGAGTCGACGAGTCCCTGCGGTCCGACTGTCGCAGCGCGCAGCGCCTCATCATCCGGCAGCATGCTGAAGACGACGTCGCTGCCGGCCGCCAGTTCGCGGATGCTGGCGCACACCGTCGCTCCCGCTGCAGCCATGCGCGCGGTCGCCGGCTCGGCCAGATCGAAGACCGCCAGCGCATAGCCGGCACCGAGCAGCCGCGTCGCCATGGCCGAGCCCATGCGGCCCAGACCCAGGAATCCGATCCTCATGAGAAAACTCCTTCGCGCCGGTGCGCGCCGGCCGCAGGGGGGGCGGGATTACTCAGGGCGAGGACTGCGGCGCCGGTGTCGGCGCACCGGCATTGGGCCCGTCCTGCCCGCCGCCGCGGCGCAGGCGGCTGTGGCGATAACCATAGCCGAAGTACAGCGCGAAACCGAGCAGGCTCCAGAACAGCAGCCGCCACCAGGATGAGTTCGGCAACGAGTACGCCATCCAGCCGCAGAAAACCACGCCCATGATGGACGTGAACCAGATCGCCGGCGCACGGAAGGGACGCGGTAGATCTGAACGCGTGTAGCGCAGCACCAGCACGCCGATGCAGACCACCATGAATGCCACCAGGGTGCCGATGGAGACCAGATCGCCGAGGATGTCGATCGGGGTGATCGCCGCGATGATGGCCGCGAAGGTGCCGGTGATGAGCGTGGAGACGTGCGGGGTGCGAAAGCGCGGATGCACGGCGCCGAAGACGCGCGGCAACAGCCCGTCATGCGCCATGGTCAGCCAGATGCGCGCCTGCGGAATGATGAGCGTGATGATGACGGAGGTCAGGCCGAGCAGCGCTCCGATCTCCACCCAGCGGGTCAGCCAGATCAGTTCTGGATGTGCCTCGAGCGCCGCCGCCACCGGGGCGGCGTCGTTGAGGCTGGTATAGGGCACGAGGCCCGTCAGTACCGCCGACATCGCCACGTACAGGAGCGTGCAGACTCCGAGGCTTCCGAGAATGCCGATCGGCATGCCGCGTCCCGGATCCTTGGCCTCCTGCGCCACACAGGAGACGCCATCGAAGCCGATATAGGCGAAGAAGATGATGCCGGCGGCCTGCGAGATGCCGCTCCAGCCGAATTGTCCGTAGACCCCAGTGTTCTTCGGAATGTAAGGATGCCAATGGGCGGTGTCGACGTAGAAGGCGCCGAAGATGATGACCGCCACGACGATGCTGACCTTGATCGCGACGATGATGGTATTGACGATCGCCGACTCGCGGATGCCCTTGTAGCAGAGCGCGGTGGCGAGTGCGACGATGATGACCGCCGGCAGATTGAACCAGGCACCGGTCGCATGCACCTGCAGACTATCGGACATGGCGGCGAAGGGTGCCGAAGTCAGCTTCGCGGGCAGAGCAGGCAGGCCGAAGTCATGCAGCAGCTTGACGGCGTAACTGCTCCAGCCGACCGCCACGGTGGAGCTTGCGACCATGTACTCGAGCACCAGGTTCCAGCCCACGAACCAGGCGATGAATTCTCCGAGCGTCGCATAGCTGTACGCGTAGGCGCTGCCCGCGACCGGGACCATGGCGGCGAACTCGGAATAGCACAGGCCGGCGAACATGCAGCCGATCCCGGCAATCATGAAGGAAATGACGATCGCGGGACCGGCATGATTGGCGGCGGCCGTCCCTGTGAGCACGAAGATGCCGGTGCCGATGATGCCGCCGATGCCGAAGGCGACGAGGGCCGGGATGCCCAGGGCGCGGACGAGGTGCTTGCTCTGGGCCTCCGCCTGGTAGTCGGAGACCGGTTTGGTCGCAAACAAACCCGCTTGCTTCATGGACACTTCCGCGCGGTGCAAATCTGACCGCACTCTACACGTACGCGCGCCATACGGGCTATACGGAGCGCACAGTCCGCGGCTCAGACTCCGCGCAGTTCCTGCGGCACGTGCGGGGCGAGCGCCTCGAGCATTGCCTCGTACACCTTGGGCGCGCCGGCGACGATGTGCGGGCCGAGGTTATAGGGGGTGCCATCGAGCATGCCCACGCGTCCGCCGGCCTCCTGGATCAGCAGCGTGCCGGCCGCGGTATCCCAGGGTTTGAGTCCCAACTCCCAGAAACCATCGACACGGCCGGCCGCGACATAGGCGAGATCCAGCGCGGCGGCGCCCGGGCGGCGGATGCCCGCGGTCAGCGTCGTCAAGGTGCGGAACATCGCGAAGTAATGATCGATGTTTGGATCGTTGTCGCGAAACGGAAAGCCGGTGGCGAGCAGCGCCCCCTCCAGTCCCCGCTGCTTGCTGACGCGGATGCGCCGATTATCCAGATGCGCGCCGGCGCCGCGCGCGGCGCTGAAGATCTCCTGGCGCATCGGATCGTAGATGACGCCGATCTCGAGCCGGCCGCGCTGCTGCACGGCGATCGAGACGGCGAAGACCGGGAAGCCATGCAGGAAATTGGTGGTGCCATCGAGCGGATCGATGATCCAGACCGTATCGCTCTCGCCAGACGCGCCACTCTCTTCAGCCAGGATGGCGTGCTGCGGATAATGCTTGTGGATGAAGCCGATGATGTCGCGCTCGGCGGCGCGATCGACCTCGCTGACGTAGTCGTTGCGGCCTTTGGAGGTGATCTGCAGGCTTTCCAGATGCACCAGGCTGCGCACGATGATCTCACCGGCGCGGCGCGCGGCACGAACGGCGATGTTGACCAGGGGATGCATGGGACGCGCCTCAAGCTCGTTGCCGCCTGCCTCGCAGCAGCCGCAGCAAAACAGTTAGGATAACAGGTCGTGCAGCATCCCATTCGCATCGTGCTGGTCGAGACCTCGCACCCTGGCAACATCGGTGCGGCCGCCCGCGCATTGAAGAACATGTGTCTCGATGAGCTCGTGTTGGTGCGACCGGCGCAGTTTCCGCATCCGGAGGCGAGCGCGCGCGCCAGCGGGGCAGAAGACGTGCTCACACGTGCGCGCGTGGAGCAAAGTCTGCCGGCCGCGCTGCGCGACTGCGGCTGGGTGCTCGCCACCACCAGCCGCGATCGCGACCAATACTTTCGCGTGCTCGACGTGCACGAGGCCGCGCGCGAGGCACTGACTGCCAGCAGCCGCGGTCCGGTGGCGGTGCTGTTCGGCTCCGAGCGCACGGGCCTGTCCAATGCCGAGCTCGAGTGCGCACATGCGCTGCTGCGCATTCCGGCCAACCCCGCCTACGCGTCGTTGAATCTTGCCATGGCCGTGCAGCTGGTCAGCTACGAGATTCTGCGCGCGCGCCTCGAGGGCGAGACGGCTGTGGCGGCCCTGGCCTCGGTTCCCCAAAGCGGACCGCGCCGTGCGCCGCTGGCGAGCGCCGCGCAGCTGCAGCAGTTCTACACGCACCTCGCGCAAGTGCTCGAGGAAATCGACTTTCGCGACCGTACGCAGAAGGGCACGCATCTCATGAACCGTCTGCGACGGCTGTTCCAGCGTGCCGAGCCGGACGAGAACGAGATCAACATCCTGCGCGGCATTCTGACAGCGGTGCAGCAGCGCCGTCGGCGCGCGGGTGAGGACTGAGCGCGGGGTGGACGCGCTGCCGCTGTATCTCGATCATGCCGCCACCACGCCGGTGGATGCGCGGGTCGCCGCCGCCATGGCCGAGTGTCTGACCCAGCAGGGCACCTTCGGCAATCCTTCCTCGCAGCATCTATACGGTCGCCGGGCCCACGCGCGCATCGAGCGCGCGCGCAGCGAGGTTGCCGGTCTCATCGGTGCCACCATGGCCGACGTGCTCTTCACCTCTGGCGCCACCGAGTCCAATAACCTTGCGATTCTCGGCAGCGTGCGCAGCCGCGGCCAGCGGGCGCACGTGGTTACCGTCAGCACCGAACATCGCTCGGTGCTGGATGCCTGCCGGCAGCTCGAGCGCGAGGGGCATGCCATCAGCTACCTCGAGCCCGACGCCCAGGGCCTCATCGAGGTGCGCCAGCTCGAAGCGGCGCTGCGTGCCGAGACGGCGCTGGTTTCGATCATGCACGCCAACAACGAGAGCGGTGTACTGCAGGATATCGCGGCACTCGCAGCCGTGTGCCGCCGGCACGCCGTGGCGCTGCACGTGGATGCGGCGCAGAGCGCTGGCAAGGTGCCGATCGATGTCGCCGCGCTCGGCGTGGACCTGCTGAGCTTGACCGCACACAAGCTCTACGGCCCCAAGGGGATCGGGGCCCTGTATGCGTCGGCCGGCCAGCGCGCGATCCTGCAGCCGCTGCTGTTCGGCGGTGGCCAGGAGCGGGGCATACGCTCGGGTACGCTGGCGGTACATCAGATCGTGGGCTTTGGGCTGGCCTGCCAGATCGCCGGCGTCGAGCTGCCCGGCCAGGCTGAGCGACTCACGCGTCTCGCACAGATGCTGTGGGAGGGATTGGCCGATCTACCGGGTGTGCTGCGCAACGGACATGCAACGCGTCGCGTGCCGGGATTGTTGAATGTCTCGTTCGAGGGCGTTCAGGGAGAAAGCCTGCTGGCGGGACTGTCCGAGCTTGCGCTCTCGAGCGGCTCGGCCTGCGATTCGGACAGCGACGAGCCTTCCCATGTATTGCGCTCGCTGGGCCGCAATCGCGAGCTCGCGCAGAGCTCGCTGCGCTTCTCCCTGGGACGTTACAGCGGCGAGCAGCAGGTACAGCATGCAGTGGCTGCGGTCCGGCGCGAGGTCCGGCGCCTGCGCGCGGTGGCTCCCTGAGGGGCGGTGGCCGTGGCTGAAGAGGATCCGCTGGGAGCGCAGGTGCGCGCGCTATTCATGGATCTGGCGCATGCCGGAGATCTGGACGGGGCGGGGGTCTGCAGGGGTGAGGCAGGTCGCGTCGCGGAGGGGACGCAGGTGCGCTTCAGCCTGCGGCTGTCGGGCACGCGGGTCGAGCAGGTTCGCTACCGCGCGTATGGCTGTCCGTTTACGCTCGCAACCTGCGAGTGGCTCGCGCGCCAGCTCACGGGATGCCAGCTCAGCGAGCTATCCGCCCCCGCCATCAGCATGGCGGTGGGCACCCCCCCCGAGTGGGCGGCGGCGCTGGGGATCCCCTCGCAGCGCCTCGGGCGCCTGCTGGTGGTGGAGGATGCGCTGCGGCAGGCAGCCGGGCGTCGAAGCGGGAGCTGATGTTGCGGCGCGGCGAGAAACCCATAAGTGCCCGATTCTACAGGGGTGTGGAGGCCGTGCCGCTCGCGCTGACGAATCGGTGACGGATTCAGGCTAATATCCTGGCTGGTCCCGCAGGTTTCTATCGCTATGGCCATCTCCCTCACAGCCTCCGCCGCCGAACGCGTCCGCAGCCAGCTGGTACGGCGCGGCAGTGGCCTGGGCCTTCGTCTGGGGATCAAATCGAGCGGCTGCTCGGGCTTCAGCTATGTCATCGACTTTGCCGATGAGGCACGGGCCGACGACCTGGTATTCGACAGCCATGGGGTCAAGGTATACGTCGATCGCACCAGCCTGCCCGCCATCGACGGCACGCAGGTGGACTTCGTGCGCCAGGGGCTCAACGAGAGCTTTCACTTCGACAATCCCAACGTGCGCGGCGAGTGCGGCTGCGGCGAGAGCTTCAGCGTCTAGCTGCGTGTCGAGCCGCCGCTAACCGGCCCTGACCACCGCTAACCGAAAAGCCTTACAAGTCGGGCACTTCCGTACCCGATTGAATTGCCCGGCGAGAGCGCCTGCCTCTATACTGCCGGCCTTTTTTCCCGGAGGTCTTCATGGCGCTCGAGCGCACCCTGTCCATCGTCAAGCCCGATGGTGTTCGCTGCAATCTGATCGGTGAGGTCTATCGCCGCTTCGAGCGCGCCGGTCTGTCCGTCGTGGCCGCGCGCATGCTGAAGCTGTCGGCCGGCGAGGCGGAGCTGTTCTACGAAGTGCATCGCGGCCGGCCGTTTTATGCGGATCTGGTGCGCTACATGAGCTCGGGACCCGTAGTCGTGCAGGTGCTCGAAGGCGACAATGCGATCGCCCGCAACCGCGAGATCATGGGTGCCACTGATCCTAAGAAGGCCGCCGCCGGCACCATACGAGCCGACCTCGCCGAGAGCATCGAGGCCAATGTCGTGCACGGCTCGGACGCGGCCGAGACTGCAGCACGCGAGATTGCGTTTTTCTTCCGCACGCTGGACATTTGCCCGCGCGGATGAACGATGGCCGCGTCAATCTGCTGGGCCTGACCCGAGGCGAGCTCGAGAGCTTCTGCGGCGCGTTGGGCAGCAAGCCCTTTCGTGCGCGCCAGCTGATGAACTGGCTCTACAAGCGTGGCTGCGATCGTTTCGAGCAGATGAGCGATCTGGCGCGCGAATTTCGTGCTTTGCTGGCCGAGCGCGCCGAGATCGCGGTTCCACAGATCCTCACGACGCAGCAGGCTGCCGACGGCACCTGCAAGTGGTTGCTCTCGGGTGGCAGTGGGCAGGCTTTCGAGATGGTCTACATTCCCGAGACCGATCGCGGCACCCTGTGCATCTCCTCGCAGGTCGGCTGTGCGCTGGACTGCTCGTTCTGCTCCACCGCCCAGCAGGGTTTCAACCGCAACCTCTCAACCGCCGAGATCGTGGGCCAGGTGTGGCTCGCCAATCGCGAGCTCGGCTTTCAGGCCGGCGGCGAGCGCATCATCACCAACATCGTGCTGATGGGCATGGGCGAGCCGCTGGCCAACTATCGCCAGGTGCTGCCGGCGCTGCGGATATTTCTGGACGATTTGGGCTTCGACCTGTCGCGCCGGCGTGTGACGCTGTCGACTTCCGGCCTCGTGCCGCAGATCGATCGGCTCGCACAGGACATCAACGTCGCGCTGGCGGTCTCGCTGCATGCACCCGACGACGCGCTGCGCAGCCGCCTCGTGCCGATCAACCGCCTGCATCCCATCGCCGAGCTGCTTGCGGCCTGCTGGCACTACATCGACGAGCAGAACGGGCGCAGCGTGACCTTCGAGTACGTGATGCTTCAGGGCATCAATGATTCTCCGACGCAGGCTCGCGCGCTGGCACGACTGCTGGCGGGGCATCCGGCCAAGGTCAACCTGATTCCCTTCAACCCATTCCCGGGCACGGATTATCGACGCTCGGACGAGGCCACCGTGCAGCGATTCCGCGACGAGCTGATTCGCGCCGGCGTGATCGCCACCGTGCGACGTACGCGCGGCGACGACATCGACGCGGCCTGTGGGCAGCTGGTCGGGCGCGTCAGCGACCGTACCATCGTACGGCTGGGCAGCCGCATGACAGGCGCCGTACGGGCGGCAGAGAATCTTTCGGCGAGGGTACCGGCATGAGGCAGCATTCGACGGGGAGAGCGCCGCGCCACGCGGCGCGCGGCGGGCTTGCACAGCTGGCGGGCCTGGCAGCCGCGGGTGTCGCGTGCGCTGCGCTGGCAGCCTGTACCACGACGACCACCACCACCACGAGCTTCGCCCCCTCGTCAAATGGCCAGGCGAAGGGCAATAACACCGACGCCGCCTCGATCAATGTGCAGCTCGGCCTGGACTATCTGCAGAAGAACGAGCTCGGGCTTGCGCAAACCAAGCTGCAGCGCGCGCTCAAAGAGGATCCGCACAGCGCCAATGCGCACGGCGCGATGGGGCTGCTCGACGAGCGGCTCGGCGATGCCAAGGGCGCCGATCGCGAATATCGTCGCGCGCTGGTACTGTCGGAGCATGCACCGCTGTGGCTCAACGACTACGCGGTCTACCTCTGCAGCCATGGCCGCCAGACCGAGGGCGTGCACTATTTCGAGGAGGCGGCGGCCAATCCGCTCTATCCCACGCCCTGGGAGGCCTACACCAACGCGGGCGTTTGCTTGCGCGGCGAGCATCGGAATGCGGACGCCATGGCGCGCTTTACGCGCGCGCTGCAGGTGAACCCGGACTTTGCCGAGGGCGCTTTCGAGGCAGCGAGCCTGCAATACGCCGAGCAGAATCAGGTGGAAGCGCGTCAGCGCATCGATACGTTCCTGGCGCACAATCCGCCCACACCGGCACTGTTGCTGCTTGGCTGGCAGATCGCGCGCGCCCAGAACGACGCGGTGGGACAGCAGCGCTATGCGCTGCTGCTGGCGCGCGACTTTCCGACCTCTCCGCAGGCGCATGCACTCGAGCCGGCGAGCCGGGGCGGCTCGGATTGAGCCGCGAGGGCGCACGTGCGCCAATCCAGCCCGTGCGCGGCATGAACGATGTGCTGCCGGAGCAGATCGGTGCCTGGCAGCATCTGGAGCGGTGCGCGCAGCGCCTGCTCGGCGCCTACGGCTATGAGGAGCTGCGCCTGCCGCTGGTAGAGCGCACGGAGCTCTTTAAACGCTCGATCGGCGAGTACACCGACATCGTCGAGAAGGAGATGTATACCTTTGAGGATGTCGGCGGCGACAGCCTGACGCTGCGGCCGGAGGCCACCGCTGGGGTGGCGCGCGCGGTAATTTCCAACGGACTGCTGCGCGGGGCGCGCCACAAGTTCTGGTGCAGCGGGCCGATGTTCCGTCACGAGCGCCCGCAGGCGGGCCGCTACCGTCAGTTCCATCAGATTGACGTCGAGGCGCTGGGCTTTCCCGGTCCGGACGTGGACGTGGAGCTGATCGCGCTGACCGCGCGTTTATGGCGCGAGCTCGGACTGACGCGCGTGCGCCTCATGATCAACTCCCTGGGCACCAGCGAGGCGCGCGCGGGCTACCGCGAGCGGCTGGTGGAATATTTCCGTGCGCACGAATCGGCGCTGGATGAGGACAGTCGCCGGCGCCTCACCGGCAATCCGCTGCGCATTCTGGACAGCAAGAACCCGCAGATGCGCGCGCTCGTCGACGCCGCGCCGCTGCTCACGGACTACCTGGATGCCGAGTCGCGCACGCACTTCGAGGCGCTCTGTGCGGCGCTCGAGGGGCTCGGCATTCCCTATAGCGTCAATCCGCGGCTGGTGCGCGGCTTGGACTATTATTCGCGTACCGTCTTCGAGTGGGTCAGCGATGCGCTCGGCTCGCAGGATGCGGTGTGCTCGGGTGGCCGTTACGATGGGCTGATTGCGCAGTTGGGCGGGGAGAGCACCCCGGCCATCGGCTTCGCCATGGGCATGGAGCGCTGTGTCGCGCTGATGCAGGCCGCGGGCAGCGTGCCACAAGCGGCGCCGCCCGAGCTGTACATCGTGGCCAATGGGGCGCAGGCCGAGCGCGAGGCGGCACGCCTCGCCGAACAGCTGCGTGACGCGCTGCCGGGCCGGGCGGTGCTGACCAATCTGGGTGGCGGTAATTTCAAGACACAGTTTCGTCGCGCCGATCGCAGCGGCGCACGACTGGCGTTGATTCTGGGCGAGGAGGAGCTCGCGCGCGGCGTGGCCGGCGTGAAACCTTTGCGCCGCGAAGGCGGTCAGAGCGAGTGTCCGCTGGCGCTGCTGGCCGAGCGCATCGGGCAGTTGCTCGAGCAGGAGTCGGCCGGTGCTGCTGGCAGGGACGAGCTGGGGAGAGGATAAGTGGACGAATATCTGGATGATCAGGAGCAATGGCGGCGCGTCGTCGCGTGGCTGCGCGAGTCCGGTCCGACGATGCTCGCGGCCGTGCTCATCGTGGTGCTGGGCTATGGCGGTTGGCGCTATTGGCAGAATCGCAAGACCAACGTCGCCCTGGCCGCCGAGGCACGCTACCAGCAGGTGCTCAGCGCCCTGAACCAGGGCAACCTCGCGTTGGGCTCGACGCTGGCCGACCGGCTGATCCAGGAGTATCCCAACACTCCGTACGCCACCCAGGCCGATCTCATGGCTGCACGCGTGGCCGTGCAGGACAATCAGCTCGCCGATGCCGCCAAGCGGCTGCGTCATGTTCTGGATACGACGCACGATGCGCAGATGCAGCTGCTGGTACGCCTGCGCCTGGCGCGCGTGCTGCTCGGGGAGAATCAGCCCGATGAGGCTTTGAAGCTCATCGACGGCGCGCAGACGGGCGCCTTTGCATCCCGCTACGCGGAAGTGCGCGGCGATGCGCTGCTCGCCAAGGGCGATCGCGCCGGTGCGCTGCAGGCTTATCGCAGCGCCCGCGCCGGGGCAGATACCCTCGATGGCCAGTTGCTCGATCTGAAGATCGAAGACCTGGCGCGCTCGTGAGCTGCATCGAGACCACGCCGCGTCGCGCACGGCCCGCAGTCGCTGCCCTGATGCTCGGCGCCGTCCTGGCGCTGGTGGCCTGCAGCAGCAAGAGCCCGGAACGTCCTGTGCCGTTGATCAAAAAGCTCGTGCAGCGCGTACCCGTGCGCACCGTGTGGCGCACGCATCTGAAGCGCGAGTTGCCGAAGCTGCGGGTGGGTTTGGGGGTCGCGATCGATGGGCAGCGCGCTTTCATCGCCAGCTACGACGGCCGCATCGAGGCATTGGATCTGACGAACGGGCAGCGTCTGTGGCGCGAGCGCCTGGGTACGACGTTGTCGGGCGGGCCAGGGGCGGGTGCCGGCGTGGTCGTGGTGGGCGGCCCCAAGGGCAACGTGGTCGCGCTGGCGGAGAGCAACGGCAGTGTGCACTGGCGGCGGCGCATCAACACGGAAATTATCTCAGCGCCCGCGGTGGGCCGGGACTTCGTCGTGGTGCGCGGTGTAGACGGACGTCTGCAGGCGCTCTCGACCTTCAGCGGCGCCGACACCTGGCTTGCGACGCAGACTGTGCCGCGGCTGTCGCTGCGCGGTACCTCAGTGCCCATCCTCGATGGCGATCTGGCAATCGGCGGTTTCGATGACGGCCACCTGCTCGCGGTCGAACGTCGCGACGGCAGGGTGGCCTGGAGCGCCGCCGTCGGTGAGCCGCACGGCACTTCCGAGCTGCAGCGGCTCATCGATCTGGACGCACCGGTCGTGGCCGACGGTGATGATCTGTTTGCCGTGGCCTACCAGGGCCGCATCGCGCGCCTGGACCGCAACAGCGGCCGCATCGCCTGGACGCATGATTTCTCGAGCTACCGCGGCCTCGCGCTGGACGATACGTCGCTATACGTTTCCGGTGCCGACGGCACGCTGATCCGATTGTCGCGTCAGACCGGTGCGGTGCAATGGCAGCAGCGCATTCTCGCCAACCGCGAGCTCTCGACCCCGGTGATCTACCACGGCGAGCTCGTGGTCGGTGATCTGCAGGGCTACTTGCACTGGTTCGATCCGGCCAGCGGCCGATACCTGGCGCGCACGCGGGTCGGCAAGGCGGCCATCAGTGGGGCGCCGATCGTGGCAGACGATCTGCTGCTGGTGTTCAACGACGACGGCACGCTGGCGGCGTTGCGCACGCCCGCTACGCCGGTGGTGCTGCCGGCGCAGACCGCCTCTGGAGCCGCGCCGCGGTGAGCCGATGCTGCCGATCGTTGCCATCGTCGGTCGGCCGAGTGTCGGCAAGTCCACGCTCTTCAATGCGCTGACCCGCACGCGCGCGGCGATCGTTGCCGATGTGCCCGGCGTCACGCGCGACCGCCAGTATGGCTATGGGCGTGTTGGCCGCGTGCCCTGCGTGCTGATCGATACCGGGGGTCTCACGGCTTCGCCGCGCGGACTGGATGCGCAGATCCGTGAGCAGACGGATCGCGCCATTGCCGAGGCCGACAGGCTGATTCTTGTCGCCGATGCGCGCAGCGGACTTACGGCGCAGGAAGAATTCATCGCACGCGAGCTGCGGCGCAGCGGCAAGCCCGTCGTGCTGGCCGTCAACAAGGCGGAGGGGCGCGACCCGGATGTGGTCGCCGCGGAGTTTCATCGCCTCGGCCTGGGCGCACCCGTGGCGATCTCCGCCGCGCACCGCGAAGGCGTCCGTGAGCTCATCGACATCGTCCTCGAGGATCTCGCCGACGGCGATTCGAGCGGCGAGGGTGCGCCCGCCGATGCCGAAGATCCGTCGGCCGAGGCCATTCGCGTCGCGGTCATCGGACGACCCAACGTCGGTAAGTCAACGCTCGTGAATCGTCTTATCGGCGAGGAGCGCGTCATCGCCAGCGATAAGCCCGGCACGACGCGCGATAGCATCCTGGTGCCCTTCGAGCGCGAGGGCCGGCGCTTTTTGCTGGTGGATACGGCCGGCATGCGCAGGCGTGCTCAGGTCGAGGACCCGATCGAGCGGGCCAGTGTCGCGCGCACCCTGCAGGCCATTGCCGAGGCGCACGTCGTCATCCTCGTGCTCGATGCGCACGACAGCATCGGCGAGCAGGATGCCAGCGTGCTCGGCCAGGCGCTCGAGCGCGGCCGTGTGATCCTGATTGCGGTCAACAAGTGGGACGGTATTCCCGAGGCACAGCGCGAGGAGATTCGCCGCCAGCTCGCCCTGAAGCTCGATTTCGTGCCCTTTGCACCCTTGCACTTCATCTCCGCCCGCCACGGCAGTGGAGTTGGGGAGCTGATGCGCGACGTCGTGCGCGGCTATGAAGGCTCGATGCGTGAGATGCCGACGGGCGAGGTCATGCGCACTCTCGAGCGCGCGCTCGAGGCGCATCAGCCGCCGCTGGTCAAAGGGCGGCGAATCAAGCTGCGCTATGCCCATCAGGGCGGGCGCAATCCGCCGCGCATCGTTGTGCATGGCAGTCAGGCCAGCGCCGTACCGGATGCGTATCGGCGCTATCTGGCCAATGTGTTTCGCGAGCAATTCGATCTGTACGCGACGCCGGTGGCCGTCGAGTTTCGCAGCGACGCCAATCCCTATGATCGGCGCCCGGGCCGCTCGCGGCCTACGGCGGCGGCAGGAACAATGCCGGGTCGACGAAGGCGCGGTTGAGGACCACGCCGAAGTGCAGATGCGGGCCAGTCACGCGCCCCGTCGCGCCAACCAGGCCGATCAGCTCGCCACGCGCAATGCGTGCGCCGATGTGCACGTCGATGCGCGAGAGATGACAGTACATGGTCACGAAGCCGCTGCCGTGGTCGATGAGCACGGTCTTGCCGTCGAAGAAATAGTCGCCGGTGTCGATGACCCGCCCCGTGGCGGCGGCATGCACCGGTGTGCCGCGGGGCGCTGCGATGTCCATGCCGGTATGCGGCGCGCGTGGCTCGTTATTGAAGACGCGCCGCGAGCCGAAGGAACTCGTGCGCACGCCGCGCACCGGAGCTGAGAGCGCGAGCGTAATCGGCAGCGCATCCGAGAAGGTCGCGATGGCCGCCTGCAGTCGGGCATGCTCGCGCTCGTAGCGCGCCAGATCGTGCGCCGAGAGGTCCACCTGCGCGGGCTTCACCCGCAGGCTCTGTACCACGTACTGTTTAGGTCCGACGCCGAAGGGAAGTGGTGTCCGGCCGACCTCGGCCTGAGCGGTCCCCGGCATCGCCGTGAGCGGCACGCCCACGACCGCGAGCCAGCCCGAGCCCCGGCGCACTACCAGCACGCGATCCCCACCGAAGCTCACGCGCGGCGGCTCGGCCGCGGCAGCGAACGCCGCCGGCAGGGGCAGCAGTACGACACCCCCAGGGACCGCTTCCGCGCGCGGCCATTGCAGCGGGGCAGCGAGTGCCCGCTCCCCCACACAGGCGAGCCCCAGGAGCAGTCCCAGCGCGACGGCGGCGTACCGAATCGATGCCGCGCGGGCGCTACTCATGCTTCGCTGCCCGGCGTTTCGCGCCGCACCACCCTGGCCTGCAGCCGGCCGGTGGCCAGCCGCACGTCGATGTGCTCGTCGGGCGCCACCTGCGCAGCCGAGGTGATCAACTCCCCATCGCGACTGCGCGTCACCACGGCGAATCCGCGCTCCAGTGTTGCCAACGGACTGACTGCCCGCAGTGCGCGTGCCAGCGACTGCAGCCGCGTCTGCTCGCGCGTCAGGCGCGAATGCAGGACGAATTGCAGCCGTCCCTCCAGTTCATCGAGACGCTGCGCCATCCCCTGCAGGCGCATGCCGGGGTGCGAGGCCGTCAAGCGCCGTTCCAGGCCCGCGAGCGCGGCGCTCTCGGCAGCCAGCGTGCGCCGTATGGCCGCGACGAAGCGCTCCTGCAGCTGCACCAGCCGTGCGCGCCAGGCGCCGGCATCGGGCACCACCAGCTCGGCAGCGCCCGAAGGCGTCGGGGCCCGCAGGTCGGCAACGAAATCGGCAATGGTGAAATCGATTTCGTGACCGATACCCGTGACGATCGGCAAGCGCGCCCGATGAATGGCGCGTGCCACGCGCTCATCGTTGAAAGCCCACAAGTCCTCGAGCGAGCCGCCGCCGCGTGCCACGATGAGCACGTCGCATTCGGCACGTGCGCTGGCGAGGTCCAGCGCCGCCACGATGGCCGGGACCGCCGCCGCCCCTTGTACCGGCACTGCGTAGATGAGCACCCGGGCCGCGGGGAAGCGCCGTGCCAGAATGTGCAGAATGTCGCGGATGGCTGCGCCGCTCGGCGAGGTGATCACCCCAATGCAGCGTGGTGCCGTGGGCAGTGGCCGCTTGCGTTCCGGCGCGAACAGGCCCTCGGCCGCCAGACGCCGCTTGAGCTCCTCGAAGGCTCGCTGCAGAGCCCCGAGCCCGGCGTCTTCGAGCTCCTCGACCAGCAGCTGATAGTCGCCGCGCGGCTCGTAGAGGCTGACGCGTGAGCGCACCAGCACCTGCTGCCCGTCGCGGGGCAGGAAGCCGGTGCGCGCATTGCGCAGGCGGAACATCGCGCAGCGCACCTGTGCGTCGCGGTCCTTCAGCGAGAAATACCAGTGGCCCGAGGCCGGGCGCGAGAAATTGGACAGCTCGCCCTGCACCCAGAGTTGCCCGATGCCGGACTCGAGCAGCTCGCGCACCTCGCGATTCAAACGCGAGACGGAGTACACCGTGCGCACGGCGGCCGGGCGCGCCCGCTGGCCCGCCGGCGCATCCGGGCGCTCCAGGCCCGCCGGCGATGGCGGGGGCGTTGGCTTCATCGCCGAGATCTTAGCGGCCGGGGAAGGCCTTTGCTACAATGGCGCGCTTCCTTCTCCCTGGTAACGCCGCACGAGGTTGCATGCGAATACTCGAGGAAGCGCTGACATTCGACGATGTCCTGCTGGTGCCGGCACGCTCCGATGTGTTGCCGCGCTCAGTCGATCTCTCCACCCAACTGACTCGCAAGATCCGTCTCGGCCTGCCGGTGCTCTCGGCCGCCATGGATACCGTGACCGAAGCGCGCCTGGCGATCACCATCGCGCAGGAAGGCGGCATCGGCATCGTTCATAAGAACATGTCGATCGACGCGCAGGCCCGCGAGGTTGCGCGCGTCAAGAAATTCGAAAGTGGTGTGATCGCCGATCCCATCACGGTGCCGCCGGACATGACCATCCGCGAAGTCATCGAGCTCACGCGCGCGCGCGGTATCTCGGGTGTGCCGGTCGTGAGCGGTACCAAGGTCATGGGGATCGTTACGCACCGCGACCTGCGCTTCGAGCGACAGCTGGATGCGCCGGTGAGCGCGGTCATGACCCCCAAGGAGCGCCTGGTCACGGTGCGCGAGAACGCGCCGAAGGATGAGGTGCAGCGCCTGCTGCACAAGCACCGCATCGAAAAGGTGCTGGTCGTCAACGGCGACGATGAGCTGCGCGGCATGATCACCGTGAAGGATTTCCAGAAGGCGACCGAGTTCCCCCGCGCCAGCAAGGATGAGACCGGCCGGCTGCGCGTCGGGGCAGCCGTGGGCACGACACCCGATACGCTCGAGCGGGTGGCGGCGCTGCGCGAGGCGGGCGTCGACGTCATCGTCGTGGATACCTCGCACGGCCATTCACAGGGCGTACTCGAGATGGTCGCGCGCCTCAAGGGACGCTGGTCGGCCGTGGAGATCATCGCTGGCAATATCGTCACGCGCGAGGGAGCGCTCGACCTGGTGGCCGCCGGCGCCGATGCCATCAAGGTGGGCATTGGGCCGGGCTCCATCTGCACCACGCGCGTGGTGGCTGGCGTCGGGGTACCGCAGATCAGCGCTGTGGCCAATGTCTGTGCCGCTCTCGAGGGTCGCAATATCCCCGTGATCGCCGACGGCGGCATCCGCTATTCGGGCGATCTGGCCAAGGCGATCGCCGCAGGGGCCAGCGCCGTCATGATCGGCGGGCTGTTCGCCGGCACCGAGGAGTCTCCCGGCCAAGTCGAGCTCTACCAGGGCGCCTCCTATAAGGCGTATCGCGGCATGGGCTCGCTCGGGGCGATGTCCGAGCGCCACGGCTCGGCCGACCGCTACTTCCAGGACACGGCGAGCGAGCTCGAAAAGCTCGTGCCCGAGGGCATCGAGGGGCGCGTGCCCTACAAAGGAAGCCTCGTCACGATCCTCTACCAGCTGGCCGGTGGGTTGCGCGCGGCGATGGGCTACACCGGCAGTCACAATATCGAGGAGATGCGCACGCGGCCTGCTTTCGTGCGCATCACCAGCGCCGGCGTGCGCGAGAGTCACGTGCACGACGTGACGATCACCAAGGAGGCGCCCAATTACCGCATCACGTGAGGCTACGCGCCCGCTCACGCCCAACACCGACATCCACGCCCATCGGATCCTGATTCTCGACTTCGGCGCGCAATACACCCAGCTCATCGCCCGCCGCATTCGCGAGCTGGGCGTTTACTGCGAGATCCTGCCTTGGGACGTCGGCGACGGCGCGATCCGCAGCTTCGGCGCGCGCGGCATCATTCTCTCGGGCGGCCCTGAGTCAGTTACGGACAGCGCACCACCGCGCGCCCCTGGCGCGGTGTTCGAGCTCGGCGTGCCGGTGCTGGGCATCTGCTATGGCATGCAGACGATGGCGCAGCAGCTCGGTGGCCGGGTCGTCGCCGGCAGCACGCGCGAATTCGGCTACGCCGAGCTCAAGCTCGGCACTCCGTGCCGCCTGTTCGAGGGATTGCGCGACCGCGAGCGCGGCGGACGCGCGCTGCTCGATGTGTGGATGAGCCACGGTGATCGCGTCGAGCTGCTGCCGGGAGGGTTCATCGCGGTCGCGACCACGTCCGATGCCCCGGTGGCCGCCATGGCCGACGAACGTCGCCGCTTCTACGGCGTGCAGTTCCACCCCGAAGTCACACACACACCGCAGGGCGCGGCGATCCTCGAGCGCTTCGTGCGCGAGATCTGCGGCTGCGATGCGCTCTGGACGCCCGGCAATATCATCGATCAGCTCGCCGTGCGGGTGCGCAGCCAGGTTGGCGGCGGACGGGTGCTGCTCGGGCTCTCCGGCGGCGTCGACTCCTCGGTCGTCGCAGCGCTGCTGCACCGGGCGATCGGAGATCAGCTGGTGTGCGTGTTCGTCGACCACGGTTTGCTGCGGCTGGGCGAGGGCGACCAGGTAATGAAAACCTTCGCCGACTCGCTCGGCGTGCAGGTCATCCGCGTGAACGCCAGCGGGCGATTTCTCGGCGGCCTCGCCGGTGTCATCGACCCCGAAGCCAAGCGCAAGCTCATTGGACGCCTGTTCGTCGAGGTGTTCGAAGAGCAGGCGCGCGCGCTCAACGACGTCGCCTTCCTCGCGCAGGGCACCATCTATCCAGACGTCATCGAATCAGCGGGGGCGAGGACCGGCAAGGCGCACGTCATCAAATCCCATCACAACGTCGGTGGGCTGCCCGCGGAGCTGCGCCTGGCGCTCGTCGAGCCGCTGCGCGAGCTCTTCAAGGACGAGGTGCGCCGCATCGGTGTCGAGCTGGGACTGCCGCACGAGATGGTTTTCCGCCATCCCTTTCCCGGCCCCGGCCTTGCCGTGCGCATCCTGGGAGAAGTGCGCGCCGAATTCGCCGAGCTGCTACGCCGCGCCGATCACATCTTCATCGAGGAGCTGCGCCGCCACGATCTCTACGAGCGCACCAGCCAGGCCTTCGCCGTGTTCCTGCCGGTACGCTCGGTCGCCGTCATGGGCGACGGCCGCCGTTATGAGCACGTCATCGCGCTGCGCGCCGTGGAGACCATCGACTTCATGACCGCGCAATGGGCGCATCTGCCATACGAGTTCCTGGATCTGGTCTCCCGACGCATCGTCAACGAGGTGCCCGGAGTGTCGCGCGTGGTCTACGACATCTCCGGCAAGCCTCCGGCGACGATAGAGTGGGAATAGGGGTCTTACGGTCGGCTGACCGCTTTGCCATAGACCTCGATCGTCGCCATATTGATCCAACCGCTGAAGCCGTGGCCAGATCCGGGCATAAGATCGACCCAACCTACGGCATCGACCTTGCTGAGATCGGGATTGGGGTACCACGAGCCGGCTTCACCGCTGCGTCCCTTGTTGGGGAGGGTCACTACGCGGCCAGGGTCGAGCCGGATCCAGCGAATATCGGCAAGCGCGAATTCGCGCTGCGCGAATATGGTGGAGCTATCGGTGTGATCGCCGACCAAAAGCGTCCCGTCCGCCAGCTGGATGGCCGGCCGTACGGCGTGAAATCCCGCGGTTCGGATCATCCAGCGAATTCGAGCCAGGCCAGTGAGGTCGACGTAGCGGTTCTTATCCTTCAGCAATACCGCGAATGGCTCCTTCGACAGACCCGACCAAACGTTCAAATAGTTATTAGGTCCCGGCTCACCGGAAATCTCCAGGTCCTTCGCATCCAATCCAAGCAGCTCCAACTGGAGGTTCTGGCTTGAGACCTCCGACTGCGTCACCGGCATCTCAATGGGCCCTCCAGCTGTGTGCCGCCAGCTTTCGCTGAAGAACAGCGACGGCGCCGGTTCGGGCGCAGCGGCCGCAGGCCGCCTCTGAGCGCCGGAGTGTTCGGCCGCAAGAGCGTTTCGGCTACCTGCGATCGCCACGAGCGTGAGGGCAGTCGCCAGCCAGACGCTGAAGAGAGCAACTGACGGTGACTGCGCCCTGGAGTGAGTAGTCCTGTAAGCCGACATGTGCATGGCCCCCCCCTGCTGATATGTTCAATATTAGCTCATCTACTCACAGCCGGCCGCACCCTCGCACAGGGTATGGCCGATGGACCGTAATGATTCGGCGCGGAGAAGGGGCTTCGCGGCGGGTTAGAGCTGGTACTTGAAGCCGGCGTCGAAGAACATACCGACGGCACCCGCCTGTGCCAGGGAGGGGTTGTACGAGGTGTTGCTGGCGTAGGTACCCAGATCAATCGGAGGTGGCGAATTGAACAGGTTCTGAATGGAGGCAAACACCAGTAGATGCTTGTTGACGGCGTAGTTGCCGTAGAGGTTCACGTCCGTGAAGGCGCTGACAATGCAGTTGTTCGCTGGGACATCGCCGTTCGCCAATTTAGGATATGCGTAAAAGCCATCGAGCATCTGGCTGCAGGTGAGCAGCCCATAAGAGGGATCCGTGTTCGAGTAAGGGCCGGTGTAATTCACGGTGGCCGTCACATTCAATGGACCTCGATCCCAGCCCAGCGTCAGTACGCCTCGATCCTTGGGATTGCCAGTGTCTCCGGAGATTCCTGAAGGTCCATGCGTGCCAGCCAAATGCAGCGTCTCGCACGCGCCCGCATAGCAGCTGCCGACATTCCATACGATCTGGTGCGTCCAGTGCAGCTCAGGGCTGAAGTGACCGAATGCGCCGAGATCGATATGCGCTGTCAGATCAAAGTCGATGCCGTCGACACTGATCTTACCCGCATTGACATAGGTCGCCTCCGTGTAGAGCGGCTCGCCCACGGGTAAGCTCGTATTGGCGAAACTGCCATCGGACTGCAGCACTGGCAATGTGACTGGGCCGGTGCGCGGCGCGCTGCCGTTCGTGGGAGGTAAGTAGGCATTCAATGCCGGGAACTCGAGGTTGTCGATGATGGGGTCTGAAATCACGATGCGCCAGAAGTCGACGGACAGCTCAGTCTGCCGTATCGGCTGGAAGAGCAGGCCGTAGGTGTAATTGGTAGAGCGCTGGGGTCTGAGGTCAGGATTGCCGACCTGCAGCTGCGCGCCTGGATAGGCGCAGTAGTAGGGCACGTCCCCCGGGGCAGGCGGGCCTGGGAAGTAAAGGCTGCCAGCACCAGTGTAGTTGCCTGGTGTGGCCTGACTTGGACACAGGCCCCCATCCGCATAATAGCCGGTGAAATAGAGGTCCCCCGAATGCCCCGACTCCGCTGCCGTCGGCGCTCGAAATCCCTGGCCGTACGTGCCGCGAAATGTAATCTGATCGATGGGCGAATACTTCACACCGAACTTCGGCACCGTCACGCCACCGGTGGTGTCGTAGTGGTCCCAGCGCTCCGCGGCATCGACTTCGAGCCCCTTGACGAGCGGCGCATTCAGCTCCAGATAGGAATTTATGTCGGTCTGACCGCCATAAGCATAAGCAAGCGTCAGCGTCGGGAAATCTCCGCTGTGAACCGCGGGCGAAGGTGTGTCGTCGAGGTAGCTATGGTAGTAGCCCACGCCTGCACCCAGGGCGAGCGGACCGCCAGGCAGCGTGAGCAGGTCGCGCGTAGCGCGCACGTCCACCACCTGCAGCGAGTTGGAGACATCGCTCTCGATGTTCGGCGCAACGTTGGCCACCATGGGGCCTCCGGACCCCAAGGTGTAACCATCGGTCAGTGCTGTCTGCAGCGCTGCATAGTTGACGTAGCCGTAATGATGCTCGTCAGTCAACGCGTACATCATGCCGGCGTCGGCGTTGATGTTCCAGCCACCTTCCTTTCCGATGAAGTCCAAGAATCCGCGATAGGTGCTGGTCACGAACTGATTGGTCTGCTGGCCGAATTCGGAGAGCGTGGCGACGGGGAAGGTACCGTTCGGCATGGTGAGCGTGACGGGCGTCGACAGAAAGGTCGCAAAGTTCGGTCCGTAAACGGGGTACTGGATTGGGCTGCCGGGGGAGACGCCCAACAGACCACCTGTATTTGGGTAGGGACTTTCCTGTTCGGACTCGCTGCGAAACAGGGAGGCGGTGGTGGTTTCCTGCCAGTTGCCACCCATCGCGACGTTGAGGCGTCCCAGAACGTTCAGGTTACCTGTCTGCGGCTGGATCTCATCGCGTGGGGGGAAGGCAGTGCACTGGTCTACCGCCAGGGCAGCCGCACTCGGGCAGGCCGAGCCTGCGCTATAGGTCACGCCTGGCGACTCAAACGAGTTCGCGCTCGAGTTCGCATAATAGGGAGCACTCGCGAACGGAAAGGGATTGCCGCCTCCGTAGAGGTTGTAGGTTGATCCAGCGCCCGGGGTCGCGTTGGTGCCACCGTAGGGAGTCCAGTTGAGAGCATTCCAGGCGCCGGTTCGCGCGTCGTTGAAGATTTCATCCTGGTGCCGCCATTCGACCGCTATCCAGCCGTTGAAGCCGTCCGACGGCAGGTCGCCAACGCCGGCGATGCCAGTCAGGCGTTCGGTCGTGCCGTCGCCGTGGCTGGTCGTGCCACCCTCGGCCGAGAATTCCGCGCCGGTATAGGTCTTCTTGAGGATGACGTTGACGACGCCCGCTATCGCATCCGAGCCGTACTCCGAAGAAGCACCGTCCTTGAGGACATCGATGTGGTCGACCGCCAGCATGGGGATGGCGGCGGTATCGACGAAGCCGCGCTCGTCGTCATCCGGAATCGGATAGTCGACCATGCGCTCGCCGTCGACCAAGGTCAAAGTCTCACCCACCGTCAAGCCGCGCAACGCGACACCCGAGGCGCCGCCGGCGAAGCCGCCGGTAAACGCCTGGGACAGCGTGCCTTGGCCGTTCTCTGGCAAGGCGTTGAGCACTTGCTGAACGCTGGTGTAGCCCGATTGCGTGAGATCCTTTGCAGTGATGACCTGCACGACGCTAGGCGTTTCAACGTCGGTACGTGGAATGATCGAGCCGGTAACGACGACTTCCTGGAGGTTCTGATCGCTCTCGGTCGTCGGCTGGTCCGCTGTCGCGCCGCCAGCAGGCTGCGCCTCGGCCTGGAAGCTGAGTACAGTCAAACCGGCCGCCACGACGGCGAATCCAGCTCGGATCCATCGCGTTGGCTGCACTCTTCGCCTAACGTTCAGTCCTACCCATCGCTGGATAGGGTGAGGTTGCGACAGCTCCGGCATGACTACTTCCTTCGGGGGTTACTAATTTTTTCTACCAAATCGACGTATGAGTGGGCGACAGCGCATTAGCCAGTCACTTCGCGGCAGCACACCCGGTCACATCCGCACACGGCTCCGATATTTAGTTTAAAGGGATAACTATGTTTTCCGGCAACGAAGCCGGTGGCTAACGGACGGAATCGCGACCTGGGTATCGCTTGATGGATTTGTTTGTGTGACGGGTGCACACAGCCGCACCGCCGTTGGCAGATTCACAGAACCATCAGTCGCGCGCTGTGGGCCGCCACGAACCCTTGGCGGGCTCGAGGCGAGGTAGCCGAGAATTTGTGCTGCATTCCAAAACGTGACGCGCGTCTGGTTCAGCCTGTGCTTGGACTGTGACAGCCTCGAAATGCGTCAAAGCAGCAGGTAAGACGCTGGTGCAAAGTTATGGTATGCGCGCTGCTGCCTCCTGGCGTCCCTTTCTGCTTTTCTTGGTGGGACTTGCTTTCGTTCAGCCGGCCGTTGGCAGCGCCGTCGAACAGTCGCGAGCGGTCTTCGAGCATCTGACCACCGCCGATGGGCTGCCACAGGGCACCGTCAATGCCGTATTGCAGGACAGCCAGGGATTCGTCTGGATCGGCACCCAGGACGGCCTGGTGCGCTACGACGGGCATCGGCTATTCCGGTACGGGTACAAGCGCGGCGCCATCGATGCGCTTCCTGGCGACTGGGTTCAGGCCATCGCAGAGGATGCTCACCACGATCTCTGGATCGCCGTCGCCGATGGTGGGCTGGCCCGATGGAATCGGGATGCCGACCGATTCACGGTCTTTCGACATGAAGCGGGTGTACCAGGCTCGCTGGCCAGCGACGCAGTCGTTGCACTGCTCATCGATGATGCGGGTCGTGTCTGGGTTGGAACGCGGGACTCAGGACTCGACATCTTCGACCCGCGCACGGGGCACATCGAGCATCTACAACACGATCCGATGCGTGCGGATTCGCTCAGCGACGATCGCATCAAAGCGCTTACGCGTGGGCCCGACGGCGTCATCTGGGTAGGGACAGATCTGGGGGTCGACCGGCTTTTGCCCGGCTCGCGCTCCTTCCTGCACTGCCCTGCAGCCCCCGAGCAACGCAAATCCTCATCGCAGGTCCTTTCCCTCTACGCCGACCCGAGCGGTACGGTGTGGCAAGGCGTCCCCGATGGCGGACTACTACGTCGGGATAGCAGCGGGAGAATCACGCGGCATTTCCAGCACGTCGCCGGCTCGCCGAGCTCGCTCGCGAACGATAGTATTCGGGCCATCCTGCAGGATCGTGATGGCCATCTGTGGCTGGGTACCGAGGCCGGGCTCGATATGCTCGATGCCACGACCGGGCAGTTCATGCACTACCGCCACCAGGACGGAGACACGAGCTCGCTCAGCGATTCCTACATCATATCGCTCTACCAGGATCCGCATGGCCTGCTGTGGGTAGGAACGGCTCAGGGCGGTGTAGACCGCTGGAATCCCCGCAGCTGGAACTTCGGCAGCCACCGGCCCAAGTGGCTGGAGGATCGACTGGTAACCGCATTCGCCGACGCCGGTGACGATCGCGTGTGGGTGGCGTCAATGGGCGGACTCGTGCGCTTCAATCCTCGCACTGGAGAGCACGAGGACATCGATGAGATCCTCGGCCGACATGCTGCTTTGGGCGACTCACGGGTGACTTCGCTCGAGCTCGATGCAGCGGGGACGCTCTGGATTGGAACCATGTCGGCGGGCGTGAGCAGCCTGTCCCCGGATGGTCGTCTCAGGACTTTCGGAGTGTCCCCCGGGAGCGATCGGGCACTGAGCGCCCCCGGCATCATGAGCCTTTACGCCGCACGCGATGGACGCATCTGGATCGGAACGCACGGCGGCGGGGCCGACGTGCTCGATCCGGGCAGCGGCAGGGTGGTGCAGCTACCGTTCGGATCGGGCGTCAGCGGCGCTCTGAGCTCAGGCAACATCACGGGCTTCGCCGAAGATCCCACCGGACCCATGTGGATCGCGACGGCGGATGGAGGGCTGGATCTGGCGGACTCAGTCGGCCACGTATTGCGAGTGTTCCGCCATCTGGACCATGAAGCGACATCGTTACCTGGCAACATTCTTGGCGGGGTGACGGTCGATCCGAGCGGGCGGGTTTGGGCGGCAACCAACGACGGTCTTGCGCGAGTACTGGGGAGCCCCGCGCACCCCGATGGCATACATTTTCAGATCTTTGGGCGGGCTGAGGGCCTCGCAGGCGACGTCGTGTACGGCATAGTGCCTGACGCGTCCGGTGCGCTGTGGATGAGCGGTAACTCCGGGCTGACACGCTATGACCCCGACACCGGTAGTTTTCGCACCTATCACGTTCAGAACGGGCTTCAGGGCGAGGAGTTCGTCATGGGCGCCTATCGGAGGTTGCGCTCCGGCCAGCTGGCATTCGGTGGCCCAGGTGGGTTCAATCTCTTTGATCCGCAAT
Source organism: Steroidobacteraceae bacterium (assembly GCA_036266795.1). GTDB lineage: Bacteria > Pseudomonadota > Gammaproteobacteria > Steroidobacterales > Steroidobacteraceae > FEN-1191. The sequence goes on along the minus strand of DATAXJ010000032.1, from coordinate 62,672 downwards.
CGATCGACGATACGAGGGTTCCCCCACGCGTCGCCTTGATGCAGGTCGATGTAATCGGTGCGCCATTGAAGAGCTCCAGGCCGTATTGGTTGCTCGATCAGATTCATGTGGATGCCAGCGCGCGCATCATCACGCTTGAGTTCGCAGCGCTCGATTTCGTCTCGCCGGCGCACAATCGCCTCTCGTACCGCCTGCCGAATTTCAGCGACCGCTGGATTGATCTCGGCACCGAGCATGATGTGACCCTCACAAATCTGGGGGCGGGCGACCATGTGCTGGAAGTGCGCGCTGCGAGCGCCGATTCGGGTTGGGGAAACAGTCCCCTTCGCATCACGATTCACAAGGATCCGCCGTTTTGGGCGTCGCTTCCGGCCAAGCTCGCTTATTTGACACTGGCACTTGCACTGGTGGCGGTTGCCTGGCGCGTGCGCATGCGTCGACGTGCGCAGGCCGAGCACATCAAGCGGCTTGCCTACTACGACCCCCTCACCGGGCTGCCAAATCGCCAGCAATGTCTCGATACCGCGAGCGAGATGATCTCGCGCGCAGCCGCGGCACACGAGACCGTTTCATTCGTCTATCTGGATCTGAACGGGTTCAAGCGCATCAACGATACCTTCGGTCATACCGTCGGCGATGACGTGCTGCGCATCGTCGCTCAGAAGCTGAACCAGGCAATCTCCATCCATAAGACCGCGAACAATCCGGTCGTCCTGTCGCGATTCGGCGGCGATGAGTTCGTAGTGCTGGTCCACAATCGCACGCCCGGTTTGGGACTCGAGGTCGCTCGCGCCTGCCATGCGATGCTGGGCGCTCCCATCAATTACGAACCAGCCGAATTCTTCACCATACCGAGCGTCGGGGTCGCAGTATTTCCCGAGGATGGTGCGGATGTCGAAACCGTGCTCAAGCACGCGGACACGGCGATGTATCATGCCAAATCCACGGGCACGGGCGGCGTCGAGGCGTACTCCCCCGCCATGAGCTCGCGTCTGCGCAAGGCCATGCGGCTCGAGTCGCGCTTGCGGCGCGCGCTTCGGGCCGAGTTACTGACCGTCGAGTATCAGCCCAAGTTCAGACTCACCGATCAGGGGCTCATCGGGGCGGAGGTACTGTCCCGCTGGCACGATGACGAGTTGGGAGACGTATCCCCGGGAGAGTTCATCGCGATTGCGGAAGAGAGTAGCCTGATCATCGAGCTCGGCGAGTGGGTGATACGTGCCTCTTGCCGTCAGCTGCGGGCCTGGGCCGACGCAGATATCAGTCTGCCGTTGGCCGTCAATGTATCGGGCAAGGAGCTCCTGCACGGCAATCCGGCGCGCACGCTCGAGCACGAGGCCAGGGCCGCAGGAATTTCCCCCTCGCTGATCGAGATAGAGATCACCGAATCGCTCCTGGTGCGAGAGTCCGCGGCCGTGCGCACGGCGCTCGATCGTCTGCGCGATTTGGGCTGCCTGATCAGTCTCGACGATTTCGGTACCGGCTACTCCTCGCTCGCCTATATAACGCGTTTTCCGCCTGATAAAATCAAGGTCGACAAGTCCTTTGTTCAAAACGTCGATCATTCGGTCACGGACGCGGCCATAGTCACCGCCATTCTTTCGCTAGGCGAAAGCTTGCACCTGACCACCACAGCCGAGGGAATCGAGCGCAAGACGCAACTCGAGTGGCTACGGAGTCGCGGTTGCCACGAAGGACAGGGGTTCTACCTGTCCCGGCCGCTGACATCGTTGCGCCTGCAGGAGCGGTTCCTGCAGGGCGATACCCTGAAGCGTGCGATCAAGGCCATTGGTAGCTAAGCGCGATCGATGCGCTCGGGCGCCTGGACGCCAGGATGCGGCTGGATGTCCTGGAGCCTTAGCGTGAAAGCCGGTGGATAGAGCAGTGGGCCCAGGGGACGGGTGCTGTTCTTGAGCTCGATACTGAATCTTCGAGAGCGAAACACCTCAAGGATCTGGCTCAGGATCTCGGTGGCATAATCGGCCAGCGCGCACCGATGAATCCCGTGTCCAAAGGTGAGGAACGCGGGATTTTTGAGGCTCTCCGGATCGGCCCAGCGCCCAGGGATGAACTTGGTAGCATCAGGCCAATAGTCGGCGTGCCGGTTGACGAGATAGGGGCACGCGATCACGACATCGCCCTGGCTGATGGACTTTCCGGCCAACTCGTGTTGACGTTTCGCAAAGCGTCCCAGCAGCCATGGCGTTGGCCAAAGGCGCAGCGTCTCCATGACAATCCAGTTGGAGGGAACGGCGGGTCCGGGATCTCCCTCAGTGGCCAGTAGATACAGAGCCCAACCCAGCACGAATCCCGTGGAGGAGATGGATTTGGCGAACGCGACCAGGATGTCTGCGAGTTCCAGCATCGGCTGGTCGGGCTCGGCCACCGCGATGATGACGTCGAGCAGATCTCGAGGTGCTGAAGGTGGAGACTTTTTGCGGGAACTGATTTCCCCTCCGAGAAGCCAGGTTCGCCTCAGAGTCAGTAACCGGCGTCTCCAGGCTGTAGGGCGCGTTGGCGGCCTGACAAGAGACGACGTTCTGATGATGTCGTCGATGAGTGGAAAGAGTCGCGGATCGCTGCCCGCGTGCAGGAGCACGGAACGAAACAATCGTACGAAGAGCCAGTTGCCGGCATCCGGCCATTCGCTCAGCGCGCCGATATTCGCGCCGATGGCATCCACCAGCGCGCTGCCGGCGTTGGAATCGATGTGGCGGCGAAAGACGCTGCGGGCTTGCGATCGGAGCTCGAGCTGTTGTGAGCGCCGCCCAAAACGCTGTTCCGTGAAGAAGCCGACGGTATCGTCGTAGAGATCCTCGCTGTGTAACAGGACACGCCGGGCGGTGAGGGGGTCGCCGACGCAGACCTCATCCTCGCTGATCGAGACGGGGTCAGCCCCGTTGAAGGAGGCGTCGAGGTAGGCGATCGGGTCCTTCGAGAATTGCTCGAAGAGGGGCATGGTGCACGGGACGGGCTGAAGTTGACCAGCGGCTCAGGGAGACCTGAGTCATCCCTGAGCCGTTGGTGCGAGGACTAAAACCAGTAATAGACAGTCAAGTGGCCTTTGGCAGGGGCCGAAGGACGAAACGCAGAGCGAACCGCAGCAACAAAACGAGTCATAGAGCACTCCCCAGTTAGAACAATGTGCCTGCAAACGTAGGCACTACGTATAGACGAGCACGCTTAACACCAGGCTGCGATCTGCACCCCAAGCCGTTTGCTGCCGAAATCCGTGGCGGCTTCCGTCGTCTTCGTCCGAAACGGGTCAACAGGGTCACTCGCAGCTTCTCGGCCTGCTCGTCGTATCCAATTCGAGTGCGGAAGACGCCTCCGCACACGCGACTCACTCCGGCCAGGAGGAATCGAAACTTATTCTTCGTTTGCACCCCGGAACTCTCCCTTTTGGGTGCCAGCGACACACCGGTCGACGCCACACTCGCCAGTCGACCGTTTAACAGAAGATAATGTATATGTCATAACTTAGCAACAGCGCGACATAATCGGCATTGCCGGATGAGCGGATGCGACCTGGCTCTCGCTGGCGGGGGTTGACGGCAGTGAATTGGTCCCAGGGGTCCGGCACGGGGCCATGCGGCAGGAGTGGTGCTTCAGGAGGTCATGTTGATCGCCCGTAGCGACGGTTTCCCACTCGAGGGAGGCTGTGACTGCGGCACAGTCCGCTACGTCATGCAGACGGCGCCGCTATTTGTGCACTGCTGCCACTGCCGTTGGTGCCAAAGGGAAACGGGCGCTTCGTTTGCGCTTAACGCCCTGATAGAAGCCGACCGCGTCTTGCACTTGAAGGCAGAGCCGGAAATTGTCGATACGCCATCAAACAGTGGCCGGGGCCAACGAATCGCACGTTGCCCGAAGTGTCGTATCGCCGTATGGAGTCACTATGCCGGCAGCGGCCCGGTGTTTCGTTTCGTCCGCGTCGGTACGCTCGATGAGCCGGATCGTCTCCCGCCCGACATCCATATTTTCACCTCGTCCAAGCAGCCCTGGGTACAGCTGGCAGAGGGCATCCCGGCGGTCTCGGACTATTACGATCGAGAGCGCTATTGGCCACGCGAAAGCCTCGCGCGCCGAGCGGCGCTGACGTCGCAGATCGAAGCGTATCGGGCAACACTCTCCGCTCGCTCGTGAGATGAGAGCCGCCTGAGTGCGCAGTGCCGGGCGCCGCCCTCAGACTTTTACCCAGAGGCCGACTGCCAGACTGACAGCGATGATCAGCAGCACTGCGGCAGCTGCCATCGCGAAGCGCAGGTCGCGCTCGCGCAGGAAAACGCTCAGCATGAGCGCGACCCGGGCAATTGGCAGCACGATCAGCAGCAGAATCCCGGCGTCCATGAGCGCAGAGGCCGCCCGTACGGCAGGTGGCGCATGGACCGACAGGAACAGCAGCATTCCCATGCCGATCAGGACGCAACCGATCAGCGTGCCCAACCACAGTAGTCTGGCGAGCCTGTCCTCCAGGCGCCGCTCGTCGAGCATGGCTCTCATGCCGGCCGATGCCCGAATGTCACGCCGCAGGCGTTCAGGATCATCTCGGTCGCCAGAGCGAGCAGCACGACCACAAACAGCACGCGCAGCCGGGCACTCGGGACCTTCAGTAGAATCTTTGCGCCTACAAGCGCGCCCAGTACCGAGCCAAGTGCGACGGGTGCGGCGATCGGCGCGGTGATGATGCCGCGGACGAAATAAGCGACGGCGCTGGCGGCGGCAGTGACGCCGATCATGAAGTTCGAGGTGGCCGACGAGACTTTGATCGGCAGGCGCAGCGCCGTATCCATCGCCGGGACCTTGAGTACGCCGCTGCCAATGCCGAGCAGGGCCGATAACAGCCCCGCCAGATACATCAGTCCCAACCCCGTGGGCACCCGGTGCACCTCGTAGGCCACCTCGCCGCCCAGCTCCGGGTCCGGATAGGTGGCATCCAGTTGCCACGCGGCCCAGCGTCCGCTGCTGATCTGCGCCGCCTGTTGTCTAGCGCGCAACATCTGTCCGGCGGCGACCAGCAGCACCAACCCGAAGAGCGCGAATAGCAAAGAGGTCGGCACCGCGCCCACGAGCAGTACGCCCGTCAGTGCGCCCAGGGTTGTCGCCGTCTCCAGCACGATGGCCAGGCGGACATTGGTCAGTCTCTCTTGCAGGAATGGCGCTGCGCTGGCACAGGAGCAGGCGATGACCGATACCAGGCTGGCACCGATGGCGCTGTGGATATCCAGGTGTCCGAACAGCGTCAGTACGGGCACGATGAAGATACCGCTCGCCATGCCCAGTACCCCGCCCAGCAGGCTGGTGCCTGCGGCAACGGCGAACAGCCACAGCTCCAGGCCGACGGACATTACCCGAGCGAAGTCGGGCTCGATGCGATCACGTGCAGCAGGCGCCGAGCGCCGGGTGCGAGCGGCAAACGTGGCATTCGACGCACATGCGGCTCATCATAACACTGCCTCTATAGGCCGATCCCGAGTGGGCGGGGGAGAGACCGATGTCGGTCGCGGCGATGAGTGTTGCGGTGACGTTGGCTGGCAGCGTGCTGTTACTCGTGGGTGCAGGACGTGTTAGCCGGGCACGCGAAGCCACCCGCGACAGGTGGCATCGGTGGCTCACTCTCGGCGGCCTGGCGCTGTTGTTCATCGGCCTGTGGATTCGGATCGCATCGATCTCTCCGGACGTGGGGGTATGCGCGGCCTCCAGCTCCGTCGTCAGCGCCGCCAATGCGCCAACGCACTGCTTTCATGGAGCGCCTTGGCCACCTCGCGGCTCTAGCCGTTGATACTCCTCATGTATCAATGAGTTATATGCAAATTATGATGAGATATCTATGTAAGGTGAAGTGATTGCCACCTGCGAGCGTGAAGGAGTCCGAGTGGTTCTGCGCAAGCTGCTCGATATAGAGCTGCCGATCATTCAGGCACCCATGGCCGGCGTCCAGGGCGGCGCGTTGGCACTCGCGGTTTCCAACGCCGGCGGGCTCGGTTCTCTACCCTGCGCGATGCTCTCGCTGGAGAAGCTGCACGAGGAGTTGGCTGCGCTTTCACAGCAGACGCATCAGCCGTACAACGTCAACTTCTTCTGCCACTCACAGCCGACACCCGACGCGTCGCGCGAGGTGGCCTGGCGGGCTGCGCTCGCTCCCTATTACGCCGAGCTTGGCATCGAGACGAGCGCGGTGACGGCGGCATCGGGGCGCGCGAGCTTCGACGCGCGTGCCTGCGAGCTGCTCGAGCAATTCAGGCCGGTGGTCGTGAGCTTTCACTTCGGACTGCCGCCGCCTGAACTGCTGACGCGTGTCAAACGTTGGGGAGCGAAGATTCTGTCCTCGGCAACCACCGTAGAGGAGGCGCGCTGGCTCGAGCACCGCGGAGTAGATGCCATCATCGCGCAGGGGCTGGAGGCGGGTGGCCACCGCGGGCATTTCCTCTCCCATGATTTGAATCTGCAGATGGGAACGTTTGCCCTGCTGCCGCAGATCATCCGTGCCGTGCAGGTTCCGGTGATAGCCGCTGGCGGGATTGCGGATGCGCAGGGTGTTGCCGCGGCGCTGGCGCTCGGTGCAGCGGGCGTGCAGGTCGGCACTGCGTACCTGCTGTGCCCGGAAGCCACGACCCGTCCCGTGCACCGTGCCGCCCTGCAAAGTGAGACGGCACACGCGACCGCGCTGACCAATATCTTCAGCGGTCGCGCGGCACGTGGCATCGTGAATCGGATCATGAGGGAACTCGGTCCGATGAGCCCGCTGGCGCCGGATTTTCCGCTGGCGGCAGCTTCGCTGGCCCCGCTGCGTGCCCGCGCGGAAGCGCTCAACAGCGACGATTTCTCGCCACTGTGGGCGGGTCAGAACGCGACCGGATGTCGCCAGATGCCGGCGGCGCAGCGGACCCGGCAGTTGGCGTAGCGCACAGAAACAGCTTTCGAGTGCAGAAAATTATCAATTGATACGAGGGTTTGCATGAAGAACTTCATGGCTGTATTCACCGGCAGCGCGACCTCTGAAGCCCGCGCGCAGTGGGATCGGCTCGATGAGCAGGAGCGCAAGCGCCGTCAGGCTGCTGGGATGAAAGCCTGGCAGGAGTGGATGGTGAGACACGAGTCGGTCCTCGTCGAGGGCGGCGGTCCGCTCGGCAAGACCAAGCGCATCTCCCGGGAGGGCATCGCCGATACACGCAACAACCTTGCGGCGTACGTGCTCGTGCGCGCCGATTCGCACCAGGCCGCGGCGCAACTGTTCGAAGGCCATCCGCACTTTTCGATCTTTCCGGGCGATGCGGTCGAAGTGATGGAGTGCCTGCCGGTTCCGAAAGGCTGAGGCGCGCGCTGCGTCTTCAGCGCTTATGCGTCTCTGGTCCCTGCACCCACGCTACCTCGATGCCCGCGGGCTGGTGGCGCTGTGGCGCGAGGCGCTGCTGGCGCAGGCTGTGCTGCGCGGTGAGACGCGAGGCTACCGCCATCATCCCCAGCTGCATCGCTTCCGGCAGCATCGCGCGCCGCTGGCGGCGATGTCACAGTATCTGCGCGCCATCCATGCCGAGGCCCGAGCGCGCGGCTACGCATTCGATGCCTCCAAGATACGCCCCGCGCGCCGGCGCGTTTTCCTGGCGGTCACGTCGGGGCAGCTGGACTACGAGTGGCGGCATTTGGGAGCGAAGCTGAGGCGCCGGGCGCCGGCACTGTGGCGCCGCTGGAATGTCGCCACAACTCCCGTGCCGCATCCGCTGTTTCGCCGCCGACGCGGGGAGCTGGAGGCCTGGGAGCGTCGCTAGGTGCCGTCCGTGCCGCCGCTATACTGTCGATTCGCGCAGCCGGTCGAAGGAGGGTGGATCATGCGCGCCAAGACTCGTGGGACCTATCTTGCGGCGCTGACGCTGGCAGTCGTGACGGCATATGCGGTCCGTGCACCGGCGCAGCCGACGCCGATCGTCACCAACCCGACGCTGCCGGAGAATGCCGTCGAGCGCGTCTCGCCGCACGTCTATGTCATCCGCGGCTTTCCGAACATCGGCATCGTCGTTGGCGAGCGCGCGACGCTGGTGGTGGATACGGGTCTCGGTGCGCGCAATGGCGCCCTCATAGCGCGCGCGGCGCGCAAGCTGTCGACCCACGGGCAGCGACTGTATCTGACGACCACGCACTTCCACCCCGAGCACACTTCCGGACAGGGGGGCTTCCCGGCGGATACCACTGTGATCCGCAATCGCGCGCAGCAGGCCGAGCTCGACGCCAACGGTGCGCGCATGGACGCGCTGTTCGCGTCGGGCTCCGCGCAGATGAAGAAGCTGTTAGGCGGCGACATTCCCACGCGCGCGGACATCCTGTTCGAGCGCGCGCTGCAGCTGGATCTCGGCGGGGTGCATGCACAGCTGCGCTACTACGGCGCTGCGCACACGCAGGGCGATGAAGTTACGTTTATTCCCGAGGACAGTCTGCTGCTGCCGGGCGATGTGGTTCAGAACCAGATCTCGCCGAACTTCACCTGCGACGTGTGTGCCCCCGGCAGCTGGATCGCCGTGCTTGATCAGGTCGCGACGCTGCATCCCCGCATCATCATTCCGGATCATGGCGGTTTTGGCGGCGAGGCACTCATCGCCCAGGAACGCGCTTTTCTCGTCGATCTGCAGACGCGTGTCGCGGCCTTGAAGGCGCAGGGGCTGACGGCCGCTCAGGCCGGCAGGCAGATTGCCGCGGAGTTTGCCGGCAAGTACACCGGCTGGCAGACGCTGGGCAATCTGCCGCAGTCCGTGCAGCACGCCTACCGCGAGCCTTAGCGCTTGGCCTCCAGCAGCCGCTCGGCGATCTGCACGGCATTGAGCGCGGCACCTTTGCGCAGCTGATCCCCCGCCACGAACAACGCGAGCGTGTGGCCCGAGGGGTCGCTGCCATCCGTACGGATGCGCCCGACCAGAACCTCATCGATGCCCGAGGCTGCCGATGGCATCGGAAAGTGGTTGCGCTCGCGATCGTCGACGAGGCGCACCCCGGCGGCTTCGGCCAGCAGGCCACGCGCCTCGGGCACACTCAGGGGGCGATCGAACTCGACGGTCAACGCCATGGCATGCGCACGCAGCACCGGGACGCGGACACAGGTCACGCCGATGGGCAGCGACGGCGCGGACAGCAGACGGCGCAGCTCGCGCGTCACCTTGATTTCTTCCTCATTCAGTCCCGAGTCCGCATCGATGGCAGTGTTGTGACTGAACAGATTGAATGCATAGGGATGCGGCAGCACGCGTGGCGTGAATGATTTGCCGGCCAGCGCAGCACGGGTGGCAGACAGCAGCTCCTGCATTGCGGCGGCGCCGCCTCCCGATGCCGCCTGGTAGGTGGCCATAGTCAGCCGTCGCAGGCCGGCGGCGCGCTGCAGCGGCCGCAGCGCGAGGCTGGCGATGATGGCCACGCAGTTGGGATTGGCAATGAGGCCCGTGTGCGTGGCCAATGTTTCGGGATTGACCTCGGGGACCACCAGCGGCACTTGCAACTGCGTGCGAAACGCCGAGGAGTTATCGATGACGATGGCGCCGCAGTCGGCCGCCGGCGGCGCGAAGCGCCGCGCCACACTGCTGCCGGCCGAGCAGAGCACCAGGTCGAGGCCGGTCAGCGATTCGCTGCGCAGCACCTCGAGGGGCAGCGGTTCGCCCCGAAAGCGCAGGCTACGGCCGGCCGAGCGCTCTGAGGCAAACAATCGCAGCTGCTGCAAGGGGAAGGCTCGCTGTTGCAGACAGGCGAGAAGCTCCATGCCGACAGCGCCGGTGGCGCCGACGATGGCCACGCGCGCGGGAGTGGGGAGGTGGGAAGGGCGGTTGGACATGCTCGTTCTCCAGGGGTTCCGGGAGGCCGAGCGCCTGACTGAAGGCCCCGTCCGTCGCCGGCGGGACCGTTCAGTGGGATCGCAGTGAGTCGCTAGATGTGCCGAATCAATGCGGACAGGACTGAACCGCCCCGGAGGAGGCATCGCTTCGACTTCGACGTCGACGGGCAGCGATTCAGCATGGGCCAAGGCTAACGGAAGCTCGCCGGCCCGTAAAGCAGGTCAGTGGCGGCCGGCGCACGGCGTTGCAAAAGCCGCCATCGCCCCCAACAATAGTTATCCGGCCTGCGGCTGCCCGCAGCCGTTGCATATGCCGCCTCGTTGGAGAATGGCCATGAAGTCGATTGTGTCCGTGTTCGACCCGCCTCAGGGACACTGGGTCGGTGATGGGTTTCCGGTGCGCTCACTGTTCACGTACGACGAGCGTGCGGCGCACCTGTCGCCGTTCTTGTTGCTGGACTATGCGGGTCCAGCGGACTTCACCCCTACGCGCGCGCGCCGCGGGGTGGGGGAACATCCGCACCGCGGATTCGAGACGGTCACCATCGTCTACGAGGGCGAGGTGGAGCATCGCGACTCCACGGGGGCAGGCGGGCGCATCGGACCGGGAGACGTGCAGTGGATGACTGCCGGCGGCGGCATCGTGCACGAGGAATTTCATTCCGAGGCCTTCGGCCGCAGCGGCGGGCGCCTGCACGCGGTGCAGCTGTGGGTGAATCTGCCGGGCAAGCACAAGATGACGCCGCCCACGTATCAGACGCTGCTCGCCGCTGATATACCGGTCGTGCAGCTGCCAGAGCAGGCGGGTAGCCTGCGTGTGATCGCCGGTGAGTTCGACGGTCGGCGTGGCCCGGCGCGCACCTTCAGTCCCGTGGATCTGTGGGATGTGAGGTTGCAGGCAGGTCATCGCACGCAAGTGGGGATGGCTGGCGGACGCACCGCGGCGCTGGTGGTACTCGGCGGCTCGGTGCGTGTCAACGGCGAGCGCACGGTCGGGGCGGCACAGCTGGTGCTGCTGGATCGGCAGGCCGGCACGGTGGAGCTCGAGGCGCTGCAAGACTCGGCCCTGCTGGTGCTGAGCGGCGAGCCGCTCAACGAACCGGTCGTCGGCTATGGCCCGTTCGTCATGACCAGCCGCGCGGAGATCCTGCAAGCCATCGAGGACTTCAACGCCGGACGATTTGGACAGATCCCGCCGCGGGAACTGCCCGAGTCCAGGCGAGGACGCGTCGAGGCCCCCGCGTAAGGAACGCGGGGGCTGCTTTAGAAACCGAGCTCGCCGAGTCCGGCGTGCCCGGGGGGGCGCGCTCCGGGCGGCCAATGCAGGCGACGCTCCCCTTCGGCGATGGGCGCGTCATTGATGCTCGCGAGCCGCAGACGCATCAGCCCCTCGGCATCGAACTCCCAGTTCTCATTGCCATAGCTGCGATACCACTGGCCGCTGTCGTCGTGCCACTCGTAGGCGAAACGCACGGCGATGCGGTTATCGCGAAACGCCCAGAGCTCCTTGACGAGCCGATAGTCGAGCTCACGATTCCACTTGCGCACCAGGAAGGCCTCGATGGCAGCTCTTCCCTGCAGGAATTCGTTGCGATTGCGCCAGCGGCTGTCCTCGGAGTAGGCCAGGGCGACTCGCGCCGGATCCCGCGTATTCCAGGCGTCCTCGGCCAGGCGCACCTTCTGTGCGGCTGTCTCGGCAGTGAATGGCGGCAGCGGTGGTTTGGACATGAGTGTGGGCAGAGTGTTCGCTGGTGTGTCAGAACAGCGCGACAGCGCGTTCGAGCGCAATATACAGCCCGATGAGGAAGGGCACTCCCACGGCGAGCCACGCCAGGTAGCCGCCCACGCCGAGCTTGCCACGGGCGGCCGACTCCAGGCGTTCGGCTGCGCCGGCTTCGTGCTGCAAGGCGCGTTCGCGGCCAAGCTGCTCCTCGCTCATGTGGTGGCGCGCGTCGACGGGACGCACCAGCAGATTGCAAATGAGGCCGACGAACAGCAGCGCCGCCATGATGTAGAGCGTATGGTCATAGACGAGGTTGGGCGCGACGCCACGCGCGAGCTCACGCGCTCGCAGCGCTGCGATGAGTGCAGGGCCTGCGACCCCGGCGACTGACCAGGCGGTGATGAGCCGCCCATGAATCGCGCCCACCATCTGCGTGCCGAAGATATCGGCCAGATAAGCCGGCAGCGTCGAAAAGCCGCCACCATACATGCTGATGATCAGGCAGACAGAGATGACGAACAGCGCCGCCCATTCCAGATGGCCCCAGGTGGGCAACAGCGCGTAGAGCAGCATGCCGGCGACGAAGAACACACAGTAGGTGTTCTTGCGTCCGAGATAATCGGACGCCGACGCCCATAGCAGACGGCCGAGGCTGTTGAAGAGGCTGATCAGTCCAACGAGCCCGGCCGCGGCCGCGACAATTGCCGCCTTCTGCACGTTGCTGAGGCTTGCATGCACGGCCAATCCCAACAGTCGGCCGCCGAACACTTCCTGCAGCATCGGGCTCGCCATGGCGATCACCGCGATGCCGGCCGTGACGTTCAGGCACAGCACGGCCCAGATCAACCAGAACTGCGGCGTGCGCGACGCGACGCTCAGATGCACATGCCGCGCTCTGATCATCGGGTCGACCGTGGGTCTGCGCTGCTGTGAGCGCGGCTGCCAGCCGCTGGGCGCGACACGAAAGCCGAGCGCTCCGGCGGCCATGACCAGCAGGTACAACAGTCCCATCGTCACGAGCGTGGGTGCCACACCGGCGACACCGCCGTGGGCGAAACGCGCCATGAGCCACACGGCCAGTGGCGAGCCAATCATGGCGCCGCCCCCATAACCCATGATGGCGAGTCCCGTCGCCATGCCGCGTCGGTCCGGGAACCACTTGATGAGGGTAGAGACGGGCGTGATGTAGCCGAGCCCTTGACCGATTCCGCCGATGAACCCCGCGCCGAGATAGACGAGCCATAGCTGGTGGATCGTGACGCCGTAACCACCCACGATCAGGCCCCCACCCCAGCAGAGCGCTGCCAGCAGTCCCGACTTGCGCGGCCCGGCGTGCTCGAGCCAGGCGCCCCACAGTGCGGCCGAAATACCCAGCATCGCAATGAAGGTCTCGAATATGTGTGTGACATCCGCCACCGACCAATTGCAGTCGGTGGCGGACAGCTCGGCCAGAAAGCCATTCGAGCAGGCGGGCGCACCGGGCAGCAGGTGGCTCATCGGCAGCCAGAACACGCTGAACCCATAGGCCATACCAATGCACAGATGAATGGCCAGCGCGGCCGGTGGTACCAGCCAGCGATTGAAGTGAGCTTGTGCGACGATGTGCTCGCGCTCGAGCCATCCGCTGGGACGGCCAAGCGTCCCCGGCACGGCGCTTTCGGCCATGACTCCCCCCTTATTTGCGCATCATTCTGATCCGGCCTCAGGTTGGGAGCAAATGTGACAGCGGTATGGGTCGCGCGCGGTATAAGGACGTCGCGATGCCCGCAACCCGTTTCGACTTGCCGCTCACGACCGCCCCGATGGAGGCATCGCTGGCGCGCGAGCTACCCGGCGGGCCGACTCGCTGGCAATACGAACCCAAGTGGGATGGCTTTCGCTGTCTGGCCTTTCGTGCCGGTCCGTCCGTGGAGCTGCGGGCCAAATCCGGTAAGTCTCTGACGCGCTACTTTCCGGAGATCGTGCAAGTGCTGGCGCAGCTGAGGGTCACGCGTTTCGTCCTCGATGGGGAACTGCTCATCGAGCGACGGGGGCAGGGCGATTTCGCAGCGCTGCAGAATCGGCTGCATCCGGCAGCGACTCGTGTCCAGCGACTGTCGCAGCAGACACCGGCCAAGCTGATGCTGTTCGACGTGTTGTCGCTGGCTGGAAAGCGGCTGCTCGAGCGGCCACTGCGTGAGCGCCGAGCGCTGCTCGAAGACTTCGTCTCGCGTGTGGCACGCGGCCGCCGTGCGCCGTGTTTGTCGCTCTCACCGGTGACGACCCAGCTGCGGACCGCGCAGCACTGGTTGACCGCGCAACGTAAGCGCACGGACGGTGTGGTCGCGAAGTCCCTCGATCAGCCGTATTGCAGCGGCGAGCGAGCCATGGTCAAGGTCAAGCCGATCCGCTCGGCCGATTGCGTTGTCGGTGGCTTTCGCTATGCGAGCAGCAGCCGTGAGGTCGGCTCGCTCCTGCTCGGTCTGTACGATGAAAAGGGACGGCTGAACCATGTCGGCTTCACCTCGGCGATTGCGCATGCCGAGCGCGCCGCGCTGACTCGGCGGCTTGAGGCGCTGCGCGAGCCGCCGGGCTTCACCGGCCGAAGTCCGGGCGGCCCGAGTCGCTGGAGCACGGAGCGCAGCAGTGAATGGCAGCCGCTCAAGCCGATACTGGTCGTCGAGGTGAGTTTCGATCAGGTAACTGCTGATCGCTTCCGCCATGGGACACGCCTGTTGCGCTGGCGACCGGACAAGGCAGCGCGTCAGTGCACCTTCGAGCAAATCCGATGAGCCAGCCGTCCGGGGATGCCTGTACTCAGCGAGTGCGCACGGCGGCACGGCAGATGCGCTCGAGCAGCTCGTCGAAGGAGATGCCGGCGGCGTGCGCCGCCTGCGGCAGCAGACTCGTGGCGGTGAGGCCCGGCAACGAATTGGCCTCGAGGCACCAGAAGCAACCCCGGGCATCGCGACGGAAATCGATGCGGCTATATGCACCGAGTTTGAGCACATGGTGTGCCGCGAGCGCCAGGCGCTGCAGCTCGGTCGCTTCGGCAGCGGGCAGATCGGCGGGAAATACCTCTCGCGCTGCGCCAGCCTGGTACTTGGCCTCGTAGTCGAACACCTCTCGGGAGGTGATGATCTCGCCGACCGGCAGCGCGGTCCCCTCGAGGATACCCACGGTGAACTCGCGGCCTGCGATGTATTGCTCGAGCATGACCTCGTTGTCGTAGGTATGCGCGCGCTCGATGGCGGGGGCGAGCCCGGCGGCCTCGCGCACGATGCTCAGGCCGACAGTGGAGCCTTGTTTGTTAGGCTTGACGATGACCGGCCAGCCGAGCTTGGCGCCCACCTCGGCAGCCGGGAGCGAGGCGCCGGGATCAGCAGGTGCCATGAGCCAGGCGGGCGTGGGAACCTGCACGCTGCCGAACAATCGCTTGCTTTGATCCTTGTCCATCGCCGTGGCGCTGGCGATGTGATTGCTGCCCGTGTAGGCGAGTCCGGACAGGTCCAGCATGGCCTGCAGGCGACCGTCTTCACCGGCGCCGCCATGCAGTGCCAGGAACACCACGTCGATGTCGCGCACATCGAATGCCTGCGGCGAGAGCGCGATCGCCCGGCTGCGCACGGCGGCGATGGCGCGGTCCGACGGCGGTTCGCGGGCCACCGGATCCTCCAGCAGCCGTCGCTCGGCCGTCGCGCTCAGGCGACCGCTGGCGGTATCGACGCCGATGACTTCGTGCCCACGCGCACGCAGGGCAGGGATGACCTGCGCGGCGCTGGCGATGGAGACATCGCGTTCTTCGCTGGTACCACCGAAGAGCACGGCGATTCTCACGGCAGGGCCCTCACGTCGCCGATGCTAGCGTGTCTCGGGCTCGGGGGTCGACCCGATGCGATGCACGCTCAGATCGGCGCCGTTGTACTCCTCCTCCTGGGTGAGGCGCAGTCCTATGGTGAGCTTCAACCCTCCATAGATCAGTGCGCCGCCGGCCAGGGCCATGAGGATGCCCAGGGCCGTGCCGATGAGCTGCGCCACCAGGCTCACCCCGCCCAGGCCGCCGAGGGCGCGCGCTCCGAAAATGCCCGCGGCGATTCCACCCCAGGTACCGCACAGCCCATGCAACGGCCAGACACCCAGCACATCATCGATGCGCCAGCGGTTCTGGGTGAGCGTAAAACACTTCACGAATAGCGCGCCGGCGATGGCCCCGGTGGCCAGTGCGCCGAGCGGATGCATCACGTCCGAGCCGGCGCAAATCGCGACCAGCCCGGCGAGCGGCCCGTTGTGCACGAAGCCAGGATCATTGCGGCCGATCAGCAGCGCGGCCAGCGTGCCACCGGACATCGCCATCAGTGAGTTGATCGCAACCAGGCCAGAGATGCGATCGAGCGTTTGCGCGCTCATGACATTGAAGCCGAACCAGCCGACCATGAGGATCCAGGCGCCGAGCGCCAGAAAGGGGATGCTCGAGGGGGGATGGATGGCCGGCCGCCCGGAACGCG
Source organism: Steroidobacteraceae bacterium (assembly GCA_036266795.1). Taxonomy (GTDB): domain Bacteria; phylum Pseudomonadota; class Gammaproteobacteria; order Steroidobacterales; family Steroidobacteraceae; genus FEN-1191. The sequence goes on along the minus strand of DATAXJ010000032.1, from coordinate 46,654 downwards.
AGTAGCGATCGTGCCGTGCACCGAGCAGCAGCACGGCAGCGAGCGCCGTCCATCCGCCAAAGGCGTGCACCACGACCGAGCCGGCGAAGTCATGAAATGGTGCACCAAAGTGCCGCTGCAGCCAGTCCTGAAATCCCCAGCCATCGTTCCAGGCAAGCCGCTCGAACAGCGGATAGAGAAAAGCCACCAGGAAAAACGTCGCCAGCAGCTGCGGATAGAAACGCACGCGCTCGGCGATGCCGCCTGAGACGATGGCCGGCACGGCCGCGGCGAAGGTCAGCAGGAAAAAGAAACGCGTGAGCTCGTAGCCGTTGTCGCGCGCCAGCACCGAGGCAGGCGCGAAGAAATGCACGCCATAGGAGATGCCGTAGCCGATCAAATAGTAAGCGAGCGTCGCAATCGAGAGGTCGCAGAGAATCTTGACCAGTGCGTTGACCTGGTTTTTGCCGCGTACCGTACCGAGCTCCAGGAAGGCGAAACCGCCATGCATGGCGAGAATCAGAATGGCGCCGATGAGAATGAAGAACACATCGGCGGGTGTGCGGGTGGGATGCACGTGCGCTCCTGTTAATCGACCCGGGCGGTGGGCAACGGGGCGCGATTATCCACGAAGGCGCATCTGTTTGGTGCAGAACCCTGCACTCAACTTGCCCGGTCATCTCGCACCTTATGAGTGCGTATTCGTGCACCCGCAAAGGGCATACGCACTAAATTAGCGCATTGGGGCGGCGCGGTAGGCAGCGGCGACTGCGTGGTGCTACCAGTTCGCGGGCGCCCAGTCGCTCCCCGTGCCGTTGGCCAGGTCGCCGGCCACGATCGTCGTGGCGTCCTTGTAGTAGTGGGCAGGAACCGGCAGATTCAGCGGCGCCGGCGAGCCGTCCATGACGCGGCCGGCCAGGTCGTAGCGCGAGCCGTGGCAGGGGCAGAAGAATCCCCCCGGCCAATTGGCGCCGAGCGCGGGGTCGGCCGGATCGGGATGGTATTTAGGAATGCAGCCCAGGTGCGTGCAGATCCCGACGACCAGCAGATATTCCGGCCTGATGGAGCGCTGGATGGGATTCCAGTGCGCCAAGTCCGGCGCCTGCTGTGGCTGGTGCGAGAGCGGGTCCTTCAGCCGATCGCTTAATGAAGGCAACCTGGCGATTTGCTCGGGCAGGCGGTGCAGCACCCAGACCGGCCGCTCGCGCCACTGCGTCGTCATCAGGCTGCCGGGCTTGAGATTGGCGATATCGATCTGCACCGGGGAACCGAGCGCTCGGGCGCTCTCGCTCGGCAGCCAGGATTCGATGAACGGTACCGCGGTCGCCGCGGCTCCGACCGCGCCCAAGCCTACCGTGGCGGCCGTCAGAATACGGCGGCGCAGTGGGTCGGGACTCTGGGCCCCGGTCTCGCGGTCCTCCTCGCCCAGAGTCAACGACTCACTCATAGCCTTTTCCGGAGCATGCCATCTTTAGGAGGACCCTCGCAGTGGAAGGCAGTTCCTGATCCGAGGACCGGCCCGCTGTAGGTGCGCGCCGACCGGCTGGATCCGCGGGGTGCTGTGCCCGAATTTGCGGGACCGCCTGCCGAGCCGCTATCGTCCGAGCCGCTATGAACAATCCGGCTTCCCCGTCGCGCGTGCGCGTGTTCTCCACGCTGTTTCTGATCGAGATGTGGGAGCGCTTCGGCTACTACGGCATGCAGGTGCTGCTGGTGGTGTTCATGGTCGAGTCCCTCGGGTTCGCGGAAGCGCGTGCGAACCTGACCATCGGGGCGTTTGCAGCCATGGTCTATGCCACGCCCCTGCTGGGCGGATGGATCGGCGACCGGGTGCTGGGGGCGCGGCGCACGGCGTTGCTGGGGGCGATCGGGTTGATGGCGGGCTACGCATTGCTGTCGGTGCCCTGGAGTCGTGTGGTCTCGAGCGATCGGGCCGGGCCGCTGCTGTTCTTCTCGTTGGCCGTCATCGCCATCAGTGCGGGGCTGTTCAAGCCCAATCCGCAGTTCCTCGTGTCGCGGCTGTACGAGGGGGATCGGTCGCGGCTCGACGGGGCTTTTACCCTCTATTACATGGCTGTCAATGTAGGTGCGGTGCTGTCCCAGTCCCTGACACCGTGGATACGCGTGCACTACGGTTGGCACTTGGCCTTCTTCGCCTGCGCACTCGGGCTGGTGCTGGGCGTCCTTCAGTTCACGCTGCAGTGGCGGTTAGTGCGCCACCTGGGCTCGGAGCCGGACTTCCAAGCGCTGCGTCTCGGTCGCCTGCTGGCTGTGATCGGCGGTGCCCTCGTTCTGGCCGTGCTGGCGGCGATCGTCATCCAGAACGTCACGATTGCACGCGCGGTCGTGTGGGCGTCCGGCGCGGCTATACTGGCGCTGTTCGGCGTGCTGATCGCACGCGCGGCCCGCGTCGAGCGCAGCGGCCTGATTGCCACATTGCTGCTGACGGTGCAGGCCATGCTGTTCTTCGTGTTCTACGAGCAGACCTTCACCTCCCTGACACTGTTCGCGCTGCACAACGTGCGGCTCGATTTCCTTGGCTATCACGTGCCACCCGAGCAGTTCCAGGTGCTCAATCCCTTTTGGATCACCGTGGCATCGCCGCTGCTCGCTGTGCTGTACGGCTGGCTCGGACGACGTGGCCGGGATCCATCGGTGGCCGGCAAGTTTGCCTGCGGGTTCGTGCTGCTCGCGCTGGGCTTCTTCGTGTTTGCAATCAGCGGGCGTTTTGCCAGCGACGGCCGGGTATCGCCGTGGTGGATGATATGGGGCTATCTGCTGCAGTCGGTGGGGGAGCTGCTGATCTCGGCATTGGGAGTGGCGATGGTCGCTCGATACATTGCACCGGCACGCCGCGGCCTGATCATCGGCGCCTGGTTTCTTGCCAGTGGTATTGCGCAGTACATCGGCAGCTTTGTGGCCAACTATGCCAGCGTGCCCGTCGGCACAACGAGCTCCTATGCGACGCTGCCCCTATACGTACGGCTCTTCACGGTACTAGGCTGGGTCGCGGTGGCCGGGGTCATCGCAGCGCTGCTGATGCTGCCGCTGCTGCGCCGACTCGATGCGACGCATGGCGGCGGTGCAGCCGGAGGCGCCGGCGCAGAAGATCGCGTCGTGGCAGCGTTGCCGGAGTCACCTTGAGGCCATCATGGCACTGAAGCGTGTGCGCTGGGCGGAGGGCACTCTGGTGGTGCTCGAGCACGTCTCGCAGGTGCTGCGCGCCAATCCGCTAGGCGATCCCTTTGTGCGCAAGCTCGCGGTCTGGCTGCCACCCCAGTACGACCAGGGTGGCGCGCGCGGACGCGGCCGTCGCTTTCCGGTGCTGGTGGACATGGTCGGATTCACCGGCTCGGGCATGTCGCACGTGGCCTGGAAGAGCTTCAGCGAAAACGTGCCCGAGCGCGTCGCTCGGCTGGTGCATGAGCGGCGCATGGCGCCCGCGATTTTGGTCTTTCCCGACTGCTTCACGGCGCTCGGCGGCAATCAATACGTGAATTCCACGGCGATCGGTCGCTATGCCGATTACCTGATCCGCGAGATCCTGCCGTACGTGGATCGCCAGTTCCGCACGCTTGCGAGTCGCGAGCATCGCGGCTGCTTCGGCAAGTCCTCGGGTGGCTATGGTGCCATCGTGCACGGTATGCGCTATCCGCACACCTGGGGGGCGATTGCCGATCATTCCGGCGACGCGTACTTCGACTTCGTCTACTGGTGCGACTGGCCCAACACGCTCAACGAGCTGGCCAAATACCGGGCGCGCCCTGAGCGGCCCGGCCGCTACGATGTGCAGCGCATGCAGCGCGGCGCCGATCGCGGCGTGGATGATGGACGCGTGCGGCGCTTCCTCGAGGCTGTGTGGAAGAAGCCCAAACTCTCGGGCGCCGAGGTGCACGCCATCATGAATCTGTGCATGTCGGCCACCTACGATGCCGATCCACGTGCGCCGAACGGCTTTCGCCTGCCCGTGAATCTGGAGACCGGCGAGCGGCTGCCCGAGCGCTGGCGTGCCTGGACACGTGCGGATCCCATCAACCTGGTCGCGCGCCATCGCGCGGCACTGCGCAGCCTGCGCGGTATCTACATCGATTGCGGTTGGCGCGACCAGTACCACATCCAGTATGGCTCGCGCATCTTATCCAAACGCCTCGCCGCGACGGGCATCGCGCATACCTACCAGGAATTCGACGACGATCACTCCGACATCGACTATCGCCTGGAGGTCTCGCTGCCGTTCCTGTCGCGGGCACTGCGCTGAGCCGCCCTGCCGTGGCTGCACCCGCCGATGCTCACTACATGCAGCTTGCGCTCGAGCAGGCCGAGCGCGCGAGGGCGGCCGGCGAGGTGCCCGTCGGCGCGGTGCTGGTCAGCGGCGAGAGCGTGCTGGCGAGCGCCCATAACCGACCCATCGGCGCACGCGATCCCACCGCCCATGCCGAGATCGAGACGCTGCGCGCCGCCGGTCGCGCGCTCGATGCCTATCGGCTCACCGGCACCACGCTTTACGTGACACTCGAGCCCTGCCTGATGTGTGCTGGCGCGCTGGTGCACGCGCGCGTGCGTCGCGTGGTCTTCGGCGCCTTCGATCCGCAGGCAGGCGCGGCCGGCAGCCGGCTGGATGCGTTCCGGCTGGAGGGGTTCAACCACCGGGTCGACGTTTTCGGAGGGGTGCTCGCGGATCGCTGCGGGGCGCTATTGCAGAGCTTTTTCGCGGCGCGGCGTGCCGCGGATCAGTCGTAGTGCGTTGAATCCCCAAGCAGCGCCGCGCGCAGCACGCGTGTCGGCGCATGCAGCGACAGCGGGCTGGTATCGAACCACTCCAGTACGGCGAGGTATTGGCGCACCTGCTCGACGAAGCGTGCGGGCTCCGCGCCGCGGGCATAGCCGCGGCGGGCCTGCTGGTACCATTGCTGCTCGGCCAGCAGCGGCAGCTGCTCTCGCACGTCCTGCCAGGAGTCCGGATTGCCGCCGAGCTTCTGCGTGAGCACGCGTGCATCCTCAAGGTGCCCATAGCCCACGTTGTAGGCCGCGAGCGCGAGCCAGGTCCGATCGGGCTCGGGCACGTGCCGGGGGATGGTGTGCATCACCTGGGCGAGGTAGCGCGCGCCGCCGAGGATGTTGTCACGCAGATTGTCACGATCCGTGACGCCGATGCGGCTCGCGGCCTCGCTGGTGAGCATCATGATGCCGCGTGCCCCATCGCTCGAGACCGCCTGCATCTGCCACTTCGACTCCTGGTAGCCGACTGCCGCGATGAGCCGCCAGTCGAGCCCGCTGAGCTGCGCGGCCTGCTGGAAGAGTGCCTGCAGTTCAGGCAGGCGCTGCTGGATGTCCTGCCGAAAGTGCAGGGCCTCCAGGTAGTCGAACTGCAGCGATTCGCTGCCCGAGCGTTGCTCGATCGAAGCCACCAGGCCGCTGGCGCGCGCGGCGGTGAGAAAGCCGTTGGCCGCCGTGACCAGATCCGGCGCATCGGCGCGAACCACCCACTGCAGCGGCCGCGCACGCGGCAGGGTGACGGCCACGGTGACGTCCGGATAGAGGTGGCGCGCGAAATCGAATTCGCGTGCATCGATCAGCGCGTAGTCGGCCTGACCGCTTTCCAGCAGATCGAGCGGGTCGGGGTCGGCGGGTGTCAGCTCGCGCCAGGCGAGCTTCGGCACACTCGCATCGCGCACCGCATGCAGCCAGTGCGCCTGCGGGCTGTCGCTCCTGACGACGATGCGCGCTCCGCACAGATCGGCGATACGCTCCACGCGGGCCTCATCGCGCGCCCGCACAACCAGCTGAGTGGCCTCGCCATAAGGCAGTGTGGCCCGACCGGCGTCTTCCCAGGGTTCATCGGCGCTGATCTGCGCAGCGGCCAGATCGGCCCGGTCCTGCATGAGGGCGGCGCGCATGGCGGCGGCGTCGAGTACCGGATCGATCTGCAGCTTCACGCCCAATTGCTGCGCAAAGGCGCTCGCCAGGCGGTAATCGAAGCCCTGCGGCCCATGGGTGCCAAGGTAGTAGCTGGTCGGCGCGCTGAGGGTGACCACGCGCAGCGTGCCGCGCGAGCGAATCTGCGCGAGCGCGCTGTGCGGTGCGGGGGCGCTGCAGCCGCACAGCCACAGCGCGGCCAGCAGCAAGCTGCCCGCCGCGCTGCGCAGGCGCGTGTGCGCTGCTGCGCGAGCGGGCAGCAATCGTTGTGCAGGTGTGAACGTTGCAGTCATCGTCAGGTAGAATAGCAGCCTTCCCTCGGAGAGGTACCGAAGCGGTCATAACGGCGCCGACTCGAAATCGGATGGTCGGTTAATCCCGGCACGTGGGTTCGAATCCCACCCTCTCCGCCACCTATTTCATTGTGGCATCAACTCGAGCGCTCGCAGCACCGCGCGCGCTGTGCCGATAAGCGCGGCGGCGTCAGTGCTCACTGACAACAAGGCGCCGTGCGCGCCGGTATCCGCATGCCGGTTCGCGTGGGGAATGTGCGTGTGGCGCGGGCCAAAACCGCAGCGGCGCCGGTCGGCGACAACATGAAATGGCGTGATTCATCGAACTACGATGTAATACCGCCGTCCGCCACGGGGAAAGGAGCACATGAAATCCGAGGGCACTCACCAGCTGGCGGAGGCAAGTCTGCTGGCCGCTGAACAGTGTCCGACAGCTCGTCCCGTCGCTCATGCAGCCGGCCTCATCGAGGCACTCGCCCACTGTGTGAGCAGCATGCTCAATGCCACCTCCGTGACCGGCGCGCTGCCGGAGGTTCTGGAGCACATTGCGCGCGTCGTGCCGCTGCAGCGGTTCACCATCATAGAGCAGCGTGCCGAGCTACGCGTCCGGGCACCGCTCGAGCAGGCGGTACTGTTTCACTGGCACGCTCCGCTGCTGCGCGATGTGCCGATGTACGCGGCGGCCGGCTCCGCGCCGCGTTGGCAGGAAGCGTTGGCGCTCTGCGAGCAACTTCCCGACTGGCTGCAACCGCTCGCATCCGGCAGCCACGTTCTCGTGACGCATACCGAGACGAGTGCGCCGGTGCGCGCGCTGCTGGCCGAGAGCCATGCCACCGCGCTGCTGGCCGTGCCGACCATGCTCGACGGGCAGCACTGGGGCCAGATCCTGTTCGAGGATGGCGACGGTGTGGGCGGCTGGCACGGCGAGGAGCTGCGCATGCTGTCGATGCTCGCCGAGGTCATCGGTGCGGCGCTCACACGCGAGCGCTTCCTGGCGCAAGTGCGCGAGCGCGAGGCGCTGCTGCGCGCGATCAATCAAAGCGCGGCGCTCATCATGAGCGCCGCGGACCTGCAGCCGGCGATCGCGCGGGCGCTGGGCACTGCAGCCGAGGCCATCGGTGTGGATCGCGTGCTGGTCACCGAGGAGGTCGAGAGCAGCCATGGCGGCCCGCGCCGCCGCCAGTTGCGCTGCGCCTGGCGCGCGAGCGGCGCGGCGCTGATGCTGCCGGAGCTGGTGCAGCTACTCGCGCACCCCTACCACCCCGAAGTGGCTACGTGGCTCGAGCCGCTGGCGAGCGGGCTGGCGGTGCAGACGCGCCTGTCCGCGGCCGGTGGTGCGGTTCGCGAGCTGCTGCGTCGATTCGAGAGCTGTGCGCTGCTGATGGTCCCGGTGATGGTGGATGGGCGGCACTGGGGCCATATCAGCCTCAGCAGCGGCCGACGCGAGCGTGTCTGGAGCAGCGCCGAGGTCGACGTCCTCAAGACGCTGGCCGAGCTGATCGGCACCGCGATTGCACGCGAGCGCCAGGTGCAGGCCCTGGCCACGGCGGACACGATCATCCAGCACAGCCCGACGATTCTCTACCGGCTGCGCGGCGAGCCGGATCTGCCGATGATCTATGTGTCGCAGAACATCAGCCTGCTGGGCCATGAGGCAGCGGACCTGCTGGCGACTCCGACGCGTTACCTCAGCTATATCCATGCCGACGACCGCGTGCGTGTGCAGGAGGCGATGGCGGCGCTGCTGGCACGGCAGGAAGCGCCCGAAGTCATCGAGTTTCGCCTGCTGGCGCGCGACGGCTCACAGCACTGGGTCGAAAACCGTCTGCGCCCCGTGCACGGCGCCGATGGCAGACTGCTGGAGATCGAGGGCATTCTCAGCAACATCACCGAGCGCCGCGCTGCGCAGGAGCAGATCGCCCAGCTGGCGCGCAGTGATGGGCTCACCGGCCTTGCCAATCGCGTCACCTTCAATGACCGCCTGCGCCAGGCGTTCGCCTCCTCGCAGCGCGGTGCGCACGCGTTCGCGGTGCTGTATCTGGACCTGGACCGCTTCAAGGAGATCAACGACACGCTTGGGCATCACACCGGCGATCTGCTGTTGCAGCAGGTCGGTGCGCGGCTGCGTCAGGCGACGCGCGAGATCGACGTCGTGGCGCGCCTGGGCGGCGATGAGTTCGCGATCGTGCAGAGTGAGATCATCGACTCGGCCTCGGCCGGCACGCTGGCCGAGAAGGTCATCGACATCGTTTCGGCCCCGTTCGAGATCGCCGGCAGCCAGCTGCGCGTGGGCGTGAGCGTTGGGATTGCGCTGTACTCACCGGAGGCGCGCAACCCCGAGGAGCTGCTGACACATGCCGATCAGGCGCTGTATCGCGCCAAGCACGCCGGTCGCGGCCGCTATCGCTTTCACTCCGACCAGATCGATCAGGAGACACGCTCGCAGCTGGAGCTGGCCGATGGCCTGCGCGGGGCGATCGATCGCAACGAGCTGGAGATTCGCTATCAGCCACAGGTCGAGCTGGCCTCCGGGCGCATCATGGGCATGGAGGCGCTGCTGCGCTGGAATCATGCGACGCGCGGCGTGCTGCTGCCCGAGGACTTTCTGCCGATTGCCGAGAAGTACGGCATCATGCAGCAGCTCGGCCGTTGGGTGCTCGGGGAGGCCTGCCGGCAGATGTCGCTGTGGCGCGCGCAGCGTATTCCCGTGCCGGTCGTAGCGATCAACGTGGCGCTGGCGCAGATCCGCACGGGGCGCGAGTTCGTGCGCGACGTGGTGGATGCACTGGATCGCTGGCAGATCAAGCCTGCGGATATCGAGCTGGACGTCACCGAGCTGGTGCTGGCGCGCTCGACGCTCGCGCAGAGCGGGGTGCTCGAGGAGCTGCGGCAGCTCGGAGTTGGCATCGCCATCGACGATTTCGGTGCGCACTATTCCTCACTCGATTACCTGCGCACCTACCGGGTCAGCCGGCTGAAGATCGCCCGCGGCATGGTCGCCGCGGCGGATGCGGAGCCAGGCGGCGGGGCCATGATCCGCGCCATTCTGAGTCTGGCGCGCGAGCTAGGTATCGAGGTGGTGGCCGAGGGCGTGGAGACCGAGTCGCAGTGCCGGCTGCTGGTGGATGCCAGTGCGCACGCCCAGGGCCAGGGCTTCTATTTCAGCCACGCGGTACCGGCGGAGCAGACGATGCTCATGCTGCGCACCGGCGTCATGGTGCCGGCGGCGGGCGCGGTGCCCCCAGGCAGCGATTGAGCCGGCAGGCGGTTCAGGGCCTGCCCTGATCGTGCGGGCCGCGCGCGAACTCCACGCCGAAGGCACGCGACAGCGCCTCGCAGAACAACTGCGGCATCGAGCCTGCGCCGCGGTCGGTGATGCTGCGAAAGCGTGCCGTTACACCGGTGGCAGGCTGGCCGAGCTCGGCATCGCTGGCGGCAGGCTGATGTGAGAGCACGCGCGGGTCCAGACGCGCGATGAAGTCGGCGAGCGCCGGGGGCAGGGCACGCATCAGCGCCTGGTCATAGGCGCGCGCATTGGCCGCGAGCTCGCGCATCCACTGCACCGCATCGAGCTCGCGTCGCTGGTGCCCGAGCAGCAGCCGCAGTAGCAGCTCCTCCACCGGCAGGCCGGTGAGGCCGATGTGCTGTGTGTCCTCGCGGCCAACCGGCAGGCGCGCCTGATCGCGCAGCTCGCGCTGCGCCAGGGCGAGGCCCTTCATTCCCATGAGCGCCTCGCGCAGCAGCAGCCCCGCGAGCTTCAGCACCTGCGTCTGCACCTCCAGCGGCACCCGGCCCGGATCGACGCCGGCGCCGCGAAAGAAGGCCTCGGCAGTGCCGCTCGGCTCGGGGCCGGGGCTGCTCAGGGCGCGGTGACTGCCGGTCGCCTCCTGGCGGCGTGCGCGCTGCACGCCTACGACGGTCGCGCGGGCGAGCGCCTGCAGGCCGGCGTTGCCTGGCGCAATCGTCTGCCCATACACGTCCACCGCATCGCTGGCACGCAGCCGCGCCTCGAGATTCGCCCCGGTCTGCAGCAGTCCCTGCACGTCCAGTTCGACGCCGATGTCCGAATCCCCACTGCCGTTGGCGGCACCGACGCCGCCGATCGCAAAGATCGAGCTCGCCTCGGGCGCCTCGCCGGTCTCGACGTCGATGCGCACGGCGATCTCATATTCACCCACCCGCAGGTTATCGCCGTCGCGCAGCGGATAAATGTTGCGCGGGCTGATGGGTGCACTGCTGCCGTTGACATAGGTGCCATTGGTGCTGGTATCGAGCAGGTAGTAGCTACCGCTGCGGTACTGCACGCGCGCGTGGTGCGCCGAGACGTAGCATTGCGCGTCGGGAAGCACCCAGTCGTTATCGTGGGCGCGGCCAATACTGCCCCCGCCGACGCCCAGCACGATGCTGGCGTTCCTCCCGAGGGGGCCGCGCTGCTCGCTGACCACGGTCAACCTGAGTGCCACGTCTGCAATCCGCTGGCCGGAGGGCTCGCCGGGGCGCCTGTCCGGTCCATGACATATAATGGGGGTGCAGCGATAAACGGACCCGGGTTGTCTCGCCGATACCGAAACGATGGCATCGAACCATATCTTCAAGATTATCTTTGTGAACCAGAGCAAGGTTTACGAGGTGTACGCCCGCAAAGTCAGCCATGGTTCGCTGTTTGGATTCGTCGAGATCGAGGAGCTGGTGTTCGGCGAACGCTCCTCGGTGGTGGTCGATCCGGCCGAGGAGCGGGTGAAGAACGAGTTCGATGGGGTCAAGCGCACCTATCTGCCGCTGCAGGCCGTCATCCGCATCGATGAGGTGCGCCAGCACGGCGTGAGCAAGATCACCGCACTGGAAGGAGGCAACGTCATGCCCTTTCCAGTCCCGCTGTTGCCACCGTCCGGCTCGGACCCGGGGTCGAAGAAGTCCTGATGCTCAGTTTGCCGGGCTCGCGGGCGCTCTCGGATTTTCGTCTCACCCGCCTGCTCGATCGTCTGCGCGCGCTGGAGCCTGGCGTGCAATCGCTGCAGGCAAATTATGAGTACTTCATCGATACCGAGCGCCCGCTCGATGAGGGCGCACAGATGCGCCTTGCCCTGCTGCTGGATGACGGAGCACAGCGAGCGCCCGCAGCGACGGGCAGCGAGGCGAGCCCGCAGATCTTATCGCTGCTGGTCGTGCCGCGGCCGGGCACGATCTCGCCTTGGTCCAGCAAGGCCACCGACATTCTGCAGGTCTGCGGGCTCGACGCCGTGCGCCGCGTGGAGCGGGGCGTAGGCTACCTCATCGGACTTCGCGAGACCGGGGCGCTCGAGCGCTGGCGCGCGCTCGGCGCGCCGCTGCACGATCGCATGACCGAGAGTGTGTTGCGCGATGCCCATGAGGCCCAACAGCTCTTCGAGGTGCAGCCGCCGCGAGCGCTGCGACGCATATCCATCGACGGCGGTCGCGCCGCGCTCAGCGAAGCGAACGTGCGGCTGGGGCTTGCGCTCTCGGGCGAGGAGATCGACTACCTGCTCGAGACCTTCCGCTCCCTGGGGCGCGATCCGAGCGACGTCGAGCTCATGATGTTCGCGCAGGCAAATTCCGAGCATTGCCGGCACAAGATCTTCAATGCGCAGTTCGTGATCGACGGGATCGAGCAGCCGCGCTCGCTGTTCGCGATGATCCGCAACACCTCGCAGGTGAGCCCCGGGAAGCTGCTCTCGGCCTATCGCGACAATGGCGCGGTCATCGAGGGCGCGTGGGCGCGCCGCTGGTTTCCTGACCCGGTCAGCGGCATCTACCGCGGCAGTGACGAGAGCGCCGACATCGTGCTCAAGGTCGAGACACACAACCATCCCACGGCGATCTCGCCGTTCCCCGGCGCGGCTACCGGTGCAGGCGGAGAGATCCGCGACGAGGGCGCGGTGGGACGCGGTGCCAAGCCGAAGGCAGGGCTGGTGGGCTTTGCGGTGTCACATCTGCAGATCCCTGGGTTCCAGCAGCCCTGGGAGAGCAGCATCGGCCGCTCGGCGCGCATTGCCTCGGCGCTGCAGATCATGCTCGAGGGGCCGATCGGCGCGGCCGCCTTCAACAATGAGTTCGGTCGTCCCAGCATCTGCGGCTACTTCCGTACGCTCGAGACGGTGCTGCCCTGGGAGCATGCCACTCGCGCACGCGGCTATCACAAACCCATCATGCTCGCCGGCGGGCTCGGCACGGTGCGTCGCGCGCACGTGCACAAGCCCGAGCTGCCCGTGGGCGCCCAGCTGGTGGTGCTCGGCGGCCCGGCGATGCTCATCGGTCTGGGGGGCGGTGCGGCCTCATCGCTCGGCAGCGGCAGTTCGGAGGAGGGTTTGGACTTTGCCTCGGTACAACGCGGCAATCCGGAGATGCAGCGTCGCGCCCAGGAGGTCATCGATCGCTGCTGGGCGCTCGGCGCAGACAATCCGATCGAGCTGATCCACGACGTAGGTGCGGGCGGCCTGTCCAACGCAGTGCCCGAGGCGGTGGCGCACAGCCAGCGTGGCGCACGCCTGCAGTTGCGTGCCATTCCGAGCGCCGAGCCGGGGATGTCGCCGCTGGAGATCTGGTGCAACGAGGCACAGGAGCGCTACGTGCTGGTGGTGCGCGCCGGGGCGCTCGAGCGGCTCGCGGCGATTGCGGCGCGCGAGCGCTGCCCGATGGCAGTGATCGGCGAGCTCAGCGATGATGGTGTCCTGGTCGTGCAGGACGCACGATTTGGCGACGATCCGGTGCACATGCCGGTGCAGGCGCTGCTCGGCCATCCGCCGCGTATGCGCCGCGAGGTCACAAGCCTGCCTGCGCCGAGCGCGGTCCTGGACTGCGCAGCCGTGGATGTACGCGAGGCGCTGTACCGCGTGCTGCGTCTGCCGGCCGTTGCGGACAAGACCTTTCTGATCACCATCGGCGATCGCACCGTCGGCGGGCTCGTCAGCCGCGACCAACTCGTCGGCCCCTGGCAGGTGCCCGTCGCCGATGTCGGTGTGACGCTCGCGGACTATGTTCATCACTGCGGTGAAGCGATGGCGCTTGGCGAGCGCACGCCGGCGGCGCTGCTGGATGCGCCGGCGGCCGCGCGGCTGGCCGTGACCGAGGCCGTCACGAATATACTGGCCGCCGATGTTGGGGCGCTGTCGGACATCAAGCTGTCGGCCAACTGGATGGCCGCCTGCGACGAGCCGGGTGAGGATGCGGCACTGTATGCCTCGGTACGCGCGGTGGGTGAGCAGTTCTGCCCGGCGCTCGGCATCGCCATTCCCGTCGGCAAGGACTCACTGTCCATGAAGAGCGTCTGGCACGAGGCTGGTCAGTCGCGTGCCGTGATTGCGCCCGTGTCGCTGATCGTATCTGCGTTCGCGCCGATTGCGGATGTGCGCCGCACGCTCACGCCGCAGCTGCGCTGTGACGCCGGCCCGACGCGGCTGCTGCTCATCGATCTGTCGCCCGGCCGCCACCGCCTCGGCATGAGCGCGCTCGCGCAGGTCTTCGGGGCCATCGGCGGCACCAGTGCGGATCTGGAGGATCCCGCCCTGCTGCGCGCCTTCGCGGCCGCGATCATCGAGTTGCGTCGGCGCGGTTGGCTGCTCGCCTATCACGACCGGTCCGACGGCGGGCTCGCCGTGACGCTGCTGGAGATGGCATTTGCCGGCCGCTGCGGCCTGGACATCGCGCTCGACGCGCAAGCCTGCGGCGCGCTCGCCGCGCTCTTCAGCGAGGAGCCCGGCGCAGTCGTGCAGGTACGCGCCTCACAGGAGTCCGAAGTACGCGCCTGTCTGGCTTCTCATGGGCTCGCCGAGTGCGTGCAGTGCATTGGCGCCCCCCAGGAGGCGCTGCGCGTGCGCATGCGTGCGGGCGAGGTGCTGCTGGATGAGAGCTGGGTGCAGCTGCGGCGCGCCTGGTCGGAGACGAGCTATCACATGCGCCGGCTGCGCGATGAGCCGCAGTGCGCCGAGGAGGAGCTCGAGAGTCTGCTCGATGTGCAGGATCCGGGTTTGTCCCAGACTCTCAGTTTCGATGCGCAGCAGGATATCGCGGCACCCTTCATCAACACGGGGGCGCGCGCGCGCGTGGCGGTGCTGCGCGAGCAGGGGGTCAACAGCCAGGTGGAGATGGCCGCGGCGCTCGAGCGCGCCGGGTTCGAGGCGCACGACGTGCATATGAGCGACCTGCTCGAGGGCACGCAGCATCTCGGGAGTTTCGCCGGACTGGTGGCCTGCGGCGGCTTCTCCTATGGCGATGTGCTCGGTGCCGGTGGAGGCTGGGCTCGCTCGATCCTGTTTCATGCGCGCACGCGCGATGCATTCGCGGCGTTCTTTGCTCGCACCGACAGCTTCGCGCTGGGTGTGTGCAACGGCTGCCAGATGCTCGCGCTGCTCAAGCAGATCATTCCGGGGGCCGAGCATTGGCCACGCTTTTTGCGCAATCGCAGCGAACAATTCGAGGCGCGCTTCGGCATGGTCGGGGTGGAGCAGTCGCCTTCGCTGCTGCTCGCCGGGATGCACGGCTCGCGCCTGCCGATCGCGATTTCCCATGGCGAGGGACGGGCGGTGTTCGCGCAGGAGGATTCACTGCGTCAGTGTCTGGCGCAGCGGCTGGTGGCGCTGCGCTATCTGGACAATCACGGGGCGCCGGCGCTGCGCTACCCGGCCAATCCCAACGGCGCGGTGCATGCAATCGCCGCGTTGACCACACCCGACGGGCGCGTGACGATCACCATGCCACATCCCGAGCGGGTCTATCGCACGGTCCAGCAATCCTGGCATCCGCACGGGGTCGGCGAGGACAGCGGCTGGATGCGGCTGTTTCGCAATGCACGTGCCTGGCTCGGCTGAGCGCCCGGCGGCTGCTCTCAGCTGTGCGAACGCTCGGGCGCGCGTGTTCCCGGCGCTGAGCTCTGACGGGACGCTGTGTCGCTGGCGGTATCCGCGGCGGCGGCCATGCTCGTGCCGTCCCGTTCGGCCTGATCGGAGAAGAAACGGCGCACGACCATGGCCTGCTGCAGGCGACCCTTACGCACATAGGCCTGGTAGAGCAGATCCTTCATGACCTCCAGCAGCAGACCGGCCTGATCATCCTCGAGCGCCGGCAGAGAGCCACCCGGGTCGGAGTCGCTGCCGAAGATCACACGCTTGATCAGTGCAAAACTGGCCGCATCGATCTGCGCCATCTCGCGCAGCTCATTGAGCTGATCGAACAGGCGCAGCCGGCCGGATTCGCCGAGCAGCTCGAACGCGGTCTGCATGGTGCGGCGGCACATGCTCGTGAAGGCATTGAAGGCACCATGCGAGTAGCACAGCAGCGCCTCGCGAAACAGCGTCTCGATTGATTCGGGTAGATACGTGAAGGTGAACTTCTCGCGCGGCCGCTCGATCTCGGTGAACTGCGCGGACAGCTCGACGCGGTGTGCGCCGTAGTCGCGCACGTTGAAGCGCAGGAAGATCGGCGAATTGCAGGCATCGCAGCGATAGACGATGCCGACCTGGCGCGGGCGATGCGCGGTGAGCTGTGCATAGGGAGGCACCGCCATCGGCGTGATGTGCGCCAGCACCAGGCAGTGCGGGCAGGTGAGGGCCAGGCTCTGGGCCTGATCGTGTAGCAGCCGATCGCTGCTGTCGATGTAGACGGCCACGGTGCAACCCCGCAGTAGACAGCCGTCAGTGTAGCCGAATGCCGCCGGCTTCTATATGGGTGCGCCACCCCAACCGCCGGCGTTTCGCAGCAGCAGCCGTGCACGTGCGCGGCGACGCCGGCGGCGATGAACATAATGCGGCAGCAAAGATCCCGTGCGTGCTCACCGCGCGGCGCTTCACCCGGTGAGCGGCCGGTATTTGATCCGGTGCGGCTGCGCGGCCTGTTCGCCGCGGCGGCGCTGTAAATCGGCCAGATAGTCCTGGAAGTTGCCCTCGAACCACACCACTTCGGAGTTGCTCTCGAAGGCCAGCACGTGCGTGACGATGCGATCGAGGAACCAGCGATCGTGCGAGATGACCACGGCGCAGCCCGGGAAGCTCAGCAGCGCCTCCTCGAGCGCGCGCAGCGTTTCGACATCCAGGTCGTTGGTCGGCTCGTCCAGCAGCAGCACATTGCCACCGGCTCGCAGCACCTTGGCCAGGTGCACGCGGTTGCGCTCGCCGCCGGAGAGCTCGCCGATGTGCTGCTGCTGCTGGGCGCCCTTGAAGTTGAAACGACCCACGTAGCCACGCGAGGAAGTCTCGTAGTTGTCGACGCGAATCAGGTCGAGGCCGCCGGAGATCTCTTGCCAGACGGTCTTGGAGTCATCCAGCGTGTGGCGAGACTGATCGACGTAGGCGAGCTTGACGGTTGGGCCGATGCGGATCTCGCCGGCGTCTGGCTGCTCCGCGCCCGTCAGCAGCCGAAACAGCGTGGTCTTGCCGGCGCCGTTGGGGCCGATAATGCCCACGATGGCGCCGCGCGGCAGGCTCAAGCTCAAGTTGTCGAACAGCAGCCGATCGCCGAATGCCTTGCGCAGTCCGCGTGCCTCGATGACCAGCTCGCCGAGCCGCGGCCCAGGCGGAATGTAGATCTCGTTGGTCTCGTTGCGCTCCTGAAATTCGCGCGAGGCGAGCTCCTCGTAGCGTGCCAGCCGCGCTTTGCTCTTGGCCTGGCGCGCTTTTGGATTGGAACGCACCCACTCCAGCTCGCGCGCCATGGTCTTCTTCAGTGCCTCGCGCTCGCGCTCCTCGAGGGCGAGGCGCTGCTGCTTCTGCTCGAGCCAGGAGGAGTAATTGCCCTGCCAGGGAATACCGTGACCGCGATCGAGCTCCAGGATCCATTTGGCGACGTTGTCGAGAAAATAGCGGTCGTGCGTTACCGCCACGACGGTGCTCGGGTACTGCTCGAGATAATGCTCCAGCCAGGCGACCGACTCGGCATCCAGATGGTTGGTGGGCTCGTCGAGCAACAGCATGTCGGGCGCGGAGAGCAGCAGCCGGCACAGCGCGACGCGACGGCGCTCCCCGCCCGAGAGCTGGCCGATCGGCGCGTCCCACGACGGCAGGCGCAGCGCATCGGCGGCCAGCTCGAGCTTGCGCTCGAGTTCCCAGCCTCCCGCGGCATCGATCGCATCCTGCAAGCGGCCCTGCTCCTCGAGGAGCTTATTCATCTGCGCATCATCCATGGGCTCGGCGAACTGCTCGCTGATGTAATTGAAGCGCTCGAGCAGTGCGAAAGTCTGGCCCAGCCCCTCGACCACCACGGCGCGCACGCTTTTGTTCTCGTCCAGCTGCGGCTCCTGCGGCAGATAGCCGACACGGATGCCCGCCTGCGCTCGCGCCTCGCCGTCGATGTTCTGATCGAGCCCGGCCATGATCTTCAGCAGCGAAGATTTGCCCGAGCCGTTCAGGCCCAGCACGCCGATCTTCGCGCCTGGGAAGAACGACAGGCTGATGTCGCGCAGGATGATGCGCTTGGGGGGCACCACCTTGGAGACACGGTTCATCGTGTAGATGTATTGCGCCATGGATTCGCAAGCTCACGAACTTGAGGGGAGGGCGGCATTATCAATGATGCCCGCGGCGCCTGACCACTGCCGGTGTGCTATCTTCGCCCGCGTTGCCGGCAGCGCGCCGGCGTGCGCGAGCAGGGATTGGACGCTAAGGGCTCGGAGGTCGCGGTCGTGCTGGGTGAGCCTCTGGCTCGCTACGGGTTTGGCGGTGGACATCCGTTCGGACCGGACCGTCACGGTGCTTTCCAGCGCGAATTCGAGCAGCGCGGGCTCGCCGATCGCGTAACGCTACTCGAGCCGCGCAGCGCGACGCGCGGGGAACTGGAGCTGTTTCACACTCCCGAGCACGTGCGCTTCGTCATGGAGCGCTCGCAGAGCGGCAGCGGCACGCTCGACGCCGGCGACACGCCGGCGTTCCGCGGCGTCTACGAGGCGGCGGCGTGCGTCGTGGGCTCGAGCCTTGCGGCCACCGAATGGATTCTCGCCGGCTCGCAGCGGCGCGCCTTCGTGCCCATCGGCGGTCTGCATCATGCGACGCGCGATCGCGCTGCCGGGTTCTGCGTCTTCAATGACTGCGGTGTGGTCATCGAGCACCTGCGCCGCCACCGTGGCCTGCGCCGCATCGCCTACGTGGACATCGATGCCCATCACGGCGACGGCGTGTTCTATGCCTTCGAGAGCGATCCGGATCTGATCATTGCCGACCTGCACGAGAGTGGGCAGTCGCTCTATCCGGGCACCGGCTCGGAGCAGGAGAGTGGCCGCGGCGCAGCCGTCGGCACCAAGCTCAATGTGCCGTTGCCCGCCGGCGCCGACGAGCGTGCCTTCGACGCGGTGTGGCCCGCGATGTGCGCTCACGTGGAGCGCTTTGCCCCGGAATTCGTGCTGCTGCAGTGTGGCGCGGACAGTATCGCCGGGGATCCCATCACGCATCTGCGCCTCTCGCCTGCCTGTCACGCCCGCGCCGCGCGTGAGCTCGCCGGGCTCGCGGACCGCCTGGGACACGGACGTATGCTCGCGATGGGAGGCGGGGGCTACGACCGCGGCAATCTGGCCCGGGCCTGGAGCGCGGTCGTCGAGGGATTGCTGCAACCCTGAGGGGCGGGCCGCCTGCCCGGCAATGCGGGTCGATCAGGTACAATGAGCGCTTCCCAGCTCTCTCTCGTTTTCGACCCAGACTCAAGGCAGGTGCCATGTTTTCCAGCCGGATGCGCATCAGGGATTTCGACGTCGAACTGCAGCGGGCGCTCGACGGCGAGCTGGATCGGCAGGAGACCCATATCGAGCTGATCGCTTCGGAGAACTACGCCAGTCCGCGCGTGCTCGAGGCCCAGGGCTCCGTGCTCACCAACAAGTATGCGGAAGGCTATCCCGGGCGTCGCTACTATGGCGGCTGCGAATTCGTCGATCAGGTCGAGCAGCTGGCAATCGATCGGGCCAAGAAGCTGTTCGGCGCAGACTATGCCAATGTGCAGCCGCACTCGGGCTCGCAGGCCAATGCCGCGGTCTATCTGGCGCTGCTCAACCCGGGAGACTCGATTCTCGGCATGAGCCTGGATCATGGCGGACACCTCACGCACGGTGCCAAGGTGAACTTTTCGGGCAAGCTGTTTCAAGCGCACCAGTACGGGGTGCGGCGCGACACCGGGCTGATCGACTATGAGCAGATCGAGTCGCTCGCGCGCGAGCAGCACCCGCGCATGATCGTGGCGGGCTTCTCGGCCTATTCGCGCGCGATCGACTGGCAGAGATTGCGCCGGATTGCCGATGGGGCCGGCGCCTATCTGTTCGTCGACATGGCGCACGTGGCAGGTCTGGTGGCCGCGGGGCTTTATCCCAATCCGCTGCCGCATGCGGATGTGGTCACAACGACCACGCACAAGACGCTGCGTGGGCCGCGCGGCGGGCTCATTCTGGCGCGCGCCAACGACACGATCACCAAAAAGCTCAACTCCATGGTCTTTCCCGGCACGCAGGGCGGCCCCCTCATGCACGTTATCGCCGCCAAGGCCGTGGCGCTGCAGGAGGCGCTGCAGCCGGACTTCAACGCCTATCAACGCCGCGTACTCGATAATGCGCGCGCCATGAGTGCGGCAATGATGCAGCGTGGTTACGACGTGGTATCCGGCGGCACGGACAATCATTTGTTCCTGCTCAGCCTGATCGGCCGCGAAATCAGCGGCAAGGATGCCGACGCGGCGCTGGGGGCGGCGTACATCACGGTCAACAAGAACGCGGTGCCGAACGATCCGCGTCCGCCGATGATCGCAAGCGGCCTGCGCTTTGGCACGCCCGCGGCGACTACGCGCGGCTTTGGCGAGAGCGAGATTCGCCAAGTCGCCGCCTGGATCGCTGACATCCTCGATGCGAACGGCGCCGCCTCGGCCGTCGAACGCGTACGCCCGCAGGTCATCGATCTGTGCAAGCGCTTTCCCGTGTATCGGGACTGATGCGGCATGGGGCACGTGAATGCGCTGTCCCTTTTGCAGTCACGATGACACCAAGGTGACCGATTCGCGCCTCGCCGCCGAGGGTGGGCAGGTGCGGCGGCGGCGCGAGTGCCTGAGCTGCGGGGAGCGTTTCACCACCTTTGAGACCGCGGAGCTGTTGATGCCTCGCGTTATCAAGGGTGATGGCAGCCGCGAGCCCTTCGATGAGCGCAAGCTCAAGGGCGGTATGCTCAAGGCGCTGGAGAAGCGGCCGGTGAGTCTGGATGCAGTCGAACAGGCGACCGCGCGCATCTGTCACCGCCTGCGTGCGCTCGGTGAGCGGGAAGTGGCTTCGCGCAGCATCGGCGAACTCGTCATGGAGGAGCTGCGGCACCTGGACGAGGTTGCCTACGTGCGCTTCGCCTCGGTGTATCGCAGTTTTCAGGATGTCGAGGCGTTTCGCGAAGAGATCGAGCGTCTGCGCCATCACCGCCGACGCCGCGAGGAGAAGAGCGAGCAGGATCAGCTCTCGCTGCTGCCGGGGGAGAGCGCAGCCACACGCGCCAAGTCTTCATGAGCTCCTCCGCCGAGTCCTCTGCCGAGCCCCAGCTAGCCGGTCGTGCCGAGCGTGATCTGCAGTACATGCGCCGCGCGTTGCTGCTGGCCGAGCGCGGGCTCAACAGCACCGATCCGAATCCTCGCGTCGGCTGCGTGCTGGTGCAGCGGCGCGATGGCGGCGAGCGCATCGTCGGGGAAGGTTGGACCGCACCGATCGGCGGCCCGCATGCCGAAGTGCGCGCGCTGCGCGCGGCCGGGACACAGGCCGTCGGGGCGACAGCCTACATTTCGCTCGAGCCCTGCGCACATTACGGGCGCACGCCGCCGTGCGCTCAGGCGCTCATCGACGCGGGTATCGCACGCGTGGTCTACGCGGCCGATGATCCCAATCCCCTGGTCAATGGCGCGGGCGCAGCTGCGCTACGCGCCGCGGGCATTCCTGTGATCGGCGGCCTGCTCGCCGGCGAGTCGCGCGGCCTCAACCCCGGATTCTTCCGACGCATGCAGACGGGGCTTCCCTGGGTGAGGCTCAAGCTCGCCGCGAGCCTGGATGCGCGCACCGCGTTGGCCTCCGGAGAGAGTCGCTGGATCACCGGGGAGGCGGCACGCGCCGACGTGCAGCGCTGGCGCGCGCGCAGCTCCGTGGTGCTGACCGGCAGCGGCACGGCCCTCGCCGATGATCCGGCGCTCAACGTGCGTCTGCCCGGCGCCGAGCGCCAGCCGCTGCGCGTATTGCTCGATAGCGCGCTGCGCGTGCCCCCCGAGGCGCGCCTGTTCGCACCGCCCGGGCAGGTGTTGATTTTTACCGCCAGTGCCGATGCGAGCCGCCGCGCGCTGCTTCAGCAGCGCGGCGTGCGCGTCGAGAGCGCCGCGCTGGCCGCCAATGGAGCGGGACTGGCACTCGAGCCGATACTGCGCCAGCTCGCCAATCGGAGCGCCAACGAAGTGTGGATCGAAGCCGGCGCGCGCCTGGCAGGCGCCTTTGTGAGCGCCGACCTCGTCGATGAACTGATCGTGTACCTGGCGCCGAGATTGCTCGGCGAGCAGGCACGGCCGCTGCTACAGCTGCCCGCGCCCGCACGGCTTGCCGACGCACAACGCCTGCGCTTCGTGGAATGCACGCAGATCGGCGAAGATCTGCGGCTCATCGCGCGCCCGCTGGTGCGCGGCGAGCTGCGCCAGGCTGGGGAATAGGGCTCGCGGATGTTTACCGGAATCGTGCAGGACGTCGGATGGGTGCAGGCACTGGAGCGACGCGGTGCCGACCTGCGTCTGGCGATCGGCACCCAGCGCCTCGAGTTGTCACGCGCAGCGCTCGGCGACAGCATCTCCGTCGCGGGTGTGTGCCTCACGGCTGTCGGGCTGGCGGCGCATCGCTTCGATGTCGACGTGTCGCTCGAGACCCTGGCGCGTACCACGCTCGGGGGCTGGCAGGTTGGTCGGCGCGTCAACCTCGAGCCGGCGCTGCGCGCCGGCGATGCGCTCGGCGGTCACCTGGTCGCCGGCCACGTCGATGGGCTTGCGCAGCTCGTGGCGCGGAGCGCGCAGGCACGCTCGGAGCAGTTGCGCTTTCGCGTACCGCACGAGCTCTCGGCCTATCTGGCGCGCAAGGGCTCGATCTGCATCGATGGGGTGAGTCTGACGGTGAACGCCGTCGAAGGCGCTGACTTCGAGGTGAATCTCATCCCCCATACGCTCGAGGTGACCACGCTCGGGCAGCTCACCGTGGGCGAGTCGGTCAATATCGAAGTCGATCTGATCGCGCGTTATGTCGAGCGGCTGATGGGCGATTCCAGACAGTTGGATCCGCGCTAAAACCGCGCGGCGCTGTAGCGCTTCGCCGCGCAATCGAAGCCTCGCCGCGATACTGCGACGCTTCGAACTGCTGGCGCCCTACGGCGCCAGCATCGTTTGACTAACAATGTAGGAGAGTGCTGATACGACTCCCCTGCGCTTATTGGGTAGGGTTACGCTCTCGCAGACGAAGTGACAGCATGACCCCTCCCGAACACGAGGCGGACAAATCCTCGCCATACGCTGAAGCCATCGGACAGCTGCTGGTTGCTGCCGAACGCACGCATGATCCTGAGGCCTGGCTCACCCTGACGACGCTGGCCGAGATGTTCGTGCACCTGGA
Source organism: Steroidobacteraceae bacterium (assembly GCA_036266795.1). GTDB lineage: Bacteria > Pseudomonadota > Gammaproteobacteria > Steroidobacterales > Steroidobacteraceae > FEN-1191. The sequence continues at coordinate 23,884 of DATAXJ010000032.1, read as the reverse complement.
TCGGCGGCATCGCTCGAGCGAAGCCGAGGCTCACGCGCAGCTGGATAGGCTTTATTCTCCGCCAGGGCCAGACAAGCCAAGCTGAGTGGCGATCTGCGGCCAGGCGATCAGCCCCCTACCGCACTACATTCACTGCGCGACCTGCCAGACGTTCGGGTATCGTTCCCGGAGCCCGACGCCGGCATACGTCGCTTTCTGCTGCTGATTAACATTATAAATCATAAGATTATGTACATTATCAATCTGTTTCCTCAGCAACTGAGGCGGTGGCTGGTTCGCGGTGCAGCCGGTGTCTGAAAGCTGGCAGATCTGCGGCGTCCGGCAGCAGGACGCTGCCGAGATCGCGCGACTGGCGCAGCTGCTGGGCTATCCGAGCGGCGCGCAGGCGATGCAGGACCGCCTCGACGAGCTGCTCACGCGCCCCGATCAGTGGATCGCGGTGGCAGCTCCAACGCCTGCGCCGGATCGGGGCGTTGAGGGGGCGCGGCTCGGCGGCTGGGTGCACGTGGCTCGCCATATCACCCTCGAGAGCGGGGAGTTTGCCGAGATCCTCGGCCTCATTGTCGATCCGGCCGCACGGCGGGCGGGCGTGGGCCGCGCCTTGGTGGCGGAGGCCGAGCGCTGGGCGTGTGTGCATCAGCTGGGGCGCCTGACCGTGCGCTCGAACGTGCTGCGCGGCGAGTCGCATACCTTTTATCCGGCGCTGGGATTTCCTCGCAGCAAGAGCCAGCACGTGTACTCGAAGTCGCTCGGCGCTGACAGCGGTCCGGTGGCCTAGTCATGCGTCGTCGCCATTTCGAGCGCCACTTCGTCAATCGCGTCGGCTGGCTGCGGGCGGCGGTGCTCGGCGCCAACGACGGCATCGTCTCGGTGGGAAGCCTGCTCGTGGGCATTGCCGCGACGCCCTTGGCACGTGCGCAGATCCTGCTAGTGGGGATCGCGGGACTGCTCGCCGGGGCTGCCTCGATGGCTGCCGGGGAGTTTGTCTCGGTCAGCACGCAGGCCGACAGCGAGCGCTCGGACCTGGAGCGCGAGCGGCAGGAGTTGGCGCGCGAGCCGCGCCACGAGCATATGGAGCTCGCCGGGATCTACGTGCAGCGCGGCCTCACCCCTGCGCTGGCGGATCAGGTTGCCACGCAGCTCATGGCGCACGATGCACTCGGCGCGCATGCGCGCGATGAGCTCGGACTGTCGGCCACATCGCAGCCACGACCGCTGCAGGCAGCGCTCGCGTCGGGCGCCAGCTTTACCGCGGGAGCGCTGTTCTCCTTGGTGCTGGTGCTGCTGGCGCCGCGCCGGCTGCTCGTGCCGGTCATCGCGGGCGCATCGCTGCTGGCACTGGCGATCCTGGGCACGGTGTCGGCACGCACCGGCGGGGCACCGATCGCTTCCAGTGCGCTGCGCGTGACGCTTTGGGGAGCGTTCGCCATGGCCCTGACTGCGGCAGCCGGATTCGCCTTCTCCGCCCTTGGTTGAGCCGATGCGGTGTTTTAGCCGTGGCATGGCAGCCATGATAGATTGGCCCCATGACCAAGCTGCGCGCGGTGCCGGCCACAGCCGGCGGAGCACTTCACGGCATCGATGAGATCCTCGCGGAGCTGCGAGCTGGTCGCATGGTCATCATCATGGATGATGAGGACCGCGAGAACGAAGGCGACCTGTTGATCGCTGCCGAGTGCGTAGCGCCCGAGGACATCAATTTCATGGCGCGCTATGGGCGCGGCCTGATCTGTCTGACGCTCACGCGTGAGCGCTGTGCGCAGCTGCGCCTGCCGTTGATGGTCAGCGACAACTCGGCACGCCAGCACACCAACTTCACGGTGTCGATCGAGGCAGCCGAAGGTGTGACGACCGGCATCTCCGCGCATGATCGCGCCCATACGGTGCGCGCCGCCGTGCGGCCCGATGCCCGCCCCGAAGATTTGCGTCAGCCCGGACACATCTTCCCGATCATGGCGCAGCCCGGCGGGGTGCTGACGCGCGCGGGACATACCGAGGCGGGCTGCGACCTGACGCGCCTGGCGGGCTTTGCGCCTGCGGCGGTCATCGTGGAGATCATGAACGATGACGGCACGATGGCGCGTCGACCGGAGCTCGAGAAGTTCGCGCAGTTGCATCAGCTCAAGATCGGTACCATCGCGGACCTCATCCGTCATCGGCTCAACACCGAGCGCTCGGTCGAGCGCATCAGCGAGCAGCGCGTGCAGACCGATGCAGGCACCTTCCGGCTGGTCTGTTACGAGGATCATGTGCACAGCGACGTGCACCTGGCGCTGGTCCATGGGGACCTCAATCAATGCAGCGAGCCACCGCTGGTGCGTGTGCACGTCGTCGATACGCTGCGCGATCTACTGGGCGTACAGGATGGCTCGCGTGCCTGGACGCTGCAGGCTGCTCTGAAGCGGATCGCCGCCTCGCCGTGCGGCGTGGTCGTGATCCTGCGGCAGGGAGAGGCACCGCGCGAGCTGGCCGATGCGGTGCAGTCGCTGACGCGCCGCGCCGAGCGCGAGCCGCGTCTGCCGACCGGCGGGGTGCTGCGCACCTACGGCATCGGCGCCCAGATCCTGCAGGACCTGGGCGTGAAACGCATGCGCGTACTGTCGGCGCCGCGGCATCTGCACGGAATCTCGGCGTTCGGACTGCAGATCGTCGATTACGTCGGCGAGAGCGGCTGAGCCTCCGATATACTGCCGGCCGCATGGGTACCGCGGCCACTTCTGCTTCCCCGACGCCACTGCGCGCTGCGGATTTCCGCCTGGCGATCATTCTGTCGCGCTACAACGAGGACATCGTGCAGGGCCTGCTCGCCGGCGCGAGCGCAGCCTGGCGCTCGCATGGCGGGGCGGAAGAGGCGCTGCGCGTGGAGCAGGTTCCCGGTGCCTTCGAGCTACCGCTGGCGGCGCGGGCGCTGGCGCTGTCAGGGTCCGTGGATGCGATGCTGGCGCTCGGCTGTGTGATCCGCGGCGACACGGCGCACTTCGAATATGTTGCTGGCGAGTGCGCGCGCGGTCTGCAGCGCGTGATGCTCGACACCGGCGTACCGGTGAGCTTTGGTGTGCTGACGGTCGAGACGCGCGCGCAGGCGCTCGAGCGCTGCGCGAGCGGTCCGCTGAACAAGGGTGCCGAGGCGTTGGAAACGGCGCTGGCCATGGCGGCGCTGCTGCGCCGATTGGGCTGAGCGTGGCGCCGGCGGGCCCGAGGCGTCGCGAGCGTACCGAGTCGCATGCGCGCGCGGCTGCGCGCCGCGTGGCCTTGCAGGCCCTGTATCGCTGGCAGCTCAATCGCTGCGAGTGGCAGGAGCTCGTACAGGAATTTGCCGACGAGGCACAATCGCTGCGCGCCGATGCGCCCTATCTGCAGGTTCTGGTGCGCGGCGTCGTGGAACAGCACGCCGAGCTCGATGCAGCGCTTGCCCCGCTGCTGGATCGCAAGCCCGCGGACCTCGATCCGATCGAGCACGCTGCGCTGCTCATCGGCAGCTTCGAATTGCAGCAGCGTCCCGAGGTGCCATTCCGCGTCGCCGTGAGCGAGGCAGTGGCGCTCGCGCGGCGCTTCGGTGCCAGCGAGGGCCACACGCTCGTCAATGCGGTGTTGGATCGGGCTGGGCGCCTCTGGCGGGCGGCCGAGGTGCGCTGAGCGGAGCATCGTGGACGAATCGGAGCTCATCCGGAGGTTCTTCTCGTCGCTCGGCGCACGGCGATCCGACGTGAGCCTGGGCATCGGGGACGATGCGGCAGTGCTGGCCGTGTCCCCCGGTTGCGAATTGGTGATGACCACCGATGCCCTCGTCGAGGGCGTGCACTTCCTACCGGGCGCGCCGCCTCGCTCGCTCGGTCATCGCGCGCTGGCTGTCAATCTCAGCGACATCGCCGCCATGGGCGCCTCGCCGAGCTGGATGTTGCTGTCACTGATCCTGCCGCAGGCGCAGGAGGCATGGTTGGCGGAGTTCTGCGCGGGGCTCGCGCCGTTGGCCGAACGTCATGCAGTCGCCCTGGTCGGCGGCAACCTGAGCCGCGGACCGCTGTCTATCACCGTCGAGCTCGCCGGACTGGTGCCCGCCGGGCGGGCGCTGCGGCGCCAGGGAGCCAGGCCGGGCGATGCGCTCTATGTCAGCGGCACTCCCGGAGATGCCGCCGCCGGGCGGCTGCTGGTGCAGTACCCCACTGCGCGCAGCAATACGCCAGCCACGCAGCGCGCGGATCGAACCGCGCTCATGGCCCGCTTTGAGTACCCTACGGCCCGCGTGGCTCTCGGCGAGGGACTGCGCAGTCTGGCGAGCGCCTGTATCGACGTGTCCGACGGTCTGGCTGTCGATGCGCGGCGCATGCTCGCCGCTTCGGGCTGTGCTGCGCAGATCGATGCGGCGCTGCTGCCGCTCTCGCAGTCGCTGCAGGCCTTCACTGACCAGGCGGGCTGGTCCGTCGAGCAGACGCTGCGGCTGGCGTTGTGCGGCGGCGAGGACTACGAGCTGTGCTTCTGCGCGGCGCCGGAGCGTGAGAGCGCGCTGCATGCGCTCGCCGCGACGCTCGGGGAGCGTGTTACGCGTATCGGTGCCGTGACGGCCGGCGCGGGCGTGTCCGTGACTTGGTCAAATTCGGATGCGCCGCAGCTGCTCGAGCAGTCAATGTTCGACCACTTCGGCCGCTAACGCAGATTTCGGCGGCCGACCCACCCGCAGGCGGTGTGCATGGGGAGCGGCGGTCAGCGCGCCGCTAACACCCCGGGGCCGGTAATCCCCGGCCAAGCCCGTTCCAGCCATGCGGGTTCGGGACCCTCGTCACGGATCGCCCGCAGTGCGGCCGCTTATGCTGCCCGCTGGCATCTTCACGATCCGCCAGATGGCAGCTCCTGCACATAAGACGGCGCACACCCACAAGATGCCTGAGCGCATCGGCAAGTACCTCATCATCAATGAGGTCGGCCGTGGCAGCACGGGGACGGTATACCTGTCCCACGATCCCTATTATGGGCGCGACGTCGCAATCAAGGTCTACACCATCGATGCTGGCGGTGACGATGAGCGGGCGCGCATCGCGCGCAAGATGTTCCTGTCCGAGGCACACATGGTTGGGATGCTGCAGCACCCGAACATCCTGCCGATCTACGATGCCGGTGAGGAGAACGGTCACTGCTACGTCGTGACCGAGCACGTGCACGGCGCGCGCACCCTGGCCACTTATTGCCGCCCAGACAACCTGCTGCGGCTCGATGATGTGGTGGAGATCATGTTCAAGTGCGCCAAGGCGCTGCACTACGCGCACTCGCGCGGCGTGATCCACCGCGACGTCAAACCCTCGAACATCATGCTCACGACTGACAGCGACGTGCGCATCATCGACTTCGGCATTGCGCTGGTGGCGGGCTCGGAGATCTCGCGCATCGAGGGTATCGCCGGCTCGCCGAGCTACATGTCCCCCGAACAGGTGCAGAGCCTGGAGCTGACGCACCAGTCGGACCTCTACTCACTCGGCGCCGTCATGTACGAGCTGCTGACGGGCGTGCGCCCGTTTCGCGCCGGTAATCTTGCCAAGCTGTTGCATCAGATCGTATACGCCACGCCCGCGCCAATTCATACGCTGCGCTCGGATGTTCCCGAGGAGATTGAGAACGTCGTGGGCGTAGCCATGCAAAAGGAGCCCGCGCGGCGCTATCGCTCGGGGTTGGATCTGGCGGCCGAGCTGACGCGCGTGCACCAGAAACTGCGCCAGCAGTATTCACGCATGGACCAGCAGGAGCAGTTCAGCCTGCTGCGCCGCCTGAAATTCTTCCACGATTTCTCGCACGGCGAGATCCACGAGGTCATGCGCGCGAGCCACTGGCAGGATTACGCCAGCGGTGAGGAGATCGTCAAGGAAGGCGAGATGGACGATCGCTTCTACATCATCGTGTCCGGTCACTGCGCCGTGGAGCGGCATGGCCTGGCCATCGGCATGTTGCAGTCCGGTGAGTGCTTCGGCGAGGCCAGTTACGTCCCGGGGGCCAAACGCACGGCGACGATCCGTTCCGTGGATGCCGTGACGGCCCTGAAGGTGAGCTCCACGCTACTCGAGCAGGTGTCCGCTTCCTGTCAGCTGCGTTTCAACCAGGTCTTCCTGCGAGCCCTGATCGGCCGCCTGCAGAGTCCGGAGCGCGCCGCGGAGCGCGCTCCGGCGCGCTCCGCCTCCTAGCAGTCCTCACGCCATCGCTGTCCGGCAGCCACCGCGCGTCTTAGGGCCGCGGGGGGTGCTGATCGCGACGATCGCCGCCCTTGTCGTCGCTGCCGCCGTGCTGCGCGCTCGGATGCGGTGCCACGGGATGCGCATTGGCGTGAGGCGCGGCATGTGGCTCAGCGCGCGGAGTGGTGGGTACATGCTCGCGCGGCGCGAAGTTCGGCGTGGGATGAGCGTTGCCCTGCGCACGCGGCTCATGCGCCGGCCCAGTCCCGTGCTCGGCCGGACGATGCTCCTGAGGTGACACACCCGACGGCTGGGGCGCATGTGCGGCCTCGCCCCCTGAGCGCGTGAAAGTATCGGGGCGCGGTGTGGTGGCAACGCCGGGATGGCCGTGGTTGTAACTGGCGCGCAGCCGCTGATCATGGCTCGCTGAATTGATCAGGTCTCGCTGCGCGCTGATTGGCATGACATGCCGTTCACGACCGGCACTGAGCTGCGCGGCAGTGGCATGTACCTGCACGCCGCCCCGGCCGCCGTTGAAGCTCGCATGACCGGGAGCGCCGCCGCCGGCTATGGGATGGTTGTAGGTGTGCGCCAGCCGCATACCCGGTCTCACGTGAGTGACCGAGGTGTTGTAGTAGAACTGGCCATGATTCCAGTAGCCGCCGTCATAGCCATGAGGGCCGTAGCCGAAGCCGTAATCGACTCCACCATAGAAGCCCACGCTAGGCCCCCAATAGCCCTCGTGCCACACGTAGACGTCGTTGGCCCAGCCCCAGTAGCCCGGCGTCCAGAGCAGGCCGGGCTGCGGAGGCAGCACCCAGGTGCCTGGCACCCAGTAGTAATACGCACCGTCATCGCTCCACGCCCAGTATCCGGGAACCCACAGATAGCCCGATGCGGGCATCACCGGCTGCGTATAGACCGGCAGCACCGGCGGGGCGATATGGACCGAGACGCCAATCGAAATCTGGGCCGAGGCAACCGTGCCCGTGCCCATCAATGCCGCGCACACGGCGGCCGCCAGTAGAGGAGTGCGTACGCGCATACCAAATCCTTTTGCTGCGCAAAGCAGCACGCTGAACCTGAGGATCAGGATATGCCAGCAAGGCTGAACCCCCGCTGAGCGGGGGCTTATGTCGAATACCTCCAGTGCCTTCGCGCACTGGAGGTTGGTCGCAGAGCCGGCTCAGCGGCGCTGAGACTGTGCCAGGAACTGCAGGATCCAGATGTAGAGCGTCACCAGCGTGAGCAGCAGGCCAAACGCCGAGTACCACTCCATGTAGCGCGGCAAGCCATTGGCCGCCCCGACGTCGATCATGTCGAAGTTCAGTGCCAGGCTGAAGGCGGTGAAGCCGATGATGAGCAGGGAGATGCCGAGGCTCAGCGGGCTGCTGCTGAGCAGGAACGGCGTGGCCACGTGGAACAGACTCAGCACCATGGAGACGATCAGCAGCAGCGCGATCGCGCTGAGTCCCGCGACGATGATCGTGCGGAAGCGCTGCGTGACGCGAATGAGGCCCGTCTTGTAGGCGACCAGCATGGCCGCGAGCACGGCAAAGGTCAGGCCCACGGCCTGGATCGCAATGCCCGGATAGCGGCGCTCGAGTTCCGCCGAGAACCCGCCGAGGACCAAACCTTCGCAGGCCGCGTAGGGAATCGCCAGATACGGCGCGAGCGTGGCACGGAAGATGATGATGAGCGAGAGCGCGAAGCCAGCGATCAATCCCACGGTCATCGGCAGGCTGATGGTGGCCGGATTGCCAGTCGTCAGATATTGCGACCAGGTCCAGAAGGCCGCCGCCAGCAGCACCACGAGCAGCAGGAAGGACTTGTTGATCGTCCCCTGCAGTGTCATGCGCTCGTCGCCGAGGGCGAGGCCTGGCTGGCCGCCGAAAGTGCGCTGGTTGAAAACGAAGTTGCCCGGACCGCGCTGCAGGCCGGATCTGTCATTCAAAGGCATCGTCGCTTCTCCAATTAATCTGATATATGTTCAGTAACTGATTGGCTACCGGCGATTATATCGCGGACATCACGGCTCAATCGGCGCCTCGACGCCTGCCAGCTCCAACGCCGGGGTGGACTCCTTGTCGTGCTCGATCAGTGCATAGGCCGAGTGGTTGTGGATCGACTCGAAGTTCTCACTTTCGACCACGTAGGCGGAGATGCGTTCCTCGCTGTTAAGTCGCACGGCAACATCGCGCACCATGTCCTCGACGAACTTCGGGTTGTCGTAGGCGCGCTCGGTCACGTACTTCTCGTCGGGGCGCTTGAGAATGCCGTAGAGCTCGCAGGAGGCCTCGCTCTCAACCAGGTCGATGAGCTCCTCGATCCACATGTGGCTGCGCAGTCGTGCCTTGATGGTCACGTGCGAGCGTTGATTGTGCGCGCCGCGCTCGGAAATCTTCTTCGAGCAGGGGCACAGACTGGTCACTGGAACCACGACCTTCAGCCACAGGCAGGTGCGCTCGCCGCGCACCTCGCCAATCAGCGAGGCCTGGTAGTCCATCAGGCTTTCCACGCCCGATACGGGGGCGCGCTTGGTCACGAAGTAGGGAAAGTTCATCTCGATGTGCCCGGCATTCGCATCCAGACGGCCGGCCATCTCGGTGAGCAGGGCGCGGAACGAGTCCACCGAGATCTCGCGCTCATGGTGCAGGATCTCGACGAAGCGCGACATGTGCGTGCCCTTGAAGTCGTGCGGCAGGTTCACGTACATGTTGAAGTTCGCCACGGTGTGCTGCTCGCCGCGCGAGCGATCCTTGACGCGCACCGGGTGGCGGATGTCCTTGATGCCAACGCGATTGATTGGGATGCGGCGCGTATCGGCACGCGCCTGCACATCCTCGATTCTGGTGGCAGTTGTATCCATCCGTGCATGCAGCGCGACGCGCTGCGGGGCAGACGCAGAAGCGGTGCTGGGACGGGGACCTGCGACGGCGCCTCGTGATGCGGCGGCCCGTCGTGGCCTTGCGGCAGTGCTCATGCTCTCACCTATGCTCGCTGGCTAATCTTTGGGGCCGGCAGCTGCCAGTCTGGGGGCGGTGCGGCCGAGCTTCAACCCTGGCATGCGGGCACACCAGCGATCGATGGTCGCCTGGATGCCCGGCAGGTCCAGTCCGGCAGCGGTCAGACAGTCGTCGCGGCTGCCGTGCTCGATAAAGCGATCGGGGATGCCCACATGCAAACGCGGCAGGACGAAGCCCTCGGCATCCAGCAGCTCCGAGCAGGCGCTGCCGGCGCCGCCTGCGATGGCATTCTCCTCGAGCGTGATGATCGCGGCGTGACTGCCCGCGATCTCGCAGAGCAAGTCGCGATCCAGCGGTTTGATGAAACGCATATTCACCACGGTCGCATCGAGTCGTTCGCCCACGACCAGCGCGGGAGCCAACAGTGGTCCGAAAGCAAGCAGGGCCAGGCCACCGGCGCCGCGGCGACGCAGTTCGGCTCGCCCGACGGGCAGCGCCTGGAAATCGCGCACCGGGGCTACGCCCGGACCGCGTCCGCGGGGGAAGCGCACCGCGCTCGGTCCCGCCAAGGTGGTGGCGGTGTAGAGCATCTGGCGACACTCGTTTTCGTCTGCGGGGGCCATGAGGACGAAATTCGGAATACAGCGCAGAAAGGAAATGTCGTAACTGCCGTGATGCGTGGCGCCGTCGCTGCCGACCAGGCCGGCGCGATCGAGCGCAAACAGCACCGGCAGGTCCTGCAGTGCCACGTCGTGAATGGCCTGATCGTAGCCGCGCTGCAGGAAGCTGGAATAAATCGCCACCACCGGGCGCATGCCCTCGCAGGCGAGGCCGGCGGCGAAGGTCACGGCGTGCTGCTCCGCGATGGCCACGTCGAAGTAACGATCTGGAAAGCGGCGTGAATACTCGACCAGCCCGGAGCCCTCACGCATTGCGGGCGTGATGCCCACGATGCTCGCGTCGCGCTCGGCCATGTCGCACAACCACTGACCGAAAATCTGCGAATAGGTGGCAGTGCCCGGCTTTTCCTTGTGAATCGTACCGGTCGCCGGATCGAACGGACCCGGTCCATGCCAGGTGATCGGGTCGGCTTCAGCGGGCGCATAGCCCTTGCCCTTGCGCGTGACCACGTGCAGCAGCTGCGGTCCGTGCAGACCCCGTGCCGTGCGCAGCGCGCGCAGCAGCGAGGGCAGGTCGTGACCGTCGATGGGCCCGAGGTAGTTGAAGCCCATCTCCTCGAAGATGGTTCCCGGCAGCAGCATGCCTTTGACGTGCTCCTCGGAGCGACGCGCCAGCTCGCGCAACGGTCGCAGCGGCGGCACCTGTTCGAGGGCGCGTTTGCCCCTGGCGCGAAGCTGCGAATAGAGGCGGCCGGAGATGACGCGCGCAAAGTAGTTCGACAGCGCGCCGACGTTTTCGGAGATGGACATGTCGTTGTCGTTGAGCACGACCAACAGATCCACCGGCAGGCTGCCGGCGTGGTTGAGCGCTTCGAAGGCCATGCCGGCGCTCATGGCGCCGTCACCGATGATGGCCACGGCACGGCGCGATTCGCCCTTGCGCTGCGCAGCGATCGCCATGCCCAGGGCCGCGCTGACCGAGGTGCTCGAGTGTCCCACCCCAAAGGCGTCGTAGGGGCTCTCGCTGCGGGTCGGGAAGGGCGCAAGTCCCTGTAGCTGCTTGATGCTGCCGAGCCGGTCGCGACGGCCTGTCAGCACCTTGTGGGGATAGGCCTGATGCCCCACGTCCCAGACCAACCGGTCCTCGGGGGTGTTGAAGACATAATGCAACGCAAGCGTCAGCTCAACGGTGCCCAGGCCGGCCGCAAAATGGCCGCCGCGGGTACTGACCGTCTGGATGAGGTAGTCACGCAGCTCGACGGCCAACGCTGCGAGATCGCGCTCGGGGAGGGCGCGCAGGTCGGCAGGAGACTCGATTGCGGACAGCAGCGGATAGGACGGGGTGGTCGAGGGCATTATGGCGGGAAGTTTACACGGTCCGCCGCGGCACCGCGGCGCAGCAGGCGGCGGTGCGGTTCAGGAGCGGCTCAGGCGCGGCTCAGGCCTCGTCGCTCGTGGAGATCCCGGTCGTGACGAGCGTGGCGGTGGCGCTAACCGAAACCGGCTCGATGCTGGTCGTATCGAACTCTTCGAGCACGGCGGTTTCGCCCCGCTGCAGCAACAGCTGCACCTTTTGCTGCGCCGAGGACAGTGCCGCCTGGCACTCACGCGTCAGCCGCACCCCCTGCTCAAAAGAACGCAACGCCTCATCGAGCGGCAGCTCGCCACTCTCCAGGCGCACGACCAGGGCTTCCAGCTGCGCGAGCGTCTGCTCGAAGGGCGCAGCACCTGCTGGCGTGTCGGCCTCGGTCATTCTGCCTCCCGTACGTGCCCTGATCATCGTTGGCGGCCGTTGACGCTCCGTGGCCATCGGCATACAGTGATTAGAATCAGTCTAAATCACCGCCTTACCATTATGGAACGGATCGGTGCCAATTCGCATCGCGGAGGAAGCTGGGATGAAACTCACCGGAACCAAGACCGAAAAGAATTTGAAGGACGCCTTTGCTGGCGAATCGCAGGCGAACCGTCGCTATCTGTATTTCGCAGCCAAGGCGGACGTCGAGGGCTTCAATGACGTCTCGGCCGTGTTCCGCTCCACGGCTGAAGGCGAGACGGGCCATGCGCATGGCCATCTGGAGTATCTCGAGCAGGTAGGGGATCCGGCTACCGGGCTGCCGATCGGCGACACGAAGCTGAACCTGAAGTCTGCAATCGCCGGGGAGACCCACGAGTACTCGGATATGTATCCGGGCATGGCGAAGGCCGCGCGCGATGAGGGCTTCGGCGAGATTGCCGATTGGTTCGAAACTCTCGCCAAGGCCGAGCGCTCGCACGCCAATCGCTTCCAGAAGGCGCTCGACACGCTCTGAGCTGCGACGCCGCTGGATACGCTTTGAGCGACGTCAAGACGAACGGGAGCCGCGAGGGCAGCCTTGCGGCTCCCGTTCGCCATCCACTGAAGTGGCGCGAAGCGGGTTTTTACGATGAAGCCGCGCTCGAGCAGGAGCTCACGCGAGTCTTCGAGATCTGCCACGGCTGCCGCCGCTGCTTCAATCTCTGTAACGCCTTTCCGACATTGTTCGATGCCATCGACGCCTCCCCGACCCTGGAGCTCGACGGCGTCGACAAGCGCGTTTACTGGCGGGTGGTCGACAATTGCTACCTGTGCGATATCTGCTTCTCGACCAAGTGTCCCTACGTGCCGCCGCACCCCTGGGACGTGGACTTCCCGCATTTGATGCTGCGGGCAAAGGCGGTGCGTACTCGCGCTCGCAAGCCCACACTGCGCGACCGGGTCCTCACCAGTACCGATGTAGTCGGGCGTCTGGCGGGCATTCCGGTGGTCAATGGCCTGGTGAACAGCGCCAATGCCGATCCCACGGGCCGCCGGCTGCTGGAGCACACCCTCGGCGTTGATCCGCGCGCCCCGCTGCCACGCTACGAAATTCACAGCGCGCGCTCGCGGCTGCGCTGGCGCAGCAGGCCGGAGATCAGCGCGCGGGCCAGCCCCGACACGCGTGGCCAGGTCGCGTTGTTTGCGACCTGTTATGGCAACCGCAACGAGCCGGAGCTGGCCGAGGACCTCGTTGCCGTGTTCGAGCACAACGGCATTGCCGTGACACTGCCGGAGCGCGAGCGCTGCTGCGGCATGCCCAAGCTCGAGATCGGCGATCTCGAGGCGGTGGATCGCCTCAAGCAGGCCAACATTCCCGAGCTCGATCGCTTGGTGTCGGCCGGCTACGACCTGGTCGCGCCGATACCCTCCTGCGTGCTGATGTTCAAGCAGGAGCTGCCGTTGATGTATCCGCAGGACGAGGCGGTGCAGCGCGTGGCCCAGGCGTTCTTCGATCCGTTCGAGTACCTCATGCTCCGCCACAAGGCGGGGCTGCTGGACACTGATTTCAAGGCCCGACTCGGCAAGATCAGCTACCACGTGCCCTGCCATCTGCGGGTACAAAATATCGGACTGAAAACCCGCGATGTGCTGCGACTGGTGCCCGAGACGAGCTTCGAGATCATCGAGCGCTGCTCCGGCCACAACGGCACCTACGCAGTGAAGAGTGAATTTCGCGACGCATCCATGAAGATCGGTCGACCCGTATTCCAGAAAGTCGAGCAGGGCGAGGGCGACTACTATGCAAGTGACTGTCCGATGGCCGGCCACCAGATCGAGAGCGGCCTCGCCAGCGCGCGTGCCCCAACGCATCCGCTGAAGCTGTTACGCATCGCGTACGCGATCTGAGCGCAACATGCGTAAGCTAACCAGTGCCGATCTGATGCCGCTCGAACAGTACGCGCGCGAGCGGCCGGCGTTTCGCGCACGGCTCATCGAGCATCGCCGCGAGCGCTCGCTACGAATCGGCGAGCACTGCTCGTGGAGCTTCGAGGATCGGCTCACGGTGCAGTACCAGATCCAAGAGATGTTGCGCACGGAGCGCATCTTCGAGCCTGCGGGCATCGAGGAGGAACTCGCAGCCTACAACCCGCTGATTCCCGATGGCTCCAATCTCAAGGCCACGCTGATGCTCGAGTACCCAGACCCCGCCGAGCGCGCGCGGCGGCTCGGTGAGCTACGCGGTTTCGAGCGCCACTGCTGGGTGCGGATTGAGGGTTTCCCGGCCGTCTACGCGATCGCTGACGAAGATCTCGTGCGCGAGAACGACGCAAAGACCTCGGCGGTACATTTCCTGCGTTTCGAATTCGCAGCGCCGGTCGTGGCTGCCGCACTGGCCGGGGCGACGCTGGCGGCAGGCGTGGACCATCCCCATTATCGGCACACTGTCGAGCCATTGCCCGAGGCGCTGCGCGCCGCGCTGGTGCAGGACTTCGACTGAACGAGTGCTGAACTACTGATGCGCTTCGCAGCGCGTCGTAGGAACACTCCCTCGCAACTCTCCTCGACATCGGACGGGTGTTTGGTTGCGCCTCCCGGTGCGCACGCGCTGCAGCGTCCGCTAAAAAAGCATTCAATCCTTTTTAAGAGGGACATGCTATGACTCTGAAGACCCTACACACAGCCGGCTCGACTCTGCTGCTCGGCGCGACGCTGACGCTAGCGGCGACTGCCGCGCTGGCGCAGAACGCCACCACTGCGCCGATCACGCCGAACTCAAATACGGATGTGCAGAACGCCAGTCCCGATCAGACCGTGACGGCCGATGAGGTCACGGTCCGAGCCCGCCGCGCTGCCCGTCAAGCCGACATTGGCAAGGACTATGCCGGCGTTCCGATCGAGCAGCTGTCGCTGACGCGCGAGGTCACTTATCGCGACATTGATATCCACAGCGCAAGCGGAATCGTCATCCTGCGACGGCGCATTCTGCTGACGGCTCAGCACGCCTGCGCGCAGCTCTCCACCCTCTACCCCGTATCGGCCTGGACCAGCACCAACGCGCAGTGCGTCAGTACTGCCGTGAATATGGCGCTGGCACAACTGCCCGCAAATGTGGCCGCTGCGGTGGACAATCGCACGCCTCTGCGTTAGTTCGGCCGGGGTGTCCGACGGCCGGTACGTCCGAACCGGTGCGCTCGCCTCCCAGGGAGGCGGGCGCACGGGGCTGCACCCGCCATGGCTCTGCTAGAATCCGCGCGCGCGGCGACGCGGCCGGCGAGTCCACGAGTGATTCTGGAAGAGAATGGCAGAGAGCTATACCGCCTCCGACATCGAAGTCCTCAGCGGCCTGGAGCCGGTGCGCCGGCGGCCAGGCATGTACGCCGATACCAGCCGCCCCAATCACTTGGCGCACGAAGTCATCGACAACAGCGTCGATGAGGCACTTGCCGGCCACGCCAAGAACATCCAGGTCACGCTCCACGAGGACAATTCCCTCGAGGTCGCCGACGATGGCCGCGGCATGCCGGTGGACATCCACCCGAAGGAGAAGATCAGCGGGGTCGAGCTGATCCTGACGCGCCTGCATGCGGGTGGCAAGTTCACCGAGGGCTCCTACAAGTTCGCCGGAGGGTTGCACGGCGTGGGGGTCTCGGTGGTCAATGCGCTCTCGAAGCATCTGGAGTGCTGGATCCGTCGCGGCGGCAAGCAATACAACATCAGCTTCAAGGACGGGCACGTTCACTCCAAGCTCGAGGTGACCGGCACCGTCGGCCAACGCAACACCGGCACGACGGTGCGCTTCTGGCCGGATCCGAAGTTCTTCGACTCCGAGCGCTTCTCGGTGCCGGATCTGAAGCGCGTGCTCAAGGCCAAGGCGGTGCTCTGTCCGGGCCTGCGCGTCAGCTTCACCAATCAGGGCACCGGCGAGCGCGAGGAATGGTTCTATAGCGGTGAGCTCGGCGCCTACCTGGTGGAGCAGCTGGGAGCGGCCGAGCGGCTGCCGACCGAGCCGCTGAGCGGCCAGCACACCTCCGATCAGGATGCCGTGGATTGGGCGCTGGTGTGGTCTGCCGACGCCGAGCAGCTGGTCGCCGAAAGCTATGTGAATCTCATCCCCACTCCGGCCGGCGGCACGCACGTCAATGGGTTACGCGCCGGGGTCGTGGCTGCCGTGCGTGAGTTCTGCGAATTCAGAAATCTGCTGCCGCGGG
The DNA here is from genome assembly GCA_036266795.1 of Steroidobacteraceae bacterium. Taxonomy (GTDB): domain Bacteria; phylum Pseudomonadota; class Gammaproteobacteria; order Steroidobacterales; family Steroidobacteraceae; genus FEN-1191. Next base: position 8,155 of record DATAXJ010000032.1, on the reverse strand, counting down.
GCCTGAAGCTCGCCGCCGAGGATATCTGGGATCGCGCCTGCTATGTGCTGTCGATCAAGATCCGCGAGCCACAGTTCGCCGGCCAGACCAAGGAGAAGCTCTCCTCGCGCGAGGCGGCGGGGCTGGTGGAGGGGCACGCGCGCGATGCGGCGGCGCTGTGGCTGAACCAGCATCCGGACGCCGGCGAGCGCATCGCGCAGTTCGCCATCGCCAATGCGCAGGAGCGTGCACGCGCGGCGGCACGTGTGGTGCGCAAGCGCACGCTCGGCGGTCCGGCGCTGCCGGGCAAGCTTGCCGACTGCACCAACCAGGATCCGGCGCGCTCGGAGCTATTCCTGGTCGAGGGCGACTCCGCCGGCGGCTCGGCCAAGCAGGCGCGCGACCGCGAGTTTCAGGCCATCATGCCGCTGCGGGGCAAGATTCTGAACACCTGGGAGCTCGAGCCCGGCGAGATCGGCAGCTCGCAGGAGGTGCACGACATCAGCGTGGCGCTGGGTGTCGAACCGGGTGCCAGTGACCTCTCGCAGCTGCGCTATCACCGCGTGTGCATCCTGGCCGATGCCGACTCGGACGGGCAACACATCGCGACGCTGCTGTGCGCGCTGTTCCTGCGGCACTTCCGTCCGCTGGTGACGAACGGCCACGTCCACGTCGCGATGCCGCCGCTGTATCGCATCGATGCAGGCAAGCAGGTGCTCTATGCGCTCGACGACTCCGAGCGCGATGCAACGCTCAAGCGCCTGGCCGCGGAGAATGCGCGCATGAAGCCCTCGGTGACGCGCTTCAAGGGTCTGGGAGAGATGAATCCCTCCCAGCTGCGCGAGAGCACCATCGATCCGCGCACGCGGCGGCTGGTACAGCTGACCATCGAGGCCAAGGACAAGACCGAGAGTCTGATGGACATGCTGCTGGCGAAGAAACGCGCCGCCGATCGGCGCGAATGGCTCGAGCGCAACGGCAATCTCGCCGAGGTGACGGTCTGATGGCGGTCAACTTCGAGGGCATCGAGCGCCGCCCGCTCGGCCAGTTCACCGAGAAGGCGTACCTCGATTATTCGATGTACGTCATCCTCGACCGGGCACTGCCGGCGCTCGGCGACGGGCTCAAGCCCGTCCAGCGCCGCATCATCTATGCCATGAGCGAACTCAGCCTCTCGGCGGCCGCCAAGCACAAAAAGTCGGCGCGCACCGTCGGGGACGTCATCGGCAAGTTTCACCCGCATGGCGACATGGCCTGTTACGAGGCCATGGTGCACATGGCCCAGGCCTTCTCGTATCGCTATCCGATCGTGGACGGGCAGGGCAATTGGGGCTCGCCCGACGACCCCAAATCCTTCGCCGCCATGCGCTATACCGAATCGCGCCTGACGCGCTACGCGGAGCTGTTGCTGGCCGAGCTCGAGCACGGCACGGTCGAGTGGGTGGCGAACTTCGACGGCACGCTGGATGAGCCCACCATGTTGCCGGCGCGGCTGCCGAACCTGCTGATGAACGGCGCCTCGGGCATCGCCGTGGGCATGGCCACCGATATCCCGCCGCACAATCTCACCGAGGTTGCCGCCGCCTGTGTGCAGCTACTCGATGAGCCGGACAGCACCACACGCGCACTGCTCAAGCACATCAAGGGCCCGGACTTGCCTACCGGCGGGGAGATCGTCTCGCCACGCGCGGATCTGGTGGCGTTCTACGAGAGCGGCAGCGGCAGCTATCGCGCGCGCGCCACGTACGAGGTCGACGACGAGGGTCTCGTCGTCATCAATGCGCTGCCCTATCAGGTTTCCGGCAGCCGTGTGCTCGAGCAGATTGCCGAGCAGATGCGCCAGAAGAAGCTGCCCATGGTCGAGGATCTGCGCGACGAGTCCGACCATGAGAACCCCACGCGGCTGGTCATCCAACCACGCTCAAATCGCGTCGATGTGCAACAGCTGATGGCGCACCTGTTTGCGACCACGGACCTCGAGCGCAATTACCGCGTCAATCTCAACGTCATCGGCAACGACGGTCGCCCGCGCGTGATGGGACTCAAGGCGCTGCTCTCCGAGTGGCTCGAGTTCCGCCAGAACACGGTGCGCCGCCGCCTGCAGCACCGCCTCGACAAGGTTACACGGCGCCTGCACATCCTCGACGGCCTGCTGATCGCCTATCTGAATCTCGATGAGGTGATCCGCATCATCCGCCGCGAGGAAGAGCCGAAGCCGGTGCTGATGAAGCGCTTCAAGCTCTCCGATGAGCAAGCCGAGGCGATTCTCGAGACCAAGCTGCGCCATCTCGCGCGCCTGGAGGAGATGAAGATCCGCGAGGAGCAGTCCGAGCTCGCCGAAGAGCGCGACGAGCTCGCCGCGATCCTTGCCAGCCGTGCGCGGTTGAAGAAGCTGCTGCGCGAAGAGATCCAGGCCGATGCGCGCGAATATGGCGATGAGCGGCGCACGCGCATCGTCGAGCGCGCAGCGGCGCAGGCCATCGAGGAGACCGAGTTGCTCGCCAACGAGCCGGTCACCGTGGTGCTCTCAACCGGTGGTTGGGTGCGTGCCGCCAAGGGCCACGACATCGAGCCGCGCTCGCTCTCATACAAGAGTGGCGATGCCTTCCAGGCGGTAGCGCGCGGCCGCAGTACCCAGCAGGCCGTGTTCGTCGACAGCACCGGGCGTGCCTATAGTCTGCCGGCGCACACGCTGGCCTCGGCGCGCGGCGCCGGCGAGCCGCTCGCCGGGCGTTTCGATCCACCCGATGGGGCGCGCTTCGCGGCGGTCGCGATCGGTGATGCCGAGGACGCCTGGCTGCTCGCGAGCGATGCCGGCTATGGTTTCACGGTGCGCCTCAAGGAGCTGCACTCGCGCAACCGCGGCGGCAAGGCAGTCTTCAAACTCACTCCAGCGGCGCAGCTGCTGCCTGCCGCCCCCGTGAGCAGCGCGGATGCGCGCGTCGCGCTGGTCAACAGCGAGGGGCGGCTGCTGGTGTTCCCGGCCAGCGAGGTTCCCGAGCTGCCGCGGGGCAAGGGCAACAAACTCTTCGGCATCCCCACCAAGAAGGCCGAGTCCGGTGAGGAGCGCATCGTGGCACTGTGTGTGCTCGGCGCCGCCCAGTCGCTCGCGGTGTACAGCGGCGAGCGCCAGATGAAACTGTCAGCGCAGGACCTCGCCGATTACAGCGGGGAGCGCGCGCAGCGCGGCGCGCTGCTACCGCGCGGCTGGCGCACCGTGGAGCGCATCGAGCCGCTGGAGTAGTGACAGGCGCGCGGCGTCTGGTCGCGATATCAGCTGGCGGGCGCATCGCTGCGCCGATCCGCCGCTGGCGCTGCGGCAAGCAAGGCGCTGAATTTGGATAGGTGTCGGTGCGCGAACGCTCGCGCCTGCACCTCGTAGCGATTGTTCCAATAGCCTCGCCGCAGGCACTCGCGCATGTAGCGAGGCACCGTGAGTACTCCCGGCTCCCATTGCAGCACCACGTGGCAGTACTCGTGCAGCATGAGGGTCGGATCGGCAAAGAATTGCGCGCTACTGCCGTTTAGAAAAATGCGGCGGCGCCGGGTCGTGGCCCTGACTCGGCCGTGCAGCCTGGCAAAGGTCGAGTGTTCCACGACGCGGGTTCGATCGATTATCTCGGCCGACCCCTCGCCAAGCAGTTCCTTGAGCGCGCAGCGGATGCTCTGCGGCACCGCCACTGTCGTCCCGAGAAATGTGCGCCTGCCCATTGGGATGCATCCATCGTATCGCGCGTGGGGGCCCCTAGCGCCGGCAGTTGCCGATTCCAACCTCAGCCTCTAGACTTCGTTATATCCGGTCAAATATCGCGATGACGCGCCGAACGAGCGCCCATGGGCGCCCCTGCGCGTCGTCTCGGGCGTACGCGGGACACAACAGGGAGAGTCGGGTGAAGGTCAGCCCAGTCATTTTGTGCCTGGCCACCGCAGCGTTCGGTGCGCCGGGGTTGGTGTTCGCGCAGCAGTCGGCTGCCGGCGGCAATGGGGCCGCCGGTGCCGACAGCGTATCGACGCTCGAGGAGGTCACCGTCACCGCGCCGCACGAGAACGGCCAGTCACTCGGCGGCAGCGACGTCACGCAGAGCGACATGCGCGAGTTCGACCGCAATGCGCTCGACAGCGCCTTCGAGCTCGCCTCGGGGACCTCAGTCAGTGAAGTCGGCGCCCGCAATGAGACCGATATCTGGATCCGTGGTTTCGACCGCTGGCGGGTGCCCATCTACCAGGACGGCATTCCCATCTATCTGCCCTACGACGATCGCATCGACTTCGGCCGGTTCACCACGATGGATATCGCGCAGCTGCAGATCGCCAAGGGCTATGCCTCGGTCATCGACGGGCCGGGAGCCATGGGAGGAGAGATCAACCTCGTCAGCCGCGTCGTGACGCAGCCCCTCGAGGCCGAAGGCCGCGTGGGCTCGACGTTCGATTCGACCGGTGCCTATCAGGGCACGGTCGATGATGTATTCGTCGGCTCGCGCCAGAGCAACTGGTATCTGCAGGGCGCAGGCTCGTTCGATAAGCAGAATCACTTCCGCCTGTCCGATGACTACAGCGGCGGCACCCTGCAGGGCCGCGGCGATCGGCTGCAGTCCTGGAGCCAGGACTACAAGATCAATGTCAAGGCCGGCTACCTGCCCAATGAAGGCTCCGACTACAGCGTCAACGTCATCGATCAGGTCGGCCAGAAGGGCAACCCGCCGACGGATGGCTACATTCCGCCGAGTTCATTGAGCTCGGTGAAGTATTGGACCTGGCCCGCCTGGGATTATCAGAGCGCCTACTGGCTATCCCAGAACGCGCTGGACGATCGCGGCTCTTATCTGAAGACGCGTGCCTATTACGAGCGCTTCTACAACTCCCTGGACTCCTACGACAGCCTGAGCTACACGACGCAGAAGACCCCCAAGTCGTTCGACAGCACCTACGACGATCGCTCAGCGGGTAGCATCATCGAGCTCGGCGAGACGCTGCCGGGCGGTGCCGATAGCATCCGCGCCTCGGCGCAGTTTCGCTGGGATCAGCACAACGAGACGGAAAGCACGCGCAATACCCCGGCGGCGCCCTGGTACCAGGAGCCCTGGGAGAGCGCTGAGGAGAGCACCACTTCGCTGGCGGTGGAGAATATCTACCATCCAGCCGATCGCTGGAGCGTCACCGCGGGGGGCAGCTACGACTACCGCCACCTGATCGGCGACAGCGAGTGGGTGTCGAGCGGTGCGGCGCCGCCGTTTGGCTACTCGTATGCCTATCCCGTTGCCAACAAGGATGCACTCAACGGCGAGTTCGCCCTTGAGCGCCAATACAGCGACACCGGCGCCGTGCACCTCACGTATGCGGATCGGGCGCGCTTCCCGACGCTGTTCGAGATGTACAGCACGCGCTTCAGCACCTTTTTGAACAACCCGGCGCTACAGCCTGAGCGCTCGCACTATGGCCAGATGGGCGTCGTCGATACGCTGGCGGGCACGCACCTGGTGGCGAACGTGTTCCTCGTGCGGGTGGATCACGCGATCGACGCCGTGGGCATCTCACCCACGGTGAGTGAGGATCAGAACGTCGGTGTCGAGCACCGCGAGGGCTACGAGCTCGAGCTGTCACGCAACCTGCTGACAGCCCTCAGCGCCGGGATCAATTACTCGGATCTGGTGCGTGTGGTGCAGGCCGGTGGCGTGCTGCCGACCGATACCCCTGCGCACAAGCTGTTCGCCTACGTGGACTGGCACCCGGCGCACAACTGGCAGATCGTGCCGAGCGTGGACAGCGAGAGTCGCCGCTGGTTGCAGAGCGCGGTGAACTCCCTGCTCTATTATCAGGGTGGCGCGTTCACGCGTGTGGACATGAAGGTGTCGTACGAGCCGCTGCCCAAGGTCGAATTGGAGCTCGGGGTCACCAATCTCACCGACGAGAACTATGAGATTGAAGACGGTTATCATGCCCCGGGGCGTGAGTACTTCGCCAATGCGCGCGCGTCGCTGTAAGGCCGACGGCGAGGAGGAGCGATGAGCATGCAGTCCACAGTAGAGTTGCGCCGGCGTCATTGCCTCTGCTGGGCTGTCGCAGTGCTGTGCGCACTGACGGCTGGGCAGGCCTTGGCGCAAGCTTCGGGCTGCCATGATTTTGCCTGGGACGTGCACCAGGAGCGCTCGCTATTCGCCGGCCAGCCGCAGGCGGTGCAGGGCGGCACCACGGCCGCAGCGACCCCGACGGTGCGCACAGACCGGTTCTACCAGGTGCAGCTCGCGCCGCAGCCGCAGGTAAAATTCGTGACGCCGCCGGGGAAGGTCATGCTCACCGATGGAGCATACGGCGGCATGGTGAAGTTCCGCGTACCGCACAGCGGCAGCTATCGAGTGTCCCTCGATGCGCCGTTCTGGATCGATGTGGTCGCGGACGGCAAGCTGCTCAGCACGCAGGACTTCTCCGGCTCGCGCTGTGCCGGCCCGCATAAGATGGTCGTGTTCGACATGCCCGCGGGGCAGGAGCTGTGGCTGCAGATCAGCGGTGCGCGGCGCGCCCAGGCGCAGGTATCGGTGACCGAGGCTCCCGCCACGCAGGGTCCGGCCACGCATAGTCCGGCAGCGCACTGACGCGCTGCGCCTGCTGTGCCGGCGATGTGGCGCGCGCTGCTACGAGATGGCAGCCGGCGAGTTCGCATCCCGCCGGCGCTGCCGCGCCTGGCGGCACTGCTGTGCCTGGCAACCCCGGCGTGCCTGGCAGTCGCAGCCAGCGCGCCGGAGGCAGCGCCTGCTGCGCTCGTGGGCGCCAGGGTGTTCAGCAATTCACGCGACCCGCCGACCTATGAATCGCTCGATGCCGCGACGCAGGCGCGCGATGCGCTCGGCCATGCGGTATTCAACACACAGTTCGTCCCGGCCGGTACCCCCGGCGCCGCCCGTATCGATGGGCTCGGCCCGCTGTTCAACAGCTCTGCCTGCGATGAGTGCCACAATGAAGGTGCCGACGCGCGCGGACCGCGCGCAGATGGGCCGGCGCCCGGGCCGCTGGTCGTGCAGCTCGAGCCGCCCGTGCGGGCGGGGCGGCCCCTGAGCGGCGATCCGCGCTATGGACATGTGCTCTCGACCGCAGCGCTCGAAGGTCTTTCGCCCGAGGGTGCGGTGTGGATCCATTACGAGATGCGCACGGGACACTACCCGGATGGCACGGCATACCAGCTGCGCGTGCCAACCTATCGCCTCACCCGCCTGCGCTATGGCGCACTTTCACCGAGCACCGTGATCCGCCCACGGATGGCACCGGCGCTGTTCGGTGACGGGCTGCTCGAGGCCGTGCCGGCGCAGGCTATCGTGCAGGGGGTGAGGGGTCCTGATGGGGGCGCCGCGACCGGCGAGCCCGCGTGGCAGTGGGTGCAGGGCCAGCGGCTGCTCGGCCGTTTCGGCTGGCAGGGCAACTCGATTTCGATTCGCGATCAGATCGACAAGGCCTTCTCCCGCGAGATGGGCCTGACGACGCGCGATATCCCACAGGATGATTGCACGAGCGTCGAAGCGGATTGCCGCGCGCAGCCATCGGGTGGGCAACCCGAGGTCTCGGATGAGTTGCTCGACGGCGTGGTGCAGTTCGTGCGCTGGCTCGCCGTGCCCGCGGCGAACGCGGCTGGGTCGGCAGCGACAGCGACTGCGACGCCGGGTGCGGCACTCGACGCCACTTTCGTCGCGCTCGGCTGTGAGGACTGCCATCGACCTCGCTTACCGGTGGTGTTAACGGACGCGCACGGTCAGCCCATGCGCGAGAGCATCGCGGCCTATACGGATCTACGCGTGCACGATCTGGGAGATGGACTGGCAGACCGCGACGCCAGCGGACACATCGTGCCGAGCCGCTGGCGGACCGCGCCCCTCTGGGGCATGGGCTATCGGCTCGGGCGCGAGAGCTTTCCGACCATGCTGCACGATGGCCGCGCCCGCAGCCTGGAGGAGGCCATACTCTGGCACGACGGGGAGGCGCGCCACGCGCGCGAGGGTTTCGAGCAATTGCCGGCAAGTGAGCGTGCGGCGCTGCTGCGCTGGCTTGGCACCCTCTAGGGAAGCTCTGCACAGGCTTTGCCAGGCGCAGTTCTGGATGAAGAAGTCGGTGGGACTGGCATGATTAAGTCTGTGCAAGGCTCAGATTGCAGTGTCTGTCGACTCTTTCGAGCTGCCGAGGCGATCTTTTG
>DATAXJ010000002.1:0-127540 GCA_036266795.1 Steroidobacteraceae bacterium | reverse complement strand
GGTGCGCGAGTGGCAGCAGAAGGGCGCGAGCGTGAGCCTGGACATCATCGGCAGCAAGGGCCTGACCTTCTTCCGACGGCTGGACCTGCCGATCCTCGCCAGCGTCACGGGCCTGGGCGATCAGCCGCATCTGCGCGAGCTGATCGGCCCGGTCAAGGTGATGCTCGATGCGTATCGCGAGGGCAAGCTGGATCGTGTGTTTCTGGTGCACGCGCAGTTCGTCAACACCATGACACAACGGCCGCGCGTGCTGCAGCTGCTGCCGGTGATCACCGAGGTCGAAGGCGACAGCGGCCTGGCCGCGCACTGGGACTATATCTATGAGCCCTCGGCCGAGGAGCTGCTCGATGGGTTGCTGATGCGCTACATCGAGTCGCAGGTCTACCAGGGAGCCGTGGAAAGCGTCGCCTCGGAGATGGCCGCGCGCATGGTGGCGATGAAGAGCGCCTCGGACAATGCGAGCGATCTGATCTCCGAGCTGCAGCTGGTTTACAACAAGGCGCGGCAGGCCGGCATCACCAAGGAGCTTGCCGAGATCGTCGGCGGCGCCGCGGCAGTCTAGCCGCAGAGGACGAGAGACATGGCGAATACCAATACGACCAACACCACGGGCAAAATCACGCAGATCATCGGCGCGGTCGTGGACGTGGAATTTCCGCGCGGCGCGATCCCGGGCATCTACGATGCACTCAAGCTGGTCGATCGCGACCTGACGCTCGAGGTGCAGCAGGAGCTCGGCGACGGCGTGGTGCGCACCATCGCCATGGGCATCACGGAAGGGTTGCAGCGCGGCCTCGAGGTGCAGAACACGGGGAAGCCGATCTCGGTGCCGGTCGGTGAGGGCACTCTCGGGCGCATCATGGATGTGCTCGGTGCCCCGCAGGACAACCGCGGCGAGGTGAAGACGCGCGAGCGCTGGCCAATCCACCGCCCCGCGCCATCCTTTGAGGATCAGGCCGGCGGCCAGGAGCTGCTGGTCACCGGCATCAAAGTCATCGATCTGCTGGTGCCCTTCTCCAAGGGCGGCAAGGTGGGCCTGTTCGGCGGCGCCGGTGTGGGCAAGACCGTCAACATGCTCGAGCTCATCAACAACATCGCCAAGCAGTACTCGGGCCTGTCGGTATTCGCGGGCGTCGGTGAGCGTACCCGCGAGGGCAACGACTTCTACCACGAGATGATCGAGTCGCAGGTCATCGATCTGGACAATCTGGCGAATTCGAAGGTCGCGATGGTCTACGGCCAGATGAATGAGCCGCCGGGCAATCGCCTGCGCGTGGCGCTCACCGGGCTGACGATGGCCGAGTATTTTCGCGACGAGAAGCAGGCCAACGGCCGCGGCCGCGACATCCTGTTCTTCGTCGACAACATCTATCGCTACACGCTGGCGGGCACGGAAGTGTCGGCGCTGCTCGGGCGCATGCCCTCGGCGGTGGGCTACCAGCCGACACTCGCCGAGGAGATGGGCGTGCTGCAGGAGCGCATCACCTCCACGCGCACCGGTTCCATCACTTCCATCCAGGCGGTGTACGTGCCGGCGGACGATCTGACCGACCCCTCGCCGGCCACGACGTTCGCGCACCTGGATGCCACCGTGGTGCTGGATCGACAGATCGCGGCGCTCGGCATCTATCCGGCGGTGAACCCGCTCGACTCGACCAGCCGTCAGCTCGACCCACTCGTCGTGGGCGAAGAGCACTACAACACTGCACGCGGTGTGCAGGCGGTGCTGCAGCGGAACAAGGAGCTGCAGGACATCGTCGCGATCCTGGGGATGGACGAGCTATCCGAGGAGGACAAGCTCACCGTGTACCGCGCGCGCAAGATTCAGCGCTTCCTGTCGCAGCCGTTCAACGTCGCCAAGGTATTCACCGGACAGGATGGCAAGATCGTGGCGCTCAAGGACACGATCCGCGGCTTCAAGGGCATTCTCGCCGGCGAGTTCGATGCGCTGCCCGAGCAGGCCTTCTACATGGTAGGCACCATCGAGGAGGCCGCGGAGAAGGCCAAGACGCTGCAGTAGCGGCGCAGCCAGCGGCAGGAACGGCAACAAGTCACGGGACATTCATGGACAGCACCATCCACGTCGACATCGTCAGCGCCGAGGGCGACATCTATGCCGGTCCGGCGAAGGTGGTGTACCTGCCGGCGCAAGAAGGCGAGATCGGCGTGTACCCGCGCCACGCACCGCTGCTGACCATGCTCAAGCCAGGTGAGGTGCGCGTCGAAGGCACCGACGGGCAGGAGCACTCCTTCTATGTCGGTGGCGGGGCCCTGGAAGTGCAGCCCAATCAGGTCACGGTACTTGCCGACACCGCCGCCCGGGCGCGTGATCTGGACGAGCAGGCGGCACTGGCGGCGCGCCAGCGCGCGCAGGAGGCGCTGACCGGTCATCTGGACAAGATCTCCTATGCCGAGGCTCAGGCCGAGCTGGCGCGCGCCATCGCGCAGCTCAAGCTCATCGAGAAGCTGCGCCGCGTGAAGGGCTGAGCGGGTTCTCCCGCGGACGACGCGTCGCGCGCTGCGTAGCGTCACGTGCCCGATGTCACAGCGCACATCCACGGCGGGCATTATGTTTTACCCGCGTACGGACTTCGGCGGGACCGCGACATCCGGACTGATACAATCCCAACGATGATGCAGGTGAGGGAGTATGGCGCGCGCTAGGCCGCCTCGGACCGCGCGGCCGTCGCCGAAGGCTCGGCGCGCCGCAGCGAAGTCACAGCGTGTCGCCGTCGCACGCAAGCCGCGCAAGGCGTCGGCCTCGCCCGCCCCGCCCGCTGCAGTCTCGATCGTCATTCTCGCGGCCGGGCAGGGCAAGCGCATGCGCTCGACGCTGCCCAAGGTCCTGCAACCGCTCGCGGGCCAGCCATTGCTTGCGCATGTGCTCACGCTCGCGCGCAGCCTCGCACCGCAATCCATTCACGTCGTCTACGGTCACGGTGGCGAGCGCGTGCGCGCCGCCTTTGCTTCTGCAGCCGAGCTGCACTGGGTCGAACAGGTCGAGCAACGCGGCACCGGCCACGCACTGGCGCAGGCGATGCCCGGCATCAGCGACGAGCAGCAGGTGCTCGTGCTGTATGGAGATGTGCCACTGCTGCGGGCCGAGACGCTCGCGCAGCTGCGAAGCCTCGCGGCTCGCGGCGTGGCGCTGCTGACGGCAACGCCTGCGGACCCGGGCGGCTACGGCCGCATCGTGCGCGACGCGCGCGGCCGGATCGTGCGCATCGTCGAGGAGCGCGACGCTTCGGCCGCGGAGCGCAGACTCCGTGAGATCAACACCGGTGTGCTCGTAGCCAGCGCGCGCGCCCTCAGGCGCTGGCTCGCCGCGCTCAAGCCGCGCAACGCGCAGGGAGAGCTCTACCTGACCGACATCGTTTCAATGGCAGTGCGCGAGCGCGTGCCCGTGCAGCCACTGGCCGTCGCCGACGCCGCCGAGGCACTCGGCATCAACGACAAGGCGCAGCTGGCCGAGGCCGAGGCGCACTACCGGCAGCGCCGTGCACGCGAGCTGCTCGCACGTGGCGTCACCATCGTCGATCCTGCGCGCATCGATGTGCGCGGCGAGATCGAGGCTGGCGCGGATGTCGTGCTGGATGTGAATGTGGTTCTCGAGGGTCCGGTGCGCCTGGGCAACGACGTGCACATCGGACCGCACTGCGTGGTCAGCCGCGCGAGCATCGGCGATGGCAGCGTGCTGAATGCAAATTGCGTAATACAGGATGCGGTCATTGGAGCGGACTGTCGCGTGGGCCCGTTCGCGCGCGTGCGACCCGGCACGCAGCTCGCGAGCGGCGCGCACGTGGGCAATTTCGTCGAGATCAAGAACAGCCGCATCGGCGAGCACAGCAAGGTCAATCATCTCAGCTACGTGGGCGACTGCGAGGTGGGCAGCGACGTCAACGTCGGCGCCGGCACTATTACCTGTAACTATGACGGCGTGAACAAATCGCAGACGCGAATCGGCGATCGCGCCTTCATCGGCTCCGGATCGATGCTCGTGGCGCCGGTGACAATCGGCGCCGACGCGACCGTGGGTGCCGGTTCAACGATCACGGCGGATGCGCCGGCCGGGAAGCTCACCTTGGCGCGCTCGCGACAGGTCACCATCGCCGAGTGGCAGCGACCGCGCCGCAAGGGCTCGGGCGGCTGATATGTGCGGCATCGTCGGAGCCGTCGCCGAGCGCAACGACATCGTCCCGGTGCTGATCGAGGGCCTGAGGCGGCTGGAATATCGCGGCTACGACTCCGCGGGTCTGGCGGTACTGGATGGTGAGCAGCGCCTGCAGCGTCGACGCACCGTCGGCAAGGTCAGCGCGCTCGAGCAGGCGCTGCGCGAGGCGCCGCTGGCCGGTCGCGTGGGGCTCGCACACACGCGCTGGGCGACGCACGGCGCGCCGAGCGAGCGCAACGCGCACCCGCACGTCTCTGGCGATGGGCTCGCCATCGTGCACAACGGCATCATCGAGAACCATGCGCGGCTGCGTCTGGAGCTGCAGCGCGCGGGCTACGAATTTCGCTCCGATACGGACTCGGAGGTCATCGCGCATCGCGTGCACTCTCACTTGGCGCGCTGCGGGGATCTGCTCGCAGCGACGCGTGCCGCCGTCGCGGAGCTCGAAGGTGCCTACGCGCTGGCCGTCGTCAACGCGGCCGACCCGCAGCGCGTGATCGTCGCGCGCGTGGGCTGCCCGGTGGTGCTCGGGCTCGCCGACGGAGGCAATTACATCGCCTCCGATATCTCCGCGCTGCTGCCGGTCACGCGCCGCTTCCTGTTCCTCGAGGAGGGTGATGTCGCCGAGGTGACCTCGCGGCACATCCGCATCTTCGATCGGGAAGGCCGCCTGGTCGAGCGGCGTGTGCAGGAGAGCGCCCTGTCGGCGGATGCGGCCGAGAAGGGGCCTTACCCCCACTACATGCTCAAGGAAATCCACGAGCAACCGCGGGCGGTCGCTGAGACGCTGCAGGAGCGCGTGGCGAATGGTCATCTGCTCGAGGCGGCCTTCGGTCCCGATGCGCCGGCGATCTTCGCGCGTGTGCGCGCCGTGCATATCGTGGCCTGCGGCACGAGCTACCACGCGGGCCAGGTGGCGAGCTACCTCATCGAGCAGCTCTGCCGGCTGCCCTGCCGTGCGGAGATCGCCAGCGAATATCGCTATCGGCGCCCGGTCATCGCGGCGGATGCACTTTTCGTAGCCATCTCGCAGTCGGGCGAAACCGCCGACACGCTCGCGGCGCTGCGCATGGCACGACAGAGCGGCTACCTGGCAACTTTGGCGATCTGCAATGCGCCGGAAAGCTCGCTGGTGCGCGAAGCGCAGCTGGTGCTGCTGACGCGCGCCGGTCCCGAGATCGGTGTGGCCTCTACCAAAGCCTTCACCACGCAGCTCACCGCGCTCGCGCTGCTGGCCGTGGCGCTCGCGCGGCGCGCTGGCGCCGATCCCGAGCGCGAGCAGGAGCTCGTGCAGCGACTGCTCGAGCTGCCAGCGCTCATCGAGCGCAGTCTCGAGCTCGACGCTGTTATCAAGCAGATGGCGCGGCGTTTCGCAGACAAGCACCACGCGCTGTTCCTGGGCCGCGGCGCGATGCACGCCATCGCCATGGAAGGGGCGCTGAAGCTCAAGGAGATCTCCTACATCCACGCCGAGGCGTATGCCGCCGGCGAGCTCAAGCATGGGCCGCTGGCGCTGATCGATGCGGATATGCCGGTCGTGGCTGTCGCGCCGAGCAACGACCTGCTCGAGAAAGTGAAGTCCAACCTCATGGAAGTACGCGCACGTGGCGGTGAGATGTACGTGTTCGCCGACCCGGACTCGGGCATCGAATCGAGCGAGGGCGTGCACGTCATCCACATGCCGCGGCACCTGACCGATCTGCAAGCCGCCATCGTCTATGCGGTGCCGCTGCAATTGCTGGCCTACCACGTCGCGGTGCTGCGTGGCACGGACGTGGACCAGCCGAGGAATCTTGCGAAGAGCGTGACGGTGGAGTAGAGCCGCGCTGGAGAGGCACTCAGAGCCGATCTGCTGGTCGTCGGCTCCCCCATTTGATGCGTCCAACGACCGCAGTTGGCCAGTCAGACGCGGTGCGCTGAGGACCCAAGTACATCGCACGGACGCACGGCTGCCTTTGTGAGCCTTCGCTTCGGCCCGAGATAATGCTCATACAGTGTTTCATGCGCGCGGAGCGACAGGGAGCCATCGCGAGTGTAGTACTCGCGAACCCAGCTGAGCAGGAACGCGAGTTTTTCGTCCTGTTCGGTCTTGGAACCGAATTTGTGAGCTTCCCAGGGGCGCCGACGGCAGTTCTCTAGACACTGTTCCATCCCGGGCTCGAGAAAGACGAGCAGAGGCGAATGGCGTAGGGCAGCGGTGACAAATTCGGCGTAGCACCCCTCGACAATCCAATTGCTATGGGCGTCGCAGAAGGCCTCCACATCCCTCCGGGCATCCGCTTCAGCCCGAGGTACAGCATCCTTCTGCGGCTCCCAAGCTAAAGTGTCCAGATCGAGCACCGGCCAGCGGCGCTCCTGGAAGATCGCTCGCGCTAATGTGGACTTGCCGGAACCGGCGTTTCCGATAATCGCGACCTTCATGCGCAGGATCATGCCAGAGCGGCTGCGCTCTTGTACCGCGAGAAGGTCGGCGGACTCGAACGCGCATGCTTCTGGTGGCAAATTCCGTTGCGCCGAATAAATAGACGCCGTAAGTTATTGAACGTCGTTCACTATCCGGCGAGACTTATATCGGAGGCGCTGCTCGCGCATCAATTTCAGCTGGAGATCGCCGCTGGGATGACCCCGCTGTGGCCGTTACTAGAGTGCCAGAGCAGTTTCGCCTCGCGCATGAGACACCTGCTTCGCGCATCAGCGGAATGGAACACCGCCCGACGCGGCTATCTTCCTGATGATGTGCGCTACCAATTCAGCACCGCCAACTTCGACTCAAACATCGCCGACTGTCAGCATAGGCCTAGCGGGGCATGATTGATATTTGAGCGATTGTGCCTCGCTGGTCAGGAGAAGAACGAGATCCGTGCAGATCTTTCGCCGATTCAATTAGCAACAATGCTCGAGTGTATGTGTCTCGGGGCGATCATGACCTGGCGTTGTCGTCCCGACGGCACTTTGCGAAGAGTTGGGCGGCGACGAATGACGTTACGATCTTCGCGGCTGGCGGGTCGCGATTGGAGAGAACGATCACTAGCCAGTCTACGTCGGGATAAATGAAGAAAGACCCGGCCATGCCGCGGGCGCCTCCGGTATTCCCTACTCGCCTCAGACCTCGATCGACCTCCTCCATAAATCCGTAACCGTACCGCATGCCTTCCGGCGCATCGATCTCGCCCGTCATGAGCAAGCCGGTGTGCGGAGCATCGAGCAGACTGTTATTCGTCAACGCGGTAGCGAAGCGATCGAGATCGCTGAGAGTTGAATATCCCCCGCCAGCAGGGGTGCCCCGATAAGGAAGCGTCTGCGTATTGGGACGCCAGCAATCGTCTCCCCGCATGTAGCCCGTCGCGCGTCCGGGCACATTCGCGGTCTCGGGCAAGGAATCCGTTGCAATCATCCCGGCAGGGATGAACACCTGGTCTCGAACGAGGTCGTAATAGTCTTCGCCAGATAGGATTTCCAGGATGCGCCCGAGGAGGATATATCCGAAGCTGGAATAGGCGAACCGGGAGCCGGGTTCGAACTCCAACGGTCGCGTCCCGAACAATTCGACGTAATCCCTGCAGCTCCGCAGTTCCGGGCGGCGAGCTTCGTATTCGGAGCCCCAGAAGTCTCTGAGCCCGGAAGTGTGCGTCAGCAGGTGATGGAGCCGCGCGTCAACGATTTCAGCAAGCGATTCCACACGCGTATAGACGGGTCGATTGTCCGTGATTCATGATTTATGCGGCGCAGATTTTTGACTATATTCTTGGCGCCCGTACCATGTAAACATGGATCGGCCCGCACATGACGAGGTCCGTCGCAACCTGGCCTCGCTGCCGAGAGAAGCAACTACGACCTCTATCTCTATCTCTATGTCTCTGGCGCGGCAAGCGGGCTCGAAATGAGGTCGCGAAACGCATGGGCAGAATAGCGTCCGTATACCAGTGAAATCGGTTTTGATCATCTATTTGACGCGCCACGGCCATAGTGCGCGCATAGCAAGGCGGATTTGTTCACGTCTTCGGGACTGTGGTGCAACGGCCGAGATGATGGAGTTGAAAGAGGCTGCAAATGAGGGCGTTTCTTGGGACGGATATGATGTAGTTGTGATTGGTGCGCCCGTCTTCTATGGCACCTTTGCTAGTGGCCTGTACCAACTGATTGTGCACTGATGTGTCGCGACGGATCGGCGTATTTCCACTTCACGGCCCGAGGCGCCCTGTTGTATGAGCGGATGTAGCGCATGAGCTTTCTCTTGAGATCTGGGACGGAAGTGAACACACCGCGGGCAATGACATCGCGTTCGATCTTGCCGAACCACAGCTCGACCTGGTTGAGCCAGGACGAGTATGTCGGAGTGAAGTGCAGATGAACCTTCGGATGCGCGGCCAGGAAGTCTTTGACGGTCTGGCTCTTGTGGGCAGACAGATTGTCGGCGATCACATGGATCTCTTTGCCGCGGGGTTGGTTGACGACGATGTCGGTCAAGAAGGCCACGAACTCGGCCGAAGTGTGCCGCTCGGCGGTCTTGCCCAGCACCTCACCCGTCTTGGTGTTGAAGGCCGCGTAGAGCGACAAGGTCCCATGTCGGTAGTACTCAAAGCCGTGCCGCTCGGCGCGGCCCGGGGACAATGGCAGAACCGGATCCTTGCGATCCAGAGCTTGAATATGAGTCTTTTCATCGACGCAGAACACCGCCGCGTGCGCCGGAGGGTTCAGGTACAGGCCGATGATGTCGGCGGCCTTTTTCTCAAAATCCGGATCGTTCGAGGCCATGTAGCGCTCGATCCGGTGGGGCTTGAGGCCGTGCCTGCGCCATACCCGCGCCACCATCATGTGGCTGATCTGCAGGTGTGCGGCGAGCTTGCGGGTGGTCCAGTGCGTCGAGGCACTCGGCGCATGGCGCGTGCACTCGAGGATCCGCGCTTCCAGCTGCGGCGTGAGCACGCTGGGGACTTGCCCTATATGACGGCTGTAGAGACCGGCAATGCGTTGCTCGGCAAAGCGCCTGCTCCAGCTGGCAACGAATCCGCGGCTGCAATCGATCCGCTCCGAGGCTTCATCCCACGTATGGCCATCGGCCAGCAGCAGAATCAGCCGCGCGCGGCGGGCATCCTCCGCCCGATCCGTCCGGCTCATCGCTCGCCGTGTCAGCTCCATACGTTCCGCGTTAGTCAGCGTGATGGCGTCTGTCATGGACACCATTATAGTCTATTAATGAACGTTACAGGCCACTAGAGCCGTTTCGCGTCCATCAAATGAAATTATCAGTTAATCGCCAGGGACGGGTAAAGACTGGGCTGTTGGAGTACAGCTATTGGGGATTTTTGCTCGTCTCCATCGGGCGGGTCGGTCAATTGTTTCCGGGTTTGTCTCATATTCCGTTGGGCAAGATCACGCTCTTAATATGCGTGGTGCCACTTATCGCCTACTGGAGATCGCTGCCCCGTGCGTCATCGCGGACAGCTCCGCTGATGCGTACTATGCAGTTACTGTTATTAATCGCGTTATTGCTGACGCCATTTTCGCTTTGGAAAGGGGGCAGCTTCGGATTTTTGCTAAACCAGGCTCCGGTTTTGGTAGTGGTAACGCTGCTTGGTTATAAGATTTGCCGATCGTGGCAGCAGATTCGGGGCACCATGTTGACTCTAGTCTTATGCGGCATCTTCCTGGCTGGAGCCGCACTTGTGGGCTATAACGGTGGAAGGGCCGCTACAGAGACGATGTATGACACAAATGACCTCGCTTATCTTTTAGTGACCGTGTTTCCTTTGGCGCTCGGATTTGCTCTTACGGCTCGGCGCTCTAGGTTACGAGTGGTTTATTGGGCGGTGGCAGGAGCGTTAGTGCTTGCTACCCTTCTTACGCAGTCAAGAGGAGGGTTTCTCGCCCTGTTGGCGGAGCTAGCTCTTCTTGCACTAGTAAAGATTGCACCAACGCAAGTAAAGCGAAGGACCCCGAGTCGCGTCGCAATACTAGTCTGTGCCATTGGTATCGGTGTTGTTGTTTGGACAGGACTGCCGAAGAATGCACAGAGCCGATTGGATACTATCTTCAGTCTTTCAAGCGACTACAACCTTGACAGGGGGGACGTCACTGGGCGTCGAGAAATCTGGACAAGGGGTCTAGAGGCGACGTTTAAGCGCCCCATCGGCTATGGGGTTAATACCTTCCAGATGGTCGACCTGAAATTCGGCGGGCGCTTTATGGCCCCCCATAACAGCTTTTTGGAAGTCCTGGTGGAGCTGGGGGTATTGGGGCTTGCCCTGTTCGTCGGGATTTATTTATTAACTTGGCGAGCATTACAGCGCTTATATAATTCGTTATGCAAGGCTCAGCCGTCTCTCGGGCAGCACGAACAGATTGTCTTTGTCCGAATGACTCAATTTGTTCTAATTGGCAATGCCGTAGCTGGGTTTTTCCTTTCTATGGCGTATTCAACATTGCTTTGGACATTAATCGGGATTTGTATAGGCATGGTGCTTGCGGCTTACCCAAAAGCCGGCTGCATGAAAGAGAATGTTCAGTCCAAATTCGGGCCTCTATTATCAACTCGCGTGGAGAATCGCCGTTTGTCGGCGCAAAGGTATGGGCCTCGTAACCTTGCCAAGGGGCAGATCAATCTCTAGTAAAGGGAAAATGCCTTGCCCTCTATGGAGGTCTATCAATGCTAGCGGCAGCTAGGTCCAACGAGGTCGTACGGTCGGTGACAGCCGACACTGAGGAGAAAATTAGGTCACTCGTTGCTTAATTGCTATTTTCTCTATCGACTGCGCTAGATTGCATCCATCCTTAGACCAATTATAACGTGTTAGCACAGCGGTTCGGCCGGCTCGGCCCATCGCATATCGCGTGTCTGCAGTCCGTAATACCTCGATCTTCGCCATCAGATCTGGAATATTTCCCCATTCATAGATTAGCCCGCATTGTGTTTCAGAGATAATGCGTTGAAGTGGCAAAACATTGCTACTGAGGATTGGTAGCCCCATTGACATGTAATCAAATAGCTTATTGGGAATAGTGGTATTCCATGCCTCGCAGGGCATGTGGGGAATTGCGCCGATGTCTGCGTTTGATATCAGTTTAAGAGCGTCGCGATTCGTAATTCTGCCTAGCAATTCAACGCCGTTACCGAGAACTCCGAGCTTGATTGACATGTGTCTTAATTCGTCCAGTCCCCTGCCATCACCTACCACGACAATGCGCAAAGGCTTTCCTTGCCGCCTGCTTTCGTACGCGGCCTGTACCAGTTCGTGGACGCCACGATGCCGCTCAACAAGGCCGAGGTATGCAATGGTGAGATCGGCATTGTTCCGTTCTGATTCCGGCGGAATGGTATTGATGTAAGGCGTGTTCCGAACAAGGAAGATTTTGTCTGAAGCAATCCCTAGTCCGATTAGACGCTGAACGGACTCTTCGATGACGCAAATAATTCCGCTCAAGCGGCGGATAACATAGCGCTCTACCCATCTCGCCAGAGTCGGACTGCGGATAAGCAGATCCATGGAGTTAAGCGTTCCAGTTTCCCGTAACGATTCCAGGAACGCAGGGTAGTTCTCTGCCATATCCATGACTATGGGGATGCGGAAGAGCCGCGAGATCCAGAGCGCGGCAGGTGCCAATGGTAAGTCACGTACTAAAATTAAATCGGGAGTTGTATTACGGCAGACGCAGAATATGTGGAGAATCCACCTCGGATTGATAAAGGCCGGAAAGCTGGAGACGGAGTTTATCCACGATCCCAGTTTTCCAAACGAAATCGAACCCATACGCCATATATCCAGACCATCATTTGTCTCTCGTCGCGGTAGGCGGCGATTGTTCCTCGCAACCAAAATTACAGAGTTGCCAGAGGCAATCAGAGCCCGATTAACCTTTTCGACCCTTACATCCCAGGGATAATCTGAAGACCAGACATGCAGGATTCTCATGACCGGTACTCGTGATCGCGCTATGCGGCGTTCGAAACGGCTTCAGCGCTGTTGTACGGCAACTGCGTCTACAGACCGCTGGAAGATCCGCTTGAGTAACGCGGACTCGTTTCCAAGTGCGCGAGCGTACGCGTGCCCGGCCGTCGCGATCGCCTCCCGTAGGCTGTTATCTTCCCAAAGCTGCTTTATTGCGAAGATCAGTGCGGCGACGTCATGGGCCGGCACGAGTAGAGCCTGATTAGTCAGAAGATCAGAGGCTCCAGGCCCTTCTGTGATGATCACGCTCTTCCCTAAATACATCGCATCCAAATATGTGCTTATGCCGGAGGCACACAGGGAATGTCCCTGTATGGGAACAACCACAATGCGTGCCTTGGACAGATGTTCGATCAATTCCCTCTGAGTTCCACCGTCCGGCAGCAGTTGTAAATTTGGCGGCAGATTTCCTGGTTGCCAACGAAAGTCGTGAGGGCGGCCCTCAAAATGCATAAGACTGTGGCGTGGGATGGCTGCTGGGTATGGTAACCCTGCGATAGCGCGGATGAATGTATCGTAATCTCGGAGAGACAATCCCATGGCAAATATATAGTCCTCCGAGAATTGATTGGCTGGTATTTCTTCGCCGTAAAGGTTGCTCTTGAACGGGACGTAAGAACTGCGGGATTCAGAGACACCAAAAAAGCTTGAATACCCCGTAAGGTCACGGAAGTAATGCAAGAAATGATCTACGCGCTTAAGCAAGTGCCGCTTGATGAGCGCAGTTGCTTTGTGTCGCGCGGTTAGCGGTTTTCGCAACACGATATCAACGGCTACGAGGGTCGTCCGATTCCACGGAAGAAATAAGAGTGCCGCCAGTTTGTAAATCACAAGACCACGACAGTCTATGATAAGCAAGTCTGACCGGCGCAGCGCTTTGCGCAATTGACCTATCGACTCCGCCTTAGTTACCTCGACGTGCTCGCCATTAGAGAGGATAAATGTGCCCGGGGCGTCAAGAAAGTTAGTGAGGATTCTCATATGGCTGTATTAGTGATCCGGTAGGGCCTTCCAAGTCGAACTACCGTGAGCCAACAGAGGCGAGAAAGTAATGGGATCGTACGGACCAACCATCGATCAAGGCTCTCGAGTTTTGGTAGCAAAGATTTTGCAATCTTCTCGCATCCAGGCAGTGCTGCTAGCGCGGCCGATACCACTGTAGTGATCCCGTAAAATCGCGGTTCCACTGTTGCAAAATATTTTGCCATGAGTCTGAAATCGCTTGGCTTCAGTGGGTGTTCGTCGCTAGTTCGCATGTGTGGCGTGAGGAGGCGAAACATCGCCGCGACGGGGTGGAATGCAAGAGGTTCGAATAAAACTACGAAGCCGTCGTCTTTTAATTGACTTGCCCAGCATCGAAGGGCGCGCTCGGTGTCGAGATGATGAAGCACGCCGGAGCACGAGATAGCGTCGATGCTTGCAAGCGGGTACTCAAGTGTTTCGGCATTCATTACGCGAGCCGAGGCAAACTTTGAGAGGCCTTCCTTATCGATGGCATGTTGCAGCGTCGCGATTGAAACGGGGGAGATATCAATCCCTTCAACGAAGACCCCCTCGCGAGCGAGGGGCGTGACGCCGCCGTCGCTCGATCCGACAACGACCACGCGGCGTCCAGCAAGGTCTTTCAAGAGACTTACGTATCTCACGTATGCCTCGCGGTTGATAAAATAAAAGCGATCACGAAGTTCTTGCTTTCCGGACAGCGCTCGGCGCATTCGGGCGTCTTGGAATTGTGCCTCCGTCGTTAGGCGTGCTTCGTTAAGTTTGTTCATTTTGGCTCTGAAATGGAAATGACGTCATCGTTGGCTAGTCAAGTCGCCACTCAACGCGATGTGGCAAGAAACAGAATTTTTTCTTGAAGCGACGTAATGTTGTACTCGCGCCAAAATATTTATCGTACATACAATAGCGAACACCGGGATACTCAGTGCGAGCGTACTTGACGATCTCGTAAATCATCATTGGAACAATGCCATCAGGTTGAAATTCATGATGACCATAGATATCAGAGATCGCAAAGAGCTCCCCGGAGACCATGCAACCGGCATATGCCCGGAGCTCATTCTCCTTGGTAATGCCCACATACACGTAGTCATGGGTCTTACTTTTTGAGGGTGGATCCGAAATGCTGGGGACTTCGCCAGTCATCAAATGGACGGGCATGGCTCCTTGGCGGACAGGTGTGGAGCGGATGATGGCGGCGATTTGCGCTCGATTGCTATTGTAGTCTATACGAGAAAACGAATAGCCCATTCGCTGAGCCTTCTTTATGTTCCGGCGCGCGCTGCCGTCAATTAGACCGAAGTAGTCGTCGGGCTTCTCCGGAATAGAGAAGAGCGCAACGCCGTATTGCATGTTACGGATTAGAAACAGGCGAGGATGGCGTGATGTGGCTTCTTTGTAAAAGCGCATGACCATGCGTTCATAAAATGGATCATTGCCGTCAGTCTCCGATGCTCTGAGACAAATGGTCACCCTCGGCAAAGTGCGTAAAGCGCGAAGGTCTTGAATTAAGTCGGCGAGAGGAATCACGATACTAAGGGTTTCCCGTGGTTGCCATATTGAGGGTGAAATCCGAGCTTTTGAATCGCTCGTATCATTGGGGCATTCCCACCTTGAGTGTCGATGAAAAATAGCGCGCGCCCGCGATTCATTTGCGCATTTATCAGAAGCATTATCGCCTTTGTTGCAAAGCCGCGCCCGCGACATTGTTCGTTCGTAACAATTTCTCCGATCACTACAGCGTCCGTTGGAACTTCGTAGAAGCTGCAATAGCCGAGGGCGGCAATACCAGTGGATATTGGGGAATTTCCATCTGCGAGGCCGAAGTAATGACAGCGACCGAGTGTAATTTTTGCTACTAGCTTCGCTGCCCCAATTAAGCCGCGATCGTTAATTAATATCCGCAAATACCGTAGCGCGTCAGACAACGACGTAACTAGAAAAAAGCTGTTGTCATGGTTAACGTCGTAGGGCGCTAGTCCGCGCAAGGAATAGATTAAGTCAATGCCCATAGCGGTAAAATGCTTCGCCGGTTACAAAAAACGATGATATCAACGGGCTGGATTCTAGACGAGGGGTTGAAATCGCCTCAGCCCTTTAGAGTCAACGGAAAAATTCCAGGGCGTCAGTATTCGGTTTCGGTTAAGTGTGAAAATAGCGCGCGCTGGTATCGCTGCAGTGTGTCCGTGGAGTTGAAGCGGTTCGAAACATATTGCCGTCCTTCGCGGGCCTTGCTGCGTGCCGCCAATTGATTCTGTGCGACGTCGGAGATAGCAAGTATTACTGATTGGACGTCATTCGGAGACGTTAGCCAGCCGCGACCAGCCAGCAGCTCCGGAATGCCTCCTACAGCTGGAGCTATGCATGGGAGGCCCATGGCCATTGCTTCGAGCAGTGCTCGCGGTACACCTTCCGAGTGTGAATTTAGTATGAAAGCGTCTGCGGCAGCCAGAAAGCGACGAGTATCCGTGTGCTCCCCTACTAGGGAAACGCACGCGCCTAAGGAATGTTCAGAAGCCAATTGCCGACATCGCTCCATTTCTGCTCCATCACCGACGATTACGAGCTTAACAGGCATGGGGAGTTTCGATGCGGCAGCTAAGAACGCAGTAATCAGTCCTGGTACGTTCTTAACTTCGGCAAGCCTTCCGACGAACGCGAAGGTAAACTCTGAATTCAGGCCGAGATCAGTGCGGCATTGCTGCCGATCCGATGCTTGCCAAACCCTTAAGTCAATCCCGTTGGCGATTACTTCAATACGATCCTGTGGGACATGGAGTTGCTCTATAAGGTACCGACGTAAGCCTTCGTGAATCACGGTGATTCGGTGCGCAAGTCTCCAATTCAGACGCAGGCGAATGCGGCCCGCAAGACTTTCAAGTAGTTGCGCTTCTGAGTGCTCAGTGACAACGATTCGAGGAATTCCCGCCATTCGCGCGGGGAGTCCAATTTTGTTTAAAGCGACAAAGTGCTGGAGATGAACGACGTCTACCTTTAGGGTCGCCAAGCGCTTGCTCAATCCGAGACTTATGCCGTTGCGGGCTAGAAGCCCTTTTTTTGAAATTTGTAGGTCTACGATCGGAAGACCGATTTCATCACATCGCGATTGCAGTGGGCCGCCGATGCCGTCGAGGCTGGCGCAAATCACTTCAGCGCCGGATTCATGAAGTTGCTTAGCGAGTTCAAAACCGACTACTTCGGATCCGCCCACGCGAAAGGAAAATAGCACTTCGAGAATTCGGGGACGATTGATCGGTGTTTGGTCGTCGCTAGCCGCCAAGAAGTCTCCTAAGCCTTTGTAGAAGATCGTGGATACCAGCGACCTGGGCTTCAAAAACAAGGTCCGACGTGCAATCGTTATCCAAGTAGCGCTTAAGGAGCATTACCGAATCGTTGCTTCCGTTAAGCCCCGGAACGCAAGTAGTAGCTGACTGGATCCCGAGCGCTCTGAGCCATTGCGGGTGCTGGGTGCTATACAGGCCGCTGGGATAGCAAAAATGGTGCGCATCTCGTTGTGTAGCATTCTGCAATGCCTGTCGGTTACGTTCGATTTCCGAAGCCATGGCTTCAAAAGTGCTATCGGGTAAACGATGTGTATGAGTATGTAGCCCGATATCTATTCCCTCTTGCTCCCCGAGCTCCTTGAGTTCGTCACGTCTTAGTAATCGGAAGCGGTCGTTCTTAAGGGCTTCCTGGAGCGAAACGCCCAAGGCATCCGCGATAGGGCGGAGAAGCAGTTGACGGTTACTAAGCTGCGGGATTGCTCCTTCAGCACGTTCGGCTAGGTTCTGCGCGATTTTATGCCGGTCCTTAGAGAGGTCGTATGTCCCATCAAGCGCGGGATCTAGGCCGAGAAGATTTAAGGTTGCACGTTCGGACTTAAGAAGGAGATAGAGAAGTACGACATTGAATACTTCCGGAGTCGCTTCGAGGTGCTCAGTTGTAACGTAGACACAGGCAGGGTAGTGGTACTTCTTTAAGATGGGTAACGCGAGCGATAAGTTCGAAGCCCAACCGTCGTCAAAGGTAATAACCGCACGGGTTTGCCCCGACGTGCGATTGCGGAGCCCCTCATCAAGTGATACGACGCGTATGTTTCTCCGGCGCAATATGTTTAGACGGGATTCAAATCGTTCTGACCGGATGAACATGTACGGAAATAGTATGTGTTCATCGGCATGAGATATGCCGTGATAGCAGAGAATTCGCAAGCGGTTCCTAGTCAAGTATTGCGCCAGCGCAAATCCTCCAAGCGCGCGGGCAGCGCGGAGTGTAAAAATCCGTAGAACGGACCTAGACATACTTGTCATTTGTTCGGCGCCGCGGGGACGTCCATGTTCGCGCAGATCGAATATAAGAAAGATTGGCCGACACTAATAGAAAGGCGCTGGATCCGCGTTATACAGCTTGAGGGCGCCTTTCCTCTATCACTATCGCATCGATGTGCAAGCTCCGCAGTCGAGTTGGGCAGTCATCGAACCGGGTGAATGGAGGAAATCGATTATGGCAAACGTTTCACGACGATGGAGCGTTGTCATGCTCATTCCGGTCCACAGCACGGCGTTGCCCTTACGATGACTAGGACGCCGGTGCTTAGCCTCGAGCTCGGGGCTTCCTCCGATCGACAAGTGCCCAAGTTGGAAGGGAGGAATTTTAGCATAGACGAGGGGGCAAGGACCGCCTAAAGTGGTCGCCGGATCGCGACAAGAAGGGAGTGACGAGTACTCGTAATGTGCGGAATTGCCGGAATTTTTGCTCCTGAGAGGATGCTTGAGCTCAAGTCGATTCTTGTGATGATTAATGCAATTTCTCATCGCGGCCCAGATGATAGTGGAGCGCAAATCATTGCGGGAGGTACCCTGGGTTTTGGCCATAGGCGACTATCGATACTCGACCTATCGCTGCTGGGCCATCAGCCGATGTCGACTCCGGATCGCAAATCTTGGATCGTGTACAACGGCGAAATCTATAACTTTAAGGAAATACGATCAGAGCTTCAGCGTCTCGGGATACCATTTACGAGCGAAAGCGATACCGAGGTCATTCTCGCAGCGTACGCTCAGTGGGGCCTTGGGGCGGTTGAGCGCTTTCGAGGTATGTTCGCTTTTGCTCTCTGGAATGAGGACGAGCGCCGACTACACCTTTGCCGCGACCGATTCGGCGTAAAGCCACTTTATTATTCGGTAAGAAATGGCACGCTCGCGTTCGCCTCCGAGCTACGAGCCCTCAACCTAGCTGGGCACACAAGCCGAACGGTAGATCCATCATCCGCTTTGGAGTTCCTGCAGTATGGATATATCTCGGCCCCAAAAAGCATATTCGAAGACATCCGAGCTGTTAGGCCGGGCACCATAATTTCATTCGACTGGACATTACACGGAACTGTTTCTGAATACTGGAGCGCTCGGGAGTTGTACGATGGACGCGGTGCACAGGATCTTCGCGCCGAACTAATCAGGTTGCCGGAAGAGCAGGTTCTGGATCGCGTGGAAAGCGCGCTCCAGGAAGCTTTTAATTACCGAATGGTGGCGGACGTCCCCGTGGGAGTCTTCTTGAGCGGGGGAATCGATTCATCGTTGGTGGCGGCACTACTTGCGAGCAACTCAGGTCGGAAATTAAAAACATTCACCATAGGGTATGGAAACTCGGAGTTTGACGAGACGGCCTATGCGCGAAAAGTTGCCGATCTAATCGGCGCTGAGCATTCGGAATTTATCGTCTCGAGTGAAGCAGCTCTGGATGTAGCTATGCAATTACCTAACATAGCCGACGAGCCTATCGGTGATAGCTCTCTAATTCCTACCTATCTAGTGTCAAGGCTAGCTCGTAACCAGGTAAAGGTGGCGTTGTCGGCAGATGGAGCCGACGAGCTATTCGGTGGATACGCACGCTACTCCTACTGTGGCGATTATGTTCAGCGCCGCTCAAGGTTTTTAAAAGGCCTATATCGTCTATCCTCGGAGATGCTTGACCGCCTGCCTGCGCCTTTGATCAGCAAGGGATATAAACTTGCGCGCCTTGGAGGTGCTGGATTTGCTGGAATCGAAGACAAGCTGCGGAAATTTGTGAGAATGTCTCGCGCCGGATCGGTGTCTGATGCATATGATGCATTAGCGTCCGAAAGGTCCATGGCGGAATCCATGGCGCTCATGAAAGCGTCCGTAGTCGGTAGGGCAAAAATCCGATCGCCTACAACGATGGTACAGGGTGGGGACATTCGAGACGGCTTTATGCACTGGGATTTAAGTCATTACTTGCCGGGAGATTTGCTTACTAAGGTGGACAGAGCGTCCATGGCTGTTTCGCTGGAGGCGCGGGAACCATTTCTGGATCATGTGAGCGCCCAGATCGCCGCAGCGCTACCAATGGATTGGAAGATTCGTGGAGGCAAGGGAAAGTTTATTTTGAGACGTATACTGCAGCGTCGCTTTCCAATCTCATTCTTTGATCGCCCGAAGCAGGGGTTTAGCGCCCCAGTAGGGCAGTGGTTGAGGGGGCCACTCCGGGAAGCCTTATGGCAAGAGCTGTCGGCAGCTAAGATTCAGCTTGCTGGTGTCTTAGACCCCGCCGCCGTTCGCTCGATGGTCGGGGCCTTCCTTCAGTCAGACAACGGGGCTACAAGCGCCGCGGGGGTCTGGATGACACTGCAATTGCAGCAGTGGGCAAACCATTGGCTTGGTGCAACACCGCTGAGAGTCGGTCAAGCTGTCACGGCTTGAGCACTGCAATGGCAGCATACGTCTTTTGGTTTTCGCTATCAGTTTTGACCTACGTATATTTCGGCTATCCGATAATGATTCGCGCATTGGCATATGTGGCGCGCCGTCGCATTCATCGCGACGAAGGCTATTGCCGTCCGGTTACCGTGGTTATCACCGCGTATAACGAAGAGGCCAGCATAGCGTCGAAGATAGAAAACATTCGACAGTTGGATTATCCGAGCGAATTAGTTGAGATCATTGTGGCGTCAGATGGGTCCACTGATTCTACCGATGGCATTGTTTTGTCGTGCGATTATGCGCGGGTTCGCCTACTGCGCGTGGAGGGTAGGGTTGGCAAGACGGCATGTCAAAATGCCGCTGTTTCCCAAGCCTCCGGGGAGGTGGTTGTTTTTACTGATGCGACGACACGGGTTGATCGTGCTGCGCTCCGAGCGTTAATTGAGAACTTCGCCGATCCTGTGGTTGGCTGCGTCGCAGGGTTGCTTTTATATGAAGCAAATGGCGCGAATATGACGGGGGCGGGCGGCGTATCATATTGGAATTACGAGGTGAAGGTCCGAAAAGCTGAGAGCGACATGAGTACGCTTATCGGAGTGAGCGGTTGCCTTTACGCGGTACGTCGAAGCGCATATCGACCAATTAGTCCGAAATTGATCAGTGATTTTGTGATTGCAATGAGGATGAGAGAGCAGGGGCTGCGAACGGTGCTCGAGCCGCGAGCGCTCTGCTTTGAGGACACGTTAGCTCGTTCTAAATTAGAACTACAAATGCGAGTCCGGGTGGCGGTACGCAGCATTTCCGCGCTCGTTGCGGAGCGCCGCTTCCTTAACATATTGCGAGATCCGGTGTTTGCGTGGCAGCTTTGGTCGCACAAGATGCTACGATACGTCTCGCCGTACTGGATGGTTGCGTTATTTGTTTCAAGTGTTGCTTTGATGAGTGGTTCCTTCTATCGAATAGCGCTTATCGCACAATTGAGCCTAATGGCAGCTGCGTTGGCTGGTTTTGTTTTGCAGTTGAAGGCCAATAAGCTCGGTGTTCTCAGTAAGCCGTATTACTTTTTGCTAACAAATGTCGCGTCATTTATCGCCATGCTGCGATACCTCGCAGGCCATCGAATCGTAACCTGGAAACCTATTCGCTAGTACTGCTCTTATCGGGTGACGGGTAGGCTCCTCGCATGAAGAAGAGACTAAAGTCCGCGCTGGGACATGTGGCGGGGAGCGCAGGAGTCTATGCGCGTCGCTTTCGTTCAAGAATGACCATAGTCGCTTTCCATCGTGTAAACGACTGGATGGAGACCGATGGGTTGACTTGCAGTTCTGCCAAATTTGAGTCTTTTTGCAAATTTTTTAGCGATCACTTCCGGATAGTGCCCCTTAGTCAGCAGGTGGCAGGATGCCGTACAGGAGCAAACGTAGGGGGAACTCTTTCCATTACGTTCGATGATGGTTATGTGGACAATTTCGAGGTTGCGGCGCCGATCCTAAAGAAGTTGGGCCTACCTGCGGCTTTCTTTGTTGCAAGCGGCTTTTTAGATACCAGCATTGTGGCGCCGTGGGATCGTTCCTCGGCTGATAGTCGGGGGTGGATGTCCTGGGATCAAGTGCGGCTGCTTGCAGCCCAAGGATTTGAGATTGGTAGCCATACGCATCGGCACATTAACCTCGGTGCGACAGACGAGGCAACAATCCGGGCGGATCTCAGGGAATCTAAGGGACGACTCCTCCAGGAACTAGGAAGGCCAGCGCAGCTTTTTGCGTACCCCTTTGGCGGTCGTGCGGATATCTCGATCCGTTCGCGGGAACTCGTTCGTGAAGAAGGATTTGAGTGCTGCGTTTCATGCTTTGGGGGAAGTAATTCCATGGTTGCTGATCCGTTTCATTTAAATCGGATTAGCATCGCCGACTGGTTTGAGTCACCGAATCAGTTTGGCTTCGAGATGTTGATGGAGACATTTTAGGTAAGAGACTGATTGGGTCCTTACGCACGTAGCTTGAGTCTGCCGGTAACAATGGAGGCAGCGTGTTTGGCGCCATACATAAATCGCATGATGGGCCCAAATATCGGTGCGCTAGCTATACCAACAATTGTTAGACCGGGTACTGAGGTCTCGAGGTGTGAATTAAGTGCGGGAATGCCGGCCCCTTCACGACGGATGCTTTGTCGAAGATCGGGGTCGAGGAATTTAAGCTGGTCGATGTCAACGCGGAAGCCGGTCGCCAAGATGACGTGATCGGCAGTGACCTCGTGCCGGCCGGAGGGGGCCGCGATCTCTAAGGTAACGAGCCCAGCGTGTTCGGACGCATCTTCTACCGTCGTGTTGGTTGAGATATCAATGCGGCCATCAACGCGCTGGCGCAGCCACCATGCGCCACTGGGGCCGTAAGACGTTGCTACAAATCGGTGTCTTTTAGTTGGGGGAAAGCGCCAACGGAAGGTGCGGGGAAACTCTGAGATCGCATAAGACTTCCAGCCACTTGCAATGCCGGCATCTGGAGAAATCAGTCGTTTTAGAAAGGCTCTCGGCTGAGATGGGGCGTTCCATTCGATTCGGCTTCGGCGTGCGAGGATTCGGACATGTGCGCCCGATTCGTGCAAGAGCGCGGCAGTCTCTAGAGCCGATTGGCCGCCCCCAATGATAATTATACGTCGTCCGGCGTATCGAGCGACATCGCCTATGCCGGTGCTATGCATTACTTGAGGCTCGGAAAGCTCAGCTAGAGGTGAAGGGACCACGCGGTATGCCATGTGTCCCGTCGCAAGGACGATGCGCCTGCTAGTCAGAGTGCGCCCGTCCGCGAGATCCAGTTGGAAATTCTTCGATATGTGCTGAATGTTCACGACCTTTACTTCGTGAAGATTGGGCGCCGTATTCTCGCGAAACCACTCCCCGTAGCGGAGGAACAGTGAAAGAGGCAGTGGATCCCCGACGGGTTGGTAAGAAAGGTTGTGGGACCTGCAGTAGGACTCAAAAGTAAATATACGCTTCGAATCCCAGAGATTAGAGGCAAATCGTTCGGATTTTAATACCATGCCATTCGGCATGAACTGTCTCCAGCTCTCGAACGGGCTTCCAAATATCTCATGAGGAATGCCGGCGGTGCGAAGGTGGGCGGCAATAGACATCCCGTAAGGTCCCGCTCCAATCACTGCAGTATCGATATCCAACTTGGTTGCTCCGTTCGTCAGTTGGGACTCAAATCCGTCGGAATGCGCGTCGCCATATTCTCAGGGCGAGTCGCTCATAGCCGTAGTAATACGCAGCTGGCAGGGGGTCTGTGTAGCGTAGTACTCCATCGACAATTTGGGTGTCCTTGCTAAGTAATCCTTTCGGGGGCCTGACTTCGCGCGACGCGCGCCAAGCGATATTTCGCGGCGGCTGGTTGGTGATGCCTGGAGGTTGTTTCGTCTCCGCGTAATAGGTGAGGAGCGGGACGTTAGGGCCACAGAGGGTCGCGATCTCTTCTTGCCAGTCGGTACGACCTACTGTGGGTTCGATAACCAGAAACTGGCCTGAGCGCCCGTTCCGCTTAAACTCGAGGCTTCCCAATCCACGGTAGTTTGTGCTGTTAATGAAGTCTAACGTGAGTCGGGAAAGGGTTTCAGCGACCTCTGGGGCGGCAACGCATAGTGCAGTCGAGCCAATGGCGGGTGGTGTGCATACGAGCTTTCGGCCACAAAATAGCGCGGTAACTGTACCATCTGGGTGGCAGCTAAAAAGGACAAAGTATATTTCGTTATCAGGGCCGTCGACCCATTCTTGAACGATCAGGCCGGACGAGCGTACCAGCATACGTGTTGCAATAGCCTGTGCCTCTGCGAGGGTGGCGGCGCGTACGGCGCGTTCCAAGGCGCCGCTCAATACCAATCTTTTGTCAGAAGGTTTTATTACGACCGGGGGCGTCAATTCGACAATCCGGTGGATGTCGCTGGCGCTATGTAAGGGCAAGCCGCGAGGGACTGGGAGACCGTGTTGTTCTGCGAAGGTATGAAACGAACTTTTGTCGGCCAAGGCAGTAACTATTTCTGGCGGGGGAAGGCTAAGGCGGTACGACCTTTGAAGTTGCTCTCGATACGTCGATGCTGCCACTACGCTTTGATCACTTGTTAGGAAGAGGGCGGGTCGACATTGCAACTTTGCCGTGAGGCGAATGAGGTCATCGAGGAGTTCCTTGCCGTCAAGACTCTCAATGCGCAGAAATGAACAGTGGCGCGACCAGGCCGCTACGCATTGACGGGTGGTGTCAAGCAAGTAGATGGGCATGCCGCCAAGAGCAAGGCTCCTAATAACGCCCAGTCCGTTCAGGGTGCCTCCGACCACCACTGCGGGGATTTTTTTAATTTGAGGGGCCACGGTGTGATCAGGTCAGCGGACGGCGCCGAAGGGTATGGCTAGTCTGATACCCGTGATCCCGGGCCATCGTTGAGGAGCGGCCGTTGCGGGGTTCATCGGCAAGATATCCGCAATGACTAGGCGGCGATTCGAAAGGCGATTGCATTATTAGATGGCTAATTTATCGCAGTTCTTTGTAAGTGACGCGGGTCGGTATCAAGCTTGGGTTACAGACTTTTCCTTTATGTCAACTGCGTGGCGCGCGTTGCGGTGCGGTAAGTGGATGCGACGTTGCGAATTTCTTTGCCCTGGAGCTGTGGCGCTTCCGATGGACATTGTGGAAGTCCCGCGATATGGTGGAGGTGGCCATTGCCGACGCGCGATGGCAGGTGCAAGGATGCGCCCTATAGAAAATTCCGAGGTGTGCTTGATCCGGGGAGACCGCCAAGGCTCGCGGTAGCTGCGCAAAAGATGAATTATGCGCGGATCGACTGTGGATCAAGCCGTTAGCTTCGATCAGCTGATTGGGATTCGTCAGAGCTCTCGAGGTGGTGATGACGCCATCGGAGACACGCAGTCACCTAAAGGATTGACAGGGGAGATTGAGACAGCTCCATGCGATTCCGTTTACTCGGACAGCAGATCGCGCTGCCGATGGTGGCGCTGGCGACGATTGAAGTCGTGGTTTTTTATACCTCATTGCTTGCGGCGGGGCGTCTGCGATTCGGCGGCGATCTAGCGCAGCTCGAGAGGGATCGAGGGCCGTTGTGGCCGCGCGCTTTACTATTCAGTGCTGCGATGGCCGTTTGCTTGCTGGCTTTCGGCCTGTACAGCGCTCGACAGCGTGCACGCAGCGGCGGCATTTTTGTCCGCGTGGCGATCGCAGTGCTGGCAGGAATCGTCATCACCGCGGCGTGTTTTTATATCATTCCGGATCTGTGGATTGGTCGCGGTGTGCTTTCACTGGCCGCACTTACCGCTGCGCTGATCGTGCTGATACTGCGCTTGGGCTTCAGCCATCTTATGGACGAGGCTCCGTTCCGCCGTCGTGTCGTCGTATACGGCACCGGCCAGCGTGCAACAGCGGTTTCGCAGCTACGACGTCGTGCCGATCAGCGTGGCTTCCTTCTGACTGGATTCGTGCGCCCCGTCGGCGAGGGCCTGAACGTGCCCGAGGCGCGTGTGCTCAACCCCGAAGGCCAGCTGCTGAATTATTGCAGGCAGGCCGCGATCGACGAGATCGTCGTCGCGATGGACGATCGTCGTCGGGCATTTCCAGTGCGCGAGTTGCTCGAATGCCGCTTGGCCGGCATCGACGTGGTCGATCTGCTGACTTTCCTGGAGAGAGAGACTGGGCGGGTGCGACTCGACGTGCTTGATCCCAGCTGGCTGATCTTCGGCAAGGGCTTCCGGCGTGGCTCGCTGCGCCGTTTGAGCTCGAACGTGCTGGACGTGGTCGCGAGTCTGATGCTGTTGATCGTTTCACTGCCGTTCATGCTCGGGACGATGATCGCCATCAAGTTCGAGGAGGGCTGGCGCGCGCCGGTGTTCTATCGGCAGGAGCGTGTTGGGCTCGGCGGCAGGACTTTTTATCTGCTGAAATTTCGCAGTATGCGCCTGGATGCTGAGTCCAACGGCGAGGCGCGGTGGGCGCAGAAGCAGGATCCTCGCGCGACGCGCGTGGGCGCTGTGATCCGCAAGCTGCGCATCGATGAGCTGCCGCAGATTCTCAACGTTCTGCGCGGAGACATGTGTTTCGTCGGGCCGCGGCCCGAGCGGCCGCAGTTTGTTGCCGAACTCGCAGAGTCGATCCCTTATTACATGCAACGGCACTGCGTGAAGCCGGGCATCACTGGATGGGCGCAGCTGTGCTATCCCTATGGCTCCTCGCAACAGGATGCAGTCGAAAAACTACAATACGATCTTTACTACATCAAGAACGCCGGCATTCTGCTGGATCTGACGATACTGGCGCAGACAGCGGAAGTGGTGATCTTCGGTAAGGGCGCCCGCTGAGGGGGCGTCTCGGCGCCGTCCTGCTCGTCTTAGTAGGCGTGCTGGTCGCGCAGCACGATCAGCACCGTGCGGAATAGAATCTTCAGATCGAGCCAGATTGACCAGTGATTCAAGTAGTCGATGTCGAATTCGATGCGTCGACGCATCTTGTCGAGCGTTTCGGTCTCGCCGCGCAGCCCGTTGACCTGCGCCCATCCCGTGATGCCCGGACGGACCTTGTGGCGGATCATGTAGCCGCTGATGAGCTTGCGATACAGCTCGTTGTGAGCGACGGCATGCGGGCGCGGCCCGACGAAGCTCATCTTGCCTTGCAGGACATTCAGAATTTGCGGCAGCTCATCGAGGGAGGTGCTGCGCAGAATCCGTCCGATGCGCGTGAAGCGGTGGTCATTGCGCGTCGCCTGCGTGACCGAGGGGCCGTCCTCGCAAACAGTCATGCTGCGGAATTTGTAGATGAACATTTCCTCGCCGTTGAGGCCGTAGCGGCGCTGTTTGAAGAGCGCGGGGCCTGGCGATGTGAGCTTGACCAACGCCGCAATAGCCAGCATCAGGGGTCCGGCGAAGATGAGCGCGAGCAGGGCCAGGGAAACGTCGATTGCACGCTTGCGCAGTCCGGACATGCCGAGGTGCGGTGTCTCGCAGACCGCCAAGGCGGGGATTCCATGGATCTCGACGCACCGCGGGTGCACCAGTTCGAACTCGAAGATATTCGCGGGCACAAAATAAATTGAAGCGGTCGTATCGCGCAAATTCTCGAGCAGCTCTGAGATGCGCGGGGAGGTGGAGATGGGCAAGGCGATGTAAATCGCATCGACCGCGTTCCGTCGCACGAAATCGGCCACTTCGCGGCAGGTTCCTGCCCATTGCTCCGGGGCGAGCATTGGGAGGCGGTCGCGCTCGCGGAAGTCGAAGAATCCCAGGAACTGGCCGCTGCAGCTGCCCTGCTGGACGCGCTTGGCGAGCTCAATACCGGCTTGCGTTGCCCCGATGATGATGTGTCGGCCCGCGGCTGGCCGGTGCGCGCTCCACCAGCGCGTGAGACGCATGGTGAGCGAATTGGAGGCGACCAGCGCGGCGGGCGTGAGTAGCAGCCATGCCGTCAAGGCCCGGTCGCCTACAACGTGTATCAGCCCCAAAGCCGAAATCAGGAATATCATGACCGCAAATACGCAGCCCCATTCGAGCAGCAGCCGGGGCAGCGTCGGATGCAGCTCGCGCCGTCCGTCGGGGCGTGTCTGATAATCCGGCGTACTGAGCACGCGCTGCGACAGCAGGAAGACGATCACCCCGAGGGCCATGCTTTCCAGCGTAAAGCGCACGTCAGCGGCCCACAGGCAGGCCGCCAGGCTCAGCACGGCCACACCGGGGCCGAGCATCTCTCGGATCAGCGCGATCGAGGGAGGTTCCGTGGTTCCAAGCCGGAAGGCCGTGTGAGCGATGGAAGGGCTGGAAACCAGCGGTTCCCGCAGGGAAGGGATGGCGTGGACTGTCTGCTCCAAGGCACCTTTCGCGCTGTTCAGACGCGTAACGCTGCCCAGGGAGTGGGGGGCGGCAATGCTGATTTCGCTCATCAAGCCGTTGCTAGGCACTTCGGGTCTTGTTCCTCTTCCGGGGGAAGCGGCCGCAGTATCTGGCAACCTCTCAGGCGATTGCTTCCGCCGTTGACGGTTGCGAGCCAAGGACAATTCCTACTTGCGGAAAATTAGTATTAGTCCGCTTGCTGTTGCGGCAAAGCAGACGCTAGGGTGCGGAT
Organism: Steroidobacteraceae bacterium; assembly: GCA_036266795.1. Taxonomy (GTDB): domain Bacteria; phylum Pseudomonadota; class Gammaproteobacteria; order Steroidobacterales; family Steroidobacteraceae; genus FEN-1191. Next base: position 99,594 of record DATAXJ010000002.1, on the reverse strand, counting down.
CGGTTAAGGGCCAGATGGCCCGTTTTACGCACCGCAGCGTATGCCTGTAATACAATTCTTGACCACGTCGCACCGTTAGGGAGCATCGAGTGACCCATCCACAGCGCTTGCGCCTGCCGCGACGACAGATTTCCGTGTGGCAATTCACCCTGCCAGCTCTCGTGCTTCCTGCGCTGATGCTGCTGCCACGATGCGCCCTCGCGCAACTGGCGGCGACGGTGTCGGCAAACGGGCAGTACCAGTACAACAGTAATGTGTTTGACCTGCAGCGCGGGTTCCTGCCCGCGCCTGACTACTACAGCGATGCGGCGAGCTATTACGCGTATGGCGCAGGTCTGAACCTGAACGACCAGATCAGCCAGCAGAATCTATATTTGCGCGCCACGGACACGGAGTACCAGTACGACCACTTTGATCTGTCGCACAACGAGTACGCGCTCGATGGGGGCTGGATCTGGAAGGTTGGGGACGACCTGAACGGCACCTTCGACGTCAGCCGCGCGCACATCATGGTACCGTTCCAGTCGCTCACGACGCTGACGACGGCGGCTCTGCAACTCTATACATCGACCGACCAGCGCGAAACGGCGACGGCGAATTATCAGTTCACTTCCGAGTGGGCCGTGGGTGCCAGCGCCTATACCGATCGCGACGGGGAGCCGCTGCTGGACGAGCCGAATCTGCGGCTGTCGGATTCGGGCGCGGGCCTCGCATTGCGCGTTGGCGGCAACGGAGAGCTCAAGGGCGCGCTGACGGCGGACTATCAGCACGGCGATTACAACAACGCGATACTGTACTTGAGCCCCGCGTATAACCAGTGGGACTGGAATATCGGGGGCACCTATCAGCCGGTGCCGCAGGGTAGTCCCACCGTGGTGGATTTTGGCTTTGGTGAGACTACCCGCACCTCACCTGTTGATTACGACAATAGCTCAGGATGGACGGGGCATTTGAATTTCTCCCGTGCCTTGACCGGCAAGACCACCGTGAACCTCTCGTTGCTGCGCGATCTGAACAGCTATCTGGCCGGCGCCGGGACGGAGATGGATTCGGCAGCGACGCTCTCGGCAGTGTGGCAGGCCACCTTCAAGACGGGTTTCACCCTCGGTTACACCATCGACTCCAGCGTTTATCCCAACTACGTGCCGTTTGCTGGCGGGCCGGTCGGAAATCGCGACGATCACAACCAGTACGCAACCTTTACGGTGAAATACGCGGCCAGGCGTTGGCTGACAATCTTGCCGTATCTCAATTATCAGACGCGCCATTCCAATCTGTACGGCGCAAATTTCAACGCCACACAGTACGGAGTGTCCCTCACGGTGGCTTGGGAAAATAACCTGGCGGCCGCTGCCGCTACACCGGCGGTTCCTGCTGTTCCCGGGGGGCCTGTCGGCCCCGCTGCGCCCGTCGTGCCCTGATCGGGAACGCTGCACCGTTTCACTACTCTCTGTCTCGCTCTCGACTCACCTCAGAGTAAGAGGCGGCCTACCTTTCAGTAAATCGCCGCCGCTTGCACGGTCTGGTGGGCGTCGGCGCTTCGCTCAACATTTATGTTTTGAGCGGCGTGAAGCGCCGCAGTTCCCTACTAGTACGCTGTTACAAAGATAGTTGTATTTCAAACAACTTTGCGGTGCGTAAGAAGCGTGCCTCAAGTTCACTGCGCTGCGCACTGCACCGACGGTGCTGCTGCAACAACTCGACGATAGCCACGCAATTTCTTGCGGGTAGGAATTGTCCTCGGCTTGCAACAGTCAACGGCGGAAGCAATCGCTCGAAGGCTTGCCAGATACTGCGCACCTCCCCGGAAACGGAACAAGAAGCGCAATGCCCAGTAACGGCTTGATGAGGCAAAGCAGCATCGCCGAGTTTCGCCTGGCCAGCGCGGCGCGTACTTTAGACTACAAAGTGCGCACCGTGCAGGCGCTGCCGCTGGTTTCCGGCCGCTCGATCGTGCACACGACCTATCGGCTGGGCACGATGCAGCGCGGATCCATCGTACTGAGTCGCGAAACCTGGCGGCCCGCCTCCGATGCGGCCAGCGGGGGCGCTGGCATGCGAGCGCTGTCGATCGATGACTACGAGGTCGAGGAATTCGCCTCGCTCGCCGCACAGCTGCCGCCCGATCGCTACGGCTATGTCGTCACGCCCAATGTGGACCATCTCATACGCTACGGCGTGGACGAGCGGCTACGGATCTTGTATGCCGCCGCGGCGTTCGTGCTGCTGGACAGTTGCTTTCTGGCACGCTGCCTGACGCTGATGCGGCGGCAGCGCTTGCGGGTTTGTCGGGGTAGTGATCTGACGCTGCGGCTGCTGCAGCAGGTATCCAGCTCGCACGAACGCATCGTGCTGGTGGGGGCGACGGCCGCCCAGGCACGGCAGCTGTCCGCATGCTTCAAGCTGCACGACCTGGTGCACGTCGACGTGCCGATGGGTTTCATCGGCCGGCCCGAGCAGCTCGAGCGCTGCCTCGCAGACATCGAGGCAGCGGCGCCATTTCGTTATTGCTTCCTTGCGGTGGGTTCGCCGCAGCAGGAGGAGGTTGCCTATCGGCTGCAGCAGCGCGGCCGCGCGCGCGGGCTGGCGCTGTGCGTCGGAGCATCGATCAACTTCCTTACCGGCGTGGAGCGACGGGCGCCGCTGTGGATGCAGCGCTGGGGCCTGGAGTGGTTGTTCCGACTGCTGCAGAATCCTCGTCGACTGGCGAAACGTTACCTGCTGCGTGGTCCGCGCATCTTCTGGCAGCTGCCGCGGCTGCAGTTCATGCCGCGGCGGCGGTCGATAGTTGGCGCGGGTGTCGGCCTTCGAGGATCGCTTGCCACCATGGCCCGTGCTCAAGATACCAGCGGAATGTCTGCTCGAGGCCTGGTGAGAGGCTGACGCGCGGCTGAAAGCCCAGCTGCCGCTCCACCAGCGTGCAATCGGTGGCATAGCGCCGATCGTGCCCCAGCCGGTCGGTGACGAAGTCGATCAGGCTCGCGGTGGGTACGCTGCGGCTGGCCGGGCAGTCGGGATACGTTGCTGCCAGTGCTGGTTGCTCCTTGAACAGCTGGTCGGCGATGGCGCACAGGTTCCTCACCAGTTCCAGGTTGTTGCATTCGCTGCGGCCACCGATGTTGTAGGTAGTCCCCGGCGCGCCGCGCAACAGAATCGCCTCGATGCCGCGACAGTGGTCTGCAACGTGCAGCCAGTCCCGTACGTTGAGGCCATCGCCATAGATCGGCAGCTTCCTGCCCTGCAGGAGATTGACGATCACGAGCGGGATCAGCTTCTCAGGGAATTGATACGGGCCGTAGTTGTTGGAGCAGTTGCTGATCGTGGTGCACAGGCCAAAGGTGCGCTGATAGGCGCGTACCAGGTGGTCGGAGGCTGCCTTGCTGGCGGCATACGGGGAGTTGGGCGCATAGCGGGTGGTTTCGGTAAACGGCGCATCGTCCATCTCCAGCGAGCCGAATACCTCGTCGGTGGAGATATGGTGAAAGCGGTGCGTAGCGACGCTGCGTTCCTGGAGCCAGACCTGGCGGGCTGCCTGCAGCAGGCAGTGTGTGCCTACGACATTGGTCTGGACGAAGATCTCCGGCCCGCTGATCGAGCGATCCACGTGTGATTCGGCCGCGAAGTGCACGATGGTGTCGAGCCCATCCTCGCGCAACAGCGACTCCACCCGCGCGGTGTCGCAGATCGAGCCGTGGACCACGCGCAGCTCGGGCCGGTCGAGCAGATTCTGCAGATTGGCGAGATTTCCAGAATAGGTGAGGGCATCGAGCACCACGAGGCGTTCGCCTGGGTGCGTCTCGAGCCAGTGGTGCACGAAATTTGCACCGATGAAGCCGGCGCCGCCGGTTACCAATAATCTCGCCATGGCCTTCCTGTCGTGTGCGATTCTGGATCGCAGTGTGAAGCCTCAGATACCCTGAGGAACCGGACCTGTCCAGTCGGACGGACTCTCTGCCGCTGCGCAACCCCCAGGCGCTAGAATGCGCCGCCGGCCTGCGCCGGTCAGGCGAGGTTTCATGCGCAAGGGCATTATTCTAGCCGGCGGGGCCGGCACGCGGCTGCATCCGGTGACATTTGCCGTCAGCAAGCAGCTGTTACCGGTCTATGACAAGCCCATGGTCTATTACCCACTGGCCGTGCTGATGCTGGCGGGCATCCGCGAGATCCTGCTGATCTCCACCCCAACGGATCTGCCGGCTTTTCAGCGCCTGCTCGGGGATGGCGCGCAATGGGGATTGTCGATGAGCTATGCGGCGCAGCCCACACCGGGGGGGCTGGCACAGGCGTTTCTCATCGGGCGCTCATTCGTCGGCCAGGGGCCTTCTGCGTTGGTCCTTGGGGACAATCTCTTCTATGGACATGGTCTGCCCGAGCAGCTGCAGCGCGCGGCGCAGCGAGAGGCCGGTGCCACGGTGTTCGCTTATCACGTCAAGGACCCGCAGCGCTACGGCGTGGTGCAGTTCGATGAGCGTGGCAAGGTGCAGGGCCTGGAAGAGAAGCCTGCGAACCCCAAGTCCAACTATGCCGTGACGGGCCTGTACTTCTACGACAATCAGGTGCTGGACATCGCCGCGCAGCTCAAGCCCTCCGCGCGCGGGGAGCTGGAGATCACGGACGTGAATCGATGCTATCTGGAGCGCGGCGCGCTGCAGGTCGAGTTGTTCGGCCGCGGTGTAGCCTGGCTCGATACCGGTACGCATGAGTCGCTGCTGCAGGCCTCGATGTTCATCGAGGCCATCGAGAATCGTCAGGGCCTGAAGGTCTGCTGTCCGGAGGAGATCGCCTATCGGGAAGGCTTCATCGATGCGGAGCAGCTCGCGCGCCTGGCGCAGCCCCTGAAGAACACCGGCTATGGCGCCTACCTGCTGCAGTTGTTGCTGGAGGGACGCTGATGCAGGTGCAACCCACGCGCCTGCCCGAGGTGCTGCTCATCACCCCGCGCGTGTTCGGGGATGCGCGCGGCTATTTCTTCGAAAGCTGGCATGCGCAGAAGTTCGAGGCGGCCGGCGTTGCAGCGTCTTTCGTGCAGGACAATCACAGTCACTCGCTGCGCCACACGCTGCGGGGGCTGCACTATCAGCGCCACCACCCGCAGGGAAAGCTCGTGCGCGTCACGCGCGGCGAGGTGTTCGATGTCGCCGTGGATATCCGGCGCAGCTCCCCGCGCTTCGGCCAGTGGGCGGGCGCGCTGCTCTCGGAGGCCAACCATGCGATGCTGTGGATACCCCCGGGCTTCGCGCACGGCTACCTGGCACTGAGCGAAGAGATCGATTTTCTCTACAAGTGCACCGAGTTCTATCTGCCGGAAGACGAGCGGGCCATCCGCTGGGATGATGCGACGATCGGCGTGCAGTGGCCGCTGCCCCCGGACAGCACACCGATCGTCTCCGGGCGCGACGCAGCTGCCCCACTGCTCGAAGCGGCCGACTGCTTTCCATGAGGGTGCTGCTGAGCGGCGCGCAGGGCCAGGTCGGACGCGCGCTCGCCGCGCTTCAGCCCGCCAGCGTCGAGCTGCATGCGCTGACGCATCGGGACCTGGACATCTGCGATGCGGCGGCAGTGCGCGCGACGCTGCAGCGGCTGGCACCGGATTGGATCATCAATGCAGGGGCCTACACGGCCGTGGATCGCGCCGAGACCGAGCCGGCCCTGGCAGAGGCTGTCAACGCCATGGGCCCCGCTCATCTGGCGCTCGCCGCACGGTCGATGCCGTCCTGCCGCTTGCTGCAGATCTCGACCGACTACGTGTTCGACGGACGATCGCGCGCACCCTACCGCCCGCAGGATCCGACTCACCCGATGAGCGTCTATGGTCGCACCAAGCTGCAGGGCGAGCAGGCGGTCAAACGCATTCTCGCCGATCGCGCCCTGATTCTGCGCACGGCCTGGGTCTATGCGCCGCAGGGACATAATTTTCTGCTGACGATGCTGCGACTGATGCGCGAGCGCGGCGAGGTGCGCGTGGTCGCCGACCAGTTCGGCAGCCCAACCGCCGCGCAATCGGTGGCGCGCGCGGTCTGGGCGGCACTGGCGCGACCGCTGCCGCCCGAGGCGCACATTCTGCATTGGACCGATGCCGGGTCGTGCAGCTGGTTCGATTTCGCCCAGCTGATCGCCCAGGGGGGGCTGGCCGCGGGGCTGTTGGATCGGCCGGCGCGCGTCACGCCCATCACCACCGCAGAGTATCCCACCGCCGCTCAGCGGCCGGCCTACAGTGTGCTGGAGCTGGCAGAGACGGCCGCGGCCCTCGAACTTGCCCCTTTCCCCTGGGCAGACAGCCTGCAGGCGACCCTGCAGGCGCTTCGTCCCGGCACCTGAAAAGGCTTCAAGTCCTACTGTCTCGGCGCCGCGAACTCGATAGGCTGGAATCGCCGGTGAGCTCACCGGCTGTCGATAAGCCAGACAACAACCGATTCTGTCGAAAGGGAGCGCCGCCGTGAACCGGTGTTGCTGTCGGCGGTCGCCGCCGCAACTGTATTCGCCCGCATGAATGTGCCGACGCAGACCTTACCGGAGCTCCTGCGAGCCCGATTCAGCGCCGTCCGTAGTCTGAATTCCCTGCGCTTCCGCGCCATCCGCGCCGGCTTCTGGACGATTTGCGGCTACGGAGCGAATCAGGTTCTGCGGCTCGGCGGCAATCTGCTGCTCACGCGGCTGCTGTTCCCCGAGGCCTTCGGCCTGATGGCGCTGGTGATGAGTGTGATGGTGGGCCTGTCGATGTTCCTGGATGTGGGTGTCGAGGCCAGCATCATCCAGAACAAGCGTGGCCACGAGGAGTCTTTTATCAATGCCGCCTGGACCGTACAGGTGGTGCAGGGCGCGATGATCTGGTTGGCCCTGTGCATCCTCGGCAAGCCCGCGGCCCTGTTTTACAAGGCCCCCATGCTCGCGCAGTTGTTGCCGGTTGCTGGCCTGGCGGCGCTGATCGGCGGCTTTGGCTCGACCAGGATGCCGCTTGCCGCGCGCAACCTGGCGCTGAAGCGCCGTGTGCTGATCGAAGTCGCCTCGTACGCGCTCGGTCTGGTTTGCATGGTCATCTGGGCGTGGATTACGCGCTCGATCTGGTCACTGGTGGGCGGCAACCTGATCGGGGCGCTGGCGAAGACCGTCGCCAGCCACTATGCGCTGCCGGGTGTGCGCAACCGATGGACCTACGAGAAGAGCGTCTTCCGCGAGATCTTCGGCTTCGGGCAATGGGTGCTGCTCAGCTCGGCGATCACGTACATCGCTGGCGAGGGCAATAAGCTGCTGGTCGGGGCGTTTCTGGGTGTGAAGGTCCTGGCGTTCTTCACCCTGGCGAGCACCTTCAGCGGCCTGTTCTGGCAGGTCGCCTTTCAGCTGAACAGCTATGTGCTGTTCCCGGCCTACTCCGAGATTGTACGCACGCGTCCGCAGGCGCTGCGCTCCGCAGCCACCCGCATCAGGCTCATGTTGCTCGCGCCCGCGTGGCTCGTGAGCCTCGTGTTCGTCTTCTTCGGCGATCGCTTCATGCATCTGCTTTACGATCAGCGCTATGTGATGTCGGGTTCCATCCTACAAATGCTGTCACTCGGGCAGCTGATTGGCATTCTGGGCGGCTCCTACGTCGGCTTGCTGTGGGCAAGGGGACTGGTGTCGACCAGCACCGCTCTTCTCGTAGTACAGGTGGCCATTCAAATACTTGGCATGGTGTTGGGCAATCATTTCTGGGGTCCCGCGGGTGTCATTGTCAGCACCGCGGCGGTCGGATGGCTGATATATCCAGTGTCGGCTTTCGTATATTTTAGGTTGGGTCTATGGGAGCCACGCTTGGATCTGCCGATTGTCGCTGTGTCGCTACTCATTGCGGTCCTGGAATTTCATCGCATATTCGTTCACCTGTGAGCGGAGGTGTGCCAGGGGTTGGCTCGACGGGACGATGCCGATAAACGATGCCTAACAATCTCAAAGCGCTGCTGGTCGTGCTCGTGCTGGCAATGGCGATGTTCCAGTTCGCCAAGCCGGTGGCGCTGGCCTTCGGCACCAAGCGCGACTTTGATCGTCGACGCTATATCTGGATGGCCCTCACGGCCGTTGCCTTCGTGGCTCCGAGCTTCTGGCTGTTCGCACTGCTTGCCGTGCCGCTGCTGATCTGGGCGGCACGCCGCGACAACAATCCGTTCGCGCTCTATCTATTCATGCTGCACGTGATCCCGCCACTGCAGGTCAACATTCCGATCGTGGGCATCAATAAGCTGTTTGCCATGGATATGTACCGGCTGCTGGACCTGTTCGTCCTGCTGCCGTTCGCGCTGAAGCTCTGGCGCGAGAAGGGCCGTCCGGGATCGCATGTCCGTTTGATGGATTTCTTCGTGCTGGGCTATGGGTTGCTGCAGCTGCTGTTGTTCGTGCGACCCGATACCCCCGATGCCGCGACCATGCACGACTCGGTCACCAACGTACTGCGGCGGGCGTTTCTCTACGGCATCGACATTGGCCTCGTGTACTACGTCGCGAGCCGCTTCTGCCGTACGCGCGAGCGTCTCGCCGAGGCGATGGCGGCCTTTGCCATTGCGACGCTGGCGCTGGCCCCCATTGCAGTGTTCGAGACGGCACGCCATTGGCTGCTCTACAAGGAAATGGGTACAGGTTGGGGCGCCATGCACGACTCGGGCTATCTGCTGCGTGGCGGAGCCGTTCGCGCCATGGCTTCGGCCGGCGACTCGCTGTCGCTGGGGTATCTGCTGGCGATCGCATTCGGCTTTTGGCTGTACCTGGGGCGTCACGCGGGCCGTTTCGTGCGCTTCGGCGGTACCACCGCGCTGTTACTGGGCCTGATTGCCGCCTATTCGCGCGGGCCGTGGCTCGGTGCGGTGGTGATCTATTTCGTCTACATGCTGCTCGGCCCTCGCGCGATAACGCGCGCCTTCAAGGCTACGCTCATCGCCGGGGTGGCCTTCATCGCGCTGTTGATGTCCCCGCTGGGCGAGCGCATCACCAATGTCATTCCCTTCCTGGGCGGACAGGTCGACAACTTCAACATCCTCTACCGCGAGGTGCTGGCCCAGAGATCGCTGGACCTTATCCAGCTGCACCCGTTCCTCGGCGATCAGGATGCCTACGCGAAGCTGCAGGATCTGCGCCAAGGGGTCGGCGTCATTGATTTCGTCAACACTTATGCGGATGTGGCGGTGTTCTACGGGCTCGTCGGCCTGGTCCTGTTCATCGGTCTGCCACTGAGCGGTTTGTCCAAGGACTACCGTATCGTGCGCAAGCTGCGCCGAACGGACCTCGACTCATCGCTGCTGGGCGCATCGCTGGCTGCGGGTATGCTCGGCACGCTGGTGATGATCTATACGAGCAGTTTCATTTTCGGCTATGCGGCACTGTTCTACGTGCTGGCGGGGCTGGGTGCCGGATACGCGTCGGCCGGATACGGCTATCAACGGGCCCGAAGCAGCAGCGCGCAGGTGCAGTCGCACGCTCCGCCCTACGCTCAGCCACACGCGGTCCCCGCCATGGTGCGCGCGGTGGGGGGCGGACCGCTGCGTGGCGCGGGGCGCTCAACCACCAGGGCGTTCAGGTAGTGGTATCGAGGGGCTTCAATATCGACACCAGCAGCAGCTTCCAGCCCTCTGCGCCCAAAGGTCTGGATCGCACGGCCTTCAGCCCATAAACCTGCGCCGTGGCGCGCTCGCCGCTGTTCCAGGCCCACCAGCCGTATCGAAGCATGAACTGGTAGCGCGTTGCCTTGGACTGCGGCCGCCAGGCAGATCCGGCCTCATAGACCCCATTGGTGATACCGCGTCGTCGCCAGGCCGCCTCGCATACCAGGCGCCCCGCATCGCGTTGTTTGTGGCCGGCCCGCTCGCTGATGGACGCGGCGTGCAGTCGATACTGGAGTACGACTTCGCTCAAGTTTGCCAGCTCGCCCTTTTCTCCAAGCCTGAGCCACAGATCCAAATCCTCTACGAGGTCGCACTGGTAGCCGCCCAACTCTCGTATTGGCTGTAGCCGGGCCATGACCGCGGGATGCACGATAGCGCAATGCCCGCGCACCAGATGATCCTGGATTTCCGCGTTCGAGGTAGGAGGGTGCAAAGTCGTCAGATAGCGGCCCGCCTGATCGATGAGACCGAAGGCGCCGCTCACGCATAGGACCTCGGGATGCGTGCGCAGAAATTCCGCCTGCCGAGCCAGGCGATCGGGCATTGCAATGTCGTCTGCATCCATGCGGGCCATGAACTCGCCACGCCCCTTGGCGATCAGCTCGTTCAGCGTGAGCGTCAGCCCTCTGTTTCCGCGGCTGGTGAGCCGGATCCGCGCGTCCTGGCGCGCGTATCCCTGCAGTATGCCCAGGGAGTCGTCCGCCGAGCCATCATCGACAACCACGAGCTCGAAGTCTGTGAACGACTGCTGCAGTATGCTGTCCAGCGCAGCTCGCAGGTAAGCGGCGCCATTGCACACGGGCATCAATACCGAAACAGCCGGTGTATTGCTCATGAGCGCGCACTGTACGGTTTCCCACACGGCGCCGATCGTGAGTGAACTGCAGAGAGCTTCTCCTCCATGCGCGCAGCTGGCTGTAGGATTGTGCCGACCTGCCGACCCGCTCTGAGCGGGGTCATTGCAATTACAATGGCGCAATGCCGCTCGCCAGTGTTCTGGTTCCCATGCGTAACGCCGAACCGTATGTGCAGGCGACGCTCGACAGCCTGCTGCAGGACGATGTCGACGTGGAGATCATCGTCATCGATGATCACTCCACGGATCGCTCCGCCGCGATCGTGCGCGCCTACGCGGATGCGCGCGTGTCGATGATCGGCGGGCCGGGCAGGGGCATTTCTGCCGCACTCAATGCCGGGTTGGCACAGGCACGAGCGCCACTGCTCATGCGCTGCGACGCCGACGATCTTTACCCAGCCGGCCGCATGCTGCGGCAGATCCGCTGGCTGCAGGACAGTCCTCAATTTGGCGCGCTCTGCGGCGGCTTTTCGGCCATCGATGTGCAGGGGCGACTGGTCGCCGAGCTCCCGACGGGATTTGAGCCGGAGGAATTGACCGACGAGCTGCTGGAGGGCAAAACCCGCACGCCTCTGTGTGCCTTCGTGCTGCGCACCGAGCTGGTGCGCAGCATCGGAGGATTCCGCGAGTACTTCGTCACCGCCGAGGACATCGATCTGCAGCTGCGTCTCGCGCGCTACGCGCGGGTGATGTATCTGCCTGGTGACTGTTATCGCTACCGGTTGCATGGCAATTCGATCACACACACGCAGACGCGTACGCAGCGGTTGCACTACGAGAATATCGCGCGCCAATTGCAGCGCCAACGCCGACCCGACGGACGCGACGACCTTGATCTGGGACAGGAGGTGCCCGCGGTGCCCGCGCCCACGGTGCCCGACGGTGCGACTGCGCACATCTTCGGATTCATCGAGGGAGCCGCCTGGAGCGCGCATGCGCGCGGCCGCAAGCTCGCAGCGCTGCGCATCGGCCTGCGCGCTCTGCGCTACCACCGCTGGAAGCTGTCCCCGTGGCGCATGCTCCTCGCCCTGCTCATGAAGCCAGGCCGCCCGCCCGCCGCCGGATCGCTCACGCGAACCGTCGAGCGCGTTTGATTGCTGCGCTCGGCACGTTCAAAGCGCGTAATGAGTTGAGCAGAGAGCTGCGATCGTCGAGAATTTGCGCTCTCAGGCGTCGGGTTTCCTCGACAAGATTCGCGTATAGCTGCGCATCTGTGCTCAACAGCCCGATGGCGTCGACATAGCTGGCGGTGTCATCGGGCTGCGCCAACATGACCGCGCTGGGGAAGGTGTGCGTCGCGGGTACCACGGCGCAACTGATGACGGGCCGCAGGCAGAGCAGGGCCTAGGCAACCACCATCGCGAACCCTTCCGTAAATGTTGAGCGCGTCGGCACGAGCACGGCGTGCGCCTCGAGATAGCGCCGGATGAGTGACGGGCGATCTAAGCGCCCGTGCAGGCGGATGCAGTTTTCCAGGCCTTGAGCTTCGATTCGCTCGCGCAGCAGCGGTAAGGCGGAGCCGTCGCCGCAGATGTCGAACAGAAATTCCTGCGACGAGGTCGCGCTGGCGGGTCCCTGCGATGTGCCGCACCTGGGCTTCGAGCGCAGGCGAAACCACCAGGGTTTTCCATACGCAATGTCGCCAGAAGAAGCGGTGTGTGGTGTCCTCGAGCGCTTGGCGCAGCCCTGCGCGGTGAAAGCCGACCGGCCAGAGCGCGTTATGCAGCAGCGGAACAATTTTCGCCCCCGTCAATGCCAGCAGCGGGGCCAGTGACCAGCCCACGACGCCGGAGCAAACGACGATTACCCTGGGTCTGATGCGCAGTACGAGCCAGACAAGGCGCAGAGCGTAGAGCAGCAGGCTCAGGTGATCGCCAATTTTCGGTAGCCTGATCGCGAGGCGGGGCTTATTTTCGACAATACAGAGACCATCCGCCATGAGATCCGCGCGCGGTCCATGGGAAAGTGCGTGCAGCGATAGGCCACGTTCGGCGCAGAATTCGAACACCTGGCTGGAGAAGGTGACGCTGGTTTCGTTCTTGAAGTCTTCGTGCGCCTTCCAGCTCGCGTAGGCAGCCACGATGTCGCCGGGTCCCTCACAATAGAGGACGTCTGTTCGCATCTCGAATTCCTTCGCTGCGCCGCAGGGATTGTGTCGCGAGCCACGCAACAGTTCGCTATGCCGCTGGTGAGAGCTGATGTCGGCATAAGCCCGCAAGACCTGTCGGAAGCGATAACCTGCAGGCGATAGTGTAGCGGTACGCCGGATGCGCAGATTTTCTCAGGTATGATGTTCGGGACAACCGCAACGCCCACGTCATAGGGACGCAGCCCCACACCGATGGCAATCCAATTGCGCCTGCAACGCGTGAGGACCGCGGCCCGCCTCACCCGCCAGCTTTTGGTGAGGACCCAGCAGCGTCTCACGGGGCTGGATCCCGTGGGTCATGGCAGAGTGCCGCGCACGCTGCAGCTGTGCACACTGGATGTCTGCGCCGTCTGCGGAAAGCCCAGGCGCGAGCCTCTCAGGATCATCTATCTGCTGCCGACCATCGACTCGCCCATCGGCGGCAACAAGGTCAGCTATCGGCACATCGAGACGATACGCCGCCTTGGCGTGCGGTGTTGCGCCTTTCATGCGGAAAAGCCGGCTTCTTCGTATACCTGGTTCAAGCACCAGGTCGAAACACTCAAATCCGGACACTTCGATCCGCGCAGCGATTTTCTGGTGTTCCCCGAAGTGTGGGCCCCGCTCGCGGCGAAATTCTGCGTGCCTGCGGCACTGCGCTACGCAATCTTCGTGCAGAACGGCTACCTGGCGCATTACTCCGCCGGCTTTGAGCGCGCGGTAGTTGCCGAGGCCTATCGTCGCGCGGACCTCGTTCTGTCCATCTCGGACGACACGACGGCCGTGACGCAGCTGCTGTATCCCTTCCTCGACGCCCGGCAACTGCTGCGCCTGACGCTCAGTGTGCCGGCGATGTTCAATGCGGGTGCCAAGGAACGGCTCGTCACGTATATGCCGCGCAAATTGCCCGCGCATGCGGAACGGGTCAGTCTCTATCTCGAGCAGCGCCTGCCGCGCGGATGGCGCTTGCAGGCGATCCACAACATGGGCGAGGAGCAGGTCGCAGCCACGTTGGCGCGCAGCTCGCTGTTCCTATCGTTTTCGGAGCTGGAAGGATATGGGTTGCCGCCGCTGGAGGCTGCGCTGGCGGGAAATCTGGTCGTGGGCTACACCGGTCAGGGCGGCCGGGAATTTTTTGCGCCGCCGATCTTCAGGACCGTGGAGAACGGCGACTTCCTGCACTATATGGCCGAGGTGGAACGCGCGATCGCGGATGTCGAGTCTGGCGCGCTCGACACAGCTGCCGTGCAGGAGCAGCGTCGGCGATTGGCGACGGATCACTCGGTAGGCCGGGAAACGCAGCTGCTCACCAAGTTCGTCGCGCGGGTGCGCACGCTCATGCAGCGCGCGGAGGCGGGCGCAATCGAGGCCGGGCCGCCGCCGGCAGAAGCGTCACTTACGTGTGTAGGACAAGTCTTGCAGCAACAGCGCAGCAGCGGCGTCTGATTGAACCCAATCAATTATGTTCACCTGAGCGGCAGCGGCGCGGTTTTTCGTCTGAAGCCTGATGTGCCGCAGGGAGCGGCTGCTTATAATCCTAGCGATAGTGCAGCAGAGATATCCCGCGTGGGTTCACTCCAGGCCCTGAAGTCGAGGCTTCAAAGGCAATTACTGCACGCCTCCCACCGTCTGCAGTCGCTCGCCTATCTGGGTGCTTGGGCCGGCACGGGTGTGCAGGACGCCAAGATCATCGCCGACCTGGAATACGAGGGGGTGCACGTCACCAGCATCGACGAGCTGTTTGGTGAAGCGGCACCGCAGATCCGTGCGACGTTCGGCATTGCTACCGAGCTTACGCACGAGTCCTCGCAGGCGTCGAGCGGCACGTGGACGCGGCGCGAGTCCTCGACGGACCTGCGACCCGACGTGCTGCTGACACGCGTACCCGCGCTTTATCTGCTGGGTCTGGATACTCGGCTGCTGTCGCTGGTGCATCGCTATCTGCGGCTGCCGGTGGCCTATCACGGTGCGGTGGTGCGGTGCTCGAAGGTCGATGGCAGCGGCGTGGGCACGCGACTCTGGCATCAGGATGCCGAGGATTTTCGCGTCGTGCGTGTGTTGGTGTATATGAATGACGTGAATCCGGGCGGTGGTCCGTTCGAATACGTTCCACGCCACTGTGGGCCGCGCTACAAGGACTTTCCCTCCGACACGTTTGTGCTCACTAACGAGCAGATGAGCCGGATCGTGCCACCGGAGCGTTGGAAGCGCGTGTATGGCCCGGCCGGCACAGTTGTCATCGCCGACACGGCTCAGGTGTTTCATCATGAGTCTTTGCAGACCGACCGGGAGCGCATGGTCACGATGATCGGCTACTCCTCGCGGCGGCCGCGTGCGCTGAAGCTCGCCATGACTCACTTTCCGACCGAGAGTCTGGCAGGGGTGCTCAAGGCGGTCGTGCCACCGGCCAAGCATGCCCACGTCTTCGACTGGCGACGCGCCTCGGCGGCGCAGTCGTAAGCGTTGTTCCGTCCAGGGTGCCGCCTGCCGCGGCCGGCGCATTTATGTCCCCGTGTTACAAACTTGCCCGTGACGCGCAGTGACCGACTGTGAAGATCGCTTATTTCATCAATCATTACCCCAAGGTCAGCCACAGCTTCATTCGGCGCGAGATTCTTGCGCTCGAGCGGCTGGGTGTTGAGGTTGAACGCATTGCGCTGCGCGGCTGGCACGGCCCCCTGCCGGATGCGGAGGACCTGCAGGAACGGCAGCGTACGCGCTACCTGCTGCGGCGAGGGGGGTGGGCGCTGCTGCTGCCGGCGCTGGGGAAATTCCTGGGCTCGCCACGGCGGTTTTTCCAGGCGTTGCGCCTCGCGCGACGTATGGTCGCGGAGTCGGGGCGCTCGTTGCCCTACCACATCATGTACCTCGCGGAAGCCTGCCGTCTGGTGTCCTGGACTGCCGCGGCGGGCGCTCAGCACGTGCACGCGCACTTTGGCACCAATTCCGTCGAGGTCGTGATGCTGGCCCAGATACTCGGCGGCCCGAGCTACAGTTTCACCGTGCATGGCCCGGAGGAATTCCTCGCGCCGATGGGGCTGGAAGAGAAAGTGCATCGCTCGAGTTTCGCCGTGGCGATCAGCAGCCACGGATGCAGTCAGATCTTCTTTCGCACGCGCTTCGAGGACTGGCCCAAGGTCAAGCAGGTGCACTGCGGGATCGAGCGCAGCTTCTACGCCGAGGCCGACGGCATCGAAGGCAAGGCGAACCGATTGGTCTGCGTCGGTCGGCTCTGCGAGGCAAAGGGCCAACTGCTGCTGGTGGCGGCGGCCGCCACGCTGGCGGCCAGGGGCATCGATTTCGAGCTCGTCCTGGCCGGTGATGGGCCGCTGCGTTCACAGCTCGAAGCGCTCATCCGCACGCAGGGACTCTCCGGCCGTGTGCGCATCACCGGTTGGATCAGCAGTGCAGAGGTGCGCGCTCAGATTCTGGAGGCGCGTGCGCTGGTGTTGCCGAGCTTTGCCGAGGGCCTGCCCGTGGTGATCATGGAGGCGATGTCGCTGCGTCGTGCCGTCATCAGCACCTATATTGGCGGCATTCCCGAGTTGGTGCGCGACGGGGAAAATGGCTGGTTGATCCCCGCAGGCTCCGTGGAGGGGTTGACGGCCGCCATGCAGGATTGTCTGTCGCGATCCAGCCAGGACATGCGTCGACTCGGCGCGGCGGCGTATGAGCGGGTCATCGCCCGCCACGATATCGAGATGGAAGCGCTCAAACTCGCGGCTCTGTTCGCCGCGGCGACTGGCAGCGCATTTCCCGCGGCCCGTTGAGCGCCGATGCACAGCCTGCTCATATCCCTGCTGACGGTGGCGACAATACTGGTGTTGCTGCCGGTGTTGGTGTTTAGCGGCGAGGTCGCGCTGGCCCTGTTGCCGCAGGCAAGGCAGCCAGACGCAGGCCCTGGGCGAGCCCCCGTTGCGGTGCTGGTTCCAGCGCACAACGAGGCGGGTGCCGTCGCCGCCACCGTGCACTCGATCCTGCCGCAATTGCGCCGTGGCGACCGCCTGCTCGTGGTCGCGGATAACTGCAGCGACGATACGCCCGCCGTCGCGGCCGCCGCAGGCGCCGAAGTCATCGAGCGCCGGAATCTCGAGCAGCGCGGCAAAGGGTTCGCGCTGGACTTCGGCGTGCAGCATCTGGCTCAGCGAGCCCCGGACGTGCTGATCATCGTCGACGCGGATTGCCTGGTCGGCGCGGGCGCCATCGATCGGCTGGCCGGCCAGTGCGCCGCGCGAGGCAGGCCGATCCAGGGGCGCTACCTCATGCGCCTGCCGCCAGGGGCGGGTCCACTGCGCCGCATCGCTCAGTTCGCCTGGCTGGTGCGCAACGAGGTGAGACCGCGGGGTTTACTGCGCGTCGGCTTGCCGTGTCAGCTCATGGGCAGTGGCATGGCCTTCCCTTGGAAGCATGTCGTGGGAGGCCGATTGGCCAGTGGACACCTGGTGGAGGATTTAAAGCTGGGCCTGGAGCTGGCCGCAGCAGGCAGCGCACCGCTGTTCTGTCCGACGGCGCTCGTGAGCAGCGTCTTTCCGGCGTCCGCTGCGGGCGCCGAAGGTCAGCGCCGACGCTGGGAGCATGGGCATCTGTCCGTGTTGCTATCGCATGGGCCGAAGCTGCTGATGCGCGCGCTGGCCCGTGCAGATGTTGCCGCCTTCGCACTGACGATGGATCTGCTGGTGCCCCCGGTAGCGTTGTTGTCGCTGTTGACGGGTGCGGTGTGGCTCATGGATCTGCTGGCCGCCGCGCTGCTTGGCAACCGGGTGCCGCTGCTCGCCGCCTCGGTCACGCTGGGCCTGCTGATGGCCTCAGTGCTGTTGGCGTGGCTGCGTTTCGGTCGCGACATCGTCTCGCTGGGCACGCTGCTGCTGGCGGGTGCCTATGCGCTCGGCAAGCTGCCGCTGTACGTCCGATTCATCGTTGCGCGGCAAGTGGACTGGGTGCGGTCGCGCCGCGACGGCGAAGGCGGCAGCCCCAAGCCGCGCTGAGGGCACGGGCGGCACTTCGCCAGTATGCGGATAGGGCGGCTGGCCGTGTCAATCGGCACTCGCTGACATCGCGGCGCTTGCAGGATTGGCATCATGCGCTCGGGTGAGCAACTTGATTTGGGCGAATCTGGGTCTGGTGGTGATTGGGCGCAACGAAGGTGAGCGTCTGCGACGTTGCTTTCTGTCGACGCCCGGCATTGCCCACCGCATCTACGTGGATTCCGGATCGAGCGATGGCAGTATCGAGGCGGCGCTGAGCGAGGGCTTCGAGGTCGTGCGCCTGCAGGCGCCGCCGCAATTCACCGCAGCCCGCGCCCGCAACGCCGGCCTGCAACGCCTGCTCGAGCTGCAGCCGGATGTGCAGTTCGTGCAGATGGTCGATGGCGACTGCCAGTTGCAGCCCGGCTGGATCGAGGCAGCACGGCAGGCGCTCGCCGCCGATGCGCGCCTCGCGCTGGTGTTCGGACGGCGTCGCGAGCGCCATCCGGAGCGATCGATCTACAACGCGCTGTGCGATGACGAATGGAACGTGCCGGTCGGCGAGGCGGCTGGCTGCGGCGGCGATGCGATGTTTCGCATCCAGGCGCTGCGCCAGGTTGCCTTCTACAACCCCGCGATGATCGCCGGCGAGGACAGCGAGCTGTCGATGCGCCTGCGCAAGGCAGGTTGGCAGCTACGGCGCATCGATGCCGAGATGACGTTGCACGACGCCGCGATGACGCGTTTCGCACAATGGTGGCAGCGCACGCGCCGCTCGGGGCACGGCTTTGGCGAGATGGCCCACTTGCATCCGGATGCGCGCGATCCGAACTGGCCGCGCACGGTGCGCAGCATCACCACCTGGGGTGCGCTGTTGCCGACGCTGCTCGCACTGTGCGTGTTGCTCGGTGTGTTGGTGTCACCGTACGCGTGGCTGCTCGGCATGCTGCTGGCACTGCTGTGGCCGCTGAAGATGCTGCAGCTGGCGCAGGCGCAGCGTCGACGCGGATTGCCCGCTGAGCTGGCGCGTGCCTCGGGAGTGCTGCTGATGCTCGGCAAGCTGCCGCAGATGCTCGGATTGCTCGGTTACCACTACGATCGGTTGTCCGGCCGCGCCTCGCGGCTGATCGAATACCACTGAAGCGCGCCCGGCGCGTCACCTGGAGTATCTGAGCAACATGAGCCGCAAGGTTGGTCTGCTGGGCGCAGGCTACATTCTCGATGCGCACGCCACGGCGCTGGCGGGCATTCGCGAGGTCGAGCTCGTCGCGGTATGCGATGCGGCGCGCAGCCGTGCGGCGCGGGCCGCGGCGCGCTACGGCGCGCCTGATGTCTACGGCTCGCTCGAGGAACTCTCGCGCAGCAACTGCGACGTGGTGCACGTGCTGCTGCCCCCGCCGCTGCACCTGTCCGCGGCGCAAACGCTGATCGACGCGGGCAAGTCGGTATTTCTGGAAAAGCCGATGGGGTTGGACAGCCGTACCTGCATGCAGCTGGCTGAGCAGGCGCGCGCTGCAGGCGTGCTGTGCGGCGTCAATCACAACTTTCTGTTTTCGCGCAGCTACGAGGCGTTGCGCGCCGCCGTGCGCGCCGGAGAGCTCGGACGGCTCGATCGCATCAGTGCGCACTGGCATTTCGGCCTGCCGCTGCTGCAGTCCGGCCCGTTCGACGCCTGGCCGATCGCCGCGCCCGCCAACCTGATCTTCGAGCTCGGCGCGCACCTGGCTGCCTTCGTGATCGACCTGCTCGGTGCACCCACGGTCGTGCATGCCGACGCTTCCGAGGCGCTGACGCTGCCGAGCGGGCAGAGCATTCCGCGACATTGGACGGCGCTGCTGCGCCGCGAAACCACCAGCGCGCTGCTGTCCCTGTCGGTGACGGCCGGCCATGCGGATCGCAGCTTGCACGTGCGCGGGCGCGCCGGCAGCGCGGTAGTGGATTTTGGCCGTGACCTCATGATGCGACAGGGCATCGCGCACGACAATCCGATTTTCGATGCGCATGCGGTGGCGCACACACTGGGGGCGCAGCTGCACCACCAGGCGCGCAGCGGGCGCGTACGACGCCTGCGCGCGGCGCTGGCGAAGCGTCCGGAGGCCCAACCCTTCGAGGAGAGCATGGCGCGCAGCATTGCCGCCTTCTACGCCGCAGGGGAGGCGCTCGACAGCCGTCACGATGCGCGCTTCGGGGCGCAGGTCATCCGTCTGTGCGAGCAGGTGGCTTCCGCCGCGGGCGTCGGTGCGCCGAGCAGCGAGGCACCGCGTGCCAGCGTGGCGCGCGCCGCCGCCGCGCCACGCGTGCTGGTGGTCGGTGGCACTGGCTTCATCGGGCGGCATCTGGTGCGCCGGCTGCTCGAGGCGGGTCACTCCGTGCGGCTGCTGACCCGTAATGCCGGCGCTGCGTCGCTGGAGTTCCAGGGCGAGCCGGTCGAGCTGTTCGCCGGCTCGCATGGCGATGCCACGCGTGTGAAACAGGCGCTCGAGGGGATCGAGACCGTGTTTCACCTCGCCAAGTGCGAGGGCAAGCGCTGGGCGGATTATGTCGAAGGGGATATCCGCCCCACCCAGGTGCTGGCCGAAGCGGCGCTCGCAGCCGGCGTGCGGCGCTTCATCTACACCGGCACGATTGCCTCGTACGCCTCCGGAGACCGCCGGGCGGTCATCGATGGCAAGACCGGTGTCGACACGCACATTCGACGCCGCGGCCATTACGCGCGTTGCAAGGCGGCCTGCGAGGCGCTCCTGCAGCGCCTGCAACGCGAGCGTGGCCTGCCGCTGGTCATTCTGCGGCCGGGCATCGTGCTCGGGGCGGGCAGCCCACCGGCCCATCCTGGCGTGGCGCACTTCGTGACCGAGACGCGTGTGCAGTACTGGGGCGATGGCGCCAGCAAGCTGCCCCTGGTGCTGGTCGAGGATGTCGCCGATGCGCTCGTACGTGCGATGCAGGTGCCGGATATCGAAGGGCAGGCCTTCCTCGTGACCGGTCCGCCGCTAATGAGCGCTCGCGAGTACATCAGTGCGCTGGCGCAGCACATGCGTACCCGCATCGAGGCGCAGGCGCGTCCGGCGTGGCGCTATTGGCTGGCCGATACGGTCAAGGAGTTGGCCAAGAATGCGGTGCGCCACCCGAACCGGCGCTGGCCCACCCTGCACGACTGGCGCTGCAACGCGCACTGCGCGCGCTTCGATGCCACCCGCACCGAGCAGGTGCTTGGCTGGCGCCCGGTCGCCGATCGCGCCACGCTCATCGAGCGGGGCATCGCGACGCCCGTGCAGTGGCTGCTACGCTGAGGCGGTGCGCGCCGGCGCCGGCGGGGTGAAGCACTGCGGGGCGGGGAGCCGGCGGTTGCGCCGCCAGAGAATGCTGCTGCGGGCCAGGTCGCGCGTGAAGTGGGGCACGTTGCGGTGGCTGCGTTGACGCAGCGCGCGCTGCAAGACGCCAAGCGCGCTGGACGCCAGCGCGATCGCATCGATCAGCATGGCACGCGCTGGCCCGAAGCTCAGCGCGAAGTAGCGACGGCGTGACTCGAACCAATAGCCCGGCAGACGCTTCAGGGCAGGTACGCGCTCGACTGCGGTGACGCCCCCGCCGATGTGCATGACACAGCTGGCCGGCACGTACCAGGTCTGAAAGCCCGCCTGCCCGGCACGGCGGCA
Organism: Steroidobacteraceae bacterium; assembly: GCA_036266795.1. Classification (GTDB taxonomy): domain Bacteria; phylum Pseudomonadota; class Gammaproteobacteria; order Steroidobacterales; family Steroidobacteraceae; genus FEN-1191. The sequence goes on along the minus strand of DATAXJ010000002.1, from coordinate 78,364 downwards.
AAAGTCGGTCTCCTCGAAGTACAGAAAATACTGCTCATCGAGTCCACCGATGGCCTCGAACACCGCAGGGCGGATCAACATGGAGGCACCGCTGACCCAGTCGACCGCCTGGTCGCGCTTCGCATCCATCTGCTGCGGCACCTCCCAGCGACGCATCAGCCGATAGAGCACACTGAGCTGCAGCCCCTGCAGAAACTCGCTCTGCAGCGTCGGGAAGCGGAAGGCGAACGGCCAGTCGCTGCCATCGGCATTCTGGAAGCGACCACCGGCGATACCGACCGTCGGATGCGCGTTCAGGAAGTCGACCAGGGCGCAGATGGCCCCGGGACGGATCTGCGCATCGGGATTGAGCAAATAGAAGTACCCGGGGGCGCCGCGCGCATAGGCGCGTTCGATGCCGCGGTTGTTGCCATAGGCAAAGCCGCCGTTGCGGGGCGCAACGAGCAATTCGACCCACTCGCCCCAGCCCCGCTCTGCAATGGCGCGCTCGAGCGCCGGGCCGTCTCCCGACGCGTTTTCCACCACGATGGCGCGGATCGACAGCCTGGCGGCGGCGCGCTCACTCTGCAGGGAGGCGAGGCCCTGGACCGTCAGCTCGGCGGATCGATAGTTGACGATGATGACCGTCACATCGATCGGGAGTTGCGCGAGCGGCGACATCTGCCGGCTCCGGGCGAGTTGCTTAGGTCCCGTTGACGACCGCGCCCAGCACGCGCGCGTGCGTCGGTCCGAGCCGTTGCAGCAAACCCTTCAATTCCTTGTAGGGAGTCGTCTCGGTGCGGCTCACCAGGACGACCTGGCCCACCATCGCGGCGAGCGTCAGCGCATCGGCATACTGCGATACCGGCGGGGTATCGATGACGATGAACGCCTGATCGCGCCGCCAGTGCCGCAGCAGGTTCTCCATGCGTCCGCCCGACAGCAGCTCCAGCGGGTTGGAGACACGCGGACCTGCGGGCAGCACGGTCAGGTATGGCAGGCCCTCGACGCCGATCAGATGCGGCGGCTCGCCGAAGGCCAGCGCCTGCGCCAGTCCCCATTGCACCTCCACGCCGAACAGGGAATGCAGCGTCGGGCGGCGCAGGTCCGCGTCGATGAGCAGTGTGCGCTGGCTGAGCTGCGAGAAGGCGACGGCCAGCTCCGCGGCCAGCTGTGAGCGACCCTCGTGGGAGCAGGGACTGACGACCGCAAGGCAGCTCGCATCACGCCCGCCCTCGGTCAGCAGCAGCAACTCGGTGCGCAGCGCGCGCAGCCGCTCGGCGTGCGGGTTGTCCGCATCGCAGGCCGCGTGCAATCGGTTGCCGGGCCGCCCCATGAGCGAGTGGCGTACGGCAATGCTCTTGCTGGTGCCGTGGCGGCGCAGCGCCGTCTCGACGATGTTGGAATTGCGGCGCGAGATGGCGGCGCGCACCCAGGCCTGCGTCTCGGCGGCTTCGTTCTCGGTCACCAGGCCCACGTGCACGGCAGCGTCGCAGAAATTGAGGTGCGTGCCGCGCGTCGCCTCATCGATCTGCTCGACCGCTTCCGGGGAGAGACGGCAAAAGGCGATCAATGCCTCGCGCAGCTCACTCGCGTCGGCCGAGATGGCCGTCTCGCTTGCGTCCGCACTCATACGTGTTCCGATGTCAGCAGCGGGTGATTCATCTGGGCGAGCACCCGGATACCCAGACCACGCTCCAGATCGTCCCGGCAGCGTACGCGCCGATCGATCCACAGCTCATAGAGAAACGGCAGCGCAACGCCGCCAGCCAGCGAGGCCAGAAAGGCCAGGGCGAGCAGCTGCATCTTCTTCGGTTTGCTCGGCTCGATGGGCGCCGTGGCGCGATTCACGAGACTCACGTTGGCAAAATTCTGCGCGGTGTCGAATTTCACCTGCTCGAAACCATCGAGCGCCTGCTTGTAGACGCTCTGCGCGGATTGCAATTCCAATGCAAGCTTGGAGCCCTGGTCCTGGACCTGGCGCAGCTGCATGACCTTGGTCTGCTGCGCGGCCACCGCCTGGGTGAGTTCGGACTCCAACGCCTGCGTGCGGCTCAGCTGCGTGCCGATGTTGCTGGAGAGCGTGCCGATGGCGTCGCGCATCTCGCGCTGCGTTGCCGTGACCTGGGCCTCCAGCGACAGGATCTCCGGGTGCCGCGGACCCAGGGTTGGGCGCAGTGCCGCGAGCTTGCCCTGCAGGTCCGCAAGCTGCGTGCGCAGTGCACCGACGCGTGGGGAGGTGAGCGCCTCATTTCCGCTATCGATCTGGCCGGCCTGCTGCGCCTCGAGCGAGCGGCGTTGATTCTGTGCATCCTGCAGTCGCGTCTGCAGATTCTGCAGCGATACATTCTCTGCATCGGTGGCATCGCTGCCGATACTGGCCAGGCCGTGCGCCTCGCGAAAGGCAGTGACCTGCGCCTGCGCTGCCACGACCTTGGCACGCAGCTGATCGAGCTCCTGCGAGCTCAACTGCGCTTGTTGCGACACGGGGTCATTGGCGCGCTGGCGGTCCTCGAGCAGATAGACATCCGAGATCGTATTGGCAATGAGCGCAGACTGGTCCGGATTGCCGGTGCTCACCTCGATCTGCAGCAGCTGCCCGCCGCGGCCTTCCTCGACCTGCAGGCTCTGCGCGAGGTTGCGCGCGGCATAGGCGCGCAGCGCCGCGGCGCTCTGGCCACCGCTGCCGCCGCGCAAGCTCGGGTCCTGTGCCAGATGCAGCCGATCCACCACGGGGACCAGCACGGCGGGGCTGGCGATCAGCTCCGCCTGCGTGGCGACATAGTCGGCCAGATCGTTGCCGCTCTGCCCATTGGGCAGAGGGTTGTCGTGTGGAGTGTTGACGATGAGGGTCGCGGTCGCGGTGTAGCTCTTGGGCATGAGCTTGATCACCACTGCCAGCACCACAAACAGCGCCGCGGCGATCGTGGCACTGAGCTTCCAGTAGTGACGCACGATCGTATAGATCTGCTGCACCGACAGTCCCGAAGCTGGCTCCTGCTCGAGTGACGCCTCGGGAGCGGGCGCAGGCGCGTCCGTCAGATGCGGCAGCTGTCGCTGATAGGTTTTCAAAACAGGCTTTCCTTGACGCGAATGACGTCGTCAGGTTGCACCAGCTCATCAGCGGTGGCGTGGGAGATCACGTAGTGACCATTCTTGCCCTGCCGTTTGACATCGATCCGGCGTGAGCTACCGCGCGGCGTGATGCCGCCGGCGCGTGCGATCGCCTGGATAACGGTCATGCCGGGCTCGAGCTTGTAGAGATTGGGCGCGGTCACCTCGCCATAGATGTAGAAGTGTTCGGCCTGCGGGACGTAGAGCTCATCGCCCGCCTGCAGGCGCCGGTTCGCGGCCTGATTTTCGGCGCCCACCGCGGCGGTGCCGCCGGCACCGCCCAAACTCTGCAGATCGACCGGGAAGCTGGCTACCTGGCCGCCGGGCTCGTGGCGTCGAACGTAGACGACGTCGGCGCCATTGGCCGTCTCGCCGCCTGCCAGGGCGAGCAGATCGAACACCGTCGTGCTCGGATCGATGGGATAGGTGCCGGGCTGATGCACCTCTCCGAGTACCGAAACGCGGTCGTTGCGGGTCTGCACCAGGGACACGCTGACCACCGGATCGACGAAGTAGCCGCCGCTCTTCAGCGCCTGTGCGATGCGCTGAGCAGCCTGCACGGACGTGGCACCGCCGACCGCGACGCTGCCGGCGAGCGGCACGTGCACCGTGCCATCGTCGGCGACATACACCGTCGAGGTCATATCCGGCTGGCCAAACACCTGGATCGTGATGGAGTCGCCCGGACCCAGCGGCACCAGCCGATCGCCATCGGCGCTCTGTGCCTGTCCAGCGCCGCCCGGTGCACGCGGCCCATTGGCGGTGGCGACGCCCGTGTCGGTTGCCGCAGCGGCGCGGGTTGGCACGAGGCAGGGAAGGGCCAGCAGCGCCACGAGCGCGGCGAGCCACAGACCAGATGCGCGGGTACCCGCGACGGCAAGACGATTGAGCATGAGGTTCCGATGCGGTCCCAGAGGGCCCCAGTAAGCCGAGCAGTATCTTACTTTAACCTCGAGCGGCCTGCGCCGACGGCGCCGAAAAGGCTGCAGCGCGCGCAGCTTATGACCAAAACAATGGCGCAGGCCATCGGACTTTCTGTAGATTTTGCGGCGTCTGCTCATGCGTAGTGTGCCGGCGCATTCCGCTGTCAGACAAGCGGAAGCGCCGCCGACGGAAGGGGGGTGACCGGTAAAATGTTGCCTCCTCGCCAAATGTTATGATTAATCGACGCGACAGGCGGATTTGCGGAGCGTTGTGCAGATGTCGATAAGGGCAACGATCAAGTCACAGTTCGAGCAGGTCGCGCGCGAGCAACAGCGCCGACTGGTACCGCTTTCGGATGATCTGAAGCTGCTGGATTCCGGACTGGATTCCCTGAGCTTCGCCCTGATCGTGGCGCGCCTGGAAGACGCAGTTGGCTTCGACCCCTTCGATACGGACGATCCGGTGCAATTTCCCGTGACCTTTGGCGATTTCGTGCGGCTGTACGAGAATCAAACCAAATAGTGTGATCTCGCGGCATCGTCAGGCGAGCAGCGTCGCGGCAAGCGCATACGAGGTTCCAACGATTCCTGTCATGAGGCCGACCGCTCCTGACGAATGGGAGTTTCGACCGAGCGCTCTGACCGAGGAGTCGCTGTATTTTCGCGCTGCCGATCGGCAGTTGTTCGGTTGGTTGCATCGTGCCGCCGCGGCACCGGCCGCAGCTGCGGCGCCGGGCCGATCGGCCGAGATGGGCGTGGTCATCTGCAAGCCCTTCGGATACGAGGCGACCTGCGCGCACCGCAGTCTGGGCGCCTTTGCACAGGCCGCTGCAGCGGCGGGATTTCCCACCTTACGTTTCGATTACGCCGGTACCGGCGACTCCGGGGACATTGACCCCAGTGCCGATCAGCTGGCGCTATGGACTGAAGATGTGGTGGCGGCCGTGCACGAGCTGCAGCGGCGCAGCGGCGTCGGGCAGGTTTGCCTGCTCGGATTTCGCTTCGGTGCGCTACTCGCGACGCTGGCCGCGCGGCGATGCCCGGCGGTCACCGCGCTGATTGCGGTGGCCCCCGTGTTGAGCGGCCGACGGTATCTGCGCGAGCTGCGCGTCATCCAGATGGCGGCTTCCAAGTCGGTGGTCGTGGCCCCGCGCGCCGCGACGCTCGAGGAGGGCAAGGCCGACTCGGCGTTGGAAGTGAGCGGATTTTCCATCAGCGCCTCGAGCACCGCGGCACTCTCGCGACTGGACTTGAGCACGCTCGCCGCTCCGCCCGTTGCACATGTGCTGGTCATCGACCGCAGCGATCTGCCCGGCGCGCGCGTGTGGGCCGACGCATTGGGGAAGCTGGGGGTGCAGGCAGAATATGTCGCGTTGCCGGGCATCGTGGAGATGATGTGGACCGCTCCGCACTTCGCCAAGATTCCGCACGCGATGATCAGTGCGGTGCGCGGCTGGCTCGAGCGGCGCTCCCGGGAGCTGGGCGCCACGGCTGCCGAGCCCGCCGCGCCTGCAACTGCCGCATCGGCGGCGCCAGTGCTGCGTCTGGGGGACAAGACCGGTGCGGCCGACGGCGTGAGCGAGCGGCCGGTGTTCATCAGCACCGACCCGATGGTGTTTGGAATCGTGACCGAACCGGCGCGCGCCAGATCGAGCGCTGCCGCGGCGATCCTGCTCAACGATGGGGCCACCTCGCACATCGGTGCCAATGGGTTGTATGTGTCGCTGGCACGAAAATGGGCGCAACGCGGTTGTACGGTGCTGCGCATGGACCTGGCGGGCCTGGGCGACAGCGGCATACGGCGCGGCCGACCGGGCAATGAGGTCTTCCCGCCGGCCGCGCTCGATGACCTGCGCGCGGCCATCGATCACCTTCGCCGTCACTACGGCGTGCAACAAGTGACGATCGCCGGACTGTGCGCCGGGGCCTATCACGCGCTGTGCGCGGCGCTCGAGCCACTGCCGATCAATCGGCTGATGATGATCAACCCGCAGGTCTACTACTGGAAGGAGGGCATGTCCATCGACGATCTGCAGTTGGCCGATATCGTGCGCAAACGGGCGCTATCGACCCACTGGCAGCGCCTGCTCGCCGGTCAGGTGAACATTTGGAAGGTCGTAAACATCTACCTGCGGCGCCCGTTTCTGTCACTGCAGGCCGCGTTGCGCGATGCCGCGCGCCGGCTGCACATCCGTCTGCCACGCGATCTGGGCCAGCAGCTCGAGGACCTGGCGGCGCGCGGTGTGCGCATCGTGTTCGCCTTCTCGCGCGATGATACGGGTATCGAGTTGCTGCGCCTGTCGGCGGGCGCGGCAATCAAGCGCTGCGGTGCGCACATCCATATCATCGATGGCGCCGACCACATTTTCAGCCAGAGCGGGCCGCGCCAGGAGCTCGAGCGCGTGTTGAGTGTTGAGCTGTTTGCTGCGACACCGACCTCCGCGGCTTCCCGTCATTGAACCCTGCCGCACAGCTGTCCGACGCCGTCACGGCGCTATTCCCGCCCGGTACGCTCGCCGCCGAGCTGCGCAGCGACTCACGGACGTGCAGCGCAGCTGAGCCGGCGGATGATGACGCACGGGCACTGGCGCAGGCGCAACGCCTGCTGAGCGAGGCCGAGTGGCGCAGCATCGCGCACTGTGCCGCGCCCCGGATTCGCGATTTCACGGCCGGCCGATTGTGTGCGCAGCGCGCATTGCAGGCCCTGGGCATCCGGGGGTTCAGTCTGCTGTCCGCCCCCGATCGACGGGTGCTCTGGCCGCCGGGCATCAGCGGCAGCATCAGCCATACCGATGGCTATGCGGCCGCGGTGATTGGCAGGCTGAGCGAGGTGGGTAGTCTCGGGCTCGACTGCGAGCGAATCGAGGACGTCAGCGCGCCGCTCTGGCGCGAGATCTGTACCCCCGCGGAGCTCGAGCAGCTCGCGCACTGGCCCGACGCCGGGCGCGCGCGCGCCGCGGCGCTGTGTTTCGTGGCCAAGGAGGCGTTCTACAAGGCACAGTTTGCGCTGTACGGCGAGCAGCTGGGGTTCGATGCGGTGCGCATCGACGTACACGAGGCCGCGCAAGCGAGCGGCACATTCCAGGTGCATCCGCTGCGGCCTTTGCGGCTGCAGCGGGCCCACAGCGGGCCCGCGGCCGCTCCCGCTGCCTGGACGGGGCGCTTTCACTGCCACGCAGGCTATATGAGTGCCGGGATCGCCTTGCCCGCTCGTATAGAATGAGTGCCGTTCGCCCCAGGCCATCCACAGGAATCGCCAAGCCCCATGCCCCAGCTCGAGCGCTCCGCCCATCCCAGCGCGTCCGCCCCGACGCCTGCCGCTCGGGCGATGAAAGTGCCGCTGCTCGATCTCACGCAGCAGTACCAGGGGCTGGCCGCACAAGTGTTGCCAGCGCTGCAGAAGATCTGCGAGAGCCAGCAGTTCATCCTCGGGGCCGCCGTCGCGCAGTTCGAGCGCGAGGCCGCCAGCTACTGTCGCTGCCGCGAGGCGATCGGCGTCTCGTCGGGCACGGATGCGCTACTGCTGGCACTGATGGGGCTCGGCATCGGCGCCGGCGATGAGGTGCTCACCACGCCTTACTCGTTTTTCGCCACGGCCGGAACGATTGCCCGCGTCGGGGCGCGGCCGGTGTTCTGCGACATCGAGGCCGACAGCTTCAACTTGAATCCACTCAGCGTGCGCGACTGGCTGCAATCGCATGCCGAGCGTCGCGGCGGCCGGCTCGTCGATCGTGACACGGGTGGGACCATTCGAGCGCTGCTGCCCGTGCACCTGTACGGCCAGTGCGCCCGCATGAGCGAGCTGCGCGAGATCGCGCGCGAATTCGCGCTGCCGATCATCGAGGATGCCGCGCAGGCCATCGGCGCGGACACGGCCGACGGGCAGCGTGCCGGCAGCATCGGGGAGATCGGCTGTCTGTCCTTCTTCCCAACCAAGAATCTCGGCGCGTTCGGCGATGCCGGCATGTGCACGACGCAGGATCCGCAGCTGGCCGAGCATTTGCGCGTGCTGCGTGTGCATGGCGGCAAGCCCAAGTACCATCATGCCTTCATCGGCGGCAACTTCCGCATCGATGAGCTGCAGGCCGCCGTGCTCTCGATCAAGCTGCAGCACCTGGACGAGTGGTCGGCGGCGCGGCAGCGCAATGCGCGTCACTATGGCGAGGCTTTCGACAAGGCGGGCCTCAGCGCTCGCATCGGTCTGCCGCAGGTGCCGCGCGGTGCGCGGCATGTCTGGAATCAATATGTGGTGCGTGTTCCGCAGCGCGATGCGCTCCGGGCGCATCTGACGGCCGAGGGTGTGGGGACCGAGATCTACTATCCCATCCCCCTGCATCTGCAGCCGTGCTTCAGTTATCTCGGGCATCGCCCCGGGGACTTTCCGCTCGCCGAGCAGGCGGCCGAGCAGTCCCTGGCGCTGCCGATCTTTCCGGAGCTGCAAGTGCAGCAGCTCGATTACGTCGTGGATCGCATCGCAGCCTTCTATTCCTGAGAGACGCGCAAGCGCGGGGTCGCGACCGATGTGGCTGTGGGAGTGGATTTGCGCCGATACCGCGGCGCCGGCCCTGGGGCCGCAGCTCTTCAGTGGCGAGCACTGTGTGTCGCTGCGCTCGCTGGCGCGCCAATCGCTGCTGCAGACGCCGCTCGCGCGCCTGCGCGGCCGCAGCGTGCTGCTGAGCACGGCGGACGCGCTGAGCGGTGCGCTGGCGCTGCTCGAGCTCGATGGTGTCGCCCGCCGCGTGCTGCTGTGTCCGCCCGACGTGCGCCAGGAGCACCTGCCGGCGCTGGCGGCGACGGCGCAGATCGATGCCGCCGTGGGCAACCTTGCGCCCGAGCTGCTCCAGGGGCTCGGCATTGTCCTTTCGGTCGCCGTGGATCCGGCTGCACCGCAGCCGCTGGCTGAGGCGCGAGCGCCGTGGCATCAAACCGAGTGGATTCTGCTCACTTCCGGCACCAGCGGCCCCCCGAAACTCGTCGAGCACTCCATGGAAACTCTGACGCAGGCGTTCGCGGACGACGCCCTGCCCGCCATGCCCGATCCCGAACGCTTGTGGAGCAGCTTCTACGATCCACGGCGTTACGGCGGGCTGCAGATCCTGCTGCGCTCGCTGCGCTCGCGGGGCATGCTGCTGTTGAATCCGGCGCAGCCGTTGCCGGCGTTTCTGGCGCAGGCCGCGGCGCTGGGCGTCACCCACATCTCCGGCACCGCCTCGCACTGGCGCGCGCTGCTCATGAGCGGTGCGGCCGCAACGCTGCAGCCGCGCTACGTGCGCCTGTCCGGAGAGATCGCCGATCAGGCGGTGCTGGACGCGCTGCATGCCGCCTGGCCCGACGCGCAGATTGCACACGCCTTTGCCTCGACCGAAGCCGGCGTCGCCTTCGAGGTGCAGGACGGGCTGGCGGGCTTTCCGGCGGCCTGGATCGACGCGCCGCGTGCCGTGGCGCTGCGCATCCGCGACGGACGGCTGCAGGTGCGATCGAGCGGCACGGGGGTACGCTATCTGGGCGCCGACTCGCCGGCGCTGCGTGATGCGGAGGGTTACGTGGATACGGGAGACCGCGTGCAATTGCACGGCGATCGTTATGCCTTCCTCGGTCGCAGCGGCGGCATCATCAATGTGGGTGGCATGAAGGTGCATCCCGAGGAGGTCGAGGCCGTCATCAACTCGCAGCCCTTCGTGCAGATGTCGCGCGTGCGGGCGCGGCGCAGCCCCATCACGGGCGCGCTGGTTGCGGCGGAGGTGGTGCTCCACCCAGCGGCCGCCGCCGAGGCTGCCACGCAGATCACGGCGCAGATTCGCGAAGCCTGCCGTCGCGCGCTGGCACCCCACAAGGTGCCCGCCGTGATCCAGATCGTGTACGCGCTGCCGCTCTCGGCCAATGGCAAGCTGCTGCGTGGTGATGCGTAACGTCATCGTCACCGGTGCCAGTCGCGGCCTGGGACTCGCGATCGCGAGCGCCCTGGCCAGCCGCGGCTATCGCGTCATCGGCATTGCGCGCAGCGATACTGAGGAGTTTGGGGCGGCCGTGGCGGCGCTGGCGCAACAGCCCGAGACTGGGGCGCTGCTGCTGAAGCGCTTCGATCTGGCCGAGACGCGCAGCATCGGTGCGCTGATCACCGCCCTGCGCAAGCAATACGGCGCGCTCTATGGCCTCGTCAACAACGCCGGTCTTGGCACCGCCGGGGTGCTGTCGAATATGCGTCTGGCGGACATCGAGGCGCTCACGCGCATCAACCTGACGGCCCCGATCGTGCTGTGCAAGTACGCGCTGCGCTCGATGATGAGCGAGCGCTGCGGACGCATCGTCAATATTTCCTCGATCGCGGCGGCAACCGGTCACTCCGGTCTATCGGTGTATGGGGCCACCAAGGGCGCACTCATCGGCCTGACGCGCTCGCTGGCGCGCGAGGTCGGCCAGCTCGACATCACCGTCAATGCGATTGCGCCTGGCTTCATCTCCACCGCCATGACGGCGGGGCTGGATGCGCCCATGCGCGAGAAGATCGCGCATCGCAGCGCGCTGCGGCGCCTGGCGGATGCCGCCGACGTCGCCGCGGCGGTCCAGTTCCTGCTGAGTGATGAGGCGCGCAATATCACCGGCACGACGTTGACGGTGGATGCCGGCGCCACGGCGTGACGGGGTGCGCACCCAGCTCGTCGCGAATGACGGCCATCGCCGTCCATCACACGCGCAGCGTGCCCGCCAGTAACTCACCGTAACGCGCCGCATCCAGCGGTACGTAGCTGCGCGTGGCGGGCTCGGCCATGTACAGCGGATCGCTCAGCTGCGTCGCGTCGTAGCCTTCGGCGCTCAAGCGCTGCTTGTTGAGCTTGAATGTGCCGGTCAGCTCGAGCTCGGGCACCAGGCGCAGAAACAGTGGCTGCGCGTAGGCGGGCAGGGTGGCAGCGAGCTGCTGTTGGAAGCCGGCCAGGTCAAAGCCGGCGTCCACCACCAGCGCCGCCATGCCGGCCCGGCCTTCGTTGCCGGGAACCGGCACGCCAAACACCACGGCTTCGCGCACGTGCGTACAGCCCTGCAGGGACGCGGTGACTTCGGTCGTGGAGACGTTCTCGCCCTTCCAGCGGAAGGTGTCACCGATGCGATCGACGAAGTAGAAAAAGCCGCGCTCATCCTGGCGCATGAGGTCGCCGCTGCGATACCAGGTGTCACCCGGCTGGAAGACGTCGTGCAGCGTCTTCTGCTCCGAAGCGCGCGGATCCGAATAGCCCTCGAACTGTCCGGCGCCCGCCTCGGCGCCGGCGATCTCGCAGATGGCCTCTCCGACCTCGCCGGTGGCTACGCGCTGGCAGTGCCCGGACGGCTCGCGCCAGACCTGGGCGCTGTCGGCGTCGCTACGGATCAGCGCCACGCGCATGCGATGCGATAGAAATGGCGGGATGCGGCCGATCGCACCGACACGGCCCTCGCAGTTGTAGAGCGAGAAATTGGCCTCGGTGGCGGCGTAGTACTCGAGGATTTGCGGGATGCGAAAGCGCTCCTGGAAGCCCAGCCACACCTCGCGGCGCAGGCCATTGCCGCAGCACAGGCGCAGCGAGTGCTGTGTCTCGCGCGCCTGGAGCGGCAGCGCAAGCAGGTAGCGACACAACTCGCCGATGTACTGAAACAGCGTGCAGCGCTGTTCGATGACATCGTCCCAGAAGTCGTGCGCCGAGAAACGCTCGCGCACCACCACCGAGGCGCCGGCGACCAGAGCGGCCCCGGTGGCCACCACCCCGCCGATGCTGTGATACATCGGCAGACAGTCGTACATGCGATCCGCGCTTTGTACGCCCAGCATGCCGGCGAACCAGTGGGCCCATTGCATCACGCGCCGATGGCTGATGTTCGCGGCCTTCGGCAGCCCGGTGGTGCCGGAGGTATAGATGTAGAGGGCGCGCTGCTGCGGCGACGGGGACGGACCCGCATCACCGGTGAGTGGCGCGCAGGACTCGGCAGCGGCCGCCAGGTCCGCACGTGACCAGCTGAGCTGCTCCTCGCCATGACTCCACCATCGCAGCGACGCTGCCAGTGGCCGGGTTTCGAGTGCGACGGCGCCGAGCCCGGGCCCCACGATGATGCCGCGCGCCTGCACGACAGCGATGCAATGGGCCAGCGCCGTGGGTCGCAGCTGCGTGTTGAGCAACGCGACTGTCACGCCGATGCGCGTGAGTCCGAGCCACAGGGCCAGATACTGCGGTGAGTTGTGCATCAGCAGGCCGACGACATCGCCCGCCGTCAGTCCCTGCGCGCGGCCCCAGCGTGCGTAGCGACGCACGGCATCAGCCAGCTGCCGATAGTTGTAGGTGCAGTGCGCCGACAACAATGCGGGCGCGGTATCGAAGCGCTCGCCGAGCTGCTCGATGAGTTCCGGCAAGCTCGCAGGTCCCTGCACGCCGATCGAGGCGGTGGCCGATAGCGCGCGCACCCAGGCCTGCAGTGGCGATGAGAGGTGTTGTTCGTCTTCGTCAGCCTTCATAATGGCATCATGTGGAGCGCTGCTCCGGCCAGGCCACGAGCGACATAATGAAAGCCGAGACCATCGCGCTGCACGGCGGCTTCGATTTCGATCCCACTACGCATGCTGTCGCCGTGCCGATCTATCAGACGGTCGCCTATGAATTCGACAGTGCCGAGCATGCGGCGGCGCTGTTCGATCTGCAGGTGCCCGGGTTTCGCTACTCGCGCATCTCCAATCCCACCAACGAGGTGCTCGAGCGGCGCGTGATGCTGCTCGAGGGCGGCGTCGCGGCCCTCTCGGTGTCTTCCGGTCAGGCAGCGCTGTACTACGCGGTGCTCACATTGACAGAGTCCGGCCGCAATATCGTCTCGGTGCCGCAGCTCTATGGCACCACGCACACCTTGTTTGCTCATGTCCTGCCTCAATTCGGTGTGACGGTGCGCTTTGCGCAGTCCGATCGACCCGAGGCGCTCGCCGCGCTGATCGATGAGAATACGCGTGCCCTGTACTGCGAGACGGTGGGCAATCCGGCCGGGAACGTCTGCGATCTGGAGGCCCTGGCGGCGGTGGCGCACGAGGCGGGCGTGCCGTTGATTGCCGACAACACCGTGCCTTCTCCGATTCTGCTGCGCCCGATCGACTTCGGTGCCGACATTGTACTGCACTCGCTCACCAAGTTTCTCGGCGGCCACGGCACGACGCTCGGCGGGATCATCGTGGATTCTGGAAAATTCCCCTGGCAGCAGCATGCGGCGCGCTTTCCGATGTTGACGCAGCCCGACCCGTCCTATCACGGACTGGTGTACACGGAGCATTACGGGCCGGGCGCCTTCATCGGCCGTGCGCGCAGCGCCTATCAGCGCACCACCGGTGCGGTGCTGGCCCCGCTCAGCGCCTTCCTGCTGCTTCAGGGCATCGAGACCGTGGCCCTGCGCGTGGAGCGTCATGTGCAGAATGCGCTGCGTGTGGCGCAGTTCCTGCGCGCGGATGCGCGCGTCTCGACGCTCAGCTATGCGGGATTTCCCGACAGTCCCTACTATCCGCTGGTGCAGAAGTATCTGGCAGGGCGCGCCTGCTCGCTGTTGACCTTCGAGGTGCCCGGCGGCTACGAGGGCGCGGTGCGTTTCTACGATGCGCTGCGGCTCTTCAAGCGCCTGGTCAATCTCGGGGATGCGAAGTCGCTTGCCTGCCATCCCGCTTCCACCACGCACCGGCAGATGTCGGCAGCGGAGCAGCGCCTGGCGGGCGTGTCCCCAGGGACCATGCGCCTGTCGATCGGTGTCGAGCACATCGATGACATCCTCGCCGATCTGGACCAGGCCCTGGCCGCCGGCGCGGGCGGGGCGAGCCGGTGAGCGAGCGCGGCGCGCACATCGCCGCGCCGGCGACCGCGCTGTTTCCGCCGCCGGCCGAGCGCGAGCGCCTGACGCAGGCATTGGTGCGCGAGCTGGCCGCTGCCGCGGAGCGCGTAGCGGCAGGGCCGGTGACCCCGACGCTCGATATTGAGCAGCTGCGGCGCGAGCTCGACAAGTTCGATTTCAACACCCCGCAGGCACTCGAGACATTGCTGTCCTGGACGATTGCGCAGCTCGAGCACGGGCTCACGCACCTGACCCACCCGCGCTATTTCGGGCTGTTCAATCCAGCGCCGAGTTTTCCGGCCCAGCTCGCCGACCAGATCGCCGCGAGTTTCAATCCGCAGCTGGCGAGCGTCGCGACCTCGCCGGCCGCCGTGGCCATCGAGGCACATGTCATCGAGTTGATGGCAAGGCGCGCCGGTTTGCCGCCGGGCTCGCGCGGTCATTTCACCACCAGCGGCTCGGAGGCCAACGCCACCGCGCTGGTCTGTGCGCTCACTCGCCTCGAGCCGCGGTTCGGCAGCGAGGGCGTGCGCGCATTGCTCGGTACGCCGACGGTGTACCTATCGCGGGACTGTCAGCCTGGCTGGTTCAAGGTGGCGCATCAGTGCGGCATCGGGCGCGCTGCGCTGCGCCTGATCGACACCGATGGGCGTGGCCGCCTGGACGCGGCGAAGCTGGCCGAGCAACTGGCGCGCGACCGCGCTACCGGTGCCTTCCCGGTCATGATCGCGCCGACGGCCGGGACCACTGGCGCGGGCATGATCGATCCGTTGCAGCGCTGCGGCGAGCTGGCACGCGAGTACGGTGCCTGGTTTCACGTCGATGCCGCCTGGGGCGGGGCGCTGCTGAGCTCCCCGCGCCTGCGCAGCCTGCTGGCTGGCATCGAGCAGGCCGATTCAGTGACGATCGATGCGCACAAATGGTTCGCCGCCACCATGGGCTGCGGCATGTTCCTGACGCGTCATCCGGGCACCGCGGCTGAAGCGTTTCGCGTCACTGCGGACTTCATGCTGTCGAATTCCGAGGTGCTCGATCCCTATCTGACCACCCTGCAGTGGTCGCGCCGCTTCATGGGCCTGCGGCTGTTTCTGTCGCTGGCGGCGGCGGGGTGGGAAGGCTATGCGGTGCACGTGGAGCGTGCCGTGGCGCTCATCGAGGAGCTGGCGCGGCTGCTAGCAGCGCGTGGTTGGTGGGTGCGCAACGAGCCGCGGCTCGCGGTGCTGTGCGCAGCACCGCCTGCGGGCTCCGCGCCCGTCAGACAGATCGTGCAGCGCGTGTTGCGCTCGGGCAGTGCCTGGGTGGCTGCCACGCGTTTCGAAGGCGAGGACGCGGTGCGCATCTGTGCGACCCACGGTGAGAGCTCGGAGCTCGATCTGCAACTGCTGCTCAGCGCGCTCGAGCAGGCGCGGGCCTCCGCGCCTGACTAGCCGCGCAGTCGCACCAGCAGCGCTTCCACCGAGGCGATGGAGGCGAAGTTCTCCGGGGTGATCTGCGCCTGCGGAATCGCCACGTCGAACTGCACTTCCATGGACAGCATGAGATTGACCATCTTCAGCGAGCTCATGCCCAGATCGGCGAGACGCGCATCGATGGGCAGCGGGCGGGCGGCGGCGGGGGCGCCGAGAATCTGTCGAATGAGCGCGATGAGCTGCTCGCGCAATGTCAGCTGTGCGCAGCCCTCGACCGATTCGTTCATGCCGCTAATTATAACAGTTGAGCGTGTGGTGCAGTGGCCGCGCGAGCTAAACCGTGCATACGTCTCATCCGACACCGCGTGGCATTTGAGCCCCGGCGCGTGTCGGCCTGGCCGATATGCGTCGGCCCGGGGCTTCAGGTATCGTCGCAGGCATCAACTGGAAGCGCAGGAGAGTACAGGGTGGCGAGCGTAGAGCAGGCGACGGAGGCGGCGGTCGCGGATCTGCCCACGCGGACCGCCGAGGTGGCGCAGATCGCGGCTCGGCACGCGGGTGATGTCGATCAAGCCGCGCGCTTCCCGGCCGAGGCGCTGGCCGCTCTCAAGGCGCAGCAGCTGCTGGCGATCCAGATCCCCCGCGCCTTGGGCGGGGAGGGTGCCGGTATCGCGGCACTCGCCGATGTTTGTTACCGGCTCGGCCAGGCTTGCGCCGCCACGGGCATGATGTACGCCATGCACCAGATCAAGATCGGCTGCCTGGTGCGCCATCACGCCGGCAATGCCGTGCTCGAGCGTTTGCTTGGGCGCATCGCGGCCGAGCAGCTGCTGCTGGCCTCATCGACGACCGAAGGCGGTGGCGGCGGCAACATCCGCTCCAGCGAGGCGCCGGTGGAGTATGCGGGTGAGCGTATCTCGCTGACGCGGCGTGCGAGCGTGATCTCCTACGGCGCCTACGCCGATGGCATCGTCACCACGGCGCGGCGTGCGGCCGATGCCGAGCCCTCCGATCAGGTCATGGTGCTGTTTCTCAAACAGGATTACACGCTGACGCGCCTGTCGGGCTGGAACACGCTCGGCATGCGCGGCACGTGCAGCGAGGGCTATACGCTGCAGGCGACGGGTGTGCGCGATCAGATCCTGCCCGAGCCCTATGCACAGGTGCATGCGCGCACCATGGTGCCCTTCGCGCATCTGCTCTGGGGCTCGGTGTGGACGGGTATCGCCGCGGGGGCGTTGACGCGCACGCAGGCCTTCATTCGTCAGGCAGTGCGCGGCAGCGGCGGACAGTTGCCGCCGGGCGCGGCACTGTTCAGTCAGGGACTCGCGCAGCTGCGCACGTTGCGCGGCATGTTGTCGAGCTCGATCCGCCAGTACGAGCGCTGCATGCACGATGCAGCCGCGCTCGCGACACTGGAGTTTCAGTCCACGATCACGCTGACGAAGGTGCAGGCTTCGGAGCTGGCGGTGTCGATCGTGCTCACGGCGCTGCGCGCCTGCGGGCTGGCGGGATATCGCTGCGAGGGGGAGTTCAGCATCGAACGGCACCTGCGCGACGTGCTCTCCGCACCGATCATGATCAACAACGAGCGCATCCTGGCCAATCTGGCCGGCACCATGCTGATGAGCCCGCTGCCCGCATCGGTGCACGACTAGGGCGCGCTGTCATGTCCGATGATTCCCTGGCGGCGATCGGCGCCGCGCTGTTCCTACCCTTGGGCGTCGAGGGCGTGTATGCGCGCACGGCGCTCTACGAGCACATCATCGAGCGACTCGGCGGCCTGGTGTCGCGCCTGCGCGAGCCGGATAACGAGGTGCTGCGCTTCCCGCCCGTCATGAGCCGCGCGCAGCTGGAGAGATCCGGGTATCTACAGAGCTTTCCAAACCTGCTCGGCTGCGTGTGCGCGCTGCACGGCAGCGAACGGGAGATTGTGGCCGCGGCCGCGCGCCACGAGTCGGGAGGTCAGTGGACCGCCTCGCTCGACCCGACGGACCTGGTGCTCTCGCCGGCGGCCTGCTATCCGGTGTATCCGCTGGCGGCTGCGCGTGGCGCGCTGCCCGGGGCGGGACTGCGTTTCGACGTGGCGGCCGACTGCTTTCGCCACGAGCCCTCGCGCGCGCTCAACCGGCTGCAGTCCTTCCGCATGCGCGAGTTCGTGCGCATCGGCACCCCCGAGCAGATCCAGGAGTTTCGCGACGCCTGGATGCGGCACGCGCCGCTGCTCGCCGGGCAGCTCGCATTGCCTGCTACGCTCGAGGTCGCGAGCGACCCGTTCTTCGGCCGTGTCGGCCAGGTCATGGCGGTGAGCCAGCGGCAGATGTCGCTGAAGTTCGAGCTGCTCATTCCCTACCATGCGGGCGCGGTGCCGACCGCCTGCATGAGCTTTAACTATCATATGGAGCATTTCGGCAGCGTCTGGGGTCTGCACGGCGCCGCGGGCGAGCTCGCCCATACCGGCTGTGTCGCCTTCGGCATGGATCGGCTGGCCGTGGCGCTATTCTGTGTGCACGGCGTCACGCTCGCACACTGGCCGGCGACGGTGCGGGCGGCGCTCGAACTCTAGCTTCACGGAGGGAGCTGCGGATGACACGAGACACAGTGGAGGCGTTGCTGCGCGAGCTGCACGCCGCGCGCCTGGCGGGCGAGCTGGAGCGGCTGTGCGCACTGTTCGACCCGCAGGGGCAGCTGCGCATCGTCGGCACCAGTGATGGCAAGCCGATCAGCGTCGAGGCACGCGGCATCGAGCAGATCCGCACCTGGCTCGGCATGCTGGTACGCACCTTCCGGCTCTCCGACTATGAGTGCCTGGAGACGCTCATCGACGGCGAGCGCGGCAGCGTGCACTGGCGCGTGGACATCCGCTCGCGCATCACCGGTCAGCGCGCTGCCACCGAGCTGATCGATCTGGTGGAGACGCGCGCAGGCCGCATCGTGCGACAGACCGAGTTCTTCGTGCCGGGCGCAGTCTGACAGCTGAATTAGGCGCTTTCCTACGCGCGCATCGCGCCGCAGATCAGTACTTTCCGACGTGCGCAGCCGGAAGATCGCGGCCAATGGAATCAGGGACATGCTACGACGCAGCAAGCGAGCCGATCACGACCAGACGCTATTGCTACGCATTCGCAACGTGCTGCGCGTCCACGGCTGTCTGCGCCGCGATCCCGTGTCGCTCTCCAACTACGATGACCTGTCCGAGGCCGGGATGAACCCGCACGCCAGCGCGCACGTCATGCTGGCGCTGGAGCGCGAGTTCGACCTGGAGTTTCCCGAGCAGCTGCTCAGCCCGCAGCTGCTGGGCAATATCGACTCGATCGCCTCGACGCTGGCACGGCTCGGCGCCGGTTAAGGCCGCTCAGCGGGCTTTGAAGTCATCCGGCACCAGCTGATGCCGCCCTAGCAGTTTGTAGAAGTCGGTGCGGTTGCGCTTGGCCAGCCGCGCAGCCTGCGACACGTTGCCACCGGTGATCTGCAGGATCTGCGAGAGGTAGCTGCGTGTGAACTCATCGCGCGCCTCATCGAAGGAGGGCAGCTTGCCCTGTGTGCCGCCGATGGACTGCTGCACCAGCTCCACCGGAATGATCGGCGTCTGCGACAGCGCGACGTTCTGGCGCACGACGTTCTGCAGCTGGCGTACGTTGCCGGGCCAGTCGCTGGTGGCCAGCAGCTCCACGGCCTCGGGTGCGTAGATCTTGCGCGTGCCGCTGTCGCGCGCGATCTGCACGAGGAAGTGCGCGACCAGCACCGGAATGTCCTCGCGCCGCCGCGACAGTGGCGGCATCTCGATGTGTACGACGTTCAGGCGGTAGTACAGATCCTCGCGAAACTGCCCGCCGGCCAGCAGCTGCGTGAGGTCGGCGCGCGTGGCGGAGATGACGCGTACATCGACGGGGAGCGGTGAGTTGCTGCCGATCGGGCGGATCGAATTCTCCTGCAGCATGCGCAGCAGCTTCACCTGCAGGCGCATGGGCATGTCACCGATCTCATCGAGCAGCACTGTGCCGCCTTCGGCGGCCTGGAAGAGGCCGCGATGATCGGCGTCGGCGCCGGCGAAGGCGCCCTTGATGTGACCGAACAGCTCGCTCTCGAGCAGGTTCTCGGCCATGGCGCTGCAGTTGACCACCACGAAAGCGCGGTTGCGGCGCGGGCTCGCCTTGTGGACGGCGCGCGCGAGCAGCTCCTTGCCCGTGCCGCTCTCACCGGTGATCAGCAGGCGCGCATCGGTGCCGGCCACCATGTGTGCCTGCGCCAGCTTCTCCTCCATCAGCGGGCTGCGCGTGATGAGATCGGCGCGCCAGTCCTGGTCGGTATCGATGAAGCCGGAGATCTTCAGCGCCTTCTGCACCTGGTCGAGCAGCTCCTGCTTCTCCACCGGCTTGGTCAGAAAGCCGAACGCGCCCATCTGCGTGGCCTGCACGGCATCGGGAATCGTGCCGTGTGCGGTCAGCAGGATGACCTTGAGCCCCGGCCAGCGATGCTGCAGCTCTTTGAGCAGACCGATCCCGTCGAGCTGGTCCATGCGCAGGTCCGAGATGACCAGGTCCGGCCGAAAGCGGGTCGCGGCCGCGAGCGCCTGCACGCCGTTCTCCACCGCCTCGACGTCGTAGTTCTCCGCGCGCAGGCGGATGGTCAGCAGACGCAGCAGCCCCGGATCGTCGTCGACGACCAGGATGCGCGCCTTGCGTTTCGCAGCAGCTACAGTCACTTCGGAGTTCCCTCGTTGGCCGGCGCAGCGGGAGCGGGCGCGGGAGCGGGCGCCACCTGGGCACCGGTCGCGGGCGCCCCGGGCTCCGCAGTCTTGCGCTCGGTCAGGTTGCGCTCGATCGTGGCGATGGCATTGAGCTTGGCCTGGTCGGCTTCGACCTGCTTGCGCAGGCGCGCGTTCTCGTCTTCGACGGCATCGAGCCGGCGCTGATCGGCGGCGCTGCCGGCGTTGTGCTGCCGATCGGTGCGCAGCGCGCTGGCCTGCAACTGCTGGTTGACCGCCGCGAGATCCATCTCGTGGTCGAGCTGCGCCAGCTCAACCATTACCACGGCCCGCTCGATCGGCACCAGGGCCTCCGGCTGCGCCGCCAGCTCGCGCAACAGCTTCTGCGCCATGGCTGCGTCGCGGGCCGGATGACCGGGGGTCGCCAGCAGCAGAGCATAACGCAATTGCGTCTCGCCGCGCGGCGTGCGCTGGTAGGCATCCCGGGCGGCACTGACAATCTCGGCCTGCTCGGCCGGTGCCGCCTGTGTCAGGCGCTGCATGTTCTGGAAGGTGTCGGCCATCACCACCGCGGCGGCGAGGTCCCGATCATTGCTCGGCGTATCGCTCGGTGGGGGTGGTGCGGGCAGCGCCGGCTGCGGCGTGCTCTGGCAGCCGGCGGTGATGACACCCGTCAGTGCCAGCGCGGTCAGCAGCGCCCCGCGCAGCGCGGCTGGGAGCCTAGGCCGTCGCATCGGCCCGCTTCTTATCTGGCGCCGCCGCATCGGCCTGCTTGCGCAGCGGGATCGGTGCCATGACGCGCATGGGCATGCGCATGCGAAAGTGTGCGCCGGGGAATTCGCCATCGACGACTTCAATCGTGCCCTTGTGCACGTTGACGAACTCATTGACGACCGACAGCCCGATGCCCGTGCCGCGCACGTGCCCGGCGGGCGCGCGTCCGGTGTAGAACGCCTCGAAGATGCGCGCGCGATCCTCCAGCGGCACGCCTGGACCGGAGTCCGCAACCTCCAGAATGAGCTCGTCGCCGCTGGCGAGTGCCCGCAGGTAGATCACGCCGCCGCGCGGGGAGTATTTGATGGCGTTGGACAGCAGGTTCTCCAGGATGAGCCGGATCTTGCCGCGGTCGGCCAGCAGCGTGACGTCCTCGACGTGTACATCGAGCCGCACGCGCTGTGACACCAGCGTGAGCTGTTGGTTCTCGAGCACCTGCTTGACGATGGGACGCAGACGAAACTCCGATAGCTCCAGTCCGGTGCTATTGCTCTGCCAGGCGCTGAAGCTCAGCAGGTTCTCGATCAGACGCTGCAGCTTGATGCCGTTGTCGCGCAGGATCGCGGTGACTTCACGCTGACCGCTGCCGAGCTCGCCGACCGCGCCATCCATCAGCAGCTCCGTGCCCTCGCGGATGTTGGCCAGCGGAGTCTTCAGCTCGTGCGACATCTGGCGCAGAAAGCGATTGCGCTCCTGCGCCAGCTCGAGCAGGCGGTTGCGCAGCCACTCGAGCTGATGGCCCAGGCGCTCGAGGTCGATTGGACCGCTGATGGCGATGCCGCGCGAGAAATTGCCGCGGCCGAGCTCGCCGATCGCCCGATCGATCTGGCGCAGCGGACGCGACAGGCGCAGCGCGAACAGCAGCACCACGATGAGCACCAGCGGTAACAGCAGCGTCGAATCCTGGAACAGCTCGCGGCGCTCGCGGTCGGTCTGTTGCTGCAGCGCTTGTACGTCGCCGTCGATCTGCTGGTTGGACAGATCCGCGATGCGACCGGCCAGATCCGACAGCTGCGTGAAGGTCTGCGACAGCTGGTCCGCCGCGCGCGAGCCGCCGGGATTGACCAGCACCAGCGAGCGGATCTGATCGAGCGCATCCTCGAATTGCTGCAACTGCATGCGCGCCTGATCCCCGCGCAACGCACCGTGCAGCGCCGCGGCGTCCTCGCTGATGCGTTGGTCGTGCTGACGGAAGGCAGCGAGCACGCTCGAATCGGTCAGCACCAGGTACAGCCGCGCGGAGCGTTCCAGCAGTGCGAGCTGCGCAAACATGTCCTGCGACAGACGCGTGGTGCGCACGCTATCGGCCACCAGGCGCTGGCTGGTGCTTGCCAGGCGGCGCATCTGTACCGTCGCATTGAGAATCGCGAACAGCAGTGGGCCGGCCAGAACCACCAGGCCCAGCAACAGAAAGCCGTTCAAGGACTTGGGTAGCAGCCAGCGCATCGTTGGGATTCTATGCCTGCCGGAAGACGCGGATATGCCACGCGGCGCGGCGACTGTCTACCATGGCTCTCGCAGAAGCTTCGTCTCGAAGGCGAGCGAGGTTTTTACAATGGCATCCAGATCGTCGAGCTGCGGGCGCCAGCCCAGCTCGCGTCGGATGCGCTCGGCACGCGCCACGAGCACGGGTGGGTCGCCGGCACGGCGCGGTTCCTCGTGCACCGTCAGTGTCTTGCCCGAGAGGCGCTCGACGCTGGCGAGCACCTCCCGCACGCTGTAGCCGTGGCCGTAGCCGCAGTTGAGCACGGTGGTTGCGCCACCGCCCCGCAGGTAATCGAGCGCATCCAGGTGCGCCCGCGCCAGGTCCTCCACGTGGATGTAGTCGCGTATCCCCGTGCCATCCGGCGTGTCGTAATCGGTGCCGTAGATCGATACGTGGGGGCGGCGTCCCACCGCCGCCTCGCAGGCGACCTTGATCAGCAAGGTCGCCTTGCGCGTAGCCTGGCCGATGCGTCCCTGCGGGTCCGAGCCCGCGACATTGAAGTAGCGCAGGCTCACGTAGCGCAGCGGGCTGGCAGCCGCGACGTCGCGCAGGATCCACTCGGACATCAGCTTGGAGGTGCCGTAGGGATTGATCGGGGCGAGGGCGGTATCCTCGGCCGCCACGCCGCCGGCTGGAATGCCGTAGACCGCGGCGGTGGAGGAAAACACGAACTGGCGGACCTGCCCCGCCAGGCACTCCGCGAGCAGGCTGCGCGTCGCACAGGTGTTATTACCGTAATATTTCAGCGGGTCGCTGACCGACTCGGGTACGATGGTATTGGCCGCGAAATGCAGCACGGTGTCTACCTCGTACTCGCGCAGTGTGCGCCCGACGAGCTCGCGGTCGGCGACGTCCCCGACGACGAGGGGCACATCGCGCACCGCCTGCCGAAAGCCGGTGTAGAGATTGTCGAGGACCACGACGCGCTCGCCGCGCGCCTGCAGCTGCAATAGCACGTGGCTGCCGATGTAGCCCGCACCCCCGGTAACCAGGATTGTCTTCTGACTCAATCTAAATCTCCTCGAGTCCGTTCGACGCAAGCGCCGACCCAACCCCCGATGATAGCGGCAATCGACACTCCCTTCGCCGGCCTGACTCCCGATGCGGTCCTGGATGCAGCCGAAGCTCTGGGACTCGCGCCCGACGGCCGGCTGTTCGCGCTCAACAGCTATGAGAACCGTGTCTACCGCCTCGGTCGCCTGGACGCCGAGCCCGTGGTGCTCAAGTTCTACCGCGCGGCGCGCTGGTCGGACGCGCAGATCCTCGAGGAGCACGCCTTGGCCGCCGAGCTGGCCGCCGCCGAGCTGCCGGTGGCCGCGCCCCTGTCGCAGGCGGGCGCGACGCTCCACCACCATGGCAACTTCCGCCTGGCGGCCTTTCCACTCTGTCCCGGAACTGCCCCGGACCTGGACCAGCCCGGGGCGCGCGAGCTGCTCGGCCGCACGCTCGCCCGCGTGCACGCTATCGGGGCCCGGCGCCGGTTTCTAAAGCGCCAGACTCTGGACGCCTCGGTCGCGCGTCGCGCCCGCGATACGCTGCTCGCCAGTCCGTTGCTGCCGGAGCACATGCGCAGCGCCTATCTGCAGACGAGCACGCTGCTGCTCGAGGGCATCGAGGCAGCCTTCCAGGCGGCTGCACCCGTGCCGGGAATCCGCCTGCACGGCGACTGCCACCTCGGCAACATCCTCTGGCAGGCCACCGGTCCGCTGTTCGTCGACCTGGACGACTGCATGAACGGCCCGCGCATCCAGGATCTATGGATGTTCCTGTCCGGCACGGAGGCCGATCAGCAGCGCCAGTGGCGCGAGATCATGGACGGCTACGACCAGTTCGGCAGCGTGGAGTTCCGCGAGCTGGCGCTGATCGAGGCCCTGCGTTCCATCCGCATGCTGCACCACGCGGCCTGGATCGCGGCACGCTGGGCCGATCCCGCCTTTCCGCGCGCCTTCCCCTGGGCCGGCGAGGCCCGTTACTGGGAGGGCTATGTCGGGGATCTGCGTGTGCAATGCGAGCAGGTGGCCGACCCTCCACGGGTCAGCTAGCGCGGCAGGCGGGCGCACGTCGCAACCCTGGCGCACCGGCGCCGCCTCGGGCGCGGCGGCTGTGCTAATGTCCCCGGCGAATGCAGATCCTTGCGCGGCAATGGCAATCGGCTGCCTCCCTCCAGAGGGCAGCGGCGCGGCCGGCCCTGGTGCTCGCCGTCGCCGTCTGTCTGCTGGTGGGTTGTGGGCGCGCCGCCGCCCCTGCCGCCAACGATGCGTCCAGCCCCTCAGCCAGCGAGCCTGCGGATGACAGTGCCGCGAGCACCTCGGGGGATGAGGCCGCGCCCCCGAGCGATGCGGACCTGGTGTCTGCGGTCAACAATGGCGGCCCATCCAAGCCCCTGACTGTGAAGTTTCGTGTCGAGGCGCGCCCGGTGGTCGGCATGCCGCTGAAGATCCTGCTGGCGCTGACCCCGGCCGATCAGATCTCGATCGATCACCTCCATGCCTCCCTGGCCGCCGGAGAGGGGCTGCTGGTGCAATCGCCCCCGAGTTTCGATCTCTCCGACCTCAAGGCCGGTACCCCACAGTACCGCGAGGTCACAGTGGTGCCCCAGCAGACGGGGGTGCTGGATCTGAGCGCGACGCTGCTGCTGCAGACCGATAAGACGACGGAGGCGCGTACCTATTCCATCCCGCTGATCGCCGCCGACAACAGCAGCAGCCCCTGAGCCTGCCCACCGTGCGCCAGCGCGTCGCCGCAGCCCTAAAATGGGATGCCATCGCGCTTTACCCTCACCCCCCCTCCGTATGATGAAGGCCATCCTTCGACCGGCAAGGTTATGTCACACGAGCCTGGGGTGATCGGGGACGCTGGCGCCCCCGGCGAGCACGTCACTGCGGCCGAGCGTGACATCTTCGAGCGCATTGCCGCCGATGCCCCACTCTCCACGGTACTCGGCTGCATCATTGCGTTGGTCGAGTCGCTCGGCCCGGACCTGTGGGTCGGCATCGCCCGTGTCGATGCCCAGACGCAGCGCTTCGTCGAGATCCTGGGAGAGCGGGTGCCGGCGGGCTGGCGACAGATCGAGCAGGGCATGCCGATCGATCTGCGCAACGGCTCCAGTGCCGCGGCGGTGTATCTGGGCCGCCAGGTGTTGGTTGCGGATATTTCCACCGATCCGTTCTGGCAGCGCCATCGGGCTCAGGCGCAGGGGCAGGGATTTCAGGCCGCCTGGGCCGTGCCGATTCAGGCGGCGCGTGGTCGCATTCTCGGTGCGCTGACGGTATATCGCGCCGTGCGAGGGGCTCCCGGGGCGTTGGAGCTATCGCTCATGACGCACGCGGCGCAGATCGCCGGCATCGCCATCGAGCGGCACGATGTCGCCGCGGCGCTGCGCGAGAGCGAGGCGCGCTATCGCAGTCTCTACGAGCGGGTGCCCATCGGGGTGTACCTGTGCGCGGCAGACGGCCGGCTCACGGCCGTCAATCCGTCCTTCGTGCGCATGCTGGGCTATCGCGATGCCGCCGAGCTGTATGCGCTGCCCGGCATCGGCAGCTTGTATCGCGACGCCGCTCGGCGTGCGGCGATCGAGCAGGAGCTCGCCAGCGGCGACTGCGCCGGCGGGGGCGCCATTCACAATGTCGAGACCCTCATGCAGCGCGCCAATGGCGGCAGCATCGTGGTACTCGAGAGCGCCTGGGTCATTCGGGGAACCGATGGTCGCATCGAGGGCTACGAGGGCACGCTGTCCGATATCAGTGCGCGCAAGAGCGCCGAGCAGGCCGTGTTTGCCGAGAAGGAGCGCGCGCAGGTCACGCTGCAGTCCATCGGCGATGCGGTCATCACCACCGATCGCGACGGTCGCATCGACTACATGAATCCGGTCGCCGAGCGGCTGACGGGCTGGCAGGGCGAGGCTGCGCGCGGCGAGCGTCTGCCCGCGGTGATGCGGTTGCACGATGAGCGTGCCGATGGGGAGGCCGGCGAAAATCTCGATCACCCGCTATGGCGCGCTCTGGCCGAGGGCCAGGTGATGCATTCGGCCGACTTCAGCATGCTGGTGAACCGGCAGGGGCAGGAGATCGCCGTCCAGCATTCGGCGGCGCCGATCCGCGATCGCGCCGGCCAGATCGTCGGGGCGGTGGTGGTGTTTCGCGATGTGACCAAGGAGCGCCGCCTGAAGCGCGCGCTCTCCTACCAGGCCAGTCACGACGCCCTCACGGGACTGATCAATCGCCGCGAGCTGGACAACCGCCTGGCCGAGGCGCTGCGCAGCGCCCACGATCAGCAGGGGCCCCATGCACTGCTGTACATGGATCTGGACCAGTTCAAGCGCGTCAACGACGCCTGCGGACATGGCGCCGGCGATCGGCTGCTGCGGGATATCACCGGGCTGCTGCAGGGACACGTGCGCGCCGGGGATACCATCGCCCGGCTCGGTGGCGACGAGTTCGGCATCCTCATGCAGCGCTGCACGGCCGAGCAGGCCACGCACATCGCCGAGAACATCCGGCAGGCCGTCCAGGAGTATCGCTTTCTCTGGGATCAGCACACCAGCCGCATCGGGGTCAGCATCGGGGTCGTGGAGATCAACGCCGAGAGCCAGAACATCGCCACGCTGCTCTCGGCCGCCGACATCGCCTGCTACACCGCCAAGGAGGGGGGGCGCAATCGTGTGCACCGCTATGACTCGCACCTGGATGCCGGGCGCCAGCGCGATCTGTATTGGGTGGGCCGACTGACGCGCGCGCTCGAGCAGGGCAGGCTCGAGCTGTTCTGCCAGCCGATCGTACCGATGGGGGCCCGCGTGCGCGGCCAGCCGCCGCTCTACGAGGTGCTCACACGCCTGCGCGACGACGATGGCGAATTGGTGCTTCCGCGCCACTTCATTCCCGCGGCCGAGCGCTACAACGTCGTCTCGGCCATTGATCGCTGGGCGCTCGAGAGCGCGCTGGCCGTGATGCGCGAGCGCCCCTCCGGCGCTCTGGGCGCGAGCCTCGCCGCGGGCGCGCCGCCATTTCAGCTGGCGCTCAATCTGTCCGGGATGTCCTTCGGCGACCGTGATTTTCTGGAATTCGTGCTGGCACGCATCGACCCGGTCGTGGCGCGCGCGCTGTGCTTCGAGATCAGCGAGAGTTCGGTGCTGCGGAGCATGACCGAGGCGGTGGAATTCATGCAGGAGCTGCGGCAGCGCGGCTGCCGCTTCGCGCTGGCCGATTTCGGCTCGGATCTGTCGTCGTTCCGCTACCTGCGCACCCTGCCCGTGGATTACCTGAAACTGCACGATCGCTGCACCAGTCGCGTGCTGAGCGATCCGCTGGATCGCTGCCTGGTGGAGGCCATCAGTCGGGCCTCGCGAGCGCTCGGCATCGCCACGGTGGCCGAGAAGGTGGAGTCGGCTGCGGTGTTCGCGGAGCTGCAGCGGCTCGAGGTGCAGTTTGCCCAGGGCATGTTCATCGCCCCGCCCGAGCCCATCGCCCTGCTACAAAGCCGCTACGCGGCCGCGCCCGAGATCGCCGCGCTCCCCCTGGCCGAGCCCGCACCGCTGCTCGGCCAGAGGCCCTGAGCATTCGGCTCGATCCCTGCCGCTTTTCCTACATTGTGCCGCCGGCCGTCGCGATGCGTCGGTAGATGTCACTGGGCTTACAGGTGCGCGACGCCCTCGCCTCGATTGCGGGGCAGCAACGAGCGTGTTCCAATACCGACGCCTTTCAGTCACCGGGGATGCGATTCGCGTGGAACTCATCCTCTCTTGCTTCTGGTTCCTCATGGTGCTGTGGCTGCTCAGTCGGGCCTACCGGCAGCGGCAGATCTTCGCGCGCGTGACGTTGGGCGCGGCGCGGCCCAAAAAGATACCCCCGCGCGTGGCGGTGATCGTGCCGGTGCGCGATGAGCGCGCCAACATCGGTCCCTGCGTGCAGTCGCTGCTGCGACAGCAGTATCCGGCCGATCGGCTGCACGTGCTGGTAGTGGATGACGATTCGAGCGACGGCACACCCGAAATCGTCGCCAAGCTCGCCGAGCAGGACGAGCGCGTGAGCTTCATGCGCACACCGCCGCTGCCACCTTCGTGGAAGGGCAAGCCCCACGCCTGCTGGATCGGGTCGCAGACGATTCCCGCCGACACGCAGTGGCTGTGCTTTCTGGATGCGGACATGCGCGCCGATCCGGCGCTCATGACCAGCGCGCTGGCGGCTGCGCTCGAAGGCAAGATCGACCTGCTGACGGTGTCGCCGCGTCACGAGCTGCACACCTTCGCCGAGCGGCTGGTCATTCCCTGCGGCCTGTATCTGCTCGGCTTTTGCCAGGATTTGGCCAAGCTGCAGGCGCCCGACAGCCACGAGGTGGTCGCAACCGGGCAGTTCATGCTGGTGCGCCGTGAGGCGTACGAGGACGTGGGTGGCCACGCCGCGGTCAGTACGGCGATTTGCGAGGACCTGGAGCTGGCGCGGCTGCTCAAGCGCCGCGGCCATCGCGTGCTGCTGAAGGACGGGAGCCGGCTGCTCGCCACGCGCATGTACACCGGCTGGCAGACGCTGTGGCCGGGGATTGCCAAGAACCTCTCGCACATGCTCGGCGGTCCGGTGCGCACCATCGTGCTGGCGACCATCGCCGTGATCACTGCCTGGGGCGCCCTGGTGCTGCCGGCCTTCGACATCGCCGATTGCGTCAGCGGCACAAGCGGGGCGTGTGCGGCGCTGGTACCCGCGGGACTGGGCTCGATCGCCATCATTGCGATGCACATCGCCGGCGCGGCGCATTTTCAGATACCTCCCTGGTATGGGCTGCTGTTTCCCGTCAGCTATACCGCGGCCGGAATGATCGCCGTGGACAGCGTGCGCTCCCGGCTCATGCGCCGAGTGCGCTGGAAGGGCCGCGTCTATCAATGACCCGCCGACCGACAGCCGTCACCTTCGTGGTGATCGCCGGCGCGGTCTTCTCGGTGCTGTATCTGCTGCGCGAGATCCTGCTGCCCTTCGTGCTCGCAGGCATCGTCGCCTACGTCTGTACGCCGCTCATCGATCTGGCCGCCCGACGCGCGCACGGCTATCGCTGGCTGTTTGCACTGCTGGTGCTGCTGGTGCTGATGACCCTGGTCGGCGTGCTCGGTTGGCTCGGCCTGCCGGCCGCCGCGCGCGAGCTGGTGGCGCTGGCGGCCAATCCGCGCGACGTCATCGAGGGCTTCATCCGCGTGCTGGTGGGCAATCGCAGCTTCAGCATCGGCGGTGCCTCGCTCAATGCCGCGCAGATCGCGGCGCGCGCGGCCGATGGCCTCTCCAGCGTGGTGACCAACGGTGACCGCATGCTCGCCGCCGCCGTGGTCGGCTTCGGCGCGATGTTCGAACTGATCCTCACCTGGGTGATCCTGGGGTACCTGCTGTTTGATGGGCCGCGGCTCGCGCAGGGACTGCTGTGGATCATCAGCCCGCCGCACCGACCGGCAATGGTGCGTTTCTGGACGCAACTCAATCCCATCCTGCGCCGCTACTTCGTGGGCATTGCGCTGGTCGTCGTCTACGCCTCCACCGCGGCCTACATCGGTCTCGGTTTTTTCCTCGGGTTGCATCACGCACTGCTGCTGGCGCTCATCACCGGATTGCTCGAGCTGCTGCCGCTGATCGGACCGGTCTCCTCGGCGGTGCTCGCGGGGCTCGTGGCCGTGCGACAGGCCGCGGGCGGCTCGGCGATCCTCGCCTTCATCGCCTATGCGATCGCCCTGCGCCTGTCGATCGATCAGTTCATCGGACCGCTGGTGATCGGTAAGGCCGCGCACGTGCGTCCGGTGCTGGTGATCTTCTGCTTCCTGGCCGGCGGGCTGCTGCTCGGCATCTCCGGCGTCATCATGGCCGTGCCGATTGCGCTGGGCATCAAGGTTGCGCTGGCGATGCGCAACGAGCGCTTTCCGCCCGATTACGCCGGGGGTTCGGCGTGAGCTGCGAGGCTGCGGCAGGCCCTGGTTAGGGTATGATACTTAAGGCCGCAGTCGGTCCGGGTCGTCCCCCTGCGGCGCGTTCATTTCTTACACTAACTTTGACGCCCAACACATTGAATTAAGGCCGCCAACGGCCTGATGGCGGAGGGATTTCCATGCCCCCACAGAGCAGTCTCGGCGCGGTGCTGCGCAAGCGTCGCGACACCATCATGGCGCAGTGGACCCAGGAGCAGCAGCGCGAGATTGGCGCGGCGCGCTCGCGCGTGTCTGCCGCAGAGCTCACGCGTCAGTCTGCCCAGTTTCTGGATCTGCTGGTACAGGCCGCCCAGCGCGCCAACGTCGAGGACATCAGCGGCGATGACTGGAAGGAGATCCGCGAGTTCCTCGATGCGCTGTCGCGCGAGCGGGTGCTCGCCGGCTTTGCCTCCGATGAGACCGCGACGTTCATCTTTTCGCTCAAGCGCCCCCTCTTCGATGCCCTGCGCGGCGAATCCGGCAACGACGCCGATAAGCTGGCGGGCGATGTGTGGGCCGCTACGGTGCTGCTGGACAAGCTCGGGCTGCACACCGTCAAGAGCTTTCAGAGATCGCGTGAGGAGGTCATCAACCGTCAGCAGCACGAGATGCTCGAGCTGTCCACGCCAGTGGTCAAGCTGTGGGACGGTATTCTCGCCCTGCCGATGATCGGCACGCTCGATTCCGCTCGCACGCAGATCGTCATGGAATCGCTGCTGCAGAAGATCGTCGAGACCGAGTCACAGATCGCCATCGTGGATATCACCGGTGTGCCGACCGTCGATACGCTGGTCGCGCAGCACCTGCTCAAGACTGTCACGGCGCTGCGGCTGATGGGCGCCGATTGCATCATCAGCGGCGTGCGGCCGCAGATTGCTCAGACCATCGTGCACCTGGGCGTCGACCTGCAGGGCGTGATCACCAAGGCCAACCTGGCCGATGCCCTGGCGCTCGCCCTGCGACGCAGCGGCGTCGAGTTCACCAAGAAGTAACCTGCGATGGAGCGAATTCCCATCCTGCGGATGGGCGAGTTTCTGCTCGCGACCATCCAGATCGACATGCACGACCAGCTGGCGCTGCGTCTGCAGGACGATCTGACCCAGGCAATTGCGCGCCACGGCTCGCGCGGTGTGCTGATCGACATCTCGGCGCTGGAGATCGTCGATTCCTTCATCGGCCGCATGATTGCCGACATCTCCGGCATGGCGCGCATTCTGGACGCCAAGACCGTGCTGGTGGGCATGCAGCCGGCGGTCGCCATCACGCTGGTGGAACTCGGCTTGTCGCTGCCGGGCGTGGCCACGGCGCTCAACGTCGAGCGTGGCATGCAACTGCTGCGCAGAGCCCTGGGGAACTCCGATGCCGCTACCGACGAGTGGTGAGCTGCCGCTCGCCGACGATCACGACATCGTGCTGTGCCGGCAGCACGTGCGCCGTCTGGCGCAGGAGATCAATTTCTCGCTCGTCGATCAGACCAAATTCGTCACCGCGGCCAGCGAGCTGGCGCGCAACGCCGTGATCTACGGCGGCGGCGGCCGCGTGCAGTGGCAGACGGTCGAGAGCGGCTCGCGGCGCGGTGTGCGCCTGAGTTTCGTGGACCAGGGCCCCGGCATCGCCAATCTCGAGCTGGCCATGACCGACGGCTGGTCCAGCGGCAGCGGCTTGGGGATGGGGCTGACGGGGGCCAAACGGCTGGTCAACGAGTTCGAGATTGAATCGACTCCCGGATCCGGCACGCGCGTGACCATCACGCGCTGGAGATGAGATGCTGGGCATGCTCGGCGGTAACTCGCAGACACGCTTCGAAGTCAGTACCGAAAGCCAGATCGGCGAATGCCGCCGCGCTGCGCAGCGCCTGGCCGAGGTGAGCGGCCTGGACGGGACCGCTGTTGGGCGGGTCGGCATTGTCGCCACCGAGCTCGCCACCAATCTGGTGCGCCATGCCAGCGGCGGGGAGTTGCTGCTGCAGGCGTTGACGGGGCGGGGCGATCCGCAGATCGAGCTGCTGGCCATCGATCGTGGCCCGGGTATGGCTGATGTGCAGCGCTGTCTGCAGGACGGCTATTCGACCGGCGGCACCCTCGGGGCGGGACTGGGCGCAGTGACGCGCCTGTCCGGCACGTTCGATATCTATTCGATCGCCGGACAGGGCACGATCGTGCTGGCGCGCCTGGGCAGTGGCCCCGACGCGGCGCGCGGCGAGGGGCGCGGCGCCGCGGCGGCGCGTGGCGGCGACGGGTTTGAGCTCGGCGCGATCTGCGTGCCGATGCCCGGAGAGATCGAATGCGGGGACAGCTGGCATGTGGCCAGTGATGGCGATGCCGCGGCCATGCTGGTGGTGGATGGGCTGGGCCATGGGGTGTTTGCAGCCGCCGCCGCGCGCGCCGCAGGCAATGCCTTTGCGGCCGAGCCCTTCCGCACGCCAGTCGAGGCGATTCAGCACATGCATCGCGCCATGAGTGGCACGCGCGGCGCGGCCGCCGCCTGTGCGCTGCTGCCGCCGCACAGTCACACGCTCGAATACGCCGGCATTGGCAATATCAGCGGCTCCATGATCTCACCGCAGCGCTCGCAAGGCATGGTGTCGCACAACGGCACGCTGGGCACGCAGCTGCTGCGCCGTGTACAGCAGTTCAGCTACGCCTGGCCGCGCGATGGTCACGTGGTCATGCACTCCGATGGCATCTCGGCGCGCTGGTCGGTATCGGCCTACGAGGGGCTGCATGCGCGTCACAGCGCGGTCATCGCCGCGGTCCTGTATCGCGATCACGGTCGCGGTCGCGACGATGCCACGGTGCTGGTGCTCGGTCGGCGCCCGGTGGGCGGGGGGCTGCAATGAGCGAGCTCGATAGCCTGCAGGCGCAGATCCAGCGGCAGCAGAGCGAGATCGAGGTGCTGTCGAGCGAGCTGGCCGAGACCAACCGCGGCGTGGTCGCGCTGTACGCCGAGCTGGACAACAACGCGGTGATGCTGCGCGAGGCCGCCGATCTGAAGAGCCGCTTTCTCTCCTACATGAGCCACGAGTTTCGCACGCCGCTGGCCTCCATCACGGGCATCACGGAGCTGCTGGCCAGTGGCGTGGATGGCTCGCTGGGGGGGGAGCAGCAGCGGCAGGTACAGTTCATTCGCGCCAGCGCGCGCGAGCTCACGGAGATGGTCGATGACCTGCTCGATCTGGCCAAGGTCGAGGCGGGACGCATCACCATCTCGCCCGAATGGTTCGAGATGGTGGATCTGTTCTCGGCACTGCGCGGCATGTTCAAGCCCATCGTCGCCAGCAGCGCGGTGTCGCTGATCTTCGAGGAGCCCGACGACCTGCCCCGCATCTTTACGGACGACAAAAAGTTGTCGCAGATTCTGCGCAATTTCATCTCCAATGCATTGAAGTTCACGGCGCAGGGAGAGGTACGTGTCACGGCGCACCTGCTGAGCGACGAGCGGGTGGAGTTCGCGGTCACCGATACGGGGATTGGCATCGCGGCCGACCATCTCCCGGCGCTGTTCAGCGACTTCGTGCAGATCGACACACGCGTGCAGAAGCGCCTGCGCGGCACCGGGCTGGGACTTTCGCTGGCCAAGAAATTCTCGCAGCTCTTGGGCGGGGAGGTCGCGGTGCACAGCGAACTCGGCCGTGGCTCGCGTTTCTCAGTGACGATTCCGGTGCACTATCAGGGCACAGGGAAGGCAGGAGGCTGATGAGCCGGGACATCACGCAGGCCGGCGGCACGGTGGCGCTCACCGAGCCACCCCCCTCGCCCATCCTGATCGTGGATGACAACGCCGCGGCGCGCTACACGACCGGTCGGGTGCTGCGCGCGGCGGGCTACCAGGTGCTGGAAGCCGCCACCGGCACCGCAGCGCTCGAGCAGGCCGCCGGAGTGGACCTCGTCATCCTGGACATCAATCTGCCGGACATCGATGGTTTCGAGGTCTGCCGCCGTCTGCGGGCCAATCCGGCCACCGCGCACGTTGCGGTGTTGCATCTGTCGGCGACGTTCGTGCATCACGGCGACTTCAACATCGGTCTGCAAGCGGGTGCTGACAGCTACCTGACGCGGCCGGTGGAAGCCACGGTGCTCATTGCCAGCGTGCGCACGCTGTTGTTCGCGCGCCGCGCGGAACTGCAGCGGCGCAGCATCGAAGCACGGCTGCAGGAGATCTTCGACCTGATGCCCGTGCCGATGCTGACGCTCAACGGCAGTTTTCACATCGAGTCGGTCAATCCCGCATTCTGTGCGCTCAGCGGCTACGACCGCTCGGAACTCATCGGCCGCTCGGGCGACTCGCTGTTCGAGGCCAGCGATCTCACCGAGCAGGCCCGCAGCCAGCGGGCCACGGCTCTGGCGCCCGATGGCCGATGGACGGGTCGAGCCGCCGTGCGTCGCAGCGATGCGAGCACCGTGCCGGTGGACTGGCAGCTGGCGCGCGAGAGTGCGGGCGGCATGCTGATCCTGACGCTCACCGACATCAGTGCACGCCTGCGCGGGGAGACGGAGCGCGAGGCGCTGCTCAGCAGCGAGCGGGCCGCGCGCGCCGAAGCCGAGCGCAGCAACCGTCTCAAGGAAGAGTTCCTGGCGACGCTGTCGCACGAGCTGCGCACGCCGCTCAGCGCCATCCTGGGCTGGTCGGCCGTCATCAACCGCACCGAGGGGTTGCCGGCCACCGTCGCCCAGGGCGTGCAGGCCATCGAGCGCAATTCGCGCCTGCAGGCGCAGATGATCAACGATCTGCTCGACTATGCCGGCATCGCCTACGGCAAGCTGCGCCTGGCAATGGCGGTCATCGACCCGTACGCCGTCATTCGCGCAGCCGTGGATGTGGTGCAGGGAATTGCGCAAGGCGCGGGTGTGCAGCTGTCGGCAAGCATCGTCGCCGATGGCGCGCATGTCGAGGCCGACCCCGCGCGGCTGCAGCAGATGGTGTGGAATCTGCTGACCAACGCCATCAAATTCTCACCGCGCGGGGGCACCGTGCAGTTGCGGGCGGGCGTCGAGAATGGGCGTCTGCACGTGGTGGTGCGCGATCAGGGCCAGGGCATCGCGGCGCATTTTCTGCCGCGCATCTTCGAGCGCTTCAGCCAGCAGGATGCAACCAGCAAGCGCCGGCATGGCGGCCTCGGCCTCGGACTGGCGATCGTCAAACAGATCGCCGAGCTGCATGGCGGCACGGTCACTGCCTTCAGCGAAGGGGAGGGGCGTGGGGCCACCTTTACGCTGGAGTTGCCGGTCGCACAGGGACGCGCAGCGAGCACGCTGATCAGTGACACGCAGCTGCAACGCTCGCAGGACCTGAGCGGCGTCGTGGTGCTGCTGGTGGAGGATGATGTGGATGCGCGTGAGCTCACATGCCGCGTGCTGGGCGATGCCGGTGCGCAGGTGGTGGAAGTTGCAAGCGCGCAGGCAGCGCTGCAGGTGCTGGAAAGCGCCGACGCGCAGGTACTGGTCAGCGACATCGGCATGGCCGGCGAGGACGGCTATGAGCTCATCCGGCAGGTGCGCGCGCGCGGCTATGGTCCGGAGCGGCTGCCGGCGATCGCGCTGACGGCCTTTGCGCGCGTGCAGGACCGCGAGGACGCGATCGCTGCGGGCTTCCAGGATCACGTCGTCAAGCCATTCGATGCGCAGTCGCTGATCCTGAGCGTGGCCTCGGTGCGCCCGGCCGCCCGCCCCCCCAAGGGCTAACGCAGCTGGCTGTCCTTGCTGCCGCGGCGATTGTAGCCGCTGAAGCCTCCCCCCTCGCGATCGTGTGTCTCCTGGCAGGCCACGCACAAGCGCACGCCCGGCATCGCGCGACGGCGCGCCTCGGGGATCTCGGCACCGCACTCACCGCACTGGACCAGGCTCTCGCCCTGCGGCAACTGGCTTTGGGCCCGCCGCACCGCATCCTTCACGGTGGCATCGATCTGCTCGTTGACCGCATTGTCGCCCGCCCAACCGCTCGCCATGTCCGCCACCCTCCATTGTGGTGCTATCGTCTGCTCCGGCCGGGCTTCATTGTAAAGCCTTCGGCAGGAATCAGGCGGGAGGGGTGCCGTGACTGTGATCCGAGCAGGTCTGTGCGCCGCAGCGTTGGCGGTGTTGCTGGCCGCGGCGCCGGCTGGGGCAGCCGCGGCTTCCAGGCCAGCCAATGCCACCATCGCCGGAGATCTGTGGGCCGAGCCGCCGACCCTGCAGTCGCTGGGGTTCGAATGGCGCATCTCCGGGGACGACAACCGCAACGCCGCGGTCGCCGTGAGCTACCGCCGGCAGGCAGAGAAGCAGTGGCATCCCGCGCTGCCGCTGCTGCGGCTGCAGGACGAGAGCGTCACCGGCACCGTTGCGGCCGATGGTGGAGGCCATCACTTCAACGGCTACGTGGCGCCGAACATGTTTGCCGGCAGCATTCTGGGGCTCGCGCCCGGCACGCTGTACGAGTGCCGCCTGGTGCTGTCCGATCCGGACGGGGTGCGCGGGCAGCGCGTGCGCACCGTGACCGTTCGCACCCGTGCGGTGCCGCAGGCTGCTGCGGGCGGGGCCGTCTACCATGTCTACCCCTTCGGCTATAAAGGACCCAGGCAGCAACCGGCCTTCACGGGGCTGCTGGCTGCCTACTATCTCGGCTCCGTCGAGTCGGATCACTCGCGTGAGATGCCGCCACGCGTCAAGCCCGGCGACATCATTCTCGTGCACGCCGGAGTCTACAAGGACAGTCGCTTCATCTATGGCGGGTTCGATAAGAGCATCCCCGCCCTTGGCACGCCCTTCGATGGCACTTATTACCTGACGCAGAGTGGCACGCCCGACAAGCCGATCGTCATTCGCGCGGCCGGCGATGGCGAGGTCATCTTCGACGGCGACGGTTGCGACAACCTGTTCAACCTGATGGGCGGCAATTACAACTACTTCGACGGCATCACGGTGCGCAACACCCAGGTGGCGTTCAAGCTCGGCATCAAGGATATCGCCGGCTCGAGCGGCTTCACGCTGGTGCACAGCCGCGTCTACGACGTCGGGCGCGTGGTGGAAGCGGGTTGGTCGGGCTCGAAGGACTTCTATATTGCCGATAACGTCTTCATCGGCCGGCACAATCCGCTCAAGCTGCAGAGCTGGTTCATACCGCAGGTGTGGGCCAGGTTCCCGGGCTACCCGGCGCCGATCACCTCCGAGTATGCCGTCAAGGTCTATGGCCAGGGCCACGTCATCACT
Organism: Steroidobacteraceae bacterium; assembly: GCA_036266795.1. Classification (GTDB taxonomy): domain Bacteria; phylum Pseudomonadota; class Gammaproteobacteria; order Steroidobacterales; family Steroidobacteraceae; genus FEN-1191. The sequence goes on along the minus strand of DATAXJ010000002.1, from coordinate 41,032 downwards.
CACAACTACCTCGCCAACTGGCATGACGGCATCGATGTGGATACCTACGGAGATCCGGACGGCACACCGCAGGAACTGCGCGATCGCGTGCCGGTATCGATCGACATCGACGACAACGACATCTACAACGTCGCCGACAATTGCATCGAGGCCGACGGCGGCGCGCACGACATCCGGGTGTTCCAGAACCGCTGCTTCAATTCCACCGGCGGGGCGCTCAGCGCGCAGCCGATCTTCGGCGGCCCGGTGTATTTCTATCGCAATCTCGTCTATGGCGCGACCACCGGCGGCTATCTGAAGCTCATCGACACGCCCGCGGGCGTGCTGGTCTATCAGAACACCTTCGTCGGCCAGATGCGCCTGTTCGGCCCCGCCGCGAACGTGCACTTTCTGAATAATCTGATCCTGGGCGATGGCTGGCTGCCCGCCGTGCTGGCGCTGAACACCTATACCAACTATTCGAGCTCCGATTACAACGGCTTTCGCCTCAACCCCGGGGCGGCCTACGACTTCGAGTGGGATTCACCGCCCGCGGCGCTGCGTGCCGACTATCAGCACAATGCCGTCGTGCACCGCTTCGACTCCCTGGCGCAATATCAGCAGCTCAGCGGCCAGGATCGGCACAGCCGTCTGCTGGATTTCGACGTGTTCGAGAAGGTGCAGGAGCCCGATAAGAACGATCCGCAGCGCCTCTACGATCCCGAGGACTTCGACTTTCGATTGCGGGCGGACTCGGCGGCGCTGAATGCCGGCACACCGCTGCCGACGATCAGCGACGGCTATAGCGGCCAGGCGCCGGATCTGGGCGCCTACCAGCGTGGGCTGCCCCTGCCGCACTACGGGCCGCGCGTCTGGCCGACCGGGCAGCCGGACGCACAGGCGCCACGCTCGCTGCGCGGACCTCCGCCAGGCGGCTGAGTGGCGTGCTGAGCCGCGCGCTACGCGCGCGCTCAGCGAAAGTAGGCGTGCGCGATGTCGATCAGCTCATCGGCCGCCCGCGCGTGCGCGCGCGAGCGTGAGGCACCGATCAGGTGCTCGCGCACATGATCCTCGAGCACCTCGGCGAGCAGGCTGTTGATCGCCCCACGGCAGGCGACCAGCTGGTGCATCACCGCCGCGCAGTCCTTGCCTGAATCGATGGCCTGTTCGGCCGCCTCGACCTGACCGCGAATCCGCCGGATACGGTTCAGGAGTTTGCGCTTCTCGTGCACTGAATCGGCCATGTGTGACCAGCTCCCCGTGGCAGCGAAAGTGGCGCCGACTATACCATGGGGGGGTATGGCATATTTTGGGCGTATAGCCCATTTACTCGGCCGTGGCGCGCGGTTACTGTACGCGCCCCCGCCTGCTGACCTTCGCGTAGAACCGTGCCGCAGGTGCGCCAACGCGATTGTCATATTGATGTCATATCGTTCACAGCCGATGCCGTCGATGAATGCAGATCAAACTCGCAAGCGCCGCTGCCGGGCGCCGCATGTGGCGATGAGCGGCGCGATGCTTGGCATGGCCGTGCTCGCGGTGGCCATGAGCGCCTGGGGCGCGACTGGTGACCCGGGCGCACAGGCGCCGGCAGCCTCGACGCCGTGGTTTGCCTACTATGGGCAGGCGACGTACACCGAGCAGGCCACCGACGGATTTCATGCACCCTACAGCGCAGGCAACAGCCTCTCGCCGCACATCGCACGCGAAACCTTCGACCTCACGCTGTTCCTGGGAGCGCACCTCTGGCAGGGCGGCGAGATCTGGATGAGCCCGGAGATCGATCAGGGCTTCGGTCTGGATGACACCGTGGGTCTCGCCGGTTTCTCCAGCGGAGAGGCCTACAAGGTCGGCAGGAGCACACCGTACTATCGCCTGCAACGCGCCTTTGTGCGCGAGACGTTCGACCTGGGTGGCGCAAGCACCGTGCCCGATGCGGGTCCGAACCAGTTCGCGTTCGCGTCGAGTTCCAATCGTCTGGTAGTGACGGCCGGCAAGCTCAGCGTCGTGGACATCTTCGACGTGAACCGCTATGCGCACGACCCGCGGGCGGACTTTCTCAACTGGTCGGTCATCGATGCGGGAACCTTCGATTACGCCGCCGATTCCTGGGGCTATAGCGCGGGGGGTGCCGCCGAGTGGTACGTCGGCAACTGGACCACGCGTGCGGGTCTATTCGAGCTGTCGACAGTGCCGAACGGCGAGACCCTCGAGCCCGGCTTGGAGGGATACCAGATGGACGTCGAGCTCGAGCATCGCCACGAGCTCTTCGGCCAGGTCGGCAAGCTGGATGTCACCGCGTTCGAGAGCCGCGGCCGCATGGCGCTGCTCGCGCAGGCCGTGGCATATGCGCAGGCAGCGGAGCTACCCGTAGAGCTCGCGCCGGTACGCCAATATCGCAAGCGCGACGGCATCTCGCTGAACTTGGAACAGCCGCTCGGCGCCGATCTGGGCGTGTTCGTGCGACTCGGAAGTGCCGCGGGCGATGTGGAGACCTACGAATTCACCGACATCGATCGCACGGCCTCGGGCGGGGTGTCGCTCAACGGGCGGCGCTGGGGGCGCTCCGGCGATACGGTGGGATTGGCCGGCGTCGACAATGCGATTTCCAACCCGCAGCGCAATTACCTGGCGGCAGGGGGTCTGGCCACGCTCGTCGGCGATGGACGTCTGCCGCATCCGGGCAACGAGCAGATCTTGGAAGGCTACTATGAGGCGGCCGTGATCTCCGCCTTTACCGCCACCCTCGATGCGCAGTGGGTGCAGAATCCGGCCTATAACCGCGACCGCGGACCGGTCGCCATCTACGCCCTGCGGCTGCACGCGGGCTGGTGAACGGCGCTCAACAGTTTGCGGGTATGATCGGTCCGTGCCGCGCGGCATGTTTGAGGGGGTGCACGGATGTTCCCACGCGTAAGGCTCCTCGCGATCGCGATGACCGCTGTCGCCACAGGGCTGGCCATGGGGTTGGCGCAGGACGTGGAGGCGCAGGGCGGCGCGGCGCGGATAGCAGCCGCCGATTGGCCGGAATATAACCGCACGCTGGCCGGCGAGCGCTTCTCGCCGCTCACACAGATCCGCCGCGGCAACGTCAAGCAGCTCAAGCTCCTCTGCAGCTACGAGCTACCGGAAGTCAGCGCCTTACAGACCGGTCCGATCATCGTCAATGGCACGATGTACTTCACCACCCAACTGGGCTCCTATGCGCTCGATGCGGGCAGCTGCCAGCTCAAGTGGATGCAGCATCGCGCGAGCGACACGTCGAGCGCCCTTGGGGCGGCTCGCGGCTTTGCCTACCTGGACGGCAGGCTGTTTCGGGGCACTGCCGACGGTCACGTCATCGCGCTGGCCGCCTCCGACGGTCATCAGCTGTGGGACCATCGCCTCGATGTGGAGGCGCCGGGCATCTCCGTGCCGATGGCGCCGCTCGCAGCGGACGGGCGCGTCTACGTCGGCAACGCCGGGGGTGACAACGTCGGGGTGACCGGTCACGTCTACGCGCTCGATGCGCGCGATGGGCACGTGCTCTGGAAGTTCGACGTGGTGTCCACAGGCCTCGCGCGCAGCACGTGGACCAATCCGAGTCTGCCCATCAGCGGTGGGGGGTTCTGGACGTCCTTCACCTATGACCGCGAGAAAGGCATTTTGTACGTGCCCGCCGGCAATCCTGCGCCGGACTTCGATACCATCGATCGTACCGGGGATGCCCTGTACACCGACTCGGTGATCGCGATCGATGCGGCCACCGGGCGCATCCTCGGCTATCACCAGCTGGTGCCCCACGATAGCCACGACTGGGATGTCGACACTGCCCCAACCCTCGTGACCACGCGCAGCGGCCGCCAGATCATCGCCTCGGCCAACAAGGACGGGCTGCTCTCGATCCTGGATCGCTCCGCGGTCAGTGCCTCGCAGCCGCCCACCGATCCGCAGACTGCAGCGCCGGTGATCCCCTTGCTGTCGCAGACGCCGACGACCACGCGCAGCAATGTGGATGAGCCGCTGTCGCGCGACCATCCGGTGCACTTCTGTCCGGGTTATGCCGGGGGCTCGGAATGGAATGGGGCGGCATACAGTCCCGTGACCGATTCGCTGTTCGTCGGGGCGGTGGATCGCTGCGCGCAGGTGCAGCTGCAAAAAAGCCTCGCTGTGCCCCCGGCCGGCAAGATCTGGTTCGCCAGCGCCAACCAGGACATGGATCCAATCAGTGCGGCGCGTGGCTGGCTCACCGCCTTCAACGCCGAGAACGGTGCCGTGCGCTGGAAATTCAAGGCGGCTCATCCGCTGCTGTCCGGTGTAACGCCGACGGCCGGGCAGCTGGTATTCGCAGCAGACCTGGGCGGAATCGTCTACGCGCTCGATCAGCGCACTGGCAATGTGCTCTGGAAGCAGGATACGGGGCAGTCCATTGGCGGCGGTATCGTCTCTTATGCGGTAGGCGGACAGCAGCGCATCGGCGTGGCCGCGGGCATGAACTCTCCGATATGGCCCGGCGGCGCGAAGCACAACCGCATCCTGGTTTATGGGCTGCCCTAGCTACGGGTGATATGCGATGAAGACGCTATTGAACTGCCACGCCAGGTTGCTGGCCGCCGCGCTGGCTTTGCTGGCTGGGCCGACCGCGTGGGCTGCGGCGGCTGCGCCGGCGGCCGAGGTGCTTGCCCCAGGGAATTTCATCCACGTGGTCGCGCACATCGATAAGACGATGGCCTTCTACCATGGCGTGCTCGGGCTCGACGCATTGACCCTCGGCAATGCGCCGCCCAGGCCTCCCACATTTGCCGCCAACGGACCGGTGGCGCAGCTGTATGCCGCGCCGGCCGACACTTCCGTCGGCGTCGCCATGTACCGCCTGCCGGTGATGGGTGTCGGACTGGAGTTCGCCGAATTTCGCCATGTCGAACAGAAGAGCTCCCACCCGCGTCCGCAGGATCCTGGTGCTTCCTGCGTGGTGCTGACCGTGCGCCAGCTCGATCCCATCCTGCTGCGGGCACACGCGGCGCACGTGCCGATCATGTCGCTCGGCGGCGTGCCGGTGGCTGCCGACGATCCGGTGGCTGCAGGGCGCAGCGTGGTGCTGAGTGATCCGGATGGATACTACGTCGAGCTGGTCGAGGAGCCCGCCGCGACGGCAGCCGCGGACAGCAGGGGCGATAGCGGCAATATCCTGCAGGCCGCCCTCATGCTCTCCATCGACGATACCGACCGCAATGCGCACTTCTACCGCGATCTGCTCGGGCTGCCGCTGCAGATCGATGCCGCGTTCGCGCCCGATGCCGCGCTTTCCAAGGCGTTCGGACTGCGAGGCGGGCAGGTGCGTCACAGCGTGGCCACGATCGCCGGTTCGAGCTTCAAATACGATTTCGTCGAATGGAAGGGCGTACCGCGCCGTGCGACACACGCCGGTGTCCACGATCACGGTGCCAGCGTGCTGCGGTTCAGCGTCACCGACGTGGACGGCCTGGTCAGCAATCTGAAGACGCAAGGCATTGTCGTCGACAGCACCGGCGATGGCGTCGTGGCAATGGGAGGCGCATTCCGCGCCAGCATTCTCAGCGATCCGAACGGCCTGTACATCGAGCCGGTACCGCGACTGCGGCCGCGAAGCGCGTCGGCACGGGCCCCACGGCCCGCCCAGGCGCCGTAACGGCCTGGCGGGCCGCTTGTTGCGCCAGCTGCTCGAGACCGGTGCTGATGTGCAGCGCCTGCTCGTACATCTTCCTGCGAATGAGCCACGGACCGATCATTGGCGGCACCCAGAACAGTGGCGTCAGATCGATCCGCACATCCATGCACGCCTTGCCCTGGTGCGCCATGCAGGGCGCAACCACCCAGCGGCCATTGCCACTGAAGGCACCGCTCGCGGCAACGAACTGTGCCTGCACCACCCCGCCGCCCGCGTCGGGGGTCGCCGTCATGATCTGCTCCTGCCGCAGGGTCTTGCAGAACAGCAGCACGCAGGTGTGTAACGTCAGGAACAGCCGTACGCGGTTTGGGTCCGCGGTGGTTTCGATGTGTATCGCGCGCAGATCCGGCTCATAGCGCCCCATTGCTCCGTACCGGAGCAGCGCGCGAAAAATCGCCGGCGCCGGCTCATTCAGTGCGATGCGCAGGCCCACGCTGACAGCGGCCCCATGGCGTGTCGCCTGCACCGAAAGCACCTCGGCCGCGCTGGCGGCCGTCGTGACCAGGCAGATGAGTGGCAGCACCGACCAGGGCAGGGCCCTGAACCTGGTCATCGCCGAGGCCGCCGAGTGCTGCGGGCCTGCACTTGGAACGGGCTGGTGCCGCTCTCAAGCGCATGCGCAGCCAACAGGAACGCGGCTGCACTCCAGGACTGGCCCGCCATTCCCTGCAGCGCGAGCGTTTGCCCGTGCAACCATTCGCTGAAGCGCCACTCTCCGAGCGAGCAGACGCGCGCGAGCTGCAGCAGGTCGCGCCGGCCCTGCGCGAGGCGGCCACTCGCGACCATGGCTACGACCCAGAAACCGCCGAGCAGCGGCCAGATGCCGCCGTTGTGGTACTGCCAGCTGAAATTCTGCCGATGCCGCGCCATGTAGGGCCGCCACAGGCGACTGCCAGGCCGGATGGGACGAATCACTGCGCGGGCCGGATAGGGATCGTGAGCCCGTGAGTCAAGCAGCGCGCGCAGCGTACGCGCGCTGCCGCCTGCGTCCGGCAGTCCGAGCAGCACGGCCAGCAGATTACCGAACACGTCACCTTCGTCACCAAAGAACGAGAAGTTCACGAAACTCAAATACAGCCGGCGGCGGGCGGCGCCCCGCAGCACATAGTCGGCGAGCAGGTGCGCGCGCCGATACTGTGAAAGCTGTGCGCTGAAGGGGTGAAACAGGCCGTTGAAGCTCGTGCGCGTGGCAGTGGCGTGCGGCAGCTCATACAGGCGCTTGACGTAGTACCAGAGCGCATTGGTGTAGAGCACGAACCCGGAGCGCGGCATGATGTCTGCCCAGTCGCTGGCCTCGTTCTGCTGCAGCAGGAAGAAGCGCTGATGCTCCTGGGCGAGCAGCCATCCCAGCGCTCGCCGGATGCGCCCTGCAAAGCGGCGCCGCAGTCCGGCAGGAGCTCCCCACGCATCGAGCAGCGCAATGGCGATCAGCCACCAGAGCGTCGAGTCGATGCAGCCCAGGTACCAGAAATCTGCCTCCCGTTGCCGCACGTCGACGAACTTGGGCATCTGCCCATTGGGGGCCTGGTAGTTGGCCAGGGTGACGAGGCCGCGAGCCGCCTGACGACGCAGCACCGGATCGCCTGAGAGCGCCATGCCGAGCGCGCAGATCGCGGCGTCGCGGCCGAAGATCGCCGTATAGCCGCGCTGCCTGGCGCGCGCTCCGGCCGTGGCAGCCAGCACCCCCGCAGGCGTGAGATTTCGCTTGAGCAACTCGATCGCGCGATGGCGGCACAGATCGAGCAATGAGTCGTCGAGGGATGGACGCATGGGGAGGCTACGGATCTTGCGGGGCGGTATCCGCGGATGCAACTTTTGTCAGCCTGGGGGGTTTTAGCGGCACAGGCCAACACGGGAGAACACGAGATGACCAGCTGGACGCGCAAGGCTGCAATGGCGTTGATCGGTATATCGGCGGCGGCTCCCGTGCTGGCGGACGACACCAGCTTCGATAGGCACTTCAGCGTCTCCCCCGGCGGGGAGCTGACGCTGGATACCGACGTGGGATCCGTCGTCATTGTCGGTCGGGACGGGCATGAACTCGATGTTCATGCCACGGTGAGCGGCTCCGCCGACTTTCTGGGTCACTTCAGCATCATGGCGGTGCAAGGCCCTCAGGGGGTCACCGTGACTGGGCGGATGCAGCGCCTGGGCTGGCTGGGCGAATGGTTTGAGTCAGGCCGACACCGCGTGACCTATACCATAGAGTTGCCACGGGACTACGTGACCGACATTCGCACGTCGGGCGGCTCGCTCGACTTACGCCATTTGAGTGCATCCACGCAGGGCAGGACCTCAGGAGGCAGTGTGACCGTCGACGATGTGCACGGCGAGGTGCGAATGCGGACCTCCGGCGGACGGATCGAGGCCAGCGAGCTGGCCGGACCGGCGGACTTGCGCACTTCCGGTGGCAGCATCGACGTCAGCGGCTGCACCGGCGACCTGACAGCCCGAACCTCCGGCGGCAGCATTCGACTCGAGCGGATCGACGGCAGTGTTCAGGCCTATACCTCGGGAGGCAGCGTGACGGCCGAGGTTCGCAGCAATCGCGGGGTCTCGCTGGCGACGTCCGGTGGCAGCATTGCCTTGTTGTTGCCGGCGAATGCCGTTGGTTCGCTCGATGCGCATACGGATGGTGGTCGCGTCGAGTCCACGATTCCATTGAGCAGCGTCGTGATTGCCAGTCGCAACGAGCTGCGTGGTGCCATCAATGGGGGCGGGCAGCAGATCCTGCTGCGTACCTCGGGCGGCAGCATCCGTGTCGGGGCGCTCGACTAAACGCAGGGGCGCAGAGGCGCGCGCCGCGCGGCGAGCTCCGCCGAGCCGGTGCGCGCCTCAGTGCTCGCCCCGACGCCCGCCAGAGCGCGATCCGTCATCTTCCGACCCAGAAGGGCTGCCCGCGAGCAGCCCTATAAGAATTACAATGGCCGTAATGACGCCGATGATTGTGGGTATTGAAGGCATCCGCACTTCACATGACCGATGTGGGCACTACTGTGCCGACCGCTGGCTGACTCCAGCCTGAATGCGGCGGCAGCGAAGGAGGCAAGGGCTATGCGTGCCCGGATATGACTGCCGCTAGCGCCGCTGGCGAGCCGTTACCGCGGGTGGTGATCCTTGCCACCGGCGGAACCATCGCCAGTACGTATGATGCGACGCGTGGGGGCTTTGCTCCCGCACTGTCGGGCGCACAGCTCGCGGAGCGGGTACCTGAGCTCAAACGCTACGCCCGGATCGATATCGAACAGTTCGGCAATATTCATGGCGCGGACATGACGCCGTCGGACTGGCTCAAGATCCTGCAGCGCATCTGCGCGCTATCGGCCATCCCGGATGTCAGTGCAGTGGTGGTGACCCACGGCACGGACACCCTGGAGGAGACGGCGTACTTTCTCGATCTGACCGTGGCAGGCGATAAGCCCGTCGTCATCGTCGGCGCGCAGCGTCCCTCTTCGTATGCCGATAGCGACGGCCCACGCAACCTGCTGGATGCTGTTCGCGTCGCGCTCTGTGCCGAGGCGAAGGGTATGGGTGCGCTGGTGGTCATGAACGGGCAGATCAATGCAGCCCGCGAAGTCACCAAGACGCACACCAGTGAAGTGCAAACATTCAAGTCGCTGGAGTTTGGAGCATTGGGGGTTGCCGATCCGGACGTGCGCTTCTACCGCGCGCCGTCTCGGCGACAGACGATCGTGATCCCGGAGGGCGCTGCCCTTGGCCGGGTCGAGATCCTCTCGCACTACGCCGGGGCCGATGGCGCGCTCGTCCGCGCTCTGTGGCTTGCGCCGAAGGAAAACCAACCAGATGCTCTGGTGATAGCGGCCACCGGCTTGGGGAATGTTGGCAGCAGGATGTACGCAGCCTTGGCGGAGGCACGTGAACGGGGGCTGCCCGTGGTCATCAGCACGCGCGTGTATACGGGGCGCGTTGCCCCGGTCTATGCGACCCAGGGCGGCGGGGTCAGCCTCAAGGAGCTGGGCTGCGTATTCGCGGACAACCTGAGTCCGCAAAAGGCCAGGGTGCTGCTGATGCTTGCGCTGACCCGCACGCGCTCCAGCGCGCAGCTACAGAGCTACTTCAGCCGCTGATCGGATGGACTGTCGCTCGTGCACGAACGCCCTGATCACCTGCGCTTCATCGACAGCCGTTCGGTGAGGATGAGCGCCGAACAGGCGCGCGAAGGCCGCCGTCTCCGGCCCGATCCCGAAATCGCGCTGGATGATATTGGAAAAATATCGGGCGTTCGACCTGGCGTTGCTGTCCTGGGGCCATTGCTCCAGGCCGTACCGATGGTGTGTCCACCAGCCTGCTGCGCAGGATGGCGTGCAGCAGGCGGGCTGCTCGCCGACGCTGATTCTGACCCAACGCTGCATATCGAAGTGGCCGTGCCTGGCCTGCACCTGCTCGAGCAGGTCTGCGAGCTCGAGTAAATTGCGGTCCGCTTGTTCTTCCGTCATCTGCAACATATCGCTCGCTCCGCTAGCGGGTCATTTCAGGGTGGCCGCGATGCTGTGTATCTCTGCCGGCGTGTGGTCCCCGGTCAGCGGGGTTCCGGGCATCAGATATTTTGCCATGTCCAGGCCGCCGATGACGACCGGCTCGAACCCGGCCTCCCGCACGAGCCGCGAGGCGAGCGGGATGGCCCGCTTGTCACCGGCGATCGGCATGCCGATCTTGCCCGGATCCTCGTGCGCACTGGCCATTTGCGCTGCGGGCACCGCGTTGAATGCACGCACCACAAAGGCGCCGGCCAGCAGCTGTGCATCGAAGAGCCCAACGCCCTTTTCGCGCGCCTGAGCGGCGATCTCGCCGTCACGTCCCGGGTTGGGGTTGCTGGCGTTGATCACGATCTTGCCTTTCAGAGAATCGCCGAGACTCTTGATGAGATCGGGGAAGGCGCTGTAGGGAACCGCGAACAGCACTACCTGTCCGAACGCGACGGCCTGCTGCGGCGTACCGGCGCGTGCATTGGCTCCGACCTGTGCAGCGAGCTGTTTGTCGGCATCGAGATTGCGCGAGGAAAACATGACCTCGTTGCCGGCTTTGGCCCACACACCGCCGAGCGCGCTGCCAACGTGCCCGGAGCCGACGATACCGATGCGCAGTCTTCGCTCAGCCGCCGCCTTGGCGGTGCGTGCCGCGAGCGGCAGTGCGGCCAGAGCGGCCGCCGCTGTGATCATTTTCAGCAGGTCCCTGCGGGTAAGACCTGGGATGTCGAACTTGTTCTTCATGTAAGACTCCCCGAGGCGCCAGCGACAAATAATTACCGAAGATATCTCTTTTCATTCGGCAATGCGATTCATGCAGCGTTAAGCCTGCCGGTATCAATTTAGTACCCGGGCAAGCGAACGCTTGCACCTTTAGGAGGAGGCTCATCAATGGATACGTCAACCCCAGCCCCGCGTTCACGCAGGGCGGCGCGCCTGGCCACCCTGACACTCGCGGCAGGCTGTCTCCCGTTTCTGGCAACGGCGGCTTTTGCGCAGAACAGCAGCGCGAGCGCCTCACCCCCCTCAGTGACGGTTCAAGCGCCACGGGTGGTGCAGCACAGATCCTTTGGCAACTCAGGCATGGCAACCGTAACGCTGTCGCAGACGCGCGTCGTGAGCTTTGCCGATCTGAACCTCGACACGCCCGAAGGCAGAATCGCGCTGCACGAGCGGATTCGCGCCAACGCGCGCGCGGCGTGCCAGGAGCTGGCCGCGGCGCAACCGTCGCTGGTCTTCACTGATGACGTCCAGACGTGCGTGCACCAGGCCATGCTCACGTGGATGCCCCGAGCACACGCGCTTGCCGTGGTTGATCAGCAGTAAGGAGCCCAGCGACCAATCATCCATAGCCTGAACAAACAGCGGGGTCGCCCATCCGGGCGGCCCCGCCGGGCAGGTGTGCCACTGCGGCGTTGCTGCGCAGGTCAGTCGCTGCCCAGCTGCCTGACGACCAGATCGGCAAAGCCCCTGCTCGGCGCGGCTTCAATGCCTGTCGTGTTCTCGGGCGCCATCCAGCCGATATCGAGGTCGGCAACGCGAATGGCGTGGGTCTCTCCCAGCCACCGGGCAAAGCCAGCGGCTGTGGCTGGATCGAGAAACACCATTGGAAATGCACCGACCGTCGCGCTGTACAGGCCGAGCGCATCGTTGGCTGCGTTGTGCTTCGCTTGCCGTAACGTCCAGAGTTTGGGCAACACAGAGGCATGATCGACGAGCTGGAAATCGGACCGGATGGCGCACTCCCAGCGCTCATGGGCGCCGGTGCGATGCTGCGCGGTGAAATCGAACTGCGCGGTCGCGTCCACCACGTCGAGCACCGTCATATGCTGGATCGGGCCCAGCGCAATCTCGAGCTCCTCGGGGGCGGTGGGCCTGCCTGACGCATCCCACATGCTGCCGGGACGCAGCGCAAGTTGGCTGACGGCTGCGCCGCCTGGCAGGACCAGCACGTCGATGGATTGCGTATAGGTCCGCAATCTGTGTCCCGGGACGAAGGGCGCAACGCGCAGGTAGTCGCCCGAGACCTGAATACTCTCGTGTGCGCCAGCTCTGGCGGGGCGATCGACCCGAGCCCATCCCGTCAATGTTCCCCCGAAGCTGTATATCTCGAGGGAGTTCGACACCAGCCGGATCCGTGCGCGTCTGGCAACCTCCGCGGATACAAGCAGGCGACGCCCCACGCCGGCGATCAGTCTGACGCTGCTGGAAGGCACACTCACTCGATCCGGGGCGGGTATCTGCGCGACGGACACGGTGAGGTGAACTGCATCGGCGAGGGAATCCGGACAGCCAGCGCTACTCGCGGCATCTGGAAGCACACCGGAGCCGGCGCACCCAGCCAGCGCGCATGCCAGCCATAGCACCGCAATGTGCGATCCGCCGTTCATCAGAGTATGCTACCATCCGTAGCACGACGCGGGGTAGCATTGACGTGGTTGGCAAGACTGCAGAGTTGGGAGAATTGGAGCGGCACGTGCTGCAGATCGTCTGGAGCGCAGGCGACGTCACAGCCGACCAGGTGCGGCAGACGCTGGATCGCCCGCTGAAAGAGTCGACGGTGCGTACGGTGCTGGGTCGACTCGAGCGCAAGGGGTTCGTCATGCATCGGGTCGAACAACGCACCTTCATATATCGCGCCGCCAAGCCGCGTGCGCAGGTAGCCGCTCGGGCCGTGAAGCGCATCGCGGATTGGTTTTGCAACGGTTCGCTCGATGAAGTGCTGGTTGGCATGGTCGAGGCGAAACTGCTCGATCGTCGCGATCTGCAGCGCATCGTCGACAGGGTGGCGAAAGAGAAGGCCAAAGCCGGGAGTAAATGATGCTCACATTCCTCCTCGAGGCGCTGATACGCAGCAGCATCCTGATTGTGGCCGTGTGGGCGCTGTTGCGTCTCTGTCGGCCGCGGTCTGCAAACGGCGAGAAGTTCGCCTGGACCCTGGTCGCGGCAGCCTTGCTCGTTATGCCGCTGCTCGTATGGTGGATCGTTGCAGGCACGATGCCCCTGACGATGTTACCGGCGCAGCTGGCAGTGTCGACCGGTGCGTTGGCGGAATTGCCGCCTCTGGTCCATTCGCTCGGCGCGGGCGTGGTCGCGATTTACGTCGTGGGAGTGCTCGCCTTTACCGCCCGTCTCGGGGCTGGTTTGCTCATCGGTGCACGGCTGCGCCGCGACGCCCAAGCCGTGCCGGAGTGGGGGGCTGGCATGGACGTGCGCTTGAGCGCCAGGGTACACGGACCCGTATCGTTCGGTTCGACCGTGCTGCTCCCTGTCTGCAGCCTTCACTGGGACGCGGCCACCCTGCGCGCCGTGCTTGCCCATGAGCGCGAGCACATCCGCAATCGTGACGCCTATCGGCTTTGGCTCGCATCGCTGTGTCGGGCGATCTTCTGGTGCAACCCATTGGTCCACTGGCTCAATCGACGTCTCGCCCTCCTGGCCGAGCTGACGAGCGATGCGGCTGCTGTGGAGGCCATTGGCGATCGCTCGAAATACCTGGATGTCCTGATACGCATCGCAGGCGGGGCGCCTTCGCCAGCGGTGCTCGTACCGATGACCTCGCATTTGAACTGGACGGCGCGCATGCGCCAGCTGCTCTCGCCCAACACCCGGTCCGTGCCGCGCTCGACATCTCGTAATGCGGTGGTGGGCAGCGCCATCCTGTTGCTGAGCGCCTTCGTGGCCGGGTGCGCCGCCAAACCACTGGTATTGACCGGTCCCGCCGCGGCCTCGGCGCTCCAGCCGGGCCGCTCGCCCTCGCTCGCGGTACTCAAAAGCTTTTACCCGCAGCTGTTGCGCCAGCGAAAAATTCAGGGAAAGGCCATCGTACGCATCACGGTCGACGCCGACGGGCGCGTCGTTGACACCAGTATCGTCGCTGAACAGCCGGCGGGCGTCGGGCTTGGCGCGCTTGCGCAGCGCGTGGCCCGGGCCTATCGGTTCCACAACACGCTTCACAGGCCCGTCATCACGAATTTGCCGGTGAGGTTCGCGCTCCAGCAGGCGGCGTCCGGATCCCCACCAACCCAGTCATCGCCGGGAGGGTGACTCGAGCCCCGCCAGTCAATCCCCGACGATTTTCTGCCCAGCGGCAGCGGCGGCCGCTGACGGGCCGCTCCCCGAGGGGCTGCAGGCAGCTGCCTGCCCGCGTCGCTCAGCGATATAGCCCCCCCGGGTATATACTGGTACTCCCTAGGAGTATACAGGTCGGCCAATGGGACATCGGCTCATCATCCCGGATGCGCGCTGCAAACCCGGCGCGATCACCCACGCGTGGTTGAGATGACTACAACCATAGCGCATCGCCACGACGCCCACGACGCGCCAGCTGCTCACCACCATCACGGCAAAGAGCACCGGCACAACCATGCGGCGGCAGCAGGCGAGCGCCGCCTGCTGGCGGCCTTGGCCATTCTCGTCAGCTTTACCGTCGTCGAGGCCGTTGGCGGGTACCTGGCAAACTCGATAGCGCTGCTAGCCGAAGCGTTGCATATGCTCACGGACGCCGCAGCGCTCATCCTCTCGATCGTTGCAATTCGCATGAGCCGGCGTCCAGCGGATCCGCAGCGCACCTACGGTCATCGGCGCCATCAACCCCTGGCCGCATTCGTGAACGGCCAGGTGCTGTTACTGCTGACCGCGGGCGTGGTGTACGAGGCCTTGCGGCGTCTGATGCACGGCTCAGCGGTGAGCGGTCCCCTGATGCTCGGCGTCGCGCTGATCGGCGGTATCGCCAATATGGCGGCGTTCTTCGCGCTGTCGGGGGCGCAGTCCCTTAATGAACGAAGCGCGCGGGCGCACGTGCTCAGCGATTTGCTGGGATCTTTCATGGCGAGCGTGGCGGCGATACTGATCCTTCTCCGGGGGTGGGTGATCGCAGATCCGCTGCTCTCACTGCTGGTGTCTGTGCTGATCTTTCGATCCGCCTGGTCACTGGTCCGGGAATCCGCGGATGTGCTGCTTGAAAGCGTCCCATCGGGATTCGATATGACGTCGGTTGAAAAGGAACTCATGGGTAACGTGCCCGGTCTGCAAGGCGTGCATCACGTACACGTGTGGACGATGACGGGTGAGCGGCCCACGGTGACCTTGCATGTCAATGTGGCTCAGGGAGTTCGGCACTCGGAAGCACTGTCGGCAATTCGATTGCGACTGAGCGAACGACTGAATGTCGAGCACGTCACCATTCAAATCGAAGAGGATGGACCTTGCGATACACCGGACTGCACCTAGCCGTTGTAACTTGAATCTGGTTACAGCCTCAAGCGGACGCGTTTCTCTATATAAGTGAGCGCCAGGCCAACCACGAATGCCAAGCCGACGTTCCACATCGCAAAAGCGCTCGTGACCAGCGTGATGAAGCGCTCGCCTTTGTGCTTGCTGAAGTCGCACGAACCGAGGGCCAGCTGCGCGCCAGTCAGAAATAGGATTACGCCCAGGACTGGTTGCGCAAAGACATCAAACAGAGCCCGAACGGATGCGCTGAAAAACAGGGCAAGGCACAAGAGGATGCCTCCCAAGATGATGGATGCACCTCCTGTGCGGGCGCCGAATGCTACATGTCCGGCCATTCCGCCGGCGCCATGACACATTGGCACCCCCCCCCAAGGCCGCACTGACCAGGTTCATCACTCCGGTCGAGTTCGCAATCCTGTTCTCCGTCACTGCCCGATCCGGGAACAGACGGTTGTTCTCTTCGCGTATGGCGATGATGGCATTGCCCAGGGTCAGGGGCAGCTGTGGAAGGGCCAGCAACGTCGTGCCGATCAGCAGATCGTGCCAGGTAAGGCGGGCGAGAGCGAAGCGGGGCATGTGAAACCCGGGTTTCGTCGCCAGCAGGGTTCGAAGAGACTCGGGATTTTCGATAGCGCCGCACAGCACTCCGAACAGGAGCAGCAGAAACATGGCGGGAATGGACTTGTTCGTCAGCAGCAGCAGGGTACCCAATAGAGCCACGGCGGCGATCAGCCATCCGCCATGCATCAGCTTGATGCCTTCGAGCATGAAGCTCAGTCCGAGGCCGAGCACGATACCGATCACAACCGGGCGGGGGATCAGGCTCGCGATGGATTTAGCTGCGCCGGTGAGTCCGAGCACGAGCCAGATCAGTCCGGTGGAGAGGCCCGCAGCCGAGACGGTCGCCGCCGTGATCGTCGCCGTCTGTGCCGTCTGCGTCGCCGCGATGGCGCCGATCGCCTTCATGGGCTGAACAGGGAAGGGTGTCCTATAGAGAAAACCGCAGACCACCAAGGCGAGTCCGAACGAGAGCAGCATGCCGAATGGGTCCACCTTGACCACGGCAATGTAGGCGACGACGAACGGGATCAGGGTGCCAAGATCACCGAACGCGCCGGCCCACTCCATTCGATCAAAGCGATTCTTTGAGCGCGTGGACGCTCCAATCTGGGCCGAGCTGCTTATAAGGCTTTCGCTGGCGGTGCCCGGGCTTTGCCTGGCACAGCGCCGTGCGCTCCGGATCTGGGTGAGGTTCTGAAGTGTAGGTCGAACCGTTATATATCTTGGAGGGGAACGCCCTCAGCGCACATCGAGCGCCCGGACAATCTGAGACACCAGTGTTGGGCCTCGGTAGATGAGTCCGGTATACAGCTGCACCAGGTTGGCACCCGCGACAAGCATGTCGAGAGCAGAATGCGGAGAGTCAATACCGCCGACCCCAATGATGGGAAAATCAGGCCCCAGGTGCGCTCGCAATTCTACGACAACATTTAAGGCGATCGACCGTAAAGGTCGGCCGCTCAAACCGCCGGCCTGGCGGTTTGCCGCGAGCGCAGTGCCGTGGCGGCGTGTCGTAGTGTTGGTCGCGACCACGCCGTCCATGGGAAGACTCTTTAACAGCCCGGCTATGCACGGCAGCTCCGCGGGCGGCAGGTCTGGGGCAATTTTCAGCAGCAACGGGAGGCGATGCCGGGCCTCCCGTGGGCCGCAGGCTCGTTCGTGGAGCAGAGCGCAGAGTAGCGGCTTCAGCCGCTCTGCCGTTTGAAGTTCACGCAATCGTGCAGTGTTCGGCGAGGAGACATTGACAACCACGTAGTCAGCGACGTTTCGGACAATCCGCAAACAGCTGACGTAGTCGTCGACGGCATGCGCGATCGAGGTCGTGGCATTTTTTCCAATGTTTACGCCGACAATGCCGGGATATCGCCTTCTACGCAGGCGGGCTGCAACAGATTCGGCTCCGTCATTCGGAAACCCCAGCCTGTTGATCAGGGCTCCGGCTGCCGGAAGCCGAAACAAGCGGGGACGCGCCTGTCCGGCCTGGGCGCGCGGGGTCACAGTCCCGACTTCGATGAAACCGAACCCCAGAGCGCCCAGCCCGTCTATTGCCACAGCGTTCTTGTCAAACCCAGCCGCGAGTCCGACGCGATTTGGGAAGCGCAGTCCCATGCACTCAATGGTGGTTGTGGATGGCAGTCGAGGCGTACGCCGACCCGCGAGGCGTAGCGCATCAAGCGCCAGCTGGTGAGCCCGTTCGGGGTCGAGCGCAAACAAGGCCGGGCGGATTGCGCGGTACCACATTGGGCCAGTGTCGCATAAGCTGGCGGCGTGACTTACGATCAGGTGCGCGTCAGGTCTCGGGCGCCGCAGTTGCGAACTGCCGCTGGTATAGCTCGGCGTAGGCGCCACCCTTCGCCATCAGTTGTGCGTGAGTGCCTCGGTCCACGATTCGACCATCCTGTAAAACAAGGATCTGATCGGCCCTGACAACGGTAGACAGCCGATGGGCAATTACGATGGACGTGCGCTGGCTCAGCGCCTGCTCCAAAGCTCGTTGGATCTTCGTTTCGGAGACAGAATCCAGATGAGCAGTGGCCTCATCCAGGATGACCAGATCCGGTGCTTTCAGCAGCAGCCGTGCGATGGCCAGACGCTGCTTCTCGCCGCCAGAGAATCGGTAGCCGCGTTCGCCAACCATCGTGTCCAAACCGTCCGGCAGCGCTTCCACGACGTCGAGGATCTGCGCATCGCCCAGGGCCGCGCGGATGTCCTCATCATTTGCACCCGGCCGCGCGTACTGGAGATTCGCGCGAAGTGTGTCGTGGAACAGGTGTGCATCCTGCGTCACCACACCGATGCGCGCCCGGAGGGACTCGAGCGTAGTATCGCGAACGTCGACGCCATTGAGCCGCACGAACCCGGTTTGGGGGTCGTAAAGGCGTGGAATTAAATGCGTAATGGTGGTCTTTCCAGATCCAGACGAGCCAACGAGTGCGACCAGTTGCCCCGGTTCCGCGCTGAAGCTGACGTCGTGAAGTACCGTCCGCTGCACACGCTTTTCAGGGATGGCAATCGATTCCAGCGAAGCCAACGAAACTTCAGCGGCCATTGGGTAGTGAAAGAAAACGTTGTCGAAAGTCAGGCGAATCGGCCCCTGGGGGACAGTCAGGGCGTCCGGGCGCTCTCGAATCATCGGCTGCAGGTCCAGGATTTCGAAGATTCTCTCGAAGGACACGAGCGCGGTCATAACGTTCACCTGCACGTTTGAGAGCCCCATGAGGGGGGCATACAGACGAGCAAGCAAGGAGACGATGGCGACCACGGTACCCAGATCGAGTCGGTGCTGACTGGCAAGCACGCCTCCCCATCCATAGGCGAGCGCGGTCGCGAGCGTCGCCGTGAGAGTCAATACCATGGCGAGCAGGCGCCCATACATCGCCGCCGTGATTCCCGTTCGCGATAGAGTCTGCGCCTTCACTTCGAAGGCTTGGACGTCCTCGCTGGGCCTGCCGAATAGCTTGCTGAGCAGGGCTCCCGCTACATTGAAGCGCTCCACCATGGTGCTCGCCATGGCAGCGGATGCGCTGAAAGCCTCGCGCGTGACCTCCCTGATCCGCCGGCCCCAATAGCGTGCCGGCAACACGAAAACCGGCAGGAGAATCAGGACGATGAGCGTGATCCGCCACGACAGCGCAAAAAGGGCACCGAAGATCAGACAGACCGTCACCGAGTTGCCGGCGACGTTGGAGAGAACGTCCGTGAAGGCACTGCGGGCACCGGTGGCGTCAGTGATGAGCCGACTTACCAGGGCCCCGGTCTGGGTCCGGGAGAAGAATGCCAGAGGCATGCGCTGAATGTGGTCGAACAACTTCGTTCGCAGCGACACCACGACCTCTGCCCCCACGCGCGTCGCCAAATACGTCTGACCGAGGCCAAGCGCGGCATCGAGCACGCCCAAACCGGCGATCATGACGGCGAGTCGTATGATGAGCGCGGCGTTCTGTTTAAGGATCCCTTCGTTGATGATGGCGCGATAGATGAGCGGGTATGCGATCCCAATGGATGAGCCCACAACCACGACCACAAGAAACAGCAGCAACATACCGGAGTGGGGTGCGGCGACGCCCAGGGTCCGACGCACGGTGGCCCACTTGATCTTCTGCTGCTCGGGCACGGCAGCGATTGCCCGTAAGGAGCTCAGCGAACCGGGGAATACCCTCATGCCGATGCGTCTCCATCGTCAGGTGTGCTGGATGAAGGACATATCCCATGACGTCGGCTTCGCGTCAAACTCCTCCGCTGGACTGCGACGAGACAACGCCTCAAGTAATTTGACTCCTATCGACCATGAAGCGCAGCCTATCTTTGCCGGAAGCTAACTGAGGCTCGTATGTCCGATCAGGCTAATTGGATTCGATGTCGCGGGCTGCTGTCATGGACTGCGGTTCTCGGCATCACCGTCACCATGGCCAGCGCGGCGGAAGTGCCGCGAATGATGCAGGCAATCGTTCAGCGGGGCTTCGGCGGTCCCGATGTCCTCAAGCTCGAGCGTCTGCCCGTACCTCAGCCCGGCGCAGATCAGGTGCTGGTGCACGTCTACGCGGCGGGAATCAACCCACTCGATTGGCGTGCGCGCATGGGTGTTCGCCGTCAGGACCAAGGGGGGCCTGCTGGTCCCCGCGAGCAGCAACGCACCCCGGCATCCGGGCGCGTCGGTGCGACGTCTCCGAGACTGTCAAAACCGACCATCCCGGGCGATGAGATGGCGGGGGTCATAGCAGCGGTGGGCCCCGGTGTGGCGAACTGGCACGTGGGCGAAGCCGTGTACGGCAGGAGCGCGGGTGGTGGGGATTACGCGCAGTATGTAACGGCCAACAGCGACGGTATCGCGCCCAAGCCCAAGCGCCTGACTTTTGAGCAGGCGGCGGGTATTCCGATCGCCGGCATCACCGCGGTGCTCGCTGTCGAACAGGCCGGCGTCAAACGTGGCCAGACTCTCGTGATCGTCGGTGCGGCCGGTGGCGTGGGCAGCGCAGCGCTGCAGATTGCCAAGGCGCAAGGCGTCCGGGTCATCACGATCGCTGCGTCACGGCACGACGCCTATCTGAAGCAACTCGGTGCCGATGAGGTCGTCGACTACGACCGAGAGAATCCCGCTGAAAAGATCATGAACGCCGACGCAGTCATCAACTTGGTAGACGGTCCTGCTGCCGGGGTACTCTCTTACGTCAAGCGAGGCGGCGCAATAGTGCTGCCGGCCGGACTCATCCCGCGGGATAAATGTGTCTCGGCTGGCGTCACCTGTAACGGCATGGATCGAGGCAATAGGCAGAAGGCTTCCGACCTGTTCGCGCAGATCAACCGCCTGGCAGAGGCGGGGCTATTCACCATCAAGGTCGAAAAGGCGTTTCCGCTTGGACAGGCCGGTCAAGCCCAGGAGTTGGATCGTGCTGGACACGCCGAGGGCAAGATAGTCCTCATCACCACGCCTGCTGCCAGTGAGCATTAGCTAAGCCTGGCGCCCCTGTCACTTCACCCCGTCGCGCGAAACACCAACGGCAAATCCGGTCGGCAATCAATCGAGCTTTCGTGCCCAGACCTGAATTGCACCTCGAGTACCGGCGAGGGCGCGCCAAAGAAGCCAAGCAGCGCCGCGTCTTGCACACGACGCGCTGCCCGCGACAATGTGGCGTCACCGCTCAATCCAATCGCAACCCCGCTGATGGTCCGTAGGGGCGCTCTGTGATCCGTCGGCTCGCTCCGCGTGGCTCGATTGTCACTCAGCGAAGGGATCCAAAACAATGCCGGTTCCTCCAAGGCCAACCCCTGCACAATCTCGATGCTCATTGGGGGCGGGAGGTATGCCGGGCGGTAGGACTCAGTTGTGAACGGAGGAGGGGAACCCTGCGCGGGGACACCACCGTAGACGAGGCCGAACCGGCTTGCGCCCTCGTCCCGCTTGCACCAGCGGTCCCACAGACCCGTCGGGCGAATAGCCTCGGCCGCCGCCTCAACCGGATCCACTACCCACAATAGTTCCAGCATGAAGTTTTCGAAGAAGAACCGCCGATTGGCAGTTCCCTGACCGGCGTGGACGTTAGCCGAGCCCTCGATAAAGCCGCGGGAAACAAGCGCTCTCGCCTCAGGAGCGCCGACCCGGCACATGATAAAGGCATGATCCAACCACAGAGCCATCGCAGACGGAGGCGGGTCTGTTAGCAACCCGTGAAGGGATTCGATTCGGATCGGAATCTCATCGAGCCGCGGAATTTCAACCACATAAGCGGTATCAGCGCAGGGACCGCCCTGCCCAAGGTTCGCACGATCTCTAGCGGAAGCAGCTTGATTCGAAAGCCAATACCCGCCTCAAGGAAGAGCGGCTTCGGTCCACCTTTAACTCCGAATCCTACATTGAGGAGTGCGACCAGACTGCAGAGCAGCAGTATCCCCACTATCGGCCAGCGCAAGGAGATCCGCTGCCGGTACGCGAGCAGTCCAAAACCCATGGCTAGAAACACGGGCAAGATCCATAGAAATAGCGCGATCAGGCCGACGTTGATGTGCATCGCACGACTCGCGGAGACGTGAGCATCACGAGGATGGGGCCAGACTGCGTGCAACACAACCGCGACCGCAGCCATCAGCGCGATTCCCAGGCAGATGAAGCACAGTATCGGCGCGAACCCATATGCAAACGGAAAGCGGTGCGACCAGCTTTGTAGCTCCTTTTGGCTCGCAAAGCGTTCGATCAGCGCGGTGTCCGTTCCGATGGTCGCGTCGGCGCTGCGCCGCGCCTCTTCAGGCAGTTCTCCGCGGGCGAGCGCCTCCTCGACGAGATCACGATGGTGGCACTCGATCTCGATCTGCGCGCGTTTCGCGTAGCGCACCGCCACGCCCTTGCGAACGAGGGCCTCCCTGAGGTTCCGAAAACGGTACTCACTCACGATTCGTCGCTCCCAAAATGAGTTCGACGCCGGCACTGACGTGCCGCCAGTTCTCGATCAGGCGCTCGAGTCGCCGACGACCGCGAGCAGTCAGGGCGTAATAGATGCGTGTGCGCCCATCGACCGGCTGGGAGCGAGCACGAAGTAGTCCGCGTGCCTCCAAGGCGTGCAGTGCCGGATAGAGCACTCCCTCGCCGAGATCGAGCGCACCACGACTGCCGAGCTTGAGCGCTCGGGCGATCTCGTAGCCGTACATCTCCTGCCGCGCGAGCAGGCGCAGCACCACCAGCTCCGGCACACCGGACATCAGATTGGGATTTCCCTTGCTCACGGGGCATTATACCTTGTGAAGCGAGGTATACAATGCATGCGCTCCTCCGTCGCCCGTATAGATGGCAGGAATGAATTCCGATGAATCGAATCGTCTTCGGCACGCTGCGCCGACGGTGGCTGCGGACCGTGCTCGTGGGACTGTCCACGCTGGTCGCGTTCGCGCTACTCGGTTTCTTTCTGGCAATCCGCCACGGATTCGCCGCCGGCCTGACCCCGGACGGTGCCGACTTAGTGCTGCTCGAGCCAGCCGCTGGAGGCTCACTGCCGACGATCGCGGTGTTGTCGACCATTCGATCTTTTCCCGGAGTGCGCTCAGCCGTTGGAGTGAGCGCCACACCGATGCTCTTTGGCGTGGATCGTCATCCGCTGCGGGTGGAGGGATTATCACCCAATGCGTTCCTGGAGGTCGCGCAGGTGGTCCGCACAGGGGAACTCCCTCGCGCCCAAGCGCAAAGGTGGCTTGCCGACCTTACGGGAGCACTTGTGACGGACGAGGTCGTGCGCAAGAACGGTTGGCGAGTGGGAGAGACTATTACCCTTCACTCCATGTCTCGCAGTGCGCCGCGAGATCTCGCCTTTCAGATCGACGGCGTGCTCGCGAAGTCCAGACGCGTCACTCCGTCGAGCGACATCAATCTGCACCTCGAATACTTTCGCCGCTGGGCACATGAGGATTCCATAGATTTTATGTTCGTGCAGGTGACGGAGGCGAAACAGGCCGATGCAGTGGCACGGGCACTGGAGCTGAAATTTGCCAATAGCGCGACGCCGCTGGGCACGCAGAGTTTTAAGTCGCTGTTGCAGGGGATGGCCGAGCGACTTGCCGATGTCAATGCTCTGACCTCCGTGGTCATCGTGGCGAGCCTGTTCGGTCTGTTCCTCATCTGCTTCAACACCCTGATCCATTCAGTATCGGAGCGCCTGGGGGAATTTGCCCTGCTAAGAGCGCTCGGGTTCGCTTCGCGGCGGCTCATATGGATGGTGTTTCTCGAGGCGTTGCTTGTGATTGTGCCCGCCGCCTGCGCCGGCACGCTCTGCGCGTTGCTCCTCATCCGGGCATTCGCCGGCGCGAAACTGAACCTTCCGGGCATCATGCTGACGCCCGGCGCAGTGGCAGAGTGCACGCTCATTGCATTTGGACTCGCGATGTTCTCTTCGGTGCTCCCCGGGGTGCGGATCGTACGTATGAACTGCGCCCGGGCGCTGTCCAAGGGGTGAGCATGCGGGTCGTGAACAGCTTGCGGGCCGTCTTGCGGCTGACGCTCGCCGCCGTCCGGGAGTGGCCCGCACGGCCCATCGATACTTTGGTGACCGTGTTGGGATTTGCTGCGGTGGCCGGCATCCTCACAGCAGTGCTCGCCATGGCATCCGGTTTTCGTCACACCTTCGATGTTGGCGCGCAGGATACCACCGCGATGGTGCTGACCGAGGGTAGCAAGAGCGAGTGGGGGAGCAATGTGCCGAGCGGCGCGGTCGCGGACATCCTTGAAGCTCCGGGAGTCGCACGCGCAGACGGTGTACCCCTGATCGCGCCGGACCTCCTCGGTAGCTTGCCAGTGCAATACAAGCAACGGAGTCTCGCGGCGCGGATTACCCTGCGGGGCGTATCGCCCATCATGTTCACCATCGACAAGGCACTTCGGATCACGCGGGGGCGATGGTTTCGGCCGGGTTTGGATGAGATCGTGGTGGGCGCAGCAGCGGAGAGCAATTTCCGGGATCTCGCTCCGGGCGATCGGGTGTTTGCCGAAGGCAGGGTCTGGACCGTGGCGGGAGTGTTCTCCGCCGGCCCTCAATTCTTTTCCTCCGAGGCCTGGACCAGTCTTGGGTCGCTGCAGGGGGCCGAAAAACGCCGCGATGGCTATTCCTCGCTTTACGTGGAGCTGACATCGCGCGCTGCGTTGGACGCATTCGCGCAAACGCTTGACCGTGACCCGCAGTTTGCGCTGAGCGCCATGCGCGAGAGCGCCTACAACGCATATCAGGCGTCAGGGACCAGCAAGCTGATTACCCGCGTCGGCGGGTTTTTCACGGCGATGATGGCCGCGGCCGCAGTCTTCGGCGCCATGAGTACGCTGTTGGTGATGGTCGAGAGCCGTCGCTTTGAATTGGCGCTGTTGCGCGCCTTGGGGTATTCGCACGGCATGGTGTTCGCGGCCACGATCCTCGAAGGATCACTGTTGGGAATGGCGGGTGGCGTGGTCGGGGCTACAGTGACCTATATAGGCTTGGACGGCTATGCGGCCAGCACGCTCGGGATGGGCGGGCAGCTCGCCGTGAGTACCACGACGCCTCAAGTCTTCTTCCATTTCCTGGTCAGCGGCTCGACCATGCTTGGTGCGGTCCTGTGGGCCTTTGGGATGGGATTGATCGGCGGCCTGTATCCGGCCCTGCGGGCCGCACGTATGCCGCTCGCGTCGGCCTTGAGGGACAGTTGAGGCGGCCTGGCTACTTGGGGGCCGCCGCGATGGTGCGATAGAGCGCGAGCTGCAGCTAAGTTCCGCTTGTAAGGGCTGCGGCGTTATGCGACGCTGCCGCTTGGGGGGCGAGGGCCGTAGAGCACCCGCTGCAGAACACCGCCTGACGCAATGAAGGGCGCGAGGAGTAACTATGAAGATTCTGATCCACTCTCTGTGCTTGCTGACTGCTGCCACGCTGCTGGCCTGCAGCTCGCCCGAAGCAGACTGGAACCAAGCCACTTCCCAGGGAACCGCTGCAGCCTATCAGGCTTTCCTGGCCAAGTACCCCAACGACTCGCATGCTGCCGAAGCGCGTCAGCGCATGCAGACCATCCAAGACGGGCAGGACTGGATAACCGCGCAGACGGGCAACACCGTGGCGAGCTATCAACAGTACCTTGCGGCAGAACCCAACGGGGCCAATGTGCAGGCAGCGCGCGCACAGCTCATGGGGCTACAGCGTGCCGCGGCGTGGCCGGACGCCAAGAACGCCGGCACGGCATCCGCTCTGCAGGCCTTCCTGCAAAAGTATCCGCAGGGACCTGAGGCGGATCAGGCGCGCGCGCAGCTGGCGCAGTTCGACTATCAGGTGCAACTGGGTACCTATGGCGGTAGCCAGCAGGCCGACCGGGCCCGCGCGCAGCTTCAGGATCGCTACGGCAAGGATCTCCAGGCGGTCGTGGTCATACCCCCGAGCGGCAAGAGCAAGGCGTATCACGTTTCCTCGGCGAACATGACTGAGGATCAGGCCAAGGCTGCCTGCGCGACGCTGAAGAAGTCGCATCAGCACTGTGAAGTTACCAAGCTCGCTGGCGGCGCGCAGCAGAGCTGAGGGCGACGGGAAATTCGGACGGCATCACCGGTCGCTGACGAAACTCTCCGCAGTTACTGGCTTACTGTTGTTTGCGATTTGAAGTGGAAGTCGCACACGTTCGAAACGGCTCCGTGGCTGATCTTGGCTACCTGGTGGTACTCGTCCCAACCCTGCGTGGGTGGCCAAATCTGCGGTTTGTTCTCGAAATAGATCTGTCCATTGGCCCGAAAGAAGCGAGCCCGGTTGCTGCAGTGGGGAACAATGCTGCGGTAGAAACCCGGCCGCGCCTGCTGCAGCGCCAGCAACTGGTCATGAACGGCGCCTGCAACTAACTGCGTCCCGTCGTCCGTACTCACATCATAAAACTCGGCTTCGCAGCCGGCGCCGCCTGTGCTGGCGAGATCGAGTTTCACGACTGCCACAGCGTGACCGTCGTTGGCCACGTCAAGTCGGCTCATTCCATCGGCTGCGGTCTGGTAGTACGTTTTTTCCACCGTCTTCTGGTCTATCGTCGCGGGCTCTGCAAAGTCGACGACGTTCGGAGGGCCACTCTGCGCGATTTTTCGGCACAGAGCGGGTTCGGCGGACTTCGGATCGACCACCTCCATGACTGCGGTCTCGAACTGACAGTGTACGGACCCATCTAGAGAATGCGCGTCCTCCGGAAACTGGTTCCCATGGTCGTGAACAATGGCCGTAATTCCGCCGTACATGAGGAGATTGAGACGGTCGTCGCCTGTCAAATCCTCGACCCCTGGCGCTCTAAAGGGCAACGGGTCCACCGGAGTGTCCGTTCCGGCCTCAAATGCGTTGATTTGCGGGATGTGAGCCGTGCCTCCGTACATGACCGCGAGATCCAGATGCTGCCCGGCCAGCACAACGTCGGATGCGGTTTCGCCGACGAGCGCCGACAGCGTGTCGTCATTGGCCGCGTCGGCGATGAATCGGCAGAATGCGCCTGATGAAATTGGGCTCGGATTCCGTAGCGATTGCAGCATTTGTGTGAACCGCTCGAGTCCGGGGTTGGCCTCACCACCGAGCTCGCGGAAGCGGGCGTAGTTTGTCTGGATCTCCTGTCCGACCGCAGCGCGCTGCGCCGCCGTTCCCCCGTGCCATTTTTCCTCCAATAGAGTGGCGAGATTCAGCGCGGCGAGCCGCCGCATCGGATCGATAGCCAAGGCGCGGCGCAGCGCACGTTCGCCGAGCGCCACATCGAAGCCATCCCGTGCCGCAAGGAAGCCGAAGTCGTTGAACATCGCCGCGACGGCCTTTGCTTGCGCGTCCGGCACCGGCGCCTCAAGCGCCTGTACAATGCCTGCGGACGTGAGCGATTCATAGGCGTGGAGTGAGCCCGATGTGCCCCGACCACGTTCCGCGGCATACCGTTGCATCACCTGTTGATAAATGCGCAGGATTGCGGGCCAATCAGTGGGACTCGCGACGTCTTTTCCCCGCGGAAACATTCGCAGCACGGAAGCCCCGGACAGCGCATAGACCCAGTCCTTCGACACCGCAACGGCGTGTTGGTCAGGGGGTAAGCTCCACTGTTTTACCGCGAGCATCGTGCCTTGCTGAGGAACCGTCACTTCTATGGTTCCCGGGCCGGCGGCGAAGATGAGCGGCTCTCCCTCGTGCAAGCCGGCGTTCAGGAGGGGCTGGCATCGATCGCCGTCAAACGGTAGCGTCGCGATGCGCGGCAAGCCCGGGGCGGGAGCATACAGGTCGAAGACAGGGGCCCGATCATCCGCCAGGAGCATGCGCCCGTCCGCCAGCACGATGGGACCGCAGCGATAGTGATCCTCGACACCGGACGCCTGTGCGTAGCGTACGGCCGTCTCGCTCCTCAGATCGTACAGGACGACGCCTCCAAAGCTCTTGTAGCCGAGAAAATGTGCATCGGCCGAAAACTGTGTGTCGTTCGCCAGAAAGGGAGCGGAATTCGCCTCGATTGTCATTTCCGAGTGCGCATGATTGAGCCAGCGCACGTCGATGTCGCTCTTCGCGTCTGGTGTGAACCTGACCGCGGCGTACGCGCTGGCATCGCCAGCGATGAAGATGGCGCTGCCTATGATCGAGTCGGTCGAAACCGATTTAGGGTGGTCAGGGTCAGCGAGATCCCAGCTGACGACCGAATATGCGCCGGGTTTGAGAAGGCGCGGATAGGTAACGACCGAGACAGTCAGAGCCCGTCGGCCGTCGGCCGCCAGGGCCATCTGATCGGCGTCGATGGGAATGATGCCTCGCATCCGCGATCCGTTGGGCGGTGCGAGATCCAAAACACGCAGACCGATAGCGTGGCCGTCGAGGGGCGACACGAGCTGCGCCAGTGCGCGCGAGCCGTCTTGAGAGACTTTCAGGTGGGCGACGTTCGCGCCAAGGTCAATTGGTGCGACTTGCCCGGATGTGGCTGAAAGGGCCGTATTGGACGCGACAATGCCCAGCAGCAAGAAGGTTAGTGCTCGGATACGCCTCTCCATGAGGCATCGTCCTGGGCCGGGTCTTTCAGCCGTGCCGTTGCCCAGGAACGTCTGTCCGCTCGAGAACGGTGAGTTGTTTCTCATCGGGATCACGCCGGCCCATACACGTATGCGTATACGCTACCGTAGCTCGCGATGAAGTTATAGCCAGCAGCGTTCCAACTGTGACACGGTCATCGTGGTATCCCTGATGCCCGCCGGCTGTAATGCCTTGTCTTGCCGATGGATGATCTTCTTGCCGATTAATCCCTCATCGCGTCGAAAACGACACGGCCGCCGACGACCGTCAAAACGGATTTGAGCTTCTTTATACCCTCGTCCGATACTCTCTTCGCATCGAAATAGTCATCGCTCAGGACGACCAGGTCGCCGACTTTGCCGGTCTCGATCGAGCCGAGCTGATCGCCCTCGCGGAAGAACCAGCCGTTATCCGCCGTGTACATGCGCAGGGCCTGCTCGCGTGAAACCTGCTCGCCGGTGTTGATGAGGGCGCCCGTGCAGTCTTTGCCTGTGACCATGTAGTAGATGTCGAACCACGGATCGAGCATCGCGATGTCGCCCGCGTCCGAGCCGGCGCCGACGTGGATGCCGCTCGCCAGGA
The DNA here is from genome assembly GCA_036266795.1 of Steroidobacteraceae bacterium. Taxonomy (GTDB): domain Bacteria; phylum Pseudomonadota; class Gammaproteobacteria; order Steroidobacterales; family Steroidobacteraceae; genus FEN-1191. Next base: position 12,017 of record DATAXJ010000002.1, on the reverse strand, counting down.
TCGTGCGATAAGGCGGGCCCGCGGGCTGCCCGGCGGGCGTGCCTTGGGCGCCCTGAAGATACTTCCAGCCGTGCAGAGCCATGCCGACGCCGATGTCTTTCATGGCCTTCAGCGTGGCAGGGTCGATACTTGGCACGTGGGCGATGGACCAATGCAGGTCGGCCAGCGGCGTCACCGCGTTGACCTTCTCGTAGGTCTGCGCCGTGAATTGCACTTCGGGGAGCGACAAGGTGTGCTGTTGATAGCTCCAGCCGCGCTTGGCGACCATTTGCAGCGCCGCCTCGTAATTGTCCGGGTGCTGCCCGGCACTCCAGTTGTACGCGAAAATCCACGGCGTCGCGAACTCGCCGATGCCGGAAACACGCAACATGTCGTCGCCGAAATTGGGGAAGACATTATTTAGACGCGCTTTCAAAATGGGTAGATCTTGCGTCTTGTCCATCGACAGCAGGAACACGCGCACTCGCTCGTCGAGCTCGTGCCGGTGATCCAACGCCACGAACTGGTCGTAGGCGGTCCAGGGGTTCGCGCTCGCGATGCCGTCCAGCGTGGCGCTGTCCTGCAGGTCCGGGCTGTCCGGCCGGGCGAAGACGCCCATGTCCACGCTCGTCGTGAGTCCGTAACGCAGCACATAGGCCTGCGCGTACTTGGCACTGCGGATCCGGTCCTCGTCCGTCTGCATGCCGCGCAGCAGGTTCAGGGCGGCGGTGGCGGCAGCGCCGTTGAGGTCGCCCGCCGTGCCGACCTTGATGCCTTTGCTCTCGAAGAACTGCTTGCCGAGGCTGTTCGTGACCGCCGGGCCGAAGGCTGCGAACAGCACCGGATGATTCGGCACGGCCCCATCGAGCTCCGCGAGCGTCGGCGCACGCTGTTCGGCGAACAGCCGCGGCGTCCAATCGCCGATGGCTGTGACCCATGCGCCGGCCGGAGTCGTCCGCGCCCGTTGCCTGAGCATGGCCATGGCCTCCGGGATGCTCGTCGCCGTCTCGACCATGACGTCATAGCCGGGACGGCGACTGAACAAAACGATGTGGTTGTGGTCGTCGATCAGGCCCGGAATCACCGTACGCCCATGCAAGTCGATGACCTTCGTACAGGGATTGAGATTTTCTGGGGCCGCCCCGATGTACGCGAAGCGGCCCTCCTGAATCGTCACCTCGTTGACGACCCGGTCCTGCGCGTCCATCGTATGGATCTTGCCGTTCACGAGGCGCAGATCGTGCGACCAGCCGCAGGGGCTCTGAGCGGCGGCGGTCGGCATTTTGCCGAACGCGGCGGCCAGCAGAAGCAGAAGAGCGAAAGGCATTCTCGATTTCATCGTGCGCCTCCTGGAGAACCGCCGGCGTAAAGCGCCCTCAGCGGCCACGAGTCTGCCTCGCGGATGGATGCGGTTGGAGCATAGGGCCGAGTGCGCGATATCGGCAAGTGCAGGGCGCCGATTCGGCGGCAGTTGAAGTTACCGGAGATGATTGCGTACCCACGGGGCTAGTAATCCCAGCAGCCAGCGCAACGGCTTTGGAAGTTCACTGTCGTCCCCGTCCACTGGTATCTCAACGGACTGCAGCGCAAATGCCCCGGATGTGTTGACGGCCTAATTGATCGTTTCGCTGATGGACTGCCCGCTGGCCATGGCGCTTTTGGCCATCGAACATCGTTGTTCCCACGTTCGACTTGAGGACCAAACAAGCGCTTTTCATTGTTCGCGCTCCTCTTCCTGAGGATGACGGAGCATGCGCCGAACGTGCCGACACCCCCAATTCTGGCTTTTCCCATTCGCCCGGTCACCGAGCTCGCTCAAAGACCGGCAATCCTCTGCTACTGTCCGCGCAGTACAGCATCATTGCTTGAGTCCGTGTCGATGGTCGAACCCCATACGCTTCCATCTCAACAGCGCCGTGTGTGGCTCGCGCTGGCAAGTCTGGCGATTCTCTGGAGCCTCAACTGGAGCGTCATGAAGATCGCTAATGACTACAGCGGCGCCTTGACGTTCAGCGCCCAGCGCTATGCGCTCGGTACTGTGACGCTTTTTATTGCCCTGATTTTTCGGGGCCACGCTGCGGTTAGGCTGCCCTGGCGCCCGACGGTTGTGATCGGGTTGACACAGACGACAGCGTTCCAGGGGCTGGCGCAGTTGGCGCTGGTGCATGGCGGAGCGGGCAAGGTTGCGCTACTGGCCTATACAATGCCGTTCTGGGTTGTACCCCTTGCGTGGTGGTGGTTGCACGAAAAGCCTGGACCTTTTCGCTGGGCTTGTATTGCTCTGGCTGCGATGGGCTTCGTGTGCGTCGTTGGCCCCTGGGAACGTGTCGGCGACCTTCGGAGTATCGCGTTTGCCCTCGGCGCCGGGCTGGCCTGGGCAATCGCAACGGTAGTCTCAAAACGACTCTTCCAACAATATCCCACGGTGACGCCGCTTCAGCTCACCGCCTGGCAAATGCTCGTGGGTACAATGGCCCTGATCATACTGGCACTTGTCATTCCTGAGCGGCATGTTGACTGGACCACGCCGTACATCCTGGCGCTGCTCTACAACGGCTTGCTGTCCTCGGGTTTGTGTTGGATGTTATGGGCCTTGATCGTACAGCGGCTGTCGGCCAGCGTTTCTGGGATGACCAGCCTTGCGGTGCCAATCGCGGGCGTGCTTTTCGCGTGGGCGCTACTGGGCGAGCGACCGTCCGGAGTTGAGTGGATCGGCATTGCGCTGATTGGTACTGCTCTATTGGCGCTGAACTTGCGGCTACGTGGTGGAGGTACCGCCGCGAGCGGGTAGAGGAGAGCCGCCGCTCCACGCTCGATCCGCTCTCGCTGCTGTTACTGCTGGCTGTCTTTTGAGCCGTTCAGGAGGCGCTCATTCAGGAGTGCGTCGGACGCAACCACGTTGCCCTTCACCGAGAAGGCAATGATGCGCCCGTTCGTGAGTTTTATCGCATGCATCAGGCCGGCTTTCGACGCGTCCAGGGCGGGGGAGTAGACAAGCGAATAGGTGCTCCCGATCGGCAAGTCGTTGCGAGCCGATAAACCGGCCCGACGCAGCGCCAATATCGCTTCGGTCTCAAAGGTCCAGTTCTCCTGCTGCCCGTTGACCGTGCGGATGAAGTACAGGTAGCCATGCGGGTTGCCTAGATACACCCTATCGAGCACGCCCGTGAATACGATATTTTTATTCCCATCGAACTGTGAGTTAGCCGCATGATGGGCCGCGGCGAGGCCCACGGTACCCACCGCCAGTACCATCGCCATGGTCGCCTGCTTTAGCATATTCATGAATTTACCCCCTGCGGGTTGAATGACCCGTTTTCCCCCGAAACTCCCGAAACTGACCATATTATTCACGTTTGGCTTGCAAAGACAATAAAGCAGCTGCGGCCAGTCGATAGAGCGCAGCGTCGCTGCCTGACGCAGGTCGGGAGCTGACGACGCCCATAATAGTACGTCATGAAAACAAGGTAGGTTTCCGCATGGTTTTACTCGTGAGCCAAATGTTTTTGCAAGGTTGTAACGCTCACGCTCGATACCCAGGTAACGTCAATGCGGGCGCTCGTACCCCGCGGCCGTGCCTCCGGATTTGGCCGTGTCGCGCACGGGTGCTAGAGTCCTGGATGTTCAACGGACAATCGTGCATCTGCCAATGAAAATCTCAACCGTGATGCGTCTGTACAGCCTCATCGCGGTGGCGCTGCTGGCGGCCTGGTTCATAAATCTGTACGAAGCGTTGAGCAGGCCTATTGTCGATTGGGGCGATGCGGTAGCCCTGCCGCTGCTCGTCACGATATCAATCGTGCTGATCATGCTTACGCGAGCTCGTGCCAAACGCGCAGATGAACCCGCAGCGCACATAAGAATCGGAGCAGGTCGGTACATTGCCGCAGGATTACTGGTGGCTGGTCTTGTCGCAGTGTTCCTGCTGGGCTTCCACGCCCATTCGTAAGCTGTCCCGCGCGAAATGCGCAGAAATCAAGCAAAAACACGTCGGTCTTAAAAGTCTTTGGAAATAGGCATTTCAGAGGGCCCGCAACCAGGCATATCAGGACTTCCACAGCCAGAGCCAGGTAGTCGCGCGCTCGGTGCGGGGTGCGAGGGAAGAACTCCCAGAGAAAGAAGGCGAGCATGGCCGCGGAAAAAAGCGCCCCGCTCCCGCCGACGCCCCCTCTTGGATGAGTTAGATTCGGGTCGCAAGCGGAAAAAGTATCCCAAACTTCACGCACCTGCCGGTGGGCGAAGCATGGCCGCGCCGCTGGACGGTGACTCAGGTTTCATGCATTGCGCTGCGACGCTAGAGGCCCGAACGCAGCACCTTGCCCAAGGCCTCAAGTTCAATAGGCTTGGTCAGGTGATGGTTGAAACCGGCGGCGGCGGCTCGCGCCTTATCCGAAGCCTGGCCCCAACCAGTTACCGCGATAAGAGTGATTAAGGTGCCCAGAGGTCCCTGTCGTATCCGCTGCGCCACTTCATATCCGTTCAATTCCGGCATGCCGATGTCAAGCAACGCCACCTCCGGGCGGAGCGAATCGATCACCGCGACAGCCTGTCTTCCATCATGAACAACGGTGACGTCGTGCCCTTCCATTCGTAACAGCATCGCAAGACTGTCGGCGGCGTCCTGATTGTCATCAGCGATGAGAATGCGCCGGCGCACTGATGGTCCCGATGCAACCGCGGCGGATAGCTGCTCCGCGTCGTTCAATGTCCTGCGTGGCAGCGTCACGGTAAAATCACAGCCCTTGCCCACGCCCTCGCTACGCACCTCCAGCGTCCCGCCATGCAGCTGGACGAGACCCTGCGCTAACGCCAGCCCGATCCCCAGGCCGCCCTCCGATCGATCCTGTGCCGCCTTGACCTGCGAAAACATCGCAAACACCCCCTGCAGTGCGTCCTGCGGGATGCCGATGCCGTTATCGGCGACGCTGAAGATAACGCTGTCTGCGCTGCACTGCGCTCGTAGGCGAATTTCCCCGCCAGGATCGGTGTACTTCGCGGCGTTGGTCAAAAGATTCGACAACACTTGCGCGAGCCGCAGCGGATCGCCGGCAAAACGGGCCGACCCGTCTGGGACCTCAATTTTCAGAGCGTGTCGCTTGGCTTCGATCAGCGGCTGCGCAGTCTCGGCAGCGGTTGCGATGATCGAGGTGAGATCAGTCATCTGCAGCCGCAGTTCCAGCGTACCGCGTGTGACCCGAGAGATATCGAGCAGATCGTCCAGCAGCAGCGCCATGTGGTTGACCTGGCGCTTGATCACCTCTTGGCTCCACCGTTTCTGCTCTTCGGTGGCAGTGGCAGCCCTGGAGATGGCGGATGCCTGACGAATCGGCGCGAGGGGGTTGCGCAGCTCGTGCGCTAGGATTGCCAGGAATTCGTCTTTGCGCCGGTTGAGCTCCCGCAGTGCCTCTTCACTCTCGACAAGTGCCTGCTCCGCTCGCTTCCATTTAGTGATGTCCCGAAACGACAGAAGGACCAGCGTATGCCCGTCGCGAATCAACCGGTAGGCGTCCAGCAGCACCGTGCGGCGACCGATGGCTGGGAAGTCACGAGCGAGCTCGAGCGTCTGGAACTCATGCTTCTGTGAGAGCGTCGCTCTCAAGGCAAACCATAAGCCCGAGGCTCTCCATTCGTCGTCGCCCAGCGTGCTGAGGGGCACACCCTGGGTCTGATCGCGCGATGTCCCGAACCACTCGTAGAATGCGCGATTGGCCGTCAGTATCTGCAGGCTCTCGTCGAGCACAACCAGCGGCTCGAGCACGGTGTTGAGGATGGTCTTTGTGTATTCCCGCTCGTAGATAGCCTGTCCAATGCTCGCGCGGAAAGCCGTGACATTCGTAAAGGTCAGTACCGCGCCGTGCCCCACGGCACCGAGTCCGGCGTAAGGCGCGATGCGCACCAGAAACCATCGGTCGCCCCGGCGCATTTCCAGCCGCGACGGCACCCCGTCGGCCATGACCTGCAGACACCTATGCTCGATGTCGAGAACACCCCTCAGCGCCTCGATCTGGCAGCTCGGTAAGCCTACGTCCGAAGGGGTGAGGTCCAGCGTTTCTGCTGCCGCTCGATTAAAACGCGACACCTTACAATCAGGACCGACCATGACGAGAGCGATATCAATCGCATCCAGAATACTAAGCGCGTAGTCCCCTACGGCATCGGGGGTGCCATTCTCGCCTTGCATGCAAACTGACTCAGCAGGATCGGCACCTGCTTTGAGGGATTCAACCGCCACTAAGCGGACTCTTGCGATCCGTGATAGAGCGCGCGGCTGCGTTTCAACACGGAATCGGCGACCTCCGGAAGACTCTCGCGCAGTGCCAGGAGCAGAACCTGAGAGCGCGGCATCTGAAACGCGGGTGAGTAATTGGACAGCAGTTGCTGCACGAGAACTCGAGCGTCGTCCGCGCCCACGGTCTGCCGCAGGGCGTCGCCCACGGCACGTTCGAGGCGAGCGTAGTCCTCTACCGGAATCAGATGAGAATGATTTTGTCCGAGCCGCGGCAGAAGACGGGAATGCACCTCGCTATTGAAATTATCCATGACAAACGAGCAAAAGATTGCGATCTCGTGATGCTTCGCGAGGCGGTCGAATTGATCCTCCAGGCTCATGCTGGCTGCCACATTCCCCTGCTCCCAAAGGACGTTGACCATCTCGCCCCACCAGCGGACTTTGGGGTAGCGCGCTTCCCCTCGCGCTTTGGCAACGACATCCGCCGCCAGACCTAGAAACACCGGCGCATCCGGCATGGCGTCTTTCATGAAACGGGGCAGAAGCTCGTCCGCGTCGACAACGGTGAGCTGTCCCCTATTCTGCGCGTCCTGGACATTCACCCCTTCGGCTTCGAGACGGGGACGGAACGCGTCCCAATGAGCTGCGGTGGGTACTAGGATGACGCCCTCCCCATTGGCAATGGCACCGGCCGCGAAGCGACAAACAGCACGGTTGAGAAACTGCTGATCCTGGTAGAGTTGCACGATGTGATCGCGAGGCCCTGCGGCAGCCAGAAGGCCATCCCAAGGGGCCTGGGAGTCCGACGCGCCAATCGAGTCGTGGTCGAGGACCATTTCCATGATGTTGCTCCGTCTACGTCTATGCTGCGCCGCCTATTATGCCGATCCGACCGCTCGCAGACCTTAGTCTTTTCGGTGAACCGCTAGATGATCCATATCGACGTCTCTCGCTGAGACGTTTTCCCTTCGGAATTATCTACCGCATCGAGGACGAGACGCTACGCGCTTCCTGCGCAATCTCCGGCCGCACCGGGATTTCCCTGACGGGCGGCAGTGAGGTCCATTGCATTCAACTGGCCCAGCGCGTGGCGCTCCAGAAACCTGAGGTGGGCCTGCTTGCTGCGTCGCCATTTGGAAATTGGCTCAAAGGTCTCGATGTACCACCGGATGAGGGCGGCCGATCGATGCGTGAAAGTCTGCGTAGTCGGATTGTTGCCATGGTGCGCCTGGAGGTGTCACGCTATTCATGACACCTCTATCGCACCTCTGCAACTCATAAACTCCACCAAATGCCCAACAATCCCGCAGAAACAGGCGAGTCAGCAAAGCCTATAGAAATAGGCGTTTCTGACGGAAATTCCCGGGATGAGCTCGACCGAAAACTCTCGGTCGCCCCGATGATGGAATGGACCCACAGCGTATAAATACTGTTCTAAATCAGTGGGCTGCGAACTGGAGAGATGGCTTGTCCCCTCTTTGTCTCCCCAAGGGAGCCCGGAATTTAGCTTGTGCTCGTGCCGCTTAGGCGCTTCCAGGCTTCGAGCTGCTCACGTGTGATGCCCAAGCCCGCGATGCGCGAGGTGTCGAGATATTCAAGTTCTGCGAGAACGTCTCCGATAAATTTCTCGCGATGTTGAGGTTCGACGTTCGCAGGCACATTTGCTACCACCCACTCATCCACCTTTCCCGGTGGAACTTGGTGGCGCACTAGGTCTGTCACCATCGCGCGTCGCTCTGTTCGATAAAGCGCCGCAATCTCGTCAAAACCAATCACCTGAGCGGTCGTGTCGTAACGCTGGCAGCTGCGCTGATAGGACCAAGCATACATGTCAGCGAGCGGGGCAACCTGATTTAACTCATAAACCACGATGGTGGCATTGAGATACGCGCCCTGATCCATATCCACAAACGACTGAGGAACGTAATCTCCCTTGATCAACGGGATGATAGAGGCGAGACGCGCCGTACGTTTGTTGACGTCAATAAAGGGCTGAAGATAGGAGATATGTGCGAGAAGAAAGATACTCTGCTCAAAAGGATCGGCGATAGCACGTGCTTTCTCAAGCATTCGGTTTAGAAGCGTTGTCAGCCGTTCCTTGCCTTCTAGTGGCGAATAGGTTGACCCGGAGACGCGGACCCCTTCGCTCCGGATCTGTCCCGCTAATTCAGGTGCAACCAGGCTATCCGAGAGAAGGTAATGGAGCGTCCGGATCGTATCTTCGTTGGCCACAAGATCGGCGCGGTGCACCAGATAACGAATTGCCTCTTTGTGATTAAGAATCATGATGCGCTCTGCATCAGGCTTACCGGGTGCTGCCGCTCCTTGCATCACAAGCCGCTCTGTATCAAGCAGCGAATAGGTGTTGCCCTCCAGGCGGGAGGAGTTGTAGCTGAAGTCGATTAGGAGGCGGTCATAGATCTTTTGGATATAGGTGCCGGCGCGACGATAGATCGGTGCGCGTTTGCCAAGCGTCGCAAGTTCTCGCCGAGTCTGTGCGTTGAGGTAGGCGGTTTCGTTTGGTACATAGGCCTCAATCCACTCCTCACGGTACGTCGCGGGCGGCCGCGTATAGATTGCCGCCCTGATGGTTTGAATGAGCGCTTCGCTATTGGGTGAAAAGATCGACTTCGGGGCGCTGAGCTGCGCTTCGTTGGTTAGAGGAGTCGCTGCCGTATCGGTCGGAGAGCTCGCGCGCAGGCGATACCGTCGGCCTTTACGCTCACCGCGAGATTCGATAGCGCCTTCTTCCGCGAGAGCCTGAAGCCAATTGCGCACAGTCCTGTCGGGCACCACGCCGAGGGCCGACTGCAGATCCCCGAGTGATACCCAAGACTCAGGATTGGCCCTCAAGAAGGCGAGCACAGCTGATTTATCGGCCATATATCGGCCAATATAACGGCCAACTTTAGAAGTTCAAGCTTTATCGGCCATATATCGGCCATATATCGGCCGTAATTGTGAATAACGGGAATAAATCTATCCCGCCGGGGACCAATGCCGAAGCGACCAGGAGATGGCTAATTGCCTGCTGCCCCTATTTCACCGGCAGGGCTCTCGAAATGATCGCGACGCCGGAACCATCGACGGAGGTGACTCACGCCGGCTAGACAGCGTCCGCCTGGCAAATAAGTTTATCTAATGAAAGAAGCACTGCGGACATATAAATAATGAGCTAAATAAATCAACTAGTTAAAACGCTATACAAGATGGACAGAACATTATCATTAAACAGAGAAATGGTGATGTCGACGACTCAGTGGTCGAATGCTAGTAAATCCCACTGTCACTTGGGCCCAGGCCAACGCCATCTTTCTCCCAAATCGTGCCGATTGTGAACTCCAAGGATGTCTACGCGGAGAGGATTCCATAGCAAGGTAGCCGACAAAAGCTCGAAGAACGGATTGAACCGCTGCTAGTTTCTGGTCTCGGTCCATCGGCAGGGCTCTCGAGCTGGTTATTGCGCCAGGGCCTCGGTCGTAACGGCCTGGGGTCGCTATCCTCGGAAAAATAATGGAAGATAAATGGTGATTAATAAAGGAGTCGCTTGCGCTTGGCGGAGTACTCGTGGTAGGTTTTCGGAAACACCATGAGGGCACGGCAGCGTGCCAAGCAGGCAGCGATATGGATAAGAGTCCGGCCGAGCTCTCGCTAGAGATTTACAACATCCTTTTGCCCTACGAGTCAGACGTACGAAAGAGAGTAGTTCAGTCCGCGCTCACGCTACTTGGTGAGTCCAATGCGGGGGCAATGGGGCAGTCCGGGTTACCAGTCGCGGGGATTGGCTTCGATGATGTGAAGCTTGGGCCGAAGGCGATTAGATGGCTTCAGAAGCATGCGGTGAGTCGGGAGATGCTGGACGAGATCTATCACCTTTCCGATGGTGCAGCGGACATCATTGCCAATAGCGTCCCCGGCGCAAGCAAACGTGAAATGACCGTTAACTGTTATTTGCTGTCGGGCATCCGCGGCTTGCTTAAAGACGATGCACCGTTGTTGGATGAGACCGAGGCCATAGCGGTGTGCAAGAGATTGACGGCTTACGACAAGAACAACCACACGTCGCACCGACAAGCAGTGGGAAATCGGATGACGGGCAATAAACCGCGATTTACGCTGACTGGTCCGGGTGAGTCCGCCGCAGCAGAACTGATTCGACAAATGACGTCATCAACCAGTTCGTGAATTTCACCAGCGGCGCCGTCAATCACCAGGAGATTTATGTGATCAGGAATTTCGAAGAGGTCAGGAGGCAACTTGCTGATCTTGTAGAGATCATAAACGGCTTTAAATCCGAAGCCGTTCAACTCGCAATAGTGGAAAAGCTTCTAGATTCCCACGTACTAAAGTCCAGAGTTGGCCTGACTGACTATACGGACGACACTCCAGCGACAGACGAGCTGGCGCCAAAGAAAAATGAAGCCTCAAAGTTGTCAGTATCGGCGACGACGAGAAAATCCAGCAGGGCTACGGGTGCCAAAGCTCCGAAAGCAGCCATTCAAGCATTGATAGCCGAGGGCTTTTTCAACACTAAGCAGACTGCCGGTATGGTGAAGGGCCACCTGGGGAGCAAGAAAGCAATGCCTTTTGGACTGGGAGCTTTGCAGACGGCCCTAAATCGGTTGGTGCAGAGCGGGACTATGAAGCGCGACAAACATGCAGAAACACAACAATTTGAGTACTGGGTCGGGTAGCGCAACTTTAAAGATTGCGCTGGGCAATATCCCCGAGAGCTTTCGTAACAGGATTGTCGACAGCTATCTTGATCTCAAGAGGAGAGGCAGAACCTCTGATGCTACGGGTGCGTCGACGTCGGTCTCTTCCTTTTGCGAATCGGTGCTGAGATTCTTACAGGAAACACTGACAGGAAAGCACGTACCTTTCGGTACGCACGTCGCAAACTTCAGTGATGCTTGCGCTGTCTTAGCTCAAGTACCGAGCAGCGTCACGAACGAATCCCAGCGTCTAATTATTCCGAAGGCATTGCTGTTCATTCAAACACTCCGAAACAAGAGGGGGATGGGTCACGTAGGGGGTGAAGTCGATGCCAATGTGATTGATCTTGCGGTGGCGGTTTCGATGGCCGACTGGGTTGTTTGTGAACTTATGCGCGCTTATCACCAGTTCTCTCTCCAGGAAGCGCAATCATTTCTCGAACGCTTGGCTTCGCGTCAAATACCTGAGATCTGGATCATTGGTAAAACCAAGAGAGTATTAATGGAAGGGCTGGACAAAAAAATGCAGACAATGCTTCTGCTTTACGGAGAGATTTCAGCTATCGCGGTCGGTAGTCTCTTTTCGTGGGTAGAATATTCTAGGCTATTCAACTTTAAACGAGATGTGTTGGAGCCACTGCATGAAGATCGGCTAATCGAATGGGACAGAAAGGGCGACACGGTGCTGCTTTCTCCCAAAGGGGAGCAGCAGGTAGAAGCAAGTACCCTGACAGGCGGATAGCGCGTGATTACAGAGTGCGTGCCTGATCAAGCGAGTGAAGTGAAGAAACTTCGAGATCTGTAGGAAGCATTGATCGGGGTGATGGGCGGGGTGATGGGCAGGATAGCCTTTCGGCTGCTGTTTGATTCAAAGTTGTCGGGTGTCCTGCAGAGGGGAAGGTTTCGCAATCGGGCTGACGCGCCGCGCCCACACAAAAACTTGCGCTGATAGTCGAGTTTCTGGAGCGGTCTCAACCGGTCGTCGCAACGGTTTCGCGAAGCTTTTCCGCCGGCGTCCTGAAGCCCAGCGTTTCGCGTGGTCGCTGGTTCAGCTGCAGGGCGACTCGGTCCAGTTGTGCCTGCGTGTAGCCGGA
>DATAXJ010000045.1:0-22340 GCA_036266795.1 Steroidobacteraceae bacterium | reverse complement strand
GCCGAGCGACGCCTGCCCCGTTGTGGGGCGGATTCCAATAGTTTTCCCATCGACCGACTGACACGCGCCAGATCGCTGCATGGCGCCTGCCTGCGCGGCGCATCCCGCCGCAGCGTCTGCGCGCAGGGTGCGCGCGATGATTGTTCGCAATTGCGTGAAGTCTTCATCTGGCGACAGTGTTGACCATTGCTCTTTGCGGTCAAACGGAGTGAATATCTGGTTGCTTGCGAGAAGCAACGATGCGATCGACAGACGAGGCACGCAACGTGCCCTCGCTCCATCCACACAGGAGTGACGAATGCCAGTAACGAGCACACCCAACGCCCGCAACACGCGTAAAGCCACCTCGAACAAACCAGCTCGCAAGATCCCCTCCAGCAGCGCAGCGCTGATCGATCCTGCGCGCCGTCGCGCTCTGATCGCGGAAGCTGCCTATTTTCGTGCCGAACGTCGCGGCTTCGCGCCCGGGCATGAGGCGGAGGACTGGCTGGCCGCCGAGCTCGAGGTGGATACCGCGTTGACGGTCGGGGTTCCGTCGGCGAACACCCCCGCGATGCAGTAGCACGCGGTCCGCGTCCCAGACGCGGCTCGCGGTGGTTGTACCAGTTGGGGGCCTTCTGCGGCACCCTGGAGGCGGTTGGTCGCTTCAGCGCCGCCGATCCCTGGCGCATCGCTTCGCGGCCGCGGACCTCAGAGCAGGCGCCGCGGCAACTTCACCTGCAGCTCATTGACCCGCCCCTCGAGATCCGCGACTCGATCCAGCAGCCCAAGCACCAGCAGCAGCGCGGAGACATCCAGCTCGAAGTCCTGCTGCAGACGCCGCGCACGGCGCGCCGCTGCGAGTGCCCGGGCGCCGTACTGAGGCTGCGTCGCGGCAGGATCCAGCGGCTCGATGCCCCCCGCCTGCACCAACTCCTGCAGCAGCCCGGCCGGCAGCCCGGAACGCTCCAACAGCTCATTGAAGGACAGGGACTCCGCCTCCAGCCAGATGACCTCGTTGAGCTCAATGCGCATGGCTGCCCTCCTCTGACAGGTGCGCGCGGGGATTGAAGCTGGAAACCTCACCGAGTTCGCGGTAGAGGGTGCGCTCGCGCTCGCTGGCCTCGCGCGGTAGGACGATCGAGACGACGGCATACAGATCTCCCGGCTCCCCTTGGGGTCGAGGCAGGCCTCGCCGGGGCAGCCGCAGCTGCTGGGCGGCCTGCGTACCGGGCGGTACCTTCAGGCGAACCGCGCCGCCGGGCGTGGGCACCTCCACCGAGGTTCCGAGCACCGCTTCCCAGGGTGCGAGCGGCAGCTCCAGATACAGATCATGCCCGTTGGCGCGGTAGATCGGGTGCGGCCGCAGCGAGATATCGAGGTACAGGTCGCCGTTGCGTCCGCCGTTGAAGCCGCGCCCGCCCTTGCCGGCGAGGCGCAGACGCTGGCCCTGCGTGGCACCCTTGGGGACGCGTGCGCGCAGCGCCTGCGGAATCGGTCGCAACCGCCCCTGTTCATCGTACTCGGGCATGGCCAGGTCCAGATCGATGTGCGTGCCACCGTAGGCCTCTTCGATACTGATGGGGACCGCCACCTCGAAATCGCGCCCGGGCATCGACATCTGCGCCCGCCCGCCCGCCCCGCGAGCGAAGCCGGCGCCCAGATGCGCGAACAAATCGCCCAGGTCCACCTGCTCGCCGAAGGATGAGCCCTCGCCGAAGGGCCCCTGCCACTGCTGCTGCCAATCCGGCGGCGGCCGAATGTCCTCGCCCGGACGGTGGCTGCCGAGCTGATCGTAGGCGGCACGCTTATCGCGATCCTTCAGCGTCTGGTAGGCCTCGGCAACCTCCTTGAACTTCGCCTCGGCATCGGGCTCCTTGGAGACGTCCGGATGGTACTTGCGAGCCAGCTTGCGATACGCCTGCTTGATCTGCTCCTCGCTGGCATCGCGCGCCACGCCGAGTGCCGCGTAGTAGTCCTTGTACTGCATGCCGATAGCATGCAACGGACCCCGGGTCGCGCGCCATGGGTCTATACGCACCCGAGGGCCGCGCTACACTCCGCGGCACGATGCCAGCGGGCGGGTGGTCCTGAGCGCCCCCTCCCTCCCGCGAGCACGAGGGAGCACACATGAAAAGAATCTGCGCCGCCACAGTGGTCCTGGCCGCCGTGGCGACATTGGCCGCCTGCGGTTCCGACAGCACCACCTCCACGGTCGGCAGCGCCACCACGCGCGGCACACTGGTCGAGAATCCGCCGCTGCGCATCGCCTCGCTCGATGCCGCGGACTTTCAGGCTCAGCTCAGTGCCAGCAGCGCCGGCGCGCAGCTGCTGCAGCTCACCGGGCCACCGGCCTGCGGGGTGGATTTCTACTACCTGAAGTTCTGGACGGTTGGCGGCGCTGGGGAGACCACTGAGTCCTCGGGCGCGTTGATGGTGCCCACCGGATCGGGAGCCGGCTGCTCAGGTCCGCGCCCGATGCTGCTCTACGCGCATGGAACGCAGACCAACAAGCTCCTGAATATTGCCGACATCACCAATACATCCAATACCGAGGGCGCACTCATTGCGGCGATGTTCGCTGCGCAGGGCTACATCGTGGTGGCCCCGAACTACGCCGGCTACGATATCTCGACGCTCGGCTATCACCCCTTCCTGAACGCTACGCAGCAGTCCGATGAGATGATCGACATCCTGTCCGCCGCCCGCACCGCGCTGCCGCATACATTCGCGGCGACGACCAAGGACAGCGGGCAGCTGTTGGTGGCCGGCTACTCGGAAGGCGGCCACGTGGCCGTGGCCACCGTGAAGGCGCTGGAAGCCGCTGGCCAGCCCGTCATCGCTGCCTCCGGCGGCTCGGGACCCTACGCGCTCGAAGCCTTCGGCGATGCCATCATGTTCGGTAACGTCGACATCGGCTCCACGGAGTTTGCGCCGCTGCTCACCACGAGCTATCAGCACGAATTCGGTAACATCTATAGCAGCACCAGCGACATCTACTCATCGACCTACGCCAGCGGGATCGACACGCTGTTGCCGAGCGCGACCCCCATCGATACGCTGTTCGCCCAGAACAAGCTGCCCGAGACGGCGCTGTTCGACAGCACCACGCCGATCGTCACGGTTCCCAATACCATCCCGAACAATGTGATGCTGTCGGCCGAGCTGACCGCAGCGCTGGCCGAGCCTGCGCCTACCAGCAGCCCGGAGGCGCCGATCTTCGATCTGGGCTTCGGCAATCCCTATCTGATCAACAACGACACGCGCGCCGCCTATGCGGAAGATGCCGCCCTGGATCCGGATGGTGAGGACACGCCGCTGACGGGGATGGCCGCCTCCCCTGCGCTCGCCCCCTCATCACCCAGCTACCCGCTGCGCAAGGCCTTCTACCTGAACGACATGCGCAGCTGGTACGGCTCGACCTTGCCGGGTGCGCCGCTGCTCATGTGCGGCGGCGAGAACGATCCGACGGTCTTCTATCCAGTGAACACCGGCACCATGGCGGCTTTCTGGAGCGCCGTGCCCACGGTATCCACGCTCGATATCGATCCGGCTGGCGGCCCTTCCGGCCCGTACGCCGCGATCCAGGGCGCGTTTCAGACCAGCGAGGCGCAGCAGCTGGCGTATCTGCAGACCGCTCCCGGTGGTGGCTTGTCGGCCACGGCAGCCGCAGAGCAGATGATCGAGGGTTACCACGTCGCGGTCGACCCTTTCTGCGCACTCGCCGCACGTGCCTTCTTCACGCAAGTCCTGGCGGAGTAGCTCATATGAAACGCCTCGCATGGACCGCACGGGCGCTGCTGCCCCTGGCCCTCGCGACCGCCCCATCCGCGCGCGCGGATGGGGCGGACGAGCTTCCCCCGCCCAACACCGTGCGCGTGGGACTCTACGACATCATGTATCACGTGAACGCCCGGGATCTGTCGGGCCCCTATGTCCCCGCCGGCGTCGGCCTGGACGTTCAAGATGTGCAGACCGTATATCTCGCCTACGTGCGCGAGTTCTTTTATCACCTGGATCTGGAGCTCGCCTTGGGCGTGCCGCCGCTCACCAAGACCGTGGGACGAGGTCCGGCCACACTCGGCTCGGTGCCCTACAACGGCGCAATCATCTCCTCGGCGCGTTGGTTCGCCCCTTCCCTGGTCGCCAACTACGTCTTCCTGAGCCCCGAGCATGCACTGCGACCCTACATCGGCGTGGGCATCAACTACACCAGCTTCTATGACCGCGACTCCACGGCCAGCGGCGACGCCGCAAGCGGCGGCCCCACCCGGTTGTCGCTGAGCTCCTCGGTCGGTCCGGTGGGTACCGTGGGCGTGACGTACCGCATCGATCGGCGCTGGAGCCTGTACGCTTCCTATTCCTTTTCGGAAGTGCAGACCAATCTGATCGCCAATACCGCCGGCGTGATTCGTACCACGCACGTGAGCTTCGGCCCCGATGCGCTGATCGTCGCAGCCGGCTTCTCGTTCTAGGAGCTTGCAGCGGCAGCCCGGCAGCCTGCCGGCCGCTACGTCAGACGGTTCAGCCCGTTATAGGCGGCCACGCGATACGCCTCGGCCATCGTCGGGTAGTTGAATGTGGTCTCGGTGAAGAAGCGCACGTTGTTGATGTCGTTGCTGGCCATGACGGTCTGCCCGATATGCACGATCTCAGCGGCGCCATCGCCGAAGCAATGTACGCCGAGCACGCGCAGCGTCTGCGTGTGGAACAGAAGCTTCAGCATGCCGATACGCTCGCTGGCCAGCTGCGCGCGCGCCAGGTTCTTGAAACTCGCGCGACCCACCTCGTAGGGGATGCGCTGCTCGATGAGCTCGCGCTCGGTGAGTCCCACGGAGGAGATCTCGGGCAGCGTGTAGATGCCGCTGGGAATGAGCTCGGGGTGCGCAGCGGCGCTCGCCGGGTCGATCATATGACGTGCCGCGCGGCAGCCCTGCACGTAGGCGGCGCTGGCCAGCGCCGGGGGACCGCAGACGTCGCCGACCGCGTAGATGTTGGGCACCGCGCTCTGAAACTGCGCATTGACCGGCAACTGGCCGCGCGAGTTCGCGCTCAGGCCCACCGCCTCGAGATTCAGCCCGTCGGTGTTGCCGGTGCGGCCATTCGCCCACAGCAGCAGATCACAGCGGATGCGCCGCCCGCTGACGAGCTCGAGCACGAGGTCACTATCGCGTGTGTGCAACCGTGCGAACTGCTCGTGGTGGTGGATCACACAGCCCTGCTCGTGCAGGTGGTAGGAGAGAGCCTCGGTGATCTCATCGTCGAGAAAGGACAGCAACCGCTGCTGCGTGTTGACCAGCGTCACCTTGCAGCCAAGGCTCAGGAAGATCGAGGCGTACTCGCAGCCGATGACCCCGGCACCGAAGATGGCCACCACAAAGGGATTGCCTTCGTAGCGCAGGATGCTGTCGCTGTCACATACGCGCGGGTGCGAGAAGTCCAGCTCCGGCGGATGATAGGGCCGCGAGCCGGTGGCAATGGCAATGTGCTCGGCGCTGACACGTTCGGCCGCGCCATGTGCGGCGCGCACCTCCAGCGTGTGCGCATCGACGAATGCGGCGGAACCGACCAGCACCGGCACCCGATTGCGCTCGTAGAAGCGCCGACGCATCTCGGTCTGCGCCTCGATGACGCCGGCGGCCGAGGACAACAACGTCGGGTAGTCGATCTGCAGCTGCGAGCGCAGCGGCGCGAGCAGCGGATTGTCGCGTGCCGCGCGCAGCGTCCGGGCGGCCTGGCGCAGCGCCTTGCTGGGGATCGTGGCCCAATGCGTGCATCCCCCGCCGACCTCGGCGAAGCGCTCGATGACCGCCACGCGTCGGCCCGACTTGGCTGCCATCATCGCGGTCCCTTCCCCTGCGGGACCTGTCCCGATCACCAATACGTCGTAGGAATGCATGCCTGCATGTTAGCGCAAGGCGCTGCGTGCGCCGCGAACTGCAACACGCAGCTGCTGGCTGCTTCACAGCGCGGCGCGGCTCACGACGCGCTGGCGAGCGGCTCGGAAATGGCCTCCAGCGCTCGTCCCTCGGCATCCACCCCCAGGAATATTTCGGTGACGCCGGCGGCCGCCAGCTGCAGCGCCGCCAGCGCATAGCCGCCGGCCACGTGCCAGCGCTCGCCCGAGCCGATCAGCCAGCCGAACAGCAGCGGCGAGAGGCTGCCGCCCAGGGCCGTGCCACTCGCGTAGGCAAGGGCGATCGCCAGCGCGCGCACTTCGAGCGGGAAGATCTCGCTGGCCGTCAGGTAGGCGGAGCTGGCCGCCGCGGACGCGAAAAAGAAAATCACCATCCACGCGGCGGTCTGGCTGAAGGCCGTGAGCACGCCGTCGCCGAACAGCACGGCGGTCAGCAGCAGCAGCAGTGCACTCACGATGAAGGTGCCGGCGATCATACGACGGCGACCGATGGTGTCGAACAGCGGGCCGAGCAGCAGCGGGCCGGTCAGATTGCCGATCGCGAGCGTCATCATGTAGAGGCCGACATTGCCGCTCGGCACGTGATAGAAACGCGCCAGGATCAACCCATAGGTGGAGAACACCGCGTTGTAGAGAAACGCCTGCCCCGTCATCAGCACGAGCGACAGCACGCTGCGGCGTCGGTGCGTGCCGAGCATCGAGCGGAAGATGAGCCGCAGGCCGAAGACGCGTCGCGGATGGATCTCGAGCGTGCCCAGCGCAGGCGCGAGCGCGGCGCCGGTTTCCCGGACCACCCGCTGCTCGATGTCGCGCACCGTGCGCTCCGCCTCCTCGCTGTGACAGTGCGTGATGGACCAGCGTGGGCTTTCGGGTACGAGCCGTCGCAGCGCCAGCACCGAGAGGCCGAGCACCGCGCCCAATCCGAAGCCCACGCGCCAGCCGATGCTCGTAGGCAGCCAGTGAGGATTGAGGATCACCAGCGACACCGCCGCACCGGCCGCCGCCCCGAGCCAGAAGCTGCCATTGACCATCAGGTCGATGCGGCCGCGATAGCGTGCCGGAATGAGCTCATCGATCGCGGAGTTGACCGCGGAATATTCCCCGCCGATGCCCGCCCCCGTCAGTGCGCGAAACAGCGCGAAGCTCCAGAAATTCCAGGACAGGGCAGTCGCCGCAACGCCGGCGAGATAGACGCACAGCGTCAGGTAGAACACCCGCCGCCGCCCGTAGCGATCGGTGACCCAACCCGACAGCAGCGCCCCGCCGACGGCGCCGACCACATAGGCGGAGCCCGCCGCACCGAGTTCGCTGGCCGAGAGCGACAGCGTCGCCGCACTCTGCAGCGCCGGGCCGATCGAGCCAACGATGGTCACCTCCAGCCCGTCCAGGATCCAGGTGATGCCCAGCGCGAGGATCATCAGCAGGTGAAAGCGGCTCCACGGCAGACGGTCCAGGCGCGCGGGGATATCCGTTTGCATGCGACTTACAGCCCGGCGAGCTTCGAGCCGTTCGGGCTGCCCAGCCCGGTGCAACCATCCCAACCCGGCGTGGCCTCGTAGTCGCCGTTGTTGCCAGCGGTGATGTCGCGCAGCGCCGCGGGCGAGCCGTAGAGCTGTGGATTCCACCAGCCGGGCGCGCGCCCGCTGGACTCACCGATCAGTGCGATCAGCGCGGCCCATAGCGGGGCGACGGCGCTCGTGCCGCCGATGACCAGGTCCGTGCCGTCGACACGCACTCGATAGCCGGTCTGCGGATCGGCATTACCGGCCACATCGGGTACCCCGCGCATGGCGAGCGCGGTGGCCTGACCTGCGCGATCGAGCGAGAGCCCCTGCTGCCAGGACGGCAGCGCGAACACCTGGCTGACCCCGCCGCCGCTCGCGCCGCCCTGCGCACCATCATTCCAGACGACCTCGCTCGCGATGCTGTTCGCGCCGCTGGCGGCGGAGAGGCGTGTGCCGCCGCAGGCCAGCGCGTGCGGACTCGAGGCCGGAAAATCCACATGAGCGGCGCCATCCGCAACGCCATCGCTCGAGCCGTTGTCCCCCGAGGCGATGCAGACGCTCACTCCCATCGCCGCGGCGGCCTGCAGCGCCTCGTCCATCGCGCTCATCGCCTGCTGCGTCCAACCCGACTCCGGGCCGCCCCAGCTGATCGACACGATGCCCGGCCGCCACGTCGTGTCGTGCACGGCCGTGGTGATCGCATCCAGAAACCCCGCATCGGTATTGGGTGCGAAGTAGACGACGATCTGCGCGCTTGGGGCGATGGCACCCGCGACCTCGATGTCCAGCATGACTTCCCCGTCCGGTCCGTCGCTGCCACCGCCGGGGGCGTTACGCGCATGATCGACCGAGACCGCCGCAACCTTCGGCGTGACGATACCGAGGGAGGCGAAGTAGCTCTGCAGGTCGGCGGGTGCAAAACCTCCGCCGAGCTCGATGAGCGCGATGCACTGGCCGGTGCCCGTGGCATGCGGAAAGCCATACAGCGAGGCGACCTGCGGCGGTGTGAAGCTCTGCGCGGCGGCCTCTCGCAAGATGCGAAAGTGCGCACTGGCTTGCGGGCGATTGTCCAAGCCCAGCACCGCGCTGATCACGTTGGCGAGTTCCTCGGGCACGTTGAGCGGACCGCTGCGCCCGCGAAAGCTACCCTGCGCGTGCTCGAAATACTGCAGCTGCACGCCGAACGCGGCGTTGAACTGCGCCACCGTGCCCGAGAGCATCAGCGTGCGGCGCGGCGCGCTCGCGCCGACGACCGCAAGGCCGTAGCCTCGCGCGAAGCGGCGCACGGCGCGCATGTCGGCCGCACTCGCGCCGTGGCGGCGCGCGAACGCCTCGCGGCTGAGCGCACGCGGCCGTGCCGCGCCTTGCGTGGCCACATGCAGCGCGGCCAGGCGCGCCTGCAGGTCTGCCCGCGCACGCGGGCGCAGGACAACGCTCACCTCCAGGCGCTCGTGCGGGTCGGCCTCGCGCAGCGCGCGCGCACCGGCAAGCACCACACGCTCGCTGCCGCCCAGGGGAACGCTTGCCATGCGCCGACCTTAGTCGGGGGGACTTGCGACTACAATAGGAGGGATGGCCGCGGCAATGACCAGCAGTATCGTGAGCGCATTCCTACTGACGTTCGCGAGTCTGTTTCCCATCGTCAATCCCTTCGAGGCCGCGCCCTTCTTCCTGGTCATGACGCAGGGAAAGAGCAGCCAGGAGCGCCGTGGCATCGCGCGGCGCGTGGCGGTCAACGGCTTTGCGCTGCTGCTCGGCTCAATGCTGTTCGGCCCCTGGCTACTGGAATTCTTTGGCATCCAGACCCCGGTGGTACGCATTGCCGGCGGCCTGGTGGTCACCGCGCTGGGTTGGAAGCTGCTGACGCAGGAGCAGTGGACCGATCACAGCGCCACGAACATGCCGCGACAGGACACGCCCGCGGCGGGTAGCTTTTACCCGCTGACGATGCCGCTGACCGTGGGACCGGGCTCCATCTCGGTGGCAGTGGCCATCGGTAGTCGCAAGCCGCCCGGAGGACTGGTCGTCACGCAGACCGCGCTGCACGCGATCGGCGCGCTCATCGGCCTCGTGGCCATCGGTGTGTCGATCTACGTGGCCTATCGCTTCGCCGAGCGCATGGCGCGCGTGCTGGGCGCCACGGGTATCGACGTCATGGTGCGGCTGTCGGCATTCATCATGATGTGCATCGGCATCGAGTTCGTCTGGACCGGTTACTCCGCGCTCGCGGCCGCGCTGCCGCACTGAGCCCGAGCGGGCCGTGCGAGACTAAGCGGGTGACCCAGCGTACCGGCAGCGCCAATCTTCCCCTGCACGGCGGGCGTGTGCCCGCCTGGCTGGCCACGCGCATGGCGGCACTGGCACGCGTGATCGCCGAGGCCATCGTGCATCACTATGGACGCGACCAATTCCTGCGTCGCCTCTCTCATCCCTTCTGGTTCCAGTCCTTCGGCGCCGTGATGGGAATGGACTGGCACTCCTCCGGCATCACCACCAGTGTGCTCGGGGCTCTCAAGCGCGGCCTTGCGCCGGTTCAGACCGAGCTGGGCGTGTACGTGTGCGGCGGTCGCGGGCGTCACTCACGCGCAACACCGCTGGAGCTCGCACAGGTCGGCGAGCGCACGGGACTGGACGGCGCAGCACTGGCGCGTACCAGTCGCCTGGTGGCGAAGATCGACAGTGCGGCGGTCCAGGACGGCTACGATCTTTACCTGCATGGCTTCATCGTCAGTGCCGAGGGACACTGGAGCGTAGTTCAGCAGGGGATGAACACTACCAGCCGCGAGGCGCGCCGCTATCACTGGCTGTCGGAAGGGCTGCGCGGTTTCCTGGACTCCCCACACGCGGCGATTGAGGGCCGCAATCGCGGCGCCATCATCAACCTCGCCGATGCGCGCGCCGAGCGCAATCGGCACGCGGAACTTGCCTTGCTGCAGGAGGGGCCGGAACGCACTATCGGCTGGCTGCGCCAGCTCGCTTCGCGCCAGGGAACCCTGGCACTGGATCTGTTTGCCGAGTCCGCACCAGCGGCGCCCAACGACATGCCCGCCGCAGCTCTGCCGCACCTGGCCATGCCGCACCATCACGACGTGCGCCTCGCGGATGTGGTGCTGCCGCGTCTGCATGCCACGCTCGCGGCGGCGGCCGAACGCAGCCCGCGCGATTTCTGCGATCTGCTGCTGACGCCCGGGGTGGGCGCGCGCACCGTCGCGGCCCTGGCATACGTGGCGGAGGTCATCCACGGTGCGCCCGCACGTTTCGCCGATCCGGCGCGCTTCTCGATGGCCCATGGCGGCAAGGATCGCCATCCCTTCCCCGTGCCGCTGCGCGTTTACGATGCGACGCTGCGCGTGCTGAAGGACGCACTCGCCGCCGCGCATCTCGGGCAGCAGGACAAGCTGACGGCGATCCGCGCACTGGATCGCCAGGCGCGCGCGCTCGAACAGGCGGCGAACGCCATGGACAGCGCAGGCGGCGTCGCGGGCGCAGGCCCTGTTGAGAGCTTCGAGCGCTTTCTCGCGCACGAGCGTGCGCACTCGGCCGGATATGGCGGTCGCTCGGTATTCGGTGTGGAACAGCCCGAGCGGCCGGAGCGGCCGCAGTCGCAATGACATCGATCCCCTGTCGCGGCGGCTCGCGCGGCGTGACGCATCCAAGCGTCTTTCTGGCGCTCTATCTTCCCTTCGGTATCGCCAACGGCTACGTGATCGTAACGCTCGCCTATCTGCTGCCCCCGGAGGGACTGAGCATCTCGCAGGTCGCGGGTGTCATCGCCCTGCTATACCTGCCGCAGACCTGGAAGGTGCTGTGGGCGCCGATCGTCGATACCACGCTGAGCATTCGCCGCTGGTATGTGATCGGCGCAGGCACGACCGGCACATTGATCCTGGCGATGACACTGGTCCCGGCGCGCGCCTCGCAGTTGTGGCTGCTGGATGTGCTGGTGTTCCTCACCAGCCTCGCGCTGAGCATCGCGGGCATGGCGACGGAAAATCTCATGGCGCACAACACCTCTGCCGAGCAGAAGGGACGCGCCGGGGGATGGTGCCAGGCCGGCGGGCTCGGGGGGCAGGGCCTGGGCGGCGGCGCCGGCCTCTGGCTCTCCCAGCATGTCAGCGCCTGGAGCGGTGGCGCGCTGCTCGCGCTCGTGTGCCTGGGCTGTTGTGGTGCTCTGTGGGCCGTGCCGGTCACAGCGCAGCCATCGCATCCGCTCGGCCTGGGCGCACGGCTCGCCGAGGCGGCACGCGATGTGTGGTCGGTGGCGCGCTCGCGCACTGGCTTTCTGGCGGCCCTGCTGGTTTTCATGCCGCTGGGGACAGCCGCCGCCTCCAATCTATGGTCGGCCATCGCCGGCGACTGGCATGCCGATGCCGATACGGTGGCGCTCGTCAACGGTCTGCTCAGCGGCCTCATCACGGCGGGCGGCTGTCTGGTCGGCGGCTATCTGTTCGACCTGATGAACCGCAAGGCAGGCTATGTGCTGTCAGGGCTGACGCTCGCTGCCTGCGCACTGGCCATGGGCCTGGCGCCGCGCAATCCGATGACCTTCATGATCTTCGTGAGTCTCTACGGCTTCTTCACCGGCTGGGTCTATGGCGCCTTCACTGCGCTGGCGCTCGAGACCATCGGCACGGGGGCGGCGGCGACCAAGTACAATATGCTCGCCTGCCTGTCCAACATTCCCATCACTTATATGACACTGGTTGACGGAGCCGCCCGAACGCACTTCGGACCTGCCGCCATGCTCTTCACCGAGGCGGGCATTGCGGTGCTGGCATCGCTCGTCTTCGGCTCAGTGGCCTTGGCGACGCGCCGCGGGCCGGCGCACGCACCGCTGCAGGCGGGCGGCGCGTCCTGATGGCCGCGTCCCTTGAACAGCCAGCGCCGCCCATGCAGCTGACGCTGCGGGGGCAACCGCTACGCGTCGACGCCGCGCGGCATGGGGCGTTCTGGAACGAGGTAGCCCAGGGCAGCTGGGAGCCATCCACCTTCGACATTTTCGAGCGTTTCCTGAGCGCAGATCACGTCTACCTGGATATCGGTTGCTGGATTGGCCCCACGTTGCTCTATGGCTGCCAGATCGCCCGCAGCGCCTACGGGTTGGAGCCCGATCCGCTCGCCTACAAGGAACTCGAGCGCAACATCGAACTGAACCGCCCGCTCAGCGACAACGTGCGACTCGCGAACCTGTGCATCGCGACACACTCGGGCGAGGTCGCCTTCGGCAGTCGCGGAGCGGGCGGCGATTCCACCTCGAGCCTGCTGTTCGGCAAGAAGAAGACGCATTGGACCGTGAAGGCGCTGACGTTCGCGGACTTTCTCGCCCAGTATGCGATACGCGACGTCAACTTCATCAAGATGGATATCGAGGGCGGCGAATACGCGATCATTCCAACCATGGCGGACTGGTTGCGTGCCCATCGACCGACGCTGCATCTGTCACTGCATCCCTGCTATCTCAAGCTCAAGCCCCTCGGTCCGCTCGGTCGACTGATCAGGCGGCTCACGGAAACGCGTCGCCTGCTGCACACGCTGCGCTTCTATCGACATATCTACGATCATCATGGCCGCGAACTCAGCGCACGGCAGGTGCTGTGGGCCTGCCGCGCCAAGATCAGCCTGGATATCGTGCTGACGGACCTGCCGTGGCCGGTCGCGCCGCCTGCACCGGCCGCAGCGGCACCGCCAGTGCCGCGGCGTTAATGCGCCGTCCCGGTGTTGCCGGTCGCAGCTCGACAACGGCTCAGGGAGCGAACTGCCAGAGATCGTTCAGTGTGCCTGCGCTCTGGGTGGTGGCAAGACCCTGGCCACCGAATAGCCAGAAGTCGCCGCTGCCATCCATCCAGGCCACGGCCGCGGCGCGGGCACCGGGGGCATTGCCGAGCGCGCCCATGCCCTCGCTACCATAGCTGCCGACGTTGGCCCGGGTTTGCGAGCCACTCATCCAGATCCACTGCGCCGCCGCGACCTGGTATTCCCACAGATCACCGAGCGCTCCTTGCGCGCCATTGCCGTCGTAGCCGGTGCCGCCGAACAGCCAAAGATTTCCGCTCGCGTCCACAGTCACGCTGGCCGAATAACGTGCCCCCGGTAGTAAAGTCCCGCTGGTGGTGCTCTTGGTTCCATAGTCCCCAGCAGCGTTCACGGTCTTCCAGCCGCCTTCCCAGGTCCACTGCTTGGCGGTGGGCGAGAAAGCCCACAGATCGTTGAGCAGACCGCTGCCACCCACGGCCGCGTAGCCCTGGCCGCCGAACAGCCAGAGGTTGCCGCCGCTGTCGACGAAGACGCTCGCCAGCGTGCGGCTGCCGGGCACATTGGTCGAGGCGGCCGTGCCCTGCGTGCCGTAGACACCGTTCGCGGCCGGCGTCTGCGAGCCCGACACCAGCATCCAGCTGCCACCGCTGTATTCCCACAGATCGTTGGTCGCACCCGCAGCGCCGCTGGCAGCCGTGCCGCTGCCACCGAACAGCCAGAAGTTGTCACTCGCATCCCGCCAGCCGACCGCGCCGCTGCGCGCACCCGGCTCGCCGACGGGATCCATCGCGCCGATCGCATACGCCGAGGACTCGCCGGAGACCCAGGTCCATTTGCCGTCGGCGGTGTCGTACTCCCACAGATCATCGAGCAGTCCGCTCATGCCCGTGGCGTCATAGCCCTGCCCGCCGAACAGCCAGAAGTTGCCGCTACTGTCCACCCAGCCGGCCGCGCCCTGACGCGCCCCGGGAATATTCCCGGATGCCTCCGTGCCCTTCATGCCGTACTGACCCGACGCGTTCGCGCTGCTCGCACCGCCCATCCAGGTCCATTGCGAGGTGCCCGGGTCGTATTGCCACAAATCATTCAGTGAGCCGCTCGATGCCATGCCGCCGAACAGCCACAACCGTCCGCTGCCATCCTTCCAGCTCACCGCGCCTGAGCGCGCCGGCGGCGTGTTGCTCGGGCTGCCGACACCCGGCGAGCCGTACGTACCCGGGCTGCCCGTGGCACTGGCTCCATCGATCCAGGTCCACTGTCCGCAGACGATTTCGACAGTGCTGACTGCGGCCGCCGGCATCGTCCCCGAACCGTTGGAGACTTGACACGACAGACCCACCGGCGAGGTCTGCACCGTAACCGTGTAAGCAGCGCCAAACGGCTGCTTGGTGGGCATGAGGAAAGTGCTCGCGCCCAGGGGCACCGCGAACGTGTCGGTGCCATTGGCGAGCACCAGGCCCGTGGCGTTGGCACCCGTGACCGTGCCGCCGATGGGATACGTATTGACGGTGCAGCTCACCTGTACGCTCGTGACGCTGGCTTGGGCGATGGTGCCCGACTCGTCTCGGGCGATGCAGGTCTGCCCCAGGGGCTGGGTCTTCACGGCCACCGCGTACGTGGCGCCGGAAGCCAGCAGGGCCGGCAGCGTGAAACTCGTGGCGCCTGCAGCCACACTGGCGCTGTTGTTGCCACTCGCCAGGACCAGCCCGCTCTGCGCAAGTCCTGTGACGCTGCCGCCGACGCTGTATTGCGCGCTGCCCGTGCCACTGCTGCTGCCCTGGGTATTGCTGGCGCTGGAGCCACTGCTGTTGTCGGACTTGTCGATGCTGAGGTTGCATCCAGCGAGCATCAGGCCCGCCAGACACATGCCCATCAGCGCAGCGGAACGTTGTCGGCGAATCATTGGATGTCCTGCAGCGTCTGGCCGATGTGGCTGCGATGCTCCCCGATGCGGGAAAACTCCCCTCGGGCGCGATCCTATCGAGGAGGGCAAGCGTCCCACTGGACTTGCGTCACAAGCGTGGTGGCGCCGTGGAACGCGGCACAGCGGCGTTTACCATATAGTTTCGCTGGCGCCCCCCGCTCGCTCCTACCGGGCACTGCGGGCGGATTCTGACAATGTGATGCGTGTCTGCATTCCCGAGCGCCGGGGCTGACTAGAATTTCTTATCGCAGCCATCACGGCTGCCACAGTCTGTCAGGCCCGGCGATGAGATTTCGGCTCCGAGCGTTCGGATGGCATGTGCTGGCCAGCGCAAGCGTGCTCACGCTGGTGCTCGGCTCGCTGTATTTCGGCTGGTACCGCTGGCCCGGCTGGTACATCGCCGACGCTGGCAGCATCGCGCTCATGCTGATTGGGGTCGATGTGACACTCGGCCCCCTGCTCACACTGATCGTCGCCCGATCGACCAAGCCACGCGCCGAGCTGGTGCGCGACATCGGCATCATCGCGAGCGTACAGATCTGCGCGCTCGCTTACGGCGCCGTGTCCCTCTGGAGCGGTCGGCCGCTGTATTACGCTTTCTCGCAGAACGTGCTGCAGCTTGTACAGGCCTCCGATTTCAGTACCCATGAGTTGCAGCTGGCGCGCCAGCAGCACGACGCGCTGCGCCCTCATTGGTACAGCCTGCCGCGCTGGATCTGGGCACCACTGCCGGCAGACCCGGAGGAAGCGGGCAAAATCATGATGTCCGTGCTCCACGGCGGCGACGATGTCATCGCCATGCCGCGTTACTTCAAGCAGTGGCCGCAGGGGCTGCCTAGCCTGCGCAAACAATTGAAGCCCGTGAAGAGCGTTGGCTACTTTTCGCCTGGGCAGAAGCAGGCGCTGAGCGAGCGCATGCGTGCCCTCGGCCTGGATCCAACTCAGGATAACGCCATACCGCTGACCGGTCGGGGGCCGTCCGTGCTGGTCGTGTTCGATCCGGCCACGCTCGAAGTGCGCCGGATGCTGGTGTCGCCGCCCTTCCGATCGAGCCACTCGCAGCACCTCGGCGTGCCTCGATTCCTGCAGGCTCTGGTCCCGCACAAGGTGGCAATCCCCAAGCACTGACTCCGTCAGGCGCTGCGCTCGCCGGATTCCGGCATATGTCCGCTGGCCAAAGCATCCAATTCCGCTTCCGTTGGGGACGGCATTGCATTCAGCCAGCGCGCGCGATGTAGCAGGCGCCTGGGCACCCACACCTCGGCTCCCTGCTCCAGTCCGGGCAGCGGGGAAAAGTTCCGCACCAAGGCGGACATACCGTGCGCTCGAAGAAAATTGGCCAGGACTTCTGCGGCTAGATGATCGGCGCATACCTGCAGGACAACGAATTCCTCATCGTCAACGTGCGTGCTCATTAGCTCAGTATAGCCCCGGTGCACTTGGCGCCACGTTATGCCAACCACGTGCAGGCCCATTGCGCATCGGCTTCTGTAAAGCTCGCGCTGTGACGCGGGTCACATTCCATCAGCTGGCGGACGCCCCAGCCAGCTTGGCGCAAGCTCGGCTTGATAGGGTGGACCGTAATGAACATGAAGGTTTTCACCCATGAAACGTGCGCGCGTTGAGCGCCCGAGGCGTATCGCGATGTTGATTCCGAATAGCGGCTGGCGTAACACGACGGCTTTCGCGATCGGACTGATCGCGCTGCTGGGCCTGAGCACCGGCAAATCGTTCAGCAACTCGCCGCCAACGCCAATCCTGATCTCGCAGACGCCGCTGTCCGTGAGCATCCCGGCGCATCCGCAGATCGTGTTTGCGATCGCCAACTCCCAGTCCATGGATGGAGACTTGAGCGGCGCGATCATGACCGGCTCCGGGACGCTCGGCGGCCCGGTCGCTACAGGCCTCGCGCCCTCCAGCTCTCCGGCCAACTATTCCGTGCCGATGGGCTTCACGCCACCGGTCAATCCGGGTTCGAGCGGTCAGGCGCCGTATACGGTCAACGTTTCGGGCACTTTCGTCGACAACTCCGCAAGCCGGCTGAACGTCGCCAAAGCGGGCATCAGCGCAATCCTGAACTCCTTCATGGAATACGCCGACTTCGCGCTGGAGGATTATCAGACCTCCGATCTGGGCGAATATTCGACCTGGGCCTATTACATGAGCCAGGACGTAAACGGCTTCACGTTTTCGTCTGCGGGGGGCACTGGCACGGCCGCCAACCCCTGCTATGGCGCCGATGTCACGCAGCTCGACGCCTACTCGCAATCCTGCGCCGCGCTGCTGGCAAACTTCGGCGCCGCCTCCGGGATCATCGCTGACCCCTACATGAATGTCGGGGCCACCAGCGATGATCCGTTGATCAACGACGTGGTGTATGCACAGGGAAACTATCAGCCGCCGGTCTGCGCGGACGGCCTGCCGAGTGCCCCCGACCCCTACACCACATTTAGTCTCAGCAATTACGAGGCCGGCAGCGTCATCGAGTACTACGGTGCCCTGTGGGGCATGTCCGGTTACACCTATGCCTGCGCACCGGGCATGCAGCCGACCAATGCCGGGTATGTGCCCTACTCCGGTCAGATCATGTATGCCATGCGCGGCTTCGGCTATGACGCCCTCACGCAGTCCGCCGTTACCGGCAATCTGATCGTCCCGATGCAGACGTCGGGCAATACTCCCACGCCGGCGACCGTACAGACCGCCATCGCTGCCTTCACGCCCTATCTGCAGCCCGAGACGGCCGATCCCTCCACGAGCGAGGTCAAGGCAGTGGCCGAGCAGTCGCCGATTGCCGGTCTCGTGGCGGAAGCCCAGCAGTATCTATCGAGCAGCACCCCACCGACCTCCAGCAACAATTGCCTGCCGACCCAGTATATCGTGCTGGTCACGGATGGCTTGCCGACCAAGGCCCTGGACGGCACCAACTGGCCACCGCTGGGATCGGCCGCCGCCACGGGCTACGGGCTGACCGCTGGCCCACCCGATGGCAACGGCGTATTCGCCACCAACGATCTCGCGGTGCAAAACGCGGCCGACCAGATCAAGGCTGCCGCGGCCGTCGGCATCAAGACCTACGTGATCGGCCTCGGCGCCGGCGTCGACCCGGCCAACAATCCCTACGCCGCCGCTACCCTCAAGTACCTGGCATTCAGGGGCAACACCGGCAGCAACTACTTCGCCGCGACCTCGCCCGCCGATCTGACCGCCGACATGCAGGTGATCCTGGCGAACATTCTGGCCGCCACGCGCTCGAGCGCATCGGCGACCGTCAATACCACCGCCCTGACCAGCACCTCCATGGCCTTCCAGCCGAGCTTCGACACCTCGGATGTCGACCAGGACTGGACCGGCGACATCAAGGCTTATCCGATCGACGGCAGCGGCCAAATCGAGACCACGCCCTCCTGGAGCGCCCAGGCGCAATTGGACGCAAAGGCGTCCGGCAGCGGCTGGAGCCACCGCATCATCGCGACCTGGGATCCGGCCATAGGGCGGGCAATTCCCTTCGAATGGAACCCCAATCCCAACCACGGTATCGCAATCAATACCCAGCTCGGGATGGAGCTGGAAACCAATACCGCCGATCCCAACGGCCAGGATGCGCTGGATTACCTGCGAGGGGACGCTTCGCACACTGCGTCCCAAAGCGGCCCATTCCGCAATCGCACGCACATCCTCGGAGACATCGTCGACAGCTCCCCGGTATACGTGGGCGCTGCAGTTGGCCCCTATCAGAGCGCCAGTTACTACGCCTTCGAGGTGGCACACAACAATCGAGCACCGGTTCTGTATGTCGGCTCCAATGACGGCATGCTGCATGCCTTCGACGCCACGAGCGGCAACGCGACGAGCGGCCAGGAGCTGTTCGCCTACGTTCCCAATGGCGTATTCGCCAACCTCATCAATCTGACCAATCCGTACTACAACGAGGAGCACCAGTTCTTTGCCGATGGCTCCCCAGAGGTCGCGGACGTGCAATTCAGCACCGGAGACTGGCACACGCTGCTGGTCAGCGGCGAGCACGCCGGTGGCAGCACGATCTTCGCGCTCGACGTCTCCGACCCGGAGAACATCCACACCGAAAATGACCTGGCGAGCAATGTGAAGTGGGAGTTCAGTGATCCCGCCAACCTGGGGCTGACCTACAGCAACCCCGTGATCGCACAAACCGCCTACGGAGCCAGCGCCAATCAACTCGGCTTCACGGTCTTCTTCGGCAACGGCTACAACAGCGCTTCCGAGACACCATACCTCTACGCGCTGGATCCGGAGACCGGCGCCTCCCTGCCGGGTACGCCCATCGATCTATGCGCCAAGGCGACCAACCTCCCCGCGAATGCCTGCAACAGCTCATTGCCGAACGGCCTGTCCAACGTCAATGTCATCAGCGCCGTGGGCGGCGTCGGTGCGCCGGCCACCACGGTCTACGCCGGCGACCTGCAGGGCAACGTCTGGCGAGTGGACATCCACAATGCCAACCCGAATAGCTGGGGCGTGACGTTGCTATTCAAGGCGACCGACGTGGCTGGAAACACTCAACCCATTACCACTACGCCGGCCGTCTCACTCAACCCGGACTTTCCGCGCGTGCCCGGGACCATGGTGTATGTGGGGACTGGCCAGCTACTCGGAACGACGGATCTGAGTTCCACGCAGATCCAGACGATGTACGGCGTGTATGACTCCGGCAGCAATAGCACTTCGCTGGTGCGTAGCGATCTGCAACCGCAGATACTGTCCGAGTGTTCGATGAGTACGTGTCCCCCCGGATACGTCCTGCGTTTTGTTTCCGGAGGCCAGATTTCGCTGCCCACGCAGAACGGATGGCGGGTAGATTTCGACGTGCTAAGCGGAGGCGTTCAGACCGACGTCGGCGAGCGCATCGTAAGTGACCCGCGGATCATCGGCGGGGCGGTGACCGTCATCAGTGTGAAGCCGGTACCGTACGGCAGCAGCACCACGTCCACCATCACTCCCGGTAACCAATCGCATGCCAATCTGGCCAGGTCGGTGCAGCCGTCAACGCCTCAGCCGAACAGTCGGCGCACGCTGGCGACCCTGGATTCGGTGGGCTATCTGACACTGGGCCCGCCGTTAGCAGCCACCACCCAGTTCGATAGTTCCCGTACGCAGTTCGCCCTCGACGGCGTCTACCATCCGGCGCAGTCGAAGACGCGCCTATGGTCCATCGGCTTCGGAACCAGTCCGCCCCCGACCTTGAGTTCCATCGCGGTGACGCCGCCCAACCCGACCGTCACAGAGGGGCAGACAGAGGAATTCACCGCGACCGGCACCTACAGCGACGGGTCGATGCGCGATCTGACCTCACAGGTCACCTGGTTTTCATCCACCACGTCTGTCGCGACGATCGTTTCGAGCGGCCTGGCGAGCTCGTCGACGACGACGAGTGGTTCGACCCAAATCACGGCGTCCTTGGGCGGAATTTCGGGTTATACGACACTGAACGTCAACGCGCCGCCGCAGCCCCCGCCTACACCAACACTGGAGTCGATTACGGTCCAGCCCCCCGATCCCACGATTTCGGTGGGCCAGACCCAGCAGTTCACGGCGATCGGCACCTACAGCGACGGGTCGACCCTGAACATCACGAATCAGGTGTCCTGGTCGTCCTCCAGTGGCGGGATAGCAAGCATCGGCGCAGGCGGCCTTGCAACCGGCGTCGCGGCAGGGACTACGACGATCACTGCTACCCTGAGCACGATTTCCGGTGACACCATGCTGACGGTGACACCCTATGTACCCCCGGTCGCGCCCACACTGACTTCGCTCGTCGTCACACCAGCGACCGCCAGCATTTATGTCGGCGGTACCCAACAATTCACCGCCACGGCCTACTATAGCGACAACTCATCGCAAAACGTGACTTCATCCGCCACCTGGATTTCTTCCAGCCCAGGCATCGCCACTGTTTCCGCCGGCGGATTGGCCACCGGCGGCGCGGTCGGTACGACGACCATCACGGCGACCTACGGTGGCGCCCAAGGGTCCGGGAACCTGAACGTCAATGCGCCCCCCACCCTGATGTCGATCAGCGTGACACCGGCTAACGCGCTCATTAATGTCGGGTCGACTCAGCAGTACACTGCGACGGGTCATTACAGCGATAACTCGACCCGGGTCCTGACCACGACTTCCGTCTGGTCCTCGAACACCACGGCGGTCGCGACGATTACCGCTGGAGGCGGCCTGGCAACCGGCGTAGTCGCCGGCATGGCCACGATCACCGCGACCTATGGCGGGGTCTCCGGCAGCGCAACCCTGACAGTCCAGAACCCCCCTCTACCGCCGACGCTGCTGACCATCTCCGTCGCGCCGCTCGATCCCACTATCGACGTCATGCAGACGCAGACATTCATCGCGACGGGTCACTACAGTGACGGATCGACGGCGCCCCTGACCTCCGTGGCGAGCTGGTCTTCATCGAATACATCGATTGCGACCATCGCATCCAACATTGCAACAGGAGTTGCGACCGGCACCTCGACGATTACAGCGACGTACGCCGGCGTCTCCGGTGGAACAACCCTGGCGGTGATCGCCACGCCGCCACCGCCGCCACCGCCGGTATGTCCTGGCGGCGATGTTTCGTATCTGATGGAGTTCAACTTTGCCGGCGGCGCCTTCTCGGTGCCGGTGTTCAACTACACCGGCACCAATGCTCCGACTTCTGCCATCATTCCCGCCAATGGAATGCTGCTGGGCGGTTCCTATGCGGCCGGCCCGGTATATAACAGCTACGGCGCCGGCACCTACGGCCAGGGCGGCGACATCGGCTGGATCACCCTCGGCACCACAGAGACACGCGCCTACTGGCAGATGGGCTTCCATCAGCAGCGCTACTCCTGGCGCGAGATCCGCTGATCGGGCCGCGCGCGCCCTGACATGTGCATAGCCCTACCGGCACCGGGCACCTGATAACGCCGATCGGGCGCAGTTGCGGCACGATAGGGAACTGCTGCCGGCGGCACATGTTTGCGCCCATGACAATCGCGCGATGAGCAGCTTGGCCCGGTTACGTTTGAGCGCCGTAAGCGGGTGGTCTGGGCCGCGTAGCCTGCGATAGGCGAGCCCGTTAATGATTGGCGTCCATGCCAGGTGGGCTGACCCCCAAAGGTTGGACATGTTTAGATGACCATCATCAATATCGTTCCGACGCAGGCAGTCTCACGCCCGAAGGGCGGGAGAAGCTCCGGAACACCTATATTCCACTGGACTCAACCCTCCGAGCTTCAACCTG
>DATAXJ010000040.1:0-92510 GCA_036266795.1 Steroidobacteraceae bacterium | reverse complement strand
GGGTCGCCTGGGCGCTGACCAGCAGCCGCAACTACCCACCGCACCTGCTGCTGGAGGCGCTGGCGATGCCAGGCATCGCCAAATCGGCGCTATTGGATGTCATCAATGGACAGCGTGGACGCTTCACGGTGCGCGAGCTGCTCAATGCCGCCTATGCGCAGGAGCCCAACGAGAAGGCCGCGCTGTTTCGCATCATCGGCGAGATCGCCGATGATGCGGCGCTGCCGGAGCTGATCGGGCGGCTGCAGGGCAAGGATCCCATCGCGCGCCTGCATATCATCAACGTGCTGGCGCGCTTCAACCGTCCCGAGGTGCATGGCGCTCTGCAGGAGCTGCTAGGCGACAACAACAAGATGGTGCGCTCGGCGGTGCTGACCGCGATGACGAAGATGAACGGTCCCATCGAGGTGGGCCGCGTCTGCGCGCTGCTGCGCGACCCGGAGCTCGACGTGCAGAACCGCGCCGTGGAGCTGCTGGCGAAGGCGCGCGACCCGGAGACCATCCGCCACCTCGTGCCGGTGCTCAAGGACGAGAGCGAGCAGGCGCGGCGCGCCGCCGTCGAGGTACTCAACGAGGTCGGCGATGCGCGCTCGGTGAAGTACCTGCTCGAGGCGATCAAGGATGACGATTGGTGGGTACGCAGCCGCGCCGGCGACGCGCTCGGCAAGATCGGCGGCCCCAAGGTCATCGATGCGGTGCTCGAGCTGGTGCGCGACAAGGATGAGGACATCCGGCGCGCCGCCATCGAGATCCTGAACCAGACCAAGGACGAGCGTGCCATCAATCATCTCATCGAAGCCACGCGCGATCAGGACTGGTGGGTCAGCGAGCGGGCCGTGGATGCGCTGGCCGAGATCGGCAGCAAGCGCGCCGTACCGCGTCTCTACGAGATGCTGCGTGCCGGCAACTCGCGCGCCCTGCCGATCGTGGTGCGCGCGATCGGCAAGCTCGGCGACCTCAAATCGATCGAGCTGCTCACCCCGCTGCTGAAGAGTGGCGAGAAAGACGTGCGCGTCGAGGCGATCCAGGCGCTGGCACGCCTGGCCGACGAGCAGCGCGCCGACCAGATTCGTGTGCAGCTGCAGACGCAGGCCGAGCAGTCGGATCCCACCATCGCACGCGTGGCGGTGCGGGCACTCACCGAGCTTGAGGTGCGCTTCTCATCGGCCGTCGGTGCCGTCACGGCGCTCGGGCCCATCGGCACGGTCGCCCCGCGCGGCAGCGAAGCGACCCGGCCACCGGCCGTCGCCTCGCGC
Organism: Steroidobacteraceae bacterium; assembly: GCA_036266795.1. GTDB lineage: Bacteria > Pseudomonadota > Gammaproteobacteria > Steroidobacterales > Steroidobacteraceae > FEN-1191. The sequence continues at coordinate 91,254 of DATAXJ010000040.1, read as the reverse complement.
ACGCTGCTGATCCCCGAGCGCGACGTCGCCCAGGCCGTGCATCAGGCCACGGCAGCCACGCTCGGCCGGCTGGACATCTCCACGCTCAACAGCGGGGACGTCATCGAGGGGCGCTATCGCTACATCGAGAAGATCGGACGCGGCGCGTTCGGCACGGTGCTGCTGATGGAGGATACGGTCGTCGATGAGCGGCTGATCCTGAAGTTCCTCAATCCGAGCGTGGCGCAGGACGAGGAGATCATGAAGCGCTTCGTGCATGAGCTGCGCTACTCGCGCAAGATCACGCATCGCAACGTCATCCGCATTTACGACTTCCTCGCCATACAGGGCAACTATGCGATCTCGATGGAATACTTTCCCTCGCACACGCTCGGCTCGGAAATCGTCAACGAGAAGCCCCTGGCGCAGAAGCGCGCGCTGCAGTTCGGTATCGATATCGCCACGGGTATGGCCGTGGCGCATCAGGTCGGCATCGTGCATCGTGACCTCAAGCCCGCGAATGTGCTGATCAACGATGAGGGACTGGTCAAAATCGTGGACTTCGGTGTGGCCGCCGCACAGCGCGAGGGCGACACGCACCTGACGCGCACCGGGTACGTGATCGGCTCGCCCAAGTACATGGCACCCGAGCAGATACTCGGACGCAAAGTCGATGAGCGTGCCGACATCTATGCCCTCGGGGTACTGCTGTACGAGATGGTCACGGGCATACCGCCCTACTCGCGCGGGGACCACATGGCGGTGATGTATCAGCACGTACAGGGCAAGGCGCGCCCGCCGCAGGAGGTCAATCCGTCCCTCCCGGCGAATCTGGCCGAGGTGGTCGTGAAAGCCATGGCGGTGGACAAGGCCAAGCGCTTCCAGACCATGGACGAGCTGCGCACCGCCCTCGAACGCTTCCGCTAGACTGCTTGCGGCAGTTCAAACTTTTACCCACAAATCCTTGATTTGACAGAAGGCGCCGGCTATAGCTGGGAGGCTGCCGGAGCGCGGGTGCGTGTGCCGGCCGCACAACGACGGCAGATACGACAGGAACCCATCGGCTGTGGCGCGAATCGACGCATTCTTGAAGCTCGGCACCCAGCAGGGCTGCTCCGACATCCACCTGGCCGTGGGCGTGCCGCCGATGCTGCGCCTGCACGGGGATCTGGTGCCGATCAAGTTCCGTGATCTGCGCGACACGGAGCTGGAAAGCTACATCGGGGAGATTCTGACGCCGAGCCAGTCCGAGCACTTCACGCGCGGGCAGGACCTGGACTTCTCATACATCTCGGCCGACGGCGGGCGCTTTCGCGTCAACGTGTTTCGTAAGGACACCGGCGTGGGGGCGGCCTTTCGCGCCATCCCGTCCGATATTCCCTCCCTGACGAGCCTCGGCCTGCCACCGATCGTGACCAAGCTGTGCGATTACCACCAGGGCATGATCCTGGTGACCGGCTCGACCGGCACGGGCAAGTCGACGACGCTCGCCGCGATGATCGATCTGCTGAACAGCACGCGGCGGCTGAACATCATCAGCCTGGAAGATCCCATCGAGTTCGTGCATCGGAGCAAGATGAGTCAGGTGATCCAGCGCGAGCTCGGCACGCACATTCCGAGCTTCGCCGAGGGCGTGCGCGCGGCGATGCGCGAGGACCCGGACGTGATCCTGGTCGGCGAGTTGCGCGATGCGGAGACCATCCGCATGGCCATGACCGCCGCAGAGACCGGGCACCTGGTGCTCGGCACGCTGCACACCACCAGCGCGGTCAAGACCATCGATCGACTGATCGATGCGTTGCCGGCCGAAGAGCGCGAGCAGACCAAGAGTTTCCTCGGACAGAGCCTGCTGGCGGTGGTCACCCAGATCCTGGTGCGCAGCGCCGACGGGCGCGGCCGGCGCGCTCTCGTCGAGGTGATGATCACCACCCGGGCGGTGGCCAAGCTCATCCAGAGCGACCAGACCCACCAGATTCCGAGTCAGTTGCAGATGGGACGCGAACACGGCATGCAGCTGTTCGACCAGGCATTGCAGCAGGCGCTGCACGAGCGGCAGATCGATCCCGACGACGCCTACAACTATGCAAGCGACAAGCGGATGTTCCAGAAGTACGTGACCGATACGAGCATCCTGCCCCGCCCGGACACGGGCAGCACTGGTACTTCGCGCAGCGGCAGCCTCGCCAGCGGCGTTCACAAGACAGCGGACTAGGGCAGCCCCATGGCGCAGATCGATCCCTATCTCGAGGAAGTCCTGCGGCGGCGCGGCTCGGACCTGCACTTTATCGCCGGGGATCCGGCGCGCATCCGTCTGCACGGCGATCTCTCGGCGCTGCAGGAGACGCCGCTATTGGCCGACAACGTGAAGGCCGCGCTCTACGAGATCATGCCGCGCAAAGCCATCGAGCGCTTCGAGAGCAAGGACGGCGCGGATTTCGCCTACACGCTCGCAGACAAGGGGCGCTTCCGCGTCAATGTCATGCGGCAGCTCAATGGCATGGGGGCGGTGTTCCGCGCCATTCCCTCACAGGCACTGACGCTCGATCAGCTGGATATACCACCGGCGGTGCGCCAGCTGTGCCGCGCCAACAATGGGCTCATCCTCGTGACCGGCAAGACCGGCTCGGGCAAGTCGACCACACTCGCGGCGATGATCGACGACATCAACAAGCGCGAGCGCGGGCACATCCTGACGGTCGAGGATCCCATCGAGTTCGTGCATACGCGGCGCAACTGCCTCATCAGTCAGCGCGAGATCGGCGTGCATGCGCCAAATTTCGCGGCGGCGCTGCACTCGGCGCTGCGTGAGGATCCGGACGTGATCCTGGTCGGCGAGTTGCGCGACCTCGAGACTATGAGCATTGCGGTGACCGCCGCGGAGATGGGCATCCTGGTCATGGGGACGCTGCACACCAATGGCGCCGGTCAGACGGTCGACCGCATGGTGAACCAGTTTCCCGCCGACAAGCAGCCGCATGTGCGCACGATGCTGTCCACCTCGCTGCGCGGCGTGGTCTCGCAGCAGCTGATCAAGCGTTCCGATGCCAGCGGACGCGTCGCGGCGCTGGAGATTCTGATTAATACGCCGGCTACGGCGAATCTCATCCGCCAGGGAAAGCTCGATCAACTCGAGAGCGCCATGCAGTCGGGTGGGCAGTTCGGCATGCGTACCATGGACAGCGCCATCCAGCAGCTGCTGGAGGCCGGCTCGATCAGCGGCGCGGAGGCCTTCCGCAAGGCCATCAACAAGACGAAATTCGAACCCGTGCGTCATCAGGGCGAGCCGACCCTGCGCCTGCACGCGGCCACCCCGCCAGCGGCGGTTGCCCCCGCCGCCCAGGCGCACAGCTAGGAACCGCGCGCCGCGACCGACACAGGGACGAGGTTATATGCGGCTCTGAGTGCATGGTACCGCTCGGGACCGCCTACCCGGTTCTGCTACGATGCCGGGAGCCATGTACCAGCTCTACATCGCGAACAAGAATTACTCCTCCTGGTCGCTGCGCCCCTGGATTCTGCTGCGCGAGCTCGGCATCGGTTTCGAGGAGCAGCGCTTGGTATTCGCAGACGCCAGCGCCTGGCAGGGTTACCGGCAGATCTGTCCGAGTGGCAAGGTGCCTTGTCTGCTGGACGGACAGACCCGTGTCTGGGACTCGCTGTCGATTGCCGAATACCTCGCGGAACGCCACCAAGGGGTCTGGCCCGAGAGCAGCGCGGCGCGCGCCTGGGCACGCAGTGCCACCGCCGAGATGCACTCGGGTTTCGCAACTCTGCGCGAGCAGTGCTCGATGAACTGCGGCGTACGCGTCCGGCTGCACGAGCATGGCCCGGCTCTGACGCACGATCTGTCACGGCTGACGGCGCTATGGGGCGAAGGGTTGCAGCGTTTCGCCGGGCCGTTTCTGGCGGGCGCTCGCTTCAGCGCCGTTGATGCGTTCTACGCGCCCGTGGCCTTGCGCATTCAGACCTATGATCTGTCGCTCAGCGCGCCTGCGGACGCCTACGCGCGCCGGCTGCTGGCGCTGCCGTCCCTGCAGGCCTGGTACGCCGAGGCACTGCGTGAGCCGATGCGCGACCCGTCGCACGAGGAGCACATCACACGCTTCGGCGAGCTTCAGCAGGACCTGCGCAGCACCTGAGGGTCGCCATGGCACGCCGCATCCTCGTCACCAACGCCCTGCCCTATGCGAATGCGCCGCTGCATTTGGGCCACCTGCTCGAGGCGGTACAGACCGATATCTGGGTGCGCTTCCAAAAGATGCGCGGACACGAGTGCCTGTACTGTTGCGCCGACGATGCGCATGGCACCCCGATCATGATCCGCGCGCAGCAGGAAGGTATCGCGCCCGAAACGCTGATCGCGCGCAGCGCCGAAGACCACCAGCGCGACTATCGCGACTTCCTGATCGGGGTTGACGCGTATCATTCCACGCACTCCACCGAGAATCGTCGGCTGACCGGCGAGATCTACACGACGCTGCGCGACGCGGGCTACATCGCGCGCCGCCAAATCCGTCAGGCCTTCGACGAGAAGGCCGGGATGTTTCTGCCCGACCGCTACATCCGCGGCACCTGCCCGCGCTGCAAATCTGTCGATCAGTATGGGGACAGCTGCGAGGTGTGCGGCTCGACCTACAGTCCCGCGGATCTGATCGAGCCGCGCTCGACGCTCAGCGACACCGCCCCGGTGTGGCGCGAGTCCGAGCACCTGTTCTTCCGGCTAGGGGCGCTCGAGCCAATGCTGCGCACCTACACCGACAGCAGTAGCCTGCAGTCCGGCGTGCGCGCCAAGCTGGCCGAATGGTTTCAGGCGGGGCTGGCCGATTGGGACATCTCGCGCGATGCACCCTACTTCGGTTTTCAGGTGCCGGATGCGCCGGGCAAGTACTTCTACGTGTGGTTCGATGCGCCCATCGGCTACATCGCCAGCTTCGAGCACTGGCGCGCATCTCACGGCGGCTCTTTCGAGGACTACTGGAAGAGCGAGCAGACCACCGAGCTGTATCACTTCATCGGCAAGGACATCAGCTACTTCCATACGCTGTTCTGGCCGGCGGTGCTGCATGGCGCGGGCCTGCGCCGGCCGACCGCAGTGTTCGCGCACGGCTTTCTGACGATCAACGGACAGAAGATGTCCAAGTCGCGCGGCACCTTCGTGACCGCGCGCCGCTATCTCGAGCGCCTGCCCGCCGAGGCGTTGCGTTACTACTTCGCTGCGAAGCTGAGCAACGGCCTCGAGGACATCGACTTCAACCTGGACGATTTCGTGGCACGCGTGAATTCCGATCTCGTCGGCAAGCTGGTCAATATCGCCAGCCGCTGCGCGGGCTTCATCGCGCGCGGCGGCGGCCGTCTGGCGCCCGAGCTGCCCGAGCCGGCGCTGTACGGCGAGTTCTGCACCGCCGCCGAGGGCATTGCCGCGCTGTTCGAGCAGCGTGAATACGCCGCCGCGATCCGCGACATCATGGAGCTGGCCGATCGCGCCAATCGCTACATCGATGCGCGCAAGCCCTGGCTGCTCGCGCGCCAGAGCACGCAGGCCGCCGAGGTCAGCGCGGTAGCCACGCAGGGCATCAACCTGTTCCGCGTGCTGATGAGCTGCCTCGCGCCGGTGCTGCCGCAGATGGCCACGCGCGCTGCTGCCTTCCTCGGTACCTCGTTCGACTCCTGGTCGGCCATCGCCACGCCGCTACTGGGCAGTCCGCTGGCCGCCTATGAGCCGCTGGCATTGCGCCTCGAGCCCGCCAAGGTCGCGGCACTCGTTGAGGACACCGCCGGCGCCTCCCCCACGCCAGCGCCAGCGCCAGCGCCAGCGTCAGCGTCAGCGCCAGCGCCCGCCGGCAAGGGCGCTGGCGGCGCGAACATCAGCATCGACGATTTCGCGCGGCTCGACTTGCGCGTCGCGCGCGTGCAGCGCGCCGAGCTGGTCGAGGGATCCGACAAGCTGCTGCGCCTGATCCTCGATCTGGGGGGCGAGCAGCGCACGGTGTTCTCCGGCATTCGCGCGAGCTACCAACCCGAGCAGCTGCAGGGCCGGCTGGTCGTGATGATTGCGAACCTCGCGCCGCGCAAGATGCGCTTCGGCGTTTCGGAGGGCATGGTGCTGTGCGCCAGCGGTGAGCGCGACGGCGTCTTCCTGCTATCGAGCGATGCGGGCGCCGAACCGGGCATGCGCGTGACCTGAGGCGCTGTCGCGCAATCGGCGGCACGCCTGGTCACGCAGGCTGCGGCGCCGCGCCCTCAGCCCTGCCAGTTGCGAGAACGGCGCCGCTGCTGCCAGCGCCAGTAGAGAATCATTAGAAAACCCGTCGCCATGCCGCCCAGGTGGGCGAAATGCGCGATGCCCTGGGAGGTGCCGAAGACACCGAGGACCAGCTCCAACGCGCCATACAGCGTCACCAGCAGCCAGGCCGGCATCGGAATCGGCGGGATCAGCAGCAGCATGCGCCGGTGTGGAAAGGCCATGCCATAGAAGAGCAGCAATCCAAAGATGCCGCCCGAGGCGCCGACGGTCGGATAGGGGGTGGGATAGAGATACTGCACCACCCACAGCTGCGTCAGCGCCGCGCCGACCACGCAGACGAAGTAGTACAGCGTAAAGCGCTTGGCACCGAGCAGCAGCTCGACGTCCGGTCCGAAGACGTACAGCGCGAACATATTACCGGCGATGTGCCAGAAGCCTTCATGCAGAAAGGCATATGTGACGAGCTGCCAGGGCTCGAAGGGCACGCCCGTGAGCCGCGCGCTGTTGAGCGGCCAGAGCGCAAAAAGTGTCGGCAGCAGCGACGGGCCCGTCAACCACTGCAGGCCAAAAACGATGACATTAGCGTAGAGTACCGCCCGCACGACGGGCGTCAGGGTGCCGAACATTTGCTGTGCATTCTGCCACCTGGAGGACCTGAACATGCATGCTTCGTCGACGAGGGACCCCCGGAGCGTGTCCACGCTGCGGGGTGCAGGGATGCTGGCGCTGCTGACCCTGCTGCTGGCAGGCTGCCTGAGCCCCTCTCTGATCGAGCGCTGGAAGGATCCAGGCTTTGCCGGGCCGCCGTTGCATCGGGTGCTGGTGGTCGGGGTTCAACGCGACAGCGGACAGCGGCGCGTCTGGGAGAGCTCGATGGTGGCTGCGCTGGCCCGCCAGCACATTGCCGGCACTGCCTCCTATGAGATCTTCCCGAATCGGGCCCCGAGCGCCGATGAGCTGGCCCAGACCGCGGCGGCCCGCGGCTTCGATGGGGTAATGGCCACCCACTTCGTCGGTGCGCACCAACGCAACTACTGGATGCCAGGCTACGCCGGGGTTGGCTTCGGCTGGCGATGGCGCTATTTCGGGTACTGGGACGCGGCCTACGGCCCCGGCTGGGTCGACACGTCGTACATCGCCGACTTTCAGACCGATGTATTCACTGTGGCCGCGGGAGGCCGGCTGATCTGGACCGGGGTCACCCGCAGCATCGACCTGCGATCGATCGAGGCCACGACCGATCAGATCAGCCGCGTGCTGGTGCCCGAGCTGGTGCATGCGGGCATCGTGGCGTCGAGCTGAACGCGACCGGGGCGGCATTGAAGGGCGAGGAGCTGTGCGCGCGCATCGACGCGCTGCTGCCGCAGACCCAGTGCACGCGCTGCGGTTATACGGGTTGCCGTCCCTACGCGGAGGCGATCGCCGAGGGCGCGCCCATCAATCGCTGTCCACCGGGGGGTGAGGCCACGATTGCCGCGCTGGCCACCCTGCTGGCCCGCGAAGCCGTGCCGCTCGATGCGGCATGTGGCCGGGAAGCGGACCCACTCATCGCCTGGATCGATGCCGAGGCCTGCATCGGCTGCGCTCGCTGCCTGCCGCCCTGCCCCGTGGACGCCATCATCGGCGCGTCGCGCTACCTGCATACCGTGCAGGCCGCGCGCTGCACGGGCTGTGAGCTGTGCGTGGCCAGCTGCCCGGTGGACTGCATCCGCATGCTGGCGCGCCCGCCCGCCGAGGCTGCCCCGGCGCCCGCGGACAATCGCCGTCACTTCGAGCAGCATCGCCATCGAGCGCAGCAGCGCAGCGAGCTACAGGAGCGCCTGCTGCGCGATCGCAAGCGCGCTGCGCAGAACCCATCGTGAGCCCGCAGCGCTGCCGACGTATTTTCGAGGCCCTGCGCGCCGCGAATCCTGAACCGCGTTCCGAGCTGAATTACCACTCACCGTTCGAGCTGTTGATCGCGGTCATGCTGTCCGCACAAGCTACCGATCGCAGCGTCAATGTCGCCACCGCCGAGCTGTTCCGGGTCGCCAACACTCCCCAGCGCATACTCGAGCTCGGGCTTGCGGGCCTCAAACGTCACATCCGCACCATCGGCCTGTACAACACCAAGGCGCGCAACATCCTCGCCACCTGCCAGCTGCTGGTCAACGAGCATGCGGGACAGGTGCCGCGTGAACGCGCGCAGCTCGAGGCGCTGCCCGGCGTGGGCCGCAAGACCGCCAATGTGGTGCTCAACGTCGCCTTCGGTGAGGCGACCCTGGCCGTCGACACACACGTGTTTCGCGTTGCGAATCGCACCGGACTGTTTCGCGCCGATTCGCCGCGCGCGGTGGAGGATGGGCTGCTGCAGGTAATTCCGGCCGAGTTTCGCCTTCACGCGCACCACTGGCTGATTCTGCACGGACGCTACATCTGCAAAGCACGGCGTCCCGAGTGTCCGCGCTGTCCCATCGAGCGCTGGTGCGAGTACCAGCCCAAGACCCCGCCATGAGCCCGACTGCGCCGTGAGCGTGTTTGCGGATCAGGGCCGTGAGCAGCTACGGGCGCGCTATCGCGACGCCTGGCAGCTGTTTCGCGCGGGCAAGCTGCTCTCGCCCCTGGATGCACAGATCGCCGCTGTGATCGCCGAGCATCCCGAATTCCAGGCCGCCGTGCTCGGCGAGGCGGCCCTGGAAGACGACTATCCGGCGGCGGAGGCGGGGACCAATCCCTTCCTGCATCTCGGCCTGCATCTGGCCCTGCGCGAGCAGGTCGCGACCGATCGGCCCGCGGGCATCGCAGGGATTCATCGGCGCCTCGCCGCCTCCCTCGGCTCGGCCCACGCCGCCGAGCACCGCATGATCGAGCCGTTGGCCGAGACGCTGTGGGACGCGCAGCGCGCCGGTCGGACCGCCGACGAGCAGGCGTATCTGCGCCGCCTGCAACGCCTGTAAGCTGCAATCAACCGCGAGCCACCGCCGACGGGCCGCTGGCGCCAGCCCGCTCGCTACTCCACGCGGCTCTCGCGTTGTCCGAACAGACGCGACACCAGACGCGCAAAGATGCTCAGGAACAGCACGAACAGCGTGATCAGCAGCGCCCCGACCCAGGCGAGCGACTGCCAGTTCGGATAGGGGCTGGTCGCGTACTGGAAGATCACGTAGGGCAGATTAGCCATCGGCTGGTTGAGCTTGGCATTCCAGAACTGATTGTTGAGCGCCGTGAACAGCAGCGGTGCGGTCTCGCCCGAGACGCGCGCCAGCGCCAGCAGCACGCCGGTCAGCAAGCCGCTGCGAGCGGCCGGATAGACGATGCTGGTGATGGTGCGCCAGGGCTGCGCGCCCAGTCCCGCCGAGCCGTGCCGCATGCTCTGCGGCACCAGGCGCAGCATATCCTCGCCGGTGCGCACGGCGACGGGGATCACGATGATGGCCAGTGCGATGGCGCCCGCGATCGCCGAGAAATGCCCCATGGGCAATACCACCAGCGTGTAGACGAACAGGCCAATGACGATCGACGGCGCGCTCAGCAGCACATCGTTGATGAAGCGAATCACGACGGACAGGCGCGCACGCCGTCCGTACTCCGATAGATAGGTCGCCGCGAGGATGCCGATGGGCGCACCGATGAGCACCCCCAGCAGCGTCATGACAACGCTGCCGTAGATGGCATTGAGCAGTCCGCCCTCACTGCCCGGCGCCGGCGTCATCTCGCTGAACACCCGCCAGGACAGCCCGCCGAGCCCGCGCGAGAACAGCGTCCAGAGAATGGCCGCCAGGAACGCCAGCCCAATGAAGGTCGCCACGCCCGAGGCCCCCAGCGCGACACGTGCCTTCAATTTGCGGCGCGCCAGACTCCTCATATGTGGGCTCCACGCTGCTCGAGCCGCAACAGCAGCAGCCGTGCCGCGGCAATGATGACGAAGGTCAGAATGAAGAGCAGCAACCCCAGGGCGATCAACGAGGACGTATAGAGCGAACCCAACGCCTCGGTGAATTCATTGGCGATACTGGCAGAGATGGTGGTGCCGGGCGCCAGCAGTGAGGAGGAGATGCGATGCGCGTTGCCGACCACGAAGGTGACGGCCATGGTCTCCCCGAGCGCGCGGCCCAGGCCGAGCATGATGCCGCCGATGACGCCGGCGCGGGAGTTCGGCAGCACCACGTCCCAGATGACTTCCCACTGGGTCGCGCCGATGCCGTAGGCCGCCTCCTTGAGCGAGCGCGGCGTGGACAGAAACACCTCGCGCATCACCGAGGTGATGAAGGGCAGCACCATGATCGCGAGCACGAAGCCGGCCGTCATGAGCCCGATGCCATAGGGCGGGCCACGGAACAGGTGGCCGACGCCGGGCAGATCCCCGAAGGCAGCGATGACCCAGGGCTGCACGTAGTGCTGCAGCAGCGGGGCCAGTACGAACAGACCCCAGATGCCAAACACGATGCTCGGCACGGCGGCCAGCAGCTCGATGCAGGTCGCGATCGGCCCTCGCAGCCACAGCGGGCAGGTCTCGGTCAGGAAGACCGCGATGCCAAAAGCCAGCGGCACGGCGATGACCATCGCGATCAGCGAGGTGATGACGGTGCCATAGAGGGCCGCCAAGGCGCCGAACTGATTGGTGACCGGGTTCCAGATCTCACGCGTCAGGAAACCGAACTTGAAGGTCGACAGCGCCGGCCACGCGCCATACAGCAGCGAGCCGAGCACTCCGGCCAGCACGATCAGCACGAGCGCCGCCGAACAGACCGTGAGCGCGCGAAATATCTGCTCGGCGCGCGCCTCGCGCTTGATCTGTCGCTTGAATGGCAGTGTCACGGCCGACATGCTTTCCCGCTCACCTCGCTGACGAGGGCGATGACGATTGCCGCGTGGGGGGGATGAGAACTCCCCGGTGCCGGCGCCTCCGGCAACCGGGGAGGCACCTGCCTATTTTGCCGGCCAGACGGCCTGGCCGTCGACCTGCAACCCGGCCCACTTCGACTCGACCAGCTGCGCGACGCTGGCCGGGATCGGCACATAGTCGAGCTGCTGGGCCAGCTGCTGGCCGTGGTTATAGGCCCAATCGAAGAACTTCAGCGCCGCGGCCGTGTTGCGGTCGCGGCTCTGAGTGTGCACCAGGATAAAGCTCGCGCCGGTGATCGGCCAGCTGGTCGCGCCCGGCTGATTGGTGAGCACCTGGTAGAACCCCGGTGCTTTCGCCCAGTCGGCGCTGGACGCCGCGGCCTGGAAGGCCTGCGCGGAGGGTGCCACGTAGTAGCCCGCCGCATTGCGCAACCTGGCATAGGTCATGTGCGTCTGGATGACATAGGCGTACTCCACGTAGCCAATGGCGCCCCCGGTCTGCAGCACCTGATTCGCCACGCCCTCATTGCCCTTGGCACCCAGGCCCACGGGCCACTGCACGGAAGTATTCGCGCCGATCTGCTGGGCGAACTTCGAGCTCACCTTGGACAGATAGTTGGTGAACAGAAAGTTCGTGCCCGAGCCGTCGGAACGGTACACCGGGGCGATATCCTGCTTGGGCAGCTTCAGACGCGGATTGAGCTTCTGGATCGCCGGATCGTTCCAGCGCGTGATATCGCCCAGGTAGATGGCGGCGATCGTCGGGCCATCGAGCAGCAGCTCTCCGGGCTTGACGCCGGCGATGTTCACCACGGGGATCGCCCCGCCGATGATCATCGGCCACTGCACCAGACCATTCTGCTGCAGCACCTGCGGCATCAGCGGCATGTCCGAGGCGCCGAAGGTCACGGTCGAGGCCTCGATCTGCTTGATGCCACCGCCCGAACCGATCGACTGATAATTCAACCCGACGCCGGTCTGCTGCTTGTAGGCTTCCGCCCATTTTGCGTACACGGGATAGGGAAAGGTCGCCCCAGCGCCGGAAATATCGTCCGCCCAGGCCGCGCCGCTGGCGCCGACCAGTACCGCCAACGCACCCGCCGCGGCGATCCATCGCTTCATCGTGTGTTTCATGATGCCTGCTCCTGCGGGTAGCGCTCAGCGCTGATAAGGATAGTAACGGAAGGATACGAAGCCCATGTTAAGGTTTGTGCTCGGTGCACCGCCGATGCCGGCAAAGGCTACGCGTTCCTCATAGGTGTACTGCAGCCCGACCTGAAAGTTGCCGATGGCGCCTACGTAGGCCTTCCACCACTCACCAACGATGATCTGCTGCAGCCGCTGGGTGTTGGCGACGCAGGTCGCGGCCGTGCCGGTGAGCTTGTTGCAACCGCTGTTGTTGTAGCCGAGGTTGCCATAGCCGTAGAGCGCCCCCGAGGCGCTGTTGAAGGCCGTGCGCTGCGCCTGCTCCTCGCCGCCGTAGGCGTAGATCGTCAGACGACTGACGGGCTTGAATTGCAGGCCCAGCAGAACGTCGGCTTCGCGGATCGCGGCCACATCGCCGTCGGGCTGCACGGTGACATCCGGCAGTCCGCCCGAGCCGTAGCGGCCGATGCCATCACCGAACAAGCCGCTGGCCTGGAAGGACAATATCTTGCCCAGCGGCAGGATGAGTCCGGCGCCGCCGCTGCCGCCCCAGGTCGAGTTATTGGTACCGGCGACGCTGCCGGTGGTGGGCTCGTAGCGATCGCGGAAGCCGCGCTCCATGCCGTAAATCTCGTAGTGTCCCCAACCCGGATCGAAAGCGAATTTGGCGATCATGTCCGGAGCAAAGTCGATCGAGTAGTTGTTGGTGCTGGGTAGGAGGCCTCCCCCGACGCCCGGCTCGGTGGTCACGGTGGTGCTGGGCGTTGCCCCGGTGAAAGCCGTTGCCGGGCTCTCGAGGGAGAACCCAAAGGCGGCGTGATCGCCCAACCTCTTGACGAAGCGCAGCTGCGCATTGCGGGTCCAGTTGAAACCCACGACGTACTGCGCATCGATTGTCAGCGGAACCTGCTCAGCGCGCGGCTTGAGGGTACCCGAAGCCGAAAGCGTCGCGAGACTCCAGGTCTGACCGGCCAGCAGGTACCAGCCGGTGTTGGAATTATTCAATACGCCGTAGAAATGGCGCATGCGTAGCGTATAGCTGTTGCTTTCGCTCGAGTTGGAGGTCACCCCACCGCTCAGGAAGTCCGTCTCCAGATAACTCTCGGCGCTCCAGCCATCGGCGGCCGGACCCTGCACGAGCATCGCGAAGCGGCTCTGGCGGGCGCTCTCACGGAATTCATCGAAGTGGTCCTGGGCCTGATACGCGTAGGGTATGCCGGTGTTGTAATTGGACCCGATATCGGCGGTCTCATCCTTGGAGCGCCAGACACCCTCCAGCGCCGTGAACCCACCAAAGGTCAGATACAGCGGACCGGCCTGCAGCGTCGGGGTGGCGCTCGCGGCGATCGGGCTGTTAGACACCGTATTCTGTGCATGGGCAGCGCCGAACCCAGCCAGTGCGACGCCGGTCAGCAGGGCTGCGGCAATCTTGTGGCCCGAATTCGGGGATGGGACTGGAGAGGGACCAGTGGCGTAGGATTTCATCTGCGATTCCTTTTGTGTTGGCCTGATCGAAACACGGCCCGTGGGGGCGGCCCGTGCTGTTCGAGCGCCACGCCGTAATCAGCACAACCTGGCTGGCGCCCATACCCCTGTCTCCTGGGGCCGACGCAGTGTGTTGCACTTGTATTACAGGTTCACGAAAGGAATATTTCAGTTCGGTGACAGACGCCCATCAAGGGCGTGTGGCGGCTCCTCTGTCCTTATTGATAGAGCAATGCCCTACACTCTGGAGAGCGAGGAGGCACCTGTCGGTAGCACGCCGGTCACCGCGCGGTGAAGGCGCTTATGGGTCAACTTGTGGGTCCCATCACGTTGCCCGAGCCCTTTATGAGAAGTTCTTAATGCACGCCTAAGACGCCTCTAATCGGCGTCGGCTGTAATGCGCACCGAGGAAACGCCGCATGCGCCTGTTGATTGTCGAGGACGATCCGAAGCTGGCCGATTTCGTGGCCCGGGGTCTGCGCGCCGAGCGTTTCGCCGTGGATGTCGCCGCCGACGGTATCTCGGGTATGCAGCACCTGCAGACCTACAATTACGATCTGCTGCTGCTCGATCTGATGCTCCCGCGGCTCAGCGGCACCGAGTTGCTGCAGCGCGTGCGCGACAGCCAGCCCGCCCTGCCGGTGCTGGTGCTTACGGCACGCGATGCAACGGAAGACAAGGTGCGTCACTTCGAGGCCGGTGCGGACGACTACCTCACCAAGCCGTTCGATTTCGCCGAGCTGCTGGTACGCGTCAAGGCCCTGTTGCGCCGGACGCCCGCGCCGCGCACCGATCTGCTGCGCATCGCCGATCTCGAGGTCAACCGCCTGACCCAGCAGGTGCGGCGCGGCGGGCAGCGTATCGAGCTGACTGCCAAGGAATATGGCGTGCTTGCGTATCTGCTCTCCTCGCCCGGTCGCGTCTTTTCGCGCACGATGATCCTCGAGCATGTCTGGGATCAGAGCTTCGAGGGCGTCACCAACATCGTCGACGTCTACATGCGCTATCTGCGCCGCAAGCTCGATGAGCCCTTCGATGAGAAGCTCATCCATACGGTTCGCGGTGTGGGCTACTGCATACGCGCACCCGAGGCATCCCGGCGCGAGTCCGAGGCGACATGAACCATCGCTCCCTCGCCTTCCGGCTGGCGGTCACCTACGCGCTGCTGCTCAGTGCGACCTTCGCGTTGGTGGGGGCCGGCATGTATTACGGACTGGACCATTACCTGCGCTCGCGCCTGGCCGACTCGCTGAGCCGACGCTCCGAGCAGGTCGAGCAGATTCTGCAGGCCGCCCCGCCCGGTACCACCGATGCGCAGATCGCCCAATCGGTGGTCACGCGCGTAGCACCGGAATTCAACAACCGCTTCGTGCGCATCACCCGCTCGCCCAACATCGCGGTGTACCAGTCCGGGCGCCCGGCCGATGGCAGCTTCGATCCCGCGACCATCAGCCCACTGCAGGGCCCCTGGCCCACCCGCAGCAGCGCGCGCCAGGTCGTCAGCCGCGATGGGCCGGTGATGCTCAGTGCCACCCCTGTCAGCACAGCGGCGGGCCGCTATCTGGTCGAGCTCGGCAGTTCCCTCGGACAGGCACAGGCCGTCCAGGACAGGTTGCTGAGCCTGCTGGGCCTGCTGCTGCCGGTATTGGTGATCTGCGCAGCCGGAGGCGGCTACGTGCTGGTACAGAGGGCGCTGCGCCCCGTCGAGCGCATGTCGCAGACCGCCGCGCAGATCAGCGTGCAGAATCTCGATGAGCGGCTGCCGATTGTTGCGACCGGCGACGCGCTGCAGGAATTGTCGCTGTCACTCAATCACATGCTGGGCCGTCTGCGCGACTCGGTGCAGACCTCGCGGCGTTTTCTGGCCGATGCATCCCACGAGCTGCGCACACCGCTGACGGTCATCAAGGGCGAGCTGCAGGAGATCGTACGCGACGCGCACTGTCCGTTGGAGCTGCGCGAGCGCATTGGCAGCACCCTCGAGGAGGTCGCGCGACTGGAGCGGCTGGTGTCCGGACTGCTGGTGCTTTCGCGGCTGGACGCCGGAGATGCGCAGCGCGAGTGGCTCGATGTGAACCTGGGCGAGCTGGCCGGCAATACGGTCGAGCAGATGCGTCTGGTCGCCGAGGACCGGGGCGTGCACCTGGTTGCCTCGCGCCTGCAGTCGCTGACTGTGCGCGGCGACCGCAGCCGGCTCAAGCAGGTCATCGTCAACCTGGTCGACAACGCCGTGAAATTCACCCCCCGCGGCGGCACGGTGACGCTGCGCACCGAGCAGCACGAGGCCGGCGGCCTCCTGGAGGTGAGTGACACCGGCATCGGCATTCCGGCGGCCGCGCAGCCCCATGTCTTCGACCGGTTCTACCGCGTCGACGAGGCGCGCTCGCGCGATGATGCCAGCGAAGTGGGCGGCGTGGGGCTGGGGCTGTCCATCGTGCATTCCATCTGCGCGGCCCATGGCGCGCAGGTCAGCGTCGAGAGCACTCCGGGTCGCGGCAGCTGCTTTCGCGTGCACTTCGCCGAGATCACGCAGCGCCCCGCACCGGCACCGCCTACGACCGCCGGCGGTCCGGGCCCCGGCGGATTGGCGTCCGAAGCGGCCGTGCGCTCCCGCGCCGTTCGCCTCACATCACGCACAGCAGGAGAGCACTGAGCCATGTGGATCGTTCAACTGGCACTGCGGCGTCCCTATACCTTCGTGGTGCTTGCGTTGCTGATTGCGCTGTTCGGCGTGCGCGCGGCGCTCGACACTCCGACCGATATCTTCCCGAACATCAATCTGCCGGTGGTCAGCGTCGTGTGGACGTACACCGGGATGCTGCCGAGGGACATGTCCGGCCGCATCGTCTACTTCTACGAGCGCACGCTGTCCACCGAGGTCAACGACATCGAGCACATCGAGTCGCAGTCGGTCAATGGCTACGGCATCATCAAGATCTTCTTCCAGCCGGGCGTGGACATCGCCAATGCGGTCGCGCAGGTCACCGCGGTGTCGCAGACAGTGCTGAAGTACCTGCCGCAGGGCATCACCCCGCCCTATGTGCTCGCCTACAATGCCTCGAGCGTGCCGATCCTGCAGCTGGCGCTCTCTGGCAATAATCTGACTCCCGCGCAGCTGTTCGACAACGGACAGAACTTCATCCGCCCGGACCTCGAGACCGTCCCGGGCGCAGCGCTGCCTTCGCCCTACGGGGGTGTGAACCGCGCGGTGGAGGTCGATCTCAACCAGCAATCGATGCTGGCGCACGGCGTCTCGGCCGAGGACGTGGTCGATGCCCTCACCGCGCAGAACCTCAACCCGACCGCGGGCGACATGAAGATCGGCAAGTTCGATTGGAACGTGGACATCAACGCCAGCCCCGTCGAGCGCTCAGATCTCAACGATCTGCCGATCAAGAAGGTCAATGACACGGTGATCTACCTGCGCGATGTGGGCTACGTACACGATGGCGGGCCGCCGCAGACCAACCTGGTCCGGGTCAACGGCGTGCACGCCGTGCTCATGACCGTGCTGAAGGCCGGGGCATCCTCCACGCTGGACATCATCTCCGGAGTCAAGAGCCTGCTGCCGCGCGTGGAGGCTTCGCTGCCCGCGAGCCTGCACCTGCGCATCGTGAACGACCAGTCGTTGTTCGTGAAGGCAGCGGTGTCCGGAGTCGTCCGCGAGGCGGTGATCGCCGCACTGCTGGTGGGACTGCTCATCCTGCTGTTCCTGGGCAGCTGGCGCTCGACCGTCATCATCCTGATCGAGATTCCGCTGGCGATCCTGTTCTCGCTCACCGCGCTGTCCTGGCTGGGTGAGTCGATGAACGTCATGACGCTCGGGGGACTGGCGCTCGCCGTGGGCATCCTGGTGGACGACGGCACAGTGACGATCGAGAACATCAACTATCACCTGGAGATGGGCAAGCCCATCGTCCCGGCGATCCTCGACGGCGCTCAACAGATCGTCATCCCGGCGTTCGTCACCCTGCTGTGCCTGAGCATCGTGTTCGTGCCGATGTTCCAGCTCGGCGGCGTGGCCGGCTATCTGTTCCGGCCGATGGCGATGGCCGTGGTATTCGCACTGGTGGGCTCTTTCATCCTGTCACGCTCGCTCGTGCCGACGATGGCGCACTATCTGCTGCGCGGCCACGCTCACAGCGCTGTTGGCACGGGCGACGCGCAGACGCAGCGCCCCGCTCGCAGCAATCCGTTCAAGCGCTTTCAGCGCGCCTTCGAGACTCGCTTCCTGCGCTTTCGCGAGATCTACCGCTCGCTGCTGGCACTCGCGCTGGCGCACCCGCGCACCTTCATCACCGCCTTCCTGGTGTGCGTCGCGCTGTCCTTTGGACTCATGCCCTTCCTCGGCAGGAACTTCTTCCCCAGCGTGGACTCGGGTCTCATCCTGATGCACTTGCGCGCCCAGCCGGGCACGCGCATCGAGGAGACCGGGCGCCTGTTCGACCAGGTCGAACAAGCCGTGCGGCAGATCATCCCGTCCCGCCAGATCACCAGCATCACCGACAACATCGGTCTGCCGTTCAGCGGCATCAACATGGCCTACGAGAACACCGGCACCATCGGTCCGGAGGACGGCGATGCGCTCATCTCCCTCACCGCCGACCACGGGCCGACCGCCGCCTACGTCAAGCAATTGCGCACCGACCTGCCGCGCCAGTTTCCCGGCACGACGTTCTCGTTCCTGCCGGCCGACATCGTCTCGCAGATCCTCAACTTCGGCCTGCCCGCGCCACTCGACCTGCAGGTGATCGGCAAGGATCAGCAGGCCGATTATCGCTATGCGGCGGATTTGATGCGGCGTGTCCGCCAGGTGCCCGGCACGGCGGACGTACGCATCCAGCAGGTGCTGGACTACCCTCAGATCGACGTCGATGTGGACCGCACGCTCGCCCAGGAGATGGGGCTCTCCGAACGCGACGTGACCAACAACCTGCTCGTCACGCTGTCCGGCAGCGGTCAGGTGCACCCGAATTTCTGGCTCAACACACAGACCGGCGTGCGCTACCGCGTGGTCACGCAGCTGCCCCAGTACCGCATCGACAGCGTCTCGGATCTGAGCCAGCTGCCGCTGACGTCGGACAAGTTGCATGGCCCGGCCTACCTCGGAGGCGTCGCGAGCATCAAGTTGAGCCCGGGCGCGGCGCTGATCTCACATTACAACGTCCAGCCGGTCATCGACATTTATTCCGCCACGCAGGGCCGTGATCTCGGTGCCGTCGCCGGCGCCGTCGAGCACATCGTGCAGCAGACCCATGCCGAGTTGCCCAAGGGGTCCTACGTCGCGCTGCGCGGCCAGGTCGAGACGATGCGCAACGCCTACCACCAGCTGTACGTCGGGCTGGCCGCCGCCGTGGTGCTGATCTACCTCGTGATCGTGATCAACTTCCAGTCCTGGACCGACCCATTCATCATCGTCACCGCGCTACCGGCGGCGTTGGCCGGCATCGTGTGGATGCTGTTCATGACCGGCACAGCGCTGTCGGTACCGGCACTCACCGGTGCAATCATGTGCATGGGCATCGCAACGGCCAACAGTATCCTGGTGGTGACCTTCGCCCGCGAAGGTCTCGCCAGGGGCGCCGATGCCGCCACCGCGGCACTGGAGGCCGGCGTGGTGCGCCTGCGTCCGGTGCTCATGACCGCACTGGCCATGATCGTCGGCATGCTGCCGATGGCCCTGGCACTGGGCGAGGGCGGCGAGCAGAACGCCCCGCTCGGTCGCGCCGTCATCGGCGGTCTGGCCGTGGCTACCGTCGCAACGCTGTTCTTCGTCCCCACCGTCTTCGCGGTCCTGCACCGCAACCACGAAGCAGCTGGGCCGGATGCGACCGATCCCCGCGCCCTGCCGCCGCCGCAGCCCGCCGGCTAAAACTTGAGGAGAGCGCCTTTGAGCGAGATACATGAACCACCGGTAGCGCCGGCTGCGGGACAGCCGCCGCTGCGCCCCCTGCGGCTCTCCACCCTGCGACGCATCGGGATTGTGACTGCGGTCGTGGCCCTGCTCATCGTCGCTGCCGGCATCGTGGATCGACAACTCAATGCAAAGGAGGTGGCTCGGTGGACCGCCGCCGAGGCGATTCCGAGCGTGTCGATCATCGTGCCCGAGCGGGGCGGGAGCGCCGCGCCGCTCGTGCTTCCGGGCAACATCGAGGCCTGGAACGCGGCGTCGATCTATGCGCGGGTGAGCGGATATCTGAAAAAGTGGTACTTCGACTATGGGGCTCACGTCAAGGCCGGTCAGGTACTGGCGACGATCGACACCCCGGACCTCGACGCGCAATATGCTGCCGCCAAAGCAGACCTGAACGCTGCCCAGGCGCGGGTCAAAGTGGCGCAGGCGCAGTCGGATTTCGCCAAAACCACCTATGACCGCTGGCGCGATTCCCCGAAGGGTGTCGTTTCCGAACAGGAGACGGAATCGAAAAAAGCGGATTACCAGACGGCGCTCGCGAACTACGACGCGACGCTCGCCAACGTGCAGGCGGACCGCGGAGCGGTCGACCGGTTGAGCGCCCTCGAACGTTTCAAGAACATCGTAGCCCCGTTCAACGGCGTCGTGACCGCGCGCAATACCGACATTGGCGCCCTCATCGACGCAGGCAGCGGCTCCGGCGGCGGCAATGCCCCACAGCTCTTCAGCATCGCAGACATTCACGAGATGCGCGTGTATGTGCAGGTTCCCCAGGCGATGTCGGGCCGGATCACGCCCGGAATGAGCGCGCAGCTGTATCTGCCGCAGTATCCGGACCGGACGTTCAAGGCGGTCGTCGCCACCACCGCGGACGCGATCAATACCACCGCACGTACGCTGCTGGTCGAGCTTCACGCCGACAACCCCGACGGGGTGCTGCAGTCGGGTACCTACGCGGAGGTGCATTTCAATCTCATGGCGCAAGCCGGTGTCCTGACGATTCCGGCCACCGCGCTCATCTTCCAGCAGGCCGGCATGCAGGTGGCGGTGGTCGGGCCCAATCATCGCGCCGAAATGCGCTCGGTGACGCTCGGTCGCAACTTCGGCACCGACGTCGAGATCGTCAGTGGGCTCTCTCCCGGCGACCGGGTGATCGACAGCCCGCCGGATTCACTCTCGAACGGCGAGCTGGTGAGCGTGGTGAATCCGGTCGCGCCGAGCGCCGGCGATCTCGCCCGCGCGATCGACCCTCCAGCAGGCGCCACTCCCAGCGCGGGCTCGAGCGCGGGTAACCGCGCAGGACAGCCACAGGCGGCGCGGTGAGAGGCCCGAGCATGCGCCGTAGGCCACCGGCTGCTGCGGCATCGCTCTGCTCATGCACCGCAGCGCTGCTCGCCGCTGCCGCGCTGACGAATTGCGCGGTGGGCCCCGATTACCACACGCCGCGCGTAGTCACGCCCGACCATTACGACGCGGTCCGTCAGGCCTCGGCCGAGGGCAGCCCCCTGCAGGCTGCGGCATCGCCCGTCGCGCTTGCCCGTTGGTGGCAATCGCTCGGCGACCCGCAGCTCGATGCGCTGATCGATCACGCCGTGATCAACAATCCAGGCGCGGTTGAGGCGCTCGACCGCCTGCAGGCCGCCCGCATCTACGAGGCCGGCCTCACGGGCGTGGTGCTGCCGCTCGTTGACGCGAGCGGCGCCTATGGAACAGGGACCGGCAGCGACCTGACCCGTGGACGCGCCAGCGGCCCACTCGTGTCCTCGGACAATAC
Organism: Steroidobacteraceae bacterium; assembly: GCA_036266795.1. Taxonomy (GTDB): domain Bacteria; phylum Pseudomonadota; class Gammaproteobacteria; order Steroidobacterales; family Steroidobacteraceae; genus FEN-1191. The sequence goes on along the minus strand of DATAXJ010000040.1, from coordinate 69,888 downwards.
CCACGATCTCACCAGCGTCAACGCGATCGGAGGCTTCGACGCTGTGTGGGAGATCGATGTATTCGGCAAGTTTCGCCGCGAGATCGAAGCGACGCGCTACGCCACCGAAGCGACAGCCGATGCCCGCAATGCCGTGCTGGTCTCGGTGATCGCCGACGTCGCCCGTGCCTACGTGGATCTGCGAGGTCTGCAGCTGCGCGACACGGTGCTGCGCTCGGCCTCCGATGCGCTCACCCAGGGCCTGAACATCGCGACGCAGCGCTACCAGCGGGGCATCACCAATGAGCTCGATTTGACACTCGCCAAACGGGAGCTCGCGAGCGTGCAGGCGGAGATTCCGCTCATCGAAGCACAGATAAAAGCCGGCGAATACACCATCGCCACGCTGCTCGGCGAATACCCGGAGGACCTGGTGGGCACTTTGTCGAAGCCCAGCATGATCCCGGCGTTGCCGGCTGGCATCGCGGCCGGAATGCCCCCCGAGCTGTTGCGACGTCGCCCCGATGTGCAGGAAGCCGAGCGCGACATTGCCCGCTCGAATGCGCGCATAGGCATCGCCACGGCGGAGCTGTTTCCACAGTTTATCGCCACCGGCGCGATCGGATTCCAACAGGGCAGCCTTCTGGGCGCGGCTGCCGGTCAGCACATCTGGTCGGCGGGTCCCGGCGCCGTCTGGCCGCTGCTCGATTTCGGCCAGCTCGACGCGCAGGTGCAGATCGCCAACGTCGCAACACGCGCGGCGCTCGAGAATTACAAGGCGACCATCGAGCAGGCCGTGCGGCAGGTGGACTCCGCGGTCGCCCAGCTGACCGCCGCACAGTCGAGTCTGCGCAGCCTGAGCGATGCGCTGGTCGCCGCACAGCGGGCCGTGACACTCGCCAACCAGCGTTACAACCGCGGCCTCACGGACTATCTGAACGTGGTTGAAGCCGAGCGCGCCGAGTACACCATCGAAGAGCAATATGCCGCAACTCAGGCCAGCATCGACGATCAGTTCATCGAGCTGTACCGCGACCTGGGCGGCGGCTGGCAGGATTTCCAGAGCATTCCAGCGATATCGCGGCCAGTGCCGGCGATCGTTGCAATCTTCAAGGATACGCTGGCACGCCGCGATCCGCTGAAGGACCCCTGAGGGGGCAACGCTGCACGAGGAAGCGATCCATGGCGCTGCAAGACCTGCTGGTCCATCTGGATTCCACGACTGGCTCGCTGCAGCACCTTCGGCTCGCGGCTGACCTCGCCCGGCGCAATGACAGCTGTTTGACCGCGCTGTATATGCCGGAGTGGAGCGAGACGCAGCTCGCACATCGCAGGACGGCGGAGCTCGCCGGCCGCCCGCTGGCCGACGTCGAGGCCTTCGACTCGCACGTCGCGGCATCCCTTGCCCTGTCTGGCGACGAGTTGCGCGCGGAGCTCGAGGGGCTTGGGGCGCGGCTCGGGCTGCAGGTCGAATGGCGCGTCGTCGCGGGAGAGCCGGGCGACGTGTTGCTGCAGCAGCTGCGGCATGCGGATCTGTGCATCCTCGATGTGAATTTGCCCACCGCAAGTGGCGGCATCGCCACGCGCCTGTGCGAGGAGTTGCTGTTCAGCGCGGGCCGCCCGGTATTGCTGCTACCCAAAACCAGCGGCTCCGCGACACTCGGCGCCCACGTCGCCATTGGTTGGAATGGCAGCCGCTCGGCGAGCCGCGCGCTCAACGACGCGCTACCCATCCTCGAACACTGCGACCGCACGACGCTGATCGCGATCAATCCCGGTGAGTTCAGTGGTGCGCAGACGTTGCCCGGCGCGCTCAAGCATCTCGGGCGGCACGGGGTGACTACGGAGTGCATCGAGATCGACGATGTTGCCAGCGCAGCCGTCGCAGACACGTTGCAGCAACGAGCTGTCGCCATCGGGGCGGACCTGCTGGTCGCCGGGGCTCATGGCCACAATTGGCCGCGAGAGCTGCTACTCGGCAGCGTCACGCGCGATCTGCTGGCGCACCTGCAACTGCCGTTGCTCACGGCGCACTGATCAGCGTTGCAGCAGCGCCAGAACGCCGAGGGCGCCGAGCAGCGCCGGCAGCATGACGCACACACCCAGCCGCAAAAACTGCCAACCTCCGACGTGCTGGCCTTCCCTGCGCAGTGCGAACAACCAGAGAATGCTGGCCAGCGAGCCGGTGACCGACAGGTTTGGGCCCAGGTCCACAGCGATCAGCAGCACACTGGCCATTGAGCCGGGCAAGCTCGGCGCCGTGCGCAATACGTTGCCCGCCATCAGTGCGACCGGCAGATTATTCGCCACGTTGCAGGCAAGCGCCGTGGATATGCCGACCGACCAGGTCGCGCTTGCTGGATGGACGGCAGCCTGGCGCAGCGTCGCACCGAGGCTGGCGAGCAGCCCGGTGCGCTCCACCGCCGCAACCAGCGCGAACAGACCTGCAACCAGTGGCAATATTCCCCACGCGATACCTCGCAGCAGCGGGCCGGGCGCTGCGTGCGTGCGCCACAGCGCCACCAGCACGCTGAGCGAGCCGGCGGCGAAGGTCGGTAAGCCGAGGGCCATGCCGCGCGCCGAGGCAAGCAGCAGAATGACGGCCGTCACGGCGATGCCGCACGCCGCCAGACGCCCGCCGGGCGAGAGCACCGGCAATTGCACGCTCGCGCTCAGCGGCGCGCGTAACGGTCGACGCTGCAGAGTGCGCAATACGACATAGGTCAGCGCAATCGCGGCCAGCGAGGGCAGCGCGAAACGCGCCAGCCATGCACCAAGCGGCGGCAGATGGGCATCGAAGATGACGAGATTGGCCGGATTGGAGATCGGCAGCAGGAAGCTTGCGGCGTTGGCGATGAAGGCGCAGATATATAGATACGGCAACGGCGGCGCGCGTGCCGCGCGCGCGACGGCGTACACGGCCGGCGTCAGCACGACCGCCGTTGCATCATTGGATAGCAGCATCGTGACGACAATGCCTACGAGGTAGACCAGATCGAACAGCCGCCTGGCATCGCCGCCGGCACGGCGCGCAGCCAGCGCGGCCAGCCAGTCGAACAATCCTTCGCGACGCGCCAGTTCCGCCAGCAGCATCATCCCGACCAGGAACAGGTAAACGTCCGTGCCCTGCGCCACCGCATGCCAGACGGCACGTGGCGGCAGCAGCGAGCCCAGCATCAATAGCAAGGCGCCGGCAACCGGCCAGACTGCCTCGGGCAATCGCCAGGGGCGCAGCAACACCCCGAGCGTCGCCAATGCCGTAACTCCCCAGATCACCCCATCGGCCATCGTCGGCACGAGCGTCACGGCGATCGCCAGCACGCGAACCGCCGGTCGCGGTCGACGCGTATAGTGCTTATGAGCACTCCCATGCCCTCCAGTATGACAGCCATGCGTGGCCCGACCCTGGCGTTGCTTTCAGCCGCCCTGTTCGGCGCCAGCACCCCGCTTGCCAAGATGCTGCTGGGTCAGGGCGTCGACGCCTGGCTGCTGGCCGGTCTGCTCTATCTGTCCTCGGGCATCGGGCTGGGATTGGTATTCGTCGGTACACGCATCGTGGGCCGCGGTCGCAGCGAGGCGCCGCTGCGCTCCGCCGACCTGCCCGTGCTTGCGCTGGTCGCGTTGTTCGGAGGCATTCTCGGACCGCTGCTGCTGATGCAGGGACTGGCGCACATGCAGGCGGCACCGGCGGCACTGCTGCTGAATCTCGAATCGCTGTTCACGCTGGTCATTGCCTGGACCGTGTTTCGCGAGTATGTGGACCTGCGTCTATTGATCGGCGCCGGCGCAATTCTGATCGGCGCGGCGCTGCTCTCCTGGCCACACGGAGGCGCACGCGTCGGCTACGCCGCCCTGATGGTGGCGGCGGCCTGCCTGTGCTGGGCGCTGGACAATAACCTCACGCGAAAGCTTTCGGGCGCCGACCCCGTGCAGATCGCCTGTCTGAAGGGGCTGGTCGCCGGCGGGATCAACCTGGGGATCGCGCTGCTCGGCGGCGAGCCGATGCCGCACGCCGCCACGCTCTCGGTGGTCGCCGTGGTGGGTTTTCTGGGCTACGGTGCAAGCCTGGTGCTGTTCGTCCTGGCGCTCAGGCATGTGGGTACGGCGCGTACCGGTGCCTACTATGCCACCGCACCCTTCATCGGCGCGCTATTGGCGGTACTACTGTTGCACGAGCCGCTGACGGCGCGTCTGCTGATCGCCGGTGCACTCATGGCCGTCGGTGTGTATCTGCACCTGACGGAGGGACACGCGCACGAGCATGCACACGAGGCCCTCGCCCACGAGCATCGGCACTACCACGATGACATGCACAACCATGAGCACGGGCCCGACGATCCCGCGGGCGAGCCCCACAGCCACTGGCACGAGCACGTGCCGCTCGTGCACAGCCACCCGCATTACCCCGACCTGCACCACCGGCACAGGCACAGGCATTCCTGAGCCGCACGCTGGTGCGTCGCTCGTTCCATATCAGAATGCCAGCGCGAACTGTGAAGTCAGCACATGCTCGGCCGGCCGATTGCCGAGAATGGCCCCCCCGGTAAAACGCGTCACTTCATAGTCGAGCTGGACCTTGAAGTTGTAGGTCAGATACCAGTTCACTGCTGCGCCCACGGCATGTGCGGCGCTCGGAGCGCTGGCCGGGTTGGCGAAGGAGTTTGCGCCATCCGTGAAGGCCTGCTGAGCGAACTCGATGACGTGATAGCGCACCGCAAGCTCCCAGGCACCGAACCCGCCCTGACCGACGGGATGGCTGGGCCCGGCGACGTCGTAACCCTCATTCTCACCGGTGATGGTCCAATATGCCTGGACCTGCCAGGCGTCATTCTGCAAGTTGGCACGGCGCTCAGCGGCTGCTGCTGAGACGTCGCGCGACACCTGCTGCGTCTCGGTCACGTATTCGCTCATGAGACCAAACGGCCCAACGTAGTAATAGAGCTGCGGCACCAGGCGACGCTCCAGACCGTTGGCAATAGTAGCGTTGTTGTAGCCGGTGGCCGTGTCGCTGCGATAGCTGAACATCGACTGCTGCCCGGGCGTCTTGTAACCGGCCAGCAGGCTGGTGGTCGTGCTGGTGGTGGCGATGCCGCTGTCGCGCACGTAGGTCTCGGCGACACCCAAGCCGAGCTTCTTCAGCCCTGCATTGCCCGACTTCAGGAAGGGCGCGACGAACAGGCGCCCCTCCCAGGTGAACCTGCCGGTGGAATCCTCATCCGGCACGCTGTTGCCATCCGTGCTGCCGCCGTCAACGGCGCCGTCGAAGAGCCCGACGTCGTAATTCAGCACGCCACCGAAGATGTTTCCGCCGAGCTTGGCCCCCAGCTCGCGATAGGGCAGCAGGTCCGAGGGCAGCGAGGCTTCGATGAAGCGCTGGAACTGCTCGAGCTGCAAGTGCTCCAATCCGACCGGCGCCTTGAACTTGCCAAACTGGAATACCAGCCACGGGCGCACGCGCGCGTCTGCCCAACCGTCCTGCAGAATCGCCTTGCCCTGGGCGAAGTCCGGCATGATGCGAAAGTCGTATCGGTTCTCGAGCGTGCCCTCCAGCGTGGGACGCAGTTTTCGCACCAGCCAGGTGTCGTCGCTCTGCGGTGAATAGGCGTCGCTGTAATAGCGGCCGTCCACCGAGATGTTGCCGCGAAAGTGAATCTGGTTGGCACCATCGTCACTGCTGAGCGTAAAGCCAGTGTTGTCGAAGCGCCCCGCCAAACCCGCGCCGCTGGCAGCCCTTGCAGTGGCAGCCTGCGCACTGGCGGCCGTGGCACTCTGCTGCTTCGACTCATCGTCGACCAGCTGCTGCAGAGCGCGCAGCTGCGCTTCCTGTTGCTGCAGCTGCTGCATCTGCTGTTGCAGCTGCTGTTGCAGAGCCTGCGTGTCTGCCGTCGCGCTCGCCTGCGCGAACGCCTCGTCAGTGCCGAATGCGAATATGAGGGTGACTGCGGCGCCGACGATCAGCGCGCGCCGCGCTCCAACTGCTGCCTGCATGAACTATCGCTCCCGATTACTGCGGGTACGGTCCGCAGCCCGATCGCTATGCTGCAGAGGCGACAGTCACAAGTCGGTATCAGTGCGGTAGCAGTTTGGTCAGTATCGGTAACGTTTCGGTGAAATCGGGTAACACGCCGGTGACAGTAGCTTTAGAAGGATCGCCGCCGGCGCACTGCACTTGAAGTGCAGCACAACCGGCGGCGCAGATCGGGCCTGATGAGATCCGATCGTCAGCCCAGATCGACCGGCACGAAGATGCGATCGTTGCCTCGCTGGATGAGCAGCGCCACGTTTCCGCCGTGCTGATTGCTCACCGCCTGGCGCAGCTGACTGACGCTATCCACCGGCGTGCCATTGACGGCCAGCACCACATCGCCCTGCTGAATGCCGGCGTCGGCCGCATGGCCCTGAGCGGACTCAACCACCAGGCCGTGATTGAGGCCAGCCTGGTCACGCTCATCGGGCGTCAGTGGACGCACACTCAAACCCAGATGAGTCTGGGCGGCGCTGGTCGGCGAGTCATCCGCCGAAGCCAGCTGTTGATCGGTCGATCCCACGCTCGCCGTCATCGTGAGGGTCTTGCCATGTCGCCACACGACCAGCGTCGCTTTCTGACCAGGCGCGGTGCTATTGACGCGCATGGACAGCGCCGCGGCATCCTCGACAGGTGCACCGTTGTATTTGAGGATCACATCCCCCGCGGTCAGCCCGGCGTGCGCAGCCGCGCTATCGGGCTGTACCTTGGAGACCAGCGCGCCACCCGGCGCCGACAGGCCGAAGGAATTGGCCAGCGACTGATCAACCGTCTGCACCGACACGCCGAGCCGACCATGCTCGACCTTGCCGGTCTTGACGATCTGCGACTCAACCTGCTCGGCATAGTTGATGGGAATCGCAAAGGCCACGCCCTGGTAACCACCCGAGTTGCTGTAGATCTGCGAGTTGATGCCCACCACGGAGCCGGTCGCATTGAACAGCGGCCCACCGGAGTTACCCGGATTGACCGCGGCATCCGTCTGGATGAAGGACACATAGCCGTCGTTCGGCAGCGAGCGGCTCTTGGCGCTGACGATGCCGGCCGTGGCCGACTCGGTCAGCCCAAACGGCGCGCCAATTGCCATCACATAGTCACCGACCGCAAGCCGGTCCGAATCACCCAGATGCACCGTGGGCAGATCATGCGCATCGATCTTCAGCACCGCGATGTCACTGGTACGATCCGCACCGAGCACGTGTGCCTTGTATTGGCGATGGTCCGAGAGCGTCACCGTTACCTGCTTGGCGCCATTGACCACGTGCGCGTTCGTCAGGATGACCCCATTACTATTGACGATGAAGCCCGAACCGAGCGCACGCGTGGGCACCTCGGCGCCGGAAGGCGGTTGCTGCGGCATGTTGCGGAAAAACTGTCCGAACGGATTGTCACCGTCGTTGCCGAAGAACTGACCGAAGTCGAACGGCTGTTGCTGCGTTTCGGCGACGGGCGTTTCTCCGACGGTGGTGATGCTGACCACCGCCGCCTGGTTGTGCGCGAAGATCGCGTGGTAGTCCGGTGCGGTTCCCGGGGGAATGGCGTCCGGGGTCGCGCTGGCCGTGATGTTCTGCGCAACGGGGCTGTCTGTCGCCTGGGCGACGCGCAGCAGCGAGGGGGCGGACCAGCCGCTCACCACCCCGACAGTAAACAGAGCGGCCGCCGCCCAGCCCAGATGCTTGGCGTGAGGGTTCATGGGTTTCTCCTGTGGCTCAGGCCATCCGGTGGATGGCGGATGCGCCCAGTGTCGGCGCGCAGGCTTAAGCCAGCCTTAAGGCCGGAAATTGCACCGTGACCCGCAACCCTCCCTGTGGCGCCTGGCCCAGGGCAACGCTTGCCCCATGGCGCTGCGCAATCGCCTGGACGATGGCCAACCCGAGGCCGCAGCCCTCCTCGGCCACCGCGCCCACCGCGGCGCGGCGATGAAAGCGATCGAAGGCATGCTCGCGCTCGCCCGGCGCAATGCCGGGGCCGGTATCGTCCACCTGCAGCACCGCACCGCCCTGCTCACTGATGCGCACCTCGACACGGCCCCCGGCGGGCGTGTAGCGCACGGCGTTATCGACGAGATTGCGCACCATGATGCGTAGCGCCTCGCGATCGCCGCGCACCGTGGCCGCCGCACCCGTGGATAAAGGCCGTTCGAGCGACAGCTCAACGCCGCGCGAGCGCGCCAGCGCGTGGGTATCCGCCACGGCTTCGGCAGCCGGCTCGGCGAGCAGCAGCGGCACGAGCTCGCGTGCGCGCGCATCCTGCGGCTCGTTACGAGCGAGCGTGAGCAGCTGGGAGACCAGATGCACCGCACGCTCCACGGCGGCGCCAAGCGCGCTACGCGCCTGATCGCGCGCCGCCTCATCCGGGGCGCGCTCGAGCAGCTGCAGCTGCAGCCGCAGTGCCGTGAGCGGCGAGCGCAGCTCATGCGCTGCGTCGGCGATAAAGGAGCGCTGTGCCGCAAAGGCCTCATCGAGCCGCCGCAGCAAGCCGTTCAGCTGCTCCACGAGTGGAGAGATCTCTTCGGGCAGCGGCCCGGGCGAGAGCGGCATGAGACTGTGCACATCGCGGCGCTGGACCTCGAGGGCAAGGCGGCGCAGCGGCGCGAGACTGCCGCCCACCACCGCCGCAATCGCCACGGCCAGCAGCGACAGCAACACCAGCATTGGCAGCACCACGCGCAGCGCGGCGGCACGCGCCAGCGCATTGCGCACACCGACCGGTTGCGCGACGTCGATCACACCATCGAGCGTCTGCAGCCCGTAGGCACGCCACGGACGGCCCTGCAGCTGCAGGTCCGCATAACCGAGCAGTGGCCGATTGATCGTCGGCATGCCCTGCACGCCGCGGGAGGCATACTCGATGCCGCCGAACAGATTCCAGATCTCGACGATGTAATCGGTGCCACTCTCGGGCAGCAGGCGCGGTGCCAGCGGAATCTGGCTCTCGAGCGAAAGCGCCATCTGCCGCAATTGATAGTCGAGCAGATCCGAGGTCTCGGCGAGCACGCGCCGGTAGGTCAGCGCGCCCGTCAGCACCGAGACCGCCGTCACCAGGGCAAGCAGTGCGAGCAGCAAACGTGTGCGAATCGAGCGCATGCGACTGGCTCAGGACGGAATGAGGTAGCCCACGCCACGCAGCGTGCGGATGGCGTCGGCGCCGAGCTTGCGGCGCAGTCCATGGATGTAGACCTCGATGGCATTGCTCTCGACTGCCTCGTCCCACCCATAGAGGCGATCCTCGAGCTGCGAGCGCGACAGCACTGCACCGGGCCGCTGCAGCAGCGCCTCGAGCACCGCATACTCATGCCGCGAGAGCGATACCGGCTTGCCATCGCGCTCCACCGCATGCGTGACCGGATCGAGCCGGATGCCGCCGTGCTGGATGCACGGATCGCCGCGCCCGACAGCGCGACGCAGAACCGAGCGCATGCGCGCGGCCACCTCGTCCAGATCGAAGGGCTTGACGATGTAGTCGTCGGCGCCCGCGTCGAGACCCGCGACGCGATCACGTCGCTCATCGCGCGCGGTGAGAATCAGCACCGGCGTCGCATCCCCGCGCGCGCGCAGCTCGCGCAGTACGTCGAGACCGTCACGACCCGGCAGGCCCAGATCCAGCAGCACCAGATCGAAACGGCTGGTGTGCAGCGCCGTGGCGGCGCTGACTCCATCGCGCATCCAGTCGACGGTGTAGCCGTCCTGGCGCAGCGCCGTCTGCAGGCCCTGCGCAATCATCGCGTCATCCTCGACGAGCAGCACTCGCATGCCGGTATTCTGCCTGCTCGCGGCGCCTGGATCGAGAAACCGCGCTACCTGATCAGCCAGCCTCGTCGCGCTCCACGAGCGTCTTCAACCTGTCGAGCGCCTCATCCCACCGCGTGGAGATCTGCCCGAGAAATTGCTGAGCCTGCGCAAGTCCCGGTGTATCGAGCCTCCACACGGTTTCGCGCCCGCGACGCGCATGGCGCACCAGGCCCGCGCTCGAGAGCGCGTGAAGGTGCTTGGTGATCGCCTGGCGGGAGATGTTCGCACCGGCGGTGAGGCGCACGATGGACAGGGGGCCTGACTCGCACAGTCTCGCCACGATGCGCAGACGACCGGGGTCTCCCAGGGCGGCGAATACCGGCGCCGCCCCAGCGAGCCGTCGGGCGGCGGCCGCAGGCGCGCGGTTCATGAGGTTGGCTCACCCAGATATTTGCCGATAAGGCGTAATTGATGGGTCCAGCCACCGTCGTTGCTCGTGAACGCCCTTGCCCGACGTTCGAGCGGAATGCTGCGGAAGCCGGATTCCGAGATCGTCAACTGCGTACCCTGCTCGACTTCCTCGAGGCGAAACTCCACCAGCGTGGTCGGCTCGGTGGAGTAGTCGATCTGGCGGTCTATGGCATATGGATGCCAGCGAAACGAAAACAGACTCATCGGCTCGATCCGCTCGACATGGATTTCGAACGGCAAGCCCACGTGCGGCTGCTGCAGTTTCGCGACTTCGGGGTCGACCTTCGTCGCAGCGATCCGCCCGGTGAGCCACGCCCCCGCCGTGAATTCGCCGTCGAGCTCGACACCGAACCAGCTGCCGAACTGGCGTGCCTCGCTGATCGCGCGCCAGACGCGCTCGCGAGGAGCACGCAGCAATGAGCGCTTTTCAAGCCGGTCCGGTATCTCGTTCATCGCGCAACCTCCAGGTTGCGCAAAGCCTAATACCTGACACCCCTCACGCGCAACCCATCGGTTGCCTGATCCCGCGACCAGTACCATCATTCACATCGACCGCCAGCTTCCCCATGACAAAACGTTTCGCAACGCCTTGCACCTGGTCAGTGACACGACCGTGCGTAAAATGCCGCGACGAAAGCGCCGGCAGCACGGCAAAGCAGGCCCTCAGGCAGGCGTGGCAACGCTTGGCCCTCGTCTCGGAGGTATCGTGTTCAAATTAACAAGGTTGGTAGTCCTCGCCTGGATGGCGATCCCTGGACTCGCGCTGATTTGCGGCGATGCGGTCGCTGAGGCCGCCTGCCCACAAGTAGGTTTTACTATCGTTGAGCCGCACGCGTCATCGCAGACGCGGCCCGCCAGGATGGGTACCAAGCACACGATTTATGTGCGGCGCAGACCGATTACCACCACGATGGACATCGTGGACATTAAATTGGGCGGCAACGACTACGACGCGGAAATCCAGCTGAAGTTTACCCCCGCGGCCACCAAGAGATTGATTGATGCCACCAACAACCATGCCGGTCGGCGAATCGCCTTCATGTTTGACGATGAAGTAGTGCTTAGCGTTGTGATACCGGGATCAAACGGGTTCGACGCCGAAGGGGCGCAGGTGAGTATTCGGCATGGCATGCGAGAAGCTCGAAGACTTATGACGGCCATTCGAGGTTGCACAGCGACGAATGCTGCTCACGAAACGCCGTGACGCCAGATTCACATGGCGGGCTCCCCGCATGGAAGCCATTGATTTTTATGCCGTTATATTTTTCCTATCGCTCGGCAGGACCGTGTAGCCCCCCGACTTCTCATCTGCCTGCAGCGACAGCAGCGAGCGCTTCTGCGCTTCGGCCAGCAGATCGTTGAACGAGCGGAAGCCATAGGCTCGCTCGCTGAAGCCCGGGTGGCGGCGCTTGATGGCCTGCTTGATCATCGAGCCCCAGATCGATTCGCTTTCGCCGCGCTCCTCGAGCAGCGCATCGAGGGTCTCGACGACGAGCTCCAGAGCATCATTGAGATCCGGGCCACGATTGCTGGCCGTTGCCGCCGCTTCAGAGGGGGCCGCGCTCGTGTGGCCGGCGGAATCTGCAGCTGAGCCCGCGCCCACTGTCCCGGTCCAACCGCCCGCATGATTTCCCTGGGCTGAACCGCCTGCCGCAGAGCTCACCGCCGGTGCCGGTGCCGGTGGCGGCGCCGACTGCGGCATGGCACTGCGCCGCCGGGTCTTGGACGGCTGCTTGCGCACCAGGTCGTCGTAGTAGATGAACTCATCGCAGTTGTTGATGAACAGGTCCGAGGTCGAGTTCTTGACGCCGACGCCGATGACCGTCTTGGCGTTCTCACGCAGCTTGCTGACCAGCGGCGAGAAGTCCGAATCGCCGCTGAGGATGACGAAGGTGTCGACGTGGCCCTTGGTGTAGCAGAGGTCCAGCGCATCGACCACCATGCGGATGTCGGCGGAATTCTTGCCGGACTGGCGCACGTGCGGAATCTCGATCAGCTCGAAGGCCGCCTCGTGCAGGCCACGCTTGAACTCCTTGTAGCGATCGAAATCGCAGTAGGCCTTCTTCACCACGATGTGTCCCTTGAGCAGCAGGCGCTCGAGCACCTTCTCCACATCGAAGCTGGGATAGCTGGCGTCCCGCGCCCCCAGGGCAATATTTTCAAGATCGAGGAAAACCGCCATGGTGGCGTCGGAAGTTCCGGCATTGGCTCGATTAGTCATCTCTCTCCACGGCGCCGCTTCCGGCGCCACCGCAGGCGCGGCAGTGGTAATCGGGCGCAAGGATACGCCTCCCGGCCGACTCGTCGTACAATCGATGGCTGGACAGACGAATGCCCGCCCCCTGCCCCGTGCCTTTGCCCCGGAGTCTGCATGCAGTACCGTCCGCTCGGCCGCACTGGATTGCTCGTCTCCGAGCTGTGCTTGGGAACCATGACTTTTGGCGGTCGGGGCTTCTGGAAGGTGGTGGGGATGCTGGATCTGCCGGCCGCGACCGGGTTGGTCGAGCGCTCACTGGCCGCCGGCGTCAATTTCATCGACACGGCGGATGTCTATGGCGAGGGCGAGTCCGAGCGCCTGCTCGGCCTCGCATTGCGCAATCTTTCGGTGCGGCGCGAGGACGTGGTGATTGCGACCAAGGTGCGCGGCCGCAGCGGCGCCGGACCGAACGATGTCGGCCTCACCCGCAAGCACATCCTCGCCTCGGTGCAGGCGAGCCTGCAGCGGCTGCAGACCGACTACATTGATCTGTATCAGATTCACGGCTACGACCCGCTGACGCCGCTCGAAGAGACGCTGCGCGCGCTGGACAATCTGGTGAGCCGCGGCCTGGTGCGTTATGTCGGATGCTCGAATCTGGCAGCCTGGCAACTCATGAAGGCGTTGGGGCGCGCCGAGCACGAGAACCTGGCGCGTTTCGAGTCGCTGCAGGCGTATTACTCGATCGCCAGCCGCGACCTGGAGCGTGAGCTCGTGCCATTGTTGCAGGACCAGGGGGTGGGACTGATGGTCTGGAGCCCGCTGTCGGGCGGGCTGCTGAGCGGCAAATTCACCCGTGGCAGCGGCGGCGGCCCGCCCGATGCACGCCGCTCGAGCTTCGATTTCCCACCGGTGGACAAGGAGCATGGCTTTGCGATCGTGGAGGCGATGCGGCCGATCGCCGCGGCGCATGGGGTGTCCGTGGCACGCGTCGCGCTCGCCTGGGTGCTGCAGCAAAAGCCTGTGACCAGCGTGATCATCGGCGCCAAGACGCCCGAGCAGCTTGATGACAATCTCGCCGCCGCCGATCTGAAGCTGAGCAGCGAGCAGCTCGCGCAGCTCGATCACGTCAGCGCTCTGAAGAGCGAATATCCTCGCTGGATGATCGAGCGCCAGGGTGCCGACCGCGAGCCCGGCGCACGCTCCTTCGCCGAGCGCTCGAGCGGCGAATCCCAGCGCAACGAACCGGCGCTCGAGCCGGCGCGCGCGCTACGTCACTGAGGCCACCCATGACCCGCCTGCATCGACGTCGTTTTCTGCTGTTGGGGAGCGCGGCGTGTGCCGGCGCCGCCCTTGGGCCGCTGTCCTGGTGGGCTGTCGCGCGGGCCTCGGAGCACTTTGGAGTCTCGCACAGCGACGTCGAGTGGCAGCGGCTGCTGGGTCCCGCGCGCTACGACATCCTGCGCGAGGGAGACACCGAGCGGCCCTTCAGCAGTACGCTGCTGCACGAGCGGCACGCCGGTCAGTTCGGCTGCGCAGGTTGTGGTGCTGCGCTGTTCTCCTCGACCACCAAGTTCGACAGCGGCACGGGCTGGCCGAGCTTCTGGGCGCCGCTGCCGCACGCGGTATTCACACGTCGCGACAACTCGTTTGGCATGGTGCGCACCGAGGTGCTCTGCAGCGGTTGCGGCGGACATCTCGGCCACGTATTTCACGACGGTCCGCCCCCCACGGGGCTGCGCTACTGCATGAATGGGCTGGCACTGGTTTTCCGCGCCGCGTGACCGAGAGAAATTCATGAAAAACGCCCCCAACACGAAGAGCTCGCTGCACCCAAAGGCGCGTGCGGCGCTGTTCAAGGCTGTGGCCTGCGCGCTGGCGATCACGGTCACGGGATTCATCTTCCTGCATGCGCCCATCACGCGGGCGGATGAACAGCCGCGCGTGGTGTCACCTCCCGCGCTGGATGAGTCTGCCGGCCACACCGGGATGGAGATTGCCGTGCTGTCGGGCGGCTGCTTCTGGGGCGTGCAGGGCGTCTACCAGCACGTGGACGGGGTACTCGATGCTGTCTCCGGCTATACCGGTGGTAGCAAGGCCAATGCGTCCTATGATCTCGTCAGCAGCGGGAAGACCGGGCATGCCGAGTCAGTGCAGATCAGCTACGACCCGCGCCGCATCAGCTACGGTGCGCTGCTGCAGATCTTCTTCTCGGTCGTCCATGACCCCACCGAGCTCGACCGGCAGGGCCCGGACGAGGGATCGCAGTACCGCTCGGCGATTTTTCCGCAGAATGCCGAGCAGGCGCGCATTGCTTCGGCCTATGTCGCGCAGTTGAACGGCGCGCAGACCTTCGCGGCCCCGATCGTCACGGTCATCGAGCCCGGACGTACCTTCTACTCCGCGGAGGGCTACCACCAGAATTACCTGGTGAATCATCCCAACACGCCGTACATCTTCATAAACGATCTGCCCAAGGTCGCGGCGCTGCGGCGGCTATTTCCGCAGCGCTGGCACGGCGCCCCGGCGCTGGTAGCTCAGGCCAGCCCTTCCCAGTGAAGACTGCGCACGCCCGCGCAATGTGACAGGTGCTCGACGAAGCCGGGCGTCTCCGGGACGCGACTGGAACGCAGCTCGCGCACCTCGAATACCAGCGTACGTCGCTGGCTCGCCGGTTCCACGCGGATATTGGCCGCCGTGATGGACAGCCCGGCGTCCTCGAGGATGCGGCGGATCTGCAGCTCGCTGGGTCCCTCGGCGTCCAGATCCAGCGCGAGACGCGCCCCATGCTGCTGGTGCAGACGCTCCTCGAACCATTCCAGCACCCAGAGCGCAAACAGCCCGATCGCGGTCGCCGCCAGACCGAGCGCGATCTGACCGCCACCGATGCACAGACCGATGACCGTGACCAGCCAGAGCGTCGCGGCCGTGGTGACGCCGACGACGACATTGCCCCGGCGCAGGATCGCGCCGCCGCCGATGAAGCCCACTCCCGTGAGGATGCCGAGCGGCAGGCGCATCAGGTCGTTCATCACGAAGGAGCTTGGCGGCCGCCCCGCCGTGGGTAGCAGCGCGTTCATCTGCAGCATCGCGATGGAAGCCGCCAGGCATACCAGCAGCGTGGTGCGCATGCCGGCGGCCTTGCCGTGCTCGCGGCGGTTGTAGCCGATCACCATCCCCACCAGCATCGTGAGTGCCAGGCGCAGCACGACGTCCGTCCATCGCAACGGCGCAATCATCGGCATCATGAGGTCTCAGCGCCTCTTCGGCAGGTACAGGTCGGTGAGCGTACCCTCGTACGCTTCTGCGGCAAAGGCAACCGTCTCGGAAAGTGTCGGATGGGCGTGCACGGTGAGCCCGATGTCGGTGGCATCCGCGCCCATCTCAATGGCCAGGCAGACCTCCGCGATGAGCTCGCCGGCGTTGGGGCCGACGATACCGCCGCCCACCACGCGATGGCTCCCGGCGTCGAAGAGCAGCTTCGTGAAGCCCTCATCGCGCCCCAGGGACAGCGAACGACCGCTCGCGGCCCAGGGAAAGCTGCTGCGCTCCACGGCGATTCCCTGCGCCTTGGCCGCAGTCTCGGTGAGGCCCACCCAGGCAACCTCCGGGTCCGTATACGCCACCGCCGGGATCACGCGCGCATCGAAATGACTCTTCTGTCCGGCCGCGACCTCCGCGGCGACCTTGCCCTCGTGTGTGGCCTTGTGCGCCAGCATCGGCTGGCCGGCAATGTCGCCGATCGCAAAGATGTGCGGCACGTTGGTACGCATCTGCTTATCGGTGGGGATGAAGCCGCGCTCATCGACTTGCACCCCGGCGCGCTGCGCATCGAGGCGCCGTCCATTGGGCACGCGACCGACCGCGACCAGCACATGGTCGTATAGCGCGCTGCTGGCTGCGTTGCCCCGAAAATCCACCTGCAAGCCTTCCGGCGAGGCGCGCACGGCGCTGACACCCGTGTCGAGCAGAATCTGGCCATAGCGCGCCCGGATACGCTTCTCGAGCGGGCGCACCAGGTCGGCGTCGCAGCCGGGCAGCAGCTGTCCGGTGAGCTCTACCACATCGATCTTCGCCCCGAGCGCCTCGTAGACGCAGGCCATTTCCAATCCGATGATGCCGCCGCCGATGACCAGCATGCGCCCCGGATCGCGTGGCAGCTCCAACGCGCCGGTCGAATCGATGATGCGCGGGTCGGTCGGCAGGAACGGCAGCCGCGCGGCTTCCGAGCCGGCCGCGATGATGCAGTGCTCGAAGCGGATGCTCTCGACCGAGTCCGCGTGCGTCACCTGCAGCACGTGTGGACTGAGGAACTTGCCCGTACCGCGCATGACCTGCACGTGACGCTGCCGCGCGAGTGTCGCCAGGCCACCGGTGAGCTTCTTCACCACGCCGCTCTTCCAGTCACGCAAGCGATCGAAATTCAGCTGCGGCTCGCCGAACACGATGCCGTGTTCGCGCATCGCGTGGGCATCCTCGATGACCTTGGCCGCATGCAACAGCGCCTTGGAGGGAATGCAGCCGACGTTCAGGCAGACACCACCGAGCTGCTCCCAGCGCTCCACCAGCGTGACGGACAAGCCCAGATCGGCCGCGCGAAAAGCCGCGGTATAGCCGCCCGGTCCCGCGCCGAGCACCAGCAGCTGCGTGCTGCGGGTTGCAGGCGCCTCCGCTACCTCAGAGACCTGGGCAACTTGGGCTGTCTGGGGCACGTCGGGGGCGCGCGCACGGGTCGTCACAGCGGGCGCAGCTGCGGCAGCAGGGACTGCAGGGGCCGATGCCGCCTGCGCATCGGCCACGCGCAGGCGGGCAATGGGCGAGCCCTTGGTGATGAGTGAGCCCTTTTGCACCAGCAGCTCGGTGATCTCACCGGCTGCCGTCGAAGGCACATCCATCGTGGCCTTGTCCGTCTCCAGCGTGATCAACGGAGTATCGACCTCGACGCGGTCGCCGCGCTTGACCAGCACGTCGATGACGGCAACATTCTTGAAGTCGCCCAGGTCCGGGCAGCGCAGTTCCTGATCGCTCACGTGCGCAAGCTCACGGTACGGCCTCGAGCAGTTTCGACACGTCGGACAGGGCGCTGGCGACAAAGGCGGCGAAGCGCGCGCCCGCAGCGCCATCGATGACGCGATGATCGTAGGAAAGCGACAGGGGCAGCATCAGCCGCGGCACGAAGCCCCCCTCGCGATACACCGGACGCATCGCGGCGCGCGATACGCCGAGGATCGCGACCTCCGGCGCGTTGATGATCGGCGTGAAGGCCGTGCCGCCGACGCCGCCGAGACTGGAGATAGTGAAGCTGCCGCCCTGCATCTGCGTACCCGCGAGCTTGCCGGTACGGGCAGCCTGCGCGAGCTCGGACAGGGCACGTGCGGTCTCATAGATATCCAGGCGATTTGCATCACGGATGACCGGCACCAGCAGTCCCTGGGGCGTGTCGGCTGCAAAGCCGATATGGATGTACTGCTTGAGCACCAGGTTCTCGCCGCTCTCATCCAAAGAGGCATTGAACTCCGGATAGCGCTGCAACGCGCGCACGCAGGCACGCACCACGAACGCCAGCGTAGTCAGCTTGATGCCGGCGAGCTCGGCACGGTCCTTCAGACTCTGGCGGGTCTGCTCGAGCTCGGTGATGTCGGCCTCGTCGAACTGCGTGACGTGCGGCAGATTCACCCAACTCGCGTGCATGCGCTGCGCGGTGATCCGCCGCACACGAGTCAGGGGCTTGAGCTCGGTGGGGCCGAACTGCGCGAAGTCGGGGACATTCACGCGCGGCAGCGCGCTGCCGCCGGCTGCACCGCCCGCCGCAGCGCCCGCGAGCACCGATTTCACATAGGCCTTCAGATCTTCGGCGCTGATGCGGCCCTTCTCTGCCGTGCCGCGCACGCGTGAGAGATCCGCACCGAGCTCGCGCGCCAGCTTGCGGACCGAAGGGCTGGCGTGGGCGCGCGAGAAGCCGACCTCGTTGATGGGCGGCAGCTGCGCGAGCGTCGTGCCTGGCGCTGCCGCCGGCATGCCCGCCGTCGCAGCCGTCTTGGGAGACGGGCGCGAGGCACTGGCCGGTGCGGCCGGTGCGGCAGCTGCGGCAGCTGCGGCAGCTGCGGCGCCTGTACCCGTCGCGGCAGACCCGGCGGCGGCGGCCGGCGCTGCGGCCGCCGCGACGCTCGGCGCTGGCGCGGCAGGCGCGGCGGAAGCGCCGGCCGGTGCATCGGCAACGCGCAGCGTGGCAATCGAGCTACCCGTGGAGACATGCGAGCCACGCTGCACGTGCAGCGCCTCGATGACACCGGCCTCGGGGGAGGGCACGTCCATGGTGGCCTTCTCGGTCTCGAGCGTCAGCAGCGGCGTGTCCACCTGCACGCTGTCGCCGACCTTGACCAGCACATCGATGACGGCCACGTCATGAAAACTGCCCAGGTCGGGCACCTGAATGTCTTTGGAGGCCACGCCGATCCTTAATCTATGTCGGAGGTTCGTGCCGCTCAGCTGGTGATCGGATCGGCCTTCTCGGCGTCGATGCCGAGAGTCCCGAGCGCACGGGCTACCCGTGACGGCTCGATGCGGCCCTGATCGGCCAGCGCCTTGAGTGCCGCGAGACTGATGAACGCGCGATCGACCTCGAAATGCGCCCGCAGCGGGCCGCGCGCGTCGCTGCGCCCGAAACCGTCGGTGCCCAGCGTCGCATAGCGCTGCGGCAGCCACGGGCGAATCTGCTCGGGGACGTTGCGCATGTAATCGGTCGCGGCGATCAACGGACCGGCGCACTCCCCGAGCAACTCGCGCACGTAGGGTACGCGCGCTTCGGCTGCCGGATGCAGCAGGTTCCAGTGCTCGCAGGCCAGTGCCTCGCGCCGTAGCTCGCTGAAGCTGGTGATAGAGAACACCTCCGCCGCAACGCCGAATTGCTGCTCGAGCAGCTCGGCGGCCGCCAGGCATTCGCGCAGGATCGTGCCGCTGCCGAGCAGCGTGACGCGCTCGACGGGCTTCTTGCCGGCGCCGGTCGGTGTGCCTGCAGGGCGCACGCGATAGCCACCGCGCAGAATGGCGCTCTCGACGCCCGCCGGCATGGCGGGCTGAGCGTAATTCTCGTTCATCAGCGAGATGTAATAAAAGATGCTCTCGTTCTGCGCATACATGCGTCTGAGCCCGTCCTGGATGATCACGGCGAGCTCATAGGCGTAGGTAGGATCGTAGGCGCGGCAATTCGGAATGGTCGTGGCGACCAGCTGACTGTGACCATCCTGATGCTGCAGGCCCTCGCCGGCGAGCGTGGTGCGCCCGGCCGTGCCGCCGAGCAGAAACCCGCGTGCCTGCATGTCCCCGGCCGCCCATAGAAAGTCCCCGACGCGCTGGAAGCCGAACATCGAGTAGTAGATGTAGAAGGGCACCATACCGACGCCGTGATTGGCATAGGAGGTCGCCGCCGCGATCCATGAGCACACCGAGCCCGCCTCGGTGATGCCCTCCTCGATCATCTGACCCTTCTTGTCCTCGCGATACGACATCAGCGTCTCGGCATCGACCGGCGTATAGAGCTGCCCGACCGAGGAATAGATGCCGACCTGACGGAACAGCCCTTCCATGCCGAAAGTGCGCGCCTCGTCCGGCACGATTGGCACGATGTGCTTGCCGATTTCGCGATCCTTCAGCAGCACGGTGAGGACGCGCACGAACGCCATGGTCGTGGAGATCTCACGCTCCGCCGTGCCATCGAGAATGGAACGGAACGCTTCGAGCGACGGCACGGTGAGCGGCGGCGCACTGGGCTTGCGAGCCGGCAGGTAACCGCCCAGAGCCCGGCGACGCTCGTGCATGTAACGCATCTCGGCACTGTCTTCGGGCGGCCTGCTGAACGGCAGGCGCTCCAGATCCTCATCGGACACCGGAATGTTGAAGCGATCGCGCAGCTCACGCAGCGCATCCGTGTCGAGCTTCTTCTGCTGATGCGCGCCCATCTGTCCCTCGGCGCTCTTGCCGAGCCCAAAACCCTTCACCGTTTTGGCGAGGATGACCGTCGGCTTGCCCCGCATACGGACGGCGGCGTCGTAGGCGGCATACACCTTGCGCGCATCGTGGCCGCCGCGATTGAGGTGCCAGATCTCCTCATCGGACATGTTGGCCACCATCTCCTTGAGCGTCGGATCCTTGCCGAAGAAATGCTCGCGCGTGTAGGCGCCCCCCTTGGCCTTGAAGTTCTGATATTCCCCGTCGACGCACTGCTCCATGACTCGGCGCAGGGCCCCGGTGGTGTCGCGCGCCAGCAGTGGATCCCAGCGCGAGCCCCACAGCACTTTGATGACGTTCCAGCCCGCACCCAGAAAAGCGGCTTCCATCTCCTGGATGATCTTGCCGTTGCCGCGCACCGGACCGTCCAGGCGCTGCAGGTTGCAGTTGATGACGAAGATGAGATTGTCGAGCGACTCGCGAACCGGCATGGTGAGCGCGCCCATCGATTCGGGCTCATCCATCTCCCCATCGCCGCAGAAGCACCACACCTTGCGGTCCGAAGGCGCGACCAGGCCACGATGTTCCAGATAGCGGATGAAGCGCGCCTGGTAGATCGCCATCATGGGCCCCAGGCCCATCGACACGGTGGGAAACTGCCAGAAATCGGGCATCAGCCAGGGGTGGGGATAGGAGCTGAGGCCATTGCCGGCGACTTCCTGCCGGAAGTGGCGCAGCTGATCTTCGCTGAGCCGCCCCTCGAGGTAGGCGCGCGCATAGATGCCCGGCGAGGAATGCCCCTGAATGTAGACCAGATCCCCGGGGTGCTGAGCCGAAGGCGCGCGCCAGAAGTGGTTGAAGCCAACCTCGTAGAGCGTCGCGGAGGAGGCATAGGTCGAGATATGTCCGCCGTACTCGCTCGACTTGCGGTTGGCTTGCACGACCATGGCCACCGCGTTCCAGCGGATGTAGGCCTCGATGCGCCGCTCCAGTGCCCGATCGCCCGGGTAACGGGATTCCTGACCCACCGCAATGGTGTTGACATAGGCCGTATTGGACCGGAACGGCAGATAGGCCCCGGAACGGCGCGTGTGGTCGATGAGGCGCTCGAGCAGAAAGTGCGCGCGCGCCGGCCCCTCGGCCTGCAGCACGGAATCGATGGATTCCAGCCACTCCCGCGTCTCGACAGGATCCAGATCTTCGGTGCTGCTGACGTCGTTCATGATGTAATTCTAGTGCTTTCTGCTGCAGGCTGCCGCCTGCCCTCGACATGCCGTAGGGCGCGGCTTATATCACTAAAGCGGAACTGATCCTATGATTGGGCAGTCGAACTTTCAGCCACCTCGTTGGCCACTGGGCCGTGGCAGAGCGCAGAGAAAGTCGGAACGCCGCGGAGCAAGTCGATCATTAAAAATTGCTCATTAAAGTTGCTCGTGAAACGAGCCTCGCAGGTGACGTCATGAATGGACCAGTCATGTTGCAGGACTTGACACGAACGGTACCCTCGTCGCATCTCAGCTCCCCGCTGGGCAGCCGCCTGGTCAGCTTCGCCGCAGCGCTGCTGCTCGCGGTAGCAGGCGCAGCGTCGGCTGCGCCGCACGGCGGTGGCGGCGGCATGGCCCGTGGTGGTGGCGGCTTTCATGGGGGTTTCGCGCGCGGGGGCTTCGCGCGTGGCGGCGTTGCCCGCGGCGGCTTCGGACGCGGCTACGGGCGCCCTTACGGCTATGGCCGGCGTGGCTACGGCTATGGCGGCTACGGCTACCCCTACTGGGGCTGGGGGCTGGGGCTCGGTCTGGGGCTCTATCTGTCCACGCTGCCCTGGGACTATTCGACCTATTGGTGGGACGGGGTGCCGTACTACTACACGGGCAACAATTACTACACCTGGGACGGCAGCGCCGGCGAGTATGAGCAGGTGCAGCCGCCCTCGCAGGTGACGCAGCAGGCCGCAAACGCCCCGCCCGCCCAGCCCCCGCATCTGTACGCCTATCCGAAAAATGGCCAGTCGGCACAGCAACAGGCCAGCGATGAGGCCGCCTGCCAGGATTGGGCTTCGCAGCAGGTGAACCGCGCTCCCGCGGCACCCGCTGAACGGCCCGGTGCCCCCCCGCCAGCGGCGGCACCCGGAGAGTTCACCTCGCCCTCGCAGCCCGCCGGATCGGGCAACGCCGTGGGTGCGATCGCGGCGGCCACCGGCGCGCCGCCGGCGGCCACACCGGGAGCTGCAGGACTGGGGTCCGAGTTTGTGCGCGCCGAAGCGGCCTGCCTGCAGGGTCGGGGCTACAGCGTGGATTGAGGGCTCACCGCGGGCTGGGCTGCGCCCGCTTGCCACGCGCTCGTTCGCCCGGAGGCGAGGCGCCGCTGTGCTAGGATGCCGGGCCGTGACAGCCCGGTTCGCGCCGCGCGCGGCCGGCCCACCGCAATTCCAAGGATGATCTTCCCGATGGCCCCGCCCGCAGAGGCCGCGCGACCGTGACGGCCGGCGCCGCCCCGACGAGCCTGACGCTGCGTCGCCCCGATGACTGGCACCTGCATCTGCGCGATGCAGCGGCGCTGCAGGCCGTACTGCCATTCACGGCCGCGCGCTTCGCACGGGCCATCGTGATGCCCAATCTCTCGCCACCGGTCACCACGACGGCGGCGGCACTGGCTTATCGCGAGCGCATCCTGGCGGCCCTGCCGGCCGGCGCGCGCTTCGAGCCGCTCATGACGCTCTATCTGACCGACCGCACCGATGCGGCCGAGATCGAGCGGGCGGTTCGCTGCGGCCGCATCTACGGGTGCAAGCTCTATCCCGCCGGCGCGACCACGCATTCGGCGGCTGGCGTCACGGATGTGCGGCATCTGGATGAGGCGCTCGGCGCCATGATGCAGGCGGATTTGCCGTTGCTCGTGCACGGTGAGGTGACCGATCCGGCCGTCGATGTCTTCGACCGCGAGGCCCGCTTCGTCGAGACGGTGCTGGCGCCGCTGAGCGAGCGCTTCGCACGGTTGCGCATCGTGCTCGAGCACGTCAGCACGCGTGCCGCCGTCAGCTTCGTACGCTCGGCCCGTGCCGGCATCTGCGCGACGGTCACGCCGCAGCACCTGCTCTACAACCGCAATGCACTGTTTCACGGTGGCCTGCGTCCGCACCTGTACTGCCTGCCGATCCTCAAGAGCGAGCCGGACCGGACGAGCCTCATCGAGGCCATAGCCGCCGGCGATGCACGCTTCTTTCTCGGCACCGACAGCGCACCGCACGCGCGCGATGCGAAGGAAAACGCCTGCGGCTGCGCCGGGGTGTTTTCCGCGCATGCGGCGCTCGAACTGTATGCCGAAGCCTTCGAGGCCGAAGGCATGCTGTCGCGCCTGCCGGCCTTCGCCAGCGAGTTCGGTGCCGATTTCTACCGCCTGCCGCGCAACGAGGAGCGCATCACGCTGCTGCGGGAGCCTTGGAGCGTGCCAGCAAATTATCCGTTCGGCGCGCACCAGCTCGTGCCGCTGCGCGCCGGCGAAACCCTGGCCTGGCGCGTGCAGGCTGCGCAGGAGCCTGCATGAACGCCACCCTTCCGCCAGCGCCGCCAGCCGAAGCAGCCGTCGCAGCACCCGCCGTAGCGCCCGCGGCGCCGCCCGCGCATTCACCGATGCTGCGACGATTCCGCGGCTTTCTACCGGTGGTGATCGACGTGGAAACCGGCGGCTTCGAGCCCTCGACAGATGCGCTGCTGCAGATCGCCGCCGTGCTCATCGAGATCGATGCGAGCGGACGGCTCTCACCGGGAGAGAGCCATTCCTATCACGTGCGGCCCTTCGAGGGCGCGCGGCTCGACCCGGCCTCCCTGCTGGTGAACAAGATCGATCCCTGGCATCCACTGCGCCCGGCCATCGATGAGGCCGATGCGTTGCAGAGGATCTTTCGTGAGATCCGCACACACGTGCGCCGCCATGGCTGCCGACGTGCCGTGCTCGTCGGCCACAACGCGGCCTTCGATCTGGCCTTCCTCAACGCCACGGTCAAGCGCGCTGCGCTCAAACGCAACCCGTTCCATCCCTTCTCTTGTTTCGATACCGCGACGCTCGGCGGCGCCGCGCTCGGCCAGACGGTGCTCGCCAAGGCCTCGGTGGTCGCGGGCCTGGAATGGGACAAGAGTCGCGCGCACTCGGCGAGCTACGACGCCGAGCGCACGGCGGCGCTGTTCTGCCTGATCTGCAACGAGCTGACGGCCTGCTATGCGCGTGCCGATGAGCGTGCGCGTGCGCTCGGCTGGCAGAGTACGCCGCAGCCGCCGGAGCCCGAGCCCGAAGAGGCGCAGATGCAGGAAGGGCCGGAGGCGCCCTGAGCCACGCGCGGAAACCGGCTCAGCCGGCGGACACCGCGCCGGCGCTCTGCAGCACCTGCTTGAGCTCGCCGCTGCGATACATCTGCATCGCGATATCACAACCCCCGACGAGCTCGCCACTCACATACAACTGCGGATAGGTTGGCCAGTTCGAGTAGCGCTTGAGCGCCTCGCGCATCTCATCGTCTTCGAAGATGTTGACGTAGTGGAAGCGCGCACCCAGATGCTGCAGCGCTGCGACGGTCTGCGCCGAGAAGCCACACTGGGGAAAGTCCGGCGTGCCTTTCATGAACAGCACGACTGGCGAGCTCGCAAGCGCCTTGCGAATGCGATCGCCGACCTCCGCCTCACTACCCACTGCCTCTGTATCGCCCGTACCGACCGTCGTTGCCATGCTGCCATCCCGCACGCGAGGCGTGCCGCTTGCGCCCTGATCACTGGAAGTTGCATTGAATTATGCGTCCCCCTCGCCTATTCTTCAAATCGAACTTGGCCCAGCGGCCTGCGACAACAACAAGTTACAGGGAGAGCTGGATGAATCCTCTCAAATCCACCGGCGCGGCCATCGCCGTGGCGGTGCTGCTGGCCGCGATCCTCTCCGCGGCGCTCGGCCATGGCTTCGCCGAGCTCGGCCTGGCGGTGTGGATCCACATCGTGGCGGGCGTCATGTGGCTCGGCCTGCTCTACTATTTCAACGTGGTGCCGGCCCCGGCAGTCGCACAACCCGCGGCCGGGGGTACCAGCCCAGGGGTTGTCGCCATGCGCTGGTTTCGCTGGGCAGCCGTGCTGACCTGGTTCACGGGCGCGTGGTACCTGGGTCGCGCCGGCAATTTCATGAGCGCCCTGACCCTCGGGCATCTCGGACGGGAATACTACGGCCTGGTCATCGGCATCGGCGCCTGGCTCGGCACCTTCATGCTGTTCAATGTTTGGGTCTTCATCTGGCCCAATCAGAAAAAGATTCTCGGCCTGGTCAGCGTCGACGCGGCCGAGCGAGCGCGCGCCATACGGATCACGGCGCTCGTCTCACGCATCAACTTCATTCTGTCGCTACCGCTGCTGCTGTGCATGGGCGGCGCCAACCATGCCCTCCCCTTCTGAGCCGCCCCAGCTGCCTGCCGACCTCTTCGAGCAGGTCGCGCGGGCGCTGCTCGAGGACATCGGCGGCGGCGATGTCTCCGCGCAGCTGATTCCCGCCGATCGCCAGGCGCGCGCGCATGTGATCTCACGCGAGGCGGCGATCCTGTGTGGCACGCCGTGGTTCGACGAGGTGTTTCGTCAGCTCGAGCCGCGCATCGGCGTGCGCTGGCACTATCAGGACGGCACGCATGTGGCCGCCAACGCCGTGCTCTGCGACCTGACCGGCCCCGCGCGCGGGCTGCTGACGGGCGAGCGCACGGCGCTGAATTTCCTGCAGCTGCTGTCGGCGACGGCCAGCGTCACGGATCGCTACGTACAGGCCATTGCCGGCACCGGCTGCCGCATCCTCGATACGCGCAAGACCATCCCCGGAATGCGCACCGCGCAGAAGTACGCCGTGCGCTGCGGCGGCGGCAGCAACCATCGCATCGGCCTGTATGACATGGTGCTCATCAAGGAAAACCATATTGCAGCGGCCGGCTCGATCAGCGCGGCCGTGGCCGCCGCCCGCCAGCAGGCCGCGGGCAAGCGCGTGGAGGTCGAGACCGAGACGCTGGAGCAGCTGCGCGAGGCACTCGATGCCCACGCGGACATCGTGTTGCTCGACAACTTCTCGATCGCAGGCATGCGCGACGCCGTCGCGCTCAACGCGGCGCACGCACATCCGGGGCAGCTCGAGGCTTCCGGCGGCGTGAGTCTGGCGTCGCTGCGCGAGATTGCGCAGACCGGCGTGGATTTCATTTCGGTCGGCGCACTGACCAAGCACATCGCTGCGATCGACCTGTCGATGCGCTTCACGCTTGCGGCGTGACCGCGCCGGGGCGCGCTCAGTCCGCCGCCGCGACACGCGCGCCGCCGGCGGGGCGCGGCGCGAACCACAGCAGCGCGAGCGGCACCAGCATCAGCACCCCCGAGATCCAGAAGTAATCGAGCGTCGAGAGCAGGTACGCCTGGTTGGTCAGGCCCTGCGTGAGCAGCGCCGAGCTCGCATCGGCCGACAATCCGAGATTGGCGAGCCCATGCATCGCCTGCGCAAACCCCGTGCTCGCCGAGTTGGCCGCATCGGCCAGGCGCGTCTGATGCAGCGCCTCGCGCCGGTCCCAGAGCGTGGTGGTAATGGAGGTCGCGAAGCTGCCGGCGACGATGCGTAAGAAGTTCGAGACTCCCGAGGCCGAGGGCACGCGCTCCGGTGGCAGCCCGTCGAGCAGGATCGCGAGCATGGCGACGAAGAACACCGACATACCCACACCCATGACGAGCTGCGGCATGACGAACGCCGCGAAGCTGGCATCGGCCGTAAAGCCTGCGCGCATGAAGTACGACAGGCCGTAGGCGACGAAACCCAGCGAGGCGAGCCAGCGCGCATCCACCTTGCCGATCATTCGGCCGAAGAGCGGTGCGAGCACCACGGCGACCACTCCGGAGGGCGCCGCCACCAGCCCTGCCCAGGTCGCCGTGTAGTTCAGCCGCGTCTGCAGCCACAGCGGCATCAGCACCACGTTGCCGAAGAACACCGCGTATCCGAGGCAGAAAGCCACCGTGCCGATAGTGAAGCTACGCAGCTTGAACAGCGATAGATCGACGATCGGGTGAGCGTCGGTCAACTCCCAGATCAGCCAGGCGACAAACCCCACGACTGCGACTGCCGCGAGCACCACGATGGCCGGAGAGGAGAACCAATCCAGATCCTTGCCCTTGTCGAGCATGACCTGCAGCGCTCCGACCCAGACCATGAGCAGACCCAGTCCCACCGTATCGATCGGCAGGCGCCGCGTCGGCGTCTCGCGCTTGGCCAGATAGCGCCAGCACAGCAGCGAGGTCAGCACCCCGACGGGCACGTTGATGTAGAAGATCCACGGCCAGCTCCAGTTGTCCGAGATGTAGCCGCCGAGCACGGGACCTGCGATTGGCGCGACCAGCGTGGTCACAGACCAGATGGCGAGCGCCGTGCCGCGTTTCTGCGGCGGAAAGATGCTCAGCAGCAGTGCCTGCGAGCCCGGAATCATCGGCCCGGAGACCGCGCCCTGCAGCACGCGGAACACCACCAGCGAGGACAGGTTCCAGGAGATACCGCAGAGAAAGGACGCGATCGTGAAGAGCGCCACCGACAGCACGAAGGTGCGCACCACACCGTAACGCTGCATCAGCCAGCCGGTCACGGGCACCGCGATACCGTTGCTGACGGCGAAGGAGGTAATGACCCAGGTTCCCTCATCGGGCGAGACGCCGAGGTTGCCGGCAATGGTCGGAATCGCGACATTCGCGATGCTGGTGTCGAGCACCTGCATGAAGGTGCCGAGCGCCAGCGCGATGGCCACCAGCGAGCGGGCGCTGCCAGTGAGCAACGCGGGGGCCGCCGGCGGTGGCGCGGTGCGAGGCTCGGCGACGCTGGTGGCACTCATGGGGGCGTCGCTCGTTAGCGCACGAGAGCGCCGGCGCGGGCGAGATTCAGCGCCTGCACGTGTCCGGCATTCTGCGCGACGATTGCCTGGATGCGCGCCTCGATCTGCGGATCATCGCCGTCGCTCTGCAGCGCCGGCAGCGGCGTGGTGCTGACCTGATCGGAGATCACCGGGCCACGGGTATCATGCACATCCACGCTGGCACTCATCGACAGGCCCACGCGCAGCGGGTGTGCCTGCAGCTGCGAGGCGTCGAGCGCGATGCGCACCGGCACACGCTGCACGATCTTGATCCAGTTGCCCGAGGCGTTCTGCGGCGGCAACAACGCGAAGGCACTGCCGCTGCCAGCCGCCAGGCCCGCCAGCCGTCCGTGGAAGTCGACCGAGCCGCCATACAGATCGGCGTGCAGATGAACGGGCTGACCCACACGCATGTCACGCAGCTGGCCTTCCTTGAAATTGGCATCCACCCACACCTCACCCAGCGGCACGACCACCATCAGCGGCGCCCCCGCGGACACGCGCTGACCGACCTGCACTCCGCGTTTGGCAATGACCCCATCGACAGGCGAGCGCAGCTGCGTGCGACGCAGCGCCAGCGCCGCGTTGCGCACCGCCGCCTCCGCGGCCAGCACCTGCGGGTGGTTGTCGATCGAGGTACCCTGGATCTGCGCCTCGGTGGCGTTGAGCTGCTCGCGCGCGGCGGTCAGCGCCGCCTGCGCAACGCTCACCGCATCGCGTGCATGTGAGAGCTCCTCGCCCGACACCGCGCCGTCGGCGAGCAGCCCCGCGCGACGCGACAGATCGTTTTGCACGCGCTGCAGATCGGCCGCGCGCTGTGCGATCTGTGCGCGCAGCGCATCGCGCTGCGCGAAGATCCCGCGTACGTCACGCACCGCACGCGCCAGCTGCGCCTCGGCCGAATTGAGCGCGATCTGCGCATCGGCCGGATCCAGGCTCGCGAGCAGCTCCCCGCGCCGCACTCCCTGTGTGTCGTCGACGTAGATCGCGGTGACCGTACCAGGCACCTGGCTGGTGATCTGCACCAGATCTGCGCTCACGTAGGCGTCATCGGTGCTCTGATAGTTGCGGCTGACGATGAACCAGTGCGCACCGAAGGCGAGCGCGGCGATCAGTACCACCACCGCCAGTGCCAGAAAGCCGCGACGGCGCGTCCGGCTGCGGGTGCTCGCGGCGGCAGTGGGAGCGGAAGTGGATTTGGAAGCAGCTTGGTCCATGATCAATTCCCGGTATTGAAGGGGCTATGGGGTGCATCGGCCCGCGCCGCACGCGCTGGGCTCGCGCCTGTCATGTCTGGTGCGCCGGACGGGGAAAAGCTTCCGCCCAGCGCGATGAGCAGCGTGATGCGCGCCGAGGCTCGCTGGTTATGCAGCTCGACGGCCGTGCGGCGTGCGTTGAACACGTCGGTCTCCGCATCGAGAACCGACAGATAGCTCGCAAGACCCGCGCGGTAGCGCTCCTCATCGAGTCGATAGGCCTCCTGGGCCGCATCGAGCCATTGCGCCTGCTGCTGCTGCTGGGCCGCCAGTGAATCGATCAGCGTAATCTGGTCGGCCGCCTGATGAACGGCGCCGAGCACGATGTCGTCGTAGCTCGCCACGGCCTGCCCGAGCTCTGCCTGGGCGCCGCGATACTGCGCGCGCAGTCGGCCGCCATCGAAGATCGGCAACGTCAGTGCCGGACCCGCGCCATAGCCGAAGCTCTCGGCGCTGATGAGATTCGACAGGCTTACGGAGGCAAAGCTGGCGAGCGCGGAGAGATTGATGCTCGGGTAAAACGCCGCGCGCGCCGCGCTGCGCTCGGCATCCGCTGCAGCGATGCGCTGGCGCGCGGCGATCACATCGGGGCGTCGTGCCAGCAGGTTGATCGGCAGGCTCGCGGGCAGGGCCTGCAGCGCCGGCACGTTCAGGTGCGGCCGCTGGATCGAGGCGTACACATCTGCGCCGCGACCCACGAGCGCCGCGAGCTCGTGGCGCGCGAGCGCCTCCTCGGCCTGCGCCTGCAGCAGCGCCAGATGCGTCTGCGGCACCTCACCCTCGGCCTCGCGCAACTCCACCCGGGTGTCCAGGCCGGCCGCCACGCGCCGCCGCGTGATCTCTACGATGCGCGCGCGCTGCGCCTGCGTATCGGACGCGATGTCCTCGAGCGCATCAGCCCGGTCGAGCTGCAGATAGGCCTGCACCAGCGCGCCACTGAGCAGCAGGCGCGCTTCGGCGCGATCCATATCGGCGGCCGCGGAAAGACGGTGCGCGGCGGCGTCCTGGTCGGCATGCCGACCCCAGAGGTCCGGATCCCAGGACAAGGCCGCACCCAGACTGCCGAACCACACACTCCTGCCGCCCAGCAGGTACGGTCCGAATCCGGCGGGCACCTTGAGGCGCTCTTCGCTGGCCTTGAAGTTCGCGGCCGGTAACTGCGACGCTGCCGAGGCCGCGGCCTGCGCCTCGGCGTCCTGCCAGCGCGCATTGGCTTCGGCAAGTCGCGGGTTGTCGCGCAGCGCCGCATCCATCAACCGGTCGAGCTGCGGGTCACCGAGCGCCTGCCACCAGGCCGCGGGCGCTGGCGCAAACGTCGGGCCAGCCAGGCCCAGCTGCGAACTCGACAGCGGCGTCGGCGCCGCGCCCGGATGCGGCGGCAGCGTCGCGCAGGCGGCCAGCAGCAGCATGCCGAGCATCGCACCGACGGCGGCGCTCATCCTCTTCACGGCTGACTCCCCGCACTGTGCGCTTCGCGCTGCGCCGCGCCCTGCTCCGTACCCAGCGCTTCGAGCATTCCCGTCAGCTTGGTGAGCAGGCGCGTGAGCGCCTCCAATTCCGCGGCCGAGAAACCGCCCAGTGCGAGGTTGAGTCGCTCGACCACGGCGGGAATGGCCGCTTCGACCGTGGCCCGCCCGGCCGGCGTGAGCTGCAGCTGCACCTCGCGCCGATCCTTGCGGCTGCGTTCACGACTGACCAGGTCGCGTGCCTCGAGCTGATCGATGACGCGCGTCAACGCTCCGCTGTCGTGGCGCAGCTGCGTGCACAACACGCGCGCGTTGAGCGCCAGGCCGTCGCGCAGATGCATCAGGATGACCCACTGCGTGAAGGTGAAACCGCGCGCCTCGAGCGCCGGTTCGAGCTGATCGGCGAGCTGCGAATGGGCGCGCTTGAGCAGGTAGCCAACGCTGTTGCGCGCCAGGTAGTTTTCGGTCCGATAATGCTGCGTAGGCATTTACTGTCTCAACAGTTACTGCTTCGGCAGAGATATCACTACAAACGACTGCCTATGTCAAGCATGTTTGCCGCACCCGCATCAGGCGCTGGGGCGGGGGTTTGGGGGTTGGGGGGAGCGGTGCGCGCGCGGCGCGCGGCACATCGCGGGCGCCGCGCTGGCTGCTACAGCGTCGCCACCATGGCCACGACCGTGGCGGCCATGACGCCGGTGGCCGTCCAGCCGAGGCGGCGCAGGCGCGGACGGACCACGAAGGAGCCCATGATGTCGACGCGCGCGGCCAGCAGCATCATGACGGCCATGATCGGCACGGCGATGATGCCGTTGATCTCCGCACTCCACAGCAGCGCGCGTATCGGATCCAGACGCGTGAAGTTCAGAACCACGCCACCAATCGTTGCCACGGCGATGAGCGCATAGAAGCCCCTCGCCTCCCGCAGGCGCATGTCCAGTCCCGAGCGCCACTCGAAGCTTTCGGCGACCGCGTAGCCCGCTGAGCCGGCCAGCACCGGCACGGCCAGCATGCCGGTACCGATGATGCCGAGGCTGAAGAGCAGGAAGGTCAGCTGGCCGCCGAGCGGTCGCAGCGCCTCGGCAGCCTGTGAGGCCGTCTGGATATTGGTGACGCCGGCTGCATGCAGCGTCACCGCGGTGCTCAGCATGATGCAGAAGGCGATCACATTGGAAAATCCCATGCCCAGATACGTATCCCAGCGGATGCGGCGCAGATGCCGCCGCGCCGAGTCCGCATCAGGCGCCTGCTGCACGCCATCGGCCGCATCGGAGGCGGCCGCACGCCGATCCTCCACCTCCTGAGCCGCCTGCCAGAAGAACATGTAGGGGCTGATGGTCGTCCCAAACACGGCCACGACCATGGTGATGGCGTCGTTGTCCAGCCAGAGATGCGGGAACAGCGACTCGCTCAACACCTTGCCCCAGGGGGCATGCACCATGAATACCACGGCGGCATAGGACAGCAGCGCCAGCGTCAGCCATTTCAGGTAGCGCACGTACGCCTGGTAGCGCAAATAAACCTGCAGCCCGAGACACAGCGCCCCAAAACCAATCGAATACAGGCGCGCCGAGCCGCCGGCCAGCAGCCGCAGCGCCTCGCCCATGGCAGCGATGTCGGCCGCGATGTTGATGGTGTTGGCCACCAGCAGCAGCGCGACCAGACCGTAGAGCACCGGCCGCGGGAATACGGCTTTGACGTTTGCCGCCAGTCCACGACCGGTGATGTATCCCAGGCGCGCGCTGACCATCTGGATGCTGACCATCAGCGGATAGGTCAGCAGCACCGTCCAGAGCATGCTGTAGCCGAACTGCGCGCCGGCCTGCGAATAGGTGGCGATGCCGCTCGGATCGTCGTCGGCTGCGCCGGTGATCAGACCCGGTCCGAGCTGTTTGACCCGCGGGTCCTGGGCAACTTTTCTGAGAAGCTTGACCATCGCGTTACAGCCGGATGAATGGTTGTCGGGGTGCTGCTGTCAGCAGCGGTGCGCGCGCGCGGCCGAAAGATAGCCGCGCGACTCTGAGCTGTAAAGGAACCTCTCGACAAATTTTTTCTCCGCGATGCTCTAAGCCGCGTCGTGAAAGATGATGCCGAGCGTGTGGCGGCGTCCCCGCCGCACCGCGCTCACGCCGTGACGCAGCTTCAGTTGGTATTCGCCGCGTGCACCGCGAACCGGGCGTCGATTGACCGCGAACAGCACGGCATCGCCCCGCGCAAGGGGCACGACGTGTGCGCGTGACTGCATGCGCGGGCGCTGCTCGGTGAGCACGAATTCACCGCCTTCGAAATCCCGTTCGGGCGCGGACAGCAGCACGGTCAGCTGCAGCGGAAAGACATGCTCGCCGTACAGGTCCTGATGCAGGCAGTTGTAGTCGCCCGCCCCATACTGCAACAGCAGCGGCGTCGGCAGCCGCTGCCCCGCCGCATGGCAGCGGGCGAGGAACTGCGCGTGCTCCAGCGGAAATCGCACCGGATCCGCCATGCGCTGGTACCAATCGTTCGCGATCGGTGCGAGGTGCGGATAGATCGAGGTGCGCAATGCTTCGATGGCTGGCGGCAGCGGATAGGCAAAATACCGATATTCGCCACGACCGAAGCCGTGGCGGGCCATGACCACGCGGCTGCGAAATGCCTCGTCCTGTTGGTACAGTGCCGCGAGCTGCAGGCACTGCGCCGCGGGCAGCAGCGCCGGCAGAACGCTCCAGCCCTGGGCGTCCAGCTGCCCGCATGCGCTCTGCCAGTCGATCACGATGCTATTCTCAACCTCGTCCATGGCCAGCACCGTGCAAACCTCCCTCTGCTCCCGTCGCGTGCTCGTCTGGGAATTGCCCGTACGTCTGTTTCATTGGGCGATCGTCTTGCTGGTCGCGAGCGCCTACATCAGCTGGCGCATCAACTGGATGGACTGGCACGTCTGGATCGGCTACGCCGCCTTGACGGCGGTGCTGTTTCGGCTCCTGTGGGGTTTTCTCGGTGGCGAATGCGCGCGCTTTGCAGGCTTTATCGCCAGCCCGCGCGCCGCCCTCGCACACCTGCGCCATGTCCTGCGGCGCGAACCGGATCGGCAGGTCGGCCACAACGCCGCGGGCGGCTGGATGGTGATCCTGCTGCTGGCGTTGCTGCTCGTGGAAACGCTCAGCGGGCTGCTGATCTACAACGACATCGCCGATGAGGGACCGCTGACCGAGCTGATGCCCGCGCACCTGGCCAGCGCGATCATGGCCACGCACGCCCTCTGCTGGGATCTGCTGCTCGGCGCGGCCGGCCTGCATATCGCGGCGATCCTGTTTTATGCCTGCGTGAAGCGCCAGGACCTCGTGCGGCCAATGATCACCGGCCGCAAGGCCCTACCGCCCGAAGTCGCAGCGCCCCGCCGCGGCGGAGCGCTGCGTGCCATCGTGCTGCTGGCGATCAGCGCGCTCGCCGTAGCCGCGCTGGCGCGCTACTTATAGCGGCGCCAGACGGCCAGGCCCGACTCAGCTCTTCGGCGGCACGACCTGCCCGCGTACCTCTCCGGCCTTATGGTCCGCGGTGTGCACGTTGATGTACCAGTCGCCGGCCATGAACTGGCGCGCCTGGGCACTGGTCAGTTTCGCCTCGCCGGTAATCGGGCTCGACACCTCAGCGCCCTGCTTGGTGAGCCACAGCACCGGCTTGCCGTTCTTGCCCTCGGCGCCCATGTGGAAGTGCGCCATCGTGACCGGGCTCGACAGCCCGGTGTAGGTCACCGACCAGCTGAGCATATGGGTCGACGGATCGTAGGTCAGATCGGCCGTGGCGGTGCCATCGGTCTGCACGGCCGGCACCTGCTGCGCGCCGGTCAGCTGGACCTGGAAGTTCTCCGGCGCGGCCAGCGCCGCGGCCGACCACAGCACGAGACCGGCCAGGCCGGCGGAAACCATTAATCGACGTGATAGCTTGGTATTCATCATCTCTTCCCCTCTTAAGATCAGCGGCCGATGGATCTGGCTCGCAGCGACAATGCCGGCCCGCGCTTGCGGGCGCTGGTGGCACCGTGCCGCAGCAACGCTACAGTATCTGCGCAAAAATCCCGCGCCCGCAATCAGCGAATGTCCAAGGCGCACACACGGTGAATCGCATCCAAGGCACGAATCATGTCACCCGGAAAAGGTTCCCGAGCCCGCTCGACGACCTCCAGAAACAATGCGGCCACGTGTAGCCACATCGTCAAGCCAGGGCGGTCGAGGACGCCCGGCTAAGGTCTACCGCCGGCGGCCGGCCAGCTGTTGTTGCTGCGGTCCGCGTCCGGCAGCAGGTGATCGGGATCGATGACGACGGAGGTCACGCGCTGGTGCGTGCGCAGCTGCAGCGTCGCGGTCCCCTGCGCAATCCAGGTCTCCGCCGGCAGTTGCAACTGACGCGTACTGCCATCGGCAAGCGTGATACGCAGCATCGCCGGCAGCACCAGCGGCTGCAGGTTGGCCACCGTGATGACCACCCCCTGCTGCCAGTCCCCATCCAGCGGCTGCACGTTGCGCACCGCCAGGTCGAGCTTCCAATTATGGAAGTACCAGCCGCGCCAGAACCAGGACAGATCCTCCCCGCCCGCGCTGTCCATGGCGCGGAAGAAGTCCGAGGGCGTCGGGTGGCGGTACGACCAGTCGCGGATGAACTTGCGGAACGCCCAGTCGAAGCGCTCGGGCCCGAGGATCTGCTCGCGCAGCAGCGTCAGGCCGAAGGCGGACTTGAAGTAATTGAGCGGATGACCGTACTTCTGGGGTACCTGGTCGGCGCGGGTCATCATCACCGGCAGCTTCGGATCGTTCAGCAGCGTGGCGATCTGGTCTGCGGGTGGGGCGCTGCCCGGCGCGTATTCCTGATCGCTCTTGGGCGCGAACTCCCCGTGATTGAAATCCTGCGACTCGTAGACATCGATGAAGCTGTTGAACCCCTCGTCCATCCACTGATGGCGCCGCTCGTTGAAGCCCACCACCATGGGAAACCAGGTGTGGCCGATCTCGTGCGCGGTAAGCCAGAACAGCGTTTTGCCGCGGTCCTTGTAGTTGTCGAAAACGATCCCCGGATATTCCATGCCACTGACCGAGCTGGCCACGGCGATCGCTGCCGGATAGGGGAACAGCGACCAGCGCCGTGAGAAGTTCTGCACGGCATCCTTCAGGTACTCGACCGTGCGTCCCCAGCCCCCGGGACCGGCGCTCTCCATCGGATAGAACGCCATCGCCAGCGAGTGCCCACCGCCCGGCAGATCGATACGCGCCGCATCCCAGATAAAGGCACGCGAGGCGGCGAACGACACGTCGCGCGTCTGCTTCATCCGAAAGTGCCAGGTGCGCGTGCCCTTCTGCCCGGGCTGGCGAGCCGCGAGGGCCGCCTCGCCGGCGCTGCGGATCGTTACGGTCTGGCCACTGCTGCGTGCGTGCGCCAGGCGCGCTCGCTGCTGACTGGACAGCACCTCGTCCGGGTTCTGCAGCTCGCCGGAGCCCGCGACGACCATGTCGCGCGGTACGGTGACGAAGTAATCGAAGTCACCGTACTCGAGGTAGAACTCGTTACCCAGATAAGGGAGCGTGTCCCAACCGCGCACATCGTCGTAGACGGCCATGCGCGGATACCACTGCGCTATGGCATAGATCGGGCCGTTGCTGGTGGGCATGTAGCCCGTGCGTCCGCCGAAGCCGCCATCCGGCACGGTGTAGTGGTAGCGAATATCGATGGTGAGCTTGCCGCCGTAGGCCTTGATCGCCTGTGGCAGACGGATCTGCATGCGCGTATCGGAGATGAGGTAATCCGCGCGGGTGCGATGAGTGCCCTGCTCGATCTCGACCGAGTCGAGCGCGTAGCCCGGCGTGGAAGGGTTAGCGAGCCGATCGTGCACGAAGCGCGTGCGCGCATCGGGTCGATAGAGATTCTGATCGAGCTGGACCCAAAGAGTGTCGAGCGGCCGCGGGCTGTTGTTGGCGTAGTGAATGGCCTCCACACCCGTGAGCAGCTGCTGCTGCGGATCGAGCGTCGCATGGATGACGTAGTCGGCGCGGTTCTGCCAGTAGGCGGACCCCGGGGAGCCGTCCCCCGAGCGATAGGCATTGACCGGGTCTGGCAGCGTCAGCGGTGCGAACGTGCGCAGCGGATCGTAGTGCGAGGCGACCGCCGGCGCAGGGCCCGGAGCGCTCGCCTGGGCGGCAGGGGCCGTATTGCCGCTGCCGGCAGAGGTTGTGTGCGCGCCGTTCCCGGCACGCGGCCCGGCAGCCGGAGTCATGCAGGCTGTGAGCCCCAGGGCCATGCCGGTCAGAACGGCCGCACTCCTCACCATCCCTCGTCGGCCGGGCACACGCGCCGCGCTCATGCAAGACCTCCAGCTCCCCTGCAGCGATCACTATCGCATATTCGCGCCGCGGCCAGGTTTACAGATCCACCAGCTCGACCTCGGCCGGCGCGATCTGACGTCCGAGAAAGCGCGTTCCGACGGCGGCGAAGCGTTCGGCCCCGTCGGTCGCCAGCAGTTGCACCCGCGTGCCCGCGGGCGCGTTGGCCGCGAGCAGCCGCTGCGCCAGCAGCACTTCCCGGGTGGCCTGTGCTGTCGTGACCGCCGAGTCGACCAGGCGCACGCCGTCTCCGATGACGGCGCGGATCGCGGCACTCAGCATCGGGAAATGCGTGCAGCCGAGCACGAGCGTGTCGGCGACGAATCCGTGCGCGCTGCCCGTGGGAGACACCAACGACGAGAGGTAGCGTTCGGCAGTGGCGCGCGCGATCGGTCCCTCGGTCCAGCCCTCTTCGGCCAGCGCGACGAACAGCTGACAGGCAATGGCGCGGATTTGCGCGTCCGGCCGGTGATGGGAGATGGCCCGCTGATACGCACCGCCCCTCACCGTGGCCTCGGTGCCGAGCACGGCGATCTGGCCCGTGCGACTGGCCGCGGCGGCGGCGGCGGCACCCGGTTCCACGACGCCCATCAGCGGCATAGAGCCATAGCGCTCGGCGATCGCCGGCAGCGCCACCGCCGAGGCGGTATTACAGGCGATCACCAGAGCCTTGACGCCCCGACGCACCAGCGCATCGGCGGCCTGCAGGGCGTAACGCACCACGGTCTCTGGGCTCTTGATGCCATAGGGCAACCGTGCGGTGTCCCCCAGATAGACGAATCGCTCCTGCGGCAGCCGCTCGCAGAGCGCCGCCAGCACCGTCAGCCCGCCAACCCCCGAGTCGAACACGCCGATTGGCGAGCGCGCATCGATCGTCGCGGGCGCCATGGCCGGATCATTCGGCACGCAGATGCGGGAACAGCAGCACGTCGCGGATCGAGGCGGCGTTGGTGAGGAACATCACCAGTCGATCCACACCCAGGCCGAGACCCGCGGTCGGCGGCATGCCGTATTCCAGCGCACGGACGTAGTCGGCGTCATAGTGCATGGCCTCCTCATCGCCCGCTTCCTTGCGCTGCACCTGCGCGCGAAAGCGCGCCGCCTGATCCTCGGGGTCATTGAGCTCCGAGAACCCATTGGCCAGCTCGCGTCCGGCCAGAAAGAACTCGAACCGGTCCGTCAGGAACGGATCGGCATCATTGGTGCGTGACAGCGGCGAGACCTCGGCCGGATACGCATAGACGAAGGTGGGCGCGAGCAGCGTCGACTCGACGGTCTTCTCGAAAATCTCGATCTGCAGCTTACCGGCGCCGTCGCGCTCGTGGTACGGGATGCCGAGCCGCTCGCAGGCCGCGCGCAGATAGGGCACGTCTCGCAGGTGGTCGCGCTCGAGCACCGGATTGGCCGCCAGAATCGCCTGCGCGACGCTGATGCGCTCGAAAGGCGCAGCCAGGTCGTAGTCGCGATCCTGGTAGGTGACACGATGCGTGCCCAGCAGGGCGGAGGCCATGCCGCGCATGAGCTGCTCGATGAACTCCATGAGGCGGTGGTAATCGGTGTAAGCCCAGTAGAGCTCGAGCATGGTGAACTCGGGGTTGTGCCGCGTGGACAGCCCCTCGTTACGGAAATTGCGGTTGATCTCGTAGACGCGCTCGAAGCCGCCGACCACCAGACGCTTCAGGTACAGCTCCGGGGCGATGCGCAGATACATCGTTTGATCGAGCGCGTTGTGACGCGTCACGAACGGGCGCGCGCTCGCCCCGCCCGCCAGCGGTTGCATCATCGGTGTCTCGACTTCCATGAAGCCGAGCGCATCCAGGTAGTCGCGCAGGTAGCGCAGAGTGCGGGTGCGCAGACGGAAGATCTCGCGGCTGCGCTCGTTGACGATCAGGTCCACGTAGCGGCGGCGATAACGCAGCTCCGTATCCACCAGCCCATGCCACTTGTCGGGCAGCGGTCGCAGCGACTTCGCCAGCAACGTCAGGCGCGCCACGCGCACCGACAGCTCGCCGGTTCTGGTGCGAAACAGATCCCCCTCGGCCCCGAGGATATCCCCGACGTCGTAGCCCTTGAAGGCATCGTAGGCCTCGCCGAGCGCGTTGGCCTGCAGGAACAATTGCAACTGTCCGCTGACGTCGGCAATCGTCGCGAAGCTCGCCTTGCCCATGACGCGCTTGAGCAGCATGCGACCGGCCACGTGCACGCGAACCGGATTGGCCTCGAACCAGGCGGCATCGCGCAGCGTATAGGCCGAGTGGATCTGCTCGGCGAGCGCATCGCGCCGAAAATCGTTCGGATAGGCGATGCCGCGCGCGCGCAGCTCTGCCAGCTTCGCGCGCCGCTCGGCGATCAGGTGGCTCTCGTCCTCGTCGTCGCTCACAAGCCCGCCTTCAGGCTGGCTTCCATGAACTGATCCAGATCCCCATCCAGCACTGCGGTGGTATTGCCCACCTCCACACCAGTGCGCAAATCCTTGATGCGCGACTGGTCGAGCACGTAGGAGCGGATCTGGTTACCCCAGCTCACGTCGGACTTGGACTCCTCCAGCACGCGCGCGGCGGCATTGCGTTTGTTGACCTCCAGCTCGTAGAGCTTGGCCTTCAACATCTTCATGGCCGTGGAACGGTTCTTGTGCTGGCTGCGCTCGTTCTGGCAGGCGACCACGATGCCGCTGGGCAGATGTCTGATACGCACCGCCGACTCGGTTTTGTTGACGTGCTGGCCGCCCGCGCCGCTGGAGCGATACACGTCCATCTCCAGATCCGCCGGATTGATCTCGATGGCGATGTCTTCGTCCACCTCCGGGGAGACGAACACCGAGGCGAAGGAGGTATGGCGTCGGTTGCCCGAGTCGAACGGCGATTTGCGCACCAGGCGGTGCACGCCGGTCTCGGTGCGCAGCCAACCGTAGGCATAGTCGCCGGTGAACTGCACCGTGGCACTCTTGATGCCTGCGACCTCCCCGGGACTCTGTTCGATGACCTCGCAGCCAAACGCGTGGCTCATGCCCCACTTCATATACATGCGCAGCAGCATCTGCGCCCAGTCCTGCGCCTCGGTGCCGCCGGCGCCGGCCTGGATGTCCAAGTAGGCATTGTGTGCATCCATCTCTGCGCGGAACATGCGCGCGAATTCGAGCTTGCGAACCTCGGCCGTAAGCCGCAGCGTGTCCTGCTCGATCTCACGGGCGGCGGGTTCATCGTTGTCGAGCTCGGCAAGCTCGAGCAACTGCGTCGCATCGCTCAGCCCGCGGCAGGTAGCGTCGAGTACCCCCAGCTGTGCGGCCAGACGCGCGCGCTCGCGGCCAAGCTCCTGGGCACGCTCGGGGTTGCTCCAGATGGCCGCATCCTCGAGCTCGAGATTGACCTCTTCGAGACGTTCTTTCTTGCGGTCGTACTCAAAGAAACCCCCTCAAGGAGATCGCACGCTCCTCGAGATCTTTCAGAGTACGCTTGAGCTGGGTGACTTCCATCGCAATGATTCTATCAGCATGCGCCCTCAGGCGCCGAGCAGGTGTTCGACGACGATCTGCATACGCCGCTCGCCGAGGTACTCGTTGCTGTCGAGCCGATAGATGAGACGCACCGCGCCGCGCGGCAACGCCGCCGCGGTGCGCTCATCGTCCAGGTAGTTGAAGGCGATCGCGGAGAATTCCCCGCGCCCCTCCGGGGCCGCCAGCCCCAGACGCAGGTGCCGCTCGCCGACCACGCGCGCCGAGCTGACTTCGAACAGCCCATCGAAGAGCGGCTCGGGAAAACCCGGCCCCCAGGGACCCCCGGCGCGCAGCGCCTCAGCGGTGGGCAGCGCGATCTCCTCGCGCGAGAGCTCCCCGTCGGTCTCGATGACGTCCGGCGAGCCGCGCGCGGCCAGCGCGCTGGCACACTGCGCATCGAAGGCGCGCGCGAAGGCATCGAGACGCTCGAACTCCAGCGTGAGCCCGGCAGCCATGGCGTGGCCGCCGAACTTCTGGATGAGCTGCGGCTCGCGTGTGGCGAGCGCATCGAGCACGTCGCGGATGTGCACGCCGGGCACCGAGCGCGCCGAGCCTCGCAGCAGCCGCTCATCGGCACGCGCAAAGGCAATCACCGGGCGGCGCAGCCGCTCCTTCACGCGGCTCGCAACCAGTCCGACGACGCCCTGGTGCCACGCCTGATCGAACAGGCACACGCCCGAGCGCGACACCCCGCTCGCCGGGTCACGCAGCACCCGTACCGCGGCGAGTGCCTCGCTCTGCATCTTCGCCTCGATCTGCCGGCGCTCGGCGTTGAGCTGATCGAGCTCCTGCGCCAGCGTGCGCGCCTCGGTCGCATCGTCGGCCAGCAGGCAGCGGATGCCGATCGACATGTCCGTGAGACGTCCGGCGGCATTCAGCCGTGGTGCCACCGCGAAGCCCAGGTCCGAGGCGACCAGTTGAGACTGTTCGCGTCGCGCGATCGCCAGCAGCGCACTGATGCCGGGGACACAGCGCCCGGCGCGAATGCGGCGCAGTCCCTGCGCGACCAGGATGCGGTTGTTGACGTCGAAGGGCACCACGTCGGCAACCGTGCCGAGCGCCACCAGATCCAGCAGCTCCGCCGTGCCCAGCGCCGAATCGGGCAGCACGCCGCGCTGCTCGAGCAGCCGTCGCAGCGCCGCGGCCACGTAGAAGGCGACGCCGACGCCGGCCAGACAGCCGCTCGCAAAGCCGCAGTCGGGCAGATTCGGATTGACGATCACCTCGGCCGGCGGCAGCGTCGCGGCCGGCAGGTGATGATCGGTGATGAGCACCTCGATGCCCGCGGCGCGCGCCGCGATGACGCCGGCGTGACTGGCGATGCCATTGTCCACCGTGACGATCAGCGTGGGACGGCGGCGCGCGGCCAGCTCGACGATCTCGGGCGTCAGTCCATAACCGAACTCGAAGCGATTGGGCACCAGGAAGTCAACGCTCGCAAACCCCCAGCTGCGCAGCGCCCGCACCAGCAGCGCAGTGCTGGTGGCGCCATCGGCATCAAAATCGCCAATGATCACCACCGAGCCCTCGAGGCGATGTCGGCAGAGCAGCTGCGCGGCAGCCTCGGTACCGCTGAGCGTCGTGACCGGCAACAGATCCCGCAGCGCCAGCAGCAGCTCGCCGTGGTTGCGCACCCCGCGCGCGGCGTAGATCCGCTGCAGCACCGGGTGCACGTCGGCCATGAGACCCGCTCCGGCGCTGGGCATCGCGCGTCGCACCACCTCGATCCTCACAGCAGCTCCCACCACGGGCGCCTGACACGCCAGAGGCGCGCCAGCGACCACCACGACAGAGCATGCACGTGGGTGCCGGTCACCAGATACAGCGCCGACAGTCGCCGTGCCC
The DNA here is from genome assembly GCA_036266795.1 of Steroidobacteraceae bacterium. Taxonomy (GTDB): domain Bacteria; phylum Pseudomonadota; class Gammaproteobacteria; order Steroidobacterales; family Steroidobacteraceae; genus FEN-1191. The sequence goes on along the minus strand of DATAXJ010000040.1, from coordinate 27,249 downwards.
TGAGCGCCGCGCGCACCGGCGCCCACCAGCGACGCTCCAGGTCGTCGAGATTCGCCGCCACGCCGGGCGGCTCGCACACCCGCTGCAGTAACACCCCGCCGCGTGGCGCGCCCAGTACCGTCTCGGGCGTGAGTGCGGCAGCAGGCTGCGGCTGCGCGCCCAAAGGCGCACCGCCCAGCTGCCAGAGCGCCTGCGCATAGGTGTCCTCGCCGGCCAGTGCCGGCAGCGCGCCGTGTGGCTCATGCGGCGCGCGCGCTGCTGCGTCGGATGCGCTGGCCTGCGGATCGGCCGGCGCATTGCCCCACAGCCACAGCGCCGTCACCGGCAGCTGCGCATCGCGCTGGCGTTCGAGGTTCAGTGGATGCTCGTGCAGCCACAGCTCGATCTCCGAGGCGAGCCGCCGCAAGGTCGCGGCGTCGGTACCGCGTGGCATTCCCGCCGAAGGGTCCGCCCCGAGCAGCGGCGCCGGATCGGCGCCACCGGCCGACAGTGCAGGTCCGGCCAGCAGCAGCTCGCGCCGATCGCGCGCCAACAGCCGCCACGGCGAATCGGCAAACACGCGGGCGAATTCGCTCACCAGCCGCTGCTGCTCGGCGCCGCTGAGCCGCAGCAGTCCCTGCGGATGCAGTCGCACACTGTCCAGACCCGCGAACAGATGCACCGGTGTGGCGAGCCAGTAGCCGTGCGCGGGATCGGCCGGCAATCCCCACGCTGCCGCGACCGTCGCGGCAGGTGACAGCGCTGGACCCGCCACATGCTCGCGCAGCCAGCCCCTCCAGTCCCCACCCGGTAAGGCGGCGTGCGTCGCGCGCGCCAGCAGCCCCTCCAGATGCGGCAGGCGCGGCAACGCCACGGCGCTCAGCGCGGCGGCGCTGTGCGCATCGCTCGAGATGGAAAAAAAATCCGGCAGAATGACGACCAGCTCCCTCACCCTGGCGTATCGTACCGATCATGCGCCTCGCACTCGACTCCGATCCGCGCATTCATCTGGTACGCAGCTACGGCGAGGGCAGTGTCGTCATCGACGAGCAACGTCTCACGCGTCCCCTGCTGGTGAGTCCGCAGCGACTGCTGACGGAGTGGCCGGTGGAATCCTTCGAAGCGCTCAGCAATTCCGAGCAGCTGGAGGCAGACCTCGCCCCGCTGCTGCAGTTCGGCGCCGGCATCGTGCTGCTGGGCGCAGGACACACTCAGCCGCAGAGCACTGCACGGCTGCGCGCAACATTTCGCGCCCGCCAGATCGCACTCGAATGCATGACCCTCGGCGCAGCCTGCCGCACCTACAACGTGCTGGCGTCCGAGCAGCGCGCCGTGGTCGCGGGGCTGTTTCCGAGCGATTAGCTGCTTCCGAGCGATTGAGGTGGGCCAAGGCGGCCTGGCAAGGAAGCGCGGCAGAGACGCTCGCGAAGAAGACACAGAGGAGAGAAGATCGTTTGTACCCCCAACTGCCCGAAGCTGACAAATTCGGATAGTTGTTTCCGCTTCATTATTGTTTTTCGCGATTTTTTTTCTTGTCGAAAGTAGGTCTTCCCCTTCGCCTCTGTGTCTTCTTCGCGAACGCCCCCACCGGAATCCTGGCTGTCGGTGCTCGCCGACAGCGGCTAGATACTACGCGCGCCCCTGAGTATTTGACAAGCACATGCAAAATTCAAATTAAATCAAACAGATAGGAAGATATCTTAATAACTTACTTTTGCAGGACTACCCACCCGCACACCGACTACAACGCCGCGCCCGCCTAGGACACACCGCCCAGCAGCGGCACGAAGGCCACGGCGCCGAGCACACGCCGCTCGATCCCCTGCTCGCGCCGCGTGAGGCGCACGAGCTGCTGCGCGCCCTCCGGCCCCACGGGCATCACGAGCCGTCCGCCGACCGCCAGCTGCTCGATGAGCGTCTCGGGAATCGACAGCGGCGCGGCGGCCACCAGCATCCCGTCGAACGGTGCCTGCGTCTTCCAGCCCTGTGCGCCGTCGCCGTGCCTGAAGCGCACGTTGCGGATCGTCAATTCGCGCAGCCGCTGCTTGGCGCGCTGTTGCAGCCCCTCGATGCGCTCGATCGTAAAGACCCGCTCCACCAGCGGCGCGAGCACTGCGGTCTGGTACCCGCAGCCGGTACCGATCTCCAGGACCTTGTCAGGAGCGCCGCCCTCGAGCAGAGCCTCTGTCATGCGCGCAACGATGTAGGGCTGGGAAATCGTCTGTCCGAAGCCGATCGGCAGGGCGGTGTCCTCATAGGCGCGGCTCGCGAGCGCCTCGTCTACGAAGATGTGGCGCGGCACGTTGCGAACGCGATCGAGCACCGCGAGGTTCGTGATGCCCTGCTCGCGCAGACGTTGAATCAAGCGCTCGCGCGTGCGCGCGGAGGTCATGCCGATACCGGAAAACCGCGGGTCATTCATGGCACGCTCACACCGCCGCCAGCCAGCCCGAGAGCATGGGAAGTGCCGCGTGACGCGTCAGATCGATCGACAGCGGCGTCACCGAGATCCGTCCGTGGGCCACGGCGTGGAAATCCGTGCCGACCCCGGTGTCGGCGCCAGCGCCCGCCGGACCGATCCAATACACCGGATGACCGCGCGGATCACTGGCGGTGAGCACCGGATCGGAGCGGTGACGAAATCCCAAACGTGTGCTGGCAAAACCCCCGAGCTCGGCATAGGGCAGATCCGGTACGTTGACGTTCAGGATCAGTGCAGAGTCGAGCGGCCGCGCCAGCAGCTCCGTCACCAGCCGCTGCGCGACGCGCGCGGCGGTCGTGAAATGCCGGCCGCTGCCCGGAAACGTGCACAGTGACACCGCCACGGTCGGCAGCCCCAGAAAGCGCCCCTCGATGGCAGCCGCCACCGTGCCCGAATACAGCACGTCGTCACCGAGGTTCGCCCCGTCGTTGATGCCCGAGGCGACCATATCGAACTCGAAATCGAACACGCCCGAGATCGCCAGGTGTACGCAATCGGTCGGCGTGCCAGCCACGTAGTAGACGCCCGGCTCGCTCTCCACCATGCGCAGCGGCACGTCCAGTGTCAGAGAATTGCCCGCACCACTGCGATTGCGATCGGGGGCGACGACGGTGATCTGCCCGAGACCCGCGAGCGCTGCACGCAGCTGCGTGATACCTTCCGCGCGGTAGCCGTCATCGTTACTGACGAGTATTTTCACGCAACTGACTGCCGGCAATCCCTTGGGACGGTCATGAAGGGCGCGCCAATATACTTCAATGCCTCGCCGGGACGCAGCGACCGTGACCGATGAGCGGCTCGCTGACAAGCACGCCGGGGCTCCAGAGGACGACGCCGCGCTGTTCCGCGATGCGATGCGCGACGTGCGCCCCATCAAGCCGAGCGGCCAGGCGCCCCAGCCGCAGCGTCGTGTGCGCAATCGCGCGCGCATCGTGCGCGCCGAGCGTGCGGCGGCGCTGCGCGAGAGTGCGCAGCGCACCGCGACGGTCGAGCACAGCGCGGGATCCGATCTCTACGAGCTGCAGCCCGGCGACGAGCTGGCGTTCCGGCGCGGCGGTGTCTCCGAACTGGTATTGCGACGGCTGCGCCGCGGCCAATACCGCATCGATGCCGAGCTCGACCTGCACGGCTGTACGCTCGCGCAGGCATTGCCGCGGCTGCAGCAGTTTCTGCGCGAGGCTCATGCGGGCGCGCTGACGTGCGTGCGCATCATCCACGGCAAGGGCCTGCGCTCGGGCCAACGCGGCCCGGTGCTCAAGAACGCGGTCAATACCCAGCTGCGGGGCGCCGAGGGCGTGCTGGCATTCGCCTCGGCGCGTCCGCCGGGAGGCGGAACCGGGGCGACACTGGTGCTGCTGGCGCGCGTCTGAGGCCGGGCGGCTCACGTGGCCGCCGCGACCTCGTCGATGAGCACCGTCGCCATGGCAGCCAGCCCCTCGTTGCGGCCGATGAACCCGAGGTGTTCGGTGGTGGTGGCCTTCAGGTTCACATCCGACTCGCGCAACGCCAGCTGCAGCGCAATGTTGCTGCGAATCTGATCGCGCCACACCGAGATGCGCGGGCTCTGCGCGAGCAGCGTCAGGTCCACGTTGATGACGCGCTGGCCGCGTCGCGCGAGCATCTGCACGGCCGCGGCGAGAAAACGCATGCTGTCCGCGCCGCGCCACTGTGGATCGCTGTCCGGGAAGTGCTGACCGATGTCTCCGAGACCCGCCGCGCCGAGCATGGCATCCACCAGCGCATGCAGCAGCACGTCGCCGTCCGAGTGCGCCACCACGCCGCGATTGTGCGGTACACGCACCCCACCGAGCACCACCGAATCACCGGGACCAAACCCGTGAACATCGAATCCGGAGCCTACCCGCACTGCTCTCTCCGTGCCGCCAGGATCGCCTCGGCGAGGGCCAGATCGGCGGTATTGGTGATCTTCAGATTACTGTCGTACGCCTGCACCAGGCGCGCCGAATATCCCTGCCATTCCATCGCCTGCGCCTCATCGGTCGGCGTGCGATGAGCGTCGATGGCGGCCTCGAGCGCGGTGCGCAGCGCCCCGAGACGGAACATCTGCGGCGTCTGCGCAAGCCACAGCGACTCGCGCGCGACGGTCGCCTCGATGCACGGCGCACTCGCGGGGGACTCGAGCGGCGCGGCCGACGCCGCGGACGCGGCACGCTTGACGGTATCGGCAATCGGCACCGCCAGCAGCGCGCCGCTCTGCTCGGCGCCGGCCTGCTCGAGCAGGCGTGATAGATCCGCAGCACTCAGACACGGCCGCGCCGCATCGTGTACCAGCACCCAGTCCGCCGGGGCGGCGCGCTCGGCCAGCCCGATGAGTCCATTGCGCACCGAGTGCACGCGCTCGACCCCGCCCGCAACGATGCGCACCCGCGGCGCCAGGCGCGCGGCGAGTCCCTCGCGGTGCGGATCGTCCTGCGCCAGCACCAGTGCCCCGCCCGCGCAGCGCGCATCGGCGAGAAACACCTGCAGGGCGGTCTCGAGCACACTCGTGCCGGCCAGCGGCGCGTACTGTTTCGTGCTGCCAAAGCGGCGACCCGCACCGGCGGCCGGCATGACCAGCCAGTAGCGCATCAAGGCCGAGCCGCTGCCGCGGTCCGCAGCGCGGGGGCAGCCGCGCGAGCTGGCGCGCTGGCCTCGCCGGGCACCGTGTGCGCCACCGTGGCAGGCGAACGCGGCACCACCTGATAGAAGGTTTCGTTGCCGGCGATCATGCCCAGGTCGGAGCGTGCACGCTCCTCGATGGCCGCATATCCCTGCTTCAGATCGCGCACCTCGCCGGCGAGCTCCCGATTGCGCTCGGCGAGCGTGGCGTTCTGCTGCTGCTGGGAAGCCACCTCGGTGCGCAGTCGCAGCACCTCGCGCACGCCATCCCCGGACAGCCACAGCCGATACTGCAGGAGCAGCAGCGCGCCGAGCAGCGCCGCAGCCAACCACTTCACAGCAGGCTCTCCTCGAACGGGCGCGCCTTGGCTGCCGCGTCGAGCTGCAGCAGCGTCGTGAGCAGCGTGCGCATGCGCGCGAGCGGCCAGGCATTGGGGCCGTCCGACAGCGCGCTTTCCGGCCGCGGATGCGTCTCCATGAACAGGCCCGCGACGCCGGCGGCCACTGCGGCGCGCGCCAGCACCGGGATGTACTCGCGCTGGCCACCCGAGGCGTGACCGGCCGCGCCGGGCAGCTGCACGGAGTGGGTCGCATCGAACACCACCGGGCAGCCGGTGGCACGCATGGCGGCCAGTGAGCGCATGTCGGCGACGAGATTGTTGTAGCCGAAGCTCACGCCGCGCTCACAGACCAGAATGTGCTCATTGCCGGTCGAACGCGCCTTGTCGACGACGTTCTGCATCTCCCACGGGGACAGAAATTGTCCCTTCTTGATGTTCACGGGTCGACCCGCGGCGGCCACGCGATGAATGAAATTGGTCTGACGGCACAGAAAGGCCGGAGTCTGCAGCACATCGACCACGGCGGCGACCTCGCCGATCGGGGTGTCCTCGTGCACATCGGTCAATACCGGCAGATGAAACAAGCGCTGCACCGACTGCAGTGCCGCCAGGCCCGCTTCGAGCCCCGGACCGCGAAAACTGCCGCCCGAGGAGCGGTTGGCCTTGTCGAAGGAGGCTTTGAAGATGAGTGGCATGCCGAGCGCGGCGGTGATCTCGGCCAGCGTGCCGGCCACCTCCTGCACCAACGTCTCGGACTCGATGACGCAGGGACCGGCGATCAGGAACAGCGGCCGGTCGAGACCGACCTCGAAGCCCGTTAGCTTCACGCACCTGCCGCCGCGGGAAGCTGCGAGGCGCGATAGCCACGCGCCGCCCGCACGAAGCCGGTGAACAGCGGATGTCCGTCGCGCGGAGTGGAGGTGAACTCGGGGTGAAATTGCGTCGCCAGAAACCAGGGATGGCTCGCAATCTCGACGATCTCGACCAGTCCGTCCGCGGACAGACCTGCGAAGGTCAGTCCGGCGGTCTCGAAACTCCCCATGTAGTTGTTGTTGAACTCGAAGCGGTGGCGGTGTCGCTCGACGATGTGATCGCGCCCGTAGAGCTCGCGCGCACGGCCGCCGCTGCGCAGTCGCACGTCCTGGGCGCCCAGCCGCATGCTGGCGCCGATCTGCGAGCGCTCATCGCGCGTCTGCGTGCCCAGCGCCCGGTCCTGCCATTCGGTGATCAGCGCGATCACCGGATGAGCGGTAGCGCGGTTGAACTCGGTGGAGTGCGCACCTTCCAATTTGAGCACGTGACGCGCGAATTCGATGATGGCGATCTGCATGCCGAGGCAGATGCCCAGATACGGCACGCCATGCTCGCGCGCGTAGCGCACGGCCTGGATCTTACCTTCGATGCCGCGCTCGCCGAAGCCGCCGGGCACCAGGATCGCATCCATGCCGGCGAGGCAGCCGGTGCCTTCTTTTTCGATATCCGTGGATTCGATGTAGTGCAGCTTCACGCGCGTGCGGGTCTTCAGACCGCCGTGCATGAGCGCCTCGTTCAGCGAGATGTAGGAATCACGGATCTGCACGTACTTGCCGACCATGGCGATGTCGACCTGGCCGTCCGGATTCATCTTGGCAGTGACGACCTGGCGCCAGGCGGACAGATCCGCAGGCGGAGCTTCCAGGCGCAGCTTGTCCACCACGATCTCATCGAGCCGCTGCTCGTGCAGCAGCAGTGGGATGCGGTAGATATCGTCGGCATCGACCGCGGAGATGACCGCGCGCTCCTCGACGTTGGTGAACAGCGCGATCTTGCGTCGCTGCTCGTCGGGCAGCATCTCGCGGCAGCGGCACAGCAGCACGTCCGGCTGAATACCGATGCCGCGCAGTTCCTTCACCGAATGCTGCGTGGGCTTGGTCTTGATCTCCCCCGAGCCGCCCACGACGGGCACCAGGGTCAGGTGCATGTAAAGGGTGTGGCTGCGGCCAAGCTCCACGCCGAGCTGGCGGATCGCCTCCAGAAACGGCAAGGACTCGATGTCGCCGACGGTGCCACCGATCTCCACCATGCACACGTCCGCATCGCCGGCACCGAGCATGATGCTGCGCTTGATCTCATCGGTGATGTGCGGAATCACCTGCACGGTGGCGCCGAGGTAATCGCCGCGGCGCTCCTTGGCGATCACCCGCTCGTAGATGCGGCCGGTGGTGAAATTGCTGTTGTGGCCGGTCGTGGTGCGCACGAAGCGCTCGTAATGGCCCAGATCCAGGTCGGTTTCGGTGCCATCGGCGGTGACGAACACCTCGCCGTGCTGGAAGGGGCTCATGGTGCCCGGATCCACGTTGATGTACGGATCGAGCTTGACCATCGCGACCTTGAGGCCGCGCCCTTCCAGAATCGCCCCGAGCGAGGCGGCGGCGATGCCCTTCCCCAATGAGGAAACCACGCCGCCGGTGACGAATACGAAGCGAGTCATCGAGGAGTACCGCCGCCTGAAAGATCGTGCCAGTGACGACGGGAGATCAGCCTAGCAAATCGGCCCAGCCGCCTCAATGTGGTCGCGCGCGCCAGCGCAAGCGCCCCCGCCGGCTCGAGGCGACACCATTCGCTGCACGGAAGGCCGGATCGACCCACAGATCGGCGATGGCGATGATGCGCTCGCCGTCGCCGAGCAGCGGGACGGTGCCGCGCTGCCAGGGAGGCAGGCCCTCTGCCTGCAGCAGATCCTTGAGCGCCAGACGCCCGGCAGCCGACTGCAGGCGCTCTCCGCCGCGCCGGTAGCTCACGGTCAACTGTGCGGGTAGCGCGCTCAGCAGCACATCGCCATGCGGGTCCGGCAGCAGTCCGAGGCAGGCCCCATCGGCGAGGGTGAGCCAGGTCTGCGCCCGCCAGTCCCAGCTTTGTGCAGTCCCGAGCAGCGCCGATGCGGTCACGGCCAGCAGCCGATCCGCATGGCGCCGCAGCTCTCCGCCGCGCCAGCGCACGCTCGGGGTCGCATCCTCTCGAGCCGCGAGCATCCGCGTGGCCGCCTCGCGCAGCCGCCGATGATCGGGAGGCATGAGCCCACGCTCGCCGATCCACTGGCGCAGCGCATTGCGTCGCCGGGTTTCGGGCAGACGCCGCAATACGCTCACACGCAGCGCATCCCCGTCGCGTGCGGCGGCCAGATCAGCGAGCGCCTGGCGCTCGAGCAGCGCGCGCGCCTCGCCCAGCAGCTCCGCGCTGCGGCTGACGGTCGCGGCCGCCGACGGCCAGCGCTCGCGCACCAGCGGCAGCACCCGTCGACGCAGGTAATTGCGATCGAAGCGCTCGTCGGCATTGGTCGGATCCTCGAGGAAGCCGAGCGCGTGCGCGTGCGCGTAGTGCTCGAGCGCACGGCGCGACACGCCCAACAGCGGCCGCAGCAGCAGCGTGCCCTGCCAGGGGCTCGCCACCCGCATGGCGGCCAGACCGCGCACCCCGCTTCCGCGCAGCAACGCCAGCAACACCGTCTCGAGTTGATCCTCCTGGTGATGGGCAGTCACGAGTCGTTCGCCGGCAGCCAGCTCCCCGGCGAGCGCGGCGTAGCGCGTGACACGCGCGGCCGCCTCGAGCGACTCATCGGGCCGCGCGCGCACCGGCGCGTCCAGCACCCGGCAGCGCACGTGCCAGCGGCGTGCCTGGCGCGCAGCCGCCAGCGCCTGCGAATCGGCTTCAGCGTGCAGATGATGATTGACGTGCACGGCGCGCAGTTGGATGCGCTCACGCCGCGCGATTGCCGCGAGCGCGTGCAGCAGCACACTTGAGTCCAACCCTCCGGAGTAGGCCACGCACAGCCGCGCGCCCGAGAGCGTGCCGAGCCACGCGCACAGCTCGAGCGTCAGAGCATCGGTCGACAGGGTATCGGGCAGGAGGGCGTCGGGCGCGATGGCCTCGGCCATCGCGGCACGCGCCTTCCCGCGAGAACTCACGCCGAGGTCTCGGTGTATACGCCGAACGCGTCGATGCGTGCGGTGCGCTGCGTGATCAGGGTTTTCAGATCGCGTTCCTGCAGCTCGCGCAGATTCCTCAGCAGGCTCTCCTGCAGCGTGCGGCTCACCAGCGCCGGGTCACGGTGCGCACCGCCGAGCGGCTCGGCCAGCACCTCATCGACGAGCCCGAGGCCGAGCAGTCCCTGGGCGGTGAGGTTCAGTGCCTCAGCCGCGGCCTCCTTCTTGTCGGCGCTCTTCCAGAGGATCGAGGCACAGCCCTCGGGAGAGATCACCGAGTAGGTACTGAACTGCAGCATCAGCAGTCGGTCGCAGACCCCGATGGCCAGCGCCCCGCCCGAGCCGCCCTCGCCGATCACCACACTGATCACCGGCGTCTGCAGCGCGGACATCTCGTAGAGATTGCGCGCGATCGCTTCGCTTTGGTTACGTTGCTCCGCACCGACACCCGGATAGGCTCCCTGCGTATCGATGAAGGTGATGAGCGGCAAGCCGAAGCGCTCGGCAAGCTTCATCAGGCGCAGCGCCTTGCGATAGCCTTCCGGCTTGGGCATGCCGTAGTTGCGCCGGACACGCTCCTTGGTGTCGCGCCCCTTCTGGTGGCCGATGACCATGACGGTCTGGCCGTCCAGGCGCGCCAGCCCCCCGACGATGGCCGCGTCGTCGGCATACATGCGATCCCCATGCAGCTCCTGGAAGTCGCTGAAAATCGCCCCGATGTAGTCGAGCGTATACGGGCGCTGGGGGTGACGAGCGAGCTGCGTGATCTGCCAGGGCGTCAGACTCGAGAAAATGGACTTGGTCAGCGCGCGGCTCTTGGCATGCAGCCGCGCGATCTCCTCTTCGATGTTGACTTCGGAGTCGGAGGTCACATGTCCAAGCTCTTCGATCTTGGCTTCAAGTTCGGCGATTGGCTGCTCAAAATCCAGGAAGCTGACGGCCATCTAGCGGCGACTCTTGGAATAATTGTAGGCCGGAAGCGTACGGGGTGCCGGCCGCTGGCGCAACCGCAGACGCACCGCAGCGTCGGCGACCGGCGCGCCTCAGTGCGCCAGCGCGGCCGCGGGGGTGGCCATGGCATAGCCCAGGCGCACCGCTCCGGCGCCGAGCAGCTCCTCGAGCTGCTCGATCAGCTCGGCGCTGGGGCGCACCTTCCACTCCTCGGCGCAGCTGAGGGTGCCGCAGGCCGTAGCGCCCCGATAGCGCAGCATCAGGCTGCATTGGCCGCCGCGCTGGGCGCGCAGCAGCGCCTCGAGCCGCTCGAGCAGCTTCGCGTCCGCGCCCGCCGGCCAGGTCAGCAGCAGCGAGCGTGCCAGGCGTTCGCGCACCGCCGGCAGCGAGCTGATCTGCTTGGCGGACAGGCGCCAGGCATCGCTGAATTCATCGAAGCGCAGGCCGCCCTCGACCTGCAGCAGCGCATCCTTGACGACCAGGTCGCGATGGCGCTGGTAGACCTCCTCGAACATCGACACCTCGATGCGGCCGCTGCGATCGTCGAGCATGAAGCTCACGCGCGGACCGCGGCGGCGCACCTCGAGTACCAGCCCCGCCAGCGTGGCGGTGCGCGTGTCCGCGTAGGGGTTGCGGCCTTCGGGCAGCGGACCGGGTCGATCGCCGAGGAACTCGGCAACGCGTCCGGAGGCGAAATGCCGCAGGTCCGCCTCATAGGGGGCGATCGGATGGCCGGTCAGAAACAATCCCAGAGTCTCGCGCTCGCCGGCGAGGCGCTGCGAGACGCTCCACTCGGGTAGCGTCGCTGGCTCGGGAGCGCCGGCGCTGCCGGCAGGACTCACGGCCGCCGACGCAGCCGCGCCAAACAGGTCGACCTGCCCCGCCTCCTGCGTGCGTGCCGCCTGCTCACCGCCCTGCATCGCCCCGGCCAGCCCGCCCATGAGCGTGGCGCGATTGGCGCCCAGCGAGTCGAGGCTGCCGGAGCGAATCAGCGCCTCGAGCGCGCGGCGATTCACACGTCCCAGGTCGAGCCGCCGGCACAGCTCGTTCAGGCTGGCGAAGGGGCCGCGGGCGCTGCGCTCCTCGACGATCGCATCCACCGCCGAGCGACCCACGCCCTTCACCGCTCCAAGTCCGTAGCGGATGGTGCGCTCGTCCGCCACTGCAAAGACGTAACGCGAGGCGTTCACGTCCGGAGCTTGCACCGTCAGGCCCATGGCGGTGCACTCGTCGATCAGCGTGACGATCTTGTCGGTGTGATCCATATCGGCCGACAGCACCGCGGCCATGAAGGCCGCCGGATGGTGCGCCTTCAGATAGGCCGTCTGATAGGAAAGCAGCGCATAGGCGGCCGAGTGCGACTTGTTGAAGCCGTAGCCGGCGAACTTCTCCATCAGATCGAAAATGTGCGAGGCGCGTCCCTCCGCAACGCCGCGCGCCCGCGCCCCCTCGAGGAACACCGAGCGCTGCTTGGCCATCTCCTCGGGCTTCTTCTTGCCCATCGCCCGCCGCAGCAGGTCCGCGCCGCCGAGCGTGTAGCGCGCGAGCACCTGGGCGATCTGCATCACCTGCTCCTGGTACAGGATCACCCCGTAAGTCGGAGCGAGGGCCGGCTGCAGATCCGGATGCAGGTAATCGATGTGCCCGCCGCGCCCGTGCTTTCTGCTGATGAAATCATCCACCATGCCCGACTGCAGCGGACCGGGTCGGAACAGCGCATTGATCGCGACGATGTCCTCGAAGCAGTCCGGCTGCAGGCGCCGGATCAGGTCCTTCATGCCGCGCGATTCGAGCTGGAAGACCGCCGTGGTGCGACCGGACTTCAGCAGCGCATAGGTCACCACATCGTTCATCGGCAGTGCCTCGAGCCGCAGCGCCGGCTCGAGCGCCGCGGCACGCTCGGCATTGATGGTCTGCAGCGCCCAGTCGAGGATGGTGAGCGTGCGCAGGCCCAGGAAGTCGAACTTCACCAGGCCCGCGGCCTCCACATCGTCCTTGTCGAACTGCGTGATGGCGTTGCTGCCGCCCGGCTCGCAGTAGAGCGGCGTGAAGTCCGTCAACACGGACGGGGCGATGACGACTCCGCCCGCGTGCTTGCCCGCATTGCGCGTCAGCCCCTCCAGAGAGCGCGCGAGGTCGAGCAGGTTCCGTACTTCCTCGTCCTCGCTGTAGAGGCGCTTGAGCTCCGGCTCTTTTTCGATCGCGGCATCCAGGGTGATGCCCAGCTCGAAGGGCACGAGCTTGGCGATGCGATCGACGAAGCCATAGGGATGGCCGAGCACGCGGCCGACGTCGCGCACCACCGCCTTGGCGGCCATGCTGCCGTAGGTGATGATCTGCGAGACGCGCTCGTGGCCGTACTTGTCCGCGACGTAGTCGATGACGCGATCGCGCCCTTCCATGCAGAAGTCGATGTCGAAGTCCGGCATCGAGACGCGCTCTGGATTCAGGAAGCGCTCGAACAGCAGGTCGTAGCGCAGCGGATCGATGTCGGTGATGCCCAGCGCATAGGCCACCAGCGAGCCCGCGCCCGAACCGCGGCCCGGACCCACCGGCACGGCGTGCTCGCGCGCCCAGCGGATGAAATCCGCGACGATGAGGTAGTAGCCAGCGAAGCCCATCGGGCAGATGACCTCGAGCTCGGTGGCAAGCCGCGCGCGATAGCGCTCGGCGGTGAGCTCGCCGGTGTCGGCCGTTTGCATGACCGCCAGGCGCGCGGCCAGTCCCTGCTCGGCTTCGCGGCGCAGAAACTCATTCGGGGTGCTGCCCTCGGGCACCGGGTAATCGGGCAGCCGCGGCTGGCCGAGCTTGAGCGTGAGGCTGCAGCGACGAGCGATCTGAACGCTGTTGTCCAGCGCCTCAGGCACGTCCTGGAACAGCGCAGCCATCTCCTCGGCGCTGCGCAGGTACTGCCGCGGGCTGTAGCGACGCGGACGCGCGGGATCGGCGAGCAGCGTGCCCTCGTGAATGCAGACACGCGCCTCATGGGACTCGAAGTGCTCACGTTTGAGGAAGCGCACGTCGTTGGTGGCGACCACCGGCACACCGCGGCGCGCGGCGAGCTCGACCGCCGCGGGCAGATAGGCGGTCTCCTCAGGCCGACCGAGCCGCTGCAGCTCGAGGTAGTAGCGGTCATCGAACAGCTCAAGCCACTGTGCCAGTGCAGCCTGCGCCTGCGCCGGCCGATCGCGCAGCAGTGCGCGACCGACATCCCCTTCCATCGCACCCGAGAGCGCAATCAAGCCGTTGCAGGTCTCGCGGGTCAGCCAGGAACGCTCCACCAGGGCGATGCCCGCGGGTGTCTGTCCCGATAGGTAGGCGCGGCTGATGAGTCGCGCCAGGCTTCGATAGCCCTCGAGCGTCTGGCACAGCAGCGTCAGGCGCGAAGGTCGCGTGGGCTCCTCGGGCTCGCGCAGCAGCAGATCGACGCCGACGATCGGCTGCACGCCGCGCTCGAGCGCCGCGCGGTAGAACTTGATCATCGCAAAGAGGTTGCCCTGGTCGGTCAGCGCCACGGCCGGCATGCCGGCCGCCGCGACCGCCTCGATCAGTTCCGGTACGCGCACCACACTGTCGAGCAGCGAGTATTCGGTGTGCACACGAAGGTGGACGAAGGCCGTGGGCTCACTCATGCGCACGCCTCTGTCGGCACGGGTGCCTCGAGCTCCTCGAGCTCCTCGAGCGCCACCTCATCGGCCTCGGAGCCGCACAGCTGCGCCTCGGCAGGCAACACGCCGAAGGGCAGCGCACCGGACAGCCAGCTGCGCAGCGGATTGAAACTGGTGCGATGAATCGGCGAGGGCCCGAGCCTCACGAGCGCCGACAGGTGCAGGCGCGTGCCATAGCCGAAGTGCTTGCCGAGACCATAGCCGGGATGATCGCCATCGAGCCGCGCCATCAGTGCATCCCGATGGGTCTTGGCGAGGATCGAGGCGGCACTGATGCAGGCAATCAGGGCATCGCCGCCCACCACTGTCTGCACCTCGCAGTCGGCGAAGCAGTCCGAGAGGCGCGGGGCGCGGTTGCCATCGATGAGGATGCGCACCGGCCGCACCGGCAAATCGATCAGTGCGCGCTTCATCGCCAGCAGCGTCGCCTGCAGAATGTTGAGCAGATCGATCTCGGCGTGGTCCGCCTCGGCGATCGCGAAGCCCAGCGCGCGCTCGCGGATGCGCTGCGCGAGCACACAGCGCCGCTCGGCCGTGAGCTGCTTGGAATCGCGCAGTCCACGGATGGCGCGCTGCGGATCCAGAATCACGGCCGCCGCCACGACGGGACCTGCGAGCGGACCGCGGCCCGCCTCATCCACGCCGGCCGTCAGCACCTGCGTCTGCATCGCCCGCGCCTGCCTCGCCCCTGCCCGCTGCACGCTCACCGATCCGCCGTTCTCCCCAGCAGCGCGAGCACCGCCTGCGCCGCGCGCATCGCGCCGTCGGCCCGCAGCAGCTCGTGCACTGCTCGAAATCGAGTCTTGAGGTATTCACGCCGCCCGGTATCGGTCAGCAACCGATCCGCCGCGCGCCAGAGATTATCCGCGTTCGCCGCTTCCTGGAAGAACTCCGGGGCGAGTGCCTCGCCGGCCAGCAGATTGGGCAGCGAGAAACGTGCCAGACGCACCAGACGCAGCGTGCGTACCAGTGCGGCCGTGAGCGCGCTGACGCGATAGGCCACCACCATCGGACAGCGGCACAGCAGCGCCTCGAGTGAGGCGGTTCCGGAGGCTACCAGCGCCACATCGGCCGCCGTGAGCGCCGTGCGCGCCTGCCCGTCCAGGATGCGTAGTTGCCCGAGGGCCGCCAGCTGTCCCTGCGCGCTCAGTTCGGCACGCACGCGCTCGAACTGCTCGCGCACCGTGCGGTTGGCCATCGCGGCCGTGATCTGCAGCCCCGGATGCGCCTGCGCCAGCGAAGCGGCCGCCAGCAGGAAGGGCGCCGAGAGCCGCTGCACCTCGCCGAGCCGGCTGCCCGGCAACAGCGCGAGCACCGGCCCCCCCGACAGAGCGAGGGCCGCACGCGCCGCGGGCACATCGGGCTCGAGCGGCACCTGGTCGGCCAGCGGATGACCGACGAACTGCGCGTGCACTGCATAGTGCGCATAGAAATCCGGCTCGAAGGGCAACAGACACAGCACCAGGTCGCAGCGGCGCGCGATCTTGCGCGCCCGCCCCTGCCGCCACGCCCAGATCTGCGGGCTGACGTACTGCACCGTGCGGATGCCCTGGGCGCGAAAGCGCCCGGCCAGTGTGAGGTTGAAGGCCGGGGCATCCACGCCGATGAACACGTGCGGGCGGAAGGACAGCAGCTCGGACAGCAGCCGCGAGCGCAGCGCGAGCAGGCGCGGCAGATGTCGCAGCGGCTCGATGAGTCCCATGACGGCCAGCTCGTGCGCATCGGCAAGCGCCTGACAGCCCGCGGCGCGCATCGCAGGCCCCGCAACGCCGCGCACCTCGAGCGCGCGGCCGCCCAGCTCGCTGCGCAGTGCCTGGATGAGCGCGGCGCCGAGCGCATCGCCCGAGTGCTCTCCGGCGACGATCGCCACGCGCAGCGCTTCCATGGGCGTGGCAACCATGGTGTGGTACCGCGCTCAGCGGATCAGACCGCGGCCCTCGTCCACCGAGATGAATTCGACCAACGGCTTGAGCTCGGGCTGGCCGGTGGCGAGCTCGCTGAGCTGCTCGGTTGCGGCGGCGAGCGGCAGATCGCTGCGATACAGGATGCGATAGGCGTTGCGCAGGTTGCGGATCTGCTCGCTGGTGAAGCCGCGGCGCTTGAGTCCCTCGCTGTTGATCGAGTGCGGCTCGGCCGGATTACCGATGGCCATGACATAGGGCGGCACATCGCGCGTGACGCCGCAGTTGTTGGCGATGAAGGCATGTGCGCCGATCCTGCAGTGCTGGTGAACCGCGACATAGCCGCTGAGAATCGCCCAGTCCCCGAGTCTCACATGACCGGCGATGTTTGCCATATTCACCATGATGATGTTGTCGCCGAGCACGCAGTCGTGCGCCACGTGTGTATAGGCCATCAGCAGGCAGTCATCGCCAATGCTCGTGACGCCGCGGTCGTGCACCGTGCCGCGGCTGATGGTGCAGTACTCGCGAATGACGTTACGGTGGCCGATCTCCAGGCGCGTGGGCTCCCCCGCGTACTTCTTGTCCTGCGGGGCTTCGCCAATCGAGCCGAACTGGAAGATCTTGTTGCCCTCGCCGATCGTGGTGTGGCCGTTGATGACCACGTGCGGTCCGATCCAGGTGCCCGCGCCAATGACCACATCGGCGCCGATGACGCAATAGGGACCCACCACCACATCCTCGGCCAGTCGCGCGCCGGGGGATACGATCGCCCGCGCATCGATCATGGCTGATCGGTTCCGGGGGCGGCGGTAGCTTCCTTGAGGTTCGGGGCGACCATGATCTGCGCGTGCGCCACCTCTTCCCCGTCGACCAGCGCGGCGGTGGCCAACTGCCAGATGCCGCGCAGGCTCCGTTCGAAGCGCGCCGTCAGGATGAGCTGATCGCCGGGCACGACCGGACGGCGAAATCGCGCCTTGTCGATGCCGACGAAGTACACGCTGGCGTTGGGATTGGCGATCACATCGGCGCTGATGTAGGCCAGCAGACCCGCGACCTGCGCAAGCGCTTCGATGATGAGCACGCCGGGCATCACCGGCCGACCGGGAAAGTGACCGGTGAAATACGGCTCGTTGAAGCTGACGTTCTTCAGCGCACGGATGCTCTGACCGCGCACGCATTCGAGTATCCGATCCACCAGCAGGAACGGATAGCGGTGCGGCAGCCGCTGCATCACGCCGCTGATATCCAGCTTGACCGGCTCTGACTTGTCCGACTCAGACTCACTCATCGTCGGTTTCCTGTGCTTCCCGATTGCTGTGGGCGTGGGCACCTTCGCGCTGCGCGAGCAGTTTCAGTCGCGCGACGATGCGCTTCCATTGTCGCAGTGGCTCGGCCGACCAGAGGCTGGCATAGGCGCCGGGCTGGCGGATCGAGCCGGACACCGTGGTCCTGCCGGCGATCACCACATCATCGCAGATCTCGATATGCCCGGTAATGCCCACACCGCCGCCGATCATGCAGCGCTCGCCGATGCGCGTGCTGCCTCCGACGCCGGTACAGCCGGCGATGGCAGTGTGGGCGCCGATCTGCACGTTGTGTCCGATCTGAATCAGGTTGTCGAGCTTGACGCCCTCGCCGATCACCGTGTCCTGCATGGCGCCGCGATCCACCGTGGTATTGGCGCCGATCTCCGCGTCATCGCCCACGAGCACCGCGCCGATCTGCGGCACCTTCAGCCAGCGCCCCTGCTCGCGCGCAAACCCGAAGCCATCCGCGCCGATGACTGCCCCCGGATGGATCAGCACACGCCGCCCGATGCGCACACCGTGCGCCAGGGTGACATTCGCCATCAGGCGCGTGTCCTCGCCGAGCTGCACGTGCCCGCCGAGCATGCAGCCCGGCCCGACCTGACAGCGCGGCCCGATGCGCGCGTGAACGCCCACCACGCAGTACGCACCGATCTCGGCGCTCGGGTGGACCTCGGCCGTGGTGTCCACGATCGCGCTCGCGTGGATGCCCGGCACGGGCGGGGGCGCAGGATGCAGCAGCACCGCGATGCGTGCAAACAGCGGGTGCGGGTCGGAACTGATCAACGCCGGCACGGGACAGAGCTCGGCGCTGGCGGGCGCGAGTACCACCGCTCCGGCGCGCGTCGCGGGCAGCTGGGCGGACAGCCGTGCGTTGGCGAGAAAGCTCAGCGCCGTCGGATCGGCCGCGCCCAGTGGGGCGATGTGGTCGACACGACGATCGGGATCGCCGCGCAGCGCGCAGCCGAAACGCACTGCCAGCTCTCCGAGGGCCAAGCTCATCGCGTGCCTGTCACTACGCGCGAGCGCTGCGGGCTCCGCGGCTCAGTGGCTGCGGGTGCTGCTGCGCGTACTGCTCCGCGGGGCGGCGGCGCCGCGCGCCTGCAGCGATGCGAGCACGGGTTGGGTGATGTCGAGCGTGGGATTGGCGAAAATCACGCCGTCGGCCAGCACCAGATCGAAGTGCTGCGCCTGCGCGTATTGCTGCACCGCCTCCACCAGCATTTGCTGCAACTTGGAGAGTTCCTGGTTTTGCCGCGCGTTCATGTCGTCCTGGTACTCGCTCTGCTTCTCGGTGAGCTCGCGCTGCCCATCGCGCAGCGACTGCTCGGCGCTGCTGCGCTGGTCCACGCTCATCGTGCCGCCGTCGCGGTCCAGGGCGGCCTGCTTGCTCTTGATCTCCTCCTGCTCGGTGGCGAGCTCGCGCTGCTTCGCGGCGAATTCGGTGCGCAGCGCCTGCTGCACGACCTTGCCCTGCGGCGACTCCTGCATGAGGCGCTGATAATTGACGAAGCCGATCTTCAGATCCGCCCAGGCCGGCGCCGATAGCACCAGCAGCGACAGAGCTCCCCCCAGGGCGACGCGACCCGTACGGCGGGTCATAGCAGTGATCCATCCTCGCATATCAAAGTCCCTAGTTAAGAAATCCCTACTTAGAAAGATTGACCGACCGTGAACTGGAATTCCTCGGTTCGGTCCTCGAAGTGAACCAGATCCCCCTCGGAAGCATTCAGCGGAATGCCCAGGCTGAAGCGGAACAATCCGACCACCGGCGCCAGCCATTCCACCGAGATGCCGACCGATTTCTTGAGATCATGATAGCTGAAATTGTAGGTGACGGGGGTCACCAGGTCCTTGCCCAGGAAGGTGGTTTTATCGGTGGAGAAGACATTCCCGATGTCGAAGAACAGGCTGGCACGCGCACTGGTCTCCCACTTGGCGGGGGTCGGAATGATCAGCTCGGTCTGCGACACGGTCATGAGGTTGCCGCCGTACGGGTTGCCGTTGGTATCGACCGGCCCGAGCGTGTCCTCCAGATAACCGCGCACCGAGTCCGGACCGCCGGCGAAGTAGCGCTTGTAGGGGGGCAGCGCAGTGGTGCTGCCCAGGGGCTTACCGTAGGAGAGCTGGGCATTCTCCGAGAGCGTCCAGCCATGAATAAGGGGCAGATAGCCGGAAAACTGATAGCTGCCGAGCAGGTAGCGCACGTCGAGCCCGGGGGGCACGTAGACGAACGAGAGCAGGTTGCGCACGCCCTGGTTGGCGAACAGGCCGCGATTGAGCGAGGTGTAGACGTAGTTGAGCGACAGCTCCGCGGTGTCAAAGCGGCTACCGAGCACCGATGTGTCGGTGGACACGGTGCTGCCGTCGGGCTCGATGAAGCTTGACACCTCGGTGCCCTGGTAGGGGCGGCCGTTCTGTTCCACCCAGTCGATGGCTTGGCGCGCACTGCCCTGCTCGTAGGTCAGCAAATTGACGGACTGCAACGATACCCCACCGCTCAGGAACTGATATTCGGTGAGCGGATAACCGAGCGTCATCGCCAGGGTGATGTTCTTGGAGCCGAAGGCTGACGACTGCGCATAGAGCTGGGTGGAATCCGCATAGCTCAGCGCGATCGTGCGCGACAGCCCGTCCACCGTGGTGAATGGGTTGGTCTCCCTGACGCTGTAGACCTTGTTGTAAAGGCCGGCGTCCAGGCTAAGCGCCACTTGATCGCCGCTGCCGAGGAAGTTCGTATCCGAGAGCGAGCCGTTGAGAACGAATTTCTCGTAGGCCGAGTAACCGATGCCGCCGCTGACGCTCGAGGCGGCGCGCTCCTTGATCGCAAAATCGACATCCACCTGATCCGGCGAGCCCGGCACCTGCGTGGTGCTGGTGTCGACGCTCTCGACGTAGGGGCGCTGCTCCAGGCGCTGTTTGGAGCGGTCCAGCGCGAGGTTGGACAACCAGGCGGCCTCGAGCTGGCGCATCTCGCGCCGGAAGGTTTCGTCGTTGGTTCGCGTGGTACCGGTGAAGTTGATATGGCGCACGTACACACGGTCGCCCGGATCGACGAACAGCGTCAGCGCCACGATCTTGTGGGCATCGTCGAGCGTCGGCACCGGTTCGACCTTGGCAAAGTAGAAGCCCTCGGCGCCCAGGCGGTTCTTGATGGCATCCTCCGTGACGCTGATCAGGTGCTGCGAGTAGATCTGTCCAGGATGCACCAGCAGCAGCCGCTGCAGATCGGGCTCGGGCACGATGAGATTGCCGGCGAGCTTCACCGCCCCGAGGTGGTACAGGTCTCCCTCGGTAATATTGACGGTGATGAAGATGTCCTTCTTGTCAGGACTGATGGCGACCTGCACCGAGTTCAGGCGTGCGTTGGCGTAGCCGCGGTCCTGGAAATAGGCCTGGATCTTCTCCAGATCGCCCTGCAGCGTCTCACGCGCGTAGCGGTCCTTATCGCTGAACATGTTGAACAGGGTCGGTGTCTGCAGCGACAGCGTCGAGAGGATCTCCTTGTCCTTGAATATCGTGTTGCCGACGATGTCGATCTGACGGATCTTGGCGCGGGCACCCTCGGTGATGTTGATGCTGATGCGCACGCGGTTATCGGGTAGCGGCACGACCTTCGCATCGATCTGCACGTCGTACTTGCCGCGGCTGAAATACTGATCGGTCAGCTCTTGCGTGACGCCGTCGAGCGTCGAGCGATCGAAGGTCTTGCCGGCGGAGAGACCCAGGCCGCGCAGCGCCTTGTTCAGATCCTCGGTCTTGATGTCCTTGTTGCCCTTGAGGTCGATGCTTTCGATCGAGGGCCGCTCCTTGACCACCACCACCAGCGTATCGCCCTCGCGCCGCAGCTCCACGTCGCTGAAGAAACCGGTGGCGTATAGCGCACGCAGCGCCTCGCCCACGCGCTGCGGATTGAGGCGATCGCCGATATTGACCGGCAGATAGTTGAAGACCGTGCCCTCGGAGATGCGCTGCAGCCCCTGCACGCGGATGTCTCGCACCACGAAAACCGCCGGCGAGCTCGGCGGGGTCTGATCGGTCGCATCGGCCGGCGCGCCCAGCGGTGCCGGCCCCGCAGTCGCATTGGGCGCAGCGGTATCGGGCACGGGCGGCAGGCCCGGGAAGGCGGGCGCCTGAGCGCGCGCGCTGCCGCACAGCGGGACCACAGCCAAAATGAGCGCGGTAAGGGGTGCGCGCTGCGCAGCGCGGCAGTTGCCAGTGGTCAAGGAAGCGTCAACCGATCTGACTGATGTCGTTGAACAACGCGACGCCCATGAGCAGGAAGATCAGGGCGAAGCCTATTTGCTGAGTAACCAACTGAAAGCGCTCGGACAGGGGGCTGCCCTTGAGCCACTCGAGGGTCTGAAACACGATCTGACCACCATCGAGAAGCGGGATGGGCAGCAGGTTCATGAAGCCGAGCGCCAGGCTCAGCAGCACCAGGAAGGAGAGAAATGATGACAGGCCCTCGGAGGCCGCATCACCGGCATATTCTGCGATGCTCAGCGGCCCCTGTAGATTCTTGACCGAGACCTTGTTGGAGATCATGCGCCAGATCATGCGGCCCTGCAGCGCCGTGATATCCCAGGCCTCGACGTTGGCGCGCGCGAAGGCCGCCGGCAACGACAGCGACAGCTGCTTGACCATGCCCGGCGGGTACGGCGCGCTGTTCGCCTGACTCACCTCGATGCCAATGCCGACGTAATGCTGACCCTGCACGTTCTGCATCGTCGGGGTGACGTGGGCACCGTATTCGTGACCGGCGCGCACATAGCGCAGGGCGATGCTCTGGCCCGCGTGCGACTTCACCGCCTTTTGCAGCGTGGCGAGATCCGGCACGGCCTGACCGTTGATGGCGGTAACGCGATCGCCAGCGGCCAGTCCCGCATGCGCCGCCGGTCCGTTCGGCATCACACTCGCGATCACGGCCAGCACCGGCGGCTGATAGAGGTTCAGTCCCACGCCCTGCCCCATCTGGTCGGGCTCCGTCAGACGCAGCCGCTCGGCGGCATTGGGGATGCGCAGCTGCACGCTGCGCGCCACGCCGTCGGGTGCGCGCACGCCGATGCCGATCGGCCCGCTGCCGCTGATGGCATCGAGCATGTCCAGATCCACGTCGCGCTGCGAATTGACCACATGGGAATTGATCGAGGTGATCTCATCGCCCGCCTTCAGGCCCGCCTGCCCGGCCAACGAGGTCGGATCGATCGGCCCGAGAACCGGTCGTACCAGGGGGATGCCGCTGGCGTAGAGCACTCCCGTGAGCACCAGTACCGCAAATCCGATGTTGAAGGCCGGGCCCGCCAGCAGCACCAGAATGCGCTGCCAATGCGGCCGACGCGTGAAGGAGCGATGCAGCTCGTGCGCCGGCACCGGGCCCTCACGCTCATCGAGCATTTTCACGTAGCCGCCGATCGGCAGCGGGGAGATCCAGTACTCGTGGCCTTCCGGATGTGTCCACTTCCACAGCGGCTTCTTGCCGAAGCCGATGGAGAAGCGCAACACCTTGAAGCCCAGACGCCGCGCGACCCAGAAATGACCGAACTCGTGAACGGTGACGAGCAGGCAGAAGGCGACGAGGAAGGCCAGCAGGTACAGGAGAATATGGATCATGCGTAGACGCTCTGGCCGGCGGCTCGACGTGCCACGGCCTCGGCGGCCAGTGCCCGCGCCTCGCCATCGGCTGCCATCACCGCATCCAGTCCGGCCATCTCACCCCCTCGAACCCGCGCCATAACCATTTCAATGACCGCGGGGATCTCACCAAAGTTCAGTCGCTGGTCGAGAAAGGCCTGAACCGCGACCTCGTCAGCGGCATTCAGGCTGACGCAGGAGAGGCCACCGAGGCGCGCCGCCTCCTGGGCATGGCGCAGGCAAGGGAAACGCCCCGGATCCGGTGCCATGAAATCCAGCCGGCCCGCCCGGGTCAATTGTAGCAATTCTACACCAGCCTCCATCCGCTCGGGCCAGGCCAGGGCGCAGGCGATCGGCACGCGCATATCAGGGCCTGCCAACTGCGCCAGCACCGAGCCATCCACATACTCCACCAGCGAATGCACGATGCTCTGCGGATGCACGACCACCTCGATCTCGCGATGCGTCATCCCAAACAGCACACTCGCCTCGATGAGCTCGAGGCCCTTGTTCATCAGCGTCGCGGAATCCACCGAGATCTTGCGACCCATGCTCCAGCGCGGATGTTTGCAGGCCTGCGCCGGCGTCACGTTTGCCATCGCCTCGGCGGTCCACGTCAGAAACGGACCGCCCGAGGCGGTCAGCAGCAGCCGCCGCACCCCCGCGGCGCGCTTGCCGGCGACGAAGCCGACCGGCAGGCACTGGAAGATGGCGTTGTGTTCGCTGTCGATCGGAATGAGCTCGCCGCCCCCGGCGCGCACGGCCGTCAGCAGCAACTCCCCGGCCATGACGGCCGATTCCTTGTTGGCGAGCATCAGGCGCTTGCCGGCCGCGGCCGCCGCCAGCGTAGAGCGCAGACCCGCCGCCCCGCTGATGGCCGCCATCACATAATCCACCGAGTCCTCGGCCGCGAGCTGCGCGATCGCCTCGGCTCCGGCGAGCACGCGCGTGGCGCTGCGCTCGTCCGCCAGGCGCCGCTCGAGCGCTCGGGCTGCCTCGTGCGACTCCAGCGCGACCCAGTCGGGGTGGAAACGGCGCACCTGTTCGGCGAGGCGCTCGCCATTGCTGCGCGCGGCAAGTCCCACCACGCGATAACGCTCGGGGTGCAGCGCCAGCACCTCGAGCGTGTTGCATCCGACCGAGCCGGTCGAGCCCAGCACCGCGACGCCGATCATGGCCACTGTCTCATGGTTGTCGTGACATCTCCCCAACTCAACGGCCGGCTCCCAGCCAGATCAGTCCCAAGGTCAGCACCGGCGCAGCTGCCGTCACGCTGTCGATGCGGTCGAGTACCCCACCGTGGCCTGGAAACAACCGCCCGCTGTCCTTCAAATGCACATGACGCTTGAGCAGACTTTCTGTCAAGTCGCCGATCACAGAAAACGCCGCCGCCGCCACGCACAACGGCAGAAAGGCCTGCCAGGGCAGCTCAAACCACATGTTGGCGACCACGGCCACCCCCAGCGCCAGCAGCATGCCACCGAGCACGCCCTCCCAGGTCTTGTTCGGCGAGACCTGCGGCGCCAACCGCAGCTGTCCGAAGCGCCGCCCGGTGAAGAACGCCCCCGTATCCGCCGCGAACGCCAGTGCGAGAACGAACAGCGTCCACTGTGCACCGTGGGCCCAGCGGGCATCGATGCGCACCAGCGCAAGCCAGGTCGGCACCAGCACCAGTACCCCTGCCAGCGCGGCCGCGCCGCGCGAGGCGCGCGAGGGGGCGAACAGAATCCACGCCAGCGCGACGAGCCACCAGGCTACGGCCAGCTCCAGCAGGTGCACGAAGGCACCCAGCGGCGCGGTGTAGTGGCTCGCGAGGGCGGCCAGCAGCACCAGCGCCAGCACATAGAGCAGGCGCGCGGCGCCGTGCAGCGCGAGAAAGGCCGACCATTCCCAGCCGCCCACCAGCAGCGCCGCTCCCAGTACGCCCGCCACGATCAACGGCCGCCCAAAGAGCAGCACCAGGACGATGAGCAGTCCGAGTCCAAAGGCGGTCAGCAGTCGCGAGCGCATGCCTGTCAGGCGTCCAGGCCCGGTTGCACTTGCTCGCCGGTCAGACCGAAGCGGCGCTGTCGTACGGCAAAGTGGCGCAGCGCCGCCTGGAAGGCCGGCGCATCGAAGTCCGGCCAGAGCGTCTCGGTGAAATACAGCTCGGTGTAGGCCAGGTTCCACAACAGGAAATTGCTGATGCGCTGCTCGCCGCCGGTGCGGATGAAGAGATCCGGATCGGGCATACCGCCGAGCGCCAGCGCCGCTGCAAAGGTGGGCTCGTCGATCTGTGCAGCGTCCAGCTGGTGGCGCTCGACCTGCAGCGCCAGGCGACGCACCGCCGCGAGAATGTCGCTGCGTCCGCCGTAGCTGAGCGCAACCTGCAGGGCGAGGCGCTCGTTGGCGGAAGTGGTCTGCTCGGAGGCCGCCATGGAGGCACGCAACCGGGCATCCAGCTCGGCGCGCTCGCCGATGAAGCGCAGCCGCACGCCCTGCCGGTGCAGTTCGGGAATTTCCTCTTCCAGCGACTCGACGAATAGCGTCATCAGCCCCATGACCTCGTCGCGCGGGCGGCCCCAGTTCTCGCTGCTGAAGGCAAACAAGGTGAGCGCGCCGATCTGCTCGCGCAGGCACTCCTCGATCACCATGCGCACCGGGCCGACACCGGCGCGATGACCGTCGCCGCGCAGGCTGCCGCGTGCCCGCGCCCAGCGGCCATTGCCATCCATGACGATCGCGATGTGACGCGGCTTCGGCGCGACGCCCGCGGGCGTGGCATCCGTCGGCGGCGCTGAGGCGGGCGGGCTCAAACCTGCAGGATTTCCTTTTCCTTGCCAGCGAGCAGTGTGTCGATCTCGGCGACGAAGCGATCGGTGAGCTTCTGGATCTCGTCCTCGCCGCGACGCTCGTCGTCCTGCGAGATCATCTTCTCCTTGAGCATCTCCTTCATGTCCGCGATCGCATCCCGGCGCACGCTACGCACGCTCACTCGGGCACTTTCGGCATCCTGGCGCACGACCTTCATGATGTCGCGCCGGCGCTCCTCGGTCAGCGGCGGCAGCGGCAGGCGGATGACGCTGCCCGCAGTGTTGGGCGTGAGCCCCAGGTCCGACTTGTGGACGGCCTTTTCGATGGCCGCGACCATGTTCTTCTCCCAGGGGGAGACCACCAGCGTGCGCGCATCCTCGATGCTGATGTTGGCGACCTGCTGCAGCGGCACGTCCGAGCCGTAGTAATCGACCTTCAAATGCTCGATCAGGCTCGGATGGGCCCGTCCGGTGCGCAGCTTCTTCAGGTCGCCCTGAAAGGCCTGGATGCACTTCTGCATGCGCGCGGTGGCGTCCTTCTTCAGATCGTCGAGCATGACTGTCCTCGTCGGCCCTCGCCGGGGCTTTAGTCCTGTGTCACCAAGGTTCCGATGTCCTCACCGCGCACGATGCGCAGCAGATGCCCGGGGCTGCCGAGATTGAAAACGCGCACCGGCAGATGGTAGTCGCGACACATCACGATGGCGGTGGCGTCCATGACGTTGAGCCGCTCATCGAGCACGCGGTCGTAAGTCAGGCGCGAGTAGTGCTGGGCGGCCGGGTTCACCACCGGGTCCTCGGAGTAGATGCCGTTCACCTTGGTGGCCTTCAGCAGCAGCTGGGCATCGATCTCAATGCCGCGCAGACTCGCCGCCGTGTCGGTGGTGAAGAACGGATTGCCGGTGCCCGCTGCGAACACCACTACGCGCCCCTTCTCCAGGTGACGCACGGCGCGGCGGCGGATGAAGTCCTCGCAGACCTGGTTGATGCGTACCGCCGACATGACGCGCACTGCAAGGCCGCGTTGCTCGAGCGCATCCTGCAGTGCCAGGGCGTTCATGACGGTGGCCAGCATGCCCATCTGATCGGCGGTCACGCGGTCCATGCCGGTACGGGCGAGCCCCGAGCCACGGAACAGGTTGCCACCGCCGACCACGATCGCGATCTGCACGCCCAGGGACTGAACATCGCCGATCTCCTCGGCGACGCGCTTGAGCACCACCGGATCGATGCCGTAGTCGGCAGCGCCGAGCAGCGCCTCCCCCGAGAGCTTGACGAGGATGCGGCGGAAGGGTCCGTTGTAGGAGTTGTTCATCGGCTTGCTCTCAGGGCAGTCTGCCACAAACAACGCCGCAGGGCCGTCCCTGCACCTAGTGCGCCTTGGGCGCTCCGGGACCGCTCGGCGGCTCGGCGTCCGTGGGCTTGGCGTCCGTCGGCTTGGCTGCCGCGCTCACCTGCGCCATGACGTCGGCGACGAAGTTGTCCTGCTTCTTCTCGATGCCGGCGCCCACCTCATAGCGCTCGAAGCGCGTGACGCGCGCGCCGGCACTCTTCAGCAGCTTCTCGACCGTCTGGTCCTCATCCTTCACGAAGGGCTGACCGAGCAGCAC
>DATAXJ010000007.1:0-47327 GCA_036266795.1 Steroidobacteraceae bacterium | reverse complement strand
GCAGTCCACGTGCGCGTAGTGGCGAGCCTTGCTCTGATACTCCACGTGCGCGGTGCTGATCGTGATCCCCCGTGCCTTCTCCTCCGGCGCCTTGTCTATCTGGTCGTACGCCATGAAGGTCCCGCCATTGATCTGCGCCATTACCTTCGTCAGCGCCGCCGTCAGCGTCGTCTTGCCATGATCCACATGCCCAATCGTCCCCACGTTCACGTGCGGCTTATTGCGCTCAAATTTTTCCTTGGACATCTGCTGACCCTCTGCGAAAGCTGGCTGACGAAGCTGACTCTACCAAACCTATTTCGTGATGATGTTCTCGGCGATGGCTGCCGGCACTTCCATGTACTTCGAAAACTCCATCGTGAAGGTCGCGCGGCCCTGGCTCATGGAACGCACCGTGGTCGCGTACTGGAACATCTCCGCCAGCGGCACCTCCGCGGTGACCGTCTTGCCGGCCGGGGTATCCTCCATGCTCATGATCTGGCCGCGGCGACGATTCAGGTCGCCGATCACATCACCCATGTAGTCCTCGGGCGTGACGACCTCGACCTTCATGATCGGCTCGAGGATCACCGGCTTGGCGCGCCGGAAGCCATCCTTGAAACCGAAGATCGACGCCATGCGGAACGAGATCTCGTCCGAATCGACATCGTGATAGGAGCCGTCGATCAATGTGACCTTCACATCCACGACCGGATAGCCGGCGATGACGCCCGTTTCGGCCGCTTCCTTGACGCCCTTCTCCACCGCCGGAATGAACTCACGCGGCACCGAGCCGCCGACGATGCCGTTGACGAACTGGATGCCCTTGCCGGACTCATTGGGCTCGAGCTTCAGCCACACATGCCCGTATTGGCCACGACCGCCGGACTGCTTGACGTGCTTGCCCTCCGACTCGACCGAGCCGCGGATGGTCTCGCGGTAGGCCACCATCGGCTTGCCGACGTTGGCCTCGACCTTGAACTCGCGCCTCATGCGATCGACGATGATCTCCAGGTGCAGCTCACCCATGCCGGCGATGAGTGTCTGCCCCGACTCCTCGTCGGTGGACACACGGAAAGATGGATCCTCCTTCGCAAGCCGCTGCAACGCCTGACCCATCTTCTCCTGATCGGCCTTGGTCTTGGGCTCCACAGCCACTTGGATCACCGGAATCGGGATCACCATCTTCTCGAGGATGATCGGCTTTTCCAGGTCGCACAGCGTGTCGCCGGTGAAGACGTCCTTCAACCCTACCGCCGATGCGATATCGCCGGCACGCACTTCCTTGATCTCGCTGCGCTCGTTGGCATGCATCTGCAATAGTCGCCCGATGCGTTCCTTGCGATCCTTGGCCGGCACGTAAACGGTGTCGCCCGAGCTCAGCACACCCGAGTAGACGCGAAAGAACGTCAGATTGCCGACGAACGGGTCGTTCAGGATCTTGAACGCCAGCGCCGAGAACGGCGCATCGTCGTCAGCCTTGCGCGTGATCGGCTCACCCTTCAGATCGGTGCCCTTGGTGTCCGGTACTTCCACGGGCGAGGGCATGAACTCGATGACTGCATCGAGCAGTGCCTGCACGCCCTTGTTCTTGAACGCCGAGCCGCACATGCACAGCACCAGCTCGTTCTTGATCGAACGCGCCTTCAGGCCGCGCTTGATCTCCTCGTCCGACAGTGCCTCGCCTTCCAGGTATTTGTTGGTCAGCGCCTCATCACCCTCGGCCGCCGCCTCGATCATCTTGGCGCGATGCTCGTCGCAGGTGCTCTTCATCGCGGACGGAATATCGCGGTACTCGAACTTCATCCCCTGGGTATCCATGTCCCAGTAGATGGCCTTCATCTTGATGAGATCGACGACGCCCTCGAACTTTTCCTCGACACCGATCGGCAGCTGGATGGCCACCGGATTAGCGCGCAGGCGCGAGCGAATCATGTCCACGACACGCAGGAAATTCGCACCGGCGCGATCCATCTTGTTGACGAAGGCGATGCGTGGCACACCGTAGCGGTTCATCTGTCGCCACACGGTCTCGGACTGCGGCTGCACACCGGCGACCGAGTCGAACAGCGCGACCGCGCTGTCGAGCACGCGCAGCGAGCGCTCTACCTCGATGGTGAAGTCGACATGGCCCGGTGTGTCGATGATGTTGATGCGGTGCTCGGGGAAGTTGTTTTCCATCCCCTTCCAAAAGCAGGTGGTGGCCGCGGACGTGATCGTGATGCCACGCTCCTGCTCCTGCTCCATGTAGTCCATCACGGCCGCGCCGTCATGAACCTCACCGATTTTGTGCGACACGCCCGTGTAGAACAGGATGCGCTCGGTCGTCGTCGTCTTCCCGGCGTCGATATGCGCCGAGATGCCGATATTCCGATAGCGCTCAATGGGCGTCGCACGTGCCACGATGGTCTCCTGCTCCCCAGATCGAACTGTCAGAAAAAATCAGAAAATCACTCAGGGCCCGCCGGCGCGTGCCTGCGCCGACGCTGACGCGATCTTCACCTGCGCATCCGCGCCACGCTGTGTGCCGGCGGACCTCGACGGCCTCGCGATGCAACCACTACCAGCGATAGTGCGCGAAGGCCTTGTTGGCCTCGGCCATGCGATGCGTGTCCTCACGCTTGCGCACGGCGGCGCCACGATTCTCGGCGGCATCGAGCAGCTCGTGCGCCAGACGGAAGGCCATCGACTTTTCGCTGCGGTCGCGCGCCGCCTCGATGACCCAGCGCATCGCCAGCGTCTGGCGGCGGCTCGAGCGCACCTCGACGGGCACCTGGTAGGTTGCACCGCCAACGCGACGTGACTTCACCTCCACGACCGGCTTGACGTTGTCCAGTGCCTGCGAGAGCAACTCGATGGCCTCGGAGCCGCGCCGCCCGGTGCGCTCGCCAATGCGCTCGATGGCGCCGTAGAGGATCTGCTCGGCGGCCGACTTCTTGCCACTGTGCATGACCACGTTCATGAACTTCGCCAGCATTTCGCTGTTGAACTTCGGGTCCGGGAGAATCGTGCGGCTCGGTGCCGCTGCGCGACGGGACATGCTCGATTACCTCGTTGTTGCTTCGGCCGCTTTACTTCTTGGGCCGCTTGGCGCCGTACTTGGAGCGCCCCTGCTTGCGATTGCCGACGCCGGCGCAGTCGAGGGTGCCGCGCACCGTGTGATAGCGCACGCCGGGCAGATCCTTGACGCGGCCACCGCGGATCAGCACTACCGAGTGCTCCTGCAGGTTGTGGCCCTCTCCGCCGATATAGCTCGAGACCTCGTATGCATTGGTCAGGCGCACGCGAGCCACCTTGCGCAGGGCCGAGTTCGGCTTCTTCGGCGTAGTGGTGTAGACGCGCGTGCACACGCCGCGCTTCTGTGGCGAGGCGCCCAGCGCCGGCACCTTCGTCTTCTCGGCACGCGAGCGACGCGGCTGGCGGATCAATTGCCCTGTGGTGGCCATCCAAGCTCCAAAAAATCAATCGCTTATGGTACGGCTGATGACACGCGCCGGGTCGCCCCGTTGGGAGGCGCCCGGCGCGCTATCTGTCATTCCTGCGGTCGGGCAGCTGTGGGGCCCGGCCGACAAAGGCCGGCGATTCTAGGTAGCGCGGCGTGCATAGTCAATGCGCCAGCCACGCCGCACGGATCAATGCGTGCGCCCGTCCAGCGGCTGCGTCCAGGCGGTGAGCAGATCAGGGTTAGCGGTGCCCGGGGTGCCTGCGCCTGTGCCTGTGGTACGCGTCCCCGTCGTCGTCCCCGTCGCCGTGGGCGCCCCCGTGGATACGGCTGCCGTGCTGCTCTCGAGGTACTGACGCAGGCGCCCGAGATTTTCGGTGAGCTCCCCCTGCGGACCGGTTGCCAGCAACCGTCGCAGCGCCTGCCCGGTGCGTCCCGGGACGGGCCGCAGGCTCACGTACAGATGCAGCCTGGTCTGCTGGGCATCGATGGGCTCGAGCCATGCCATGCCCCACTGCGCCAGTATCGAGTCATCGGTCGTGCGCCAGGCAATCTGACGATTGGGCTGCAGCTCGGTGACCACCGCGGTCCACTCCAAGGGCCATCCCTGAGGATCGTGCACGCTCCACTGCGTCGCCCCGTCCCCGCGATGTCGCAGGGCCCGCAGGGCCGGCAACAGCGCGACCAGGCGGTCGCTGTGGCGTAGGGCTGCATAGACACTCTCGACCGATGAGTGCACGTGCAACGTCTGGCAGACCTCGAGCGTACGGCCGCGATGACGGGGCGCAGGCCGCCGCGGCGCCGCCACACTGCGCAGCAGCAACGCGCTGCCGGCCGCGGCGCCCACCGCCCCGAGCGTACCTCGCTGGCGCGATCCGCCCAGCAGCAGACTGCTGCCGGCCAGCGCCATCAGCAGGCGCAGCGCCGCCGTCCCGCCGGACTCAGCAGCTGGCTCGCGTAGCGGTCGTCGCGGGCCACCCTGCAGCGCGCTGACGTGCTGCGCCGATTCGTGCACCTCGAGCTCATCTCGGATCGCCTCCACCCCGGGTACCTCCGCGACGGCCCGGCGCAGTGGCCCGTGCTCCCAGGCCAGCACCGCCCCGGTCAGCCGTACGGTGTGCGGCCCATCGGCGCTGACGTGCACGGCCCCGGGATGCGAGACCACCCGCCCCAGGCGAGAGCGCACCCGCTCGACCAACACGCTGGGAGCGACCTCACCGCGATGTAGCAGCGCCGTGGCACGCGCGCCGAGCCCGT
The DNA here is from genome assembly GCA_036266795.1 of Steroidobacteraceae bacterium. Taxonomy (GTDB): domain Bacteria; phylum Pseudomonadota; class Gammaproteobacteria; order Steroidobacterales; family Steroidobacteraceae; genus FEN-1191. The sequence goes on along the minus strand of DATAXJ010000007.1, from coordinate 42,649 downwards.
AGGCCCGATGTGCCAGATCCCGCGAGGCCGCCTGCAGGCGCCAGAGGCCCCGACGGGCCGCGCTGGTCGAGCGCTGGCCGAGGTCGGTGCGCCGGCGCCGGCCGCTGCTGGCGTCGAAGTAATACATCACCCCGGCGGCCGCGACGGCGCCGGTCAAGGCACTGGCGAAGGACTGCAGTCTTCTGGCCATGTTCACGGAGTCCCGGTGCGTCAGCCGATAGTATGCGCCTCGCCGCGGCGCGCCGAAAACAGCAGCTTTTTCCACACCCGCGCATTTTTACAGCGCACGCACACGGTATGCTAATCCGCATGCCCGGCCCCGACTCCCCTGCTGCCGATGCGGCGGCGCGTGTGCCGCCGGAGCCCGAGTTTCGCTTCAACATCGGCGACGCCGAGGATTCCCTGGAGCGCATGCGGGACCTGCTGGCCCGCTTTGGCGATATCTACCGCGTGTATTCGCCCGGACGGCGCCGCTACGCGTACGTGATCAATCATCCCGACGACGTGCGACGCGTGCTGGTCATCAATCACGCCAACTACGTCAAGGGCTTCGGGCTCGATCGCGTCAAGGTGCTCACGGGCAACGGCCTCGTGACCAGCGAGGGGGACTTCTGGCGCTCGCAGCGCGCCATGATGCAGTCGATGTTCCAGCGCAGGAATCTGACACGCTTCGCGACATTTATCGCCGCGGCCAACGACCGGCTGTTGGCGCGCTGGGAATACAAGGCCGCGACAGGCGAGCCCGTCAACGTGACCGATGAGCTCAGCGCGCTGACGCTCGAGGTGATTCTGCGCGCGATCTTCGGCGAGGATCTGGATCGGCTGGCGAGCGCGAACGGTGAGCATCCTTTCCAATTCGTCGCCAGCGATCCCACTCGCGATCTGGGCTTCGCCTATCGCTTCCGGCAGTTGCGCACGCTGGTGGCGCAGCTCGCGGCGCGCCGCCGCAGCGAGGTGGCCGAGCCGCAGGATTTTCTGGGCATGCTGGCCGCCGCGCGACACCGCACCAGCGGCGCGCCGATGGGCGAGCGCGAGCTCATCGACGAGGTCATGACGTTGATCATCGCCGGGCACGAGACGGCCGCCAGTAGCCTGAATTCGGCCTGGTACCTGCTCTCGCAGCATCGCGAGGTCGAAGCGCGGCTACAGGCGGAGGTCGATGCGGCGGGTGATCTGCCGGCACCCGATCTAGCGGCCACCGAGACGCTGCACTACACGCGTGCGGTGCTCATCGAGACGCTGCGGCTCTATCCGCCGGTGTGGTTGATCTCGCGGCGCACGCTCGGGCCCGATGTGCTGGCGGGCTACGCGATTCCAGCGGGTGTGGATGTCCTGCTCAGTCCCTACTTCGTGCAGCGGCACGCGCAGTTCTGGAGCGAGCCGGAAGCGTTTCGACCCGAGCGGCCCGAGACCGCGCAGGAGATTCGCCGGCCGCGCTGCGCGTTCATCGCTTTTTCTGCCGGACCGCGCCATTGCATCGGCGAGTCGATGGGGCTGTTCGAGATGTGCGTGCATCTCTACAAGATCGCGCGACGGCTGCGTCTGCGCCTGCCACCGGGCACGCCGATGGAGCTGGAGGCGCAGATCAATCTGCGCTCGCGTGCCCCGCTGATGATGCAGATCGAGCGGCGCTGAGCGCTCGCTGCTGGCGGGCGTAGCCGCTCAGCGCGTCAATGCGCGCTGCCGCCCGCGCCGGCGCCGGGGCCCGGTAGGCTGGCAGTGCCGCCCGGCGCGTCCGGCACCATCAGGCTGAGCACCGCCTCGCGCGGCAGCTCGTCCAGCCCGGCGCCCCCCTCGCGCGCATAGGCGATGATCTTGCGCAGCATGCGCTGCTCCCAGGAGCGCTGTATGTGGTTGGCGATACCAGCGATCGCGTCAGCACGCTTGGGCTCGGAGGCGAAAAAGCGGCCGATGTCGTTGGCCATCTTCACCAGGCTATCTGCACTCATCGGATCTCAGCCGCCCTGCCCCGCCCCGACCTCGGCCGGCTCGCGCGCCTCGCGCAGCAGCTCGCGCTGCCGCTCGTCAAATTCGTGAAAGCGGCGCTGCCACTCCGAAGGTTGATTGACGTGCACCACCTGAACCGCCGTCACCTTATACTCCGGGCAATTGGTCGCCCAATCCGAGTTGTCGGTCGTGATGACATTGGCGCCGGAGTCCGGGAAGTGGAACGTCGTATAGACGACCCCGGGCTGCATACGCGGGGAGATGCGTGCCCGCAGCACCGTCTCGCCTGCGCGGCTCTGCACGCCCACCCAGTCGCCTTCTTGAATGCCGCGCTCCTCGGCATCGTGCGGATGAAGCTCGATGCGGTCCTCGTCATGCCAGGTGTTGTTCGCCGTGCGCCGGGTCTGCGCGCCGACGTTGTACTGCGAGAGAATGCGCCCGGTGGTCAGGATCAGCGGGTAGCGTGCATTGACCTTCTCCTCGGTCGGCACGTACTCGGTGATCATGAAATGGCCCTTGCCGCGCACGAAGGTCTCCACGTGCATGATCGGCGTGCCCTCCGGGTGCTCCTCGTTGCAGGGCCACTGAATGCTGCCGAGCTGCTCGAGCTTCTCGTAGCTCACGCCGTGGAAGGTCGGCGTGAGTCGCGCAATCTCGTCCATGATCTCCGAGGTGTGTCCATAGTGCATCGGGTAGCCGAGCGCATTGGACAGCAGCTGCGTGCCCTCCCAATCCGTATAGGTCCCCTTGGGCCGCATCACCTTCCGGATGCGCGAGATGCGTCGCTCGGCGTTGATGAACACGCCGTCCTTCTCCAGGAAGGAGGCACCGGGCAGGAACACGTGGGCAAACTTGGCAGTCTCGTTCAGGAACAGGTCCTGCACGATGATGCATTCCATTTTCGTGAGTGCCGCGGTCACGTGCTGCGTATTCGGGTCGGATTGGGCGATGTCCTCCCCCTGCAGATACAGCGCCTTGAACTCGCCGTCGAGCGCCGCCTCGAACATGTTCGGAATGCGCAGGCCCGGATCGGGCCGCAGCGGCACCTGCCATGCCTGCTCGAACAGCGCACGCGTGGCCGCGTCGGCGACGTGCCGGTAACCCGGATACTCATGCGGAAAGCTGCCCATGTCGCAGGAGCCTTGCACGTTGTTCTGACCGCGCAGCGGATTGACGCCGACGCCGGGCCGGCCAATGTTGCCGGTCGCCATGGCGAGATTGGCGATGCCGATGACCGCGGTGGAGCCCTGGCTGTGCTCGGTCACGCCCAGGCCATAATAGATGGCGCCATTGCCGCCGGTCGCGTACAGCCGCGCCGCCGCGCGCACCGCCGTCGCGGGTACGCCGGTCACCGACTCCATCGCCTCGGGTGAATTGCGCCCATGGGCCACGAACGCGCGCCACTTGTCGAACGCTTCGATCTCGCAGCGCGCACGCACGAAGTCTTCCTTGACGAGGCCCTCGGTGACGATCACGTGCGCGAGACTGTTGAGCATCGCGACGTTGGTGCCGGGCTTGAGCTGCAGGTGATGCTCGGCGCGGACGTGCGGTGAGCGCACCAGGTCGATGCTGCGCGGATCCACCACGATGAGCCTGGCGCCCTGGCGCAGGCGGCGCTTCATCTGCGAGGCGAACACCGGGTGCGCATCGGTCGGATTGGCACCGATGACCATGATGACGTCGGTGGACATCACCGAGTCGAAGTCCTGTGTGCCGGCGGACTCGCCCAGCGTCTGCTTGAGCCCGTAGCCGGTCGGCGAGTGACACACGCGCGCGCAGGTATCTACATTGTTGTTGCCGAAGCCGGCGCGCACCAGCTTCTGCACCAGGTAGGTCTCCTCGCAGCTGCAGCGGCTCGAGGTGATGGCGCCGACGCTGTCGACGCCATACTTCGCCTGGATGCGCTTGATCTCAGAGGCCGCATAGGCGATGGCCTGCTCCCAGGACACTTCGCGCCAGGGTTGATCGATGCTCGAGCGGATCAGCGGGGTGGTGATGCGATCGGGATGCGACGCATAGCCGATGGCAAAGCGACCCTTGACGCAGCTGTGGCCATGATTGGCGTGCCCGTCCTTGTTCGGCACCATGCGCACGACTTCCTCGCCACGCATCTCGGCGCGGAACGAGCAGCCCACCCCGCAGTAGGCGCAGGTCGTCACGACACTGTGCTCAGCCTGACCTATCTGGATCAGTGACTTCTCCGACAGCGTCGCGGTCGGACAAGCCTGCACGCAGGCACCGCAGGAGACGCACTCGGAGTCCAGGAAACTCTCGTCCTGGCTCGCCGATACCTTGGAGGCGAAACCACGCCCATCGATCGTCAGCGCAAGGGTGCCCTGCTGCTCGTCGCAGGCGCGCACGCAGCGCGAGCAAACGATGCACTTGCTCGGATCGAAGGTGAAGTACGGGTTGGATTCGTCCTTGGGCGCGGCGAGGTGATTGGCACCCTCATAGCCATAGCGCACCTCGCGCAGACCCACCGCGCCAGCCATGTCCTGCAGCTCACAGTGTCCATTGGCCGGGCAGGTGAGGCAGTCCAGCGGATGATCGGAGATGTAGAGCTCCATGACCCCGCGGCGCAGCTGGGCGAGCGCATCGTTCTGTGTCGTCACCTTCATGCCCTGCGCCACGGGGGTGGTGCAGGACGCCGGATAGCCCTTCATGCCTTCGATCTTCACCAGGCACAGGCGGCACGAGCCGAAGGCCTCGAGCTGGTCGGTGGCGCAAAGCTTGGGCACCTTCGTGCCGGCAAGCGCCGCGGCGCGCATCACCGAGGTACCTTCGGGCACGCTGATCTCTTGATCGTCGATCGTCAGCGTCACCAGCTTCGGCGCGACGCGCGCCGGCGTACCCAGATCCTGTTCGGCAATCGATTGCATGCTCAGCTCCCGACGGCCTGCCGTGCGGCAGGCTTGGAGAAATCTTCCGGAAAGTAATCCAGCGCCGAGAGCACCGGATACGGGGTCAACCCGCCCAGCGCGCACAGCGATCCGTACACCATGGTATTGCACAGGTCGCGCAGCACCGTTTCCTGCAGCGCGCTGCGATCACCCGCCACCAGCCGATCGATGACTTCCACGCCGCGCGTGGAGCCGATGCGGCAGGGTGTGCATTTGCCACAGGACTCGATCGCGCAGAACTCCATCGCATAGCGCGCCTGCGCCGCCATGTCGACAGTGTCGTCGAACACGACGATACCGCCGTGGCCGAGCATGCCGCCGGCGGCAGCAAAGGCCTCGTAGTCCAGCGGCGTATCGAAGCGCGACTCGGGCCAGTAGGCACCGAGCGGCCCCCCGACCTGCACCGCGCGGATCGGACGGCCCGAGCGCGTGCCGCCGCCGTAGTCGTAGAGCAACTCGCGCAACGTGACACCGAAGGCGCGCTCCACCAGGCCACCACGCGCGATGTTGCCGGTGAGCTGAATCGGCAGGCTGCCGCGCGATCGACCCATGCCGAAGTCGCGATAGTGGGCTGCGCCTCGCGCCAGGATGATCGGCACGCTGGCAAAGGTGATGACGTTGTTGACGACCGTGGGGCAGCCGAACAGTCCCTTGATGGCCGGCAGCGGCGGCTTGAAACGGATCTGGCCACGGCGCCCTTCGAGCGACTCGAGCAGCGAGGTCTCCTCGCCACAGATGTAGGCGCCCGCGCCCATTCGCACCTGCAGCTCAAACGCGCGGCCCGAGCCCATGACATCCGCACCCAGCAGCCCGTGCTGATAGGCCGCGGCAATGGCCTGCCCGAGAATTGCGTGCGCCTGCGGATATTCCCAGCGCAGATAGATATAGCCACGCGTGGCGCCGACGGCGAGGGCGGCGATGGTCATGCCCTCGATGAGGCAGAAGGGGTCGCCCTCCATCAGCAGCCGGTCGGAAAAGGTACCGGAATCGCCCTCGTCGGCATTGCAGACGATGTACTTCTGCTGACCGGCGGTACCGAGCACCGTCTTCCACTTGATGCCGGTCGGAAAGGCCGCGCCGCCGCGGCCGCGCAGCCCGGAGTCGGTCACGGTCTGCACGATTTCGGCCGGCTGCATGGCGAGCGCCGCCCCGAGTCCCGCGTAGCCGCCATGGGCGCGATAGTCCTCGAGGCTGACCGGATCGATGACCCCGAGGCGCGCGCAGGTCAAGCGCTCCTGGCGTTTCAGATAGGGAATGGACTCGACCGCTCCCTGGCAGAGTCGATGCGGGTGGCCCTGCAGCGCCCCGGCCTCAAAGAGACCCGGCACATCTGCGCTCTTCACCGGGCCGTAGCCGATACGGCCCTGGGGGGTCTCGATCTCGATCAGCGGCTCGAGCCAGAACAAGCCGCGCGAGCCGTTGCGTACCAAACGGATCGCCACGCCGCGCCGGGCCGCCTCCTCCTGCAGGGCGCGCGCCACAGCGTCGGCTCCGAGGGCGCGGGCCGTGGCCTCGCGCGGCACATAGACGGTGACGCTCATGCGCGCTCTCCGGACGTCTTGGCCGCATGCAGCAACTCATCGAAGCGCTCAGGCGTCACACACGCATGCAACTCGCCGTCGTAGAGCAGTGACGGGCCCATCGCGCAGTTGCCCAGACAGTAGACCGGCTCGAGGCTGTGCGAGCCGTCCACACTCGTGCCGTGCATTTCGCTGCCGAGCACGCGACGCGCATGATCCTCCAGCGCCACGGCACCCACGGCCTGGCAGGCCTCGGCGCGACATAGATGGATTACATGGCGTCCCGGGGGATGCTGTCGAAAGTAATGGTAGAAGGTGATGACGCCGTGTACGTCGGCGCGTGTGATGTTCAACTCGAAGGCGATCAGCGGCACGGCCTTGGGTGGAATCCAGCCCAGGCGATCCTGAATGGCGTGCAGCACCGGGAGCAATGCGCCCTCGAGTGAGCGATGCCGCTCCACGGCATCGAGCACTGCGGCGCGCTCGCCCGCGGGCAGATCGGCGCCCGGCGCCGGTCGTATCGGAATAGCCACGCGCTTGCGCTCACCCATCAGACCACTGCCTCTCGCTTCGCCGCGCACACCACCGCTTGCAGTGGCCCCGCGCTGCCTGGTACCGGCGGCTATTGAACAGCGATCGTCTGCTCTGCACCAATCAAACCTTCAACTACCAGCTATAAGCACCCGTGACGGCGTCGGGGCCCGCATCGAACCCGCGGTCTGTCAGCCCCCGCCAGCACTCTATGTTAACCCGGCAGCCGGCGGCGCGCGGCGCCCGGTCACCGTTTTGAAAGTGCTGCCAAGTCCTCAGGAGTATTGATATTTTCGAAGCATTCGGCGGCGCTGAAGTGCACCGGCCGGGCACCCAACTGCTCCAGCAGCCGCCAGGTGGGCGGGTGATTGCCGCCGACCAGGGCCTCCGAGACTTGCGGCAGGGCACTCACCGGCCATACCGCACACAGGGGTTGGCGACCCTCGACCGTCTGCGCCATGGCCGCACCGTCCCCGGCGGCCTGGATGAGTCGGGGAAATAAATCGTCAGGCAGCCTCGGCACATCGCACGGGCTAACCGCCAGCGCGCGAGCTCCCAGATCGCGCGCCCATCGCAGGCCGACCTTCACACCCGACAGCGGACCGAGTGGGTCGCCCTGCGCGTCATGCAGAACCGTTAAACCCTCGGCACCTGCCAGGGCCTCTGCCTGAGTACCGGGCCTGGCATTGACGGCCACCGCAGCACACGTGCGCTGCAGTCGACGTACGGCCCACAGTAATAGCGGCCGCCCAGAGAAAATTGCAACCGCTTTCTCCGCTCCGAATCGCACCGAGCGGCCGCCGGCGATCACGACGCCGACGACATCCGCGCGTATGGCTGCTTGATCCATGAGGTACGCTTGCGATCGCGGTCGTTCCTGCCCACCGCCAGCCTATCGCCGCTTTGAGCTGCAGGTCTATATATACCCTCGACAACTGGGTGATCGGATCTTCGGATGACGAGAGTACTGGGCATTGCAGGCTGGAGCGGCTCTGGCAAGACGACATTGCTGACGCGGCTGATACCGCTGCTGCGCTCGCGCGGGCTGAATGTCGCGACCCTCAAGCACGCGCATCACTCATTCGATGTCGACCAGCCGGGCAAGGATTCCTATGTGCATCGCCAGGCGGGTGCCGGCGAGGTGATCGTCTCGTCAGCCCGACGATGGGTGCAGATGCATGAGATCGGCGACGGCAGGGAGGCGACGCTGCCTGAGCTGCTGGCGCGACTATCGCCCTGCGATCTGGTCCTCATCGAGGGATTCAAACGCGAGCGCTATCCGAAGCTGGAAGTCTTCCGTGCCGCTCTCGGCAAGGCGCCGCTGTATCCTCAGGACGAGCTGATTCTGGCTATTGCCAGTGATCCTGTGCTGACCAGTACCGGCCTGCCCTGTGCCGATCTCAACGACGTCCCTGCGATCGCCGACCTCGTCGTGTCGCTGGCGCAACCCATCGACGCGGTGGTGGAAACGCTTGTAGCTTCAGCGAGTTAGCTCACCCCATGTGGGGCGGGATGACGCTGCAATCAGCCCCTGCGGGCCTGCGAAAGGCCTCCGCACTCAGTAAGATACCGCCATGCAAGACCGCGACGACCATGACGATGTGGGCAAGGTCCGCCGCTTCGATCACCCGGGTAAAGGCAGGGGCCGCGCCAGATCGGTTCCCAAGGGCCGGCAGGTGGACCCGCACGCCAGGGACGCCGTCGCGGCGTTACTGGCGGACGGCCCCCGCGAGCGTCACCTGCTCATCGAATACCTGCACCTGGTGCAGGATACCTATGGCCAGATCGGCGCAGCCCATCTGGCCGCGCTCGCCGACGAGATGCGCCTCTCGTTTGCGGAGGTGTACGAGACCGCCACGTTCTATGCGCATTTCGATGTCGTCAAGGAAGGCACGGCAGCCATCCCACCCATCACCGTCAGAGTCTGCGACAGCCTGACCTGCTGCATGCTGGGGTCAGACCCGCTGCTGGCTGCTCTCAGGGAGAACCTGGGAGATGCAGTGCGCGTGGTACGCGCGCCCTGTGTCGGCCTGTGCGATCAGGCGCCGGCCGTGGAAGTGGGTCACAACTTTCTGACGCACGCGACCGTGGACAGCGTCAAACACGCCGTCACGCATCACGACACTCATCCGCATATTCCAGACTATATTGACTTCGAGGCCTATCGTGCCGCAGGCGGGTACGCCACGCTCGAGCGCCTGCGCACTGGCGCCCTGAGTACCGAGGAGGTGCTCAAAGCCCTGGACGATGGCTCGCTGCGCGGCCTGGGCGGTGCCGGTTTCCCCACGGGGCGTAAGTGGCGTTCGGTGCGCGGTGAGCCCGGACCGCGGCTGATGGCGGTCAATGGCGATGAGGGCGAGCCCGGCACCTTCAAGGACCAGTTCTTCCTCAACAGCGACCCACACCGCTTTCTCGAAGGCACGCTGATCGGCGCTCATGTCGTCGAAGCCACCGACGTCTATCTCTACATCCGCGACGAATATCCCATCGCCCGCGAAATTCTCGCGACCGAGATTGCCAAGCTGCCCGCCGGCGGCCCTGTCCTGCATCTGCGGCGCGGCGCCGGCGCCTACATTTGCGGCGAGGAATCCTCTCTGATCGAATCCATCGAGGGCAAACGCGGCCTGCCGCGCCACAAGCCGCCGTTCCCCTTCCAGGTGGGGATCTTTGGACGGCCCACGCTCATCAACAATGTCGAGACGCTTTTTTGGGTGCGCGACCTGATTGAGAAGGGCGCGGACTGGTGGAAGAGCCACGGCCGCCACGGCCGCTTCGGCTTGCGCTCTTACTCGGTTTCCGGTCGCGTCAGAAGTCCCGGCGTCAAGATCGCCCCGGCCGGCATCACCGTTCAAGAACTGATTGACGAGTACTGTGGCGGCATGTGCGAGGGCCACACTTTCAGCGCCTATCTGCCCGGCGGCGCATCGGGCGGCATTCTGCCGGCTGCGATGAATAACATTCCGCTGGATTTCGGCACGCTGGAGAAATACGGCTCATTCATCGGATCGGCCGCCGTGATCGTCCTCTCGGATCAGGACGATGTTCGCGCCGCTGCCTTGAACCTGATGCGCTTCTTCGAGGATGAGTCCTGTGGCCAGTGCACGCCGTGCCGCTCGGGCACACAGAAAGCCCGCATGCTGATGGAAAAACCCCTGTGGGATACCGCCCTGCTGGATGAGCTTGCGCAATGTATGCGCGACGCCTCGATTTGTGGGCTCGGGCAGGCGGCCTCCAATCCGGTGACCAGCGTAATCCGCTATTTCCCCGAGCTGTTCTCACTCCGTCAGGAGTCGCCATGAGTAGCAATCCAAAGCACCCTCCGGGCCCGGCAGAGCCGCAGACCGTCCGGGCGCCGACACCCACGGATGCCGGCGGCCCCGAGAGCACGGCGAAAGCGGGCAGCGGCGGCAGCTACTCGCAGGGCGTCAAGGCAGGCGGGGAGGCCGGCGTCATTCCGAGCGGCCCACTCAATGCCAAGCACACGCTGCGACCCGGTATCGTCTTCGAGCTCGATGGCCAGCAGATCGAAGCGGCGCCCGGGGAAACCCTGTGGGCGGTCGCGCAGCGCGTGGGAACGCATATTCCACATTTGTGCCACAAAGCCACGCCGGACTATCGCCCCGACGGCAACTGTCGCGCCTGCATGGTCGAGATCGAGGGTGAACGAGTGCTCGCCGCCTCGTGCAAGCGCGTACCCGCCGTCGGCATGAAGGTCAGGACCGCGACCGATCGCGCCGTCAAGGCCCGCGCGATGGTCATGGAGCTGCTCGTATCGGATCAGCCCACGAGAGCTACCTCACACGACCCCGCTTCTCATTTCTGGGCGCAGGCCGATTTTGTGTCGGTGACGCACAGCCGCTTCCCCACCGGGCAGCGCTGGAGTCCGGATGTGAGCCACCCGGCCATGCGTGTGAATCTCGATTCCTGCATCCAATGCAATCTCTGTGTGCGCGCCTGTCGCGAAGTGCAGGTCAATGATGTGATCGGGATGGCCTACCGCTCACATGGGTCAAAGATCGTGTTCGATTTCGACGATCCGATGGGCCAGTCGACCTGCGTCGCCTGCGGCGAATGCGTCCAGGCGTGCCCTACCGGCGCACTCATGCCGGCCGTCTATCTCGACCAAAATCAAACGCGTGTCGTATACCCCGACCGCGAGGTCGATTCACTGTGCCCCTACTGCGGCGTGGGCTGTCAGGTGACCTACAAGGTGAAGGACGAGAAGATCATCTATGCCGAAGGGCGCGATGGTCCTGCCAATCACAACCGTCTGTGCGTCAAGGGCCGCTTCGGCTTTGACTACATCCATCATCCGCACCGGCTCACCAAGCCCCTGATCCGGCTCGACAACGTCCCCAAGGACGCCAACGACCAAGTGGATCCCGCCAATCCGTGGACTCACTTCCGCGAGGCCACGTGGGACGAGGCGCTCGAGCGCGCTGCCGGCGGACTGAAGGGCATCCGCGACTCAAAGGGCGCCAAGGCGCTCGCCGGCTTTGGCTCGGCGAAGGGATCGAATGAAGAAGCGTATCTGTTCCAGAAGCTGGTACGCACCGGGTTCGGATCGAACAATGTCGATCACTGTACCCGTCTGTGTCATGCGTCGTCGGTTGCGGCCCTCATGGAGGGGCTCAATTCCGGCGCTGTGTCCGCACCCTTCGAAGCCGCTCTCGATGCCGAGGTGATCGTCATCATCGGCGCGAACCCGACGATCAATCACCCGGTTGCGGCCACCTTCATCAAGAACGCGGTGAAGCAGAAGGGCGCCAAGCTCATCGTGATCGATCCCAGGTTTCAGGCGCTCTCGCGCCTCGCCTACAAGCACCTCGCGTTCAAGCCGGGGTCCGACGTTTCGCTGCTCAATGCGATGCTGAACGTCATCATCACCGAGAGGCTCTACGACCAGGGCTTCATCGATGCGCATACCGAGAACTTCGAGGCGTTGAAGAGCAACATCCTGCAGTTCACGCCCGAGAAGATGGCCCCCGTATGCAACGTCGATGCCGAAACCATTCGCGAAGTCGCGCGCCTGTACGCGACCTCAAAGGGCTCGCTCATTTTCTGGGGCATGGGAATCAGCCAGCATGTGCACGGTACCGACAACTCACGCTGTCTGATCGCCCTGGCCCTGGTCACCGGGCAGATCGGCAAGAAGGGCAGCGGGCTGCATCCATTGCGCGGCCAGAACAATGTCCAGGGTGCTTCGGACGCCGGCCTGATTCCGATGGTGTATCCGGACTACCAGTCGGTGGAGGACCCGCGCGTCCGCCAGGCTTTCGAGGCGCTGTGGAATCAGCAGCTGGATCCCAACAAGGGTCTCACCGTCATCGAGATCATGAAGGCGATCCATGCCGGACAGATCCGTGGCATGTACATCGAGGGCGAGAATCCGGCCATGTCGGATCCGGATCTCAACCATGCGCGGCATGCCCTGGCGATGCTCGAGCATCTGGTCGTGCAGGATCTGTTTCTGACCGAAACCGCCTTCCATGCGGACGTGGTGTTGCCGGCCTCGGCTTTCGCCGAGAAGACCGGAACATTTACCAATACCGATCGGCGCGTGCAGCTCGGTCGCCCGGCCCTGCGGCCACCGGGAGATGCCCGACAGGATTGGTGGATCATTCAGGAGATCGCCAAACGGCTCGGTCTGGATTGGACCTACTCCGGTCCCGCCGAAGTGTTTGCCGAACTGGCCATCACGACGCCTTCCTTCAAGAACATCACCTGGGAGCGTCTGGAGCGCGAGGGCGCCGTCACCTACCCGGTCGACGGTCCGGATGTTCCGGGCAATGCCATCATCTTTGGCGATGGATTCCCCACCGCCAATGGTCGGGCAAAAATTGTGCCCGCCAATGTCCGGCCGCCCGATGAGATCCCGGACATGGAATATCCGCTGGTGCTCTCCACCGGACGCGTGCTGGAACACTGGCACACGGGTGCCATGACGCGCCGGGCAGCTGTGCTCGACGATCTGGAGCCCGAAGCGATGGCATTCCTCTCCCCGCGCGAGTTGCAGCGCCTCGACATCCAGCCCGGCGATCGGCTGCGGCTCGAGACCCGACGCGGCGCCGTGGAAGTCCACGTGCGCGCGGACCGCGACGTACCGGTTGGCATGGTGTTCATGCCGTTCTGCTACGCGGAAGCTGCAGTGAACCTTCTGACCAATCCGGCCCTGGATCCGACGGGGAAGATCCCCGAATTCAAGTTCTGTGCCGCACGGGTGACCCCGATTCGCGAGCCGGCTGACGTCCGCTAGGCGCGGCCCGCGTGCGTTGGCGCGCCTGCCGCCACTTAGGGCGTGGCAGCTGGCTGCGTGCTGGCGGACTGCGTCAACGGCACCAGTCCCTGCTTCTCGACGATGGCCTGGCCCTGCTCCGACAGCAGAAACAGCGCCAGCCGCTGTGCCTGCGGCTTGTTGGAGAGAACAGCAACGCCGTATAACGGGTGCGGATCCAACTGTGGCGGCACGCTCAGACTGGACAACCCCGGCACCTCTTTCTCCAGCGCCGCGGCGCCGCTGCAGTAGGCGATGGACATATCGATCTTATTCGACGCAAACAGAGCCGCCGTCGCACTCTGACCGGGCACGCTCGGCGTGGCCGTGATGCTCATGAGCGCCTGCGCCTTCGCCTTGAGCACCGCACCGGACCCGGGACGCAGCGCATCGACTCGATCGAACAACGCCCAGGCATAGTCGCCGGCCGGATCGGCGAGCGGCGTCGAAGTTCTGATGCGCACTGCCCTGCTCAGCATTCGATCGATCACATTGCCTGCGGTCACGCCGGCCGCGCGCCGCGAGAAGATGCACAGGCGATTGCGCGCAAACGCGATCGCCGGAACGACGCTGCGACCTTGCTGTGCCAGTTTGCGTGGCGAGGCCACATCCGCGGACATGAACAGATCCGGGGAAGCCCCCTTTTCGATGCGCTCCCTGAGAGTGCCCGAGCCGCCAAAAGTGGCTTTGACCTCGACGTGATAGCGCGAGGCGGCTTGGTTGGCGAGCTGGCTCACTACCCCGCGCAGGCTGCCGGCTGCGAATATCTGCACCGTCACCGGCTCGGTCTGCGCCACCGCCATGCCTGAAACGGCCAACCCGATCAGCGTCACCAGGCCACTGCGAATCATGTCTGTCTCCCACGGGAAGCGGCGAGCCGTCATATATCACGCTTTATAACGCAGCGCACACCGCGCCGAGGGCTCACCAGGCATGAAAGCGGGCGACGTAGCCGGCAGCAAATGGCAGCGCCTGCGGTGGCAGCTCCACGAACCCATGTGTCTGGGTCAGAGCGAGGAAATCGCCCGGGCCATTGGGGGGAGCCGGTACTGCCGTCGGCGCACCCCGCATATCCGTCTGCACTGCGACGGGCAGAAAGTAGGTGGCGAGCATCCGCCCGCGTTCTACCGTCGAGGCAAGCGGCATGTACTGTGGCGTTACGCGGCCGCGACCGGACAGGTAGACGAGCGCCGCGACGACATAGCGCACCAGGCAGATACAGGTGGCGACCGGATTGCCGGGAAGACCAAAGACTGCCTGGCCGCCGGGACCTACGCCAAAATACATCGGCATACCCGGCCGCTGCGCAACCTGATAGAGAATTTGTTTGACGCCAAGCTTGTCCAGCACTTTCGGCACCAGGTCGAATTTTCCCTTCGAGACGCCGCCGCTGAGAATCAGCACGTCCTGCTCGGACAGGTGCCGCGTCAGCCGTTCGGTCAAAGCGTCCTCGCTGTCGCGGATATGGTCGTTGCTGACCTGTTCGTAGCCGCGATCGCGCAGCAGCGCCACGATGGCGTAGGCGTTGGAGCGGCGAACCTGATATTCCAGGATCGGCTTGCCGGGCTCGATCAGCTCATCTCCGGTCGAGATTGCAACGACACGCGGCTGGCGCGTGACACTGATCCATGCAAGACCGGCCGATGCGGCGACTGCAATTTCCGGGGCGCCCAGGCGAATGCCGGCCTTGAGCATGGCGACGCCCGGCTTGCTGTCCTCACCGCGTCGCTGGACATTGCGCAAAGCTTGCGCGCCGGCCTGCGACTTCAGCGCGGCGATATCACCGTCGTAGTCATACTCCTCGAGCGGAATGATGCAGTCGGTACCAGCGGGCAGCATCGCCCCGGTCATCACCTCGACGGCGTTGGCCGAATTCGACAGCCGCAGTCCCGGCACGCCGGCGCGCTGCATTGACTCGATACGAAAACGCCGCACGCCGCGCTCGAACGCCGCACTGGCGATGGCGATGCCATCCATGCAGACGCGATCGAAGGGCGGATTGTCGCGCTCGGCGAAGATATCCTGACGAAGGGTCTGCCCGAGGCAGCGCTCCAAAGTCCGCAGCTCTGCAGGCAAGACCGCGAGCTGCGCCAAAATGGCTTCGTCGGCCTGCTGGACACTGATAGGCGTATGGCCTCCAACAGCCGTACGGCTATCGAGCAGCGATCAAACGCTGCGGATTCGAATAGACATTGCACTGCGTGGCACGCACGAAGCCTGCCAGCGTCAGGCCGGAAGCGCGCGCCAGGTTCACTGCCAGACTCGAGGGGGCGCCGATGGCGGCGAGCACGGCGACGCCGGCGCGCAGCGCCTTCTGCACCAGCTCGTAGCTCGCGCGCCCGCTCAGCAGTACGATGTTTTCCTTGAGCGGCAGCCGGCCGGTCATCAGGCTCCTGCCCACCAGCTTATCCAGAGCGTTGTGGCGGCCGACATCCTCGGCGATATCCTGCAGAGTGCCCGCAAAATCGAACAATGCCGCCGCGTGGACGCCGCCGGTGTCACCGAACTTCGATTGTTGCTTGCGCATGAGCTCGGGCAGGCCCAGCAGAGTGGGCAGCTCGACCGTACCGCCCTCGCTGATGCGTGTCGCAGCTGCCCGGGCAATGGCGGCATCCAGTGCCGTCGTGCCACAGACGCCGCAGCTCGAGCCTGCAGAAAAGCGTCGCGTCGGTGGTTGCAACTCGAAGCGCACCTCAGGGCGCAGCCGGACATTGACGACGTTCGGACGCCGCGTGCTCGACTCTATCGCGTCGATATCGTCCCGCTGATTGACGATGCCCTCGCCATAGAGCAAGCCCACGGCCAGGTTCTCGTCGTCCCCCGGCGTTCTCATGGTGGTTCCGAAGGAGATGGGCTCATAGCCCAGCATGGGATGCTGGAGCATGTACTCCAACGGTCCTTCGACGGCCACCCGGTCGTCCTTTTCGAACCGCTTCTCCAGACCTGCCCGCAGCACCCGCACATTCATGGTGCCGCTGGGGGCCGCTGTATCGACCTCGCCGGACGCGACGACGGATTCCATGTTCGCCATGATACCGGAGCCTTCCCCCGTAAGCCGACCCCGCCCCTCGGGTGCGGCTGCAACACTGTGCCGCGGAACGCTGCGAAGCGGCAGCTGCACGGATATAATTGATTTTTTTATAGATTAGGACATAGCCGGTACCGCCGCGGGGTCGCGCGCGGCGCCTCTTAAGCTCCCTCCCAGGCCTGCCATGCGCCTCCACGGCTTTGATCTGAACCTGCTCATCGCGCTTGATGCTGTCCTGCATCAAAAGAACGTCACGCGCGCGGCCGAACACATCCATGTCTCGCAACCGGCCATGAGCGCCGCCCTGCACCGCCTGCGCGAATACTTCAACGACGAGCTGCTGGTCAGGGTGGGTCGGGATTTCGAGCTCACGCCACGCGGCCATTCGCTGCTCGAGCCGGTTCGCGCAACGCTGCTGCAAATCCAGGCAACGCTCGGCACGCAGCCGATCTTTGATCCGGCCGCCGCGCGACGCACCTTCGCCGTGATGCTCTCGGATCTGCTCATGCCGGGGCTCAGCTCACGACTCCTGCAGCGAATTGTGCCCGAGGCCCCCGGGGTGGATCTGCGCTTTGCGGCCTGGACGCGCGCCGGTATCGAGCAGCTTGCGGCCGGCGACATCGACTTTCTGGTGATGCTGGACAACCCGGCGCTGATGGGCCTGCAGAGTTTCCCCGATTGGCTGGCGCGCGCGGAGCTGCGGCGTATGCATTGGGTGTGCGCCGTCTCGGGCGAGCATCCCACGGTCGGGGAGACACTGACGCGCGAGCAATTTCTGAGCCTGCCGCACGTCTACGTGCGCTCCGCGGGGGAGCCGCTGTCCACCGACGATCTCGTGCGGCGCGAGCTCGGGCTGCACCTCAACGTGCGCGCCACGACAGAAAATGTCCTCGAAGTGCCCTTCATGCTCCCTGGGACGACGCTGCTGGCGCTGATGCCCGAGGCCCTGGCCGCGCTGCTGCAACCTTCGCTGGCCATTCGCGTCCTGCCGCTGCCGGCCGGCCTCACCCTGCAGGGACGCATCACCCTCTTCTGGCATCGGCGCAATGAGCCCGACCCCGGCCACGCGTGGATGCGACGGATCGTCATCGACGTGTCGCGCGGCGGCTGAGCGGCCCCTGCCGGGCGGCGGCGGCGGCGGCGGCGGAGCCCAACCGCCCCGATCCGGCACTTACGCTCGACTCTTAATCCTTCACCACGAAACAGTGCCGTCGCGGGCAATCAATTCCGTATACCACTTATCCAAACTTTGAATTTCATCCGCGCGCAACGAAGGGGTAGTGTTCGCCTTCCTAAAAAGGGGCGGGACTCCATGAACCTTGCCAGAACTCCGAACGATACTGAATCGAAGTCGGCGAACGGTGCCACAGGCGCCGAGCACAAAGCCGCTGCCGAAAGCAAGCCGCCATTTCGGTTTTATGACAACCGCCAGAAGTACCTGGCATTCGTCAACACCTGCAATGAGAAGTCCGCGGTCGCACGCCGCGCCGCTCAGGAGCTGTCGCATCTGCGGCCCCAGCCGCCGGCACTGCGCATCTTCGACGCTGGCATGGGCGATGCGACAGTGCTCTCGCGCCTGATGCGCAGCACGCACCGCGCGTTCCCGAATGTGCCGCTACTGGTGGTCGCCAAAGAAATCAGCCTCGAGGACGTGCGCCTGGGTCTGGACAAGATGCCTGACCGGTTCTTCGAGCATCCGGCCACGGTACTGGTCATCACCAATCTCAACTATGCCGAGGCCCCGCGCCTCATGCCGCGCGATGTGCACGCCGCTGCCGCGCTCAACTGGCAGGAAGTGCGCCTGACCGGCAATACCGCCTACGAGTACTCGGAGCAGATCGAAGAGCTGCAACAGATGCTCTACTACGGCTGGCAGACCAAGCCGAGCCCCAAGACCGGCAACCCGGTGTACGCGCGTCCCACGGTGCTCGTGGTTTATCGCGACGACCACAAATTCCTGCTCGAGAGCGTGATCCCGAAGCCCGGCCGCATCTTCGAGAGCTACGACCTGATCCTCGCCTCGCAGCCCTGGCGTGCGCGCATGTCCGCCGAGTTCAAGGCACAGAAGGTGCTGGCGCCGCTGGCCTCGAGCCTTGCGCCCGCTGGCCGGCTGCTCGTGATCCAGTCCTACGGCAAGGATCCGGCGCTCGAGATCGTGCAGAAGGTCTGGCCCGGGGAAGACCCCTTTGCGGTGGATCGCCACCAGCTGATCGCCGCGCTGCGCACCGAGCTCGGCCGCGATGCACGCGACTTCACCTTCAGCTCCTTTCCGGACGAGAAGGCGGTATTTCGCTACGACATGCACACGCTGCCTTCGGAGATCAGCGATCGCATTGGCACCTCCACGCTGTATGCCGCGTGGAATGCCGCGATCTATGTAAATCAAATCGAGGACGAGCGGCTGGACCCGAACAACAACATCACCTATCTCGACGCGACACAGGCCGTGCTGCAGAAGCATGGCGGGCTGTGGTTCAACGACGAGACGTTCACAGTCTCGCGTCGCAAGCCATGAACGCCGGGGAAATGATGACCACCGCATCGATGAATACCGTAGCAGCGCCGTCGCTGGACAATGCGGAATTGAAACGCCGCATCGTGCAGTTCATGGGCGGCGCCTCCACGGAGATCTCGACCCACGATGAGCCGCACCTCGCGGAGCTCGCGCGCGAGCTGCCCGCCGGCACCACGGTCTACGTGGCGCACGTGCCCAAGGCGTCCCTGACGGATGTGGTGCGCGTGGCGCTCAAGGTCCAGTCCCTGGGGCTGACCGCCTCCCCGCATATCGTCGCGCGCCGGCTCGAGAGCCAGGAGTCACTGCGTACTGCCCTGCGCGATCTGAGCGCCGGCGGCGTACATCAGGTGCTGCTGGTCGCGGGCGACCTGGCCAAGCCCGCCGGCAATTTCACCAGCACGCTCGAGATCATCGATTCCGGTGCGCTCGAAGAGGCCGGGATCCAGCGTGCAGGCGTTGCCGGACATCCTGAAGGGCATCGCGACGTGGCCGATCAGGCACTGTGGAGCGCATTGGCGCACAAGCAGGCCTACGCGCAGCGCTCGGGCGTCAAGGTACACATCGCCACGCAGTTCAGCTTCGATCCGCAGGCGATTTGCGACTGGGATCGCGAGCTGTCCGAGCATGGCATCAGCCTGCCGGTGCATGTGGGCATCGCCGGCCCCACGCCGCTGACCAAACTGGTGAAGTTCGCCATGCAGTGTGGCGTCGGGGCGTCGCTGCGCGCCGTGATGAAGAACATGGCCACGATGAGCAAAATGGCGCGGCTGGCGACGTCTCCGGACGAGATGCTGGTCGGCCTGCTGCGCGGCACGTCCACCAACAGCGCGACACATCTGCGCCATCCGCACTTCTTCGCCTTTGGCGGCACGTTGGCCACCGCGCAGTGGTTGCGCCGTGTCGCTGAGGGCCGTTTCGAGCTTCCCGAGGACCCGGGCAAGTTCCAGATGGATTGAGACCTGGCTCACGGACATCGACGCAGCCGCAAACCCCGACACGATAACAACCGCAACTCGAGATACCTCCTCAATGGCCAGTCCTCAAGCTGAGAACATCGCCGTCAAAGGCAAGAGCGCGCTGATCTGCGGCTCGGTGGCGTTCGACACGATCATGGTGTTCAGTGATCGCTTCAAGAACCACATCCTGCCCGAGAAGATTCACATGCTGAACGTCTCGTTCCTGGTGCCGCAGCTGCGGCGCGAGCGCGGCGGCTGTGCGGGCAATATCGCTTACGGGCTGAAGCTGCTGGGAGATCGCGGCTACGCGATGGCCACGGTCGGCCATGACTTCGGCCCCTATCACGAGTGGATGGTCAAGAACGGCGTGCCAACCGACCACATCAAGGTCATCGACACCGAGCACACCGCGCAGGCGTTCATCACGACTGATCTGGATGACAACCAGATCACCGCGTTTCATCCGGGTGCGATGCAGTCCTCGCATCTGAATAGTGTTACCGATGCCCGGGACGTCGGCATCGGCATCGTCGCGCCCGATGGCCGCGACGGCATGATTCAGCACGCCGAGCAGTTCGCTCGCGCGGGCATCCCTTTTATCTTTGATCCCGGCCAGGGGTTGCCGATGTTCGGCCGCGAGGAGCTCGACAAGTTCGTCGGCGCGGCCAGCTGGGTTGCCGTCAACGACTACGAGTGGCAGATGCTGCAGCAGAAAACCGGCTGGGACGTACGCGATGTGACCGCGCGCGTGAAGGCCCTGATCGTGACCCGCGGCGCCAACGGCTCGGTGATCTACACGCGCGACGGCGAGATCGAAGTGCCGAGCGCCCGGCCTCACGCCGTCGTCGATCCAACCGGCTGCGGTGACGCCTACCGGGCGGGGCTGCTGCACGGGCTGCTGCATGGGCTGGACTGGCAGGCCACGGGCCGGATCGCGTCGCTGATGGGGGCGATCAAGATCGAGACGCGTGGCCCGCAAAATCATCGGTTCACGCGCGAGGAGTTCGATCGACGCCTGGCCGAGAATTTCGGCGCGGCGGCGACCAAGCGCAGCGGTAGCTGATCGACAACGGGAACTACTTACACACCTTCTTGCAGGATTACGCCAATGGCCAACGAATTTCTGTTCACCTCCGAGTCGGTTTCTGAAGGACATCCGGACAAGGTTTCCGATGCCATCTCCGATGCGATCCTCGACGAGCTGCTAGCCCAGGACAAATACTCGCGCGTCGGCGCCGAGACCCTGTGCAACACCGGCCTCGTCGTGCTGGCCGGCGAGATCACCTCTGCTGCGAACGTCGATTACCAGGCGGTAGCGCGCGAGACCATCAAGCGCATCGGCTACGACAACACCGAGTACGGCATCGACTATAAGGGCTGTGCCGTGCTGGTGGCCTACGACAAGCAGTCCCCGGACATCGCGCAGGGTGTGGACGAGGGTCGCGGCCTGAACCTCGAGCAAGGCGCCGGCGACCAGGGCATGATGTTTGGCTACGCCGTCAACGAGACCGCGGAGCTCATGCCGCTGCCGATCCATCTGGCGCACCGCCTGGTCGAGCGTCAGGCCGAGCTGCGCAAGAACGGCAAACTGCCCTGGCTGCGCCCGGACGCGAAGTCGCAGGTCACGGTGCGCTACGTCGACGGCAAGGCCCACGACATCGAGACCGTCGTCATCTCCACGCAGCACGCGCCGGACATCGAGCACGGCAAGATCACTGAGGCTGTGATCGAAGAGATCATCAAGCCGGTGCTGCCGAAGGAGATGCTCAGCAAGAACATCAAGTATCTCGTCAATCCGACCGGCCGCTTCGTGGTTGGTGGTCCGCAGGGCGACTGCGGTCTCACAGGTCGCAAGATCATCGTCGATACCTATGGTGGAGCGGCCCCGCACGGCGGCGGCGCGTTCTCCGGCAAAGACCCCTCCAAGGTCGACCGCTCGGCAGCCTATGCGGGCCGCTATGTGGCGAAGAACATCGTCGCGGCCGGCCTCGCCTCGCGCTGCCAGGTACAGCTGTCCTATGCGATCGGCGTGGCCAAGCCCACCAGCATCATGGTGACCACGTTCGGCACCAGCAAGCTGCCGGACGACAAGATCGAGGAGTTGGTGCTCAAGCACTTCGATCTGCGCCCGAAGGGCATCGTGCAGATGCTCGATCTGCTGCGCCCGATCTACAAGAAGACGGCTGCCTACGGCCACTTCGGCCGTGCGCTGCCCGAGTTCACCTGGGAGAAGACCGACAAGGCCGCGGCGCTCGCCGCCGATGCGGGCGCCAAGGCGCGCGCAGTTGGCTGATCGCGCCCTCACCGATACCGATTGGAGATCAGATCAATGAATGCAGTACTGCAAAAAAGTGCCGGCCAAGAGCCCTATCGCGTCGCGGACCTCAAGCTCGCGGAGTGGGGACGCAAGGAAATCCTCATCGCCGAGACCGAGATGCCCGGCCTCATGGCCATTCGCGACGAGTTCGCCAAGAGCCAGCCGCTGAAGGGCGCACGCATCGCCGGCTCGCTGCACATGACGATTCAGACCGCCGTGCTGATCGAGACGCTGCAGGCGCTCGGCGCCAAGGTGCGCTGGGCCTCGTGCAACATCTTCTCGACGCAGGATCACGCCGCCGCGGCGATCGCCGCCCGCGGCACGCCGGTGTTCGCCTACAAGGGCGAGTCGATGAAGGAGTACTGGGAATTCACCCACGCGATCTTCTCCTGGCCGGACGGCGAGCAGGCCAACATGATCCTCGACGACGGCGGCGACGCGACGCTGCTGCTGCACCTGGGTGCACGCGCCGAGAAGGACGCCTCGCTCATTTCCAAGCCGACCAGCGAGGAAGAGGAGTTTCTGTTCGCGGCCATCAAGGAGATGCTGAAGAAGGATCCGACCTGGTACTCCACCCGTCTGAAGCTCATCAAGGGCGTCAGCGAGGAGACCACCACCGGCGTGAAGCGCCTCTACACGATGCATAAGGACGGCGAGCTGGCCTTCCCGTCGTTCAACGTCAACGACTCGGTCACCAAGAGCAAGTTCGACAACCTCTACGGCTGCCGTGAGTCGCTGGTCGACGGCATCAAGCGCGCCACCGACGTGATGGTCGCAGGCAAGGTCGCGGTCGTGGCCGGCTACGGCGATGTGGGCAAGGGCTCGGCCCAGGCACTGCGCGCCCTCTCGGCGCAGGTGTGGGTCACCGAGATCGACCCGATCTGTGCGCTGCAAGCCGCGATGGAAGGCTATCGCGTCGTGACGATGGACTATGCAGCCGACAAGGCCGACATCTTCGTGACCGCGACGGGCAACTTCCACGTGATCAGCCACGATCACATGAAGCGCATGAAGGATCAGGCGATCGTCTGCAACATCGGGCACTTCGACAATGAGATCGAGGTCGCCGCGCTCAAGCAGTACAAGTGGGAGAACATCAAGCCCCAGGTCGATCACATCATCTTTCCGGACGGCAAGCGCATCATCCTGCTGGCTGAGGGTCGCCTGGTGAATCTCGGCTGCGGCACGGGCCACCCGAGCTACGTGATGAGCTCCTCCTTCGCCAACCAAACCATGGCGCAGATCGAGCTGTTCACCAACACGGCGAAATATCCGATCGGTGTGTACGTGCTGCCCAAGCACCTGGACGAGAAGGTGGCGCGCCTGCAGCTCAAGAAGCTCAATTCGCAGCTCACCGAGCTGTCCGATGTGCAGGCCAAGTACATCGGTGTCAGCAAGGCGGGGCCGTACAAGCCCGATCACTACCGGTACTGAGCGGATCCGGATGGACGTCGGGCGCTCGTGGCCCGACGTGCCTCTCCCGCTGCCAACCCCACTCGCTGCAAGAGGCGTCAGAGCGGATGTCCGAGACGATCAAACCCACCCTGCGAGCCGTGCGGACACCTGCATCGGAGCGGACAGGTCGCGCCATGATCCTCGATGGCAAACGTGTGGCGCACATCGTGTGCCAGGAAGTGTCCGCGCGTGCCTGTGAATTCGCGCAGCAGTTCGGCCGGTCCCCGGGTCTGGCCGTCGTACAGGTGGGTGACGATCTCGCTTCCAGCACCTACGTGCGCAACAAGCGCCGTTCCTGTCAGGAAGTGGGTATCGCCTCCTTCGCTCACGATCTTCCCGCCTCCACCAGCGAGACGCAGTTGCTGGCGCTGATCGATCAGCTCAATCGCGACGATCGCGTCGATGGCATTCTGGTCCAGCTGCCGCTGCCGGCCGGTGTGACCCCCAATCGCATCATGGACGACATCGACCCCGCCAAGGACGTCGATGGCTTCCATCCTCTGAACAGCGGTCTGCTGGCGCAGAAACGCCCGCAGCTGCGTCCCTGCACCCCTTACGGCGTGATCCGCCTGGCGCGCGAGTACGGCATCGGCCTGCGCGGCGTGAGAGCGGTCGTGGTCGGCGACTCGAACATCGTCGGCCGTCCCATGGCGCTCGAGCTGCTGCAGGCCGAGGCCACCGTCACCGTGTGCCACATCGCCACGCGCGACCTGAAGGCGGAGGTCGAGCGCGCCGAGCTGCTGGTGTCCGCCGTCGGCAAGGCCGGCGTCATCCATGGCGACTGGATCCGTCCGGGCGCCGTGGTGTTCGACGTCGGCATCAACTTCGGCCCCAATGGCAAGCTCGTCGGCGACGTCGAATTCGAGCCGGCGGCCGAGCGGGCCGGCTGGATCACCCCCGTACCCGGTGGACTCGGCCCCATGACCATCGCGATGCTGCTATCGAACACCCTCGACGCGGCCTACGCCCGCGTCGGGCGGCGTTAGCATGCCGCGCCGGCGGCGCCGCCGCGCGCCCGCCGGTCCGCAATTGCAGCGCGGCTCACCGACCCAGCGGGTCATCGACCGATTCATCACGACTGACACATACGACGGGATCACCGAATCATGAGCAAGTCCGACTGGGAAATTGCCAACGAGGCGAAACTCTGGCCCATCAGCAAACTCGCGGCCGAGAAGCTCGGTATTCCTGCGGATGCGGTCGAGCCGTACGGCCAGAACAAGGCCAAGATCAGCATGGACTTCATCCGCAAGACGCTCGCGCAGAAGCAGCCCGGCAAGCTGGTGCTGGTCACCGCGATCAATCCGACGCCGGCCGGAGAGGGCAAGACCACCACGACGGTGGGCCTGGGAGATGCGCTCAATCGCATTGGCAAGCGCACGGCCATCTGCCTGCGTGAGGCGAGCCTCGGTCCCTGCTTCGGCATGAAGGGCGGCGCGGCCGGTGGCGGCTTGGCGCAGGTCGTGCCGATGGATGAGATCAATCTGCACTTCACGGGCGACATCCACGCGATCAGTGCGGCCAACAATCTGCTCGCCGCGATGATCGACAATCACATCTACTGGGGCAACACCCTCAACATCGACACGCGGCGTGTTTCCTGGCGGCGCTGCATGGACATGAACGATCGGGCGTTGCGGCAGATCACCTCCTCGCTCGGCGGGGTTTCCAACGGCTTCCCGCGCGAGGATGGCTTCGACATCACCGCTGCCAGCGAGATCATGGCGATCCTGTGCCTGTCGACCTCGCTCGAGGACCTGGAGCGTCGCCTGGCGAACATCGTGATCGCCACTACGCGCGATAAGAAGTTGGTGCGCGCCGGCGAGCTCAAGGCCCAGGGTGCGCTCGCAGCGCTGCTCAAGGATGCGCTCAAACCGAACCTCGTACAGACCCTGGAGAACAATCCGGCCTTCGTGCACGGTGGCCCGTTCGCCAACATCGCGCACGGCTGCAACTCCGTAATTGCCACCTCGCTGTCGCTGCGGCTGGCCGACTACACGGTGACCGAGTGCGGCTTCGGCGCCGACCTGGGTGCCGAGAAGTTCTTCGACATCAAGTGCAGGAAGGCGGGCCTCAAACCCGATGTGGCAGTGGTCGTCGCCAGCGTCCGTGCGCTCAAGATGCACGGCGGGGCGGCCAAGAACGATCTGGCCACGCCCAACGCCACGGCGGTCACCAAGGGCCTCGTGAACCTGCGCCGTCACCTGCAGAACATCGCGCGCTTCGGCGTGCCCACGGTGGTCTGCATCAACCGCTTCGGCAGCGACACCGTCGAGGAGCTCGCCGCCATCGTCGACGGCTGCGCCGAGTCGGGCGTCAAGGCAGTGGTCTGCGAGCACTTCGCCAAGGGCGGTGCCGGCGCCGAGGATCTCGCGCGCGCCGTGGTCGCCATCGTCGACGCCGGCAGGGCCGACTTCAAGCCGCTCTACCCCGACGAGCTGCCGCTGGCCAAGAAGATCGAGACCATTGCCATGCAGATCTACAACGCCGGCGAAGTGGTGATGCCCAAGCCCGTTGCCGATCGGCTGGCTGAATTCGAGAAGAATGGTTTTGGCAAGCTGCCCGTCTGCATGGCCAAAACGCAGTACAGCTTCTCGGCCGATCCGGAGCTGCGCGGCGCCCCCAGCGGCTTCGTGCTGCCGGTGCGCGAGGTGCGCTTGTCTGCCGGCGCTGAATTCGTCGTGGTCATCTGCGGCGAGATCATGACGATGCCGGGCCTGCCAAGGGTACCGTCGGCTGAAGCGATCACCGTCAGTGCGGACGGGGTGATCTCCGGACTGTCCTGAGGGCGCGGCGGTGGAACCAGGCGCCGCCGCGGGACCGCCCTCCGCCGCTCCTGCCACCGACGCGGCTGCGCTGCGCGCCTGGCGGCGCGAGCAACGCACGCGACTGCTGGCCGATCGACAGGCCCTGACCACTCCAGCGCATCGTACGGCGAGCCGTGCCGTCAGCGAGCGACTGGCCGAAGTGCTGCAGACACCCCGCCCCGCCATAGTCGGGGCCTACTGGCCAATCCGGCGCGAGTTCAACCCGCTGCCGCTGCTGCAGCAGCTGATCGACACCGGTGTGCGGGTCGCCCTGCCCTCGATCCTGCAGAAGAACGCCCCGCTGGAATTTCGGCTCTGGCGGCCCGGTGACCGTCTGGCAGTCGGCGTCTATGACATCCCCTACCCGGCCGAGGGCGAGGCAGTCACCCCCGACACGCTCGTCATCCCGCTGGTGGGCTATGACCTCGCCGGCTATCGCCTGGGCTACGGCGGCGGCTATTACGATCGCACGGTGCCGATGCTCTCACCCTGCCCGCGCCTGATCGGTCTTGGCTTCTCCGGCGCGCAGCTGCAGACCATCTATCCGCAGGCGTACGACATCCGCATGGACTGCATCGTCACCGATGCTGCCACGCTGGATCTGGCGGGGCCCCAAGCCTGAAGCGGCCGACCGGGCGTTCGGCGCGGCTATTGCACGCGTCTGCAGAGCGTCGTGATGGATTCGTGCCGCATCTGCGTGACCAGCAGCATGTAGGGCGCGCTGTTCAGATCGGTCATCACTGCAACGGTGGGCAGCGTCAGACTCGCCGGCGCGCTGGCCGGCTGCCCCTGTAGAGTCGTGACGAGAACCGTCCGCAGCGGCGCTGCCTTGCTTGCCTGAATGCTGGCTCTCTGCACCACCCGCAGATTCTGTTGAGACAGCATGTTGGTCCGCTGCAGCTCTACAGCGCCGTGCGACGGCGTGTATCGGTCGATGACGACCCAGCTGCCATTATCGGCCAGCACTTGATGAGTCAGCTCGGTGAGTTTACCGAGCGTATAGGTGACGATCGCGCTTTGCGTTGCCTTGAGCTTGACGGCGGCGCTCTGAAACGCACTCGGCTCGGCGTAGCCGCACCACTCATGGCGCTGATTGTCGGCCACGAGCCAATAGGACTTGGCGAAACCCTGCGCCGACGCGATCGACGTCGCGAGGCTCATCGCGACAACCAGGACAATGCGGCGCATCGCGATCAGCGGCTATTGCGGTACGCGGCTCAGACGCATGAGCTGCATACTGTCGGTCATCGCGCGCCACTGCGTGCGCACGATGGGACCGGCCCACTTGCCGTGTGCGGTTGCGGCAGCCTGATCGCGCCACTCCTCGAGGAAGACATAGGTGATCGCTGACGAAGGGCCAGCCGCCGCGTTCGGCGCCGGCGCCACGGCGAACAGCTCATAGCGGATATTGCCGTGATCCTGCGTCTTCACCCGATGCTTCATCTGCGCCAGAAGATTCAGGAAGTCCTTTTCGCGATCGGCCTTCACGTGCAGCTCGGCCATCAGAATGAATGGACCCGCCGCAGCGGGTGCGGTCGCCGCGATCGACTGGGGGGCGCCTTGCGCCTGCGCTGCGCCGCCCATGCCCAACATCAAAGTGCCGGCGGCGACCAGTGTCGCGCCAAGCGTGCAGTGACGCAGCCATGCCATTGTCTTCATCGACGAGTCTCCCATAACCCATATCATCGTCCCGCCCCATTGTCCCTCAGAGCGGCTCGAAGGAGGTAGTTGCCGCGTGATGTCCCGCCAGCCGCTGGGGCTCGCGGAACATCCTGCCCTGTTCGGCGACCAGCACACAGCCGAGCGCGCCCAGCGCGCACAGGCTGCTGCCCAGCGCCAGCGGCACGGTGGAGCCCTGGAACATGCGCCCGATCAGCGCAGCCGACAGGGCACCGCCGGTCATGCCAATGAAGCCCTGTAGCGAAGCCGCGATGCCGGCGACCGCTCCCATCGGCTCCATCGCCAGCGTACCGAAGTTCGCGGTAATCAGCCCGACGCAGGCCAGCGTCACGGCCTGTAACAGCGTGAAACTGAGCAGCGTATCGGCCCCCAGCAGCGCCAGCAGCAGGTGCACCAGCGAGGCCGCCAGCAGCAACATCAGGCCGCTGTGCGAAATCACGCGCATGCCCAGGCGTTCCACCAACCGGGAATTCATATAGGAGGCGGCTCCCATGGCTGCCGCGCACACTGCAAACAGGCCGGGCATCCAGCTCGCACGGTGAAAGATATCCGCGAAGATCTGCTGCACCGTGCTCACGTAGGCGAACAGCGCGCCCATGACCCAGGCGACCCCGAGCGCGTAGAACAGGGCGGCGCGGTGACCGAGCACCAGTCGCAGCGCCCGGACGATGCGGGCCGGCTGCAGAGGCAGGCGATACTGCGGATGCAGCGTTTCGGGTAGACGCAGCCACGACCAGCACCACACGCCGACGCCGAAGGCACCGATCAGCAGAAACAGCGATCGCCACGGGGCGACCAGCAACAACAGCTGCCCGAGACTCGGCGCCACCACCGGCGACATCAGGAAGACGATGAAGGTCAGGGACATGACGCGCGCCATACGCCGACCCGAGTACAGGTCGCGGATCACCGAGCGGGCGATCACGACGCTGGCGGCGGCGGCGCCGTGCACGAAGCGCCAGGCGAGCAGCGCGGGGAAACTGCGTGAGAACCCACACAGCACTCCTGCCAACGCATAGCAGCCGATACCGATCAATAAAATGCGGCGGCGGCCGAAGCGGTCGGAGAACATGCCCCAGAAAAGCTGTCCGCAGCCGAGCCCGACAATGTAGGCCAGTACGATCCACTGGACGCGATTGGCGTCGCTGATGCCGAGTGCGGCGCCGATCGTTGGCAACGCCGGCAGCATGGCATCGATAGCGAGTGCCTGACACGCCATCATCGCGGCGGTCAGCACCACCAGTTCGCGAAACCCGAGGTCTTTCACCGGGGCGGTGGGCGCTTGGGGTCTAATCGTTGACGTTCTTGCAGAACTTCGCGGCGTCGCGTCCGGTACAGCAGTACTGCGTGCAGTAGCGGCTCGGCGTCTGGTAGGTTTCGGCCAGGCGCTTGGTGAATTCCGGATACATCGTCACCGCGCCCCCCTGCGAGGCCTCGAGCGGAATGTTGTAGTGCCGCTGCATATAGTGCTGCGCATTGGGCAGCTGATCGGGCAGCACGGTGGCCGAGTGATAGCCGTCCGACAAGCCCGCGACCACCTCGGCAGCTTCGCAATACTCCGGCACGATGTCGGCGCCACCGGCCGTCACCAGGCGAAAGGTCTGCGCGACCGGCCAAGGAGCCTCGAGATAGACCGGATCACGCACGACGCCCAGGACCATCAGCTCATCGTCGTGACGCGTCCAGAACAGGCGCACGGTCTCCTGATTGCTGGCGGGCGCGCCGTTGCGCTCGAGGAAGGAGTCCTTCAGATGCGTGGTCTGCGTGACCAGCGTATCGCCCTCCCAATGCCCAGTGGTGAATCCGTCATAGCTATGCAGCGCTCGCGGTGCAGGCTGCGCGCGCCCATCCATCCAGATCGTCATCGGCAGGCGATCGTAGGCCTGCGAGCTCAAGTGCCAGGCGATGACGTGACCGTAGTGGTCGCGCTCGGCAGTAAAGGTCCCTCCCCAGGGCCCCGTGACAATGTAGTGCGCCGACCAGGGCTCGCACTGCCGGTAGAGCTCCTCGCGTTCATCGCCCGAAAATGCCCAGCCGGCCTGCCGACCCTGCACGTTCAGCGGAATCCCGCTGAAGTCACCCGGATAGGGGCCGGTGGCATGCTCACGGCCGGACTGGGTGCTGACCAGGACCCAATTACCCGACAGATCCACCTGGGCCAGCACGACCGCGGCATACAGAATGCCACTCAGACACCCGAGCGCAGCCGCGACGAAGGGAGGTTTTCTCACGGCAGCTTCCTCACGAGGTCAGCGAGCAGGGCGCGGGTGCCCATTTGGAGCTGTCCGGCTCCTTCTGGAAGATCGAGTCATAGATCAGCGGCGCCTGCAGGTATTGCGGGTCCTCGACCGTGCTGGTAATCGTCAGCCACTGATCTCCCTCGGGCTCCACGCGCAGGTCCCACCATTCGGTGAGTCGCGTCTGGGCGCTATACGGCACCCCGTTTTTGCGCAGCAGCCCGGGCAGCAAATGATCGGTGAGCACCTGCAGCGAGCCGTAGTGAGCCTGCGGCGCATTGGCTGCGCCCGCCGGCGGGGCGGGGGCAGCGCCTGGGGTGGGCAGTACCCATTTGGCGGCCGACCAGCCTTGCGTGCTCGGCTCGGGCGCGGTGTCCGCGGCGGCGGCGCGGAAGTGCAGCAGCCGCGTCTGCATGCCGGCATCGGTGTCCACGCGCAGCACGTCCGCATCCTGCCAGTGAACGTGCAGGTGCTCGGGCAACCGCATGAGGGCTGCTGCCCCATAGGCTTCGCACTGTTTCCCCGCCGCCATGTCGGCGGACGCGCGGAAGGCATCAGCCAGCTGCTTGGCCTTGGCATTGATCGGAATGTCGGCGTATTCGCCTGGACCCGGCACTACCATGCGGAACTGCCAGTTCTGCGTGATGACCGAGGTCCAATAGCCGGACAGGTCGTACGGAGCCTGCTCGCGCGCGCTCATGGACTTCGCGGCCGGCGCTGCCCCGCCTGCGCGAGCACGCACTTGCGCCCGGACAGCCGCCGGAGTCAACAACAAAGCGCCCAGGCACGCCACGGCGAGCGCCGCGCAGCAGCGCTGCAGCGGCGGCGTCCATCTCGACTCTTGCTGCGATTGCGCGCTCGCCCTCACTGCTCTGCCCCCCGTCTGCCCTGGTGCCCCTGGCGAGAGGCCTGCAAACTTTTGTAGACCGCAGCGACGAAATCCGCAGTGGTCCAGGATCCGCTGTCGCTGCCGTAGCGCGTGTGAAAGCCCTGCGCCGGATCGGCCGCGACGATGTCGCGATAACTGCGCCCATGGTCGATGTAGAACTGCACGCGCGCGCGCACCGTGTCCACCATGTCGCGGTAGGCGACCAGGTCGTCGATGTCGCTGAGCGGGCCGCGCACCGGAATCACCAGGGTGCTACCGGCTTCGGTGAGCACCGGCGCATGCGCGAATACCAGGGTATTGATCAGGCGGTTGAGCGCATCGATCTCGCCCTGGATGCTACCGCCGTGCGCGATATCGATGATCGGAAAGCGCGTCGGGTCGAATACCTCTCCGGCCACGACGACATCGGAACGCTCGAAACGCACCGCGGTATCACTGTCACTGTGCGCATTGGGCAGCCACACGATGGCAATAGGCTCGCTGGAATACAGATTGAATTCCGGACGCGTGAAGGTGTCGGTGGGCAGCGCAGCGCCCGAGTAGCTCGCGCTCGGATCGCTCGCCAAGCGCGTCAGTACGTTCTGGCGCGCAATCACCGGCGCCCCGGTGCCCCCGCCCGCACCGGGCAGCGTGAAGACACCATTGAGCTGGCGGTCCTGGATCGCCACGAAGAAATCCTCCACCGCCACACTGTGGCCGGCACTGGCCAGCACGGCATTGCCGCCGACCAGCTCGGCATCGGCGCCGGTGTCGATGACGTAGTGAATCGTTCCGGAGGAGATGCGCTGGATCGCGGCCAGCAACGCCGCAGCGCCGGCGGCGGGACCCGAGTCGACCACGACCGTGCCATCCTCGCCGCTCTGTACGGCGACATTCACCCCGTCCACCGTGAGCATCTCGATGTGGGGAGTGACCGGCAGCACCGACACCCCTCCCGAGCCGGCGGCCGGCTGGGTCGCGCTCGGCGGAGCAAGCGCCGACGTGCCCGAGGCAGCATCGCCGGTCTGCGCCTGCGCCCGTGGTACCGATAGCCAGCCGCCAACCAGCAGCGTCAGCAGCACCGTGAGGCCACTGACAGGAATTCCGCGACGCTCGCCCGACACCTTGCCCCCTTGTGAATCCGTGCAGGCGCTGCCTGGCGCGGCGGATTCGCCGGTGTGCACGCCCCCCGCGTGCGAAGCCTTCGAATCCTAGCATGTCGCCTGCGCCGCCCGCGAGACAGGCCCGGGGGTACGTGAAGCACCGTGACAGGCACGTCGCGGCGGTTCTACCGCGTCTGAATGTGGTCGGACCCCGCCGGCAGCAGGTGTAATGAGTCCTCATGAAGCTGAGCTGCTGGACCTCGCGGGGCCGCAGCTCGGCTGCGCGTACAGCGGTGCGGGCGCGTAGCTCAGCAGCGCCAGCAAGCCGACCGCGGTCACAGCCCGCAGGCGCCGCGCGGCGCGACATGCGCTCATGGCGTCGCCCTGCCGTGGTGCGTCCCGCCAGACTTGAGGCTTTGGTACACGGCTTTGATGAAGTCGTTCGTGGTCCAACTGCCGCTGTCGGTCCCATAGCGCGACTTGTAACCGCGTGCTGGATTGAGCGCCCTGACCTGCGCGAGTGTCTTGCCCTGCCCGATGTAGTACGCAATGCGATCGCGCACCGTGGACACCATATCGCGATAGGTCACCAGATCGTCCTCATCGCTCACCGGACCGCGTATCGGCACGATCAGCGTCGCCCCGCTATTCTCCAACACCGGCACGTGGGCATAGGCGAGCGTGTTGGAGATCTCATCGAGCGCCTCGATCTCCCCCTGAATACTGCCGCCATTGGCGACATCGATCACCGGGAAGCGCGTCTGATCGAACACCGCCCCCGTCACCACCACATCGGGTCGGTCGAACCGCACGGCCGCATCGCTGCCGCTGTGCCCGGGCGGCAGGCTCACCACGGAAATGGGAGTCCCATTGAGGAAGAAATTGAACTGCTTGCGGGTAAACGTGTCGCTGGGCAACGCAGCACTCGCGTAGTTGGCGCCGGGCTCCGAGAGCATCTGCGTCAGCACTGTCTGCCGTGCGATCACCACGGCCGTGGCACCCTGCCCGGGCAGCGACACCTTGCTGGTGTTGCCGTTGACCTCGAGTGCATCAAACGTATCGGTCGTCGCCAGGCTCTGGCCCGCCGCTGCCACGACCGCATTGCCGCCGATCAACTGCCCATCGGCGTTGGTATCGATCAGGAAGCGAATCGGCCGATCACTGAGCTGGCGGATCTGCGCCAGTAGCTGGGCAGCCGCGCTGGCGGGACCGGTGTCCACCACCACCAGCCCCTCCGGCCCGCTCTGTACCGTAACGTTCACGCCCGCCACCGTCAGCATGGAAAGCCCCTCCCGCAGGGTTATCGCTGCGCCATCGGATTCGGCGGCGTCGCCAGTGCCTTGCGCTGTCGCCACTGCGGGTGCGGCACTCAGCGCACAGGCCAGCAGCCATGCACACGGCAGTAGCGATCCGGCGGCGACCCGGATCATGCGTAGCGAAAGAAGTCGAGCATGCAGGGTGGCACCTCAGCGCGTCTGAATCGCCGCAGGAATCGGCAGGACCTCTTCCCGGCCGCAGTACAGCGAGCACTTCGCCGGAGGTTGGTATTTGCCCCTGAGCTGCTTCTCGAACTGCGGGTACATGGTCTGCGCCCCGCCCAATGTGGCCTCAAGCGGCAAGCGGTAGATCCCCTGCAGATATGTCTGCTGATGTGCCTCCTGCGCAGGCAGCTCGATGGCACTGTGATAGCCGTCGGTAAATCCCGCCAGCGTCTCGGCGGGCATGCAATAGAGAATCGGATCGTCCACGACACTGCCGGATGACACAAGCCGCAGCGTCCGGCCCTGTACCAGGGGTGCCTGCAGATAGACCGGGTCGCGCACGACGAGCAGGACCGTGAGCTCATCCCCGTAGCGCGTGAGGAAGAAGGTATCGTTCTCCCTATTGCTGGAGGGCACCCCGTTGTCCAGCAGGTAGCTGTCCTTCAGCAGCGAGGTGCTGACCACCAGCGTATCCCCTCGCCAGCGGCCGACGGAATAGCCGGCATAGGTATGCAGGGACCGCGGCGGCGGCACTGGCCGACCGTCCATCCAGATAGTCATCGGCAACCGGTCGTAGGCAGGCGAGCTCAGCGTCCAGGCGATGACGTGACCGGCCTGATCCCGCACGGCCGCGAAGCGTCCCCCCCACGGGCCCTCCACCAGGTAGTGCGCCGGCCAGGGCTCGCACTGGCGATTGAGCTCCTGTGCTTCATTGCCGGGAGCGGTCAGCCCCGCCTGGCGCCCCTCCTCGTTGAGCGGGATGCCAGCGAACATGTCGGGAAAGCCGCCGTCGGTATGTTCCACCGGATCTTCCATGCTTTCGGCGGCCCAGTTTCCCGACAGGTCCACCTGCGCCAGCGCGGCCGCGGCCCACAGGCACCCGGCCACACATCCCAGCGCCGCCTGCAACAACGATCGGATTCTCATCGGCGACTCCAATCACTGTCCGTTGGCCGCTCTCTCAAGGCGTCAGCGAGCAGGGGCTCGGGTCTCGCTGGGACGCATCCGGCTCGCGCTGAAAGATCGAGTCATAGACATAGGGCGCGGACAGGTATTCGGGATCCTTGACGCTGCTACTGATCATCAGCCACTGCTCGCTGTCCAGCGCCTGCACTCTCCAGTACTCGCTCAGATGCGTTTGCGCCCCGTAAGGCACGCCGTTCTTGCGCAGCAGACCGGGCAGCAGATGATCGGTCGTCACGACTAGCGAGCCGTAATGATCAGCTTTCGCCGGAGCCTCGTCGGCACCGAAGGAGTTGCTCAGGCTGAACAGCTGCCAGTGCGCCGTCGAGTAGCCCTGCCGGCTCGGTGCCAGCGGCGCGCCCGACGCAGCGGATCTGAAGTGCAACAACCGAGTCTGCCTGCCCGCGTCGGTGTCCACGCGCAGCGTCTCATCGTCCTGCCAGCTGATTTTCAGACGCTCCGGAATCTGCATGAGGTTGGGCGCCCCGTAGG
The DNA here is from genome assembly GCA_036266795.1 of Steroidobacteraceae bacterium. GTDB lineage: Bacteria > Pseudomonadota > Gammaproteobacteria > Steroidobacterales > Steroidobacteraceae > FEN-1191. The sequence goes on along the minus strand of DATAXJ010000007.1, from coordinate 7,575 downwards.
CCTCGCATTGCCTGCCCGCGGCGACATCAGCCGCGGCGTTCCAGGTCTGGGCGAATTGCTTGCCGCGCGAATTGATCGGGATGCCGGCGTAATCGCCTCGCGCCGGAACGACCATGCGATAGCGCCAGTTCTGTGTGACCAGCGACACCCAGTCACCGCTCAGATCATACGGTGCCTGTGCCCGCGGGCTCAGCGCGGGCTGCGGCGTGGCGGCGACAGGTGCCCTCGCTGGCCGTTGCTGCGCGTGGAGCGCACCGCAGGCACACAGCATCGTGACCAAAAGGCCCAGCGCACGGAGTGGGCGCCAGCAGGGCCCTGGCGCGCTCGATGCGTAGCCGCAACCTGTCCGCAGGGCGCCCTCCATGGGGCCGATTATGGACCGATTTTGGGCCCGGCCCCACGGGCCGCGAAATGTGGTGAGTTATTGCATACTATGCAGCTGCCCCGCATTCATGACCGTCATCCCGCAAAGTAACCGGCAGGCAAACATGAAATCTCGCATCGCCCAGTGGGGATTCGCGACCGTGGCCGCCGTCGTGTTCAGCGCGACGGCGCTTGCGCAGAAGGTTCCGGCGCAATTTCTCATCACCGGCAAAGCAGCTGAGAAGATCCAGGACTTTACGACCATCAATCTGGCTACCGCCGAGCGCATTGCCGACGCCTGCGTGGATGCCGCCACCGCTCAACACGTACAGATCAGCATCCTGGTGCTCGATAAGGATGGCAATGATGTGTACATGGATCGCATGGACGGCCAGAGCTATCTGGCCATCGCGACCGCCGAGATGAAGGCGCGCACGGCGCTCGCGGATCGCGAGCCGAGCAAAGTCCTTATGAATCGCATCATCGAAGATCCCGCCCAGGAGCTGCAGTCGATCCAGCTCGGTCTGTTTGCCAATTCCGGGGGTCTTCCCATCGTAGTCGACAAACAGCTGATTGGTGCGGTCGGGGTAGGCGGCTCCGCTCCCAAGGTGCCGGTCTGGAGCGACGAGATTTGTGGGCACAAGGCGTTGATTCAGGTAATCGGGCAGGCGGTGCCGCCGCTCGTGCAAGACCTGCCCAGGCGCCGAAACCCCAATCCTGACAAGACGCCGGTTCCGGTTCCGCGCTTCGCCGCCACCACAACACCGAAATCGAGCCTGCCGGCGCAATGGGTGGTCAGCGGCGCTGCTGCTGCTGCGATATACGATGGCAATCAGATTTCGCTCGCGGCAGCAAAGGGGATCGCCCGCGTCTGTCGCGATTGGGCCGCGTCGAAAGGCGCTACGATGTCACTCTTTATCATCGACGATGCAGGCGAACTGGTGCATATGGAGCGCATGGACGGGCAAGTCCATAACAACATCCGCACCGCTCTGCTGAAGGCTCAAACTGCACTGAAGACGCGCCAACCAACCTCCATCCGCGACGCACAGCTCAAGAACGATTCGAGCGGCTTCCCGCGCCAGATCGCCATGTATCAATTCTTCACCAACTCCGGAGGTCTCCCAATCGTGGTCGACGGGCAGATGATCGGTGCCATTGGTGTCAGCGGAGTCGCAAGCCGTGGCGATGAAAATTGCGCCGTAGAGGGACTCAAGGCCACATTCGGAACCGACGTTACGCTGCCGGTCTATCCCGCCGCAACGGGCGCGCCGTAGCGGCGCCACGTTCTGAGCAGCCGCGCAGACTACACAGGAGAACTCACTATGGCTCGCATCCTCGGCGGCATCGGCGCCTCGCACACGCCCACGATCGGCTTCGCGTACGATCACGACAAGCAGCAAGATCCATCCTGGGCGCCGATCTTCGCGGGCTTCGAGCCGGTGCGGCAGTGGCTCAAACAACAGCGGCCGGATGCGTTGCTGTACATTTTCAACGACCACGTCACCTCGTTCTTTTTTGACCACTATTCGGCCTTCACTCTGGGCATAGGCGATCGCTACCCGGTCGCGGACGAAGGCGGACACGCCCGTGACTTACCGGCGATGCCCGGGCATCCTCAGCTCGCGCGGCACATCGGCGCGAGCCTGATGACCGATGAGTTCGACATGGCTTTTTTCCAGGACAAGGCGCTCGATCACGGTTTCTTTTCACCGATGTCGGTGCTGCTCGAGCGCGAGCAGCAGCGCTGGCCGACCACCATCGTCCCGCTGCAGGTCGGAGTGCTGCAGTTCCCGGTGCCGACTGCCGCGCGCTGCTTCAAGCTCGGCCAGGCGTTACGCCGCGCGATCGAGAGTTATCCGGAAGACCTGCGGGTCGCGATTGTCGCCACGGGGGGCCTGTCCCACCAGGTACATGGTGAGCGGGCTGGTTTCAACAACCCCGAATGGGACAAGAAGTTCATGGATTTGATCACCGACGACCCGCTCGCGCTGACCACCCTGACACAGGCGGAGTATGCCGAGCGTGGCGGCTTCGAAGGCGCCGAGATCATCATGTGGCTGATCATGCGCGGCGCGCTCTCGGCCAACGTACGCCGACTGCACAGCTCGTACTACCTGCCCTCGATGACCGGCATTGCCACGCTGCTGCTGGAAAACGAGGCCACCGAGATGCCTGAGTCGACGCGCCGCGAGCATCTGCAGCGCATGGACCGGGAGCTCGCTGGCGTGGAGAAGCTCAGCGGCACGTATCCGTTCACGCACGCTGCCAGCCTCAAAACCTACCGCATCAACAAATTTCTGCGTGAGTTGGTGATCCCAGCGCACCGGCAGCGCTTCCTCAACGATCCGGAAGGTGCCTTCGAGGAAGCAAAGCTCTCCGATCAGGAGCGCGACCTGCTGCGCCGGCGCGATTGGCGCGGCCTGATCCACTATGGGGCGATCTTCTTCGGCCTCGAGAAGCTCGGAGCGGTGGTGGGCGTCTCCAACCTGCATATTTATGCAGCCATGCGTGGCCAGACGCTCGAGGATTTCCTCAAGACCCGCAACACCGCGGTCAAATACTCAGTGGCTGGACGCGATGCGCCTTCGACTGCGAGCGCCGCTACGGACACCACGACGGCGGCCGCGGCCAAAGAGCGCCGCTGATGTGCCCAGAGCCTCGGAACGCCGCGGCTCTGCGGGGCATCTCCTCGATGGCCACCGCTGCGCTGCTGCGCGCATTGCTCGGCGACTATGAGCGCCGCGGCGGTCAGACGGTCGAGCTCGTATCGATCGGCGGCGTGGATGCCCTGCGGCGCGTGACGGAGGGTGAGCCGTTCGACCTGGTGGTACTCGCATCGGACGCAATCGAACGCCTGTCTCAGAACAATCGGCTGCTGCCCGGCAGCCGCGTCGACCTGGTGCGCTCAGAGGTAGCGGTTGCAGTCCCCGCCGGCACTCCACATCCTGATATTGGCAGCGAGCAAGCGCTGCGCGAGGCCGTGCTTGCCGCCACACACATCGGCTATTCCACCGGCCCGAGCGGCACGGCGCTGATAGCCCTGCTGCAGCGCTGGGGAATTGACGAGCAGGTGCGATCGCGGCTGGTGCAGGCCCGGCCGGGTGTCCCTGTCGGCAGCCTGGTGGCCAGCGGCCAGGTGTCGCTGGGCTTTCAACAGCTCAGCGAGCTGCAGGGCCTGCCGGGCGTCGAGTTGCTTGGAGAGCTCCCGGCAGCCTGTGCCATCCAGACCGTCTTCAGCGGCGCGATATGCCTGGTATCTCAACAGCCCACGGCAGCGGCCGCGCTGCTCGCGTACCTGCAGTCGCCGCAAGCCGCACCGATCAAGCGCCAGCACGGCATGGCGAGCGCCTGAGCCGCACTCGCGGCTGCCCGAACCCAGGCCCTACCGCGGCGCCCGCAAGGGCCTCGCATACGTCAATGCGCATCCGCGTGGTGATGATAACCACGCTCGGGCAGCAGGAACGCAAAGATCGCCGAAAGCACGAATAGCGCAAACAGCAGCGCAAACGCCTTGCTCTGATTCGTCCCGGCGACCAGCGCGATAACGAAAGTCGGAATGAAGAAGCCTCCCGCCATCTGCAACAAGCTCACGATTCCGCCTGCGCTCCCGCCATAGGTTGCCCCGATCTCGGTAAGCATGACCGGGAACGGTATGGTCAGCGGCAGAGCCCCGTTGGCAATAAAAGCCCCTACCGCGACGCAGGCCCAGGTCAGAGGGCCAAACTGAACGGCCAGTGAAGCGACAATCAGCGCCGACCCAACGATGACGAATATCGGTAACCAGGTCCTGACTGAGCCCATCTTATTCAGCAGCGTGGGTACAAAGAATCCGCCCAAAGCGCCGCCGAAGCCCAGCGGGATGCCCAGCAGCCCGGCTGCGGCCGGGCTTGCCTGCTTGATCTGAGTCAAGGCGCTCGGCAAATTGCCTGCGGTGCCAACCCACGCGGCAAAGAAACACAGCACCGCGATGCCCGAAAGCCACACGTAGCGATTTCGGGAAGCCACGCCGAGGAATTCGAGGACGGGCTGCGGGGGTGCTTCCGGTTCGTCGGCCGGCTTCGGCTTGAATCCCAGCAGAAACCACAGTGTCCCGACGGCAAACATTATCCACGCAAACACAAAAGCCGAATGCAGGCTTGGGAATAGCGACGCGGTGCCCTCACCCAGACCGACACCCAATCCCGCAAAGCCGATGAACACACCCATCGCTATCGACATGTGCCCGGGCTTGAACCATCTGCGCAGGATCTTGGGACCCAGGGTGTTGACGAACACCATGGACCATCCGTTGATGAGCATCCACACAAAAAGACTGGTGAAGCCGGTAGTTGCGTATGCGCGGCCCACCAGGCCAACGGCGGCGATAATCAGCAGCACGCTGCCGACCGTCCTGGTACCAGATCGGTCCGCGACCATGCCAATTGGAATGCCAAATGCGAAGTTCATGAGGAATGGAGCAAACAGGCACATCCCAAATTCAAATGGGGTGACGTGAAACGTGCCAAAAATGCTGCCGGCAGCCCCTGCCAGTTGAAATTCCGCGTAATTGGTCACGAAGAAGAGAAAACTCATGATCGCCAGAATTACCCAGCGATACGGATTCTCTCCGTGAATAGGCTGTGTCATGCGAATATTTCCACGGTGTTGGTGATTAAAGGCTCGCGATCCGACACGGTGCGCGTCATTGCGCGGCAAGCCGCCGCTTGACCATCAGCGCAAGCGGTACCGTGTAAAACAAGTGTGACAGCATGCCGCCGATGACGACGTTCGGGTCGGCATAGTTGGGATGACTGCTCGATACAACGAGGATAGCCAGGTGCATGACGACCCATACGACGACCGCGAAAAACAGCGCTATGAGCGTCGCCTCGAATCCGCGCCGGCGAAACCACGGCCATAGGATGGCGAACAGTACACCCCAGGCCAGCGCGAAGGTGAAGTGGATCGCCGCACCCAGCAAGTAGGAACCGAGGCCCAGCGAGCTCTGCACGGCGCTGCCGAACACCAGCCCTGTAGCGTTGGCGGGAATGCCTGCGAGCGGCATCTGGTGCTGAACCCCTACCCAAACGACAGCCTCGTATATCCAGATGCTCACTCCCCCTGTCAGACCGCCGAGCAAGCCGGCAGCGACTTGCGCAGACCGGCTCGCGACGCGGGCGCTGGAGACCGCATGCGGAGCGACGCTAGCCATCCCGTATCGCGCCGCCGTTAGATCGACAATGAGTGGAGCCTGGCCTCGGTTCTTATTCGTCAATCCTGGCCCGACCTGGCAACGGCGCGACCGTAGACTTCGACCTGCGCTACATCGGCGGCGCCGCCCGGACCATGACCGCTACCGGCCATGAGGTCGGCGAAACCGATCTCGTCGACCTTGCTCAGATCTATCTTGTCCACCAGGTTCCCGCGCGTCACGAGGCCCGGCATGTCGAGCTTGAGCCAGCGCAAATCCGCGAATGAGATCTCGCTCTCGAGCCAGTCGCTGGCGGTGCCGATGGCCTGGTTGCCGATCCACCACGTGCCGTCGGCAAGCTTCACGATCGGGCGTACCTGGTGGAACCCCGACATCTTGGTATTGAAGCGGATGCGCGCCAGGCCGCTCAGATCGGCAAAGTCCCTCTTGTCGCGAAACGCCACCGCACAAGCGGAAGTGCACAGCCCCGTCCAGACATGCAGCGGATTGTTACCGTTTTCCGCGCTGCCCTCCTTCACGAGCCGCAATTCCCCAGCCGGGACGAACGATTCGACTTCCAGCTCGGGATTGTTGTTGGAGGCTCCCGTGAGCGGCACATTCAGCCCGCCGCCGCCCGGACGGGCGCCCGGAGCGGCGTCCGGATGTTCGGCTGCCGTCGCCGGCTGCTTCCACTCCTCCTGGAAGAGGAGCGCAGGACGCAGCATGGGGGGCCGTTCAGCCCTTCCTCCTGCCCGGGGTCGAGTGCTCGGGGCCTGGGCCCAAGCGAACGTGGCGATCACACACAATGGAATGAGTCCGCCGATGCTGACGAATGGATGCCGCATAGGTCCCCCTTTTGACTGTTTATCTTCCCCGCCCCATGACCTTCGTCCGTCTGCGCGGACGCAGGGCCTCTTCAATCGCCAACCTCAGCTGACCGCCGGAGCAGACCCTGACGCACGGGACCCGCGAAGTGATGCATCGATGCTCCAGGGCCCGGGACCGGCGGCCCATAGGTATAGAAACACGAATGAAAACAGCACCGCGAGATCCCCGCCGTTGAGAATCGGCAGCCAACCCTTCTTAAAGTGCACCATGAAAAAAGCGACCGCCATATCGCCCGACAGAAGAAAGGCGATTGGGCGACTGAACAAACCAATCAGCAGCAGCAAGCCGCCGAAGAATTCCAGAATCCCCTGCACTCCCATCAGCGACAAAATCTGCAGGTGGTCGTACGTGGCCTGGTGCGGGAGGTGGAACAATTTGGCCGATCCGTGCTGCATGAACAGCAGCGCGGCCACGATGCGCAACACGCTGCGCAACTGCGGCGCCCAGTCCTGCAAGGCATCTTGTCCACTACTCATACAACCCCCTGTTTACCAGTTTGATCAGTTTGATATTCATGCTGCACTTGAGCAATCTTCTACCTCGGAAGCGCGGCCAGCAAGAGGAACGCTGCGCCTGCACCTGCCGCCGCAGTGATTTCGGTCTCGTGTGCGTTCTCGCCGCCGGCGTCGCTGCGGGCTTGGTTGCGGGACGGAGCGCGCGTCCCGCCGCCACGGCGGCTGATCATCCGCGCGCCACGGCTGCAAATGCAACAAGCCGCTGACTTACAAGGACTTTACTGCAGACGTAAAGGAGAACGAGATTGGAGTTCCCTTATAGCGTTATCTGGATTTTAATTAGTCACCGGGTATGTTTTGGGTTTATAAAACCCGGCCCTTTGGTAAATTCATCGGCGGCCGGCGAGAGCCGAGACCGCCCAAAATAATGCCCGGCGAAACGCCCGGGAAATGCCGTGAGGAATATGCCGTGACGCAAATAACGAGAGCGATCGTCCACCGAGCCGTGGCCGCGGCGCTCTGCGTAGTGGTGCTGGGGGCGCTGGGCGTGACGACCGCGCGCGCGGCGGAACCACAGAGCGGTGATCTGGACGTGGTGCAGGTGCGGCCGAACTTCTACCTGCTGGTCGGTGACGGCGAGAACATCGGGGTGCAGGTCGGACACGACGGGGTGGTAGTGGTCAATGCCGGCACCCA
>DATAXJ010000030.1:0-79894 GCA_036266795.1 Steroidobacteraceae bacterium | reverse complement strand
CACTCGCGCACCTGCGCGAGCGTCGTCTTGAAGATGTTGGCATTGAGCGCACCGCACAAGCCGCGATCGGTCGAGATCACGAGGATCCCCACCGCGCGGGCCTCGCGCGCCAGCAGATACGGATGCGTCGAGTCGGCATGCACCTGTTTCAGGTGCGCGATCAGGCGCCGCGCCATCGTCGCGTAGGGTCGTGCGCGGCGCATGCGCTCCTGCGCGCGGCCGATCTTGCTGGCCGCGACCATCTCCAGCGCCTTGGTGATCTTCTGCGTGCTCTTGACGCTGGCGATCTTGGTGCGGATTTCCTTGGTGCCAGGCATGGCAGTCTCAGGTGGCGAAGCTGCCCGTGGCGGCGAAGGCGTCGCAGATCTTCTTGAGCGTGGCCTCGTGCTTCTTCAGCACCGGCTCGGCGTTGATGGCGTCCAGATCTGCGCGGTGGCTCGAACGCGCGAACGCCTGCAGCGCCCCCTCGAACTCCACCACGCGGCGCCGATCGATCTTGTCCATGTAGCCATTGTTGACCGCGTAGATCGACAGGGCCATCTCCGCGACCGACAGCGGCGCGTACTGGCGCTGCTTCATGATCTCGGTGACACGCTGGCCGCGCTCGAGCTGCCGGCGCGTGGCCTCGTCCAGGTCAGAGGCGAACTGTGCGAACGCTGCGAGCTCGCGATATTGCGCCAGCGCGAGGCGGATACCGCCGCCCAGACGCTTGATGATATCCGTCTGCGCCGCGCCACCGACGCGCGACACCGAGATGCCGGCGTTCATGGCCGGGCGGATGCCGGAGTTGAACAGGTCGGTCTCGAGGAAGATCTGTCCGTCGGTGATCGAGATGACGTTGGTCGGCACGAACGCGGTCACGTCGCCGGCCTGTGTCTCGATGATCGGCAGTCCGGTGAGCGAGCCCGTTTTGCCCTTGACGCGTCCCTTGCTCATCATCTCCACGTACTGCTCGTTGACGCGCGCGGAGCGCTCGAGCAAGCGCGAGTGCAGGTAGAACACGTCGCCGGGGAACGCCTCGCGTCCCGGCGGGCGGCGCAGCAGCAGCGAGATCTGACGATAGGCCACCGCCTGCTTGGACAGATCGTCATAGATGATCAGTGCATCTTCGCCGTTGTCCATGAAGTACTCGCCCATGGTCACGCCGCTGTAGGCGGACAGGTACTGCAAGGCGGGCGGAGTCGCGGCAGGCGCTGCGACGATGATGGTGTGCGCCATCGCACCGTTTTCCTCCAGCTTGCGCACCACGTTGGCGATCGAGGACTGTTTCTGTCCGATTGCGACGTAGATGCAGCGGATGCCCGAGGCCTTCTGATTGATGATGGTGTCGATCGCAAGCGCCGTCTTGCCGGTCTGGCGGTCACCGATGATCAGCTCGCGCTGGCCACGGCCGATCGGCACCATCGAGTCGACCGCCTTGTATCCGGTCTGCACGGGCTGGCTCACCGAACGGCGGTAGATCACGCCCGGGGCGACGCGCTCGATCGGCGCGGTGGCCTTGGTATTGAGGGCACCCTTGCCGTCGATCGGAGTACCGAGCGCATCCACGACGCGACCCAGCAGCTCTGGCCCCACCGGCACCTCGAGGATGCGGCCGGTCGTCTTGACGATGTCGCCTTCCTTGATCGACTTGTAGTCGCCGAGCACCACGGCGCCCACGCTGTCCTGCTCGAGGTTCAGCGCCAGCCCGTAGAGATTGCCCGGAAACTCGATCATCTCGCCGTAACGCACGTCGGCCAGGCCGTGGATGCGGCAGATGCCGTCGGTCACCGACACCACGGTGCCCACGTCGCGCGCCTCGGCTGCGCCCTGGAAGTGCTCGATCCGCTGGCGGATCAGCTCACTGATTTCCGATGCCTTGATGGCCATGGCAATGTCCTTGAAATGTCTTTCTGTCTGGGCCGGCTGGCGTCAGCCGCTAGTGACGTTCGCCGCCAGCCGCTCCACGCGCCGGCGCAGCGACCCATCCACCACAAAGTCCCCGAATTGCACCACCGCTCCGCCGAGCAGCGTGCGATCCACGCTCTCATGCAAGCGCACCGCGCGGCCCAGGCGGCGCTCGAGCGCACCCTTCAGCGCAGCCGACTGCGCGGGGCTCAGCGCCTGGGCCGAGCTCACCTCCACGTCCGCAATGCGCTCGGCCTCGGCACGCAGCTGCTCGTACTGCACGGCAATCTGCGGCAGCAGCTGCAGACGAGCGTTGTGCGCGAGCAGCGCCAGGAAATTGCGTTGCTCTTCCTGCAACTGCGCCGCCGACAGCCGCGCCGGCGCGCCGGCGGTATCCTCAGTGGCTGCCTCGACGCTACCCTCCGGCACCCCGGCCTTGGCGAGATCCAGCAGCAACCCGATCAGCTGACTGGCCGGCACGCGCGGATCGCCGATCAGCGGCTCGATCTGCGCGTCGCGCACCCAGACTGCGGCACGCGACAGGAAGCGGTCCCAGGGCGCCAAGGCCGCCGCAGCGCTCGCGCTCTGGAAGGCGGCGCGCGCATAGGGTCGGGCAACGGTGATCGGTTCGGCCATGAAGACTCAGCCGCGCGCAATCTCGTCGGTCAGCCGCTCGATGAGCTGCGCATGCGCGCGCGCGTCGATCTCGCGCTCGAGCAGCTGCGAGGCGCCGCGCACGACCAGCGCGCCGAACTCGCGCCGCAGGCCATCGCGGGCACGCGCGGCCTCATTGGCCGCCTCGGCCTGTCCGGCTGCGATGATGCGCGCGCCTTCGGCGTGCGCGGCCTGCTTGGCAGCCTCGATCTCCTCGAGCGAGCTGCGCTGGGCCTGGTCCTCGATCTGACGCGCGCGCTCGCGCGCCTCACGCACGATCGTATTGGCCTCGGCCGTGGCGGTCTCGAGCTTCTTCTGGCCCGCCTCCGCAGCCGCCAGACCGTCCGCGATTTTCTTGTAGCGCTCGTTGACGGGCTTGGCGATCATCGGCACGACGACCGAGTAGATGAACCACAGCAGCAGCAGAAATACGATGATCTGCCCGATGAAAGTGGCATTGGGTGTCAGCATCGTCGCCTAACTCCGCGGCAAGATTGCTCCAGGGGTCGCGCTGTTAATGGTGCAGCGCCTGCACGGTCGAAAGCAGCGGGCTCGCGTAGGCAAAGAACATCGCCATGCCGATCGCGATGAAGAAGTCGCCGTCGATCAGGCCAAGCAGCAGCAGCATGCGTGCCTGCAGCATGGGCATGAGTTCGGGCTGGCGCCCCGCGGCCTCGAGGAACTTCGAGCCCATGACGCCGATGCCGATGCAGGCTCCGCAGCCGGCAAGCCCGATCATGAGGCCGATCGCCAGCGCGGTGTAGGCCTGAAGTGTTGCGATATCCATGGATTAACGTCTCCTCGTCATCTCTATCTATCTGTCGGTAAACAGCACTTGAAAAGCGAACTGTCGCCTCAGCCGTGATGCTCCTTGGCCATGGCGATGTAGACGATCGGCAGCAACATGAAGATGTACCCCTGCAGCAGCGCGATCAGCAGATCGAACACCGCCCAGGCAATGCCGAAAAGCACCTGGAAGAAGAACATCACAGCGCCGCCGACACTATGCAGCCCATGCAGCGTGAACAGCGCGATCAGCAGGAACAGCAGCTCGCCGGCGAACATGTTGCCGAACAGTCGCAGCGCCAGCGACACCGGGCGCGAGATCAGTTCGAGCAGGTTCAGTACGATGTTCGGAATCCACAGCAGCGGATTCTTGCCCAGTGGCGCGGCAATCCACTCTTCCAGGAAGCCGAGCATGCCCTTGGAGGCGACGCCCACGATCAGCACGAAGACGATGACGACAGCCGCCATCGCGAAGGTATCGTTGATGTCGGCCGTCGGCAGCACGTGCCAGTTGTGCGCGCCGAACGCACCGGCGACCCGGTCGGGCAGGTCCGCCGGCAGCAGGTCGAGCGAATTCATGCATACGACCCAGGTGAACAGCGCGAGCGACAGGGCGTTCATGAAGCGCCGCTCGCCGTGAAACGACTCGGCGACCTGACCGTCGACCCAGTCGTAGATGAACTCCGCGAACAGCGTCAGCCCGCTCGGCGCACGATCGGCGCGAGCGCGGCGTGCAGCGAAATAGAACATCGCCGCCAGCACCACGGCGAGCAGCGTCGACATCAGCAGCGTGTCGACATTGAAAGTCCAATGGCCGAGGACTGCCGTCTGGTGACCCAGATGGTGAGTCATGTACTCGGTCGCTGACTCGCCTTGCTCGGCCATCATTCCGCTCTATCTTTATCCCTGTCGAATTCCACTCATCATGCCGCGCCGCCGCCGGCGCCCGCCTGCGGCCCGCGGGGCGCACCCCGCCGCAGCGACAAGAACGGCACCGTCCAGCTCACCACCAGCACACCGACGTAGCCCGCCAGCAGCGCACCGAGCACCAGGTATCCGTGCCGGTACAGCACCAGCGCGACACCGAACAGTCCCAAGGTCACGACGACCTTGATGAATTGGCCGAAGTACAGACGCCCGAGCGCAGCTTGCGGCGTGCGTGCCGGGGACAGCGCACGGAACGTCATGTACAAATTTGCGATCACGCCGGTGACGGCGCCCACCAGCGCCGACGTGAAGCCGCGCTGGCCCCACAGCAGACAGACCAGCGCCACGACCAGACCCACCAGCCCCTGCAGCAGCAGGACGCGATAGGCCAGGCGCCGGGCGTCGGATTCACTACTGATCGGCACCTGACTTCCGGACGATAAAAAACCACTCCCCCGGCTGCTTTCCAAGCGCGCGGGAATGGCCTGGCTTGTTTAACTTATCCGGCAGCCGACGCGGGCGGCCCCGACAAGCGGGGCGCGATTATAGAGAGAGCGGCAGGCCGCTTCAAGAAAGCGGCTGCATGTGGCTCAGGATGCCGTCGAGCTCGTCCAGACTGTTGTAGCGGATGACCACGCGGCCGTGTCCGGCGCGCGCATGCTCGATGTCCACGCGAGCGCCGAGCCGTTCGGCCAGGTCCTCCTGCAGACGCTGAATATTCGGGTCCACCGCGACCACGGCCGCCCCCGCCCGGGCGTCAGCCGTCGAACGCCCAGGCTCGATCATGCGCCGCACCAAAGCCTCCGTCTCCCGTACGGAAAGCCCCTTACGCACCACCAGTAGCGCCACCTCGGTCTGCTGTCGGCGCGAGGGCAGTCCGAGCAGCGCCCTCGCATGCCCCATCTCGAGCGAGCGTTGCTCGAGTTGCTCGCAGACCTCCTCTGGCAGCTCCAGCAGGCGCAGCAGGTTGCTGACCGCCGCGCGCGAACGTCCCACCGCCTGAGCGGCCTGCTGATGTGTCAGACCGAATTCGGCGATCAGGCGCTGCAGGGCGCGCGCCTCCTCGAGCGGATTGAGATTCTCGCGCTGGATGTTCTCGATGAGCGCCATCGCAATGGCCGCCTCATCGGCGACGTGACGCACGATCGCGGGGATTTCGGTGAGCCCTGCCTGCTGTGCGGCGCGCCAGCGCCGCTCACCGGCGATGATCTCGTAGCGCCGCACCCCGTGCGTATCGGGCTCGCCGAGTGGACGGACCACGATCGGCTGCACCACCCCCTGCGAGCGGATCGATTCGGCCAGTTCCGCGAGACTCTCGGGATGCATGTCCACGCGCGGCTGGTAACGTCCCCGCTGCAGCAGATCGAGCGGCAGGCGCTCGAGCACGTCCTCACCGCTTCGCGGCCGTGCGCTCGCGCCCTCCGCCGGGCTCCCCGGCGGCAGCGCTGCGGCATCTGCCGCGGGTGCTCCAGGCCTCGCCGCTCGCGGCGTGCCCAGCAGCTCCGCCAGTCCTCGTCCCAGCGTCGGCCTCTTCTGCATCATGAGATTGCGCGCAACGTGCCGGCGCCCCCCGCACTACCTGCAGCGCCCATCGCGTCGCTGCCGGTCCCCGCCCCGCCGCCGGCCCCAGCCGCCTCCTCCTCCCGTCGCAGCATCTCTCCGGCGAGCGCCAGATACGCCAGCGCGCCGCGCGAGTTGGGATCGTGATCGAGCGCCGGGCGTCCAAAACTCGGCGCCTCCGCCAGGCGCACATTGCGCGGCACGAGGGTGCGAAAAACGCGATCCCCGAAGTGCATCATCAGCTGCGCACTCACCTCGTTGGCGAGGTTGTTTCGTGGATCAAACATGGTGCGCAGGATGCCCTCGATCTGCAGCGACGGATTGGCGCTGGCGCGGATCTGCTCGATGGTCTCTACCAGCGAGGAGAGGCCCTCGAGCGCGTAGTACTCGCACTGCATCGGAATGACGACCGCATCGGCGGCCACCAGCGCATTCACGGTGAGCATATTCAGCGAGGGTGGGCAGTCGATCAGAATGAGATCGAAGCGGTTGCGGATCGGCGCGAGCGCTTGACGCAGCCGCTGCTCGCGCCCAGCGCCGAGCGCCAGCAAGCGCACTTCGGCGGAGGTCAGGTCCTGATTGGCCGGCAGCAGCGACAGCGCCTGCAGCGGCGCGGCGCTGTCATCCATGGCCTGCGGGGCCGTCGGCTCGGTGCGCGCCGTCAGTCGCAGCAGCGCCGCCTCGGCACTGCACTCCCCGAGCAGCACTTCACAGCAGCCGCGCTCGATGGCGCGCTTATCCACGCCGCAGCCGGTGGTGGCATTGCCCTGCGGATCGATATCGATCAGCAGCACACGCCGTCGCATCACCGTGAAGGAGGCGGCCAGATTCACGGCGGTGGTGGTCTTGCCGACCCCACCCTTCTGATTCGTGACCGCGATGACGCGTTTCATGACGCAGCTAGTCTAGCCGCTGGCGCGACGGTACTACAGGCGCCTGCGCCGCGGCAGCATGCGCATCAGCCACCGGCACGAGATGCAGGATGTGGCGGGAAGCGTTGAGCCAAGGTATTTGCGGGCTGCGTATCTGTTCGAGCCGCCAGCCGCTCGGCAGCCGCGCGAGTTCCTCGTGCGGATACATTCCCTTCAATGCCACGACACGCGTGCCGGGCCCGGCGAGCCCCTGCACGTCGGCCAGCAGCGCCGGCAGCCCCGCATAGGCGCGCGCCAGAATCGTATCGAACGGCGCCGTCGGGGCCAGCGACTGCACGCGCGCGTGCACCGCCTGCACATTGGCGAGACCGAGCCGGCGGCAGGCGTGATTCACGAAGCGAATCTTCTTGGCCACCGCATCCACGAGAGTGAACTGCCGCTCGGGAGCGGCAATCGCAAGGGGTAATCCGGGAAATCCCGCGCCCGTGCCGACATCGAGGATGCGGCTGCCCGCCACATCGGCCAGCGCGGCAAGACTATCGAGCAGGTGAGCGCTCTTCATCGCTTCACGCTCGCGGATCGCCGTGAGGTTGTAGGCGCGGCTCCACTGCGCGAGCTCATCGAGCAGCTGCAGCAGCTGCGCGGCCTGTGCCTCCGATAGCGCTACGCTCAGCGCGGCGGCGTCCGCGATCAGTGCCTGCGGCTCGCTCATGGCCGGCACCTTGCAGGCAAAAAAATTACACCGCAAGGCCCCGCTCCCCTAACATGGAGCCTTTCCAGGCAACCATGTCGGCCAACCGTACTGCGACCACTGTGCCCGCGCCGCGCGTGCTTGCCGCGGCATGGCTCTGTGCCAGTCTGCTGTGCGCAGGCAGCGCCGAGGCAGTCACCCCGCCGAGCGCGCCCGCGCTGCTACGCGATGGACTCTCCGCACCCGCGGCACCCTTCAGCGCCTCGCTGCAGCCCTACCTCGAGTGGCGCGCGGCACATTTCGTCGATTGGATGGCCGACGGGAGCCTGCTGATCACCACACGCTTCGGCGACACCATGCAGGTTCATCGCGTTGCCCTCCCGCTGGGGATGCGCGCGCAGCTCAGCTTTGCACCGGGCGGGGTGCTCGAGGCCGCGGCGCGGCCGCTGGATGCCGACTCTCTGGTCTATATCGGCCAACAGGCTTCGGGTAGCACACGGCTCTACCTGGAGCATCTGCACGAGCACTCTTTGCAGGCCCTCACAGACGGGCAGTACCAGGAAGCCAATCTCGCCTGGTCGCCCGACGGTGCGCAGCTCGCCTTCCTGAGCGATCGCCGCAGCCCGGGGGCGATGGATGTGTACCTGCTCGACATGCGCCTGACGGGCGCCGCGCCGCGGCTGATCGCGGCAGCTGAACCGGGCATGCGCTGGCGCATCGAGGGCTGGTCGGGCGACGACCGGCATCTGCTGCTCAGTCGCAGCGCCGCGGCTGCGGCACCCACGGCGGAAGCCTCGCTGCAGATCGCCGACGTATCCAGCGGCGAGCTCAGTGCCGTGAGTCTCGCGGCGGACGACGCAGGCGGCCACTCGCAGGCGCGTCGTCACCGCGGTGAGCCCGCTCAGCAGAGCGCCGCGCTACAGGCGGTGTCGGCGCGTTTTGCGCCCGACGGCCACGGGTTACTGTTGCTGACGCACGGGCTGGGCGGCAGCGGCTCGCAGCGCTTTCTGCACCTGGTACAAGTCGATCCGATCACCGGGCACTCGCAGGTGCTCAGCGCACCCGCGAGCCAGGACGTGGAGCAGTTCGCCGCCAGCCCCGACGGCCGCTACATCGCCTACACATTCGATGATCAGAGCGGCGCGAGTCACCTGCGTCTCATCGACCAGCAGCGCCGCCTGGAGATTCCCATCGTCGCGGTGCCCGCTGGCGTCATCGGCCCGCTGAGCTTCGATGCCAGCAGTCGACGGCTCGCCCTCACGGTCGACTCTACGCAGGCGCCCGCCGATGTATACGTGCTCGAGCCCGCCAGCGGTGCCCTGACGCGCTGGACGCAGAGCGAGTCCGGCCCAGTCGACGTGCGCAGCTTCGTCGAGCCGCGCTTGCTCACCTTTCCGACCTGGGATCGGCCCGCGGGAGAGGCTCGCGAGCTGCCCGCTCTGGTCTACGAGCCTGCGCCTGGCAGCGCTGCCTCGTCTGGCCCGCGACCGGTGGTTGTCTGGTTGTGCAGCGGCGAGGGCAACGAGTGCCGCCCGCGCTACGCGCCGCTGATCCAATATCTGGTGCGCGAGCTTGGCTATGTGGTGATTGCACCGAACGTGCGCGGCTCCTCCGGACTCGGGGCTGATCTGGCTACGGCTGGGGAGGGGGCGCTGCGCGGGGATGCGGTGCGCGATGTGGGCTCGCTGCTGGTGTGGATCAGCCTGCAGCCGGGACTCGATCGGGAGCACGTGGCGCTGCTGGGGGAAGGCTTTGGTGCCTACCTCGCCCTGCAGTCGCTCGCGCAGTATGCCGATCGTCTACAGGGTGCGGTCGCAGCCTTCCCTCCGCCGCTGCAGGATCTGGCCAATGTACCCTTGATCCACAGCCCCGTGCTGCTGGTGCAGGGGCTCGGCGAGGCCGCCGCGCCCGCCTACGAGGCCGCGCGGCTGCGCGAGGGCCTGCGCGCACAGGGGGTGTCGGTGCAATATCTCGCCGCCCAGCAGGCCGGTCAGTTCGAGCGCCGCTCCGGACGCATGGCCTATCACAGCGCCGCCGCGAGCTTCCTCGCGCATCTGCTGGGATAGGCCTGCTATTTCGCCGATAGGATGGTCAGCCGCCGCTCCAGCGTCTTCAGCCCTGGCGCCTGGCCCGCGTAGTAGTCGGCGATCTGCGAGATGTCCTGCGCACTGAGGCTCGGCACGAAGGTGCGCATGATGGCGTTCATGCGCTCGCCGTTCTTGTATTCGTCCAGCGCCTGCTCGATGTAGTTCGACTGCTGGCCCGCCAGCGATGGGTAGGCCGAGGTCACACCGACTCCGTCCTTGCCGTGGCAGGAAACGCACAGCGTCGACACCTTGGCCGGCACGGGCGCGGCGCTCGGCTCGGGCTTGACCGCGGTCTCGCTGGCGAAGTACGCAGCGATGTCGGCCATGTCCTGATCCGAGAGCGTCGCAGCCTGCACCTGCATTGTCGGGTGCGCACGCTCGCCATCCTTGTATGCCTTGAGCGCCGCGACGATGTAGTCGGCATGCTGTCCCGCCAGACGGGGCACGTTATAGTCAGGGTACGCGTTGCGATAATCCTCGATGCCGTGACACCCCAAGCAGGTGTAGGACAGCACCTTGCCCCGAGCCGCGTCTCCCGCCGCGAAAGCCGTGGCACTGGCCGAGAACGCCAGGGCGAGGGTGACAGCGATCAGCGGACGCGACAGCGACATACCAGCTCCAGGACAATCGGACGGCACAAAAAGGGGCGGAAAGTGTACGGTTTGCACAACGCTTTTACCACTGCCGTGCCGGTGGGCCACGCACTCCTCGGCATCATTGCTCACGCATGATCGCGCTCATACAGCGCGTGCTCGAAGCCAGTGTGCGCGTCGATGGCCGCGTCGTCGGCGCGATCGGACCGGGGCTGCTGGCTCTCATCGGTATCGTCGCGAGCGACGATGCGGCCAGCAGCGAGCGGCTGCTGCAGCGATTGCTCGATTATCGCGTGTTCGCCGACGCGCAGGGCCGCATGAACCGCTCGCTGCGCGACAGCGACGGGGGCCTGCTGCTGGTGCCTCAGTTCACACTGGTGGCAGATACGCGCCGCGGCAATCGCCCCGGTTTCTCCACGGCGGCATCCCCGACACAGGCTGCGCCGCTGTTCGATCAGCTGCTGAGCAGCGCACGCGCAGCCCACCGCCACGTGGCGAGCGGCCAGTTCGGGTCGCACATGCAGGTCGCTCTCATCAATGACGGCCCCGTGACCTTCTGGCTGGCCAGCGGCGGTGAAGTCCCGGGCGACACACGGCAGGCACCGCCTGAAGCCCACGACGGGTAGGGGCCGGGAGAACCATGCCGCGCGCCGGCGGTCCAATAGCGGTGTAGGCGCGATGGCCGGCGTGCAGCAGCGCAGTTTTCCTTGCAATACTGTGATCTGCCACCACATTTAGTGGTGCAACGCCAAATGGCCTATGATCGACTACTGGCCGGGAAGGCCCACCGATTTTGACCGGAGCGTGCCATGGATCTGTTAGCCCCTAAACATCTGATCCTCATTCTGCTGATCGTGCTGCTGGTATTCGGCGGCAAGAAGCTCAAGACGCTTGGCTCGGATCTGGGCGGAGCCTTCCGTGGCTTCAAGAAGGCCATGAGCGACGGCGAGAACGAGGAGCAGGCCAAGCAGATGCCTGGACAGATCCCCGGACCGACAGCAGCCAAGGACGCAGAATTTCCCGAGGTTGCCGCCAGTAAGCCGCATCCACAACCGGTCAACGAGCAAAAGGCCACACCGCACGCCTGAGGTTCCCGGCGCGCCGCGCCTTCACTGAAACCTGCGCCCCGCCATGTTCGGAATCGATTTTTCCGAGATCCTGCTCATCTTTGGCATCGCGCTGGTGGTGCTTGGACCTGAGAAGCTGCCCAAACTCGCCAACACCATCGGCAAATGGATCGGCCGCGCACGCGGTATGGCGCGTCAGTTCCGCGAGCAGCTCGAGCAGGAGTCTCAGACGCTGCATAAGAGCGTGGATGTCCGTGCGGAGTTCTCATCGCGTCCCGGCGCTCAACCCGGTAACGGCGGCGCCGTGCCCCGTCCCACAGCCGACAGCTCTACGGCGCCCGCCGGGCCGCAAGCCCCCGCGCAGCCGCAGCCCCAGCCGCGCATCGATCCGCGCACGGTCGGCCCGCCCTCGCCGACGCGCCCCGGCGCCGCGGTGGGCAGTGAGCCCGCCGTGCCCATGACGGGCCCCCCGCTGCCGGAGATGGGATTGGCCGACACCTACCCGGCGGCCTTCCATCCCTATCAGCCACCACCGATCACCGAGCCACCGCCGGCTCCTGCCCCGACGGACTCACCCGCAGCAACCGCGACCGCGGCTGCCGCAACGCCATCGACACCGGGCGCTGCGGCCGCAGCAGGCGAAGCTGCGGCGCAGGACGACACGTTTCCCGCCCCCCACCAGACTGCGTTCTGGCCGCCTGACGGCAGGCTATGAGCGACTCGCCCGAGGCGCTGCCGGAAGGCACCCTGATCTCTCACCTGCTGGAGCTGCGCAGCCGGCTGCTGCGCGCCTTCATCGGGGTCATGATCCCCTTCATTCCCTGCGCGATATATTCCAACCGCCTGTTCGATCTGGTCTCAAAACCGCTGGTATCGAAGCTGCCGCCCGGCCAGAAGCTGATCGCCACCACCGTGACCGGGACCTTCACCGCACCGCTGAAGCTGGCCTTCATCATCGGGCTGCTGCTCGCAATGCCCTACGTGCTCTACCAGGCATGGGCCTTCGTGGCGCCCGGCCTGTACCGACGCGAGAAGCGCTTTGCGGTCCCGCTGTTGGTTTCCTCGATCCTGCTGTTCTATCTGGGCGTCGGGTTCGCCTACGAAGTGATCTTTCCGCTGGTGTTCCGCTTCTTCGTCTCCACCACGCCGCACAACGTGCTGCTGATGGCCGACGTCAACAACTATTTGAGCTTCGCGCTGCATCTGTTCGTGGGCTTCGGTGTGGCCTTCGAGACCCCGGTGGTCGTGGTGCTGTTGGTGCTGACGAACCTGGTGAGCCTCCAAAAGCTGCGTAGTGCCCGCCGCTACGTACTCATCATCGTGTTCGTGATTGCCGCGGCAATCACGCCCCCCGACATGCTGTCGCAGACCTCGATGGCCGTGCCAATGTACCTGCTCTATGAGGGCGGCCTGTTGTTCGCCGCCATCATGAGCCGCCAGAAAGCCAGCGCCGCAACGGCGAGCGAACCAGGCGTCACGTGAGCAATCCCGGCGCTGGCATCACCCCCTCCGCCGCGCCCTCTCAGCCCTCGCCGATGGTCACGTTGTTCCTGACGGAGATGTGGGAGCGGCTGAGCTTCTATGGCATGCGCGCGCTGCTGGTGCTGTACCTCGTCGATGCGGTCGCGCACGGAGGAATGGGGCTCGACGTACGCACCGCCACCGCGATCTACGGACTGTATGTCGGTGCGACCTATCTGACCTGCCTGCCGGGTGGCTGGCTCGGCGATCGTTTGTTCGGCGGCCAGCGGGCTGTCATCGCCGGGGGCATGCTGATCATCCTGGGGCACGTGCTGCTGGGCGTGTCGCTGACGCGCATGCAGTTTTTCCTCGGTCTGACAGCAATCGCGCTCGGGACCGGGCTGCTCAAATCCAACGCGAGTGCGATGGTCGCGCAGCTCTATCCGCAAGGGGGCGCGCGCCTGGACGCCGCCTTCACGCTCTACTATGTCGGCATCAACGTCGGCGCGACGCTCGGGCCACTGGCGTGCGGCGCACTCGCCGAGCACTATGGCTGGCGTGCGGGCTTCCTGGTGGCCGCTGCGGGCATGACGCTGGGGCTGCTGCAGTTTCTCTGGGGTCGCCGCCGACTCGGCGCAGTCGGTGCTGCGCCCGATCCCGCGCAGCGTGCCTCGTGGCGCGTGCCGGGCATCGTGGCGCTCGCGCTGGCGACACTGATTGCGCTGCTGTTCGCCGGCGTGCTGCCAGTGTCCGCGCCGCGTCTGCAGAGCCTGTGCACGGCGCTGATCGTGCTGGCGGCGCTGGCGTACTTTCTCTATTTGGGATGGGGCGCGGGACTGACGCGTATCGAGCGGCGCCGCGTGGTGATCGTCGCGGCGCTGTTTGCGGCCTCGGTGCTGTTCTGGGCCGGCTATGAGCAGGGCGGCTCCTCGCTGAATCTGTTTGCCGAGCGTGACACGGCGCGCGTGCTCGCCGGCTTCACCATACCGGCAAGCTGGTTTCAGTCGCTCAACCCACTCTTCATCCTGATCTTTGCGCCACTGTTCTCTCTGCTGTGGCTCGCGCTCGGCCGCCGTGGCCGCGACCCCGCTTCACCGGCCAAGTTCATCCTCGGTCTTGCGGGTGTGGCGCTCGGCTTCCTGGTGATGGCGGCCGCCGCGCGGCTGGTTTCCCGCGGCCATCTCGCCAGCATGGGATTTCTGACCCTGACGTACCTGCTGCAGACCGCAGGGGAACTGTGTCTGAGTCCCGTGGGCATGAGCGCAATGAGTCAGCTCGTGCCGCGCCGCTTTGTGGGCCAGAGTCTCGGACTGTGGTTTCTCAGTCTCGCCCTCGGCGAGCTGTTGGCCGGTGCCATCGCGGGCCGGCTTGGCAGCAGCACGCTCGCGGCCCTGCCGGCTGGCTTTTTCGAGCTGTTCTGCTTCACGGCGGTCGGCGCCGTGGTGCTGGCCCTGCTGCTGCCCCTGCTGCGACGCTTCAGCGGCGCAGCCGCGCCGCCCATCTGTACATCAGCAGGATGATCAGGGCAAAGGCCACCGGTCCAAGGATCGTCGCAACCCGCTCGGCGAATGGATCGCCTACCAGCGAGAGCGGGAAATCCTTGCCTGAAAAAGCCACCAGCGCGGCGATCAGCACCCCGATCAATCCCTCGCCTACGATCATGCCCGAGGCGAGCAGTACCCCAAGCTGCTTGATGCGCTCGGGCTGCGCGCGGCGCTCGGCGCGCTGATCGAAGTACCAGCCGGCAATCGCGCCGATCACCACCATCAGCGTACTCTGCGTCGGTAAATAGATCCCCAGACCAACCGCGAGCGCGGACAGGTGCGCACCCTTGGTGACCCGACGCAGTAGCTCATCGATCACGATGACGGCGGCACCGATGCCCACGCCCACCTCGATCAGGCTCCAGTCGACATTGTTCTGCAGCACGCCCTGGGCGAGCGCGGAGATGAGTCCGGCCTGA
Source organism: Steroidobacteraceae bacterium (assembly GCA_036266795.1). Classification (GTDB taxonomy): domain Bacteria; phylum Pseudomonadota; class Gammaproteobacteria; order Steroidobacterales; family Steroidobacteraceae; genus FEN-1191. The sequence goes on along the minus strand of DATAXJ010000030.1, from coordinate 65,346 downwards.
GGTGCCGGCAGCGCGTGCTCGCGTACTGCGCCCACGGCGCCCGCGAAGCCGTACGCGTGATTGAGCAGATCGAGGATGGGCGGAATGATGAGCGCGCCGGCAATGACGCCGATGACGAGCGCGACCTGCTGCTTCCAGGGCGTCGCATCCACCAGCTGGCCGGTCTTCAGATCCTGCAGGTTGTTGTTGGCGATGGTGGCGACCGCGAATATCACCGACGTGACAAACAGCGCATAGGCGACGAGCGCACGCTCGGCTCCGGCCGGCAGACTCGCGCGCTCACCCCAGAGGAGCAGCAGCGAGGCGCCGATGACCGCGAGGATGCCGATCCCGGACAGCGGACTGTTGGAGGCGCCGATGAGACCGGCCATGTAGCCACACACCGAGGAGACGAAAAAGCTCATCAGCGCGATGTAGATGACCCCACCCACCACCAATGCCGTCATGTGCCCGCTCAGCGCGCCGCCGCTGTCGAAGCTCGCCAGCAGCACGGCGATCGGGATCATGCACACGAGCGTGATGGCTCCGACCGTGCCGATCGGGATGTCCTGCTCGGTACGCGGCAGGGCCGCGCGGGCGCCGGCACGGCGTGCCCGCGACGCCGCGAGTGCGGAGGCGAGCCCTGCGTACACCGGGCGCACGAGCTTCGCGAGCGTCCAGATGGCCGCCACGAGAATGGTACCGGCACCGACGAAGCGCACCTGGTGACTCCAGGTGCTGGCAGCGAGCACTGGCACTGTGGCCGCGCTATGAGCGAGCGCCGAGTAGTGCGGCACGCCCCAGCCCCAGGCAATGAGGGCTCCCACTCCCATGGCGACGCCGACCCAGAGCCCGACCAGGTGACCAATCCCGAACAGCGCAAAGGACAGGAAGAAATCGAAGCCGCTCACCCCGCCGCGCGCACCAACGCGAAAGGAGCGCGCCAGATCGCTGGCGAAGATGCGCGTGGCGACCACGAGGGCGAAGGCCGCCGAGAGGATCGATCCCCAGACGACTGCACGCAGTCCGCTACGCGCGTCCTCGACCGCGGCAGCCTGTGCCTCGCCCCCGCCGCCGACTTTCAGCACCTCGGCGCACGCGACGCCCTCGGGATAGGGCAGGTCCGACTGCGTCACCAGGGCCCGGCGCAGCGGAATCGAGTACATCACGCCGAGAATGCCGCCGAGCGCGCAGATCAGCATGGAAGTCCAGTAAGGAAACCCCGTCCACCAGCCGATGATGACCAGACCCGGCAAAACGAAGATGATGGCGGATAGGGTGCCGGCGGCCGAAGCGACCGTCTGCACGATGTTGTTCTCCTGGATCGTCACCCCCCGAAAGCCGCGCAGCACGGCCATGGAGATGACGGCGGCAGGAATCGAAGTCGCGAAGGTGAGACCGGCCTTGAGCCCGAAGTACACGTTGGCGGCGGTGAACACCAGCGTGATGAATCCGCCGAGGATCAGGCCCCGTACCGTCAATTCCCGACCCTGAACCGGCACGGGCTGCTGATCCGCTGGCACGCTCGACCTCCCGCAACGGCTGACGCGCCGCTTATTTGCTTTGCGGCAAGCTTAGCGTTCCAACTGCCCTTCAGCCACCTGGACAGCCGGCCTCAAATAACCCTCAACCATTTCCGGCCCGGGTCGGGCTAGGCTCTCAAACCGCAGGCGGACTTTGCCAGGGAGCAGGTCGATGGAACACGACGTCGGGGCAACAGCCGGGATCTTACGCAAGCAGATCAAAGGGTCCGTTCTTCAGTCCGATGATCCGGGCTACGGGCAGGCACGGGCCGTTTGGAACGGCGCAATCGACCGACGCCCGGCTGCCATTATTCAGTGTGCGGACGCGCAAGACGTCATGCGCGCCGTGCGCGTGGCAAGCGATCACGGGCACAAGCTGACGGTCCGAGGCGGCGGCCACAATGTCGCAGGCAGATCCATTGCGGACGGCGTCCTCATGCTGGATCTGTCGGCCCTACGGACCGTGCGCGTCAGCTCGACGGACCGGGTCGCCCTGGTTCAGGGCGGCGCCCTTTGGTCTGACGTCGACGCCGCCACCGGGGAGGTGGGACTCGCCACGACCGGTGGCTTTGTTTCCACGACCGGTGTTGGCGGGCTCACACTGGGAGGCGGCGTGGGGTGGTTGATGCGTCGCCACGGCCTGGCCAGCGACAACCTGCGTCGTGCCAGCGTCGTGCTGTCGGATGGCAGGTCCGTGCGCGCGAGCCGCGCAGAACACGAAGATCTCTTCTGGGGCCTGCGGGGCGGGGCCGGAGGGCTGGGAGTGGTCACCGAATTCGAATTCGACCTGCATCCGGTACGTGAGGTGCTTGCCGGGGTCATGATCTACTCTGCGTTCGACATGCTGCGCGTTCTGCAGGCGTTCCGCGCATACGTGCCGGAGGCCCCGGATGAGCTCTGCGCCATTTGCGTTTTTTGCCACGCCCCACCACTGCCCTTCCTGGATGCCTCCCACCACGGACGCCCAGTTCTGATCCTGGCCGTCTGCTGGTGTGGTGATCCTTCACAGGGCCCGCAGGCCCTGGAGCCTTTGCGTGCTGGACTTGAGCCTCTCGCCGCACACGTGGGCGTCATGCCCTATGTTCAGTGGCAACGCATGCAGGATCCGGGCGCTCCACGTGGCCGCCACCATTACTGGAAATCGCTGAATTTCAATAGTCTGACCGATGCCGCGCTCGAACGTCTGGTACGCGCTTCCGGCGAGTTCCCGTCCCCCGAAACCGAGATTCATTTGCAGCATCTGGGAGGCGTCCTGGCCAGAAGCGCCGCTGACACCTCGGCGTTCGCGAGTCGGCATGCGCCGTTCTTTGCAAACATCGTCGGCTGCTCGGCCACGCGCGAAGGCTTCGAGCACAGCCGTGTATTCGTGCGCCAGCTGGACAGCGATCTGGCGCGAGGGGCGATGCCGACTCTGCAGCCCAACTTCGCCGATCAGGACGATGCGGACGCGACCAGACGCTTCGGCGCAGCCGGCGCGCGCCGGCTGGCGCAGCTGAAAGAACGCTACGACCCGACCGAGACCTTCGCCGCCTGAGAAGCAACTGTGGCACTGGCCAGTTGCTCCAACATATGCGATGCCTGCTTGATCGCGCGTTCGAAGCGCATCTGCTTGCCCATGGTGACCGCCGCCTCGTAATCCGCGCCGCCCATCGAAGCACGCAGCCCGCGCTCGGTTTCATCGTGCGGGTGCTGCCAGAAACGCAACAGCGGAGTCTCCGAGACTTCCCGCATCCTTTGTGCAGCTCCCAGCAACTGCGCGGCGCAGTCGTGCATGCCGCGTCGGTGAGCCAGATATGCGCACCCTTCCACCGCAGCGGATTCCGCCCGAATGCTGCGGTGGGCAGCTGCAAGGCGAGACCCCTCGAGGAACGCCTGCGCGGCGAGGGCGGTCCGGCCGAGGTTGTGCTGGGCCAGCGCGACATAACCGTGAAAGAAAATTGCCTGATACCCGGCGTAGCCGCTGGTACGGCTGGGCTCCATGACACGGATGCAATCCTCGAAAGATCCCCTGGAAAAATACACCCAGCCTTCCGCCCACGTCGCAAGATGTGCCAGGGTCGGATCGCACAGCGTATCGGCGATGGCAGCGGCGCGACTGATGAGCTCGATGGCATCCGGCACCTGGTCGGCGATGATGAGCCAGAGAGCTCGATAAGCGGCTGCGAAGCCCTCCGTCCAGACGTCGCCGGCGCGCAGCGCAAGCGCCTGCGCCTCGCAGAGGGTAGTGCAGGCGTCGCCATGTGTTTTGCCCGCATGGGTCTCCAGGATGCCGCGAGAAAGTAGAAATCTGGCACGCTGAGCGTCGTCGACACACGCACAGCTCTGCGATACCCGCATGCACCAGCTCAGACCCGGACTGACCAGCGTGCGTTGTCCGAGATACAGCACGAGATTGCCCAGGATTCTGAACCCTGCTTCGCGGTCACGGGCACTCCCCACTGCATAGTCGACAGCCGCCTCCAGGTTGCCGTGCTCTTCTGCCATCTGATCGATGCAGGGTTGCAGTTGCCCGCTGCGCATGACGCCGAAGGCGCTGTTGGTGACAACCTCCAGCGCCGCAAGATGCGCCTCGCGCGCCAGATCCTCCTCCTGCATCCGCTTGAGGTTGAGCAGCGCGAACTCACGGACGCTCTCCAGCAGCCGATATCGCGGTGGACTGCAGCCGAGGTCCACCACGATCAGGGACTTATCGACCAGGCCGTTCATCAGGTCGATCACCGCCTCGGGCGAATAGCCGGCGCGAGCTGCAAGCGCAATGGCACTGTCAGCCGTCCAACCCTGGACGAAGACGCCGAGCCATGCCAACAGCCGCTGCTCGCTCTGCGCCAGCAGGCTGTAGGCCCATGATAAAACCGCCTGCAGATTGCGATGCCGGTCATCGCGACCGGCGGCACTGTTGGCCAGGAACTCGAACCGCTGCCGCAGGCGTTCGAGAACCTGCTCTGGCGAGAGCAGTGCAAATCGTGGCGCGGCGAACTCCAGCGCCAACGGCATGCCATCCAGGCGCGCACATATCTCAATCAGCGCGGATGCATTGCCCAGATGCAGTTCGAATCCAGGCTCCGCGGCCTGTATTCGTCGCAACAGAAGCGCGAGCGCCGCAGTTCCCCGGGCCTCAGCCAATTCCGACTCATCTCGCGGCTGCGCCCGCGTGGGGAGAGCTAGTGGGGCGAGACGCAACAACCGCTCGCCTACGTAGTTCAGCGGCCGCTGCGAGGTGGCGAGCAGGCGCACCTGCTTGCAGGCGTGCAGCACATCCAATGCCAACTCGCCCAGCTCGGGCGCAGTCCGCTCGCAGTTGTCGAGCACCAATAGCAGCCTGCGGTCCGCGAGCTGTCGCAGCACTTCCCGCCGGGATTGTTGGTATTCGCCCGGGTCCATGCCCAGAGCGGCGGCGAGCTGAACAAGCCATTGCTGCGCCGATTGGGTCGGCACCAGATCGAACAGCCACACTCCGTCCGGATGGCAATGGGTGTTGCGTCGCGCATATTCGTAGGCACACTGTGTTTTGCCGATGCCGCCGGGACCGAGAATGGTTACGCCGCGGAACTGCGTCAGCAGATCGGCGAGCCGACGTAGATCCGCCTCCCTGCCGATCAATTCCTCCAGCTGAGCGGGGACGCGGTGCTCAGGCGGAGGTTCAAACTGCGGCTCTGCTGCTTGTCCGGCCGGCAGCAGTCGCTCGACCGGGCCGACGTAGCGGTAACCTGCGCCGCGCACCGTCTGGATGTATTGCGATGTCTCCGTGTCATCGCCAAAGGCGCGACGCGCGAGAATGATCACACGGCTCACGGTCGAATCGGTTACGTAACGATGACCCCAAACAGCGTCGAGCAGAGCGTTACGGGGGACCAGGTCGCCCGCGTGGGCCAGCAACTGGACGATGACCGCAAACACGCGGGGCTCGAGCGTAAGCGCCTCGCCCCCCCGCAGAAATCGTCGATTGCCGGCCTCGACGACGCAGTCGCCACACCGGTAGATCGCCGAATTCCTGGCTGTCATTGCAAGGATGTCCCCCGCGTCGCTACGGCCCCGGCTCTTTTGCCCGCAGCAGCAGTCCACACAGCGGCACCAGCGACACGGCGATGACAGCGAGTGTCACCAGCCCGAAGTGCCGCTGCACCCAGGGCAGATCGCCAAAACCATAGCCGCCGAGCAGGAACAATGCCACCCAGCCTGCCGCGCCGCCCAGATTGCTGGCCTGAAAGCGCCACTGCGACATACGCCCGATGCCGGCCACGAACGGCGCGAAGGTGCGCACGATCGGCACGAAGCGCGACAGCAGCACCGTGGCGCCGCCGTAGCGACGAAAGTACGCCTCGGTGCGCTGCAGGTATTCGAGGCGAAAAAAACGATAGCGACCGCTGAAGGCGCGCGGTCCGATCGCGCGGCCCACGGCGTAATTCACGCTGTTACCCGCCACGGCGGCGCCGATCAACAGCACCAGCAGCCAGCCGATGTGCAGCGTGCCGCTGCGATCCACCGCGGCCAGCGCCCCCAGGCCGAACAGCAGTGAGTCGCCCGGCAGAAACGGCGTCACCACGAGGCCGGTCTCCGCAAAGATCACCGCGAACACGATGGCGTAGAGCCACAGGTGATAGGCCGCCAGCAGCGCCGAGAGGTGCTCGGGCAGGTGCAGCAGCAGATCGGCCGCTGAGTGCAGCAAACCCATGTGAGACCCGACGTAGGGACGCGATCAGCGCACGGTGCCGCCGGCGCCGAGCCGGCCGATCACCCGGCCCTTGCCCGACCAGGCGAGGCCCGCGGGATGTTGACCGCGCAGCAGCGCGAGCGCGAGACCGACCTGTGAGTCGCGCTGCGCCAACGTCGCACCGGCGCCCGCGCTGGGTGTAGCCGGTACCGCGGGCACAGATGCCTGTGCGGCGGCGGCGGTGGTCGCAGGCAGGTCGGCGGTCAGCGACTCCTCCGACGCGGTCGCGCCTGTGACGGCCGGCGACGCGGCAGCGCTGGGGCTGGCGGTCCGATGCGCGGTCAGCGGCTGCGCCTCGGCCGGATCATCCAGGTCGGCGGGCAGCTGCTCGGGGCCCTTGAGCAGCACGTCGGGCACGATGCCGATGCCATTGATGCACACGCCGGCGGGCGTGTAGTAGCGCGAGGTGGTGATCTTGAGCGCCGTGCCATAGGGCATCGGCATGATGGTCTGCACCGTCCCCTTGCCGTAGGTGCGTCGCCCGACGAGCAGCGCACGAGCGTTGTCATGCAGCGCGGCCGCCAGCACTTCGGCCGCCGAGGCCGAGCCGCCGTTGACCACGACGATCAGCTGCGCACCGTGCGTGATATCACCGGGCGTGGCGTTCACACGGAAGTTAGCCTCATCGGTACGACCACGCGCACTGACGATGGTGCCGGAGTTCAGAAAGTCGTCGGCCACGCGGATCGCCGAGTCGAGCACACCGCCGGGATTGTTGCGCAGATCGATGACGAAACCCTTGAGCGGATGCGGCGCGCCGTGCTCCAGGTGCGCCACGGCATCCTCGAGCTCATCGGCAGTGCTGTCGGTGAAGCTCGTGATGCGCAGGTAGCCCACATCGGGCGTAAGCCGCTCGGCCTCGACGCTGACGAGGCGAACCTGGGCGCGGCGAATGGAGAAGCGCAGCAGCGAGGGCGCGCCACTGCGACGCACGATCAGATGAATGATGCTGCCCTCGGCGCCGCGCATGCGATCGATGGCCGCGTTGACGTTGGTGGAGTCGACGCTCACGCCGTCGATGCTGACGATCGTGTCGCCGGCGCGCAGCCCCGCGTGCTCCGCCGGGGAGCCCGGCATGCGGTGCGTGATGCTCACGCCATCCTTCGCGGCGGCAACCTCCACGCCGATGCCCGCATAGGCACCGCTGGTGGTCACCTCCATGTCCTGGAATTCATCGTCGCTCAGAAAGGTCGAGTGCGAATCGAGCGATTCGACCATGCCACGGATCGCCGCCTGCATGAGCTTGTGCTCATCCACCGGACCGACATAGTTGTCGCGAACGCGCTGGAGCACCTCAGCGAACAATTGCAGATCGTGCCGCGGCAACGCCCCGCTGCCGCTGGCGAGCGCGGCCGCCTGCAGCTGCGCAATGGGATCAGCCGGCGCGGGCGCGGCCGGGGCGGCTGCGCCGACGGTGGGAGCGAGTGCCAGCGCAAGCGCGAGCGGTAGGACAAACAGCGACAGCGCTGTCAGTGCTTTTCGGATTGGCATGTCAGCGGATACTACACATGGCGAAGCAGCGGGAAAACCACAGATTTGGCGCTGCAAAGCGTCAGCCCTCGCTACGGCGACGCTACCAACGCCGCGGTTTGGCGTGACGCCCGCGCCTACGGCGGCGCTTGGCGCGACGCGCTCAGGCATTGCCGACGAGCGTGGCATCCTGCACGGGAGGCCACACGCCATTCGGTGCGGCGGCGGCGACGTGCAGCGGCAATTCGGCTAGCACCTCGGTCAGCGGCTCAGGCTTGCTGATCGCAAAGCCCTGGCCGAAATCCACGCCCAACGCCGTGACGCGCGCGCGGATCTCGTCGGTCTCCACGTACTCGGCCACGGTCACCAGCGACATGGCGCGCGCCAGCTGCGCGATGGTCTGCACCATCGACTCGGCGCGCGAATCCTTCAGCACGTCGCGCACGAAGCTGCCGTCGATCTTGAGCATGCCGATGGGCAAGGTGCGTAGATACGCCAACGAGGACAGCCCGGTGCCGAAATCATCCAGCGCAATGTTGCAGCCGAGCTTGCGCAGCCGGCGCATCAGCGTCTCGGCGTGCGCGAGATTGCCGATCGCGGCGCTCTCGGTGAGCTCGAAGCATAGCGCGGCCGGGTTGATGCCGCTCTCCTCGATGAGCTTGGCCACGTGCTCGGTGAAATCCGCATCCTGCAGCGACTGTCCGGAGAAGTTGATTGCGAATACCGTCGAGCCGGACTCCAGCAGCTTCGCGTGCGGACGCAGCATCTCGATGGCGCGGCCGATGACCCAGCGGTCGATGGTCGGCATGAGCTGGTAGCGCTTGGCCGCGGACATGAAGTGATCGGGGCCAACCACGGCGCCCTTCTCATCGATCATGCGCAGCAAAATCTCGAAGTGCGCGGGGCCCTGACCCTGCAATGGCACGATCATCTGCGCATTGAGCTGCAGGCGCTGCTCGGCCACCGCGGCGCGCAGGTCGCTGATCAGGTTGATGTCGCTGAAGCGGCGCACGATGCTCTCGTCGGCCTCGCGATAGACCTCGACGCGGTTGCGCCCGCGGTCATTGGCGGCCTTGCAGGCCGTCTCCGCCGCCGCAAACGCGTGCACGAACTCCTTGAAGCGCGCCTCGATCGCGGCGATGCCGAGACTGATGGACACCTGCACCTTGCCATCACCGAGCGCGCGACCGCACTCCTCGGCGCCGGCGCGCAGCGCCTCGGCGAACTGCGTGGCACCTGGGATCGCGGCAGGCAGCAGGATCGCAAAGCGATCGCCGGAGATGCGGCCGGCCAGCGCGCCGGGCGGCACGCGCGCGCGGATCAGCTCGCCGAGCTGCGCGATGACGCGATCGCCGACGTGCATGCCGCAGTTGTCGTTGATCAGGTGCAGGCGGTTGATGTCGATGTACAGCGCGCTCCAGCTGGCGAGCGTCGCGGCACTTTCCTCGAGCGAGCGGCGTACGCGCTGCTCGAAGGCGGGGCGCGTCAGCAATCCGGTCAGCGCGTCGTAGCTGTGCGCGATGATGGAGGCGATGCGCCGCGCCAGCAGCTCCGTGAGCCGTCCATGATGCGGGGTGAATTCCGTGGCGGCCTCGGCGCGAAACAGCGCCAGCACACCCACTGCAGTGCCGTCGGCGCGCAGGATCGGTGCCGCGAGCACGCGGTAGATGCTGGCGCTGCCGGCCGGCAGCGGCATGTTATTGACGATGACGGCCTGGCGGCGCGCCTTGGCCATGGAGAGCAGGTGCCGGTGCGCCTTGACGACCAGCGAAGTCTCCAGCGGCTCCTTCTCCGAGGGCTGCACCAGCGCGATGCCGTTCTCGGGCACGATCATCGCCGCCAGACCCGCTCTGAGGTGCTCGGTTGCGCTGGCGACGATCGCCTTGAGGTCGCCCACGGCCTCGGGCTTGTTCTCGCTGCCCGACACCGATAGCAACATCTCCAGATCGCTGTCCTGCTCGAGCAGCGAGGTATGCAGCGTCAGGATCTCCTCGCGCGCCATCAATTCGCGGCGCAGGCACTCGATCGCCGGCTTGACCAGTGAATGCACGAAGGAGAAGGAGCGCCTATCGCCCTCGGCTCCGCCGGGGCGGCAGCCAATGGCCACGACGGCGAACGGCGCGGCGCTGGGTACGCCGTCATCGCGGCGCAGCCAGAAAAAATAGGCCTGCTCGTGACCCGCCATGCGCTGCTGGCCAGGCGCCGTCGGCTCGCTTTCGGCGGCCTGCAGCGTCTCGGGGATCAGGCTCATGAGCTCCGGGTCCACGGCCATCTCCGAGGACCAGTGCAGCTCGCCACTGGCATTGAAGACGCTCAGATGGCTGATGCGCGGCAGGAGCGCACGCAGCACCTGCACGTACGGCTCGAGTGAGGTCCAGGCCGCGCTAACGCGCCCCTCGATGCGGGCCTCGGCGCGTCCCTCGGGAGAGCCGGCCGTGGCGCTGCCGCTGGTCGCGGCGGCAGGCGTGTTGGTGCGTGCTTCGGCGGCTGCGCTCGAGCGGCCACCGGCGCCCTTCCGGGACTTGGCCGAGCCGCGGCCTTCTGCGGAAGTACTCAAATCGACTCCTGGGTTCTTCTGGAGGTGCAGAATCGCGCCAGCGGCCGCGGCGGTCCTTGATGCAGGTCGCTTTTCGATCACCCAATCCGAGATCTGCTGCGCGTGGGGCGCCTCGGGTGCGACCCAAGACGCACGTCGCCTTCAGGGAGAGGGCGCGTGGGCCCTGAACCAGGGTGCGGGGTCGATCGGCCGGCCGTCGCGCCGGATCTCAAAATACAGCTGCGGAGAGGGTCTGCCACCGGTGTCCCCGGCGGCCGCTATGACCTCGCCGGCCATCACTTGCGCCCCGACCGCGCGGTATAGGCGGTCGTTATGTCCGTAAAGGCTGAGGTAGCCAGCGCCGTGATCCACGATGATCAGCAGCCCCAGACCCGGCAGCCAGTCGGCATAGACCACCCGGCCGGCCGCCACGGCGCGCACCGGGGAGTCGCGCCCGGTGTCGATCAGTGTCCCATCCCAGGCCACCCCGCTACCGCTGCGCTGTCCGTACACCGCCGTGACGCGGCCCTGTACCGGCCAGTCCAATTGGCCGCGCAGCCGGCCGAAGACGCTCGCGAAGTCGTGTGGCTCGCTCGCGGGTGAGGCCGCACGTCGCTGGGACTGCTGCAGGGACTGCGCCCGCAACTGCTCGAGCAGCCGCTCGAGCGCCGCCTGCTGGCCTTGCAGGGCAGAGAGTTGCTGCACGCGGCTCTGCACGCGCGTGGTCAGGCTGACCAGCACGCGCCTGCGCTCCCCACGAGCGGCGGCGAGTTGCTGCAGCTGGGTCTGCTGCAGCTTCTGCAGGGAGGTCAGCGCCGATTGCTGCTGTGCAAGCTGCGCATCCAGGGTATCGAGCTGCTGCACGTCCGCGCCGATACGTGCGATTTGCGCCGCGCCGGCGCGGCTGAAATACCCGTAGTAGGCCATCAGGCGCTCGCTCGCGAGCGGGTTCTTCTGGTTGAGCAGCATCTGCAGGGGTCCCTGCCGATCGAGCAGGTAGGCGGCACGGATCTCATCGGCCAGGCCCGCGCGCGCCGCATCGAGCTCATGCGCCTTCTGCGTGCGTTCGGCCGCCAGCTGCGCGCGATGCGCGCTCTGCTCGGCCAGGGTCTCATCGGTCTGCACCAGCACTGCGCGCTGGCGGCTGAGCGAGAGCTCCGCGGTGCGCAGCTGCCCGGTCAGGCGCCCGCGTGCCTGCGCATCGCGACTGTTCTGTGCAGCCATCTGCGCCATGCGCGCCTGTAGCGCCCGCAGCTGCCCGCGGGTCTGGGCGTCCCGCGCGCCAGGCTGCGCGGAGCGGTGGCGGGCGCGGCGCGCGTGCTGGGGGGCTGTCCCCTGCTGCGCCTTCGCGGTGCCCGCCTCGCCGGCCAGCCCCGTTGCGGCCGGCAGCAGGGCGAGCCAGCCCAGCAGCAGTAGCGTCCGCACGGCGCGCCGGGCGTTAAGGTGCATCGGCACAGTCTATAATGCGCGACTGAGCCCCTGCCTGCCTTCCGCATGACCCAATGGATCAACTGCTCGAATATATCCGCCATAACCCGTGGCCCGTCGCTCTCGCGGTCATTACCTTTCTCGCGGTGCTGGTCTATGAGATGCGTTTGCGAACGCAGAACACCGCCTCGGTGGTACCTCAGGATGCCATTCGCATGATGAACCAGGGCGCCACGGTGCTGGACCTGCGCGCCCAAAAAGCCTACGACGACGGCCACATCAACGGCGCACGTCACTTCGAGGCCGTACAGATCCTCGAGGCCGGCGACAGCCTCAAGCGTTACCGGGAGCGGCCGCTGATCCTGTACTGCGATCGCGGCACGGTCGCAGCGGCTGCCGGGCGCACGCTGACGCGCCAGGGATTCACGAAGGTGTTCACGCTGCGCGGCGGCCTTGACGCCTGGCGCGCCGAGAAACTACCCCTCGCACGCGGCTGATCATGGCGACGCCCGCTGCGGTACTGCTGTACTCCAAATCCTGGTGTCCCTACTGCGAGCGCGCGAAGGCGCTGCTGCGCCATAAGGGCATCAGCTTCGAGGAGGTCGACATCGAAACGCACCCGGAGCGGCGCGAGGAGATGATCGAGCGCAGCGGCCGGCGCACGGTGCCGCAGATCTTCATCGGCACGCGGCACATCGGCGGATCAGACGACCTGTTCGGCCTGGAAGCTGCTGGCCGGCTGGACCGGCTGCTGCAGGGCGACTAGCCCCAAGCCTTCTCGCGGGACAGGTAAGCTAGGTCACCACTCATCGCCGCTCCCTCGTCACTTTCTCATCCGATCACATAGGACTGCATCATGGCCAATGAATCTGCCCCCCTCGGGGCTGGCGACGCCCCGGGTCTTCGCTCCACCTCCGCTCTGTCGCTGCAGGGGGTCTATCTGAAGGATTGCTCGTTCGAGGCACCCGAAGGCCCGCGCAGCAATGGCCAGTGGAATCCGCAGATCTCGCTGGATCTCAACACCAGCGTGCAGCCGCTCGCCAACGATATGCGCGAAGTCGTGCTCACCGTGACCGTCTCGGCCAAGCAGGCCGAGCAGACGCTGTTTCTCGTCGAGGTCAAACAGGCGGGCGCGTTCGTCATGCAGAATCTGTCTGCCGATGAATACAAGCGCGCCATCGGCAGCATCTGCCCGAACGTGCTGTTCCCCTACGCACGCGCGGTCGTCTCGCAGCTGGTCAGTCAGGGCGGCTTTCCGCAGCTGCTGCTGCCACCGGTGAATTTCGATGCGCTCTTTGCGCAATCCTCCACCGACGCCACCGCCAACGTGACCCGTAACTGATCCGATCGGCCCCCGCTGCCCTTTTCGCTGCCCGCATCGAGCCTCGCCGTGTCCGCACCGACCCCTGCCGCCGCCGACATCGCCGTGCTGGGTGCGGGCTCGTGGGGCACGGCGCTGGCTATCCAGTGCTCGCGGGCCGGGCGGCGCACACGTCTCTGGGGTCGCGATCCTGGCCAGATCGAGCTGCTGGCGCGCGCGCGGCGTAACGAGCGCTACCTGCCCGAGGCACCCTTCCCCGCCAGCCTGCAGCCGGTCGCAACCCTTGCCGAGGCGCTCGCAGACGTCGCGGACGTGCTGGTGGCCGTGCCCAGCGACGCCTTTCGCAGCCTGCTCGGGGAGCTGCGGCCGCTGCTACCCCCCGCCACGCGCCTGTGCTGGGCAACCAAGGGATTCGAGCTCGAGAGCGGCAAGCTGCCCAATGAGGTCGCGCACGAGGTATTAGGGGCTGGTCGCCCGGTTGCGGTGCTCTCCGGGCCGACCTTCGCGCGCGAAGTCGGCGCCGGTCTACCCACCGCGATGACAATCGCCTCCAGCGAGCTCGAGTACGCCGAGCGGCTCGCCCGCGACCTGTCCTCGCCGACGTTTCGTGCCTACATCTCCAGCGACATCGCGGGTGTCGAGGTGGGCGGCGCCGTGAAGAATGTGCTGGCCATCGGCGCAGGTCTCTGCGACGGCCTCGGCTTCGGCGCCAACACGCGTGTCGCGCTCATCACGCGTGGCCTGGTCGAGATGATGCGCCTGGGCGTAGCGCTCGGTGCGCGGCGCGAAACCTTCATGGGACTGGCCGGGCTGGGCGATCTGGTGCTGACCTGCACCGATGATCATTCGCGCAATCGTCGCTTCGGCCTCTCGCTCGCGCGCGGGCTGTCGGTCGAGCAGGCGCTGGCCGCTATCGGCCAGGTCGTCGAGGGATATCACGCGGCCCGCGCGCTGCGCGGCGTGGCGGCGCGCGAGAAAGTGGTGATGCCCATCAGCGAAGGCATCCATCGCGTTCTCTACGAGCAGATGCCGGCCGACGAGCTCGTGCGCGGCATGATGAGCCGGCCGATCAAGCCGGAGTTCGATTAGGGCTGCGAGCCTGGACTGTCGAGCCGATCCTGAAGCCGTTCTGCCGCCAGGCTTCGTAGACCACCAGCGCCACGCAGTTGGACAGATTCAAGCTGCGATTGCCCGGCTGCATCGGCACTTGCAACCGCTGTGCCTCGGGCAGCGACTGCAGCACCTCGGGGCGCAGCCCGCGCGTTTCCGAGCCGAACAGCAGCACGTCGCCGGGACCGAAGGTAGCTTCGCTGTAGAGACGGGCGCCGCCGGTCTCGATCGCCAACCATCGCGGCACATTCGCCGCGTCCACAGCTGCGACGGCCTCGATGTACCGCTGACAGGCCGCGAGCGAAGCATGGGTCTGCAGCACCGTCAGTTCCTCGTAATCCAGCGCCGCGCGGCGCAGCGAGCGGCGGTCCAGTCGGAAGCCGAGTGGCTCGATCAGATGCAGGCGGCAACCGGCGTTGGCGCACAGCCTGATGACGTTGCCGGTGTTACCGGGGATTTCCGGCTCATGCAGAACGACGTGGAACACACCGCATTCTGGCGCAATCGGCCCCGCCTCGCCCGGCGGCAGATCGGTCCCAGATCGGTCCCAGATCGGCAATAATCGGTCCATGGCAATCGTCACCGAGCCGCCCCGGCCGGCCACCGCCGGCCCGTCTGCCTCCGGCGAGACCGCCCCGCTGGCCGCCTCGCTTGCGCTCGAATTCTGCGGGCTGCATCTGGACTCTCCCATCGTGCTGCTGTCCGGTTGCGTGGGCTTCGGCGAGGAATACACGCGCGTCGAGGGTTTTTCCAATCGCGACGTCGGCGCCATCGTGCTCAAGGGCACGACCGGCTCGCCACGCCTGGGCAACGCGCCGCATCGCCTCTGCGAGACGCCAGAGGGCATGCTCAATGCGATCGGGCTGCAGAATCCAGGCGTCGCGCAGGTCGTCGAGCGCATCCTTCCAACGTTGGACTTCGGGGAAACGCGCTTCATCGCCAACGTGTGTGGCTCGACCATCGAGGAGTATGTCGAGGTCACGCGGCGGTTTGATCAGTCGCCCATCGATGCCATCGAGATCAATATCTCGTGTCCCAACATCAAGGAGGGCGGCATCCAGTTCGGTAATGTCCCGGAGATGTCGGCGCGTGTGGTGGCGGCCTGCCGGCGCGCGACTGGCAAGCCGCTCATCACCAAGCTCTCTCCCAACCAGACCGACATCCGCGAGAGCGCGCGCGTGTGCATCGAGGCCGGCAGCGACGCGCTGGCGGTCATCAATACGCTCACCGGCATGGCGATCGACATTCACCGCCGCACACCCGTGCTCGCCAACGTGCAGGGGGGCCTGTCGGGCCCGGCCATCAAGCCGATCGCGCTGCTGAAGGTGAAGCAGGTCTACGAGGTCGCCGGTCCGCGCGGTATTCCAATCATCGGCCAGGGCGGCATCGTCAGCGCGGAGGATGCGCTGGAGTTTCTCATTGCCGGCGCCACGACCGTAGGGATCGGCACGGCGCTGTTCTATGACCCGCTGGTCTGCCGCGCGGTCAATCTCGGCATCGCCGCTTATCTGGAGCGATACGGTATGCGCTCAGTGCGCGAGCTGATCGGCACGCTCCAGGTCGGCACTGGCAGCGGGGGCGGTTGAGGCGCGGCGAACGATGAATTAGCACGGAGGTTCCCATGAGTCTCACGGAAGAGCTCGAGCGACTGCAGGCGTTGCGCGAGCGGGGCGCACTGTCCGAAGCGGAATATGAGCGCGCCAAGGAACGCGTGCTCGGCGATGCCGCCGCGGCATACAACGCCACGGCCGCCGGCGGTGGCGCAACGGGCGCCCCAGGTATGGGTCCCGCACCCTCGCCGTCCACGTCGACGGACAGTGGGCCGTTTGCCACGGAGCGTTCGTTTTTCCGTCAGCTTGCACGCTCCCGCAACGATCGCTGGATCGGCGGCGTCTGCGGCGGACTCGGCCGGCACACGGCTCTGCCGTCCTGGGCGTGGCGACTCATCTTTTGTCTCGTGGCGCTCTACTTCGGCTCGGGAATTTTGTTCTACGTGCTGCTATGGATTTTCCTGCCGACGGAGAACTGAACGGCGATTGGATGATGAATGCCCTATACGAGCTTGAGATCGAGCGGCTCGACCTCAGGGAAGACCTGCGCACAGCGCGCAGGCGAGAGCTGCCAGAGCGAGCGGAACAGCCCGCCCAACACGGCCCGGTAATCGTTGAGCACCGCGTAGTCGCGATCCTGGAAGAGCGTCTCACGCGCGACGCGCTGCTGTTCGCCGGCGATGCGCCCGCCCGCCACGGCACCGCCGAGCACCCAGTAGACGCTGCCATGGCCATGATCGGTGCCACGGTCGCCGTTCTCGCGGAAGGTGCGTCCGAATTCCGACAGCACCACGACGACGGTGTTGTTCCACTCGCTGCCGAGCGCGCCGGCAAAGGCGCTGAGGCCACGTCCCAGGCCGTTGAGATTAGCTGCAAGCGCCCCCTCTGTGCCGCCCTCGTTCACATGCGTGTCCCAACCGCCGACGTCGACGAAGCCGATGCGGTAGTCGTCGCGCATCAGTCGCGCCATACGCTCGGCCTGAACCTCGAAGGCTGCGCCGCTCACAGCATTGCGGCCGGCCGCGATCATCTCCGCGCTCATGCGCTGTTTGCGAGCCGCATCGTCGATGCCGGCCATCTCGGCGGCCACCTGGGTACGCAGCGCCAGTCCGTCGGCCACGGCCGGCTCGAGCGGCGTGCCGGCGTACATCTGCGCGAGGATGCGGCTCTGCCGTTCGTCGAAGCTCGGCCGATCTACACGCTTGAGCGAGACATTGGCAATCGGCGTGGGACCTGCGAACGACAGCGGCAGCGCATCCGTGAACGCAATTGGCGCGGCGTCGGCACCCTGCGCCGTGAGCGTCGCGGCCAGCCTCGCCATGAAGCCGCTGCGATAGTTGCGCACGCCATCGAGCGGTTGGCCGAGCTCGATGCTGTCCTGGGTCTCGAAGTGGCTGCGCGACAGATCCTCGGTACCGGCGAAGGGAATGAACGCGACCTGGCGCTGCCGATAGAGGGCACCGAGCGTGTCGCGCAGCGCCGGGGCGAGTGCCCAATCGGCATCCAACGCCAGTGCGCCGGCCCCGGCCCCGGCCGTGTCCGTAGTCGCCGCCGGCGATGGGCGCGCAATCGCGATCGTGGGGCGTGCCTCGTAGTAGAAGTCGCTGGAGTAAGGAATCAGCAGGTTTGCGGCATCGTAGCCGCCGCGCAGGAACACCAGCACGAAGCGCGGACCACTGCGCGGCGCCGCGTACAGGCGGCCACTGAGCGCCGCGCCGCCGAGAGCGGCGGCCAGCTGCAGTAGCTGTCGACGATCGAGCTGCTTATTCATGGTTCAGCTCCGGGGAGGCCAGCAGAAAAGTATTCCATTCGCGCATCGAACCGGCCTGATCGAGCGCCGAGCGGGTGGGCGCCGCCAACAGCGGTGCGGTCGCCACCTCATAGAGCGATCCATTGAGCGGCGGCGCAGACAACCCCAGCTTGGCGTTGCCGCTGCCAATGGCGCGTGCAATCTCGAAGCGGCGTGTCATCTGGCCAGGACTGCTCCAGGCCGCATCCACGAGCGCATAGCCGTCCGGCGTGGCATGGCCGAAGGGTGCCTCACCGAGCGCACTGAGCCAACCGAGCATCGGCTGCGCGATCGTCGCGGGCTGATCATCGTAGGCCAGGCGCACCGCGGACACGACATAGCGCACCGGATCCTTGAACTTG
Organism: Steroidobacteraceae bacterium; assembly: GCA_036266795.1. Taxonomy (GTDB): domain Bacteria; phylum Pseudomonadota; class Gammaproteobacteria; order Steroidobacterales; family Steroidobacteraceae; genus FEN-1191. The sequence continues at coordinate 47,567 of DATAXJ010000030.1, read as the reverse complement.
TCACCCAGCGAGTTCGTGTAGTCGGGCGATAGAAACATGGTGCGCAGCACGGCGGCGATGTCGCCATCGGTGCGCTGGAAGGTACGTGCCATGGCATCGACCAGGCGCGGCGGCGGCGTGTCGGCCACGAAGTAGGTCGCCAGCTCGCGCGAGATGAACTGTGCGCAGGCCGGCTGCCGCACGATCAGCGTCACGGCCTGCTGCACTTCTGCAAAGCCGCGGCCGGTGAGCGGATGGCCGAGCAACGTCTGCGGCGAGAAGTCATGATGCGCCGGATTGAATTCAAAAGCGCCGCGGCGCACGTACAGGGCGCGCCACTGCGGCGGCAGCGCGGGCGGCTGACGGATGCTGATGCCCACCCCGGTGAGCACGTGGGCCATGGCCTGCACGTCCTGCTGCGTATAGCCACTGCCCACGCCCAGGGTATGCAGCTCCATGAGCTCGCGCGCATAGTTCTCGTTGAGATGTCCGGCGACATTGTGATCGTTGTCCAGGTATTCGAGCATCGCCGGATGCTCCAGGGTCGCCATCACGAGGTCACGGAAGTGACCGAGCGCGTAGGGTCGGATTGCCCGCTCCTCATAGTCTCCGACCAGCCAGCGCAACTCGGCCTTGTTCTGGCTGACGCTGAAGTGATTCATCCAGAACCACACCATCTGCTCGCGTAGTTGCGCCTGCGAGTAGACCGCGCGCAGCAACTCGCGCCGCGCGGCCTCGTTGGCGAGCTCATTTCCCTGCTTATTGAGACTGCGGCGCGCCTGTTGGCGCTGCTGCGGATCACCCCCCGCCGCCGCACGCAGCGAGCGGCGCTCGGCGCGCTCGCTGGAGAGCAGCGAGAGCGCGTCGGTGTGCGAGATCTGCAAGGAAGCAATGCGCTCGGCAATGGCTGGCGGCAGCGCATCGTCGCGCAGCGTCAGCTGCTGCTGCAGATAGTTGCGCTGACCGAGGCGCCGATAGGCCTCGAGACTGGCTGAGTCGATGCCGAAGTCGACACGACCGAGCCAGAGCAGATCGTCGCGCGACAGTGCGCGCACCGTGACGGACCGCGGCGCAGGTACATCTGTCGGGCGCGGCGTCGAGCCGGCACAGGCTGTCAGCAGCACGAGCGTGCCGAACGCGCCGAGCAGTGCGCCAATTCGCAGTGCGGGGGATCGCAGTGCAGGGGCTCGGCCTGGATTTAACAGAGTAGCCGTACCATGGCGCGCACGAGGCAACGCCGTCTTAAACGGCAGCTGCCATCGTGGCGTTGACAATGAGACAGCGGGAGGCTTCGCGCTTCAGGGAAGCGGTGGCCCGTCGCGAGGGGTCGCGTGGTATCGGGGCAGCCCGTCGGCGAGCTGCAGCCAGGGAAGTTGCTCGCCGGCATGCACGTGCACGCGCGGCGTAAAGCCGGCCGGGTCCTCGAAGCTCGCAACGAACAGATGCACCTCTCCCGGCCAGCGCTCGCCCGTGAAGCTGACCGGTGCTCCGCAGCGCGGGCAGAAGCTGCGCTGCACGCCAGGCGTGGAGGCGTAACTGGCCCGCGGGGCGCCGCCCCAGTCAACCTGCGAGACTTCAAAGCCGGCGTAGGTCGTCAGCGGCGAGCTCGTCGCGCGACGACAGCTCTCACAGTGGCAATGCGCGACCCAGCGCGGCTCGCCCAATGTCCTGAACTGCACCACGCCACAAAGGCAGTGTCCGCGACGCTCCCGCGGCGTGGCGCTGGCCATGGCTTCGCTCATTTGGCTACCTCGCCCTCTGAATTGCAGCTGGCGGGCTCTCCGCCGGCCTTGGGGATTGTTTCATAACTTGCCGCAAATTTCGCTGATATCGGCGCTTTATTGCCATATTTGTCGCAATAACCGCACTGCCGCTGGAAGTACAGCTCCTGACCTCATGCCTGACCTCGACGCTGCGATATCCTCCCGTCATGAATCCAAAGCTGCTCGGCCCATTGCTGGTGGGCGCCGTCGTCTTGCTGCTGCTGTATCGGCGGGTCCGCCGCAGCTTCGGACGCCAGCCGGTGAGTACCGCGCGGCTGTCGTTTCGCGCCGCCGTGCTGGGGGTGCTTGGCGTGCTGCTGGCCTCGGCGATCTGGCGCCAATATCACCTGGTCGTAATGCTGGGCGCTGGGATTCTCGGCGGAGCGCTGCTCGGATTGCTCGGTCTGCGACACACGCGTTTCGAGGCGACTGAGCAGGGGCGCTTCTACACGCCGCACACCTATATTGGAATAATCGTGCTGGTGCTATTTGTAGGACGCGTGGTCTACCGGGTGGCCATTAGGGCGGCGGCAGCGCCCGCGCTCTCGGGTGCAGCCGGCGCCGCAGCGAATCCGCTCGCCGTCTATGAACACAATCCTTTGACGCTGGCCATCGTCGGACTGCCCATCGGCTACTACGTGCTCTACAACCTCGGCGTGCTGCGAAAGAGCCGGGCGCTGGCGGGGCAACCGCCAGGCACTGCCAACCTTTAGGTCTGCCGCCTCTGTCTGCGGCGCTCGCGCTCGGACTCCGCGTTCTCAGCCACCGCCGGAGATACGCAGCTCCGACGAGTCGACGCGACGCACACCCTGTACCTGCCCGGCGACGTCGCACACATGCTCGACGTCATGCTCCGTAGGCAAACTGCCTTGCAGCATGACCACGCCGTGGAGGGTCTTCACATGGATATCGAAGCCGCGGGTATCGGTATCGCCGACCAACTCCAACTTGACCTTCGTCGTGATCCAGCTGTCGGAGCCGACACGCTCGGCCTTGGCCACTTCCGGATGCGCAGTCACGGGGCCAGCGGCGATGGAGAGCTCATCATCCACGCTGTCCACACCACGTACGTCTTCGGTCGTGCGCACGGCATCGCGGCGTTGCGCGTCGGAGACGACTTTGCCGTTCAGGGTCACGACGCGAGTGTCGGTTTTGACGTGGATATCCGCGCCCTGCAGCTGCGAATCGTCCGCCAGCGTCGCCTTGACCTTGGCGGTGATGGCGCTATCGCTGATTCCGGTGCTGACGTCGTCGGAGCCGGCCATGGCCGAGAGAGAGAATCCGGCGCCCGCCGCCAAGCCCAAGCCTAGCAAGGTCCAATGCGTCAAATGCTTGCTCATCATGTCCTCCTCTCCTGGCCGCGTGGCGACAACGCAAGGCGCGTTCCCAGGATGGGAAAACACTATCAAGCCGCTCGCGGCGTGCCGAGCGTCGGGAGCAGCAAGCCCGTGTCGGTCAGATCCGAACGGTGTCTACATCAGGGTCGGATGATGTAGTCCGTCCACTCGGCGATTTTTCCATCTCGCACGAAAAACACGCCGGCGACGTGGTACACCTGTTCGCCCCGCGGGTTGCGGAAGTGATCGTGGCGCTCGGTCAGGACGATGGGGCCGACCGTGTAGGTGCGCTCTATGTCGAAATGCACCCGCTGTGCACGCTGCATGAACCGCTGCACCAGCTGGGTGATGGCAGCACGGCCCTTGGTCGGCGGCGAGGTCTCGGTGACGCGGTAGACGGCGTCGTCGGCAAAGAAGTCGAGCACTTTTGCCGGGTCAAGCGTGCTCCAGGCCGCGCAGAAGTCTTTCACGGTGCGCACATTGGCCGCTGGCGCCGCGCCTTCCGCGGCCTGCGCCCGCGAGTCCGCCAATGCCCCCAGCGCTACGCCCGCTCCAAGCAAAGCCAGCAGCTCGCGGCGTGCCAGCGGTGCCGATGGCGTATGTGTTGTCATGCGGCACAATTTAGGAAGCGCTTGCCAACGTGTCAACAGCACTGTCATGCGCCGTACGGTGCGCCTGCTGCAGCCAGCGCTGCCGCTGCGCCACCGGCTGCTCATCCAGCAAACGATTGAGCGCGCTGCAGAACCCCTGCAGCGCTGAGGTGAGCAGATTCGCGTGCAGCCCGACACCGAAGCGGCTCGCTGCGGCCCCCTCAATCGACAGTTCGATGAAGGTCGCCGCCTGCGCTGCAGCGCCTGTCCCCACGGCACGCTCCTCATAGGAGTGCACGAGCAGTGACAGCTGCAGCTGGCGCTGCAACGCCTGCGCGAGCGCTGCGATCGGACCATTACCCTCGCCGCGCAGCTGCACGGCGTGTCCGGCTATACGCAGTCGCGCCGACACGCGCGCCAGGTCGGCCGTATCAGAGCTCAGCGCGTCAACACGGTGCTCGAGCAACTCCACGTGGGCGTGCGCCTGCAGATATTCGGCGGCAAACAAGGCCCACAACTGCGCTGAGCTGATCTCGGTGCCGAGCGCATCGGCCTCGCGCTGCACGCGGCTGCTGAACTCCACCTGTAGCCGCCTCGGCAGCACCAGGCCGTGGTCCTGCTCGAGCAGAAAGGCGATGCCACCCTTGCCCGACTGGCTGTTGATGCGCACGAGGGCGTCGTAGCTGCGACCCAGATCCTTCGGATCGATCGGCAGATAGGGCACATCCCAGGGCGCATCCGCGCTCTGCGCTGCCTGGCGCACCAAGCCCTTGCGGATGGCATCCTGGTGCGAGCCGGAAAAGGCCGTGAATACCAGATCGCCCGCATAGGGATGCCGCGGGTGCACCGGCAGCTGGTTGCAGTGCTCGACGGTGCGGGCAACGCGATTGATATCGGAGAGGTCCAGGCCCGGATCGATGCCTTGGGTGTATAGATTGAGCGCCAGGGTCACCAGATCGACGTTGCCGGTGCGCTCGCCATTGCCGAACAAACAACCCTCGACGCGCTGAGCACCGGCCATCTGCGCGAGTTCCGCGGCCGCCACCGCACAGCCGCGATCGTTGTGGGGATGCACGCTGAGTACCACGGCCTCGCGGCGCGCCAGGCGTCGATGCATCCACTCGATCTGGTCGGCATAAACATTGGGGGTGGCCAGCTCGACCGTTGCGGGCAGATTGAGGATGACGCGTCGTTCGGCCGAAGCGTCCCAGACGTGCGTGACCGCGTCACAGATACGTAGCGCAAAGGGTAACTCCGTGGCGGTGAACGTCTCGGGGCTGTATTCGAGCTGCCAGCGAGTGTCGGGGAGTGCATCGGTCGCGCGGCGCACCTGCTCGACGGCGCGCACCGCCATGTCGACCACTTCCTGCTCGGACATCGCAAACACGGTCTCGCGAAAGCGCCGCGAGGTCGCGTTGTAGACGTGCACGATCGCCCGGGGAGCCCCTTTTAGCGCGGCCACGGTGCGCTCGATCAGCGGCGCGCGCGCCGGCGTCAGCACGCCGATCGTGACGCCCTCGGGTATGTGTCCGCCTTCGATGAGCAGGCGCACGAAATCGAACTCGACCTGTGAGGCGGAGGGAAAGCCAACTTCGATCTCGGTGAAGCCGATCTCGCACAGCAGGCGGAAAAATCGCAGTTTGCGCGGCAGATTCATCGGCTCGAACAGCGCCTGATTGCCATCGCGCAGGTCCGTGCTCGCCCAGATCGGTGCACGCGTCAGGCGCTCGGCCGGCCAGCGCCGATCTGGCAACTCCACGAGTGGAAAGGGGGGGTACTTGAGGTGGGATGACATCGGCACTCCTGCGATCGCGCACTGCAATCAAGGTAGCGCTCCGGCGCGGCAACGCGATTGCGAATGCGCGCTCGGAATGGCCACTTTACGGCATTAAATTGCTGCTTAAAATTATTTAGCGGCATAATGTGCTCATCCACAGGCATTGCGAGGCATCTCTAACGTCATGGACCGCTACGACCGCCGCATTCTGGAGCTCCTGCAGGAGGATGGGCGGCTCAGCAATCTGGAGCTCGCCGAGCGCATCGGCCTCTCCCCCTCACCCTGTCTGCGGCGCGTGCGGGCACTGGAGCAGACGGGAGTCATCGCCGGCTATCGCGCGCTGCTCGATGCGCAGCGTCTCGGCCTGTCGCTCATGGCGCTGGTGTATATCTCGATGGATCGGCACACCCCGGAGCGTTTCGCCAATTTCGATGCGCGTGTGCGCGCTCTGCCCGAGGTACTCGAATGCCTGCTGATCACCGGTCAGCAGGCCGACTATCAGCTCAAAGTCGTCGTCAGCGACATGCAGGCCTACCAGGAGCTGCTGCTCAATCGGATCACCCGTATCGAAGGCGTGACCGGAGTGCACTCGAGCTTTGTGTTGCGGCGGGTCGTGGACAAGACCTCGCTGCCGCTGGCGCCAGCGTAAAGATCAGCTCCGGAGCACCATCGGCGGGCTATCATCGCCTGCGTGATCCGCCGGTGGCACTGAAATGAACGGCATGACGACCCGGCGTAGCCGGTTTTCCTTCGATGAAACGCTGCAGCGGCTGCGAAGCGCCATCGAGTCCAAGGGCGCAACCGTGTTTGCCGTGATCGACCACGCCGGCGAAGCGGCCCGAGTGGGCCTGAGGATGCCTCCTACCAAGCTGCTGATCTTCGGCAGCCCCAAAGCCGGCACGCAAGCGATGCTCATAGCGCCAAGTCTCGCCATCGATCTGCCATTGAAGATCCTGGTGACGGAAGAGGGCAGCGGCGCAGTATGGATGTCGTACAACACGGCCGAGTACCTGGCCGGCCGGCACGGTCTGACGCGCGAGCAGAGTGCGGCACTCGCGGCTGCGGAAGGAGTGACGGCCGAGCTCGCCGCCTCCTGAGGAGCTATCGCTGCCCCTTCAGCCGATCAATGACGCAGCGTCCACGCCGGACGGCGGGATCGAGGTCTATCGATCCACCCGCCAGGGCGATTGTGTGGAGCGTGCCTTCATGCTCGACGCCGTCGGCATCCGCAGTGAGACGCGAACCGAGGCGCCCTTCATTCTGCTCGCGGTCGATCTGGCGGATGCCGCACGGGCGCGGGAGCACCTGGCGCTCTATGAGCGCGAGCGCCGTCCCCCACCGCCACCACCGCCCCTGCCGGCGAGTCAGCCGCATGCGTGGATCGGCTCGGTCGTGTACGCGGTGGCGCTCGTCTTCATCGGCCTTGCCGTCTCAAACGGTCTGTGGCGAGCGGATGCCTTCGATGCCGGCACGTTGGATAGCGCCCGTGTGCACTCAGGACAATGGTGGCGCGCTTGGACGGCGCTGACGCTGCATGTGAATGGCCAGCACCTGGGCGCCAACCTGCTGGTCGGATGCCTGTTTGGTTACCTCGCCGGTCGCCAGCAGGGGCCGGGGCATGCCTGGTTCCTGATCCTCATCGGCGCGGCCGCCAGCAATCTGATTGAATCGCTGCTGACGCCGGGGACGTATCGTGCCGTGGGCGCTTCGACGGCAGTCTTCACGGCGCTCGGGCTGCTGTGCGCATATACCTGGGGCACAGGGGCACGCTGGTCGCGCCGTTGGGCACTGCAGTGGGCGCCGCTGGTCACCGGCGCCGTGCTGCTGGCCTGGTTCGGCAGCGGCGACAGCGACAGTCCCGGACAGGTCGACGTCGTCGCGCATGCATTGGGATTTGGCTGCGGCCTGCTGCTCGGCGTGGCGACCTCGCCTGCGCAGGTGCGAAAACTGCTGCGAGAGATACCGCAGTGGATTACGGGGCTGCTGGCGATCGCGCAGATCGCCTTCGCCTGGTTTCTTGCGCTGGGCCGATGAATTTGCTTCACTTCGATTTAACGGGTTTCGCCTGCGCGGGGACGACTGCACTGCTACGCTATTGCTGTCGACAGTAAAACGATCCACAGGGGGATTCACATGAAACTGCGCTCGATTTCGTGCCCGCTAATCCTGGTCGGCATTGGGCTCCTGGCCGGCTGCGGGTCCGCGCAAAATTCTTCCGCTACGTCCGCCTCCGGGGCGCCCGCTACCGGTTACTTTCCGTGCTCACTGCTCAGCTTCCAGGAAGTCGCCGCTTCGCAGGGCGAGCAGATGCAGGGGGCGCAGCCGGTGCAGCCCGATAAATGCCAATACGCGGGCCAGGACCCGATGGACTTAGTCACCGTCACGGCGGCAAAGTCCGGAGCGAAAGCCCTGTTTAAGGGAGAGAAGAGCCAGGCTTCGGGGCCACCCATCGACGGCGTCGGCGACGAGGCGTTCTGGGTGCAGTCGGTAATCTGGATACGCAAGGGTGACGCCTACGCCACGATCGATATGAAGCAGGCGCCTGGGGACCAGCAAGGCGGGGGACTGAAGCTGGCGCGCATCGCAGCTGGTCGACTCTAGCTCAGGTAGGTTCCGTCGACCGTGATCGTTGATCTCGTCGACGGAACCTACGAGCTTTTCCGACACTTCTACGGTCTGCGGCGCTTTACGCAGGGCCGCGACAAGCCGCTTGGCGCGGTCGCCGGCGTGCTCACCACGCTATTGCAAATGCTCGAGCAGGGCGCGACCCACCTGGGCGTCGCGACGGACCATGTCATCGAGTCGTTCCGCAACGACCTATGGAGCGATTACAAGACCGGCGATGGCATAGAACCCGCGCTGCGCGCGCAGTTCGAGCCCCTCGAGGAGGCCATTCGTTCATTCAACATCGCCGTGTGGCCGATGGTAGAGCTCGAAGCAGACGATGCGCTCGCTTCCGCTGCGCGTATCGCCAGCGAGGATCCGCGCGTCGAACAGGTACGCATCTGGACGCCGGACAAGGATCTCGCCCAGTGTGTACGCACAGCGCGTGTGGTGCAGGTCGACCGCAGGACACAAGCCATCCGCGATGCCGCAGCGGTGCGCTCGAAGTTTGGCGTGGGGCCCGAGCACATACCGGACTATCTTGCGCTCGTGGGCGATAGCGCCGACGGCTACCCCGGGATTCCCGGCATTGGCCCCAAGGGCGCCGCTGCGCTGATCGCACGCTACGGCTCGATCGAGGACTTCCCGTCCGATGCGCTCGGCGCGCACCGTGAGCTCGCCCTGCTTTTCAAGCAGCTGGCGACCCTGCGCACGGATGCGGCGTTGTTTACGCAGGTCGATGACTTGCGGTGGCGCGGTCCAACCACACTCTGCGCCCAGTGGGTCGATCGGCTCGGCACACCGAAACTGCTGTCGCGTGCGCAGACCGTGGCAGGAAGGCTTGCACTGCCTTGAGCGACTCACAGACGTTCGAGCTATCACTTCGGGCCGTGACGGGGCATGACGTGACTGAATTCTTCACACAGCGCCAGGCCCGCGGCGAAGCGCGGCCAGAAGAGCAGGCGCAGTTCATCGCACGCTGGCAGCGGCAGCTCGTAAATCCGCGTGTCACGCTGCGAACGATCAGTGCAGCGGGGCAGGTCGTCGGCTACATCGCCCACTTCACACGCAAGGATTTACCGGAGGTCAGCTACGAGCTCGGCCCGCAGTACTGGGGCCAAGGTTTCGCCACCGCGGCGCTGCGACTTTTTCTCGAAGAACTCAAAATACGGCCGCTGTACGCACGGGCCGCCAAGCAGAACGTCAGCTCCATTCGGGTCCTGCAGAAGAACGGCTTTGCTCAAATGGGCGAAGATCGATTCGTCGCAGCGGGAGGAGAAGAGATAGAGGAGTTCGTGTTTGTACTCCACTAGTCTGCACGCGAGCTGATGCCAGGTTGCGCCCTCAGGGGTTGTCCTCGGCCGTCTCGATGAGCGTTATCAGAGCGCACAAAGCCTGGTTGGCAGGTGCCTGCAGGCCGAGCTGCGCGGCCCGGCGCTGTATGTAGCCGTTCAGCGCGCCGACTTCCGTGCGCCTGCCGCGAGCGAGATCCTGTGCCATAGAAGAGTGCTGCCCCGGCATTTGCGCCACCAGGCGCGTCACCGCATCCATGGCAGCGTCGATATCGGGTATCGCCGGCAAGCGCACGCGTGCAGCAGCAGCGACCTGCATGAATTCGGTGACGACTCTCTCCATGAGCGAGTGCGCTGGTGGACAGGCGATGATGTGGGCATAGTTCGACCGCCCCAGCGCAGACAGCGCATTCAACGCGCAATTCATCAGCAACTTGGTCCAGAGTTCGCCTTCAATATTCTCCGTAACGCGGCACGGGATGCCCGCCCGCACGCACTCCGCCGCCACCCGCCTGGATGCGGGATCGGTTCCCATGACCAGATCGCCCCGGCCGAAATGCTGTACGCGACCAGGAGACGGCATCGCGACCGCGACATAGACCACGGCAGGGACGGTGTCGCAGTGGACGATGCCGCGAACCTGCTCAGCGCTCTCGACGCCGTTCTGCATCGTCACGAGCACGGCGTCGGTCGACACGTAGGGCTCCAGGGCCCTTGCCGTCGAGACGGTATCGATTGTCTTGACGCACAGCAGAACCAGCTGCGCCTCTCTGCACGCCGACAACTCGGTGGTCGCCGGCACCCGCAGGGTCAGCGCTTCGCCATGAGCTTCGATGGTCAGACCATGGCGTCCGACCGCTTCAACGAAAGGCGTCCTGCCGATCATCACTACCGGCGCGCCCGCGCGGGCCAGCCGCGCCCCAAAATAGGCGCCGACAGCGCCGGCACCGACGATGGCGATGCCCGGCCATCTGGCAGTTGGTTGAGATTCTGTGGCAGTCGTTTGCATCGCGGCAGGTCACCTCAGGGTGCACTACGCGCCTAGATTGACCCGATTCTGCGGTCGGCCCTCGAACGCCGCAATTAGATTATCGACGGCCAACCGCGCCATTGCTTCGCGCGTTTCGTGTGTCGCCGAGCCGATGTGCGGTAGCGCGACCACGTTTGCCATGCCTAGCAGAGGCGAGTCCATGGGCACCGGCTCCTGCTCGAACACGTCCAGGCCAGCCGCGCGAATCTTCCCACAGCGCAGCGCTTCGATGAGCGCTGCCTCGTCCACGATACGGCCGCGTGCGGCGTTGATGAAGATGGTGGACGGCTTCATCAGCGCGAACTCGCGGGCCCCGATCAACTTCTCCGTCGGCTTCGTCAATGGCAGGAGCACGCAGACGAAATCCGCCTGGGCAAGCAGCTCGTGCAGGGGCAGCTGACGGGCGCCGAATTCCTGCTCTGCTCTGGGTACCGCTCGGCGGTTGCAGTACAGGATCTGCATACCGAAGCCGAGCCGGGCACGGCGCGCGACCGCCTGCCCGATACGGCCCATGCCGAGGATACCCAAAGTCTTCGAGTGAACGTCGGTGCCGTAGTGGGGCTTGCCCACAGGGCCCCGCCACTGCCCCGCCTTGACGAATTCCGCCAGTTCAACGATACGACGCGCGGTTGCGAGCATCAGCGCGAATATCGTATCTGCGGTTGCCTCGCTGAGGACGTCGGGCGTATTCGACAGCACGATACCGCGCTCGCTGAGGTACTCCAGGTCAAAATTATCGTAACCTACGGAGATCGTTGCGATCGCCTCCATCCGCCGCGCCGGCTCCAGCAGCGCTCGCCCGACAGGCACACCCACACCGAGCATGCCGTGCGCATCGCGCAGCGAGGTGGCGAAAGCGGCATAGTTTTGTGCGTCAACTTCTTCTAAATAGGTGACGTCGAAGTGCTCGCGCAGACGCTCGAGCAGCGGCGCGGAGAGCTGCCGATAGACGACGATTTTTTTCATTGGGCCGCCGCCACGCGACGCTTGCTTGAAAGCTTCATCGAGTCTACAGAGCTCAGATGCCGCGTGTCCGAACATCTGTCTACGCTCCTCATTCAGCTTCCATGACGCCGGCCGCACGCCGGTACCACACCGCTACCAGCGCAGCCAACAATCCCGACAGGCCACCCAATGCCAGTGCCCAGCGTGGACCGACCGAATCCGCGACCCGGCCGACAATGGGCGCTCCGATTGGCGTCGTGCCGAGCGCCAGCGCCAGGCGAATCGCCATGACTCGGCCACGCATCGCCGGCTCGGTCGACAACTGCATGTAGCTATTGGTTCCGTTGGTGAACGTCAGGGCGGAGATGCCCACGATGACCAGGGTGCCGGCAAACAACTGATAGTTCGGCATGCTCGCGGCCAGCAGACATCCTGCGCCAAATACCGCTGCGCTGCGCCGTAAGTGGCGGAAATACGGCCGTTCCCGGCCCGCCGCGAGCAGCGCGCCGATGACGGTACCGACCGCCAGGGAGGAACTGAGCAGACCATAACGCTCGGCGCCGAGATGAAAGACACTCACGGCCATGGTGGAGATGAAAATCGGAAAATTCAGGCCGAAGGTGCCGATGAGGAACAGCATCAGCGCGATCGCTTTCAGATCCGGCCGGCCCCACACGTAGCGGAATCCCTCGACCAGGCCGCCGCGCGCCCGCACCGCTTCGCCGCCGACATGGAGCTCATGCACGCGCAGCAGATTGAGCGAGCAGAGGACCGCCCCGAACGAGATACCGTTGACGAGGAAGGCCCAACCCGTGCCCACCGCTGCAATACAGAAGCCGGCCACGGCCGGTCCAATCATGCGGGCGGTGTTGAATGAGGTGGAGTTGAGCGCCACCGCATTGGATAGATCCGCATCGCCCACCAATTCCGTCACGAAGATCTGTCGGACCGGCGCATCAAAGGCGCTCGCGCAGCCAAACAGGAATGCGAACAGATAGACATGCCACAGCCGTACAACCCGCGCTACGGTCAGCACGCCCAGCAACAGCGCCAGCACCCCCATGGCAGCTTGCGTCGCCATGAGCAGCTTGCGCTTTTCCAAATGATCGGCGGCGTATCCCGTCCAGGGCAGCAGCAACAGCTGCGGCCCGAACTGCAACGACATGACCACCCCTACGGCGCTCGCGCTGTGATGCGTAAGCTGCGTGAGCACGAGCCAGTCCTGCGCCACGCGCTGCATCCAGGTGCCGACGTTCGATACGAACGCGCCAGCGGCCCACAGCCGATAATTGAAGTTTACGAGTGACCGGAACGGTCCGCGAGCCGGGCGCATCATGCTGTCATGGCAGCTGGCGCATGCATTTTGGCTCGAGCGATGTCAGACGGATGTCGGCTCGGCGATGGGCTGCGGCGCAGGTGTGCTGCGCGTCGCGCGAACGGTCAACAACAGCGCAACCAACACGAGCGCCGCCGCCAGCACGAACGCGGCACCGGGCAGCCGATGTGTCGGGGCATGATCGCCAATGAATAGCGCGAAGATATTGGCGAATAGTGCCGGCCCAAAGATGCCGGCGAGGCTCTGCAGGCTGCTTAACGCGCCTTGCAGGCGCCCTTGCTCGCCTGGGCTTACCTGGTGCGTGATCATCGATTGTGCGGGCGGCCCGGCCAGGCCTCCCAGGCTCAAAAATGGAATGCCGGCGAGGAAAGTCCAGCCCGCCGGGGCAAGACCGAACAGCGTATAGCCGATGATCAGCAGCGCCACGCCGGTCAGCATCATCCGGCGCTCCCCCAACCAAGGCATCCAGCGCCGCACCAGTACCGCCTGCACCAGGCCACTGCACAGCCCGACGATGCCCAGGGTATAGCCAACGATCTGCGGCCCCCAGCCGTAGCGATAGTCCGTATACAGCACATAGGTGGAATTGAGCGAGAACTGCGCCAGCGCCAGGAGGAAGAACACCGCAGCCAGCGCGAACACCTGCGGATAGCGCCGCAACAGGGTCAACGAGCCGATCGGATTGGCATGCCGCCAGTCGATGCGCGCGGTGCGACGCTCCTTGGGCAGCGACTCCGGCAGCACGAACAAACCGTAACTGAAGTTCAGCAGCGACAAACCGGCCGCTACCCAGAAGGGGAGGCGAATCCAAAAATGCCCCAGGAAGCCGCCGAGCGCTGGGCCCACGATGAAACCGACCGCAAACGCGCCACCGAGCATGCCGTAGGCTGTGGCGCGCTTCTCGCGCGGCGTGATGTCGGCAATGTACGCATTGGCCGTGCTGAAGCTGGCCGCGCAGACGCCCGACACCGCACGGCCGATGAACAGCAGCCACAGCATCGGTGCCAACGCCATCACGATGAAATCGATGCCAAGGCCGAGGTTCGAGATCAGGATCACGGTGCGCCGACCGAAGCGATCTGATAGGGCGCCCTGGATTGGCGAGCAGACGAACTGCATCAACATGAACAGTGTGCCGAAGCCGCTGGACCACACTGCGGCCCTGGCGATACTGCCGCCGATCAATTCCACGATGAGATGCGGCAGCACCGGGATGATGATGCCGAACGCCAGCATGTCGATCGTCACCGTCACGAACACAAACAGTATCGCGGCAGTACGGCGCGGATGGTCGAAAGGCTCGCGTTCAGTCATGGGAGATGCAGCAGGACGGGTGCAGATGAGATCTTAGCTTGGAGAGAATACCAGGGCAGCTGAGGCATGGTGTGGGTCACCGATTTGCCGAGAGTAAACCGTGGTTAGCGACCCTCCGCACCTCGCATAAACGAGACGAGCAACAATGCCAAGCCCAGCATCAACGCCATGTCGGCAATATTAAAGATGCCCGTTCGTACGGGCCCTACGCCTATATTCAGAAAATCGGTTACCTGGCCGGCACGGCTCAGCCGGTCCAGCACGTTACCCAGTCCGCCTGCAGAAATCAGCGCAGCACCCGAGGTCTGCAGCAGACTAGCCCTGGGGCCGTGGAGTTCCCAGAAAAGCACGCCGATTACCAAAATGAGTCCGCCCACCGTGAGCAGAAGCACCCTGAGGGTCTCTGGTAGCGATTCACCCAGGCTGAGGAAGGCGCCGACGTTCTCAGCGTGCTCCAGGCGTACTGTGCCACCAAGCATGTAGATGGTCGTGCCGACGGCAAGGTGCTCACGCACCATCAACTTCGTCGCCTGATCGCAGCCGACGCAACCGAATAGAATCGTCAGGACCATGAGCAGCCGCAGACTCCGCGACTTGAAGCGCACTCTAGAACGCTTCTTTGTAAGGACGCAGATCCAGCTCGTGCGTCCAGGCGCTGCGATGCTGCTGATGCAGCTGCCAGTAGCTCTCGGCGATGGCGTCGGGATGCAGCAGGCCATCCTGCCCCGCAGCGGCCACACGTGCGGACGCATTGCTGCGCAAACGCTCGCCGTCGATCCCACCGTCGATGATGACGTGTGCGACGTGCACCCCACGCGGGCCGAACTCTCGCGCGGTGCTCTGCGCAAGCGAGCGCAAACCTGCTTTTGCCGCCGCAAACGCCACGAAGGGTCCGCGGCCGCGGATCGACGCTGTGGCGCCGCTGAACAGCAGGCTGCCTCCACCGGCTTCCAACAGTGCCGGCAGCACCGCACGCGCGAATAAGAAGCCCCCGTAGGTGCTGGTGCGCCACGCCTCTTCGAACTGTTGGGGTGTGATCTCGAGCAGCG
This sequence comes from Steroidobacteraceae bacterium, assembly GCA_036266795.1. Lineage (GTDB taxonomy): Bacteria > Pseudomonadota > Gammaproteobacteria > Steroidobacterales > Steroidobacteraceae > FEN-1191. The sequence goes on along the minus strand of DATAXJ010000030.1, from coordinate 32,551 downwards.
AGCCCCACACGGAATGTCCCGCATTGAATATCGCAGCGCGTAGATGCCCCAGAGACTTGACGGCCACCGCCAGTCGCTCGACATCCTCGGGGAGCGCGATATCCCCCGGCAATGCAACCGCGCGGCCGCCGGCGAGCCCAATCTCGGCTGACACAGCCTGCACGCGCGCGGCGCTGCGTCCGGTGATCGCGGCCAGCATCCCACCCTGGGCGAAGCGGCGCGCCAGCGCAGCGCCCAAGCCGGCCGAGGCGCCGACCCCTGCAACCCAGACGACCGAATCAGCGCCGTCGTTCATGCTGTGAGTATCGACGGACTGGTCACGCAGTTTCAATGGCCGTATGTCATGGCCCATAGGCCAGACTGCGGCCGGCTACCACCACACCGGCAGCCGAAGGGTTTGCGGCAGGCTAGCGATGCTGCGGGTCACCTCCTGACTGGGGCATATGCGTGCTCCGGCATGCTCCCGCGCGCTCAGCGGGCAATAGGCAATGCGGGCGGCGCGGTCGCCTCGGTCGTAACCGGCCCAACCATCGTGAATGCGAAGTAGGCGAAGGGTTGATCCTGCAGCGGCAGATTACTGGCGATCGCACTGATGACGCGCATCTCGTTACCGGCAACGTGCGCCGTGATCAGGTTGTAGAACGGCAGCACGCCCAGGCCGAAGTCTTCGTGATAGATGCGGAAGGTGAGCGTGTCGCCTTGAATCTCGAAGTGGTCCAGAGTGGCCATGTCATAGGGATTGTCACAGGGGCCACACACCGTGCCGAGCAACTGCTGTCCCACGCGGCGGATGATGAAGTGCTGCTTGTCGTGTCCGGTGCTGAAAAACCAGACACCCACGAGTCTGTCGGGGGTGATCTGCTCCCAGGGGCCGGGCGCTTGGTAGTCGGCGGACTGACCGAAGGCGCCGCGCGGGGCCGTGTATCCGGCTGGCGGTAGCTGTCCGTTCGAACCATAGGCGGCTACATTGCGCGGCGGAGCGCTCGGCTGCGGCAGCACCGCCGAGACAGCGACGCCCGCGAAGGGCGCAGGGCCACGGGGGTCCTTGTGAAGTTGCAGCTCGATGGCGCGCGCGTGCGCACCGCCCAGCCGCCCGCTGATGATCATTCGATCATTCGCGATGCGCGCTACCAGATGGTCGAGCCAGGCGGTGCTGCCATCGTCGCGCACATGCCGGACTTCAAAGCGGATCAGATCCGGCCCGAGTGTTCCTTCGATGAAGGCCAGCGTGGTGGCGTCGGCACAATCGCCGCAGGCGACACCGGCGACGTGCTGCCCCTCGATCCTGAAATTGTAGACCTGCACGTGGCCATCGAGCTCGGTTTCCCAACCACCGCGCACCGCGTTGGCGTTCAGCGCCCAAGCGGGCGTTACGCCCAGGAGCAGAGCGAGGTACAACAGGATGCGAAAGCGCGTGCTCAGCTCAGCCGGCTCCTACCACTTCAGACTGCAGGGCTGCGGATTCCACTTGGAGCCATCGGGCTCCTTGCGGAAGGTTGGCGAAAACACGTACGGATCCAGCAGATAGGTCGGATCCGTCAGGAACGTAGTCACGATGAGCCACTGCGCGCCGCCGGGTGCCGTGTGCTGCTCCCAGTACTCGCGCATGCTGGTCGTCTTGCCGCCATAGGGAACGCCATTCTTGCGCAAATACCCGGGCGTCAGATTGGTCGTGATCGCCTTGATATATCCATACTGCTGGCCGGGCGCTCCTGGACCTGGAGGACGACGGCCACCCGCGGGACCGGCGCCGTGAATCACCCACTGCGCGCTCGTCAGCCCCTGCAGGCTCGGCGCCGCCGACTTGTCCTGGTCGGTGGGTTTGAACTTCAACAGACGGGTCTGCATGCCGGCATCGGTGTCGACCCGCAGTGTGTTGTCATCGGCCCAGCTGATGTGCAGCCGCGTCGGCAACCACAGGATGACCGGGGCGCCATAGGCCTTACAGGCGTTGCCGGCGGCCTCTTCCTTGGTGGCATTGAATTGATCGGCGAGCTGTTTGCCGGCGAGCGTGAGCGGAATCTCGTCGTAGTCGCCCGGACCGGGCACGACCATGCGGAATCGCCAGGCTTCCGTCACGAGCGCGACCCAATAACCGCTCGAATCGAACGGCGCCTGCGCCTTGGCAGTCGGTGGCGGGCCCGACGGCGCCCCCAAGCCAGCGGCGCCGCGGCCGCCACGCGCCGCAGCGGCCTGCGCGTGAGCCGGGCTGTACAGCGCTGCGGCGAACAAGACACCCGCGAGCACCATCGCCAGGGCCGTGCGAGCGCTGCGTGCGATCACTGCCCTCTCCGGTGCGCGTGCGATGCCGTCAGGCTTTGATACACCGCCGTTACGAATTGATCCGTCGTCCAAGGTCCATCCTCCGCGCCGTACCGGTTGTTGAAGCCGGCGGTGGGATTGGCCGCCTTCACCTGCGCGAGCGAGCGATGTTGTGCGACCAGCGCCTGCACGCGATCGCGCACCATCGTGACCATGTCGCGGTACTGCACCACTTCTTCGGCCTGCGCCAGCCGTCCGCGCGCCGGGATCAGTACCGTGCCGCCCTGGTGCCAGTACAGAGGCAGCGCCGGCACGACGATGTCGACCAGACGATTCATCGCGTCGACCTCGGCGTCGATGCCGCCGCCGTGCGCGACGTCGATCTGCGGAAAGCGCAGCATGTCGACCGTGTCGCCTGAGACGATCACATCGGCCTGTCGAAACACCACCCAGCTGTCGCCATCACTGTGGCCGGATGGCGCGGGAACCATCTCGATGGAGTCACCGTTCAGCGAGAGATTCTGCTGACCTTCATCGTAGGTGATGCTCGGCAACGCATCCTGGGAATAGCCCGGTGTCGAGCCACTCATGGCAGTCAGCACGTTGAGTCGCGCAACCACCGGTGCGTTGGTCATGCCGACGAACCGCCCACCGCCGAACCCCGACTCGTTCTGGCTGAAGCCATGGCCGGCCTGCGCCAGCTGCGCATTGCCGCCGGTGCGATCCGGCGAGGCGCTGGTGTTGAGGATGAAACGGATCGGCTCGGAACTCAGATGCTTGACGACCTGCAACAGTGCCGAGCTGTCGCCCGGTGCGCCGCTGTCGACCACTAAAACTCCATCGGGACCGTACTGCACGACGACGTTCTGGCCGTGCACATCCACCATGGCGATGCCTGCGGCGACCGGCACGACATCCACACCATTCACCATGTGGGCCGGCGTGGTGCCGATCGGCATATTGCCCACTGCAGAGTCATCGGCAGCGGCCCTCACGGCCCCGGTGGCCACGCCGCAGAGCGCCGCCACCAGCACGCCTGCCAACGTGGCGGGTTGTCGCAGGGGCATCACTAGATCCCCTCGTCCTTGCATTCCATCTTCGGATTGCTCGTGGCGCGGAAGTCCCCCCAGCCGCAGCAATCCAGCGTGCACTTGCCGGGCGGCGTGAAATGGCTCTTCATCTTGTCGCGATACTCGGGGTACATGGCCTTCGGATCACCGAGCACCGCATCCTCTGGGATGTGGAAGCGTGTGGTCATGTCGTTGCGCGAAGGATTCTTGCCAGGCAGGTAGAAGGGCACCTTGCCGCGACCCAGTTCGGGCACCTCGTTCGCCTGCATGCACGGATACTGGTAGTGCAGGCCGGCGTCCGGCGGAGTTTCGGCAGCAATGAACTCGCGCGCCTGCACCCACGGCTCGGCCAGATAGGTTGGGTCCTGGATCAGGCCGGTGACCGTGAGCAGGTCATCGTGACGCGTGATCCACAGCAGCATGCTCTCCTTGTCGGAGGAGGGCACGCCATTGCGCGTGAGCACGCCGTCCTTCATGTCCGTGGTGATGGTCTGCAGCGTGTCACCCTGCCACTGGCCGGTCGTGAAGCCGGTCGAGCGCCGCAGACCGTTCGCATCGGGTTGCGCTCTACCATCCATGTAGATGATGAGCGGCTGGTAATCGTTCCAGGCGCTGATGGTCCAAGCGGCAACCGTCCCCTCGTCATCGAAGGTCGGGAAGATGCGGATGGGGAAGCCTGCCTCGACGAGGTACTGCGGGCCCCAGGAGGTGCATTGATGGCCTGGCACCGACACGGTGTCCTGGCTGTAGGCCTCGCCGCCGGCACGCGCCTCATTGTTCAGGGGCATTCCGAGGAAGTCCACGGCTCGTGGGCCGAGCAACATGGAACGATAGTCGACGGCGTCCTCAGTATTGTAGGTACCCGCGATATCGATTTGGGCCTGCGCCGCCGGCATCGCGCAGACGAGCAATCCGACATAAGCACCGGCTGCAAGCGCGGATTGCAGGCGGGTCAGCATAGACAAAGCCTGGGCGTAGACATCGTACGGCCCCCCGTGATGAGTGGGCGAGCCTAGCAGAATCAAGGACCCTTTTGTATTCAGTGCGCCTCGGACGGATAGGCAGGCAGTCCGGGCGGCGCCGGTGGCAACGTAGCGCGTTGCGGGCCCAGTTTCTGCAGCAGGTAGTTGACGGCTGCGGACAACTGCGCATCGCGGCCGGCGAGCAGGTCTGCAGGCTCATCCTGCACCTGCATGTCGGGCTCGACGCCGTGGTTCTCGATGACCCACTGCGACTTCAGCCCGTAGACAGCGTCCTCCGGGATGGTGATATAGCCATTGTCGAGCAGGCTCCAGTCGCCGCGGATACCACGCACCCCGCCCCAGGTGCGCATGCCGATGAGCGGCCCGAGATGGTATTGCCGGAAAAAGTAGGGGAACAGATCCCCATCGGAGGCCGAGTACTCGTTGATGAGACAGACTTTCGGGCCGGCGACCAGCTGCTGCGGAATCGTCTCGGCGGCATCCTCGCGATCGGTGCTCATGCCAACCAGATCGCGCCGCAGGCGCTCCAGCACGATCTGATCAACGTTACCGCCACCGTTCCATCGATCATCGACGATGAGTGCCTGGCGATCCAGCTGTCCGTAGAACTGGCGGATGAACTGCTCCATGCCGAGCTCTTCCATATCGCTGAGGTAGATATAGCCGACGCGCCCGTGCGAGGCGGCATCGACGAGCTGACGGTTATGGTCTATCCAGGCCTTGGAACGCAGCAGCAGCTCATTGTCGAGCGGTGCGACGACGACGTCGCGACGTCGTGCACCGTCTGGGCCGGCCACCGTCAGACGCACGGTCTGATGTTGCTTGCCTACCAGCAGGCGCTCGGGATCCTCGCCAGGCGTCAACGCCTCGCCATCGATCGCCAGCAGTGCATCGCCGGCGCGCACGTCCAGACCCGGCTCGGTCAATGGCGATCGATACTCCGGCCGCGTGTTATCGCCAGGATAGATGTGCGCGAGCAGCGTGCGCCGCGTGCGCGTATCGCTGTCGTAATCCACGCCGAGATACGCACTGCCGACGCGCGGCTCGGTCATGGCGCGATCGCCGCCTCCGACATAGGTATGCGAGTTGCTGAGCTCACCGATGACCTGGCCGATGAGGTAATTCAAATCATTGCGTGAGCCAACCAGGGGCAGCAATCGCGCATAGGAACGGCGCACGCCCGCCCAATCGACGCCATTCATCTGCGGCCGAAAGAAGAAGTCGCGCTCGAGCCGCCAGGCATTCTGAAATATCTCGGCCCACTCCTGTGGCGGCTGCACCTGCATCTGCATGTGCGAGGTGTCCAGCGGATGTGCGTCCGCCGCGGCGTGCGTCGCGGTAGTGCCCGCATCCACGATATAGAAGGATTTTCCGGCTGGGGTATCGCGCCGGAACATCAGCTTGCTGCCATCGGCCGACACGCGATAGCTGCTGACGTCTTCGATCAACGCGCTGTCTTTGCGCTGCTTGAGATCATAAAGTCGCAGCGTGCCCTTTTCGGCCGCGACCGGCCCGGCCAACGTGCTCGGCGGCAGCGTCTGATAATAGACCAGCGTGCCGCGCACATCGAAACCGGCGAGCGTCGCCGCCGCGATCGGCAGCGGCACTGCGCGCGCCATCAGCCCCGGCAGGTCGATGCGCATGGCCGCGATGGCACCCGGACGATACGCAGTCGTCGAGACAGCGCCAGCAGCCGCAGCCGATGGCGCGCCGCCCGGCTGCGTTCCCTGCGGCTGGGCCCCCTGCGGCAGGGTTCCTCGTGGCTGCGGCCCTCCTCGCCGCGGCGGCCGAGCCTCATCAGGATTGAGCGGCGGTGAAGGCGTCGGTTCGACGGCGCCTTCGTCCGACTGCGGCGCAAACAGTGAGGGAGCATCCGCCTTGAGGGTCGCAACGTATATCCCAACGATCTTCAGATCGGCGATGTCGAATTCGTTCTCCGCGAGCACCGGGTTCTCATGTCGGCTGGAGAGGAAGTAGAGATGTTCCCCGCTGGCATCGAACTGCGGCTGGAAATCGTCGTTGCCCGGTTCGCTGATGCGCGTCGCGCGATGCGTCGCAATCTCGTAGAGCCACAGCTGCCGCTGCTGCGATTCATCGGTCAGGCTGTACGCCAGCCAGCGACCATCGGGTGACCAGACGTAATCGTGCATCTCCTGGTAGCGATCCTGTGCCACCTGCACGGGCACGCCCGCGCCACGTACCGGCACGTACCACAGCCGATGGGCGTTGTCCGAAAAGGCAATGCGATCGGCATCGGGCGACCAGACGGGACGATAGAAATAGCCACTGGCAAAATGCGTCATCAGCCGCTCTGGGCCTTGCTGCGCATCACGAACGGCAATCTGCTGCTCACCTGACGAGTCGGTGGTGTAGGCGACCTGCCTCCCGTCCGGTGACCAGGCGGGATGATCTTCCTCGGCAGTGGACGTCTGGGTGAGATTGCGCGTGTTGCCGTGCTCGGCCGGCAGCGAGAACAGATCACCGCGCGCGCTGAACAGAGCGCGCTTGCCGTTGGGGGCGAGATCATAGTCGGTCATCTGCGCATTGTCCGGATCGCGGATGTCGCGCGCGCCGTCCACATAGCGTGTGCCCGTGCGCAGTCCGTCGTCGGGCACGCGCACCGTCAGGCGATGCAGCGTCTCGGAGGGCAGGTCCACGACATACAGCGAGCCGCCCTGCTGAAAGACGATGCCATCATCGCCCAGGCTGGGAAAATCGATGTCGTAGTCGGTAAAGTGCGTGACCTCGCGGACTGCTCGGGTATCGAGGTCGTAGGCCCACAGATTGGCGCGTCGCGCGGCGTCGCGGTCCGACAGAAAATAGATCGTGTGTTGATACCACATCGGCGCGGTGTCGGTGCCCTTCCAGTCGGTCACCTGCTGCAGCGCATGCGACTGCAGGTCGTACAGATACACGTGCTGTGAGAGCCCACCGTTGTAGCGCTTCCAGGTGCGGAAATTGCGGAAGATGCGGTTGTAGGCGATGCGCCGCCCATCCGGGCTGAAGCTGAGCAACCCGCCGCGATCCAACGGCAGTACCTGCGGCGCACGGCCGTCGAGCCCCACCTCGTAGAGCTGTCCATACCAGGAATTCCACGAATTGCGGCGCGACAGGAACACGATGTGCTGCGAGTCGGGCGTCCAGGTCAGTACCAGATTGTTCGGGCCCCAGCGCAGCGGCGGATCGGCCTCGACGTCCGACCAAAAGGTGAGCCGCCGCACCGCGCCGCCCTGAGACGGTATGACGTAGACATCGGTGTTGCCCTGATAATCGCCCGTGAAGGCGATCCAACGCCCGTCCGGCGAGAAGCGCGGCATCCAATCGCTGCCGCTGTCGCTCGTGAGTCGGGTGGCCACCCCACCGCCGCGGGCGACGACCCAAAGATTGTCGTGCGCCTCGAAGACGATGCGATCGCCGTGCAAAGTTGGAAAGCGCGCCAGGGTCGCATCGCTCAACGTGGCGGCATTCGGAACTGGATCCGGAGCGGCCGCGCTCGCATCCGCGACCAGCGAGCCTCCCAGCAGCAGCAACGCCAGCGCCCTCAGCAGCATGTTGCGACTCCCACAGCAGCGACGGGGTCGCAATCCTACACCCGCGGCGCCGCAGGGGTGCGGCCGGTCAATCCTCGCCCGGCTCGTCCATACCAAGCTCCTTGAGCTTGCGCGTAAGGGTATTGCGACCCCAGCCGAGCATGCGTGCAGCCTCCTGCCGATGGCCCTGGGTGTGCTTGAGCGCCACGCGGATGAGGGTGCGCTCGAAGGCCGGCATCGCATCCTCGAGCAGCGGGCGTTGCAGGGCATGTGCCTGGTGGTCGGCCCATTGCGCCAGCACTGCGGTCCAGTCCGCATCGTGTGCATTGGCCGAGGCTGCGTTGCCGAGTTCGGCCGGCAGATCTTCGATGCGGATCTCGCTACCTGGGGCGAGTACCGTCAGTCGCCGGCACAGATTGACGAGCTCGCGCACATTGCCAGGCCAGCCGTAGCCGATCAGCCGCTCGAGCACCTCGGGACTGAGCGCCTTGGTGTCCACGCCCAGCTCCTGTGCGGCCAGAGCCAGGTAATGTACCAGCAGGTCGGCGATGTCCTCGCGGCGAGACCGCAGCGGGGGCAACTCGATACGGATCACGTTGAGGCGATGAAACAAGTCCTCGCGAAACAATCCCGTGCGCACGCGCTCCTCGAGGTTCTGGTGGGTCGCTGCAATCACGCGCACGTCGACGCGGATCGGAGTTTGCCCGCCGACCCGATAGAACTCGCCCTCGGCCAGCACGCGCAGCAACCGCGTCTGCAGCGAGGTGGACATGTCGCCGATTTCGTCGAGAAACAGCGAGCCGCCATCGGCCTGCTCGAAGCGACCGCGCCGCAGGGCATCCGCGCCCGTGAAGGAACCTTTTTCATGCCCGAACAGCTCGGACTCGAGCAGCTCAGCGGGGATCGCCGAGGTATTGAGTGCGATGAAGGGCTTGTTGACTCGCGGGCTGTGCTCGTGCAGCGCGCGCGCGGCGAGTTCCTTGCCGGTGCCCGACTCGCCGGTGATGAGTACGTTGACGCTCGAGCGCGACAGCCGTCCGATCGCGCGAAACATCTGCTGCATGGCCGGGGCGCGCCCTAGCAGCGCCGCAATGCGCGGTGCGGATCCTGCCAGGCCCCGCGCACCGACACTGGTGCCAGCGCCGTTGGCAGCGATGGCATGGGCGGCAGCGCTCGCGGCGCTGGCGGCACTGGCGGCACTGGCAGCGCGCCTCACCAGGTCCACGGCCTGGTCGATGTCGAAGGGCTTGGCCAGGTATTCGAAGGCACCGCTCTCGTAGGCCGATACCGCGTTGCCGAGATCCGAATAGGCGGTCATGACGATGACCGGCAGGTCGGGATGTACAGCGTGAATGCGGCGCAACAGCTCCAGTCCCGATTGACCGGACATGCGGATATCCGTGATGAGCACATCGGGGACGTCGCTGCGCAGCGCTACGAGCGCCGGCTCCGCGGCATCGAAAGCCTTGGGAAGCATGCCGCCGTTCTTCAGCGCCCGCTCGAGTACCCAGCGAATGGAAGTGTCATCATCGACGAGCCAGACACGCAGCGGCGCGGCGCTCATGCAGAATCCTCCGTTGCCAGTAGCGGCAGCAGCAGTGAAAACACGGTGCGCCCTGGCCGGCTGTCGAATTCGACGATGCCGCGGTGGCGTGCGACCAGGTCTTGCGCAACCGCCAGCCCCAGCCCAGTGCCGTTCGAGCGCCCGGTCACCAGCGGATAGAACAGGCTGCGCGTCAGCTCCGGAGGCACCCCGGAGCCGTTGTCCTCGACCTGGATGTCGGCAACCAGCCGATGGCGCTGCGTGCCAATGTTGACGTTGCTCTGCACGCGAGTGCGCAGCACGATTCGGCCGGCGACCTCGGGCAGCGCCTGCAACGCATTGCGCGCGATGTTCAGCAACGCCTGGATGATCTCGTTGCGATCCAGCTCGGTGCTCGGCAGGCTCGGATCGTAATCGCGCTCGATTGCGACGCCCTGGGGCGCCTCGCTGCGCAGCAAGTGGAAAACGTGCTCGCAGAGCTCATGCACGTTCACCACACTCTTCTGTGGCGGCCGCGAAGGCCCGAGCATGCTATCCACGAGCGCACGCAGACGGTCGGCCTCGTTGATGATCACCGCCGTATATTCAGTGAGCGCCCCATCGTGCAGTTCGCGCGCGAGTAGCTGCGCAGCCCCACGCAAGCCACCGAGCGGGTTTTTGATCTCGTGCGCGAGCTGCCGGGTCATCAGCCGGCTGCCGTCCAATCGCGACAGCATCTCGCTCTCGCGGCTGATGCGCAGACGCGTGCGCGCATCGGCCAGCTCCAGCAGCAGGTGGGTGCCCGTCAGCTGTCCGGGAAGCGGCGTGATGGTGATGTCCACGACCACCGGCTCGCGAAGGCCGCCATGCCCTGGCGTGGGCGTCAGTGCAATCTCGTGGCCGGCGCAGGCTTCGGCGCGCGTCAGCGCCCGCCGCAGCAGCTGGCTGAGCGCCTCGGGCCGCGTAAACAGCTCGGTGATCGGCCGGCCGCGCGCCTGGTTCAGGCCGACGGCCAGCAGGTCCTGCGCGCCGACGTTCGCATAGACCACGCAGCATTGCTCGTCGAGCATGATCAAGCCCGTGGAGAGTGCGTCGAGCAGCTCCGTGGAATCGAAGTGTGCCAGCGGCGAGGAGGCGAGACTCTCAATCTCCACCGGCGCTCTCCAGCCGATGGCAGCGGTGGCTCAGTGGCGCGGAATCGGTGGAGCGCCAGTGGACCCGTGGGCGTCTGCGGGCGACTGCGGCGCGAGCAGCGAGGGACGCTGCACATAGATGGTGATGCTCGTGGAGGAGCACAGCGTGTGCCCCTCGGCATCGCGTACCACGGCCTGCAGCATGTGAGCGCCGCGATCCGGCATCGGCAGCTCGAAGTCCAGTGCGCTGCCCTCGATCGAGGAGATGCCATGTCCATCGACGCTCAGCGCCAGCTGATCGCCCGGACGCAGGTCGGGCGTGAGCCGCACCGAGATGCCGATCACCTCGGGTGCATAAAACGATTGTTCCGCGTTCGGCTGCGCGATCTCGCAGGCCTGATACACCTGCTGGGCGCTCGGTGGGGCAGTCTCGCCGCCGCCCGCCACATGTGTGGATGGGAAAGTCTGCGCCGGCGAGACCTGGATCTTCTGTGCCCCGGGCTGCGGCGTGTCGGAGAAGTGAATTACCCCTTGCGCATCGACCCAGCGGTACAGCGTCGTCGAGCCCCCGTTGGCGCCGTCGGCATGCGCTCTGCCCGGAACACCCAACAGCGGCATCCCCACCGCCAGCACGACGGCGGAAGCAAACGCGACATAACGCAGACGGGGTCGCATGGGAGTCGAGCATAACGCTCGCGATAGCCGCGAGACAGGGGCGGATGACGACACTGTGCGCGCCGTCACCCGCCGGGCACTCCCTACGCGTGCCGATCCTCGCAATGACCGGGTCACGCGGCACGCCCACCTCAGACGCTGTAATACATGTCGAACTCGACCGGGTGCGTGGTCATGCGCAGACGCGTGACCTCCTGCATCTTCAGCCCCATGTACGCATCGATCACGTCATTGGTGAATACGCCCCCTTGCAGCAGGAACTCGCGGTCCTTGTCCAGATACTCGAGTGCCATGTCGAGCGAATGGCACACGGTCGGGATGTGCTTGGCCTCCTCGGGCTCCAGGTCGTACAGATCCTTGTCGGCCGGATCGCCGGGGTGGATCTTGTTCTGAATGCCGTCCAGGCCCGCCATCATCATCGCCGCGAACGCGAAGTAGGGATTGGCCGTGGAGTCGGGGAAGCGCACTTCGATGCGCCGTGCCTTCGGGCTCGACACCCAGGGTACGCGGATGGACGCGGAGCGATTGCGCGCCGAGTACGCGAGCATCACCGGCGCCTCGAAGCCCGGCACCAGGCGCTTGTAGCTGTTGGTGGTCGCATTGGTCAGCGCATTCAGCGCGCGGGCATGCTTGATGATGCCGCCGATATAGTAGAGACACGTATCCGACAGACCGGCGTACTTATCGCCTGCGAAAATGTTCTTGCCGCCCTTGGCCAGCGACTGGTGCACATGCATGCCGCTGCCGTTATCGCCGACCAGCGGCTTGGGCATGAAGGTCACGGTCTTGCCGAAGTTCGCGCCCACGTTGTGCAGGGCGTACTTGAGGATCTGCACCTCGTCGGCCTTTTTCACCAACGTATTGGCGCCGATGCCGATCTCGCACTGCCCGCCCGTGGCCACTTCGTGATGGTGCACCTCGACTACCAGGCCCATGTCCTCGCAGGCCTGGCACATGGCCGAGCGAATGTCCTGATAGGCATCGACCGGCGGCACCGGGAAATAGCCGCCCTTGACGCCGGGACGATGACCCTTGTTGCCCTCGTCGAATGCGGTCTGCGTGTTCCAGGACCCCTGCACCGAATCGATCGCGTAGAAGGCGCCGTTGAGATTCGCATCCCAGCGCACGCTATCGAAGATGAAAAACTCGTTCTCCGGACCAAACAACGCCGTGTCGGCGATGCCGGTGGACTTGAGGTAGGCCTCGGCGCGCTTGGCGAGAGAGCGAGGATCGCGCTCGTAGCCCTGCATGGTCGCGGGCTCAATCACGTCGCAGCGGATATTGACCGTGGACTGCTCGAAGAACGGATCGAGCACGGCCGTGGAAGCGTCGGGCATCAGGATCATGTCCGACTCATTGATGCCCTTCCAGCCGGCGATCGACGAACCGTCGAACATCTTGCCGTCGGTGAAGAACTCCTCGTTGATGTAACGGGAGGGAATGCTGACGTGCTGTTCCTTGCCGCGGGTGTCCGTAAAGCGCAGGTCCGCCCACTTCACCTCCTTGTCCTTGATCAGCTTGATCACATCGCTTGAACTCATATCGCCTCCAGGTTCTATGTTCTTTGTGCACGCCACACGCTGGCCATTGCGCCCCGCGCGCGCGCCTATCCCGCGCCGGGCCCCATTTGGATGCAGACCCTTTGCCAGATCCGTGCCGTTCGAAACAGCACGGCCAATCAACGAGTTAGGCGCATCGTCCTCGTCAGACGCGGCCTTTGTTGCACTATTATAGTGCGGTACTCGCCGCTGTGCCCCGCCTTTGGGCGGCGCCGCGGCGCCGCGCGGCCAGCAGCGCAGGTGGGCGCGCTTGGGGGGCCGGACCGACAGCGGCTCGCATATACTCGCGCGTTTCGCGAAAGCGGCGCGCATTCTCGCGCGTCGGCTGCGCGAGCGATACGCACAGGACTTCACGAGCGGATGCAGAACGAGCGAATTGGCGAGCCGCCGCGTACCTTTCAGGACCTCATTTTCACGTTGCAGCGCTACTGGTCGCAGCAGGGCTGCGTCATCCTGCAGCCCTACGACATGCAGGTCGGCGCGGGCACCTTCCACACGGCGACCTTCCTGCGTGCCATCGGCCCCGAGCCCTGGCGCACGGCTTTTGTACAGCCCTCGCGGCGGCCGACGGACGGGCGTTACGGCGACAACCCCTTTCGCCTGCAGCACTTCTATCAATTCCAGGTTCTGATCAAGCCCTCCCCGCTGGACATTCTGGAGCTGTATCTGGGAAGTCTTCGCATGCTCGGCTTCGATCCGCGCGTCCACGATATCCGCTTCGTCGAAGATGACTGGGAGTCCCCGACGCTGGGGGCCTGGGGCCTGGGCTGGGAAGTCTGGCTCAACGGCATGGAGATTACCCAGTTCACCTATTTTCAGCAGGTCGGTGCCATCGACTGCCAGCCCGTCAGCGGCGAGATCACCTATGGGCTGGAGCGCCTGGCGATGTACCTGCAGGGTGTCGAGAGCCTGTTCGACATCGTCTGGGCCGAAGGCCCGCAGGGCCGCGTGACCTACGGCGATGTCTTTCACCAGAACGAAGTCGAGCAATCCAAGTACAACTTCGAGCTTGCCGACACCGCCGTGCTGCTGCGCCATTTCGACGACCACGAGCGCGCCTGCCAGGCTCTGCTCGAGGCCCAACTGCCGTTGCCCGCCTACGAGCAGGTGCTCGCCGCCTCGCACACTTTCAATTTGCTCGATGCGCGGCGTGCGATCTCGGTGACCGAACGTGCCGCCTTCATCCTGCGTGTGCGCACCCTGGCACGCGCCGTGGCGAAGGCCTATTACGCCAGCCGCGAGGCCATCGGCTTTCCGCTGCTCAAGTCCGCGCCGGCCGCCGGCCCGTCCGCATGAATACCGCGCGCATCGAGCGGCGCGACCTGCTGGTCGAGCTCGGCACGGAGGAGCTGCCGCCGAAGGCGCTCTCCGCCATGAGTCAGGCCTTCGCCGAGGCGCTGCGCAGCGGCCTGGCGGCCAGCAACATCGTGCTTGGTAGCGTCGAGTCCTTCGCAACACCGCGGCGTCTGGCGGTACTCGTGCGCCGCGTGGCTGCGCAACAGCCCGATCAGCTCGTGCATCGGCGCGGCCCACCCGTCTCCGTCGCCTTCGATGCCGCCGGCGCGCCCACGCGCGCCGCGAGTGCCTTTGCCGCGAGCTGCGCCGTGGGAATCGAGGCACTCGGACGCGAGCGTGATGCGCGCGGTGTGGAGTACCTGAGCTACGAGGGAACGCGAGCCGGGCAGTCCACACGCGAGCTGTTGCCGGGCCTGGTGCGCACGGCGCTGGATGCGCTGCCCATCCCCAAGCGCATGCGCTGGGGCACGTTGAGCGAGCAGTTCGCGCGCCCGGTTCATTGGCTGGTGCTGCTGTTCGGACGCGAGGTCGTGCCGGCAACGCTGCTGGGCGTGTCCGCCGGCAACAGCACCCGCGGGCATCGCTTCATGGCACCGCAGCCCTTGCGCCTCGCATCTCCGGGTGTATACGCGCAGACTTTGCTGACGCGCGGCCGGGTCGTCGCGCACTTCGAGTCGCGACGCGACCAGATTCATGCGCAGATCACGGCGCTCGCCGAGCAGCTCGGCGGCCGCGCCATCATCGACCCCGCGTTGCTCGATGAAGTCACCGCCCTGGTCGAGTGGCCCGTGGCGCTCGCCGGACAGTTCGAGGCGCGTTTCCTGTCGCTGCCACGCGAGGTGCTGCTCGCCACGCTGCAGGCCCATCAACGCTACTTCGCGATCCAGGGGGGCGGGGGCACACTGCTGCCGCGCTTCATCACCATCGCCAATATCGACAGTCCGCAGCCCGAGCTGGTGCGCGCCGGCAACGAGCGCGTGGTGCGTCCACGCCTGGCCGATGCCGCATTCTTCTGGGAGCAGGATCGCCGCGCGCCGCTCGCAGCGCGCCGCGCAGGGCTCGACGCGGTGACCTTCCAGGCTCAGCTCGGCTCGCTGGGCGCGCGCACCGAACGTATCGCAGCGCTGGCGCACAGCATCGCCGTGCGCATCGGCGCCGATGCGGCCCACACGGCGCGCGCCGCGCAGCTCGCCAAGTGCGACCTGCTGTCGGCGATGGTGGGAGAGTTTCCCGAGTTGCAGGGCACGATGGGCCGCTACTACGCGCACGCCGACGCAGAAAGCGCGCCTGTGGCCGAAGCCATCGCCGAACACTACCTGCCGCGCGGCGCAGGCGACGCGTTACCGGCGTCGCGTGTCGGCGATGCAGTGGCGCTCGCCGACAAGCTCGATCTGCTCGCCGGCATCTTCGCGATCGATCAGCGCCCGAGCGGCACACGCGACCCCTTCGGCCTGCGCCGCGCGGCCATCGGCGCACTGCGCATTCTGCTCGAGCATCGACTCGAGCTCGATCTGCCGGCGCTGCTCGAGCAGGCGGTGCGTGCGCAACCGCTCGCGACTCTCGAGCCGGCGCGCAGCGCGGCGCTGGCGCGCGAGCTATACGACTACATGATGGAGCGTCTGCGAGCGCAGTACCTGGAGATGCGCGAACACAGCGGCATCAGCACCGAGATGTTCGAGGCGGTACTGGCGTGCCGTCCGGGTTCGGTGCTCGACTTCGATGCGCGCCTGCGCGCACTCGTGGCTTTCACGCTGCGTCCCGAAGGCGCGAGCCTCGCGGCGGCCAACAAGCGCATCGCCAACATTTTGCGCAAGTCCGCCGCACCGCTCGCTCACGGCAGCGGTTCGACGGGCATCGACCCATCGCTGCTGCGCGAGCCCGCGGAGCGCTCGCTCGCCGAGGCATTGCAGTCGCTCGCCGAGGAAGTGCAGGCCGCCACGCAGCGACGCGACTATGCCGCTGCGCTCGATCGTCTGGCAGCGCTTCGACCCGCAGTCGATGCCTTCTTCGACCAGGTGCTCGTCAATGATCCGGATGCGGCACTGCGCGCCAATCGTCTCGCGCTGCTGGGCGCGTTGCGCGCGCTGTTCAGCGGCATCGCCGATTTCTCCTGTCTGCCCGGCTGAGCGTGCGCCAGACACTCGGATCCGTCGTCTTTACTATGTTCTTCATGGCATGGACCTTCTTCTATGCCATCTTCTTCGTCATTGCCTGTCTATTCCTGCCGTTTCGCCTGCGCTTCGAGCTCGCGCGCGTCTGGGCGCGCGTGATCCTCGCACTGCTGCGCTGGACGTGCCGGCTCGAGCACCGCGTCGAAGGCGTCGAGCAACTTCCGCCCGGCAATCACATCGTGCTGATGAAACACTCCTCGAGTTGGGAGACGGTCGCGCAGGCAGTGCTGCTGCCCACGCAGGTTTGGGTGCTCAAGCGCGAACTCACCTGGATCCCCTTCGTCGGCTGGGGCATCCGCCAGCTACACGCCATCGCGGTCAATCGCAGCGGCGGCCCCGCTGCCGTGCGCGACGTCATCGCGCAGGGCAAGCACCGCCTGGCCGAGGGTGCCTGGGTCGTCATCTTTCCGGAGGGGACGCGCATGCCGCCCGGGCAGACGCGTAAATACGGCGTCAGCGGCGCCATGCTCGCTGAGGCCGCAGACCGGCTCATCGTGCCCGTCGCGCACGACTCGGGCTACTACTGGCCACGCCGCGGCCTCATGAAACGCCCGGGCATCATCCGCGTCGTGATCGGCCCACCCATCTCGGCCGCCGGCCGCAATCCGCGCGAGGTGAACTCCGAGGCACAGACCTGGATCGAAGCCCATTCCGGGCCGCCCGATGCCGGCGCGCCGCAGAGCAACTCGAAATAGCGCCGCAGTGCCCGCTCAGGAGGAATGCCACTCAAGTCTCAGTTTGCCCACCCGAAGCGACGGTTGCCGGAAACCGCCTACAGCGCCCCCGCTGCGACGCATGCTATCTACCCACGCTGCAAGGGGAGCGGGCAATGAGCGAACCAGTCACCACGCCGGAGCTGACGCAAATGCGTTCCGCGGCGAGTGCCTATCCATGGCCCGTCCCGACCCAGGTCATCTCCAACGGCGAATTCATGCCGGGGCCGCAAACCGCGCGCCAGCGCGAGGTAGAGGGACACATCAAGCGACTGTGTGATGCGCTCTCCGCGCATCACGGGCTCGAGCGGCGTGCCTTCCTCACCAGTGCTGCTGGTATGGCGACGGCCTTCGTCGCGATGAACGAGGTATACGGCGCGGCGTTCGCCGTCGATCCGGCCGAAGCCTCCGAGCCGGGAGCCGCCGCAGCGCGTGCGCAGGCGCTCGCCACGCAGACCATCATCGACCTGCATACGCAGTTCATTCGGGATGATTCGGGACCGGGCTTGCAATACTTCGCCGAGTTGCGCGAGCAAGCACGCGAAGCGCACCAGAACCCGCAGCTACCGGAGCGGCCCGCGACGCTCGAAGATCTGCATCTGGGCACCTACGTGCGTGAGATGTGGTTCGACAGCGATACCAAGGTCGCTGCGCTCTCGGGTGCGCCCTCGGATCTGCGCAAGGACTGGCTGCTGCCCAACCACAGCATCGCTGCGACCCGCGATAGCATCAATCGCTTCGCCGGCTCCCGACGACTGCTGTCGCATTTCATCTTCACACCGGGACAACCCGGCTGGCTGGAGCAGATCGATCGCGGCATCGAGCAGCTGCGTCCCGATGCCTGGAAGGGCTACACGATCGGCGACCACACTCACAAGGATCTGAGCCGCTATCCCTGGCGTATGGACGACGAGCAGGTCGCGTACCGCGGCTACGAAAAGTTCGTCAAGGCCGGCATCCGCAATGTCGCCGTCCACAAGGGCCTCTATACGCGCAGCGACGAGCAGCGCTATCCGCATCTCAAGGAGTTCGCCCAGGTCGAAGATGTCGGCAAGGCCGCGCGCGATTGGCCCCAGCTCAACTTCCTGATCTATCACGCCGCCTATCGCTACACCGGCGAGGGGGAGCCGGCGATTGCGCTGGCGGAATTCGAGCGCACCGGCCGTCTGGAATGGGTCAGCGACCTCGCCGAGATCCCGGCAAAATATGGCGTCAGCAACGTCTATGCCGATATCGGGGCAAGCTTTGCAGCTTGCTGCATCAGCGAGCCACGCACCGCGGCGGCCATGCTCGGCATTCTGATCAAGGGCCTGGGCGCCGATCACGTCATCTGGGGCACCGATTCGATCTGGTTCGGCTCCCCGCAGTGGCAAATCGAGGCGCTGCGGCGCCTGGAGATCCCCGCAGACATGCGGCGTCGGCACGGCTTCGCCCCTCTCGGCCTCGCCGACGGGCCCGTCAAGACGGCAATCTTCGGCATGAATGCCGCGCGTCTGCAACGCCTGCCGCTGACCGCCCGCTGGCAGAGCAACGATGCGCTCGAGCGCCACCGCCTCGCCTATCACGCTCAAGGCCATGCGCGCAGCAATCGCGCCTACGGCTATATCCGCGCGGCTCGCAGCAGCGCGCAGGTCGCGTGAGCGCGCTCGGGCCAGTCGCGCTTCAAGCCGACTGTGGGCCAGTTGAGCCGTGGCAGCTTGCCACGCGGTGGGCGATTGTTTCCAGCCTCAGCGCTGCGGCGGCAGCGGCAGCATGGCGCTGACGCGGCTCTGATAGTGTCGGTAGGCCTCGCCCTTGGTTCGCAGCATCGCCGCCTCGAGCGCCGGCACGCCAGTCACCCATCGCAGCAACACGAACATCACCACCGGTGCCAGTAACGATAGCCAGCTGGCTGCGTGGGACCACTGGATGGCGAGAATCGGTAACCCCACCCACAGCAGCCCCTCGCAGAAGTAATTCGGATGCCGCGACCATCCCCACAGTCCGCTGTCGCACACGCGCCCCGCATTGGCAGGATTCGATTTGAACGCGCGCATCTGCCGGTCAGCGACGCTCTCCCCAATCAATGCCGCCGCCATGATGGCGAAGCCGATGACATCCGCGCCGCGCAGCCGTGGGTCCATAGAGCGCGCCGCCAGCAGTACGGCGAGACTTAGCAGCGCGCTCGCGGGCGCCTGCACGATCAGCAACGCAAACATCCTGCGCTGGAAGGCCGCTGCCCAGATACCGCGCAGGCCTGCGTAGCGCACGTCCTCCGCGCCGCGCCGTACGCGCGCTGCGACATAGCCGCCGAGTCGCAGCGCCCAGATGGCCAGCAATGCCCCGAGGATGGCCTGCCGCCAGGTGGGCTGCGCACGGCCGTCGAGGGGCAGCAGCGCGATAGCCACGCAGGCAGCGCCAGTACCGTAGGTCCAGAACACATCGGCCCAGCCGGCATTGCGTACACGCCGCTGATAGAGCCACCCGGCCGTCATGACCACGACCATGAACGCCAGTACTCCTCCGATCGGCTCCATCACGGCTGCACTGCGAGTGCGTGCGGCGCGGCGTGCGCGCGGATGAATTGCACGACATCGCGACGCACCGGGGCAACTGCACGCAGCGGGACGGCGAACACGCCGAGCAACAGCGCGTGAGTCAGGTGCGCATAGGAGTGCGCGCTCACATCCCCGCCTGCCGCACGCACCCTGGCGGCGAGGCGCATGGTATTTCCCGGATCGACCTCTTTATCCGCCTGGTCGGTCGCCAGGAACAGGGGTGGATTGTGCCCTGTCACGAAGTTGATCGGCTGCGTGGCAGGGCGCCCCTGCGGCGGGCCGAAGATGGCCTGGAGTCGCGCGCTGGTCAGTGGCAGAAAGTCATAGGGTCCGGCCAGGCCGATGACGCCCTGCAGGTCGCGGACGGGGTCGAGCCCGACCTCGGCAAGCCAGCGCGGATCGAGCCCCAGCATGAGGGCATCGTAAGCGCCGGCCGAATGTCCCATCAGGAACACGTCGTGTGGATCGCCACCGTAGGCTGCAGCGTGATCGACCGCCCAGCGCAGCGCGCGTGCATTGTCCTGCAGGAACGCCGGCCACCGCACCTGCGGATAGACGCGGTAGTCAGGGATCACGGCCACCATGCCCGCGCTGGCGAGCGCATCTCCGACGAATTCGTACTCGGCCTTACGTCCGCTATCCCAGGAGCCGCCGTAGATGAACAGCACCACCGGGACGTTGCCTTTCGCTGCGCGGGGAGCATAGACATCCAGCGTGCCGCGCGCACCAGGCGCATAGCGCCTATCGCGCGTCACACGCACGCCCGCGCGTGGCTGCAACGCATTCAGCAGCGCCGTCGTCGAGCAGCCGGTCAGGGCTCCGACAGCCAGCGCGATGGCAGCCAGCGCTGCCACAACAGGGGCGGCCGGCGCTGCGGCTGACGGGGTGCTTTCAATGTCGGCCATCGGTTGTCCTCGAGCTACTGCTCTCGACTTCACTCAATACGCTCCAGCGGGCGGCCCGGATGCAGGTTCGTGGCGGCGTATCTGCATCCAATCGTCCTTCGGCGCCGTATAGGCGGGTATGACACGACATGCTGCACGCAAGGGGACGATTGCGATGCGATGGCTGGGCTGGATGCTTGCCCTGAGCGGCGCTTGTGTTTCGCTGTCGAGCTGGGGCAGCCCTTGGGGGGCTCCCGAGCCGGTACGCTCTATCGAGATCACGCGCTTTTACACCGGACGCTGGTACGAAATCGAGCGCACTCCGATGCACATTACGGACAATTGCGTGGCGGGTACGACCGACTACTCCCGCCTGCCCGATGGGCGCACGCTCGATACCGACGCTTGTCGCATAGGCACCCCGCAGGGGCGCCTGAAGACTTTCGTGGGCCCGGTGACGCTGCTCAATCCGGGTCAGAATACGCAGATGCGCGTCAGTTATGTCGTCTGGCATCTCTTCCATATCCGGCGGGTATACTGGATCCTGGATCACGACGATGGCTACCACTGGTTCATCCTGTCCGATCCGTCGTTCGAACACGTCTCGCTGTTTTCCCGGGGCCCGCAACCCCCAGCCGCTGATGTGTCGCGCATGCGAGATGAGCTGCGAAGATGGGGCTATGACAATTCGAAGCTGGAGAAGCCGACGCAGTTTGCTTCACCTCAGGATGCGGGCAGCGACCGCTGAGCTACATGCTCTGCGCGACGCGATGCGCACATGACCCCGCCTGATTCCGACACGCGTGCCGAGCTCGATCGACTCCTGCAGCAATGTGGGCGCGGCGATCAAGGCGCATTCGCAGAGCTCTATCGACGCACCTCGCCCCGGCTGTTCGCCCTCTGCCTACGCATGCTGCGCGATCGCGGCACGGCCGAAGATGTACTGCAGGATAGTTTTGTAACCGTCTGGCGCCGTGCCTCCACGTTCGACGCCACCCGCGGCAGCGCCATTAGCTGGCTGATCACGCTGACACGCAACAGGGCAATCGACCGTCTGCGCGCGCAGCGCGAAACGGCACTCGATCCACTGACCACGCTGGACTATGCTGCCGGGAAAGCCGTCGAGGATAGTACCGGCGACGGACTCTCGCCCGCGGCGGCCGCAGAGGGTACGCAGGAATCTGGGCGATTGCAGCGCTGCCTCGAGGAGCTGGATCCGCACCCACAACGCTCCATTCGTGAAGCCTTCTTTAGCGGCGCCACGTATAACGAGCTGGCCCGACGCAGCAACGTGCCCCTCGGCACCATGAAGAGTTGGATCCGACGTGGCCTGTTGCAGCTTCGCAAGTGCCTCGAGCAATGAACGCACCGATCGACAACGAGGACACCGTTCTGCGCTACGCCGAGTACGCACTGGGCGTACTGGATGCCGATGAGCGCGCCGCCGTCGAAGAGGAAATGGCTCGGTCTCCGGCGGCCGCGCAGGCCGTGGAGCATTGGCAGCAGCTGCTTACCCCGATGGTACCGACCACCGAAGAGGTCGCGCCGCCCGCCAACGTCTGGGCCCGCATCCAAAGCACTTTGGGACCACGCCAGCGGCCGCGCAGTGACACCGGTTGGTGGGACAGCCTGCATTGGTGGCGTGGCCTCGCCCTGGCAACCGGAGCCGCCACGCTGGTGCTGCTGCTCTTCATCGTCATCCCGCGTCATGCGGCCACGCCGCCGCAGACCTATCTGACGGCCACTCTGCAACAGAACAACGGCGCCCCCGGGTGGACGGTGACGGTAGATCTGCGAGGTGCGCGCGCGATCCTCGTACCGGCCACTCCCTTGGCACTGCCCGCCGGGCGAGCGCCCGAACTGTGGCTCATACCGCCCGGCGGCCGGCCCATTCCCGTAGGTATGATCGCGCGCGATACGCCCAGCACGTTGCCGCTCGACGCTGCGCTGCTGTCGCGGCTGAGTCGCGCCGGGACTTTTGCCGTGTCGGTCGAGCCGCCGGGCGGCTCGCCGACCGGCCAACCGACCGGTCCCGTCATCGCCCAAGGAGCCGTGCGCAGCGGCTGACGCGGCCGCTGCATCCGGCGCGGGGGCCCAGCCGTATAGACGGCATGCGCATCGCGGTAATCGGATCGGGCATTTCGGGACTCGCTTCGGCATGGCTGCTTTCCTCCCGACATGAGGTCACTCTGTTCGAGAGCGGCGGCTACCTCGGCGGTCATACCCACACGCACTCGCTGGAACTGCAGGGCCGGGCCTATCACATCGACAGCGGCTTCATCGTCTATAACCCGACGCACTATCCCCTGCTGACGCGTCTGTTCGAGCAGCTGCAGGTGCGCTCACAGCCGAGCTGCATGAGTTTTTCCGTGCACAACGAGGTCAGCGGGCTCGAATACAACGCCGGCACGGTGAATGCGATGTTCTGCCAGCGACGCAACCTCTGCTCGCCGCGCTTCCTCGGCATGATCCGGGATCTGATGCGCTTCTATCGCGAGGCGCCGGCCCTGCTGCAATCCAACCAGCACACGCTGACGCTGGAGGATTACCTGGCTCAAAATCGCTATGGCGCGGCGTTTCGCGACGAGCATCTGATTCCGCTGGCCTCGGCGCTGTGGTCGGCGCCGACCACGCAGATCCTGGGCTTCCCGGCACGCTACCTGGTGCAGTTCATGGCCAACCACCAGATGCTGCAGATCAACGGCCGACCGCAATGGCGTGTCCTGCAGGGGGGCTCGCGCAACTACGTCCAGGCGCTGCGCGAGCGTTGGTCGGTGCGCGAGCGGCTGAACTGTCCGGTGCTCGCGCTACGGCGTGAACCGACACACGTGCAGGTGACCAGTCGAGTCGGGGAAGAGTCCTTCGATCAGGTGGTGCTCGCCTGCCACAGCGATCAGGCTCTCTCGCTGCTGCAGGATGCGAGCGATCGCGAGCGCGACATTCTCGGGGCGATGCCCTACCGCGCCAATGACACCGTGCTGCATACCGACGCGCGGCTGCTGCCCGTACATCGCCGCGCCTGGGCCGCCTGGAACGTATGGTTACCGCGCGAGCGCGGCGAGACCTGCACGGTCAGCTACTGGATGAATCGCCTGCAGCGCATCGAGTCGCCGGCGCCGTTCATCGTGACGTTGAACCGCACCAGGGCGATTGATCCGGACAAGATACTGGCGCGCATGACCTATCATCATCCGGTCTGCAGCTGTGCCTCGGTGGCCGCGCAGGCTCGCAAGGCCGAGATCCAGGGCCTGCAGCGCACCTGGTTTGCCGGCGCCTATTGGGGCCTGGGCTTCCACGAAGATGGCATGCGCAGTGCCGCGCAGGTGGCGGCGGCGCTTGGGGTTCGCTGGCCGAATGTCGTCATCGCAGACGCACCGGTGGCGCACACACAGCCGGTATTCCCCTCGCCTTCGGTGGACAGCGGGGTCACTGCATGAGCGATACGTCAGTGAGCAGCACCGACGCTGACGCCGCGATGCCGTTGCACAGCGCCGTGTACGAGGGCACGGTGCGCCACAGCCGCCTGGCACCGCATCCGCATAGCTTCTGCTATTCGATGGCGCAGCTCTATCTGGATCTGGCCGAAGTCGAGCGTGTCTTCGAGCACCGCTGGCTCTGGTCTACCCGGGGGCGCAACCTGGCTCAATTCCGCCGCGCGGACTATATCGGCCCCGCGCACCTGACGCTGGATGAGGCCGTGCGGCAGCGGATCGAAGCCGTCAGCGGCTTCCGTCCGCAGGGGCCCATCCGGCTGCTCACGCATCTGCGGTATTTCGGCCATGTCTTCAATCCCGTGAGTTTCTATTATTGCTTCGCCGCGGACGGCGAGCAGCTCTCGGCCATCGTCGCCGAGATCACCAATACTCCCTGGAAGGAGCGGCACGCCTATGTGCTGCCGGCGTCGGCGGCCCAGGCGCGCGCAGCCACGCTGTGCTGGACATTCGCCAAGCGCTTTCACGTCTCACCGTTCATGCCCATGGGATGCGCCTATGACTGGCGCTTCACGGTGCCGGACGAGCACCTGTACGTGCGCATGGACGTGGCGCGCGAGGGTCGCCCGCTATTCAACGCATCGCTGGCCCTGCGCCGCCGGCCCATCGATAGCCACGCGCTCGCGCGCGTGCTGCTGGGCTATCCACTGATGACGCTGCAGGTCGTGGGGGCCATCTACTGGCAGGCGCTGCGGCTCTGGCTGAAGCGCAATCCGTTCTACCGTCGCCCGGCGCTGTCCTGACGGCGGCGCATCATCCCCGCTTCGGAGTATCACCATGTCTTTCGCTGCCACCGATGTCGAACAACTGTCGCCCGATCGCCCTGCAGGAGGCCTGCTCGGCTTTGCCGAGCGGGGCCTGCTGCCCGATGCGCTCGTGCGCCAGGGAATTCGCTCGATGTGCCGACAGCGGCTGCGCGAAGAGCGCATGGGTGGCTGCGCCCGCCAGGCCGAACGTCATGCCGCGCTCATCGCCGGACTGCGGCGCAGCCCCGTCGCGCTGCATGTCGATGCCGCCAACGCCCAGCACTATGAGTTGCCGGCGGTATTCTTCGCCGCCTGCCTGGGGCGACGACTGAAATATTCCAGCGCCTATTACCCGCGCGGCGACGAGACGCTCGATCAGGCAGAAGAAGCGATGTTGACGCTGTATGGCGAGCGTGCCGAGCTCGCCGACGGACAGCGCATCCTCGAGCTCGGCTGTGGATGGGGCTCATTGACTCTCTGGATGGCTGAGCGTTATCCGCACGCGCAGATTCTCGCCGTGTCGAACTCCAGTCGGCAGCGAGTGCACATTCAGCAGCAATGCCAGCTTCGTGGAATGCGCAATGTGCAGGTGCTGACGCAGGACGCCAATTGTTTGCAGCTGCCCGGCGGGTCATTCGATCGCTGTATCTCAATTGAGATGTTCGAGCACATGCGCAACTACGCGCTGCTGCTCGAGCGAATCCGCAGCTGGCTGCGTCCGGGCGGCAAGCTGTTCGTGCATATCTTTGCGCATCGCGAGCTGCTCTATGGCTTCGACACCGGCGGCCCGGGCAACTGGCTGGGCCGCCATTTCTTCACCGGCGGCCTCATGCCCGCCGCCGACACCCTGCTGTGGTTCCAGCACGCCCTGCGCATCGAGCAGCGCTGGTTGCTCGATGGCACGCACTACCAGCGCACGGCCAACCATTGGCTCGCCAACCAGGACGCGCATCGTCCAGCCGTCATGCTCGCGCTCGAGGAGGCCTATGGCGCAGTGGCCGCGCCGCTCTGGTACCGGCGTTGGCGCATGTTCTGGATGGCTTGCGCCGAGCTGTTCGGCTACGCGAACGGCCAGGAATGGCTGGTCGCCCATTACCGCTTCTCGGCGCCCTGAAACTGCCGGAGCGGCTCCGTGTGCACCGGCTCGGTGCATGTTAGTGTGCCTGATACATGGCACTCGAGACTGGCAAAAGGAACGATGAACTGCGGCAAAGCGAGGAGCGCTTCCGTCTACTGGTAGAGGGCGTCAGCGAATACGCCATTTTCATGCTCGATGTAAATGGCAGGGTGGCCAGCTGGAACAGCGGGGCCCAGCGGATCAAGGGCTACACCGCGACTGAGATCATTGGGCAGCACTTCTCCATTTTTTACCCCCAGGAGGCCAGAGAGAGCCAGTGGCCGGACCACGAGCTACAGGTGGCCTCGGAGAAGGGCAGCTTTGTAGATACCGGATGGCGCGTGCGCAAGGATGGCACGACCTTTTGGGCCAACGTCACGATCACTGCCCTGCGTGAGGACTCTGGTCTACTCCTCGGCTACACCAAACTCACCCGCGACCTGACGGAGGCCAAGCGGCTGGAGGCCATGGATAGCGCCAGCCAGCAGCGCGAGGAGATGTTGGACGCCGAACGCAACGCCCGTATGGCGGCGCAGCGGGCGACCCGACTCAAAGACGAATTCCTGGCGACATTGTCGCACGAATTGCGCACTCCTTTGAGCGCCATTCTCGGCTGGACTCAGTTGTTGTTAAGAGATGACGCTCCCAAGGGACCCGACGCACAGAAGCGGGCCATTGAAGTCATCGACCGTAATGCACGCGCGCAGGTGCAACTCATCGACGATCTGCTCGACTTGAGCCGCATCATGACGGGCAAGCTGCGGCTCGACCTGCAACCGATCTCGTTTGCCAGCGTCGTGGAGGCTGCCGTAGATTCCGCCAGGCCCGCGGCGGACGCCAAAGGAATCCGCCTGAAAGCCATGTTGGGCGCGGGCCGGGACGTCGTCAGCGCCGACGGCACCCGCTTGCAGCAAGTCGTGTGGAATTTGCTCACCAATGCGATCAAATTCACGCCGAAGCTAGGTCAGGTTCAGGTGCTTCTGCAACGGGTAAACTCGCACGTCGAGCTGAGTGTCAGCGACACGGGCATTGGCATTCCAAAAAGTTACCTTCCGCAGGTCTTCGATAGATTCTCGCAAAAGGACAGCTCGACGACGAGGTCCTATGGCGGCCTCGGACTGGGATTGGCCATCTGCAAGCAGCTGGTCGAATTGCACGGGGGCAGCATCAAAGCCGCAAGTCAGGGCGAGGGCAAGGGCGCCACTTTTTCCGTACAACTGCCGCTGTCGATTGTTCGGCTCGAGGATGAAGGCTCACCACGCGTCCATCCGACCACCGAGATTCAGTCCGCAGAGAGTCTCCCGCTCCCGCGGCTCGACGGCATCCACGTTTTCGCCATCGACGACGAACCCGATGCGCGCGATCTGTTACGAGCCGTGCTGCAAGCCCAGGGGGCCGAAGTAACCAGTTTCGACTCCGCCGAGGCCGTGCTGGTGGCGCTGCGTACGAAGAAGCCGGCGGTCCTCATCTGCGACGTCGGCATGCCGAGGATGGACGGCTATCAGCTGATCCGGACACTGCGTGCCGATGAGTCCCGCGCAGATCGCATTCCCGCGCTGGCTCTGACTGCATTCGCACGCGCAGAGGACAGGAAGCGCTCGCTGGTCGCTGGCTATCAGGCTCACTTGGCGAAACCGTTTGATATCGGCGAGCTGGTTCTGCTCATTGCAGATCTGGTAGGAAGGTAGCGGCGGTGATCCGTACAATCCGTGACAGCGCTCTACTGTGCGGCGCTCTGATGCTGCTGACTTCCATGGTGATGGGCCAGGACATCGGCGCGACCGCAACGCCAACCGCCTATACCGAAGACGGCCGCCTGGAATTTCCCGCGCAATATCGGCAGTGGGTCTACCTTTCCTCCGGCTTCGATATGAGCTATGTGCCCGGCGCAACTGGCGCGCACCACCTGTTCGACAACGTATTCGTCAATCCACAGGCCTACCGCGCGTTCTTGTCTACGGGCACGTGGCCGGACGGTACCGTGCTGGTACTCGAGCTGCGGCGTGCGGACAGCAGTGGCTCGATCAACAAGCAAGGGAGCTACCAGGGCTCGGACGTCGTGGGCGTCGAGGTTCACACCAGGGACAGTGCACGCTTCAAGGGCAACTGGGCGTTCTTTTCGTTCAGCGGTGCCGCTCCCGCGACGGGCCATGCAGCAGCCAAGATGCATCCCTTCTCCGCCGAGTGCTACTCCTGCCATCGCGCGCACGGCGCCGTCGACTCCACCTTCGTGCAGTTCTATCCCACCCTGCTGCCGATCGCTCGCAGCAAGGGAACGCTGTCGGCGCGGTAGCTCAGCGTGCCGATGATCGCCGCGGCATGTGTGCAGATCATGCTGATCCCATCGACGCGGCTATAGGTAAAGACTGCAACATAATTAAGGTATGCAGAAAGGCACTTGGACAGCATGGGGCTTTCTGGTCTTTGCTGCGCTCGTCTGCGTCGCGCTGCTCTGCGGCGCGTTTGTGCTGGCCGCGCGCAGGCATCGCCGCCTGCGTCTCAGCGACCGCATTTCCGGACCCTGGCCACTGCAGGTGCGTCGCGAGCTGCTCACTGAGCGCGAATTGGCCTTGTATCATCGCCTGGTTCACAGCCTGCCGGAGCATATTGTCCTCGCCCAGGTGCACCTGCTGCAGGTGCTGGAATTTTGGCCGGGCGGACGGACACAGGCCCTGTTCAACCGCATCAGTCAGCTGTCGATTGATTTCCTGGTTTTGAATGCGGATACGAGCATCGTTGCTGCGATCGAGCTCGACGATGGCAGGCCCAGTCGGCCGTGGGCCGATGCCCGCAAGACGCACGCGCTCAAATCCGCCGGTGTGCCACTCATCCGCTGGAGCGCCTCGCACACGGCGGACACGGCCGCCATACGCGCAGCCATCCTGGATAGTCAGGCTCAGGGGCCCTGAGCCCCATATCCCTCGGCCTCGCTAGGGCGGTGTCAACAGCGAGAGCACATCGGATAGCGAGATAGCC
Source organism: Steroidobacteraceae bacterium (assembly GCA_036266795.1). Classification (GTDB taxonomy): domain Bacteria; phylum Pseudomonadota; class Gammaproteobacteria; order Steroidobacterales; family Steroidobacteraceae; genus FEN-1191. Next base: position 3,886 of record DATAXJ010000030.1, on the reverse strand, counting down.
GGCTTGCCGGCGAAACGCTGACTGATGTGCCGACCCAGCAGGTCCGCAAAGCTGCCGCGCGGGTCGGGCCCGACGTTCATGAGAACGACAGCCGCGTAATCGCCGCGTGGATTGAAGAAGGCGTAGGCCGTATAGCCGCCCGTGCCGCCGTTGTGCCAATAGTCGCCGTCCTCCGGCAGGTATAGCCACGCAAATGCGATTTGCGCGGGGCCTGCGCTGGTTTGCAACTGATGCGACAGGACCAGCGCGTTGGGCAGCGTGGCCGCGTCGGGACCCACGCCCCGCACAGCTCTGTCCGGATGAAGGTTTGCCTCGAGGTAGGTCAGCATGTCACTGGCGGTCGAGCGCAACGCTCCTGCGCCCGCGAGGGCATCCTGATCCCAGGCGGGTGCCGGCTGTCCGCCGGCGGTATGTCCGGGGATGAACCTTGCCAGCTGAGCGGGGGGCAGCGACACCATGGTGTCGTGAAGATCCAGCGGCTCGAGAATCTCATCGTGTACGAGATCGGCGTAGGGACGTTCGAAGCGATTGGCGAGCGCCTGACCCAGCAGGCCCACGCCCAGATTGCTGTACAGAAAGGAGGCGTCCGCCGGTTTGGCGACGCCCTGCTGGCGCAGGTACGCATACAGCTCGGCCGCGTGGTAGTCCGCATAGGGATTGGCAGGATTCGCGGGCCGCAGGTTGCCCGGCAGGCGCGGCAGACCGGAGTGCTGGGTGACCAGGTCGCGCAAAGTGATCTCGGCGCCCTCCGGCTTTTCAACCGTGCCGGCCGGCAGCAGCTCGCGCACCGGTTCGTCCAGACGCACCTTTTGCTGCGTCACCAGCTGCGCCAGCGCGAGCCCCGTGAAAGTTTTCGTGATCGAGCCGATCTCGAAAATGGAATTCAACCGTGCGCTGCCATAGCAGAGGATGCGTCGCGCACCGTTGCGTACGATACCGACCGCGATACCGATCGGCTTGTCGGCGGCCAGCACACCGCTTTGAACGGCGGCCGACATGGCCTGATCAAGCGAAACCTGCAGCGCTGCGGCGTCCAGCGGCGCGCTGGCCGGCTCGTAGGAGACCTTCAACGGCTGCGGAGGCGCAATCGCTGCCGGCTGCCGCTGCAAACTCAGCGGCAGCGACTGTCCCTGGGTCCAGGTTCCCGTGAGGGTGCGACCATCCTCGGACAGTGTGCCGCTCCAGTGTCCATGCACCACCGGCACATCGAAGGAGAACGTCTGAGCCCAGAGGCCGACATTCGTACACGTGAGCCCGAATGCATTCTGATCCAGGCTGTCCAGCGAGCAATATTCCTGCCCCGCCTGATCACTGCGGATGGACAGCTGGATGCGCAGCTGGCGCGCCGGCGTAATCACTGTCCCAAGCCAATAGCCATCCACGGCAGAGGGCTTCTCGGCAGCAACGAAGCTTTTCTCCGGCGAAAATGTCAGCGCCATGGCCGACCCTTGATTCCAGTTGCCGGCGAGCGTGCCGTCGTCTTCTATCGTGCCTCGCCAGCTGCCGCCCACCGCAGGAACCTTGAATGACAAGGCGCTTCCCTGCAGCTGAAAATCCGTGCACGCAATGCCGCTGGCGCCCTGATTGGGGCTGTCGAGTGTGCCGCTGAGGTTACCGTCGGCACCGACCGTCAGGTGCAATCGCAGGGTCAGCGGGCCGAGCGTGCCAACGTAGTCCCCTCGCGGTTGTGTCACGCCCGGCGCTCACACGTCGAGGTTGGCCACCGTCAGCGCGTTCTTCTCGATGAACTCGCGTCGCGGCTCGACCTGGTCGCCCATCAGTGTGGTAAAGATCTCATCCGCTGCGACAGCATCCTCGATGCGCACCTGCATCAGCCGGCGCGTCTGCGGATTGATCGTTGTATCCCACAGCTGCTCGGGATTCATCTCGCCCAGTCCCTTGTAGCGCTGGATGGTCTGCCCCTTGCGCGCCTGATCGAACAGCCAGGTCATGGCTTGTTTGAAAGAGCTGATCTCTTCGCGCTCGCTGGCGCGCGTGACATACGCACCCTCGCCGATCAGCCCTGCGAGCGTGCGTGCCAACTCGGCAATGCGCCGATACTCAGCCGACTCGAAAAATTCCTTGTGCAGCAGCTTCTCGCTGGTAAACCCATGCTCGGTCTTGCGCACCGCTACGCGCAGCGGCTGTCCATCGACACCGGGTCGCGGCAGCAGCTTGTACTGGCCACGGCCCTCGCTGCGTACATTGAGGCGCGTCTCCAGTGTCGCGGTCCAGCCGCGCATGTACTCCAGATTCGTGAAGTCGTCCGGTTTGACCTCGGGGACGTAGATGAGCTCCTCGAGCAGCCGCTCGTCGTAGCGACGCGACCAGCGCCGGATGATGGCCTGCACTTCCATATAACGGCGCGCCAGCATCTCCAGCGCCGAGCCGCTCAGAGGCGCGGCGGTGCCGTTGACGATCAGCGATGAATGGTCCAGCGCGCTATTCAGTAGCAGCGCGTTGAGCTCGTTATCGTCCTTGACGTACAGCTCCTGCTTGCCTCGCTTTACCTTGTAAAGTGGCGGCTGCGCGATATAGATGTAGCCGCGCTCGATCAACATGGGGATCTGGCGGTAGAAAAACGTCAGCAGCAATGTGCGGATGTGCGCCCCGTCGACATCCGCGTCGGTCATGAGAATCACGCGGTGATAGCGCAATTTCGCGATATCGAATTCTTCACGCCCGATACCACAGCCGAGCGCAGTGATGAGCGTGCCGACTTCGGCGGAGCCGAGCATCTTGTCGAAGCGCGCGCGCTCGACGTTGAGGATCTTGCCTTTGAGCGGCAGGATGGCCTGCGTGCGCCGATCGCGACCCTGTTTGGCCGAACCACCAGCCGAGTCACCCTCGACGATGAAGATTTCGGACAGCGCCGGATCCTTTTCCTGGCAGTCAGCAAGTTTGCCGGGAAGCCCCGCGATGTCGAGTGCGCCCTTGCGGCGCGTCATTTCACGCGCCTTGCGCGCCGCCTCGCGGGCGCGCGCGGCTTCGATGATCTTGTTGACGATCAGACGCGCTTCCTGCGGATGCTCCAGCAGAAACTCACCAAGCTTCTGGTTCAGCGCGGACTCCACGATGCCCTTCACTTCGCTCGAGACCAGCTTGTCCTTGGTCTGCGAGGAGAACTTCGGGTCCGGCAACTTCACGGACAGAATCGCGGTAAGACCTTCGCGCGAATCATCGCCCGTGGTGTCGAGCTTGTCCTTCTTCGCGGACAGCTCTTTTTCGATGTAGTCGTTCAGCGTACGCGTGAGCGCGCTGCGGAAGCCCGCCAGATGCGTACCACCGTCTTTTTGCGGAATGTTGTTCGTGTAGCAGTACATGCTCTCCTGGTAGGAGTCGTTCCACTGGATCGCGACCTCCACGCAGACCGGACCGTATTGATTGCGGAACCAGAACACCGAGTCGTGCACCGGCGTGCGCGTGCGGTTCAGATACTTGACGAAGGCCTGCAGGCCACCTTCGTGCTGGAAGACCTCCGCGCGCGTCTCGCGCTCATCGCAGAACTCGATGCGCACGCCGGAGTTCAGGAATGACAGTTCGCGCAGCCGCTTGGCGAGAATGTCGAAATTGAACTGGATGTTCGTGAAGATCTGCGAGCTCGGCTTGAAGCGGATGGTCGTGCCGCGCTCCGTGGTCGGACCGACAACCTTCATCGGCGCCACCGGGTCACCGAGATGATATTCCTGCTGGTGCATCGTGCCATCGCGGCACACGGTCAGCAGCAAGTAGTCCGACAGTGCGTTGACGACTGACACGCCAACGCCATGCAGACCGCCGGAGACCTTGTAAGTGTTCTTATCGAATTTACCCCCGGCATGCAGTACCGTCATCACCACTTCCAGGGCGCTCTTTTTTTCTTTTGAATTGATACCGGTGGGGATCC
>DATAXJ010000017.1:0-20525 GCA_036266795.1 Steroidobacteraceae bacterium | reverse complement strand
CTGGTGAGCCTGGCCTACAACCTCAAGCGCATGCAGAGGTTGGTGCTGGCATGAGCCAGGCCACACTTCTTCTCGCCTTCACCTCCGCATTCCCTCCGGCGTCCCCGCTATCCGGCGACGTCAGTCCGACAGGCTGCTAGCCCAGCCGGCGCAGTGCGCTCAGAGCAGCTTGCCCGGATTCATGATGCCGTTGGGATCGAGCGCCAGCTTGATGGCGCGCATGGTCGCGAGCGCCGCGGGATCCGCGTAGCGCGCGAGGTCCGCGCGTTTGAGCTGGCCGATGCCGTGCTCGGCGCTGATGCTGCCGTGATACCGCGCCACCAGGTCGTCGATGGCGTGACGGATCTGCGGCTCGCGTGCCAGGAACGCGCTGCGCTCGGCGACACTGCCGGCGCAGTGCAGATTGAAGTGCAGATTGCCATCCCCGGCGTGCCCGTAGCAGAACAGCTGTGCCTCGGGCACGTGTGCGCACACCCAGCCTCCGGCCTTGCTGATGAAGTCCGCCAACGAGGCCACCGGCACGCTGATGTCGTGCTTGATGCTCGCGCCATCCAGTCGCTGTGCTTCGGGGACGTGCTCGCGCAGCCGCCAGAAAGCCGCTCGCACGCGCTCGCTGGTGGCGAGTACCGCATCGGCGAGCAGGGAGCGATCGGCTGCATCGACGAGCATCCGCTGCAGCAGTTCGGTGAGTGGCTCATCGGCGGCCGAGGAGAGCTCGCAGAGCACGTACCAGGGGTACGGCGCGGGCAGCGGATCGGTGACATCCGGAATGTGACGCGCAGCCAGCTCGATGGCGATGCGCGGCAGCAGCTCGAAGGAGCTCAGGCGCTCCCCGCCGCTGGCACGCAAGTGGCCGAGTAGCGTGATCGCATCGGCCGGCGCGCGGATGCCGAGAAAGGCCGTCGCGCTGCTGCGCGGATGCGGCCAGAGCTTCAGCGAGGCTGCGGTGATGACCCCGAGCGTACCCTCCGAGCCGATCAGCAGCGACTTCAGGTCGTAGCCGGTATTGTCCTTGCGCAGCGACTTCAGCCCGTGCAGCACGCGCCCATCGCCGAGCACTGCCTCGATGCCCAGCACCAGCTCGCGGGTCATGCCATAGCGCACCACGTTCAGGCCGCCGGCATTGGTGCCGAGATTGCCGCCGAGCTGACAGCTACCCTCGGCGCCGAGGCTGAGCGGAAAGTAGCGATCCACTGCCGCGGCGGCACGCTGCACGCTGGCAAGGACGCAGCCCGCCTCGGCGATCATCGAGAAATTCAGCGCATCGATCTGGCGGATGCGGTTCATCCGGCGCAGTAGCAGCAGCACCTGACGACCGGACGCGTCGGGAGTCGCCGCGCCACAATAACCGGTATTGCCCCCCTGCGGCACCAGCCCGATGCGTCGCTCGTTGCACCAGCGTACCAGCGCCGCCACCTGCTCCAGACTCTGGGGCTGCACAACGCCGAGGGCGCGACCGTGGTAGCGGCGGTGATGATCGACCAGCAGCGGGGCGGTGACGTCCGGATCACTGAGTACGCCGTCCGTGCCAAGCAGCGTGCCAAGCTCGCTGCACAGCGCGACGTCGCGCGCTGTAGCGCTCACCCGACTAACTCTGCGGCGCGAGCGGCGCGCGGCGGCAGGCGGGCTTGGTCAGCAGCATCTGCACATCGCCGAGCTGGCGTTCGGCGAAGCCGCCCTCGCAGTAACACAGATAGAACTCCCACAGGCGCACGAAACTCTGTGGGTAGCCCAGTCCGCGGACCTCGTCGAGGTGCTCGAAGAAGTTACGCCGCCACAGTGCGAGCGTGCGCGCATAGTGCGGGCCGATGTCCTCCAGATGAAACAGCTTGAGGTCCGTGGCGTCGCGCACCGCATCGAGCAGGGCGCTGACCGAGGGGATGAAGCTGCCCGGAAAGACGAACTGCTGGATGTAGTCGACGCTCGTGAGCGCCTCGACGTACAGCTGATCCTGGAGGGTGATGGCCTGCAGCAGCATCGCTCCGTGCGGTGCCAGCAGTTGACTGCAACGCGAGAAGAAGGTCGGCAGGTAACGCGCGCCGACCGCCTCGACCATCTCGATCGACACGAGCTTGTCGTAACTGCCGGAGAGCTCGCGATAGTCTGTGAGCAGCAATGTGATGCGATCGGTCAGCCCAGCGGCTGCGATGCGTTCGCGCGCATAGTCGTGCTGCGCGCGCGAGATGGTGGTCGTCGTTACGCGGCAGCCATAGTGCTGCGCGGCGTGGATGGCGAGGCCGCCCCAACCGGTGCCGATCTCGAGCAGGTGATCGGCCGGCTCGAGCGCAAGCTTGCGGCAGGCGGCGTCGAACTTGGCACGCGAGGCATCGGCGAGCGTCGTCTGCTCGTTGGCGAAGATCCCGCACGAGTAGGCCATGGTCTCATCGAGCATCAGGCGGTAGAGCTGGTTGCCGATGTCGTAATGGGCGGCGATGTTGCGCGCGCTGCCTGCGCGGGAGTTACGCCGCAGCCAGTGCGCGGCGCGGCGAAGCGGACGGGACAGGCGCGCGGCGCCGCGCTCCATGCGCTTCAGCGCGCCGCGATTGACCACCATGATGCGGATGAGTGCGGTCAGATCATCGCAGCTCCAGTATCCCCGGATATAGGCCTCACCCGCCCCGACACTGCCGCCGAAGGCCGCCTTGGCATAGAAGCGCCCATCCAGCACGCGGATCGTCACCGACAGCGCACAGCGCTCGCTGAGCCGGCCGAAGCGCTGTTCCGCGCCCGCGTCGATCAGACGGACCTGCCCGTGCTGCAGCTGCGTGAGCGCCCGCAGCAGCCCCGCGCGGCCCAGTCGCGCGGCGAGACTGACGGTGAGGTGCGCTCCGGCCTCGCTGGCGGCATCGGCGCGTGGCGCGTCGTGGCCGATAGCGGCGGCCTCGGAAGGTCCGGTAGCCGGGACGATGGTGGGTTTCACGGGGCGCGCAGCGGGGCTGGCGGAGGGGGCGGGGCGGGCCGATGGGCTGCGCGGGCCTTAGCGGATCCGGCGCTGCGGATTGTCGCGCACGGCGACCGGCACGGGTTTGAGGTCCCAGATCAGACCCAGCCAGGACATGAGCTTCAGCAGGTAGTACGTCAGGTCGTACTCCCACCAGAAGAATCCCTGACGCACTGAGTTGGGGTAGTAGTGATGATTGTTGTGCCAGCCCTCACCGAGCGTGAGGATTGCGAGGAACCAGTTATTGCGGCTGGTGTCGCCGGTGCGATAGCGCTGGCGCCCGAAGAGGTGCGACAGCGAGTTGATGGTATACGTCGCGTGCCAGCACACCACCGTGGAGATGAAGAAACCCCAGACCAGCATCTGCATCCCGCTGGTGTGCAGGCGCGGGGCGACGTGCGCGAGCAGCACGCCAAACAGGAACATGGCCACTCCCAGCAGCAGCGGTACCAGGATGTCGAAGCGATCCAGCCAGCGCAGCTCGGGGAATTTCAGCAGATCGCGCACGAAGCGCAGGTCCGGAGCAAAGCCCTTGATCGACATGAACCAGCCCATGTGTGCGCGCCAGAAGCCGTGCTGCACGGGCGAGTGCGGATCAACCTCGTGGTCCGAGTTCGCATGGTGGAAGCGATGATGAGCCGCCCACCAGACCGGGCCGCGCTGCACCGCCGAGGCGCCCAGCAGGCCGAACACGAACTGTCCCACGCGCGAGGTCTTGAACGAGCGGTGCGAGAAGTAGCGGTGATAGAACCCCGTGATGGCGAACATGCGCACCAGGTAGGCAAGCACGGCGACGATCACCGCAACGGGGCTGACGCCGACCCAGATCGCCGCCAGGCAGGCCACGTGCATGAGCACGAACGGGGCAATGCGCGCCCAATCGATGCGATCGGGCAAGGTGTCGCGTGCGGCTTGCACGTACGTGCGGCTGGTGTCGAACCAGCGCACCAAGGCCGCGCCGCTGGCGCGCCACAGGCCGCCGGGGCGCCGTGCGGCCTGGCTGCCGGAAAGTTCAGGGGGAGCTGAAACGCTCATCGGCAAATTGTAACCGACTTGCCGGGAAGGATCGCTGGAAAACGTTGCCATATCTTTTGTGACTGATGTCTGACGGTACCAACCGATAATTCGAGCGCGGCAGCGCTTCAGGCCGGCGCGCTCAGCGCCGCGATGCGCTCTTCCAGTGGGGGGTGGCTCAGAAACAGCCGCGCCAGCCATCCACCCTGCCCGCCGGTGATGCCGAAAGCGTGCATGTGCGCCGGTAGCGGCTCGCATGTGGCGCGGCGCAGCCGCTCCAGCGCGGCCACCATGTGCTCGCGTCCGGCGAGCCGCGCGCCACCGGCGTCGGCTCGAAATTCACGGCGGCGCGAAAACCACATGACGACCATCGTGGCGAGCAGGCCGAGCACGAGTTGCGTGATCCATACCGTGGCCATGTAACCCAGACCCCGCCCTTCGCTGTCGCGTGTGATGGAGCGGTCGACGATGTTGCCGACGAGCCATGACAGCAGCACGACGAAGGTGTTGAGCACCCCCTGGAGCAGTGCCAGGGTCACCATGTCACCATTGGCCACATGGCTCAGCTCGTGACCCAGCACCGCCTCCATCTCATCGCGGCTCATCGCCGCGAGCAGTCCACTGCTGACCGCCACCAGCGCGTGATCGCGACTGGCGCCGGTCGCAAAGGCGTTGGGCCGCGCCTCAGGAAAAATTCCCACCTCCGGCCGGCCCACCCCGGCACGCTGCGCGAGCCCCTGTATTGTCTCGAGCAGCCACTGCTCGCTCGGGGAGCCAGGCTGTTCGATGCGCTGCACGCCGAGGCTGCGGATGGCCATCCATTTGGACATGGCCAACGACAGCAGTGAGCCTGCGAAGCCGAAGATCGTCGCCATCACCAGCAGACTCGCGAGGCTCATGCCGCGCGCGGCGAGCCAGGCGTCCACGCCGGTAACACGCACGAGCAGCGTGAGCATCGCGAGGATGGCGAGATTCGTGAGCAGGAATAGCACGATTCGCTTCATGCAGTCAGGCTCGCCGTCGCCCGTGGTCTTACCCGGCGCGCTCAGTAGTGATCGCTTTCCTGACCTTCCTCATCCCAGTCTTCGTCCTCGTCCTCATCGTCGTCCTCATCGTCCTCGTCGTCTTCCTCGTCTTCGTCCTCATCCCAGTCCTCATCGAGGTCTTCGTCGTCGTCGTCTTCCTCTTCGGCGTGGCTGGCGGCCCAGCCCTCCGGCTCCTCGATCTTGTCCAAGTCCAACTCGCGCCAGGTCTCCAGATCGAGCTCCTCGATGTCACCGTCGAGATATTCGATCTCGATCAGTTCGGCATCCTCGTCGACCGACAGCACGCGAAAGCTCTCGGTCTCTTCGACGTTCTCGTACCACTGCCCAACGACGGGCTCGTATTCTCTCGCCACGGGATTGAATCCTCGGACCGCTGAGTGAGACGCTCTGACGCGGCGATATTAGGGCCCGCGCCGCTGCCAGGCAATCGCTGCGTTGCAGTTGACCTACAATAGCGGCGCTTGAATCGCGAGGTCATGTGAGCGGGGAAACATCAGCACGGGGACCCAGTCCCCTGTCCGGGGCGCATCGAGTCGTCGTCAAGGTCGGCTCGGCGTTGCTGGTCGACGGCAAGTCCGGCCGTCTCAACCGTGCGTGGCTCAAAAGTCTCATCGCCGACCTGCTGCGACTACGCCGGCGCGGACAGCAGGTCATCTTGGTCTCCTCGGGGGCTGTGGCGCTCGGGCGCCGTCACCTCGGTCTACCCACGGGAGTGCTGCGGCTGGAGGAGAGCCAGGCCGCCGCGGCGGTCGGGCAGATCCGTCTGGCGCACGCGTACAAGGAACTGCTCGAGGACGCAGGCGTCATCGTTGCCCAGATGCTGTTGACGCTCGAGGACAGCGAGCAGCGACCACGCTACCTCAATGCACGCGCTACGCTCGAGGCACTGCTGCGCCTCGAGGCGCTCGCCGTCATCAACGAGAACGACACGGTGGCCACCGCGGAGCTGCGCTACGGCGACAACGATCGGCTCGCCGCGCGCGTGGCGCAGATGGCGGGCGCCGACTGCCTGGTCCTGCTCTCGGACGTGGATGGACTGTACACAGCCGATCCGAACCGCAATCCGCAAGCGCAGTTCATCGAGCGCGTCACGCGCCTCACCCCCGAGATCGAGGCGATGGGCGGGCGCTCGGCCTCGGCAGTAGGCTCGGGCGGCATGGCGACGAAACTGGCGGCGGCGCGTATCGCGCTGAATGCGGGCTGCCATCTGTGCATCGCTTCGGGACATCCGCGCCATGCGCTCCGGCGCATCGAGAAAGGTGCTCGTTGCACCTGGTTCATTCCGAGCGCCACGCCGGTGGCGGCACGCAAGCAGTGGATTGCCGGCACACTGCGGCCCGCCGGTGCCGTGCACATCGACGCCGGGGCGCTCAAGGCGTTGCGCTCGGGCAAAAGCCTGCTGCCCGCCGGTGTCAGCGCCACGCTGGGCCGATTCGAAGGGGGCGATACCGTGAGTGTGCTCAGCGCGGACGGCGCGGAAGTAGCACGCGGCATCAGTGCCTATTCCGACGCGGACGCTGCCCGTATCATCGGGCGCCAGAGCAGCGATATCGAGGCACTGCTTGGCTACCGGGGGCCCGATGAACTCATCCATCGCGACGATCTGGTGATTCTGCGGCATGCGCATGAGCCGGAGGTGACTTCATGAGCACCGTCATGAGTACGACGTCGGAGGAGGCGGTCCCGGCGAGCGTCGTCGAGCTCATGCAGCGCCTGGGGCGCGCAGCTGTGGCCGCGTCCGTCGAGCTCGCCCTGGCAGGCAGCGAGACGAAGAATCAGGCGCTCAGTGCCGCGGCGGCCGCGTTGCGCGGAGCGCGCGAGGCGATTCTCGCAGCGAATGCCGAGGACGTACGCGAGGCTCAGGCACGCGGGCTGGGAGCGGCGATGCTCGACCGACTCGCGCTCGATGCCAAGCGCGTGGAAGCCATGGCCGTCGGGCTGGAGCAGATCGTTGCGCTGCCCGATCCGATCGGCAGGGTACTGGCGCGTTGGACGCGACCCAACGGCCTCGTCATCGAGCGTGTGTGCGTGCCGCTGGGGGTGATCGGCATCGTCTATGAGAGTCGTCCGAACGTGACCGCCGATGCCGGGGCGCTCTGCCTGAAGTCCGGGAATGCCGCGATTCTGCGCGGCGGTTCGGAGAGTCTGCGAGGCAGCTCTGTCATTCATGCTTGTCTGGTGCAGGGGCTGCGCGCGGCGGGACTGCCCGAGGCTGCGATCCAGCTGGTGCCTACCAGCGATCGCGCCGCGGTTGGACAGATGCTCTCGGCAATGCAGGAATACCTGGATGTGCTCGTGCCGCGCGGAGGCAAGAGCCTCGTGGCGCGCGTGCAGCGCGAGGCACGCGTGCCGGTCATAGGACATCTCGAGGGCAATTGTCACATCTACGTGGATCGTGATGCGGATCTCGCCATGGCCCGCAAGGTGACACTCAACGCCAAGATGCGTCGCACGGGAGTGTGCGGGGCAGCCGAGACGCTGCTGGTCGACCGTGCCGCGCCCAACGGCTATCTCGCGACGCTGGTAGATGACCTGATCGGCGCGGGCTGCGAGGTGCGCGGCGATGAGAGCGTGCAGGGGGTCGACGCGCGTGTGAAGAGCGCCACCGAAGCGGATTGGTCGACCGAATATCTGGACGCCATCATCGCGGTGCGGGTGGTGGACGGAGTCGAGGCGGCGATCGAGCACATCGGGCGCTACGGGTCTTCACATACCGAGGCCATCATCACCGAGCGCATTGAGACGGCGCAGCGCTTTCTGACACGCGTGGACAGTGCCATCGTGCTGCATAACGCCTCAACGCAGTTCGCCGACGGCGGCGAGTTCGGCATGGGCGCGGAAATCGGCATCTCCACTGACCGATTCCACGCACGCGGTCCCGTCGGAGTCGAGCAGCTCACCAGCTACAAGTACGTCGTGCACGGCACCGGTCAGGTGCGACCCTAGTAGCTGCGGATCGGCGCGGCCTAGACGTGCGAGTGTGAGTGGTCGTGGTCGTGGTCGTGGTCGTGCGAGTGCCCGGCGCGCTGCTCGACCTCGCGGCGCTGCGGTGCCGCGGCGCAGTGCTCGCAGTTCACCCAGCCCGAATCGCCACTCTCATAGTGCTCCTTCTTCCAGATCGGTACGCGGTGCTTGACCTCGTCGATGATATAGCGGCAGGCCTCGAAGCATTCGCCGCGATGCGCCGCGCTGACGCCCACCCAGACGGCGATGTCGCCGATGCCGAGTGCGCCGACCCGATGGGCGCAGAGCAAGTGCTGCACGCCGAAGCGCTCGCGCGCCTCGTTGAGGATGCGGTGCCCCTCGCGCACGGCCAGCGGCGCGAAGGCCTCGTACTCCAGACGCAGCACGCGCTGGCCTTCGTTGTGATCGCGCACCCAGCCCTCGAATGCGACGAAGCCGCCGCAGGCGCGCTGCTGCAGTCGCGCGCGTAGCTGCTGGGGCTCGAGCGCAGTCTCATGCAGGGAAAAGAGTGGTGGCTCGTCCATCGCGACTGCTCCTGACTGGCGGCTAACCACCGGCGACCGGCGGCAGAAAGGCCACCGTGTCTCCCTCGGAGAGGTGGGTGCGCCAGTCGCCGAATTCATCGTTGATCGCCACGCGCAACGCTTCGGGCGCCAGGCCGAGCCCACGGCGCTCGCGCAGTTCCTCGTACAGCTCGAGCGGGGTGCGGGCGGCGCTGGCGAGCTCCTCGTCGGCCCGCCCGGCCTGCTCGCGCAGCAGCGCGAAATAGCGCACACGCAGGCGACGGGATGCGGCGGGCTGCAGCTGCCCGAGGGCGCTGGCGTACTGCTCGGGCGTGTTGACGTTCTCGAGCGCCTGCGACTCCAGCGGTTCGAGCAGCAGCGCATCGCTCGCCGCGAGCATCTCGCGCGGGCAGCGTTTGCCCGCGGCGATCCACTGATCGATCGGCGCGCGGCACGCCGGCTCGAAGATCGCGCACAACGGCTCGGGCAGGCCATCGTGGCTGCTGCGATAAGCGGTCGCGAGGCGCTGCGGATCACGCCGCGCAAGCAGATGATCCAGCGTCGCTGCGCTCAGGAAGGGCAGGTCGCAGGCCAGCACCAGCCAGGCGCATTGCGGATGCGCGTGCAGTGCGGCCTGGATGCCACCGATCGGTCCCAGTTCGGGTGTCAGATCGACGATCAGTGCATGGTTGGCGCGCGTGGCGTCGGTGCGTTGGTCGGCGCGCACGGACACGAAACTCAGCGATACGCGTGAGGCGAGCAGCTCGAGCGCGCGCTGCAATTGCGTGTGCCCCGCATACTGAAGCAGCGCCTTGTCGCGATGCATGCGCCGGCTGTGGCCGCCAGCGAGCACCAGGCCGTAGAGCATCGGTGCGCTCATGCCGCCGGGCGCTCCACCGCCGCCTGGCGGCCCGCATCCGCGAGCTGCCCGATCTGCCGCTTGCCGCCGCGTTTGGCGAGCAGTTGCACCCGCTCGATCCGAATGTCGTGCGAGAGCGCCTTGCACATGTCGTACACCGTCAGCGCCGCGACCGAGGCCCCGGTGAGAGCCTCCATTTCCACGCCGGTCTTGTGATGTACCTCGACGCGGCAGCGGATCTGCAGCACGCGGCTCGACTCGCCGGTGTCGGGCGTGAAGGCGATGCTGATCTCGCAGTGCTCCAGGGGCAGCGGATGGCAGAAGGGAATGAGTTCGGCGGTGCGCTTGGCTGCCATGACGCCGGCGAGAATGGCCGTGTCGAACACCGGACCCTTGCGCGTGCGATGCCCGCTCGCCTCGAGCGCATCTGCGACGATACGTGGCAGGCGCACGCGCGCCTGCGCTTCGGCGATGCGGTGTGTGACGGCCTTGGCGCCTACGTCCACCATCGTCGGGCGGTCGCGCGCATCCAGGTGTGTCAGGCGGGCGCGTTGCGCAGCGGGGCGAGCGGATTTGCGCACGGCCATCGGATCAGCCCCCCAGGTAGTTCATCTCGGCGTGCTGTACGCCGCGCGCGCGCAGCTCGTCGCGCAACTCGCTGTAGCGATCGAGACGTCGTTCCCAAACGGCGCGCACCAGCTCGATGAGCTCGGCGTCGCTGGCGCCGGCGCGCAGCGGAGCGCGCAAGTCCACGCCTTCGGTCGCGAATAGACAGGTGTGCAGCTTGCCGTCCGAGGACAGTCGCGCCCGCGAGCAATCGCCACAGAACGGCTGCGTCACCGAGGAGATGAAGCCAATCTCACCGGCACCGTCCTCGAAGACGTAGCGGCGTGCCACCTCGCCGCGGTAGTTGGCATCGACCGGGCGCAGCGGCCAGCGCGCATGGATGCGCGCCAGCAGCTCCTGGGAGGGTACGACGCGCTCGCGCTGCCAGTCGTTGCGGTTGCCGACGTCCATGTACTCAATGAAGCGCACGATGACATCGGTGCCGCGAAAGCGCTCGACCAGCCCCAGTACCGATTCATCATTGACGCCGCGCTGCACCACCGTATTGACCTTGACCGGGTTCAAGCCGGCATGCTGGGCGGACTCGATGCCCTGCAGGACTTCCTCGAGGCGCCCGAATCCCCCTGCCATGGCAGCGAAGGTGCTCGGGTCCAGACTGTCCAGGCTGACGGTAACCCGCTGCAGTCCCGCCGCGCGCAACGCAGCCGCCTGCTGCGCGAGCAGGACGCCGTTGGTGGTCAGCGCTACATCCTCGATGCCCGGTAGGCTGGTCAGATCCCCGATCAGATCGGGCAGGCCTGGTCGCAGCAGGGGCTCTCCGCCCGTGATACGCAGCTTCACCACGCCGAGGGGTAGGAAGACGCGTGTCAGGCGCGCGATCTCCTCGAAGGAGAGTCGCTCCGCGGAGCGCAGAAAACGATACTGCTCGTGGTAGCGCTCGCGCGGCATGCAGTAGGGACAACGGAAATTGCAGCGGTCGGTCACCGATATGCGCAAATCCCGCAGCGGGCGGCCGAGCCGGTCCGCGAGTTGCCGGGAGCGCGGTAGCAGGGGATGGACCTGGGCGGTGGGAGCCATCTGCCTAGGCTACCAGCGGAAGAGGCGGGCTACATGTCCCTTCGCCAGTTCGGCGGGGCCGGGGGGCAGCTCGACGAAGCCGTCGGTAAGCGCAAGCGCCGAAAAGTCGCCCGAGTTGTGTGTGGGGCAGGGGACCGCCCAGAGACGCGCCCAATCGTCGTGCGAGAGGCGCACGGGCATGAACCCGGTCAGCGACGGCTGCCAGGCCAGCGCAGAGGCGAGGGCCACCCGCTCGATGTGCTTTGGCGGCATGCCCATGGCCCCGTAGAGCGCCGGCACGACATAACGGATGACGCACACCAGCGTGGAGACCGGGTTTCCAGGCAGCGCAAAGACGGCATGCCCCTCGGTGGAGGTGCCGAACCACATCGGTTTGCCCGGACGCTGCGCGACGCCATGTAGGACGCACTGCACGCCGAGGTCCGCCAGCACGCCGGGCACCAGGTCGAAACGGCCCATCGACACGCCACCGGAGAGAATGAGCACCTCGTGGGTGTCCATGTGCAGGCGCAACCGCTCGCGCAGTAACCGGGCGTCATCGGGCAGGTGGTCGTCGGCGACGCGCTGGAAGCCGCGCTGCCGCAGCGCTGCGGCTACCCCGTAGGCATTGGAGCGGCGGATCTGATGCGGCGCAATCGGATCGCCTGGCTCCACCAGCTCATTGCCGGTTGAGACAACCATGATGGCGGGCTGGCTGCTGACGCGGATGCGTGACATGCCCGCCGACGCGGCGACGGCGACCTCCGGGGCGTGCAGTACGTTGCCGGAAGCCAGCAGCAGGGCGCCCTGTGCGCAATCGCTGCCGCGGCGCGCCACGCAGGCCCAGGGTACGGGGCGCACACCTGCGGCGAGCTCGACCTGACCGTCGGCCTGCCGTGTCTGTTCGACCGGTACGACGCTATCGCAACCGGGCGGCAGCACCGCCCCCGTCATCACCTCGATGCAGTGGCTCGAGGAGACGAGGCTGAGCGGGGCATCGCCGGCGGCCTGCGTACCTTGCAGGAGAAAGCGACGCAGTCCGTCGGCTGCGGCGCTCGAGGCGAGCGCGACGCCATCCATCATCACCCGATCGAAGGGCGGCTGATCGCGTTCGGCATAAACGTTCTCGCGCAGGACCGCCCCGGCGCACTGCGCCAGCGGCAGCGACTCGATGGGCAGGCAGGCCAGATGCGAGCCAATCAATTTTTCGGCGGCGAGAGGGTCGAGCACGGCTGCATTTTAGCGCGAGCCGCCGCGCCGGGCCCCGCGCAGGGCCGCCAGACGCTCGCGCGCACGGTAAATGCGCATTTCCACCGCCTTGGCATTCAGGCCCAGCAGCTCGCCGGCCTGCTGATGGGAGAGCCCCTCCAACGCGGTGAGCAGTAGCGGTTCCTTGAGCGAGCGGGGTAGGGCGGCGAGGGAGCGCTCCAGCTGCGCAACCTCCTGATCCGTGGCCACAGCGGCCTCTGGACCGGGCCCCGGATCGGGGAGCGCCTCGGTCTCCCCCTCCTCGCCGGCCAGGCGTGCGAAGACCCGGCGCACTGCATCGCGGCGCGCCCGGTCGCGGCACTTGTTCAGTGCAATCCGACGCAGCCACCCCTCAAAGGGGCGCTCGGGCTGATAGCGTCCCAGCGCCAGCCAGGCAGAGAAGAAGGTCTCCTGCAGCACGTCGTAGGCGTCGTCTGTATTGCCCACGTAGCGTCGCACGAAGCGATAGGCCCACTGCTTGTGCCGCCCCATGAGCTGGGCAAAAGCGGCGTCTTCGCCCGCGAGCGCTTGCCGCACGAGCGTTGCGTCGGACTCCCCCCCCGGTTCGGTCAACGCGTATCCGTCATCAGCGCCGCAACGACTTTTTCATTGAAGATCGCCTGCTGTTGCGGCGTCAGCACGGCGCGAAGACTCAGCACGTACAGCACGGTCTGGCGCTGCAACTCACCGACGACCGACTTCAGGTCATTGATGGACTTCTCTACCGCCGGCCCAAAGCCCATCTCTTCGGCCAGCGCATTGCTCAGCTCCACGTTGGCCGAGGCAATCTGCGCACGCAGCACCATGCGCGTGTGCGCATAGCGCTGATCAATCGCATTGATCTGCGCCTTTTGCTGCGGCGTGAGTCCCGTCAGCCCCCGACGGGACAACTCATCGACGGCCGCGCGCAGCGGTTGTGCAGGCGGATAAAGGCTCGCATCAAGCCGATGCACCCCGACCCAGACACCGATGAAGCCGGCAAGTCCGGCCATTAGCACCGTGATGATCAGCTGGCGTTGAAAGAGGGTCACAGCCCATTGGCCAGCAGGCTCGAGGGAGCCAAAGAGGCATCCTCGCCGAGAACCACGGCTTCGCTGGCGCCGATGTTCTGGCGGTGCTCGGCGCTGGCCACGCCCACACCCAGACCCACGATGAGGGCGCAGGCGGTCACGACGACGCCCAAGGGCAGTGCCCCCCGGGTATTGGCATGGTCGCGGTGCGCGCGGATGCGCGCGAGCACATCACCTTCCAGTGACTGCAGCGAATGATCGATCGACACTGGCATACGCCCAAGCCTCCCGGCGGCCCCGACTGCGAGGTCGAAGACGCATAGATCATAATCGGAAGGGACCACCCGAGGCAGCAAGCAGCATGGCAACTGCCTGCGCCGCCTGCCGGCGAGCGCCGCTTCTGTGGGGAAAATACGCATGGGATGCCCCGATCCCTCGCCCGCGGTGGCGCGCCGCACAGCGCTCGTCCGGGTGCGCCGCCGCTCCGGTTCATGCGACCATGCGGCCCCACGCTGCGCCCGTAGCTCAGTTGGATAGAGCATCAGGCTTCGAACCTGAGGGTCGGGGGTTCGAATCCCTCCGGGCGCGCCAGGTTCCTTACGTCTTCATTACGTTTTCATTAAATCTCTAATTTTTCTATTGGCAGCAAGACGCGGGCTGCTGATAATCCCGGCGGACGATGAGCTGTTGCTCGCAGGCAACATCGATACAATATTCATAAGCTCACTTGCAGGATATTGAAAGAAGGGGCCGACACAACGCTCATGATCAGCTCGGACGGCAACATTTGCATGCCAAGTGGCTGATCTCAGCGGATCTGGGCACCTGTTTGTCCGAGACATGCTCATCTGCTCGACCTGACTGTGTAGCACAGGCATTTGCGCCGCCGAGTCAGGCCTCGCTCGCGGCGGCCAACCAGCAAGCCGTTGGCCCACGTGAGCACCGCATCCACCGCCAGCTCCTCGAGGAGCGCGCTCTCGCATGAGCGGCTTTACTCGCTGGGCCACTGCCGTCCGCGGGGGCTTCGCAGGTCTTAGGTAACTCCAAACAGCGGTGCTTGAACTGCAGTTTCAATCCAGCCGAATCGATCGGCGATAAGGGGGAAGTCATGAGCACGGGAATCGACAGGATCAAGAAGAGAGGATCGCTTGGACAGTTAGCGGGCCCTCTCGCCCTGTGTGGGGCATTGCTTGCGGCGGGACCGGCGTTTAGCCAGGACGCCACAACGGCACAGACGGGCGCGGCCGCGGATCAACTTCAGGAAGTGGTGGTCACCGCCGAGCGCCGCGCGACCGATATCATGTCCACGCCGGTTTCAATCGTGGCAGTTTCGGGCGACCAGCTGCAGCAGTCGAAGATCGTCGACGTCAACAGCTTGGGCCAAGTGGCGCCAAGTTTATTGGTCGTCAACAGCGGCTTGAATAGTACGGCGGACATTCGCGGTGTGGGCAACTCAAACCAGGGTGGCAACGAGACACCGGGCGTCGCCATCATTCGCGACGGGCTGGGCGAGAGCGGCGCGGAGGGGGTTGGAGAAAATATTCCCTACTTCGACATTGCGGATGTCGAAGTCCTGCGTGGCCCGCAAGGCACCTTCAACGAAGCCTCCGCGACCGGCGGGGCGATCGATATTAATTCGGCGAATCCCAACTTCACCGGCGTGAATGGCTACGTAGATGCCACCGCGGCCACCTACACGGAACAAAGACTACAAGGTGCCACCAATCTGCCGGTCAGCGACACGCTGGCGCTGCGTGTGGCCTTCAATGAGGAGACGCGCGGCAGCTTTTTCCGCGACGAGGCGACCATTCTTGACGGCCCCTATGAGGCTGGGCCGGCTATCGCTGCGACCCACAACACCCCCAACTCGGTCGATCTGGCGGCGTACGATCCAGGTAATGTCGATGACAAGGATATGCGCCTGGGCATCCTGTGGAAGCCGACCGACAATTTCCAGTCGCTGACGAAGATCGAGTTCGATTACGAGGATAGCCAGGGCGTACCGGTGCAGCCGAATACCAATACCTTCGCCCCGCTCGCGCCCGGACTGCCTTGTCCCGCAGGCCATACGACCACAGCCAGTGGTCAATGCGAGGCGAGCTTTGCTCAAGCCTACTCGGGATCGCCCTATGAACTGAATAACTGGGCTTCTTCCATGCTGAAGGCGGACAACGAGGGCGCCACCTATAACGAGGAGCTGCGATACACGTTACCGAGCGGTATCGTGTTGCGTGGCCAGGCCGGTCTCCAATCAATTATCCAAACCTCGGTCAGCAGCACCAGTGACGACACCCTGGATGTAGGTCAGTTCAGCCAGGGGATCACCGACGACAAGATCTACAGCGGGGAATTCGACGTCATTTCGCCCACGACTGGCCCGTTCAGCTGGATAGCCGGCGTAATGGATACCGAGCTGGCCTGGCACCCGGTTTCATACAGTCAGACCGAAAATACGCCGTACTCGGCAACAAATCCGGAATTGACAGGCATTTGGACCGACGGTGAATTCATCCGGGATTATCAAGAGGCTGTGTTCGGCCAGGTGAGCTGGCAGTTCACTCCCAAGTGGCAGGTGGTGGCTGGGGCACGCGAGACTTGGGACGACCAGTTTTCCCTCTGCTCCGGCGCCGAGTGCGACAATGGCGTCCAGAATGAAGACATCAGTTACGCGAGCGGCGCTGGAGGGGGTCAATACACATATATCTATGCGCATCCCGGTCCCCACGCTTACGATCGCGTGGCAACCGGTAAGCTAGCTGTCAACTATACGCCGCTGCAGGGGCAGCTTTTCTATGCGTTCGTTGCGCGCGGTGCCAAGCCGGGTGAATCGAATGCTGGTAGCGCCACTGTAGAGCAGCCACCCACCCATTACGAGTGGGTCACCGACTATGAGTTGGGATGGAAGGGCAAGCTGCTCGACAACCACGTGAACGTGCAGCTCGACGGCTACTACATGCAGTACGATGACATGATCCACCCCATCTTCAATCCGGCGATCCCTACGGGGACGGGGGAAGACAACATCCCTGAGTCCATTCTCAAGGGAATCGAGTTCACGCTGAACGCGAATTTCGGTCATTTCAGTCTGGATCTGAATGCCGCCGATGATAAGTCGGCACTGGGAGCGCTTTCGACTGCTGCGACGTACAAGTTCCCGTCAGGCACAAATTTCGGGACGACGGTGCAGTGCGCGCCCGGGGTTCCTCAAAACAACCTGGGGCCTAACAATGGCGGCTGTTCCAACTATTTGCCGTACTTTGTCAGTCTGAGCGGCGAATCGCTGCCCTTTGCGCCCCAATACACGATGAATGCGACCATGCGATACAGCATTCCCGTGGGTAACACGTACATTACGCCGCGCGTACAGTACTCATACAGAAGCAAGGCTTATTCGGACATTTTTCAGTCCGACAACTATTACCTGCTGCCCGGGTATTCCCTCGTGAGTGCGTACCTGGAGTGGGACGCCGGTGCCTGGACCACGACGCTCTATGGAACCAATCTCGCAAGCTCGGTATATCTAGAGGGCACCGGCCTATACGGGGATCCACGACAACTGGGTCTGGAGGTGCGCAGAACCTTCTGAGGCGCTGGATAGCGCCGGGGCGGCGAGGGCGCATAAAAGCTCGGCAGAAGCCGCCTGCCTAGGCGCCGGGACCGAAAGGCCCGGGTCGTATGATCGACCCGGGCCTTCTGCTGGCGGGCGGGAGGGGAGTCCGTGAAGCGATCGATCCGTTCTATCACGATTGCAGCCGCAGTGCTGCTGACGGCTCTTGGCCTGCTTGGCCCGAGCGCGGTTTTTGCGCAGAGTGATGCCCTGCCCAAGGATGTCAATCCGTCTTCGCGTAACCGACTGCCCCTGCTGAATCCCGAAAACGCCAGCCCGCGGGCAAAGCAGATGTACGACAGGGCCATGGCCAGCTTTGCGGGCGCTGCTCCCATGGGACCTTCGATGCGGCTGCACGGCACCCCGGAGTCGGCGCTGGACCTGCAGATGCTGTCTCCCCTGGGCCTCGCTGTGTTACAGATCCCCGCTCTGGTGACGGCGCGCGCGCTCGACCAACCGTACGAATGGTCGCTGCACGAAATGCATGCGCTTTCCGTATCGCTCGATCCGGCCGTCATCAACCTGATCGGGCGCAATCTCCCGCTCACCGATCTGCCGGCCTCGAAGCTGCGACCCGAGGAAGCGGCCATTATTCAGGTTGGGCGCGAGATCTTTCGTACTCACAAGCTCAGCTCGGCCACCTACGCCCGCGCCCTGCGCGTGCTCGGAGAGAGGAACCTGGTGGATGTGGTAGGGGAGATGGCGGACTATGCCAGTGCTTCCGCGTCGTTGAGCGCCTTCAACCAGCAAATGCCTCCGGGCTTTAAGCAGTTTCTAGTACTGCCTTTCACCCCTCCCAACGACATCCATTCGGACTCGAGAAGCCGCCTTCCCCTGCTTCCGAGCGTTCCCATCAGGCCGGGGTTGCTCTACAGCCGTTCCATGGTGCCGCAGGGCACTGGGCCCGGTGAGGTAGGACGCCATGGTGGTGGACTGAAGTCCCTGCAGGCCGATGTTGGGCGTCGTGGCATTGACGTGGCGATCCTGGTGACAGCGCGCGAGCACGATTCGCAGTATGACTGGACCGTCAACGAGCTGGCTGCCCTCAAGGACGGTCTCGAGCCGAAGGTCATCGATGTCATCCGCCATCGCGAGCCAACGACGGGTCTGACGCAGAAAGACGCAAGCCTGATCGAATTTGGCCGGCAGCTGTTCGACCAGCACTACGTAACCGCAGCTGCTTATGCGCAGGCAGTAACGTCTTTCGGGGAACGGAATCTGGTGAGCCTGGTATCAGTCATGGGCCAGCATACGGGCGAGGAGCTCCTGCTCGCCGCCTTCGATCAGCAACTGCCCGAGGGCCAGGCGCCGCTGTGTTGTCTTTCAAAAGGAGATCTGCGATGAAAAAGTACGCTGTACTTGTCGCTGTCTCGTGTTTCATCACATTGGGTGCAGTGGCGGGAAGAGCGCAGACGGCTGACCATGAATCTGAGGTGATCCGGCTTGATCCGGCGATGGACGATATCGTGTCTCCCGACGCTCAGCTTCAAGTGGTGAAGAGCGGCTTCGGATTCACCGAGGGATTGAATTGGGTGCATCGGGGGAAGACGGGTTACCTCGTGTTCAGCGATGTGCCGGCAAACGTCATCGACAAGCTGACGCCGGACGGGACCGTGTCCCTGCTTGTGAATGAAAGCGGCTACGGTGGACCTTGGAACGGCTATATGGCATTGCGGGTGGGTCATAGGCAGAGCAATGGCAAGGACCGGAAAGACCCGCTGCACCAATTCATGATGCTCGGGTCGGACGGCATTACCGTAGACCCCCAAGGCAGGCTTGTGATCTGCAACTATGGGGGCCGGTCGGTCTATCGCGTTGAAAGGAACGGCAAGCGCGTGGTCCTGGCAGATCGCTACGAAGGAAAGAGACTGAATGGACCGAACGACGTTGTCGTGAAGAAGGATGGCGCGATCTATTTTACGGATACCTATAACTGGGCGCTGGGCGACAAGGACCCTTCAACAGAGTTGCATTCCTTGGGTATCTATATGATCAAGGATGGAAAGGTTACGCTGGTCGTCAGCGATATAGCCACTCCCAATGGACTCGCTCTTTCGCCTGATGAGAAATACCTGTATGCCAACACGTCTACCTCGAATACGATCCGGCGCTATGATGTGCAGCCCGACGATACGTTGACGAACAGCCGGTTGTTGATCGATTTGAAGGACGAAAAGATCGCTCCGGGGGAAAGACGCGGGATAACAGACGGCATGAGAGTGGACTCGGCAGGGAATATTTATTCGTCGGGTCCCGTCGGCGTGTGGGTCATCTCGCCGCAGGGCAAACACATAGGTACGATTCGGATACCCGAAACATTTGCGAACTTTACGTTCGGCGACGCTGATGATGAGACTCTCTATATTGGAGGGCTCACTACCATCTACGAGATTCGATTGAAGGTGGCCGGGAAGCACACGGGAAAAGCGGTCGGTGAATACTGACGGTTGCGTCTGGACATCGGTGCCGCTTGCACACTGCCGCTGGCACACTTACGGAGTTGAAACATGCGCATGGCGTGGACCCATTCTTCGGCCTGGATTCGCCTCGCTTGCATCGGCGCGCTGACTGCGCTCCCTGGCTTCGGCGTGGCGGCGCAGGCGCAGGCGCAGGGCGTGTTCGACAGCGGCCCGGTCAGTTTCACGACTCCGCAGGCCGCAAGCGGTAAGGCGGCCTACCAGGAGAATTGCTCGTCGTGCCATGGCGACGACCTGGATAACGGGCAGTTCGGGCCGCCGGTCAAGGGGCCGACCTTCCGGGCGCAGTGGCACAGCCAGAGCGCCGCGGCATTGTTCAACCTGCTGGCAACGAAGATGCCGCCTACATCTCCGGATAGCCTCGACGGCCAGACCTACGCTGATATCGAGGCCTACATCCTGCAGCAGAATGGTGCAACAGCGGGGGCCGCCGCGCTGTCGGCTGCCGAGCTTGCGAAGGCAGCGTCATCGGCGCGCCGGGCCGGCGGCTACGACTTCTTCGGCAATCACGATGCGACCTACCAGGCGGCCATGGCGCGCCGCGATGCCCTGCTGGACAAGCTCACGCCGGTCACGGCAACGACGCTGCGCAACCCGCCCGCTGCGGACTGGCTGATGTGGCGCGGTACCTACGGCGCCACCGGCTACAGCCAGCTTGACCAGATCAACGCACGCAACGCCGGCGATTTGAGCGTAGCCTGGACCATCACGCTGCCGGCCAGCGGCAATGAGATCACCCCGCTGGTGCACGATGGAGTGATGTTCATCGCGAGTGCCAACACGGTGGAGGCGCTCAGCGCCGCCGATGGCAGCATTCTGTGGCAGTACATCCGAGCGCTGCCCGCCAGGCTGAATAATGGCCGCAATGCGCACATCAAGAGCATGGCCATCTACCAGGGCACGCTGTACGCACCCACCGCCGACGGCCATGTCGTGGCGCTGGATGCGAGGAGCGGCCGGCTGATCTGGGACGCGCAGATCGCCACGCCGACCCAGCTCGTGTCGGTCTCCGGCGGTCCCATCGTCGCCCACGGCAAGGTGGTCATCGGCGTGAGCCTCGGGGTCAACACGCCTGGCGGAGACTTCATCGTCGGCCTGGACGAGCAGAGCGGCAAGGAGCTGTGGCGCTTCAATACGATCGCGCGTCCGGGTCAGCCCGGCGGGGACAGCTGGAATGGAGCTCCGATCAACCAGCGCTATGGCTCCGGGGTCTGGACGGTCGGCAGTTACGAT
>DATAXJ010000052.1:0-27488 GCA_036266795.1 Steroidobacteraceae bacterium | reverse complement strand
CTCGCCATGGCAGATTCAAACTGCGATTCCTGGCCGCGCTGCACATCCAGGACCGCCATTTCCACAACCATGCTGCGACTCCGCGCTGACTAATCCCCAGTACGCACCACCAGCGAGTCGAGCTTGGCGGCCTGCAGCTGCGACGCTGCCTGGAGAGCCCGAACCGCTACCTATTGCTCGTGCACTGGCACACGGTGGAAGACCACACGGTGGGCTTCCGGCAATCCGAGCGCTATCAGCAATGGCGCGCACTGCTGCACCACTTCTATGATCCTTTTCCGACCGTGCAACACTACGGGGATACGCTCGCGCTGGAGTGAGCCGCTTCAGCTGCGCGGCGCCGCCCGCAGCGCCCTGGCCTCGCTGCGGGCGAGCCGTCCCGCAGACTATGCGCGCACCATGGCGATTCTGTCCGGTATCACGCAGCGTCCGCAATCCGATGTCCCGCGCTGGCTGCAGACGACCTTTGGCGCGCGCGATGTGCTCTATCAGCCGGTGTGGCTGACGAGCCTGCCACCCAAGCGTCGCCTGGATTTCTCGCTCGAGAACCGCCGCTATCACGCCGTGCTGACGATCACAGATCAGGGCGCATGGCCGCTCCCCGTGCAGGCAGCGCCGCGTTATCGTTGCAGCAGTGGACGATGCGACGTGATGCCGGATCGTGCGCCGCTCAAAGCGCCAGCACGCTGAGGGTGGCGAGGATCGCGAGGTGCAACAGCACGTGCAGCGTATTGGGTGTGATGCCGTTACGGGCAGGCAGGAAGCCGTGCGTGCGACCGCTCGTTGCGCATGATCGGAAGCGGGCAGTGATATGGGAACCCCGGGGCGGTTATTTCCCCCAATAACCGCCCCGGGGTTCCCATATCACTGCCCACGTTCAACCATTCGCAAAGGTCGACTTGCTTAGTCCTCGACGCCATGCCCAATCTCGATACCCAGCGAGCGCAGCTTTCTGTACAGATGCGTGCGCTCCATGTCCACGCGCTTGGCGAGCAGCCCGACCTTGCCGTTACACAGCAGCAGCTGCTGCTGCAGATAGGCGCGTTCGAACTGCTCGCGCGCCTCGCGCAGCGGCAGGGCGAGCAGATCGTGCTTGACCAGCGGCTCGTCGACCGGCGTCTGCGCTGACAGCTCGCGCTCGACTTCCTCCAGGCCGATCTCCTCGGGCCCCTCATTGAGCAGAAAGCGACGCGTGAGGTTGCGCAGCTCGCGGATATTGTCGGGCCAGGGATAGTGGCGCAGGCGATTCTGCGCCGCCACGCTGAAGCGCCGGAAGCGCAGTCCCGCTGTCTCGGTGAGCAAATCCACCTGATAGCGCAGCAGCTCGGGTATGTCTTCTGCGTAGTCGCGCAGCGCGGGCACACGCACCACCAGCACCGACAGCTGCGCGTACAGGTCGCGGCGAAACTCCTCCGACAGCACCCGATTGGTCACGCCCGGACGCGCCGAGGCAATCAGCCGGGCCTGCAGCGGCACACTCGCATTGTCGCCACCGCGTACGAACCCAGCGCTGGCCAGCACGCCGCTGAGCAGACGCTGCACGCCGGACGGTAGATCCTCGATGTCGCCGAGGAACAGCGTGCCCCCGCACGCCTGCTCGAGCAGACCGGGGCTCGCGCGCTCCACACCCAGCAGCGTCACCGCCGCCGTCTCCTCGCGCAGCGTGCGTGCATCGAGCACGACGAACGGACCGGAAGCGTTCGGTCCGGACTGGTGCACGAAGCGGGCAAGTTGCTCGCGCTCGGTGCCGGACTCGCCCAGCAGCAGCAGCGGCGCGCTCGAGCTGGCCAGGCGCGTGAGCTCACTGCGTAGCAGTGCGACCGCACGGCTGCGTCCCACGGGCGCCACAGGGCCTGCACTTACCGCCCCGCCGACGAACTTGCCCGCTGGGCGCCGTCCGCGCGCCTGCAGCGCCTGCTGCACGATACGCAGCAGCTTCGCCAGCGATACGGGCTTCTCGATGTAGTCGTAGGCGCCGAGGCGCGTGGCTTCCACCGCTGTCTCGACCGTGCCGTGCCCGGACATCATCACCACCGGACACCCGTCGAGCGTGTCGGCCCACTCGCGCAGCAGCGTGATGCCATCGGTGTCCGGCATCCAGATGTCCAGCAGCACCAGATCGGGCTGCTGGCGCTGGCGCGTGGCGCGGGCCTGCGCAGCATCACCCGCCACCTCCACCTCGTAACCCTCCTCAGTGAGGATTTCCTGCAGCAGGCGGCGGATGTCGGCTTCGTCGTCGACCACCAGAATCTTTCCGGCATTCATGCGCGCTCCCTCCGCAACTCCATGCGTCGCTCCACCCCTGCGAGCAGCGCCCGATCCTCGGCGCTCAACGGCAGCCAGACTCGCACCCGGGCCCCGCCTTCCGGACGGTTTTCAGCCTCGATGCGGCCGCCGTGCTCCTCGACTATACGCTTGACGATCGCCAGTCCCAGCCCCGTACCGCGCGGCTTGCTGGTGACGTAGGGATCGAATAGGCGACCGAGGATCTCCTTGCGGAACCCCGGCCCATTGTCGCGCACGCAGATCTGCACCACGCCACGCGCGCTCGCCGGGGCCGCCAGTGCCGGCCCTGGCGTCTCCTGCAGCTCGACCTCCTGCAGCTGGGCGTCCTGCAGCTGCGTACCGATCTCCACGCTGCCGTGCGGCCGGCCGGCGAGCGCCTCGATGCCGTTGGTAATGAGATTGGCGAGAATCTGGCGCACGCGGCCACGATCCGCCTCGATCTCCGGCAGCCGCGCATCCAGCGCCAGACGGATCTCGGCGGACGGATCCTGCAGGCGATACAGCTCGGCGACCTCACTGACCAGCTGGTTGAGATTGAAGCGCGCCAGCTGCATATCCGGTGCGCGCGCATATTCGGAGAACGCGTTGACCATCTGCTTCATCGCGTCCACCTGCTGCACGATGGTGTGCGTGGCACGCTCGAGCAGCAGGCTGTCCTCGGCGTTCATCGCGGGCAGGAGCTTGCGCCGCAGCCGCTCGGCCGACAGCTGGATCGGCGTCAGCGGGTTCTTGATCTCGTGCGCCAGGCGGCGTGCGACTTCGCCCCAGGCGGCCTCACGCTGCGCGGCCAGCAGCGCCGTGATGTCATCGAACACGATCACCACCAGCCCGCGCTCGCGCTCGTCGGGCAGCGGCGTGCCAGCCCACAGCAGCACGCGCTGACCGCTCTCGCCGGGCAGCCCGAGCTGCTCGCGCCATTCGAGCACTCCGGCGCTGAGGCGCTGGCCGAGTTCGGCCACAAACGCGGACAGGCGCGGATGGCCGGCGGCGAGCGTGGCGAGCGGCTGGCCCAGGCCGCTCTCCAGGCGCGAGGCGAGGATGCTGCTCGCGGACTGGTTCGCGCTGTGCAACACCAACTCGTGGTCGGTCACGATCACGCCGGTGGACAGGCGCGACAGGATGATCGAGAGGCGCTCGCGCTCACGTTCCACGGCCTGGCGGCTGCGCGCTGCCTCCTCGCTCGTGCGCCGCAGGCGCTTGGTCATATCGTTGAACGAGTGCACCAGGAAGCCCATCTCATCGCGTGAAGGCAGCGGCAGGCGCGTGCCGAAGTCGCCCTTGCCCACCGCGCGTGTGCCGGCGATCAGGTCCTGCACCGGGCGCGTCAGCCGCTGCGCCGAGAAAATCGCGCCGTAGATCGCCGCGAGCAGCGTCAGCAGCACCACCAGCGTGAGGGTCAGCCGGAAGCTGATCTTCAGTGGCTCGCGGACCGCCGAGAGGTCGCCATATTGCGAGGAGGTGTGCTGCACGGCTTCGGCGAGCGCCGAGAGCTCCAGCGGGACCATGTAGTTGATCAGCACGTAGCTGGTTGGACCGTGGGCCACGGCCGGGCCGGCGGCCGGATCCGCGTCCGCGTCGGGGGCGGAGCCCGGGCCGACGCCGATCGGTGCGGCGGTGGTGATGGTGTAGCGGCCGTTGGCGAGCGGGTTGAGGCTGACGTACGGTCTACCGGTGGCCAGCTGCAGGATCACCTCGGGCACCGGCGGCCCGGGCTGCTCCGGCGTGGAAGCGGCGCTGCTGACGGCGATGGGGCGATTCTCGGCGTCGTAGACGATGATGTCCTGTGCCTCGGTGGCGCGCCGCTCATCCTCCAGGCGCGACAGCAGCGCGGTGCCCGACAGCGTGCGCAGCGCGTGTGCCAGGCTGTCGGTGCGGCGTGCCTGCTCGCGCAGCCGCAGGTCCAGCGCCGCGCGCGACAGCACCACCGCATCGTTCAATCCCTGCTTGATCTCGACACGGAACCAGCTGTCGATCCCGCGGTTGATGAAGTCCAGCGAGAACAGGTAGACGATCACCAGCGGGGCGATCACCAGCGAGCCGAAGATCCACACGGTGCGCATCGCCAGGCGCGAGCCCGGCACGTGATTGCGGAAGTCGCGATACAGCTGCCAGAGCTTGCGCGTCAGCAGCACGCCGAGCGCCAGCACGCCGCAGATACTGAACAGCAGGATCCAGGGCTGCCAGCGCGTGAAGGTCGCGGAGTTCTCCACGCTCAGGGCGAGCAGCGCGAGCGCCGCGAGCCCGGCGCACAGGGCCACCGCTGCCAGCAGCCGCAGCGCGGCGCGCTTCAGAGCGTGAGCATCCATGTGTACCAACCGCTTTGGCGATGCCAATCATCGCTCCAGAACATCAGCGCACGCAGCGCCGAGGGCATGCGACCGCGGCTCACCCCGGCGCGCACGGCGACCTGCCAGGGCCCCGGACCGAGCTGCGATTGCACCAGGATCGGCAGATCACCGATGTTGCCGAGCCGCTCGAGCGCCTCGTCGAGCGTCGCATAGCTTTGCTGCTCCACACTCGCCTCGTTGCGCACCAGGTAGCGACCCGTCACCGCATGATAGGTGAGCTCCCGGCGCAGCGTGGTATCGAGCAACGTGGCGTTGAACCAAAAGCGTCGCGGACGCGCGATGGCCACCTCGACGTCGAAGGCCAGCGTGACCCCGTCCTGCAGGGCGTTGCGGATGCGTTCGTTGTCCGGATAGCGGATGCGCGCATTGAGCTCGAGCACGTCGTGGTCGAGCACGATGTAGGCTGCATCGATCTGGAAGTTGCCATCGAGCGGTCCCTGGGCCAGCGCGCTCCCCATCGGCGCGAGGTACGGCAGCAGTAAGCTCAGCAGCAACGCCAGCAGCCGGCTGGCGCGAAATCGGCCGGGCCGGGCGCTTGTCATCTTGAGCGATGCTGCCATGTTGGTTGGAAGGTACGGAAGCTGGCTCCCCCAGCCTACTCTGCAGCCCAAAGCCCCCGTCAAGTCACTGTCAGGCAAGCATAATAGAAGCCGTCCGTCAGTGCCGCACCACCGGGTAGAAGTTGTATGCCATGTACACACAGGTGGGCTGCTGCCGGTAGGGCCAACTCCCGGCACAGCAGCGCGGGGGGCTGCACGGCCAGTCGCGGGTGTGCGGCCAGTGCCGCGCTGATCACCGCATCGTTTTCGGCCCGCAGCACCGAACAGGTCGAGTACACCAGCCGCCCACCGGGGGCGAGCATCGCAAGGCAGCGCTCGAGCAGCCGGCCCTGCAACTGCGCCAGGGGCGCAATGTCCTCGGCACGGCGCAGCAGCTTGATGTCCGGATGGCGGCGGATCACCCCCACGGCCGAGCAGGGCGCATCGAGCAGGATGCGATCGAAGGGCTGCCCGTCCCACCAGTCCCCCGCAAGCGCCAGATCGGCACAAACCAGCCGCGCCTGACGGCGCAGGCGGCGTAGGTTCTCCTCCACGCGCGCCAGGCGCCCTGCGTCCGCATCGACGGCGGTCAATGACAGCGGGCCGTCCGCCGCCTCCAGCAGCGCGCCGGTCTTGCCGCCGGGGGCGGCGCAGGCATCCAGCACTCGCTCGCCGGCACGCGGCTGCAGCAGGCGGCTGGCCAACTGTGCGCCGGGGTCCTGTACGGAGACCAGCCCCTCGTCAAAACCCGGCAGCTCTGACACGGCCACCGGCTGCTCGAGCAGCAGCGCCGCGGGACAGCCCTCGACGGGCCGCGCCGCCAGGCCGCGCTCGGTGAGCTGCGCGGCCAGGGCATCACGCGGGCAGCGCGACAGGTCGACCCGCAGGCCCATGGGCGCCTGAGCGTTATTTGCCTCGACGATCGTGCGCCAGTGCTCGGGCCAGTCCGTCTGCAGGGCCGCCAGCAGCCACGCCGGATGCGCCAACGCCGCGGCCGGTTCGGCTTCGAGCAGCGCATGCCACTGGACGCGCTCGCGCAAAAAACGCCGTAGCAAGGCATTGACGAGCGCCGCGGCGCGCGGTTGCCCGAGCAAGCGCACCGCATCCACGGCTGAAGAGACGCTGGTCTCGGGCGGATTGCGCGAGTACTCGAGCTGGAACAGCGCCGCGGCGAGCAGCGCCTGCATCAGGGGCGTCACCGCCCGCCCCTCCAGCAGCCGCTGCGCCAGACGCACCAGCCGCGGATACCAGCGCAGCGTGCCCAGTGCCACCGCACGGACCGAGCCCCCACGGGCCCCGGCGATGGCAGGTCGGTGCGTCAGCGCCGCATCCGCCGACTGGCCTCTCGCCACGGCCGCCACCACGCGCGCCGCGTCGGCCAGCACGAGGGCCCCCGGCCCCGCCGTCGCTGACACCCGGCTCAGCTCCCCAGCCGCGCGCCGACCGGATCGCTGCCCGCGGCAAACTCGCGCGCGCTGACAACGCGCCGCCCGGGCAGCTGTACCTGATCGAGGGCGAGCGCCCCTTCGCCACACTGCACCAACAGCTGCGAGCCGTGCACCGCCAGCACGGTGCCCGGCACGGCCGTGGCGATGGCCGGCAGGCGCTCGAGCGCCGCTTGCAGGCGCGCAGCATCGGCAGGCTCGGCGCGCCAAATACGCAGCGTCTGCCCCTCCCATTGCGTGTGCGCGACCGGCCAGGGGTTGAAGGCCCGCACCTGCCGGTCGATCTGCACGGCGGCGGCACCCCAGTCGATCTGCGCCAGCTGCTTGTCGAGTTTGGGCGCATAGGTGGCGCCCAGCACAGGCTGGGCCTGGGCCGCCAAACGACCCTCCTCGAGCGCCGCGAGCTCGTCGCTCAGCAGACGAGCCGCCGCCTCGGCCAGGCTCTGCGAGAGCTCGGCCGCGGTCGTGCGCGCAGCGATTGGCACACGCACGCTGGCGAGCATCGCCCCGGTATCCAGGCCGGCGTCCATCTGCATCAGCGTTACGCCACTGTCGGTGTCCCCGGCCAGAATCGCGCGCTGGATGGGCGCGGCTCCGCGCCAGCGGGGCAGGAGCGAGGCGTGCAGGTTGACGCAGCCCAGGCGTGGCAGCGCCAGCGCCTCGGGTGGCAGCAACACCCCATAGGCGATGACGACCAGCAGATCCGCGCGCCAGTGCGTCAGGGCTTCGCGCTGCGCGGGGGTGTCCAGGCGCTCGGGCTGATCGATCTGCACACCCAGCTCGAGCGCGAGCTGCTTCACGGGACTGGGTTGCAGCCGACGCCCGCGGCCGGCGGGACGATCAGGCTGGGTGAGAACGCCGACCAGCGTATGGCCGGAGCCTGCCAACGCACGCAGCGTCGGCAGGGCGAACTGCGGCGTACCGGCAAAAGCGACGCGCAGCATGCGTCATATCGCGCGCGCCGCAGCGCGGGGTGCGGCGGGCTTGGATCGGCCAGCCGCGCGATCACGTCGCTCCTTCTCGAGCTTGCGGCGGATGCGCTCGCGCTTGAGCGCCGACAGGTAGTCGACGAACAGCTTGCCGGCCAGATGATCGATCTCGTGCTGCAGGCAGACGGCGGCGAGATCCGTCAAGTCGCGCTCGAAGCTCGCGCCGTGCACGTCCTGTGCGCGCGCCCGTACGCGCGGGGCGCGCTTGACCTGCTCGAAGGTGTCGGGCACCGACAGGCAACCCTCCTCGCCCAGCTGCTCCTCGCCGTCGCGCTCGAGGATCTGCGCGTTGATGAAAACCTGCGGTTCATTCTTCTGCTCGCTCACATCCATGACGATGACCTGGCGATGCACGTTGACCTGCGTCGCTGCGAGTCCCACACCCGGGGCCGCATACATGGTCTCGAGCATGTCGGCGATGAGCTTCTCGAGCTCGGCGTCAAACACCTGCACGGCCGCGGCACGCGTGCGCAGGCGAGGATCGGGGAACTCGAGGATCGGCAGCCGGGCCATCGATGCATCTCCATGGGTACGTGGCGCTGACTTTCAAGCGCCGCACTGCCGGCCGCGCCGTCTGCAGGGTCGTCCGGCGGGCCGGTGGCACACCGGGCGGCGGGGCGTGACCCAGTGCACAAACTGCACACGCCGCGGTGGGTGTTCGCCAGCCTTAAGTTTATAACAGACCCGGCCCCAAAGCCCCCGATCCCCTAGAGGTAGCTGGATGTCGTCGATCGAATTGTTCAGCGCCCGCAAGGCGCCGCTGGCCTGCGCGGGATTGACCGGGCTGCTGGCACTGAGCGGCTGCGCCCTGCTGCATCCGCATCATCACACCGTACAGGCGGCCGCAGCCGCCCCCCCGGCCGTGATCCAGAGCGCTCCGGAGGCCGCAGCACCGCCGCCGCAGACCGTGACCGACGCTCTGCCCGACAACTCTGCGAGTACCGCCGGGGCCGTCGGCAGCGCTGAGCCTGACGCTGCACCCCAATCCAGCGGCGCAGCCGTCGCAGCGCCCGTGGCCGACACCCTGGGGGCCGATAGCACCACCGTGATCGCCGATGCGGGCAGCTCTCTGAAGCCCACGGCGCCGAAGAATTATGTCGTGAAGCGCGGCGATACGCTCTGGGGTATCGCCAACATGTTCCTGAAGACCCCGTGGGTGTGGCCGGAGATCTGGTATGTGAATCCGGAGATCCACAATCCGCATCGCATCTATCCGGGCGACACCCTGCGCCTGGCGCTGGCCGGCGATGGCCGCACGGAACTGCAGCTGGTGCGGGGACCCGCCGGTGAGGCCGCCACGGCGCGGACCGTGAGCGCCAGCGGGGCCGAGGACGATTCGGCGCGCCTCGAGCCGTTGCTGCGCAGCTCGCCGCTGGATGCACCCATCGACACCATTCCGTATTCGGTCATCGCGGCGTTCATCTCGCATCCGAGCGTGCTGACGCGCGAGCAGATCCAGTCCTCCGCCTATATCGTCGCGCTGGCCCAGAGCCACGACGTGGCCGGCACCGGGCACGAGCTGTTCGTGCGCAAGGCCGACGCGCCGGTAGGTTCGCGCTTCAGCGTCATGCACATCGACGAGCCGCTGCACGATCCGGACACCGGTCGCGATCTGGGATATGTGGCGATCTATACCGGCTCGGCGCAGATCACACGCCCCGGCACGATTGCCGAGGCCGTGCTGACCAACTCGACGCGCGAGACCCTGCAGGGTGACCTGCTGATTCCCGAGGAGCACGAGCCGACCACCGACTTCGTGCCGCATTCCCCGCAGCGCGCGGTGGATGGACACGTCATCGACGTCATCGACAATGTGCGGTTGGCTGGCCAGAACCAGGTCGTGGCGCTCAACCGCGGCAGCGACGATGGCCTGGAGCGCGGCAGCGTGCTGACGGTGGATGATCAGCCCGAGGTCGTGACCGACATGTGCGCGAGCATCAACGGCAACAGCGCCTGCCCGCATCATCATCAGCAGGTCTCCATGCCGAGCGATCCCGCGGGCACGCTGCTCGTGTTCCGCGCCTTCCCGCACATCAGTTACGCGTTGATCCTTGGGGACGTGCTGCCTGTCCAGGTCGGCGACCGCGTCCGCAGCCCCTGATCGCGCACTACCCGATCGCGCCAGCCTGATCGCGCCGATCGCGCCAATTACGCGGCGCGACGGCGCCGCAGGCGCGCCCTATCCTCGGTGCGATGGATGCGCTCGATTGCGCGCTCGCCCTGGGCCGCACCCCGGGACTGACAGCCGCAC
Source organism: Steroidobacteraceae bacterium (assembly GCA_036266795.1). GTDB lineage: Bacteria > Pseudomonadota > Gammaproteobacteria > Steroidobacterales > Steroidobacteraceae > FEN-1191. Next base: position 17,630 of record DATAXJ010000052.1, on the reverse strand, counting down.
GGCTCAGAGGCGCGCTGCAGTACCTGTCATCGCAGCAACCCGCGAGGACAGCGACCCCGGCCGAGGGGCTCACCCAGCTGATCGGCCTGCCACCGCGCCGGCTGCGCTCGCTACAGCTGTCCGAGGCGGCTGTGGGCGCGCTGGCGCTGCCCGACGCCGGTCAGCTGGCTCGCGACCGCGCCTGGGCGCTCTCGGAAGGCATCACGCTGCTGCACGCCCTCGATGCGCGCTATCCGCCGCAGCTGCTCGAGATCCCCGATGCGCCCGCGCTGCTCTACGTGCAGGGCGATGCGCACTCGCTCGGCGCCGCGCAGCTCGCCATGGTCGGCACACGCCGCCCGACCAGCATCGGGGCGCGCACGGCACGCTGCTTCGCCGCCTACCTCGCGCAGAGCGGTCTCATCATCACCAGCGGACTGGCACTGGGCATCGATGCGGCCAGCCATGAGGGAGCGCTCGCGGCGGGCGGACGCAGCATCGCCGTACTAGGGCGCGGATTGGATGCAATCTACCCGCCCGAGCACGCGACGCTCGCGGCACGCATCGTCGCCCAGGGCGCGCTGGTCAGTGAATTTCCCCCGGGTACGCCCCCGCGCCGGGGCAACTTTCCACGACGCAATCGGCTCATCAGCGCGCTTTCACGCGGGGTGTTGGTGGTGGAAGCGGCGCGTCGCAGCGGCTCGCTGATCACCGCGCGTTTGGCCGCCGAGCAGGGGCGCGAGGTGTTTGCGGTACCCGGCTCGATCCACAATCCGATGGTGCGGGGTTGCCACGCACTGATCAGGAGCGGCGCAAGGCTCGTTGAGAGCGCTGCAGAGATATTGCAAGAGCTACGCCTTCCGCAGCAGATTTCATTGTTGAAACAGGAGGTTATAGAGACGTCACCGGACCCATCGTACGGCGCGATCAGCGCTGCCCCGTTGGACAATGATTATAAAATCCTGTTAGATGCCCTCGGCCATGAGCCGGCCGGCGTCGATCTGCTGGTCGAGCGCAGCGGTCTAACGAGCCCCTCCGTCGCTTCGATGCTGCTCATTTTGGAGCTCGAGGGTCACGTGGAGCTGCAGGCCGATGGCCGCTACATGCGCGTTTAGCGAACCACGGAGCGGTGTGTGAGCCATCACCTTCCGCCCACGCACCGCAGGTGCGAGCGACTGGATGATGAACAGCAGCGTTTTAGACATTCTGATCTACGTCTTCGACCGCTACGTCCTCGATGATCTGCCCCCATCGGAGCGCTCCACGCTCGCCTCAGACCTCACCAGCGCCGGTTTCGGTCGCGCCAATGTCGAGCGTGCGCTCGACTGGCTGGTGGATCTGGCCGAACAGCGCGTGCATGCGGCACCGTCCATGCCCGGCTCGTTCCGCATCTATGGCCCGGAGGAACTGTTGCGGCTGGATGCCGAGTGCCGCGGTCTGCTCGCCTCGCTCGAGCAGCGCGGCATTCTCTGCGCAGCGCAGCGCGAGCTGGTCATCGATCGGCTCATGGCACTGGAAAGTGACGATCTGGACCTGGATCACGTCAGGTGGGTCGTGCTGATGGTCTTATCTAGCCAGTCGGGCCAGGAAGTCGCCTATGAATGGATGGAAGATCTGGTGTTCGATGCCACGGCGCACGAGCCGCATTGAGCGTGCGCCCGCCAGGCTCGGGTATCCCATCCGCGGCTAGTCCGCGGTTTTTCGTCTCTGGCGCAGCTCACCCGAGGCCTCATGGCTGAAAATCTCGTCATCGTCGAGTCGCCTGCCAAGGCGCGCACCATCAAGAAGTATCTCGGCAAGGACTTCGAGGTGCTTGCCTCCTATGGTCACGTGCGCGATCTGGTCCCGAAGGAGGGTGCGGTCGATCCCGACCATGACTTCGCCATGCGCTACCAGCTCATCGAGCGCAATGAGCGGCACGTGGAGGTCATCTCGCGGGCGCTGCGCCGGGCGAAGTCGCTGTATCTGGCCACCGACCCGGACCGCGAGGGCGAGGCCATTGCCTGGCATCTGCACGAGATCCTGCGCGAGCGCGGCGAGCTCTCCGACAAGGACGTGCACCGGGTCGTGTTTCATGAGATCACGCGCAACGCCATCCGAGCGGCCGTCGCCTCACCGCGCGAGCTGTCGCTCGATCTGGTCAACGCACAGCAGGCGCGACGTGCACTCGATTATTTGGTGGGATTCAATCTGTCGCCGCTGCTGTGGAAGAAGGTGCGCCGTGGCCTCTCCGCCGGACGCGTGCAGAGCCCTGCGCTGCGCTTGATCTGCGAGCGGGAGGCACAGATCGCCGCCTTCGTGGCGCAGGAATACTGGACCATCGATGCGCAGGGCGGCCATTCCGGCAAGAGCTTTCCGCTCAAACTCAACGAATATCGCGGCCGCAAGGTCGAGCAGTTCAGCTTCACCAACGAGGCGCTCGCGCGTGAGGCCGAGACCACGCTCACCGGCGCCGCGCGCGGCGAGCTCGCCGTGCTGCATGTGGATCGCAAGGAACGTCGGCGCAATCCCGCGCCGCCCTTCACGACCTCGACGCTGCAGCAGGAAGCCTCGCGCAAGCTCGGCTACTCGGCCCAGCGCACCATGCGGCTCGCGCAGCAGCTCTACGAGGGCGTGGACATCGGCGAGGGCAGCGTCGGGCTGATCACCTATATGCGTACCGACTCGGTGTCGCTGGCCGCCGAGGCGGTGCAGGAGATCCGCGAGGTCATTGCACGCCTGTATGGCGCCGAGGCGGTTGCCGAGGAAGTGCGCGTCTATCGCACCAAATCCAAGAACGCCCAGGAGGCGCACGAGGCTGTGCGTCCGACCTCGGCGAGCATCGTGCCGGCGGACATCGAGGGCAAACTCGAGCCCGATCTGTTCAAACTCTATGCGCTCATCTGGAAGCGCGCGGTCGCCTGTCAGATGGCGCAGGCGCTGTTCGACACGGTGGCGGTGGACATGCTCGCCGGCCCCGACGGCCCCGAGCGCCACGTGATGCGCGCCACCGGCTCGACGCTGATCAAGCCCGGCTATATCGCGGTCTATCAGGAAGGCCGCGACGATGCCAAGGTCGATGAGGACGGCGATCAGGTGCTGCCGGCGATGCAGGCGGGCGATCGCGTCAAGCTGCTGGCCGTTCAGCCGCAGCAACACTTCACTGAACCGCCGCCGCGCTACACCGAGGCCTCACTGGTCAAGACACTCGAGGAGTACGGCATCGGCCGCCCCTCGACCTACGCGAGCATCATCTCCACGCTGCGCGACCGCGAGTACGTGGAGATCGACAACCGCCGCTTCACGGCCACCGACATCGGCAAGATCGTCAATCGCTTTCTGACCGAGCACTTCAACGAGTACGTGGAGTACACCTTCACGGCCGAGATGGAGGACGAGCTCGACGCGGTGTCGCGCGGTGAAGAGGAGTGGACGCGGCCGCTGACGCGCTTCTGGAAACCGTTCATCCGCCAGGTCGCCTACACCGAGAAGCACGTCACACGCGAGCAGGTAGCGCAGGCGCGCGAGCTCGGACGCGATCCAGTGAGCGGCAAGCCCATGACCGTGCGCATGGGTCGCTTCGGTCCATTCGTACAGATCGGCACCAAGGACGATGAGGAGAAGCCGCGCTTTGCGGGGCTGCGTCCCGGCCAGAAGATGGACACGATCGCGCTGCCCGAGGCGCTCGAGCTCTTCAGGCTGCCACGCACCCTGGGCACGACCGCGCAAGGCGCGCCGATCGTCGCCAACATCGGCCGCTTCGGTCCCTACATCAAATACGGCGACAAGTACGTCTCGTTGAAGGACGACGATCCCTACACCGTCACTCTCGAGCGGGCACTCGAGTGCATCCGCATCAAGCAGGAGGCCGACGCCAACCGCCTCATTCAGCAGTTCGAGGGCGTGCAGGTGCTCAACGGGCGTTATGGCCCGTACATCAGCGACGGAGAAAAGAACGCGCGTGTGCCCAAGGATCGCGATCCGCGCACTCTGACGCTCGAGGAATGCCGCAGCCTGTTGGCCGCCGCCGCGGCGCGGCCCATGCGTGGCCGCTTCGGTCGTCGCGCGGCGGGCAAACCTGCCGCGGCCGGCGCGGCAGCGCGCGGCGCCAGTACGACCGCGAGCGCCGCGCCCAAAGGCCGCAAGGGCAAGGCGGCCGCACCGGCACCGCGTGGCAATGGCGCCGCAAATCCCCGCCCGCCGAGCCACGCCAACGGTCACGACGGCGGCACAGTGGAGCGCAGCGCCCGCAAGTCCACCGCGCCGAAGGCGCAGCGTGCCCCGGCACGGCCGCTCGCGGACAAGAGCCCCGTTGCGCATCCGACGCTGCGTAAGGCGGCGGCGCATGCGCGGGGCGCGCGACCGGCTGGGACCGCTGCCAAGCGCGGCGCGGCCAAAGGCAAGCCCGGCGCACGCGCACGCGCACGGCCGGCGGCGGCGGGCAAGAAGACCGCCGGAGCTTGAAGTACCGCCACCGTTATCACGCCGGAAACTTCGCCGACGTGCACAAGCACGTCGCCGTGCTCGCGCTGCTGCACGCCCTGCAGCACAAGCAGCGCGGCTTGCTGTACCTGGAGACTCACGCCGGCGCCGGGGTCTATGACCTCGACGATCCAGCGACCCATCGCGGCGCCGAGGCTCGCCAGGGAGTGCTGGCGGTACTGGCGGCCCAGACACTGGCGGCGCCGGAGCTGCAGGCCTATCGCGAAGCGGTGCTCGGCTGGCGCCGCGCAAGCGGGCATGCACAGGCCTACCCTGGCTCGCCGCTGCTCGCCGCCGGCGCGCTGCGCACGCAGGATCGCGCGCTGTTGTGCGAGCTGCTGCCGCCCGAATGCCGCGCGCTGGAGCGGGCAGCCGGCAGCGCGCCGCGCCTGCGCGTCCAGTGCACTGACGGCTACCGCGCGCTGGCCGCGAGCCTGCCGCCGCCGGAGCGGCGTGCACTGATCCTCATCGATCCGCCCTACGAGCAGCCACTGCTCGAGATTGATCAGGCGCTCGCCGCCATCGAGGCAATCCTGGCGCGGCTGGCCAACGCAGTGGTGGCGCTGTGGTATCCGCTCAAGGATGAGCACTGGCTCGCCGCCTGGCAGGCGCGCGCGAAGCTGCGCCTCACCGCACCGGCCACGGCACTGGAGCTGTGGCTCTATCCGCGTGACGCGGGCGTGGCACTGAACGGCTCGGGTTTGCTGCTGATCAATCCACCCTATCGCTTCGACACGGCGGCTCGACGCTGGCAGGGGGAGCTGCGCGCGCTACTCGAGCACGCCCGGCCCGCGGCTGCTCCACCCGGCGGTGAGGCGGTGCGCGTCGTGGTGGGCGAGCGGGAGGCCGGACATGCCGGCGCCTGAGCGCTATGCCGTAATCGGACACCCGATCTCCCACAGCCTCTCGCCGCGCATCCATACGCTGTTTGCCGCGCAGTGCGGACGGGCGCTGCGTTACGAGGCGATCGACGTGCTGCCCGAGCAGCTTGCGACGACGGTGCACAGTTTTTTTGCGAACGGTGGCCGCGGTCTGAACGTCACGCTGCCCCACAAGCAGGCCGTCATGGGACTACTGTCCCGCTGCAGCGAGGCCGCGAGCCGCGCGCGCGCAGTCAACACACTGTGGAGCGAGCCAGCGGGGGGCCTGGTCGGCGACAACACCGATGGCCTGGGGCTGGTGCGCGATCTACAGCAGAATCTCGGCGTGTCGGTGGCCGCTCGTCGTCTGCTGCTGCTCGGCGCAGGCGGCGCGGCGCGCGGGGTGCTGGGCCCATTGCTGGCGCTCGGGCCGCGCGAGCTGGTGCTCGCCAATCGCGACGCGGCGCGCGCACAAGCGCTGGCCGCGGAATACGGGCCACAGGTGCGGGCCTGCGCGCTGACAGCGCTGGCGGCTGGCGGCGGCAGCGCCGTGGCCGGCTTCGACCTGCTCCTCAACGCCACGGCGGCGAGTCTCTCGGATGAGCTGCCCGCGCTCTCACCTGCGCTGCTACAGGCGGGCACGGTGTGCTACGACCTTGCCTATGCGCTGCATGAGACCGCGTTCGTCGCCTGGGCGCGCCGCGCAGGCGCCGCGGCGGCCTACGATGGCCTCGGCATGCTGGTCGAGCAGGCCGCCGAATCGTTCCAGCGCTGGCACGGCGTGCGCCCCGACACCGCCGCCGTGCTCAGAGCGTTGCGCGCGGATATGCCCTCGCGCGCACGGCCTCAGTAACCCGGCTTCACCAGTTCAGCGTGCCCATCATGGCCGCGTAGGTCTGGACGCCATCCCATAGATTCTGCAGCCGCAAGTTCTCGTCGGGAGCGTGCTGGCTATCGTCGTAATTGACGATCGGCAGACCGACGATCGGCACGTCCAGGGACTGCGCGAACAGGAACATGGGCACGCTCGCGCCCATCATTGGCATGAGCACCAGTGGACCGGCTCCCGAGCGGCGCGCCGCCGTCTGCACCGCCTGCATGATCGGACTGCCGATGTCCACGCGGTAGGCTGGATAGCCGGGCTCCCATTGCACGCGCACCACGCGCGCGTGGGCCAGGCGCGTCGCGACATCCGGCTCCTGCGTGACGATCGTCCAGCCGCGGGCGCGCAAAAAGCGCTCCACGACGGCCCGGATCTGCGCCGGGGTCTGGTCGGGTACCAGCCGGAAATCCAGCGAAAGCCCTGCAGTGGCCGGTATCGCATTGGCGGCCGTGGGCCCGACCTGACCCGACTGCAGGCCGCGCACGTTCAGCGCCGGACGCATGAGACTGGCGGCCAGCCCGTCGGCTGCCTCGGTGCGGCCGAGCGCAAACTGCCGTCGCAAAATCGGGTCGACGACCGGCACTGCCGCAAGTGCCTGACGCTCGGTCGGCGTCAACGCACGCACCTGATCGGAAAAGCCGGGGATCAGGATGCGACCCTGCTGATCACGCATGCTGGCGAGCAGCGCCGTGGCCATGATGGCGGGATTCGGCGCCCAATTGCCGTAATGCCCGTCGTGCAGCGGCGTCAGCGGTCCATAAATCGTCAGCGTGAGGCCGAGCATACCGCGGGCACCGAAGTACAGCATCGGTCGTCGCGACTGATGCACCGGGCCATCGCCGATGACCAGCAGGTCCGACCTCAGCAGCGAGCTATTGGCCAGCAGCGCGGCCTGCAGATGCGCCGAGCCTGCCTCCTCTTCGCCTTCCCAGAGCACCTTCAAATTCACCTGCGGCTCGCGCCCCAGGCTGCGCAGCGCATCGAATGCCGCCAGCAACGCAATGATCGATGCCTTGTCGTCCGCGACCGCGCGCCCGAACAGCCGCCATTCGGGATTGAACGGCGGGGTGGCCGTCTGCCAATCGACCTCGCGGCCGCCCGCGCTCAGGGCAGCGCTGCGCATCTGCGGCACGAACGGATCCGAATGCCATTGGGCAGGCACCACCGGTTGGCCGTCGTAGTGCGCATAGAAGATGACGGTGCGGCGCGGACCTGGCCGCGACCACTCGCCATACACCAGCGGCGGCGCCTGCGCACCGGTCTGGATCAGCTGCGCCTGAAAGCCGCGCTGCGTGAGCCAGCCGAGCAGGGTGTGTGCGGCGGCAGCCAGACCCGCGGGGTCCGCGGCGACGCTGCGCAGGCGGCCGAGGGTGTCCAGCTGCTGCAGGATCGCTCGCTCGTGCGAGAGCCGGTAGGCCTGCACGCCATCGGCTGGATCAGCCCTTCGGGCTGGTGGGGCATTGGCCGCAGTGGCCGCCAGAGCCGGCAGCAGTACGAGCACGGCAGCAAGCGCAGGCGTCCGCAGCATCGCAGCGACCTCGATTCATCCAATGAAATCACACATCGCACTCAGCTGGCGCGCGCCAGGGAGCTAACCACTGCGTGGACAGCGCCACTCGACCTGCGGGCCTGCGCCGCAGCGCTTCGAGCGCGGATCTAGCCGCTCGGATTCAACCAGCCGTCGTCAGTCTCGATGAGCCGCACCGCCTCATGGGGTCCCCAGGACCCGCAGGCATATTCGTGCACGGGCGTTGCATCCCCGAGCACCGGATCGACCACGGACCACTGCGCCTCGATGGCGTCCTGACGAGCGAACAGCGACAGATCCCCGCGCATCGCATCGCCCAGCAGCCGCTCATAGGGAGTCATCTCCTCGGCCGGCGAGCGCGTCACGATCAGCTCCACGTCTTCCCCGGCCATGCGCTCCCCCGGCACCTTCACCCGCATACCCAGTGCGATCACTACCTCGCCCGAGAGGCGCAGCCGCAGATGGCTCGAGAGCGAGGGCACCAGCTCTCCGAACGCCTCGCGCGGTGGGCGGCGGAACTCCACGACGACCTCGGTGGCGGTCACCGGCAGGCACTTGCCGGCGCGGATATAGAACGGCACGTCGGCCCAGCGCCAACTGTCCACGAACAGTCGCACGGCCGCGTAGGTCTCGACCTGGGAGTCCTCGGCGACGCCGTCGGTGTGTCGATAGCCGTGATACTGCCCGCGCACCACGCTCTGCGCATCGAGCGGCCGGATGGCGCGCAGCACGCGCGACTTCTCATCGCGCAGCGCGCTGGGGGAGCCATGCAGCGGCGGGTCCATGATCAGATTGCTCATGACCTGCAGCAGATGGTTCTGGATGACGTCGCGGATCGCGCCGGCTTCCTCGTAGAAGCGGCCGCGGCCGCGTACATCGAACGACTCGGCCATGGTGATCTGCACGCTACGCACGTAGTTGCGGTTCCAGATCGGCTCGAGGAAAGCGTTGGTGAAGCGCGTGTAGAGGATGTTCTGCACCGGCTCCTTACCGAGGTAGTGATCGATGCGAAAGATCGATTCCTCCGGGAAGTGCTGCCGCAGGATACGGTTGAGCTCGCGCGCCGATTGCAGATCGCGTCCGAAGGGCTTCTCGAGCACCACGCGCGCACGCTCCACGAGCCCGACTCCCGCCAGTCCCCCCACCACGGTGGCGAACATACTGGGTGGGATCGCCAGGTAATGCAGCGGCGCGTGCGCCGAGCCAAGGGCCTCGCGCAACCGGCTGAACGTACCGGCCTCCCGATAGTCCCCGTCGACATAGCGCAGCAGCGAGCAGAGCTTGCCGAAGACGCCCTCATCGAGCGTCGAGTGCTCGCTGATCGAGGCGCGCGCGCGTTCCACCAGCTTGTCGGTAGTCCAGCCGGATCGTCCGACGCCCACGATCGGTACCTCGAGCACGCCCCGGCGCACCAGCGCCTGCAGAGCGGGGAAGATCTGCTTGTAGGCCAGGTCCCCGGTCGCGCCGAAGAACACGAAGGCGTCGGCGAGCTGTGACTCCATGCGCCGGCTCAGCCGGAAGACTTAGCAGAGCCCGAAGGCTCTGCGGGCTTGCCGGACTGCTCCACGTGTCCGCCGAACCCGTAGCGCATGGCCGAGAGCATGCGATCGGCAAAATCGGCCTGCCCGCGCGAGCTGAAGCGCGCGAATAGCGCGGTCGCCAGCACCGGTACCGGCACGCCCGAATCGATCGCCGCCTGCACCGTCCAGCGCCCCTCGCCCGAATCGGCGACGTTGCCCGTGTAGTGCTCCAGCGTCGGGGCCTGCGCCAGAGAGCTGGCCATCAGATCCAGCAGCCAGGAACTCACCACGCTGCCATGGCGCCAGAGCTCGGCAATCTCGTCGAGTTTGAAACGGTACTCGTGCGGCACCAGCTCGCGCGTCGGAGCCGTCTCGGCAGAAATGGTGCCGTCGGCGGGGCCCCTGCCTGCCTGGTGCAGCAGGTTGAAACCCTCCGCGTAGGCGGCCATGAGACCGTATTCCACCCCGTTGTGGACCATCTTCACGAAGTGGCCGGCACCGCTCGGGCCCACGTGCAGATAGCCGCGCGTGGCGCTACTGGCGCCGCCGGTCGCGCTGGCACCTTGCTCCGAGCTCTCGGCGCCTGGTGCAAGGGCTGCCAGGATTGGCTCGATGTGACGCACTGCCTCCGCGTCTCCGCCGATCATGAGGCAGTAACCACGCTCCAGGCCCCAGACTCCCCCGCTCGTGCCCACGTCCAGGTAGCGCACGCCATGCGGGGCCAGCGCCTGCTGGCGCCGCCGGTCGTCGCCGTAATACGAATTGCCGCCGTCGATCAGGATGTCGCCAGGCTGCAGCACTGGCGTCAACGACTGCAGCAGCGCATCGACGGCAGCGGCAGGGATCATGATCCACAACACCCGCGGTGCCGGCAGCCGCGCCAGCAGGTCGGCTGCGGAACTCGCGCCCGCGGCGCCCTCGGCCGCCAGACGCCGCACGGCGTCCGCGTCGTGATCGAACACCGTGCAGTGATGTCCAGCCCGTGTGAGCCGGCGGACCATGTTGGAGCCCATGCGCCCCAGGCCAATCATTCCCAGTTGCACATCGCCTCCGCGTATAAACGCCGCGCGGCATGAAAGCACAATTCACCGGCAGAGGAAATGCCCTCTGTCCGACACGCCGGACCCTCGGGCGCCGTTCTCAGGCGTGCTGGGGGGCTGACTGCGTGGCGGCGGGCAGCAAGTGGCCGAAGGCCGCGCGTCCCGACTGCTGCGTCAGCAGCAGCTGCAGCAGCTCCTCGGCACTGCGTGTCTCGCCGAACAGGCGCCCCTGGCCGAGGTCGCAGTGGCACTCGCGCAGGAACTTAAGCTGCGCGGGCAGCTCGACCCCCTCGGCGACCACATCCATGCCGAGGCTGTGCCCCATGTGGACGATGGTGCGCACCAGGACCGCGTCGGCTGGATCCTCGGCCGCGTCGCGCACGAACGACTGGTCGATCTTCAACGTACCGATCGGGAACTGCTGCAGCGCTGAGAGCGACGAGTAACCGGTGCCAAAATCGTCGATCGATAAATGCAGGCCCATCTCGTGCAGTTGCTGCAGCATCTGCACGGTGCGGCGCGGGTCGGCCATCAGCGTGGTCTCGGTGATCTCCAGCTCGAAGTTGCTGGGCGCAACCGCATGACGCTCGAATACCGAGCGGCAGTTGAGGATGAAGCTCGCCTGCTTGAGCTGCTTGAGCGAGAGGTTCAGTGAGATGCGTCCGGGTTCGCGCACGCGCCGATGCAGGTTGCAGAAATCGGCGCACACGCGCTCGAGCACCCACTGGCCGATGGCATTGATGAGACTGCTCTCTTCGGCGAGCGGGATGAACTGCGCCGGGGGAATATCGCCGTGTCCCGGCAGGCGCCAACGCAGCAGCGCCTCCGCGCCGACGACGCGTCCATCGGCGAGATCCACCTTGGGCTGATAACGCACCACGAACTCATCGCGCTCCACCGCACGGCGCAGCTTGCTCTTGAGCATCAACCGCTCGACCGAGGCGGCGTTCATCTCGGGGGAATAGAAGGCATAGCTGTTGCCGCCGTTCTGCTTGGCGTAATACATCGCGGCATCGGCGTTGCGGATCAGGTCGATGACGCTATCGGCATCGCGCGGGCACAGCGCGATGCCGATGCTCACAGTCAGGAAGACTTCCTCCTGGCTGATGTGCAGCGCCTCGCCGGCGGCGTGCAGCACCGTGCGCGCCAGCTGCGCGATCGGGCCGGCCGCCTCGTCGGGGTCCGGGCTCACGCCATCCACGAACAGCGCGAACTCATCTCCGGCCAGCCGCCCGAGCACCGCCTCGCTGTTGAGCACGCGGTTCAGCCGCTCGGTGAGCACCTCGAGCGCGCGGTCACCGGAGGTATGACCAAAGGTGTCGTTGACCTCCTTGAAACGGTCCATGTCGATGTACAGCAGGGCCAGCCCCCGGCCCTGGCGGCGCGCACGCGCGATGCCCTGCTGCAGCAGATGCTGGAAGAGCATGCGGTTGGGAATTTTGGTCAGCGCATCGTAGCGAGCCAGATAGCGGATGCGGCGCTCGGCGCGCTTGCGCTCGGTGATGTCGCGCGCCACGTAGATCTCGCCCTGGAACTGCGGATCGTCACTGGCGATGGTGGAGCCGACGAAGGACACCGGAATGGTCTGCCCCGCGCGCGTGCGCAGCAGGGCCTCGCCGGCCTCGCGTGCCCCCTGCAGCGTGTCGCTGCCGGGGCGCTCGCCCTCGACCAGAAGCCTCACCAGCTCCATGCCCACCAGCTCTGCAGGACCGTAGCCTGTCAGCCGACCGGCGGCATCATTGGCCACCCGCACCACGCCGCCAGAGGCGGTGACGAACACCGCATCGGTCATGCTGTTCAGTACGCTCAGCAGATAGTCGCGCGTGCAAGTGGTGTTGCGCAGGGCAACGCGCATATTCTCGAACGCCGCCTCGAGCTCACCGAGCCGGTCGCGGCGGGTGCTGACGAGCGCACGGCGAAATTCCCCGCGCGCGATCTCGCCGGTGGCCCCGATCAGCGCATGCACGACCCGATCCAGACCGATGCGCTGGCGCCAGGACCACACTCCCGGCAGCAGCAGCGCGAGCATGCCGAACGCACCCCCCAGCGCGAGCAGCCAAAGCGGCAGGTGGTGCCCGCGATCCGCGGCCCACAGGAGCGTCGCGATCGCGGCGAGGATCGCGCAGGCAACCAGGGTGACGTATTTGAATTGCGCCGGACGCACACAGCCTCCATGCTGATGGGGCCGTAAAATGATGCCGCATGTGGAACGCGGCCACCAGCATTACATGATGATTCTGACACCCGAACAACTGACGGGTCGTACCAGCAACCACGTGCGCGACGTGTCCGCGATGTCCTGCCGGCTGCATCCGGCAGCGGCCGACGCGCTGCTTGAGCTTGCGCGCGGTGCGGCCGCATATGACATAGACCTCGCGGCTGCCTCGGGGTTCCGCGACTTTGAGCGCCAGCTCGCCATCTGGAACGGCAAATTCCGCGGTGAGCGGCCGCTGCTGGATCGTGACAGCCAGCCGATGGATGTGAGCACGATGGACGAGGAAGCCATCGTGCGTGCCATTCTCGTGTGGTCCGCGCTGCCAGGTGCGAGCCGCCACCACTGGGGCACCGAGGTCGATGTCTATGATCGCGCCGCGCTCGCACCCGATCAGGGGCCACAGCTGGTGGTGTCGGAATATGTCCGTGACGGATTGTTCGCGCGCCTCGTGGCCTTTCTCGCCGACAAGGCGGCGCAGTATGGATTCTTCCTGCCTTATGACAGCGAGCGCGGTGGGGTGACGCCGGAGCCCTGGCACCTGAGTTACGCGCCGGTCGCTGGCGCAGCGCTATCTCGGCTCACGCTCAGCGTGCTGCAGGAGGCACTGGCGCATGCGCCGCTGTGCGGGGCGGCCACCGTGCAGCGGCTGCTGCCCGAGATCTACGCGCGCTATGTTTGCCGGATCGCCCCGTTACCGCCTATTCCTGCAGCCAGGCCTTCTTGAAGTAACCGACCATCAGCCCACGCACGCGATTGAGCGTGTCGGGGTCAGCGGCGTGCAGCGGCGGCTGACGCCGCAGCAACCGCCAGCTCTCGCTGCGCAGGACCTGCTCGAGGTACTGCATGTTCTGGTCGATCGCGTCGATGTAGGGATTGTGGCCGTCGAACAGCAGCTCGAGACAGTGATAGGCACCGCGAAACTCGCCGTCGAGCCGCGTACGGCGCGTGTGCGCGACGAAGCCGGGCGTCTGTCGCAGCAGGTCCAGACCCGAGGCGTACTTCACCTGCGGTGCGCCGCTCGCCGTGGACAGCGCCACCCCGCCGAGCACGAACTCCGGGTACAGCCGATCGCGGCACTTCTCCAGATAACAGCGGTCGGCGAGCTGCGCGATCATGTCAGCCGTGCCGAGCAGGTGTCCGAGCCGCACATCGCGCGCATCGTGGGTGACGATTTTGTCGAACGGCCGCTCGTAACCGGTGAAATGAATGATCTCGCCGGCCACCTCGGCCCATTCGGGCAGGCCAATGCGCGGCAGGTAGTCGCGCAGGAAGCTTGCCCCGCGGCTGACGTGATTGCGGGTGAACTCGGCACCATTGAGCTGCGCGTCATCGTTGGGGCGACGCAGATACCCCACATCGTGAAACAGCGCCAGCACCACCCCGAGCGTGGCGCGGCTGGCCGTCAGCTTCTCGGCGGGCGTGGCCTGACGCTCATGCGCGATGAGCAGCCGCGCCATGGCGAGCGTGACATCCAGCGTGTGCTGACGATCGTGATAGACGGTATCGACGCCCGCATAACCGGGCATGCGCCCCGAGGACAGCAGATCGAAATCGCCGAACGCGCGCTCGATGGAGTCGAGCGGCAGCTGCGGCCATTCACTGACGAGCAGTTGCTCGACCGCGCGCAGCACCTCACCGGGCGAGCTGACGCGTACGGTGTTGGTGATGTCGTAATCGCTGCGGCGGGGACTGGGCATAAGCTGTTTCAAGATCAGCCAGTGCCTCTAATAGTTGCTGCACGGGGCGGCCACGCGCAAAAGTCTAGGCCAGTGGCGCAAGCGACGCCAGCGACGCGCAGCACAGATTACGGGCCAATCAATGCCACCGCGCAGCTTCGAACCATCGGCAAGTGGTCGATGCAATCGGCGCGCATGACTTTATCCGGCGCGTTGTCTCCGTTCCGCGACGTGCTGGAGCGCGCGCCTGCGCGTGTGTAAAACCCGGTGATTATGCTCAACTCCGAGCAGGAGCCTCGCGCGCCAGTCAGAAGCCGAAGCGGAAATGCAACGCGCCCACGACCGCCGCGGCCAGCAGACAGTAGAGTCCGAACAGATACCACTGACCGCGCTCGAGCCAGCGGCTCAGCCAGCGCAGCGCCACCAGTCCCGCCACGAAGGACACGAGCGCGCCGAACAGCGTTTGCACAGCGATGCCCGAGAGCGCCTGATGATCGGCCGGGGCCGTGTGCTGCCACAGCCGCAATGCCTCGCGCGCCACGACCGCTGGGGTGAGCACCACGGCCAGCGCGAAGCTGAAGATCTCCACGCGTAGCTTGCCGGCCCCGAGCAGCATACCGGTAGAGATCGTCGCCCCCGAGCGCGATAAGCCGCGAAACGGCAGCGACAGCCCCTGCACGGCGCCAATGATGCCCGCCTCTCGGGCGCTCAGCCCCGTGGTCTGCGGGACGCTGCCAGCCGCGGCATCCTGGCCTGCCGCCTCGCGCTTACCGCCGCGCCGCTCCGCCAGGCCAGCCACCAGAATCAGCACGCCCCCCACCGCCAGCGCCGGCGCGATGTACTCCAGGTGTCCGAAGAGGTCTTCGATCTGTGCATGCGGCACCCCCGCCAGCAGCGTGTGCTCGATCACCAGGTACACGATCTCGTAGATCAGACCGGTCAGCACCGTGGCCAGCACGACAGCGGCGAGGAAGCTCTTGAAGGCGGCAGCGCTGCGAAAGTAGCTGTCACGCCATGAGCGCCAGAAGTAGACGATGACGGCGAACATCGTGCCGGTGTGGAGCATCACCAGCAGCAGCGTCAGCGGCGGTGAAGCGGGGTCGAGACCGAGCAGCTTCTCGACGACGACCACGTGTGCGGAACTCGAGACCGGCAGCAACTCGGCCAGTCCCTGGACCACGCCGAGGATCAGAATGTTGATCAATGACATATCAGGCGGCGATACCGTATTGGCGCAGCAGCGCCTGAACCTCGGGCTTTCGGCCGCGAAACTCGATGAACGCCTCGAGCGGCTCGCGCGTGCCGCCGGTGGACAGAATGCTGTCGAGAAAGCGCCGGGCGGTTGGCCGATCGAAGGCGCCATGCTCGACGAAGGCACCGAAGGCATCGGCGGCCAGCACTTCGGCCCACTTATAGCTGTAATAGCCGGCGGCGTATCCGCCGGCGAAAATGTGCGAGAAGCTGTGCGGATAGCGGTTCCATTCCGGGAGGGGCACCACCGCGACCTCTTCGCGGACTTCGCGCAGCGTCTCGTAGACGCGTGCGCCGCGCGACGGATCGAACTCCGCGTGCACACGCATATCCAGCAGTGCGAACTCCAGCTGCCGCAACGTGCGCAGCCCGGGCTGGAAGCTGCGTGTGGCGATGAGCTGCGCCTGGGTATCATCCGGAATCGTCGCGCCGGTGTGGATGTGCGCGGCGACGCGGTTGATGACGTCGGGTTGCCAGGCGTAGTTCTCCATGAACTGGCTCGGCAGTTCCACCGCGTCCCAGGCGACGCCATTGATGCCGGCGAGGCTCGGATATCCCACGCGCGTGAGCATGTGATGCAGGCCGTGCCCGAACTCGTGAAACAGCGTGACCATGTCGTCGTGCGTGAGCAGCGCCGGACGATCCGCGCTCGGCGGCAGGAAATTGCAGACGAGGTAGGCCACGGGTAACACCGTGCGCCCACCGAGGGCCTTGCGCCCGATGCAGTCGTCCATCCACGCGCCGCTGCGTTTGTGCGCTCGCGCGTAGGCATCCAGGTAGAAGCCGGCCAGCGCGGCGCCCTGGGCGTTCTGCACTTCGAAGTAGCGCGCGCTCGGATCCCACAGCGCGACATCGGTGCGCTCGCGGATACTTACGCCGAACAGCCGTTCGGCGACTTCGAACAGACCGGCCAGCACCCGCGGCAGCGGCAGGTAGGCGCGCAACTCCTCCTGCGATATGCGGAAGCGACTCTGCTGCAGCCGCTCGGAGAAGTAGCTGATGTCCCAGGACTGGAGCCGGCGACCGGCGAAACGCTCGAGCTCGGCGAGCTCGGCGGCACCCGCAGGGCGCGCCGCGCGTACCAGCTGGTGCAGAAAGTCCATGACCTCAGGCACGGTGTGCGCCATGCGGTTGGCCAGCGCGTAGTCGGCGTAGCTCGCAAAATCCAGCAGCTGCGCGGCCTCGTGTCGCAGCTTGAGGATCTGCTGCAAGGTCTCGCCGTTGTCGAAACGGCCCGCGCTCGGTCCGCGGTCCGACGCGCGTGTCGCCCAGGCTTCGTAGAACGCGCGGCGTAGCGGCTCGGATTCACCGTCGGTGACCACGGCAGTGTAGGTCGGCTGATCCAGACCGAACAGCCAGCCGGACAACTTCGCCTCGCGCGCCCGCCACTCAGCCTGCTCGAGGATGGCGGCATTGATACCGCCGAGCTGGCCGCGGTCGCTGACGTGATGGCGCCAGGCGCCGATGGCGTCGAGCACGTTCTCTTCGAACTTCGCCGACAGGCGCGACAGCTCCATCATGATCGCCTTGAAGCGCGCCTTGCGCGCCGGATCGAGCGCGACACCCGCGAGACGAAAGTCCTTGAGCGCGTGCTGCACGACCTGGCGCTGCACCGGATCGAGGGCGCCGCGCTCCTGCTCGGCGATGCGGAAGTAGGCGCGGTACAGCGGCTCGCTCTGCGACAGATCGGTCTGGAACTCAGACAGCAACGGCAGGCATTCGTTGTACGCCGCGCGCAGGGACTCGCTGTTCATGACGGCGTTGAGATGCCCCACGGGCGACCAGACCTTGCCGAGCCGATGACGCAGCTCCTCGAGCGGCTCGACCAGCGTGGCAAACGTCGGCTCGGCCTGCGACTCGATCTGCGCCACGCGTGCGCGCTGCTCGGCCAGCAGCCGCGAGACCGCCGGCACCACGTGTTCGGCACGGATGGCCTCGAAGGGCGGCAGCGGCGCATCGGCCAGCAGGGGATTGGTGTTGGTCGGGATGTCTGTCATGGTAGGCGAGCGGTGTACCATGAAAGCCTGCGGCAGTGAAGCTTCAGGATTTTACGGAAAATGGCGCATGATTTTGACCTGATTGTCATCGGTGGCGGCAGCGGCGGCCTCGCCTGCGCGCAGCGTGCGGCGAGCTACGGCGCGCGCACTGCGCTCATCGAGATGCACCGGCTCGGCGGCACCTGCGTGAATGTCGGCTGCGTGCCGAAGAAGGTCATGT
>DATAXJ010000046.1:0-165370 GCA_036266795.1 Steroidobacteraceae bacterium | reverse complement strand
AAGTCGATGAGCGCATTTCCCTGGATGACACGCAAGTGCTGGCGGTCCTCGAGAAGATGGTCAAGCAGCGCCGTGAATCGATCGCCGCGTTCCAGGCCGGCGGGCGCAGCGACCTCGTCGCCAAGGAGCAGGCGGAGCTCGACCTGCTGCAGACCTATCTCCCCGAGCCGCTCGATGAAGCGGCGATCGATGCACTGATCGGCGCGGCCATCGCCGAGTCGGGCGCCACGTCCGTGAAGGACATGGGCAAGGTCATGGCCATCATCAAGACGCGCGCGGCGGGGCGCGTGGACATGGGCGCGCTCGGCGCACGTGTCCGCTCGCGCCTGAGCTAGCCGGCCGCCAGCGGACGCTGGCAGATCCGCTCTCCCCGGTGCCGAGCGCTAGGAGGTGCCCAGCGGAGCGCCTAGACTAACGCGATGCCCGGCCGGATCGCCCAACCGTTCATCGATGAGCTGATTGCGCGCGCCGACATCGTCGAGCTCATCGGCAGTCGCGTGCCGCTGAAGAAGGCTGGCCACGAGTTCAAGGCCTGCTGCCCCTTTCACGATGAGAAGACCCCGTCGTTCTGGGTCAGCCCGATCAAGCAGTTCTATCACTGCTTCGGTTGCGGAGTGCACGGCACGGCCATCACCTTTCTCATGGAGTTCGACCGCCTGCCCTTCCCGGAGGCGATCGAGGAGCTCGCGGGCCGTCTCGGTCTGAGCGTGCAGTATGACGACGAGACAGGGGCCGGCGCGTCCCGAGCCGGCGCGGCGGGCCGTCCGAGCGCCGGCCAGATCGATACCAGCCGCGCGCTCTACGAGCTGATGGCGCGCGTCGCCGAGCACTTCCGCGGCCAGCTCGCGCGCAGCGAGCGCGCGCAAGCCTACGCCGCACAACGCGGGCTTTCGGCCGAGATCATCGAGCGCTTCGCGATCGGCTACGCCCCTGACAGCTGGAACGAGCTGCTGCGACGACTCGGCACCGATGAGCGCGCGCAGCGTGAGCTCGCCGCGGCCGGTCTGATCATCGAACGCGAGCGGGATGCCTCGGACGTGGTTGGTCGCGAAGGCGGTTCGCGCTACTACGATCGCTTTCGCGACCGGCTGATGTTTCCCATCCGCGATACGCGTGGCCGCGTGATCGGCTTCGGCGGCCGCGTCATGGGCAGCGGCGAGCCCAAATATCTGAACTCGCCCGAGACGGTGCTGTTTCACAAGGGCAAGGAACTCTACGGCTTTTACGAGACGCGCCTGGCACGTCAAAGCCTCACTCGCCTGCTCGTCGTCGAGGGGTATATGGACACCGTGCGGCTGCATCAGCACGGCATCGCCTATGCCGTGGCGACGCTCGGCACGGCGACGACGCCGGAACACGTGCGCCGTGCGTTCCGTCACGTCAGCGAGCTCTTGTTTTGTTTCGATGGCGACCGCGCCGGTCGCGCCGCCGCCTGGCGCGCCCTGCAGAACGTGCTGCCCGAGGTGCGCGCCGGCCGCGAGGTGCGTTTCCTGTTCTTGCCGGACGGCGAGGATCCGGACTCGCTGGTGGGGAGCGAGGGCGGCGAGCGCTTCGAGGCGCGGCTCGCCGCGGCAGTGCCGCTGTCGGAATATCTCATCGAGCAGCTGTCGGGCCAGACCGATATCGCTCACGCCGATGGCAAGGCGCGCTTCATCGCCCTCGCCCGGCCGCTGCTGGAAAAACTGGAAGCGGGGGTCTATCGGGAGTTGCTGCTGGAGCGCATCGCCGCGGCGCTGCAGGTGCCTGCGCCGCGTCTGCAGCGCTGGCTCACCGGTGCGCCCGTCACCTCGGACGCGATGGGGGCTGCGCAGCACAACGCGTCCGACACACGCTCGCCCCGGCGGCGCGCGCCGGGCGCCGGGCGCGGCAACCTCGTGACACAGGCCGTCACCCTGCTGCTGCATTTCCCGCAGGCCGCCACGTTGCTGTCCGTGGAGCAACGCCAGGCCCTCGAGCATCTCGACCAGCCGGCCGGCGCCGTGCTGCGCGAGCTGCTCACACAGCAGTCCGCGCAGCCGGCCGCGAGCCTGGCGCAGACCCTGGAGCGCTGGCGCGAGCGGCCCGAATACCCCCGCCTCTGCGAGCTCGCCGCCGCTACGCCGCTGGTCCTGGATGCCGCCGCGGCCGCCCGCGAGCTCTGCGAGGCCATCCAGCGGCTGCTCGATGGCGAGCTACGGCGGCGCCTGGAGAGTCTCATCGCCAAGGCCAGGGCCCTGGGACTCGACGAACAGGAAAAACTGGAACTTCAGTCGCTGACGATGGACCAACGCGCAGGCGCCCTTCCCCCGGTACGCGCCCAAGGCCCCCCACGTTAAGTTCAAGTCGGGGGCCATCCGGCCGTTAAGAGTGCACGGCGCTTGAAAACTGGCAGCCGGGTAACAATTGTGGATAAAATCGTCGACTTTTCCATGATGAGCCGCCTGACAGCAGCCCGCTGTGCCCGCCAAGGGGCGGGTGGCTGCATCGTACGTTCCGTTCGTCCTGTGCAGTTACGAGTCCCGGGTCATCCACGTCACCTGGAAGCCGCTAATACGCTATGACACGCAAGCAGCCCAAGTCCGTTTCGAGTGCCCGCAAGCCCGCCGCGACGGTGGCCCACCGCAAGGCCGCCCCCGCGGTCCGCCGCAGCGCACCAGCCGCCAAATTGGCCGAACCGCATAAGAAGGCAGCCCCGGCGGCCAAGCCGGCCGCGACCAAGGGCACCGGACGCGCTGCCGTCGCCCAGCCGTCTGCGACCACCCACGGCACACACGCCGGCCACGGCACACACGCCGCACATGGCACTCATGCCGCGGAGGCGCCGACGCAGGCGCGCCGACTGGGCCTGCTGCCCGAAGATCGTCAGTCGCAGCTGAAGCTGCTGATCGCGCGCGGCAAGGAACAGGGGTATCTGACCTACGCTCAGGTCAACGATCACCTGCCCGCCGAGATCGTCGATCCCGAGCAGATCGAAGGCATCGTCAACACGATCAACGACATGGGCATCCCGGTGTACGAGAAGGCACCGGACAATGAGTCGCTGCTGGCAAGCGAACCGAGCTCGCCGGCCGACGACGAGGCCATCGAGGAGGCTGCCGCGGCGCTCGCGGCGCTGGATGCCGAGCTCGGTCGGACCACCGACCCGGTGCGCATGTACATGCGCGAGATGGGCACGGTGGAGCTGCTCACGCGTGAAGGCGAGATCCGCATTGCCAAGCGCATCGAGGAGGGACTCGACGCGGTGCGCAGCGCGCTGGCGAAATATCCGGCGACCGTCGAGCACCTGCTCAAGACCTACGAGCTGGTGCGTGCGGGTCAGGCGCGACTCATCGACATGGTGGTCGGCTTCATCGACCCCAATGCCCCGGATGTGATCGCACAGCCGCAGAATCCGACGCGCCCGGTGGTGGTGGAAGTTGAGGCGGACGCCGAGGACAAGGAAGAGGACGCCGAGGAAGGCGACGAGTCCGAAGAGGAGACCATCGACACCGGGCCTGATCCCGAGGAAGTCGCGCGCCGCATGGCGTCGCTGCAGAAGCTGCAGCAGCAGTCGCTCGCTGCCATCGCCAAGCACGGCGCCGACGATCCACGCACCCAGAAGCTGCGCAAGAAACTCGCCGGCGAGTTCTTGGAGCTCAAGCTCTCCCCGCGCATGTTCGATGCGCTGACCGACCAGCTGCGCGCGCACGTCAACGACATCCGCCAGGTCGAGAAAGAGATCATGGTGATGGCCGTTCGCGACGCGGGCATGCCTCGCAAGGACTTTATCGCGACCTTCCCGAAGAACGAGACCAGTGCGCGCTGGCTCGCCAAGCACATGAAGGCTGGCAAGAAGTATTCGACCGTGCTGGTGCGGTTGAAGGAAGAGATCGAGCGGCGACAGAAAAAGCTCGAGCTGATCGAGCAGGCGCGCTACCTGTCCATCCACGACATCAAGGAGATCAACCGCGAGGTGTCGATCGGCGAGGCCAAGGCACGCCGCGCGAAAAAGGAGATGGTCGAGGCGAACCTGCGCCTGGTGATCTCCATCGCCAAGAAGTACACCAACCGCGGCCTGCAGTTCCTGGACCTCATCCAGGAGGGCAACATCGGCCTGATGAAGGCGGTGGATAAGTTCGAATACCGTCGCGGCTACAAGTTCTCCACTTATGCAACCTGGTGGATTCGCCAGGCCATCACGCGCTCGATCGCCGATCAGGCGCGCACCATCCGCATTCCGGTGCACATGATCGAGACGATCAACAAGCTCAACCGCATCTCACGCCAGATGCTGCAGGAGATGGGCCGCGAGCCCACTCCCGAGGAGCTTGCCGTACGCATGGAGATGCCCGAGGACAAGGTGCGCAAGGTGCTCAAGATCGCCAAGGAGCCCATCTCGATGGAGACGCCCATCGGCGACGATGAGGACTCACATCTCGGCGACTTCATCGAGGATCAATCGGTGACCTCACCGATCGATCAGGCGACCATGGAGTCGCTGCGCGAAACCACGCACTCGGTACTGGCACAGCTCACCCCGCGCGAGGCCAAGGTGCTGCGCATGCGCTTCGGCATCGACATGAACACCGACCACACGCTCGAGGAGGTTGGCAAACAGTTCGACGTCACACGCGAGCGCATCCGTCAGATCGAGGCCAAGGCGCTGCGTAAGCTGCGTCATCCGAGCCGCAGCGAGCAGCTGCGCAGCTTCCTGATGGAGGATTGAGGGGTCGGCGACGCACGGACCGCCGATGGCGCGTGCGCGCAGCGGGCTTGAGGGGCGGTGATGCGCTTTGCCATCACCGCCACCGACCGCTGGTTGGGAGTGTTGCAGGCGCTGATCGAGCGCGGCTGGACGCCCCTCAAGATATTCACCACGCCCGTCGACGGACGGCTGCACCATCACGCGGCCTTGCTCGAGAATGCTCGCCGGCTGGGCCTCGAGGCACAGATCTCACGCCTCACGAGCGAGAACCTGCGCCAGCTGGCCGACAGCGGCTGCGAGACACTGGTGGTCGCAAGCTACGCGTGGCGCATCCCGGAGTGGCGCGAGCATCTGCGCTATGCAATCAACTTCCATCCCTCGCCGTTACCGCACGGCCGCGGTCCCTATCCATTGCCGGCGGCCATTCTTGAGCAGGCAAGCCACTGGGGCGTGAGCTGTCACAAGCTCGAGCACGCGTTCGACGCGGGCGATGTGCTGCGCACTGTGGAGTTTCCCCTCAGTCCAGATGAGGAACACGACAGCCTCGATCTCAAGGTCCAGCTCGCGGCCCGCCGGCTCGCAAGCGACGTTGCCGCCAATTTCGAGCGCTACTGGAATGCGGCCGCCGCGCAGTCGGCTGGCAGCTACTACGCGCCGTGGGCCGACGACGCGCGCCGTCTCGACTTCTCGCAGGGCGTCGCGCAGGTCCTGCGCCGCTTACGGGCTTTCGGTCCGCTGGAATGTCTGGCCGAGGTGGGCAAACTGCGCCTGTTCGTGCGCCGTGCGGTGGGATGGACCGAGCCGCACGGGCTCGCAGCCGGTACGCTGGTGCACGCCAATCAACTCTACATGGTGGTGGCTGCGAGCGATGGCTTCATCGGCCTGACCGAGTGGAGCGTGCTCGCGCCGGGCAGCGTACTGGGCACTGCGTCGCGGCGTTGAACCGGGTCGCGCAGCCGACGCGCGGCTGAAGTACCTCAGGCGCTCACGCCCTCCGCGCGTCGCGAGCGCGCCTGAGCAAGTGAGGAAAGCAGTCTTGCCTCGCCGGCCGTGAAGCCACGGGCGCTCGGGCGCGCCGTTTCAGCCGTGACTGTCGTCCGAGCCGCGGCTGGCGTGGCCGCACTGGCTGTAGCAGCGCTGTGCGGGCTGAGCACAGGTGGTGACAGCGTGACGAGCGGCGCACGCCCGGCCCCCCGGACAATCGCGACAGCCGCGGTGTCGCGTAACTCGATGGATTGCTGTCCCTCCAGCAGCTGCTGGGTCTCAAAGCGCAGCAGGTCCAGCTGCTCGAACACGCGACCGAGCTGGTTGTCCACCACCTGGCGCATCCGCAGCACGCAGCGCAGCTCCATCATCAGCACCACGCCGAGCGTGATGACCGCAGCGGCGAGCGCCGACACGGAAATGTCGTGCACGCTCAGACCCAGGTGAGCGAATGCGTGGGTGAATCGTTCCTCGAACATGGCCGCTCCGGATCCGTAGAAGAATAAGTACGCCTGCGAGCGTCAAAAAATTGACGGTGCCACAGGCCGCCCTCCCGGAGTGGAGCAGTTTTCATGCCAGTCTGTGCTGGTCGGGCTGACCGCTCTTCAGTGCGTCATGTCGTACACGACGATATTGACGCCCAACTTGATCGCCAGATCCACATCGCGCTGCGGATAGCTCGGATCGTCGGCGTACTGCCAGGCGTCACCCATGTCGTTGTTGTACATGATCATGATCATGATGCGGCCCTGGTCGTCGAGCACGCCGAGCCAATGCGGCACGGCGCCATCGGTGCGATAGCCCACCCCACGGGAGCGCATGGAGCGCTCATTGCGCACCTGATAGCGCTGCGTCAGGTCGTAGACCGTGTGGAAGATCGGGTTGTCGTCGGACAGCTCCACCGGCTGCCGCCCCGGAAACAGCCGTTGCAGCGTCGTCGCAAACGGCGCCCACTCGCGCGTACCGAAGAAGCTGTCGCACAGCAGGAACCCGCCGCGCAGCAGGTACTCGCGCAGTTTTGCGATCTGTGAGTCCGTGAGGTTCATTCCACCGGGGGTGTCGATGTAGATGAAGGGCCAGTTGAAGATCTCATCGCCGTCATCCGGATCGATGGATTGCTCGACCGAGCGCACATGGATCGTCGTCAGGCGGCGCAGGATGCGCAGGAAATTGCGGTCGCCGAGCGGATAGTCGATCGTCCAGAGCGAATCGCCCGACTTCCAGTTGGTGCCGGGGAAGCCGAAGATATCGTTGGGCGGATACATCAGCCGCCCGAAGACAAATTCGGCGGGTGTGCGGTAATCGGGCGGGACCGGCGCGGCCGACTCGGCGCCCTCGAACGGTGGATAATCTCGGAACGGACGCTGCGCGTTCGCGTTTGCGCCTGCCAGCAGCAGGCCCCCGAGCATCAGCGCCGCCGCGACTGCCACCTGTGATGCCATGTGGCCACTATAGCGCGGACCACGGCGAGCTTGACGCTGCAACGCTAGCCGTGCTGCCGTTGGAACTCGCTCAGCCACGCCGCCAGAGTCGCGGCGGCCTCGAGCGTGACGGCGTTATATAAGGAAATACGCAGCCCGCCGATGGAGCGATGGCCCGCAAGGCCTGTAAAGCCGGCCACGGTCGCGTCGCGCTGGAACTGTGCCTCGATGGCCGGATCGGGAAGCCGGAACGCCACGTTCATCGTGGAGCGGTACGGGCGTCGCGCATGGATGCGGAAAAAATCCGGCTGCGCATCGAGGGCCCCGTAGATCAGGTCGGCTTTGGCGCGATTGAGCGCTGCCATCGCCGCGACGCCCCCGACCTCGTCGCGCAGCCAGCGCGTCACCAACAGCAGCACGTAGATGGCAAATACGGGCGGCGTGTTGTAGAGGGAACGGGCCTGCGCGTGAGCGCGGTAGTCGAGCATGGCCGGCAGCGGCGCGGCCGCCCGCTGCAGGAAATCATTGCGCAGGATGACCAGGGTGACGCCGGCCGGACCGAGATTCTTCTGCGCGTGCGCATAGATCAGATGGTAGCGGCCCACATCGAGCGGTGCGGCCGAGAAGTTGGACGACATATCGCACACCAGCGGCACGTCCGACAGCCCTGGCACCTGGGAGAATTCGACCCCCTCGACCGTCTCGTTGGAGACGTAGTGCAGGTACGCGGCGTCGGGCGAGAGCTGCAGCTCTCCCGGGACCGGCAGGCTGCGGTAGCGCTCGGCGGCACCGTCCCACACGATACGAGTGTTGCCTTCGAGGCGGGCCTGCGCAGGGGCCTTGGCGCTCCAGTACCCCGAAACGATGTACTCGGCGGTGCGCCCGGTACCGCGCAGGAAACTCATTGGCAGCGTCGAGAATTGCAGGCTGCTGCCGCCCTGCAAAAACAGCACGTGATAATCGGCCGGGATGCCGAGCAGCGCGCGCAAGTTGCATTCGGTCTCATCGAGCACGGCGCGGAACCAGTCGGAGCGATGGCTCATGCCGAGCACCGAGAGGCCGGTCTCGGG
Source organism: Steroidobacteraceae bacterium (assembly GCA_036266795.1). Classification (GTDB taxonomy): domain Bacteria; phylum Pseudomonadota; class Gammaproteobacteria; order Steroidobacterales; family Steroidobacteraceae; genus FEN-1191. The sequence goes on along the minus strand of DATAXJ010000046.1, from coordinate 157,232 downwards.
CAACGCCAACACGGCTTGCTGGGCTTGCAGCAACACCGAAGCGGGCAGCGCGCCGGGGCCACCGGAGAAATTGAGCGCGTTGCTCATCAGGCCCCGGCTGCGACCGGCGGACTGGCCAGTTCGCCGCCACCAGCGGCGCGCCTCAGCACCATGTCTGTGGCGGCTGTCAGCACTGCATCGATTGAGGCGCGCCGATAGTCCCAGATTGGCTCTGGCTCGGGCGACAGCACGATCATGGTGGCGTTGGCTTCGAATAGCATCACCGAGCCGTCCGCTGCGAGTGCGAAGTCAATGCCTGCGTAGTCAAGTCCCAGCTGCGCGCAAATGCGCGCCAGCGCGAGCATTGCCCGTGAGCCCAGCACACCTGGCATGTCTTCGAGGAAGCGACGCTCTTCGGCGCGAAATGCCGCGCTATCGCGCATGGCGGAGGTCGAGTAGTGCACCTTCCAATGCGTCGATATCGCCAGATGCAGCGGGTAGACGATGCCATCGATGCACATGACGCGGTACTTGCGTGCCATGCCATCCGCGCCGCGGGCGTCGAGGTGGTCGATCAGCAGCAGAGCATCGCCGCCCAGGGATTCGATCGCCTGCTCAAAACCCTCGCGATGCTCCACGCGGGCGAAGTACTCGCCGTTGTGGAAGCCAGGGCGTCGCAGCAGCAGCGGGAAGCGCAGCTCCGCGGCCGAGCGTAACGCTTGCGGCGTCAGGCATCGCATTGCCGGGACGATCACTCCATCGATGTCGCCGAAGCGCTGCGCAGTGTCGATGCGCCGTGTCATCAGCACGCGCTCCGGCGCATTGATGACTGGCGTGCCGCTGCCGGCGGTGAGCTGCCGCGCGCGCTGCAACCCTGGACCGCAACGGTCAGCGTCGCCGATGGCATTGACGATCAGCGCGTGCGGCGGCAGCCTCGAGCCTGGCAGGACGTACTCGGCGTACATGGCCGTGACGCGGAAGCGCCGCTCGCTGAGCCAATGCCGCGTGAATATATTGCCGCCACGCGCCGACACCAGCAGCAGCACGGCTGCGCCCGCGCCGGTGCCGCGGTAGGGTAGCGTGACCAGTGCGTGCCCTGCATAGCCCTTGTCCCGGTGCCAATCGGCGCCCGGCGCGCCCAACTCCTCCAGTATGCAGCCCAGACCCTGATGAGCCTCGTGCATCTCCGGGTCGATGGCCAGCGCTGCCTGGTAATGCCGACGGGCAGCTTCGAGGTCGTGCTCGAGCCGCAGCAGGTTGGCCAGATTGACATGCGCGATCTTGTTGGCGGGATGGTGCCGAACGGCCTGCAGATAAGCGGTACGCGCTGCGCAGCAGAACCCGCCGGACAATGCCAGGTTGGCCAGTTCGTTCAGCGCGCAGAAGTCCGTCGGGTCGCGGTGCAGAGCTTGCAGGTACGCTTGCCGGGCAGCCGCATCCTCCCCCTTGGCGGCGAGCCCACGGGCACGCGCCAGCGCCTGCGCGAACTCGCGGTCCGGTTTGCAATCCATGGGTTGCGCTTCAAGGACTCCCGCGGGTGAACGCGCCATTGTAGGCGATCTACGCGCCTACGTTTTCGTTGTCATCGGCGAGCTTGGCGAGTGCCTCTCGCTACAGCCCGGCTTCGGGGGCCGCCTCGCGCCCGAGGATCACCACGGAGACGCGGCGATTGGCGTTGCGACCCGCAGCCGTGGTGTTGGGCATCGTGGGTCGATACTGACCGAAGCCGAGCACGGCGAGGCGTTGCGGAGCGACACCGTGGTCCATGAACAGATGCACGACGCTGGCAGCGCGTGCCGCCGACAGCTCCCAGTTGGAAGGAAAGGCCGCCGTGCGGATCGGACGATCGTCCGTGTGGCCCTCGACCCGTACCGAATTCGGCCAGGGGGCGAGCGCAGCAGCCAGCCGTTGCAGCGCCTGAATCGCCGGCGGCGACAGCCGCGCCGCGCCGCTGTCGAACAGAATGTCGGTGCTGATATCCACCGCGATCCAGCTTCCATAACGCCGCACGCGCACCTGCCCTGAGGCGATGAGCGACTGCAGGGCCGAGCTGACATCGTCGGTGACCTGAGCGAGCTCGCGCTGCTCCTGCATATCGGCGGCCGTTGCCGGAGGATTCGGCGTGGCAGCCGGCTGCGCGGCGGCAGCGGCGGGCGCAGGCTGTGCAGCCTGCTGCGCCCTGGCAGCGCCCGCCAACAAATGTTGATCCGGCAGGCCCGCGGCAATCAGGCCGCTCACCTGCTCGTCGGGCAGCACCACCTGGATCGGCTTCAGCGTCGTGCTGAAGGCCGTGCCCGAGTTCGCATGCGGTGTACCCCCAAAGGCCTCCGTGAGCGAATTCGACAGCACGCGGTACTTGCCATCGTTGACCTCGGACATGGAATACATCACGACAAAGAACGCCAGCAGCAGGGTCACCAGATCGCCATATGGGATGGCCCAGGCCTCGTGATTCTCGTGCTCTTCGTGCCGTCTGCGTCGTGCCATGAGTGCCCCTGCTGACGCGCCGCCTCAGTGCAGAAAGCCGAGTAGCCGGCCCTCGATGATGCGGGGATTCTCACCCTGCGCGAGCGCGATCAACCCCTCGATCTGCATCTCCGACAGGTGCGTGTGCGACTGCACGGCGACCTTGAGCTTGTTGGCCACCGGCAGAAAAAACAGGTTCGCCATGCCAATGCCGTACACCGTCGCGGTAAAGGCCGCAGCGATCCCGTGGCCCAGCTTGGACGGATCGTTGAGGTTCTGCATAACAGCCATGAGCCCGAGCACCGCGCCGATGATGCCCAAGGTCGGCGAGTACACGCCCATGCCCTCGAACACGCGCGCCGCGCGCGTGTCGGCCGCCTCGCGCGTATGCAGCTCCAGCTCCAAGGTGCCGCGGATGGTTTCCGGATCGCTGCCGTCGACGACCAGTTGCAGCCCCTTGCGCAGGAACGGATCCTCTTCGTGAGCGATGAGCCTCTCCAGACCCAACAGACCCTGGCGGCGCGAGATGTTGCTCCACTCGAGGAACTTGCGCACCAGCGGCGCTGGCTCGCAGGGCGGCGGCCGCAGCACCCAGGGGAGCATGGCCAGTGCGCGTCGCATGACTCCCATCGGAGTCTGCACGCAGATCGCGGCCACCGTGCCGACGATCACGATCATGAATGCCGCCGATGAGATCAGCGCATGCACGCCGGCGCCCTTGAGGATCGCACCGAGCACGATCGACACGGCCGCCAGGATCAGCCCTATGATGCTGAGAATATCCACGGGCGCCCCTAGTGGTACCACTCCGCCAGGATCGCCTTGAGGCGCAGCAGCGCCTGCCCGTGCAGCTGACAGACGCGCGATTCGCTTACCTTGAGCACCGCGCCGATCTCTTTGAGATTCAGCTCCTGCTCATAGTAGAGCGACAGCACCAGTCGCTCGCGCTCGGGCAACTCGCCGATTGCCTCTGCAAGCGCACGCCGGCGCGAGGCCTCCAGCGCCACACCCTCGGGATCCGGTGCGTCGTCGGGTAACCGATCGAGCGGCGAATCCTCACCATCCTCGCTCTCGTTGAGCCGCAGCAGCTGACAGCCGAGCGCATCGCGCAGGATCTGCTGATATTCGCTCAGCGGTACGCCCATCTGCACGGCCACGTCCGTCTCGCTCGCCTCGGCGCCCAGCCGGGCCTCGACCTCGCGCAGCGCGAGCGCCGCGGCGCGCGCCTTGCGATGCACGGAACGCGGCGCCCAGTCGAGCTTGCGAAGCGCATCGAGCATCGCGCCGCGAATGCGGATACCGGCGTAGGTCTCGAAGCTCGCGCCGCGTCCGGTGGCGTAATTCTGCGCGGCCTCGAGCAGTCCCATCATGCCGGACTGGATCAAATCGGCGATCTCCACCTGCGGCGGCAGACGCCCGGCGAGGTGATAGGCAATGCGCTTGACCAGGTCGGCATGTTTACGCACCAGCGCGTCCAGATCCGGTGCCGGCTGCGTCTGGGCATAGGCGCGCACCCCATGATTCATTTGAGAACCTTCAGCTGCGGCGCGGGCCGCGTCAGCAGACGCTCGAAAAAGAATTCCAGCTGACCACTCGGGCCGAGCGGCAGCGGCCAGCGGCACGCCGTATGCGCCAGGCGACGAAACGCCTGCGCCGCGGGGCTGCCGGGATAGAGCTCGAGCACGGCTCGCTGCGCCTGCACGGATCTGGGCAGTGCGCTGTCCTCTGGAATCTCGCCGACGAAGTCCAGCGACACAGTCAGATAGCGGTCGGTCACGCGCTGCAGGCGGCGGAACACGGCCTCGCCCTGTCCGACATCGCGCGTCATGTTGGCCAGCACGCGAAACTGACGCACGCCACGCTGGCGGCTGAGCACCTTGATCAGCGCATAGGTGTCGGTCAGGGACGTCGGCTCATCGCGCAACACGACCAGCACCTGCTGCGCCGACTGACAGAACTGCAGCACGGTGTCGGAGATGCCCGCCGCCGTGTCGACGATCAGTGCGTCGAGCGGCTCGGCGAGCGCGCCGAATGCCTGGATCAGGCCGGCTTGCTCGGTGCTGCCAAGCATGGCGAGCTTCGCCACCCCCGAGGCGCCAGGCACCACGCGCACACCGCTGGCGGTCTGCACGATGATCTCCTCGAGGCGCCGCTCACCGCGCAGCACGTGCTCGAGTGTAGAGCGCGCCGTCAGTCCAAGCAGCACGTCGAGATTGGCCAGTCCCAGATCGCCATCGAGCAGCATCGTGCGACGTCCGGCCTGCACCAGGCCGGTCGCGAGATTCACAGCCACCGAGCTCTTGCCCGTGCCGCCCTTCCCGCCGGTGACGGCGATGACCTGCACCGGGGGCGGCAGAGCCAGACGCGGACGCAGTTCAGCTTGCAGCATGCACAGTCCTTCCATAGCGACGCGCCAGCAGGTCGTCGTCGAGAGCTCCCTGAGCCGTGCGCGAGAGCTCCACGGCACGGGCGACCAGTTGATGCGCGCGCGCCGGACGCAGGTCCTCGGGAATGCGCGGTCCTTCACTGGCAAGGGCCACCGGCAGGCGGCTCAGCGCCAGCACCGAGAGCACTCCACCGAGACTCACGGCTTCATCGATGCGCGTCAGCACGCAACAGTCGGCCAGCGGCGGACCGAAATGGGCCACGGCGTCCTCGATGACGCCGCCCTGTGCACTGGCCGGCAGCACCAGCATCTGTGTCAACGAGTCGCAGCGCTCGCGCAGCTCGCGATAGCGCTGCGCGGCGGCGGCATCGCGCGCGCTGACTCCCGGCGTATCGATGAGGATGCAGCGGTTGGGCAAGGCCGTGATGCGCTTGGCGAGCTCCTCGGTGCCCACCACGGTCTCGACGCGCACGCCGAGCAGGCGTCCGAGGCAGGCGAGCTGCTCGTGCGAGCCCAGGCGCTCATCGTCGGTGGAGATGATCACGAGGTTCGCCGCGTCCTGCTCGAGCACGTAGCGCGTCGCGAGCTTGGCGAGCGTGGTGGTCTTGCCCGAGCCCGGCGGCCCGATCAGCGCGATGGCACCGCTGCGCTCGGTCGGCGAGGCGCAGGTGACCAGTCGCCGCGCCAGCAGCGCATAGGGCATGCGCTGCACCTGCTCGGCGGACAGGCCGGCGGGCAGCTCCTCGATGAGCTTGACCGCCAGCGCGCGGTCGAGGCCGAGGCGGGCCAGATCACTGAGCACGCGCGCCTTGAGCGGCTCGCGGCGCGTGAATTCATTCCAGGACAGCGCGGCCAGCTCCTGCTCGAGCAGTGCGCGCAGCGAGCGCAGTTCCTCGCCCACCGACGTGGCGTGGCCCGCCGAACCGGGCACGCCCAGCACCGCATCCAGCGCCAGCGCGGCATCCAGTGGCCATTCGCCGGCCGAGGCCTGTGCCGACTCGACGCCGTAGTCGAGCGACTGCGCCGCGGTTGCCAGCGGTGCATGCGCGGCGCCGGCCTGCTCGCCCGCGCCGCGCTCGATCTGTTCGAGCATCTCGCGCCCGAGCTGCTTCAAAGCCGCCGTCTCCGCCAGCGTGCCGGGCGCGGCGGCGAGCTCCAGATCGACGGCGGCGCAGACTTCGACACCCTGCGCATCGGCGCGCGTGCTGAGGATGACCGCGTCGGGTCCCTGCTCCTCGCGCACGGCGCGCAGCGCGCTGCGCATGTCGGTGGATAGGTATTTCTTGATCTTCATCGCACCCTAAGCTCCAAAACTCACCGCCCGACGGCGGCGATCAGGCGAACACGCCGATTGTCGGGAACCTCGTTCCACGCCAGCACATGCAGCGCAGGCACGCTGGCGCGGGTGAAGCGCGCGAGCGTCGCGCGCAGCGCCGGCGCCACCATCAGCACCGCCGGCTCACCGGCAGCCTCCTGTCGCAGCGCCGATTCGGACAGGCGCGACTGCAGGCGCTCGGCCAGTCCCGGCTCCAGCGCCGCGTTGCCCGCGCCCTGGGTCAGCGTGCCCTGTAGCAGCTGCTCGAGCTCGGGCTCGAGCGTGATGACGGGCAGCTCCGGAATGTTGCCGGCAATGTCCTGCACGATCTGCCGACCCAACGCGATGCGCACCTGCGACTGCAGCACCTGCGGGTCCTGGGTACGCGCTGCATGCTCGGCGAGCGTCTCGACGATGCTGCGCAGATTGCGCAGCGGCACGCGCTCGGCGAGCAATCCCTGCATGACGCGCACCACGGTGGCGAGCGGCAGCACCTTGGGCACCAGGTCCTCGACCACGCGCGGCGCGCTCTTGGCGAGTCCATTGAGCAGCTGCTGCACTTCCTCGTGTCCGAGCAGCTCGTGCGCGTGCGCCTGGATCACGCTCGACAGATGCGTGGCGATGACCGTGCTGGCATCCACGACGGTATAGCCAAGCGTCTGCGCGTGCTCGCGTTTGCCGGGCTCGATCCAGATGGCCTCCATGCCGAAGGCCGGGTCGCGCGTCTCGATGCCCGGCGGCTTGCCGAAGACGCGTCCGGGATTGAGCGCGAGCTCGCGATCCGGATGGATGACGCCTTCGGCGAGAGCGACACCGGCCAGGTTGATGCGATAGGCCGTGGGCGCGAGCTCGAGGTTGTCGCGGATGTGCACGGCCGGCACCAGGAAGCCGAGCTCCTGGGAAAGCTTGCGTCGTACGCCGCGAATGCGCGCCAGCAGCTCCCCGCCCTGCGCCTTGTCTACCAGCGGCACCAGTCGGAAGCCCACTTCCAGTCCGATCAGATCCACCGGCCGCACGTCCTCCCACGACAGCTCGCGTTGATCGAGCGGCACGGGTGGGGCAGCCGCGGCCGGTGTCGCGGCGGCCGCCGCTGCACCCGCGCGCACGCGCCGATTGAGCCACCAGGCGCCGCCGCCACACACTGCGCCGAACAGCAGAAAGGCGATATTGGGCATGCCGGGAATCAGTCCCATGAGCCCCAGCAGGCCGCCGGCCACCGCCAGACCGCGTGGCTGCATGAATAATTGCTTGCGCAGCTCCCCGCCCAGGTCCTGGGGCCGCGACATGCGCGTGACGATGATGGCCACCGCGGTGGACAGCAGCAGTGCGGGAATCTGCGCGACCAGACCGTCGCCGATGGTCAGCAGCGTGTAGACATGTGCCGCATCGCTGAAGGGCAGGCCGTGGCTCAGCGTGCCGATGGCGAGCCCGCCGATGATGTTGATGACCAGGATCAGAATGCCGGCCGTGGCGTCACCGCGCACGAACTTGCTGGCGCCGTCCATCGCGCCGTAGAAATCCGCCTCGGCCCGCACTTCGGCGCGCCGCGTGCGCGCCTCGTCCTGCGTGATGAGCCCCGCGTTCAGGTCCGAGTCGATGGCCATCTGCTTGCCGGGCATCGCATCGAGGGTGAAGCGCGCGCTGACTTCCGAGATGCGCCCCGCGCCCTTGGTGACCACCACGAAGTTGACGATCGTCAGGATCGAGAACACCACGATGCCCACCGCGTAGTTGCCCCCGACGACGAACTCTCCAAAGGCCTGGATCACGTGACCGGCGGCGCCGGCCCCCTCGTGCCCATGCAGCAACACCACGCGCGTGGAGGCGACGTTCAGCGCCAGGCGCAGCAGCGTCGCGAGCAGCAGCACGGTCGGGAAGATGCCGAAGTCCAGGGGCCTGGCGACGTTGACGACCGCCATGACCACCAGCAGCGAGAGCGCGATGTTGAAGGTGAACAGCGCATCCAGCGCCAGTGGCGGCAACGGCAGGATGATCATGGCGAGCACCGCCAGCAGCACCAGCGGCGCACCCAGCCCACGTATCAGCAACGTGCGCGACAAGCCCCCCGGCGCCGCGGCGCCCGGGCTCGCGACAGGGACCGCATTGAGTGCTATCTCGGCCATCCGGAACAGGGGAGCAATTCCCGTGCCGCGCGCGCGCGACAGAATGCCGGCACCTCAGGGCGCACCGCACGTGCGAGCTGCGTCACAGTTCTCACTCTTCGGGAACCTCGATGTGCGGCTTGGCGGGTTGGTCGGCCGCGCCGCGCCGCGCCGCGCGCAGCTGATACACATAAGTCAGCACCTTGGCGACCGCGGCATACAGGCGCGTCGGAATCTCGTCGCCCAGCTCGCAGTTGGCGTGCAGCGCGCGCGCCAGCGGCGGCGCCTCGACGATCGGCACTCGGTGCTCCTCGGCGATCTCGCGGATCTTCAGGGCGATCAGCTCCACTCCCTTGGCGACGACGATCGGTGCCCGATTCCGCTTGTCGTCGTATTGCAGTGCCACTGCGAAGTGCGTCGGGTTGGTCACCACCACGTCCGCCTTGGGCACCTTGCTCATCATGCGACGGCGTGCCAGCTGCTGCTGTACGCGTCTTACGCGCGTGCGGCTCTCGGGGCTGCCCTCGGTCTCCTTGTGCTCATCGCGCAGCTCCTGGCGGGTCATGCGCATCTGTTGGTTGTATTGCCAGATCGCCAGGGGCACATCGACGATGGCGATCGCCGCCAGTGCGCCGCCGAGCGCGATGAAGGCCGTGCTGATCAGCGACAACGCGTGGGCGATACCGTTAGCCATCGGCTCGGTGCCGAGGCCAGCGAAGCTGTGGAACTGATGACGCAGCACCAGCACGGCCACCAGCGCCACGACGATGAAACGTGCCAGCGCCTTGGACAGCTCGATGAAACCGCGCAGCGAAAATACCCGGCCGAAGCCAGCCACTGGATCCAGCCGCGTGAAATCCGGCACCAGCGCCGTGGTGCTGAATGTCCAGCCGCCGATCGCGAGCGGTGCGAGCACCGCGGCGGCCACCAGTAGTCCCAGTAGCGGCGCGGCAGCCAGCAATCCCTGCGCCCCGGCGTGCGCGAGACGCGCCAGCATCACCGTGCCATCCCCGATCTGCGTGTGATCGACCGACAGGCCGTCGCGCATGATGGCTGCGAGACGCTCGCCGAGCCCTTCTCCCAGGTAGCGCATGGCCACCGCGCCGGTGAGCACCACCACGGCGGTGCCCAGATCGCGCGAGCGTGGCACGCGACCGGCCTTGCGCGCATCATCGAGGCGTTTTTGGGACGGGCTTTCTGTCCGTTCGCCCGCGCGATCGTCGTTCTCGGCCATGCTGCTTCAACGCCGCGCGGCGCGCCCTCAGGACACGCCCGTCAAGGAGCGCACGAACGCAAAGGCCGAAGAGAGCATATCGATCAGCCCGGTCTGCAACGTCGGCAGGCCGAGCAGCAGTACCACCATGCCGAATGCCAGCGTGATCGGGAACCCCACGCCGAACAGATTCATGGCTGGCGCGGCGCGGCTGATCACACCAAATCCGAGGTTGATCACCACCAGGGCCGTGATGCCCGACAGCGCGATGCGCAGGGCGCCGAGGAACATCTGGCTGCCCCAGTCGGCCAGGGCATGCAGCGCCGCCGGGGAAAAACCTGTCGGGCCGACCGGCAGCCCGTGAAAGGTCGCGACCAGCGTCTGGATCAAGGCGATGTGCCCGTCCAGCGCCAGAAATGTCAGCGAGCCGAGCAGCACGTAGAACTGTCCCAAGGCCGGGGTCTCCACGCCGCGCAGCGGGTCGATGTTGAAGGCAAATCCCAGTCCCATGCCGTTGGCCAGCATCTGCCCGCCGAGCGTCAGCGCGTCGAACATCAGCTGCAGCACGAACCCCATGGCCACGCCGATGACGATCTGCTGCGCGGTGGTGATGACCCCGTCCGCGGACAGCAGCGTCAGTCCCTGCGGATGGGGGATCACCGGCAGCACCATGATCGTCAGCGCCAGGGACAACACGATGCGGATGCGCGGCGGCACATAGGTCGCCCCGAACAGCGGCGCAACCATCAGGCAGGCGCCAATGCGCACGAACGGCCAGAAGCCCTGACCGAGCCAGTTCTCGATCTCGCCGTAGGTGAAGACCGGCACGAGCGCCTCAACGGTGTTTCGTTCAGCCCACCAGCGATGGAATGCTCTCGATGAGCACGCGCGTATAGCCGATGAGTTCCTTGAGCATCCAGGGACCCGCCACGACCAGCACGGTCGCCAGGCCGAGCAGCTTCGGAATGAACGACAGCGTCATCTCATTGATCTGGGTGGCCGCCTGGAACACGCCGACGAGCAGACCGATGACCAGCGCAGCCAGCAGCATCGGCGCGGCGAGCATCAGCGTCATCTCCAGCGCGCGCTGTCCCAACGTCATCACCGCTTCGGGGGTCATAGGTTTGCCTCGGATCGCTGCGGCCTGCTGCCGCGGGTTTAGTGATAAAAGCTCGCGGCCAGCGAGCCCATCACCAGGCTCCAGCCGTCCACCAGCACGAACAGCATCAACTTGAATGGCAACGAGATCAGGACCGGCGAGAGCATCATCATGCCCATGGACATCAGCACGCTGGCCACGACCAGGTCGATGATCACGAAGGGAATGAACAGCATGAAGCCGATCTGGAAGGCGGTCTTGAGCTCGCTGGTCACGAACGCCGGCACGAGCGTTGACAGCGGCACGTCCTGCGGGCTCGCATAACCCTTCGCTCCGGAGATGCGCACGAACGTCGCCACATCGCTCTCGCGCGTCTGCGACAGCATGAAACTCTTGAGCGGCACCACGCCGCGCTGCACGGCCGTGCTGGTGTCGATCGTGCCGGCCATATAGGGCGTGACCGCATCGGTGCGGATCTTGTCGATCACCGGGGCCATCACGAACAGCGTCAGGAACAGCGCCAGCCCGACCAGCACCTGATTCGGCGGGGACTGCCCGGCCCCCAGCGCCTGCCGCAGGATCGACAGTACGATGATGATGCGCGTGAACGCGGTCATCATCAGCAGCAGGGCGGGCAGCAGCGTGATGGCCGTCATCAGCGCGAGCAGCTGGATGGTCAACGTATACGTCTGGCCACCGCTACCGCTTTGCACGGCGAACGCCGGAATACCCGGTGTCGCCGCCGACGCAGCCATGGGCAGCAGTGCCAGCAACACGAGTGTCAGGGCCGGCAGCGTCCGGAGCAGGCTGCGACGGCTCATTTGCCCAGGCTCTTCAGCAGCATCGACTTGAATGTCGGCCGTTGCATGGCCTCCGGCACGTCCGCCGCGGCAGCTTGCATGCCACTCGTCTCGCCGATCTGCGGCAGCAGCGCCGCGCCCGGCGGCAGCACGTGCAGTGCGCGTACATTGCCGCTGGCCACGCCGAGCAGCACCTGTTGTGCACCCACGCGGACCAGCACAGCGCGCTCGCGCGGCCCGAGCGGTAGCTGCGCGATGACTTCCAGCGCCGCGCTGCGCGAGCTGCCCACGCCATGCATGCGCCGCGAAAACCAGGCCGCCGCAAACACCGCGGCCAGTACCACGATCAGCGCCAGGGTGACACGCACGAGGCTACCGGTCTGCCCCGGCATCGCCTGGTGGACGACGGGCGCGGCAAACAATGTCCGGGCGCCGGCAGCAACATCAGCGCTGCCCGCCGCAACCGAGCCCACAGCTGCCCAGGCGGGCGCCGTGCAGAGGGTGAGCACGCCGAGCAGCAGCGCGCGATATCCAGCGATTCGGTGACTCAAGGCGGCAATTCGTGAGCAGTGACGCCGCGTTGGAGCAACGTCCATGCCACGGGCCGTGACAGACGCTTAAGTCGCTAAAATGTCTCGGTTATTGATCTTTGAGGCGCCGTGAGATTCATCACAGTCGCCGTGAGCCGCCGAATTTTTGACGCCGCACCCCGGGCTGGCACCGGCACGCTGCCCAGGGTGCTAGCCCAGCGCTGCCTGCAGCATCTCCATCTCGGTCTGCGATTCGAGCATGATGCGCACCAGCGCCGAATCGTTCAGCCCCAGGGCCGACGCGGGCGCGATCTGGGCTGCATCGGCCTCCTGCTCGGCGCTCTGCGCCATCTGGTCGGCCAGATGGACGGCGACGATCAACAGATCGTGCAGGTCGGCCGGTCCCTCGTGGAGTCGCTCGAGGTCCAGCTGTCCACCGACCGCCAGCGCAATCTCCTCGGGCAGCTTCCAGTTCTCGATGAGCGCCTGGCCGATGCTCGGGTGCCAGGTGCGCAGCTCGCCGCCCTGCAGGCTGTCGGCGGCGCTGTCGCGCGGCGAGCGCGCCAGGATGTAGACCATGCCGATGTTGTGCAGCAGTCCGCCGAGCATGGCCTCGTCTGGCCGCACGGCACGCGATTCCTTGGCGATCGCGTGCGCCAGCGAGGCGACACGCATGCCCTGCTGCCAGCAACGCTCCAGGGGCTTACGGATGCGCAGCAGCTCCGGCGCACGCTGCAATTGAGCATTGGCATATGCCAGCGCCGCGGTGCGGATGTTCTCGTAGCCGATGCGCGTGATGGCGGTCTTCAGATTGGTGACCGGAGCGCCGCCCCGGTGCAGCAACGTGGAATTAGCGAGCGTCAGCACGCGAGCGGCTAAGCCGGCATCGGCGCTGACCACCAGCGCAATGCGCTCGCTGGTCACCGACTCATCGCTGAGTACCTGCTGCACCCGCGCGGCCGCCTCCGGGAAGGACGGCAGCTCGACGCGCCCGGTGGACAGTTCGCGCGCGAGCTCACTGACGAATTTGAAAGGAGAAGAGTCCGCGCCCTGCGAGCTCGATGCACGCGATCCGGCAGCCACTGACACTATAGATCCCCTTTTGGGCGAAGACGGGTGCGCCAGAGCTATCGGCCGCGGCGGGGAAAACTTGAGGGCGTCACGGGCCGCCTCCGCCATTGATGGACATAACGTGCTGCACGCGCTCGGGGCGCCGCGCCGCGTGCGTGGCCCGTCGGCGCTATTTCAGCTTGCGAATGCGCTCGGCCGGGCTGACGACATCCGTCAGACGGATACCGAACTTCTCATTGACGACCACCACCTCGCCGTGGGCGATCAGGGTGCCGTTGACGAAGATGTCCAGTGGCTCACTGACCGAGCGCTCCAGCTCGATGACCGAGCCCTGGTTGAGTTGCAGCAGATTGCGGATGCTGATGCGAGTTCGCCCCACTTCCATCGACAGGGTCACCGGAATGTCCAGCACCACATCGAGGTTGAGCTCGCGGTTTGCCCCGGGCTCGGGGGCCTCGGGCTTGAGGTTGCCGAGCTCGGCGGGCTGCGGATCGATGGCCTTGGCTGTCTGTGTACTCATGGCTTGCTTGTTACGTTGGTCAGAACGGCTTTCTGGCGGGTCACCCGCTGCGCCACCTTCACGGCCTGCTGGCCACGGGAGGCGCCGTAGGTGCCGCGCACCACCGGCACGCCTTCGGCGTACATGGTGACGTTGCCCTCGAAGTCGCAGGGAATCACATCTCCGGGCTTCAGATCGAGCAGGCGGCCAAGGGATACGGTGGCGTGGCCGAGTTGCGGAACCAGCTCGACCTCCGCCGACTCGGTCTCCTCGCGCAGCGTATTGACCCACTTCTCGTCGCGCTCGACCCGCTCGCCGTGCATGCCCGAGTCCAGCACATCACGGATCGGCTCGATCATCGAGTACGGCATCGTGACGTGCATCTCGCCACCACCCCCCTCGAGCTCGATCTTCAGGGCGGTGACCACCACGATCTCGAGCGGAGAGACAATGCTGGCAAAGTGCGGATTGATCTCGGAGCTGACATATTCGATCTTCAGATCGGCCACGATGCTCCAGGCTTCCTGCAGGTCGCCGAACGCCTGGCGCATGACCATCTGGATGATGCGCCCCTCCGTGAGGGTGAACTCGCGGCCCTCGAGCTTGGCGAAGCGTCCGTTACCGCCAAAAAAATTGTCCACGATGGCGAACACCAGCTTGGCATCGAAGACCATCAGTGCCGTGCCGCGCAGCGGCTCGAACTTGATCAAATTGAGGCTCGAGGGCACGTGCAGGCTCTGCGTGTATTCGCTGAACTTCTGCACCCGGATCGGCGCGATGCTGATCTCCGGGCTTCGCCGCAGCATGTTGAACAGCCCGACGCGAAACTGTCGCGTGAAACGGTCATTGATCATCTCGAGCGTGGGCATGCGCCCGCGCACGATGCGTGTCTGGGTGGCGAGGTTGTAGGCCTGCACCGTACCGCTCGGTGGCAGGGGCTGCTCCGGTGCCGTCGGCACCGCGCCGTTGTCGACGCCCTGGATCAGCGCGTCGATCTCGTCCTGATTGAGGATCTCGGCGCCCATGCCTATTGGATTACGAAGCTGGTGAAATAGACCTGCTCGACGAGCTTGCCATCGGCGCCTTCCTCATCCAGCACCTTGCGGATGGCGGCCAGCGTCGCGGCACGCAGCTTCTCCTTGCCTTCGACGCTCAGCAGCGTCGCACTGTCCTGGCTGGAGTACAGCAGCACCAGATCGTTGCGCACCGCCGGCTCATTGTTCTTGAGCACATCCAGGACCGCCTGATTGCGCGACATCGCCTCCACGGTCACTTGAAAATAGCGTGCACTGCCCTCTCCGCCGAAGTTGACGACGAAGGCGGGATCGAACTTGTAGTAGATCGGCGCAGCACGCGGCGCCGTCGCCGGCGTGGCAGCCGGCTGGCTGGCGTCGGTGCTCGTGCTGTTATCGGCGTGCTTGGGCCGCAGCGCAAACCACGCACCGCCGCCGCCGGCGGCCAGCACGCCGACGGCTACCAGAATCCACGGCAGCTTGCTGCCCTTCTTGGCCTTGGGCTGTGCGCCGGCCTCTTCCTTTTTCTTTGCCGCTTCTGCCATGAGATGACCCGTATGAGAGAGTGGGGGTGTGTCGCCGCAGCCGATGGAGCAAACGTTATGCCAACGTCACTGTGCAAGCAGCGTCGGAAATCTGTCGCTGCACTGCTCGACAGTCAGACATATTCATCCACCAGACCGAGCGCACGCGTGGCACCAACTGCGACCGGGTCCACAGTTTCGATCGCGTCGCGCGTGCCGGAGAGGATTGGCGCTCTGCCGGAGCCGCTGCCAGCGCTCTCCTGTTGCACGTTGGCCTGCCCGAGGCTGAGGCCGCCGGCCGCGAGCATCTCCCGCAGGCGTGGCACCGCATCGGCGAGCGCGGCGCGCGTATCGGCGTGGGCAGCGCTGAAGTTCACATTGATCTGCGATTGCTGCAGATCGATGCGCACCTGAATCGGCCCGAGATGCTCCGGAGACAGGCGCAGCGTGGCGCTCTGCACCTGACTGCCTGCCATCCAATGCACCTGCGCGGCCAGCGCCTGTGGCCAGGATGGATCGGACATCGGCACGGCGATCGCGCGTGCGATGCCGTCGCTGCCGGCCGCCGCGGGCACGGCAGACAGAAACTGTGGCATCCAGCTGGCCGCGCGGACCGCGGCACTGCTCTGCCCGGTCACATCGGTAGCGATGCTCGCGCTATGCGCCGCACTGGAAGCGGCACCCGCCACGTTCGCGCCCGCCGACACTGCGCTGTTGCCCGGCAGGGAATTGGCCACCGCCTGGGCGGCAGTGAGATCGGCCGACGCGTTGGCGTTGGAGGTCGCTGCGGCGGCGGTCGTGTTCGACGGGGTTGCCGGCTGGTCCGCGCCGCCCCCTGCAGCACCGGTCAGCACGCTGCCCGCGCTGCCGACGGCTGGGTCATCAGCGCTATCCTCATCATCGCTCGATACACCCACGCTGCCGCCGTCCGCGGGCGTGCAGGGGATCGCGAGCGACGCGGCTGCGCTCTGCAGCAGGGCCAGCGCGCTGCAGTCAGTGCCGGCGCTATTGCCCGCGCTGGCACTGCCAGCGGTGCTGCGGCCGTGGTGGCCGCTGCGTCCCGGGGGCGATGGCACGCTATCGTCCGTCGAATTCAGATCGTCCACATCCGCGCCGCCATCCTCCTCGGCCGACCCGGCGCCCGAGCTCTGGCCCGCAACACCCGTGGCGATCAATGCCGCCGCCGATGGTGCCGGACCAGCCGGCTGCGCCGCGCCAGCAGACTGCGCGCCACTGGACTGCAATGCCCCCGTGGACTGCAACGCCCCGGCGGCTTGCAGTGCCGCTGTGGATTGCAGTGCCGCTGCTGATTGCTGCTGCGCCCTGGGGGATTGCACGGCTTCAGCGCCCGCGGATGCGGACGCGTCGCGGGACGTGGCAGCCCCGGAGGCGCCGCTCGACCGTGCCGCGTTGCCCTGCGCGCTGCCCGCGTCGACAGCGCTCTTTGGCCCACCGGCGCGCGTTGCGCTTGCCAGTGCGGCGGCGAAGGGTCGCGCGGCGCGCGGGCCGGTCCCCGTCGCTGCGTCATCGGCACTCGAATCGTTATTGTCCGCGGCAGCGGGCGCCCCAGCGGTGTCGAGCAGGCTCGCGGCGCGCGCTCCCGTACCGGTGCCCGTTCTGGCGTCCGCCATGCCCGCCGAGCTCGCCGCATGGGTGCTGACCGAGACGCGGGCGCTCATGATCGGCCGCCTCCGGCGCGCTGCGCGCGCTCATCGGACTCACGTTGCTGGCGGCGCGCCTCTACCTGCACTTCCTCGGCGCGCGCGCGCTCGATGACCTTGCCGACCGCGCTCTTCTTGGCGGCGGCCTCGCGCCACTGCGCGCGGGCGCGCTCGCAGTCGCCGCGCAGCTGCGCAACGATGCCGTCCTGTTGCTGCACGGCCTCACCCAGCCGCGCAATGAACGTCTGGTAATCGCGCACGCCACTGACGCCGATACCGGCGCTCGCGCGCTGCCGAAACGCGGAGTGATACTCGCTCAAGTAGCGCTTGAGCTCCTGACAGCGCTGCTCGGCTTCCAGCAGTCGTACCTGCATGAGCGCCAGTTGCTGCGCACACTCGCGCTCGGTCTCGCTCATGAGTGCATTGACGGGCTCGAGGCGTTTGGCTCGCTTCACTGCGGGACTCTCCTGGTTCTACTTCAACGCGGCTTGGCGGGCTCGGCAGCTTCCGCCATGGTGGTGGATAGTTGCGCGACGCTCGCCGCCAGCGGTACCCGCTCGTGCATGTCCTGACGCAGGTAGGCCTCGATCTGCGGCCAGCGTGCGATCGCCTGATCGATGCGCGGATCGCTGCCGCGTTGATACGCTCCAATAGTGATCAGATCGCGATTGTGCTCGTAGACCGCGGTGACCTGTCGCAGCCTGCGCGCCAGCGCCAGCTCGCTCGCCGGCACGATGTCGTGCATGACGCGGCTCACAGAGGCTTCAATGTCGATGGCCGGATAGCGTCCCGATTCGGCGATGCGCCGCGCGAGTACCACGTGACCGTCGAGAATGGCACGCGCGGCATCGACGATCGGATCGTTCTGGTCATCGCCCTCCGCGAGTACCGTATAGAAGGCGGTGATTGAGCCCTCGCCAGCCACACCATTGCCGGCGCGCTCGACCAGCTGCGGCAGGCGCGCGAATACCGAGGGCGGATAACCCTTGGTCGCCGGCGCCTCGCCGATCGCCAGGGCGATCTCCCGCTGCGCCTGCGCGAAGCGTGTCAGCGAATCCATGATCAACAGCACATTGCGTCCGCGGTCGCGGAAATACTCGGCGATCGCCGTGGCAAGCCAGGCGCCGTGCAGACGCATCAGCGGCGGATAATCGGCCGGCGTCGCCACCACGACGGAGCGCGCCAGCCCGACCTTGCCGAGGATGCGCTCGATGAATTCCTTGACCTCGCGTCCGCGCTCGCCGATCAATCCGACCACGATGACGTCAGCGGCGGTGTAGCGCGCCATCATTCCGAGCAGCACGCTCTTGCCGACGCCGCTGCCCGCGAACAACCCGACACGCTGGCCGCGCCCGACCGTCAGCAGCCCGTTGATTGCCCGTACGCCCACGTCCAGTGCGTGGCTGATGGGCCGTCGCAGCAGCGGATTGATTGGCCGGCCGGCCAGACGGACGCTGGTTTCAGTCTCGATAGGCCCCTGGCCATCCAGTGGTCGGCACGCGCCATCGACGACGCGACCGAGCAGCCGCGGCCCCACGCGCACCGTGCCGGCCCGCGTGCGCGGCAGCACGCGCGCATCGGCGCGCATGCCGTGCAGATCGCCCGTGGGCATCAGGTAGAGTCGCTCGCCCGCGAAGCCGACCACTTCGGCCTCCACGTGCGAATCATCGGAGCCGATGATCTCGCAGCGATCGCCGATGGCCGCCTGGCAGCCCTCCGCCTCGAGCGTCAGCCCCACCATGCGCGTGAGCCTGCCGGCCACCGGCAGCGGCGGCACGTGCGCAAGGCTGCGCTCGTAGCCGGCGAGCGCCTGCGTCCAGCGGGCAGTGTGCGCTTCACGCAAAGTGCTCATGGCAACGCGGCCTTCAGCCGGATGCGCCAGGTGAGCCGGCGCGCTCATCGCCGAGCATGGTGGCGATTGCCGCGCCCAGGCGCTGCTCGAGCTGCGCATCGATGCTCGAGGTCTCACTCGTCACGCGGCAGCCGCCGCGCGCGAGCATGGGATCCTCGACGATGCTCCAGGCGCACTCACCGCTGGCGCTGGCCAGCCGCGAACGCACCAGCTCGGCGTCTTCCGGATGCAGGTGCACACGCACCTGACGTGCCACGATTGGCAGCAGCCCGACCGTCTCGCGTACCACGGCGACGATCTCGTCGGGCTGCGTCTTGAGCTCGCGGCGGATGATCTGGCGGGCGATCGCCCCGGCCAGCAGCGCGAGCTGGCGCTGCACTTGCTGGTCGAGGTCGGCGAGTGGACGGGCCATCAGCTCGAGGATCGACTGCAGCTGCTGTACGCGGCGCTCGGCTTGTTCCGCCGCGGCGCGCGCCTCCTGCTGCGCGGCCACCAGGCCCGCTTCACGGCCCTGCGCGTGTCCCTGATCCCAGGCCTCGCGCTCGATGGCTGTCAGGTTCTCCGCGCGCCGCCGCCCGGGCAGCACCTGACCGCCGAGCGCCGGCAGCTGCCACGTCGCCGCCTCAGACATAGGTCTCGCCGCCCTTGCCGCCGAGCTGCACGCGGCCTTCCTCGGCCATCTTGCGCGCGGTCATCAGGATTTCCTTCTGCGCGGCCTCGACCTCCGAGAGTCGTACCGGACCGCGAGTCTCCAGATCGTCCTTCATCATCTGTGCGGCGCGCTCGGACATGTTCTTGAAAATCTTCTCCTTGATGCGATCGTCGGCCGCCTTGAGCGCAATGATCAGCTTGTCTCCCGGCACCTCGCGCAGCAGCTCCTGCATGCCGCGATCGTCCACTTCCACCAGATCCTCGAACACGAACATCAGATCCTGCAGCTTCTGGCTGAGCGTCTCGTCGGTCTTGGCGATCTGCCCCATGATCGTGCCTTCCTGGGCGCTGCCGACCAGGTTCAGGATCTCGGCCGCGGCCTTCGGGCCGCCGAAGCCGGCGGCATTGCCGGTCGCCCCCGAAGTGGAGAACTGCTTCTCGAGCACCTCGTCGAGCTCGCTGAGTGCGGTGGGATGCACGCCGTCGAGCGTGGCGATACGCATCAGAATGTCGGCGCGATTCTCCTCGGGCAACTGCGTCAACACCTGCGCGGCCTGATCGGATTCCAGATACGACAGCACGATCGCGATGATCTGCGGATGTTCCTGCCGCAGCATTTCGGCCACGGCGCGCGGCTCCATCCACTTCAGGGCTTCCAGGCCGCGGCTGCTGCGGCCGCGCAGGATGCGCTCGATCACGCCGGCCGCCTTGTCTTCACCGAGCGCGCCGACCAGAACGTTGCGCAGGTATTCATCGGTGCCAACGCCCAGAGAGGTCTGCTCCTCCACGGAGCTCGCAAAGCTCGTCAGCACCCCGGAAACTTCCTCACGCGACACCCCGGAGAGCTGCGCCATCGCCGCGCCGACGCGCTGCACGTCGTTTGAGCCGAGGTGCTTGAGCACCTGCGCGGCGTCTTGCTCGCCGAGCGCCAGCAGCAGGATTGCGGCGCGCTCGACACCGGCGCGATTGCTCTGCGCATCACTCATTGCTGGACCCAGGTCTTCACGACTTGCGCCACGCGCTTGGGATCCTGCGTCACGAGGTTGCGCGCCTGCACGATCTGCTGCTCATAGGCGAGCTGGTGTCCGGCGCCGAGGGCTGCGCGCGCGTCCGGCGCCGCCTCGATCACCTCCGCCGGGGCGGTGGCCACGACCTGCGCGGCAAGGTTGCGGATCAGCGGCCGCAGCACGCCCAGCGCGAGCGCCACCAGCACCAGTGCACCGAGCAGCAGACGCGTGATCTCACGCACCCCGGGGCGCTGCCAGAGCGGCACGGGCTGCGCAGTGATGACGGTTGACTGCTCGAGAAACGGCTCATTGACGACGTTGACGCTGTCGCCACGCGCGGCATCGAAGCCCACGGCGTTCTTGACCAGCTGCGTCATGCTGTCGATCTCCGCCTTGGAGAGCGCACGCTGCGTTGCTTTGCCATCGCTGCCGACTTGCGGCACGTTGTCGACCAGCACGGCCACCGTCAGGCGTTTGACGCGGCCCGCGGGCTGATGGGAATAGCTCACCGTGCGGTCGATCTCGTAATTGCGCGTGGCCTGCTTGGAGCTGTCCTGCGGTAACGCAGGCGTGGCATTGGCCGTCGCCGCACCCGGCGCGCCCGCTGCGCCAGCGGCCGGGCCATTAGCGGCGGCACCGCTCGCCGTAGCCGTTGCTGCGGGCGCTGCGGTGCTGGTAGCGTGGTTCGTGACGATTGAGCCGCCGGCCGGCGGCTGATTGGTCAAGGCGCCGGGGATGCCGCCAGCGCCGGCACCGCCGCTACTGGACTGCTCGGAAGTCTGCTCGCTGCGCACCACGCCGCTGTCGGGCTTGTACTGCTCGCTCGCCTGCTCGGTCGCATCGTTGTCGAGGTCGACGGTGACCTGCGCGCGCACGCGTCCATCGCCGACCAGCGGCGCCAGCAGCTCCTCGATGTGCTGCGAATAGGTATCTTCAAGACGTCGCTCGGCGTCGAACTGCTCGGAAGCAATCGCGGCCTCGCCGCTGCGTGGCGCCGACAGCAACTGTCCCTGCTGGTCGACCACCGTCACCTGATCGGAATCGAGTTCCGGCACGCTCGAGGCCACCAGATGCACGATGGCCGAGACCTGCTCGGGTTCGAGCCGCCTGCCAGGGCGCAGCTGCACCAGCACCGAGGCGCGCGCGGAGCGATGGTCGCTGACGAATGCCGACTGCGGCGGCAATGCCAGCTGCACGCGTGCCGCCTGCACGGCCTGCAGCGATGAGATCGTCTGCGCCAGCTCGCTTTCCAGCGCGTACTGGTAGCGTGCATTTTCCATGAACTGACTGACACCGAAGCCCGGATCCTTGCTGATGAGGGCAAAGCCGTCGGTCTTGCCGGCCGGCAACCCCTGCGAGGCGAGCTGCAGGCGCGCATCGTGCACGCGCTCGGCGGGCACCATGACATCGCCGCTCGCATCATCGAGCTTGTAGGGAATGCCGGCGGTCTGCAGCGCCTGCACCACGCCGCTCTCGTCGGAATCGGACAATCCGCCGTACAACATGCTCCAGTCCGGGCCGCGCCACCACAGCACCACGACGACGCCCACGGCCACGGCCGCCGCAACGCCGAGCAGCGTCAGCAGCGGTCGTAGATTGATTCCCAGTCCGTTGGCCAGTGCCGCCACCTGTTTACCCGCCATGCTCTGCTACCGTCACCCAGTTGAGGTTCATCGTCAGATCGACATGTTCATGATGTCTTGGTAGGCGCTGATGAGCCGGTTGCGCACCTGCGCCAGCGCCTGAAAGGACACCGAAGCCTTCTGTGTCTCCACCATCACGCGTGCCAGATCCACGCCCGGATCGCCGCGTTCCCACGCACTGGCCAGCGCATTGGCCGACTGTTGGGTGGAATTGACCGCATCGATACCCTGCTTGAGCAGCGTGCCGAACGCCGGGCCGCCGGTACTGCCCGTACTGGCGGTACCACCGGCCGCGCCGCCCACACCGGCGGAGCCGGCGAGGCTCGATAGATCCGTCAGGGTCTGAGCGGCCGGCCGAAAGGTCGGGCTCGCCTGCGCCGAGAGCGAGCGGATCTGTGCCAGCACCTGATTGATCGACAGATCGCTCATGAGGCTTCGCTCTCGTCCACGGCGATACCGGCCGCGCGCAGGCGTGCCAGTTTGTAGCGCAGCGTGCGCGCACTGATGCCCAGATGCGCCGCCGCACGCTCGCGACTGGCATGGGAACGCACTACCTGCAAGATCAGGCGCTGCTCCGCATGCGCCAGCGATTCGGCCAACGCCCCGGAACTCGCCGCGCCCGTCGGCCCTGGCGGCGAGCCTGGCGGGTGCAACGACACGGCGCCGCCGGCAGGGGGCGCCAGGCCGCCCGATGAGCCTCGGCCGGCGGCAGACGCAGTGCCCGGACCGGAATCCTCAGCCGGTTCGCTGGCTTCCGCGCAAGGTGGCTCGAACACGATGTGCGGCTGGCGGATCAGCTCGCCATCGCAGAGCACCAGTGCACGCTGCATGACGTTATCGAGCTCGCGCACGTTGCCGGGCCAGGCATAGGTCAGCAGCCGCTGCGCGGCATCCGGATGCAGCGCCGGAATGCGCCCACCGGGGCGGCTGTGCTGCGCGAGCAGCCGCATGGCGAGCGGCACCACGTCCTCGCGCCGCTGCCGCAGTGGCGCCGGCGCCAGCGGAAATACATTCAGTCGATAGTAGAGATCCTCGCGGAAGCGTCCGGCCGAAACCTCCTC
The DNA here is from genome assembly GCA_036266795.1 of Steroidobacteraceae bacterium. Lineage (GTDB taxonomy): Bacteria > Pseudomonadota > Gammaproteobacteria > Steroidobacterales > Steroidobacteraceae > FEN-1191. The sequence goes on along the minus strand of DATAXJ010000046.1, from coordinate 134,360 downwards.
GCGCAGCCGCCGGTTGCTGGTGGCGATGACGCGCACGTCCAGGCTGATGGCAGCGCGTGCCCCGAGCCGCTCGACCTCGCGCTCCTGCAATACGCGCAACAGCTTCGACTGCAGCCCCAGCGGCATCTCGGTGATCTCATCGAGCAGCAGCGTGCCGCTCTGGGCCTGCTCGAACTTGCCGGCATGCGCCAAATGCGCGCCGGTGAAGGCGCCGCGCTCCCAACCGAACAGCAGCGCCTCGAGCATGTTGTCGGGAATTGCGGCGCAGTTGACGGCGACGAAGGCGGCGCCGGCGCGCGCGGAGTGGCGATGGATATAACGCGCGAGCACTTCCTTGCCGGTACCGGACTCGCCGGTGATCAGCACGGTGCACTCGCTGGTGGCGACACGACGCGCCAGCTCCATCAGCCGCCGGGAAACCTCGGCACAGGCCACGGGATCCTGACGCTGGCCATTGCCGCCATGGCGCAGGCGCTCGCCCGCGCGGCGCGTGTCCTCATCGGACAGCTCGGGGTCGGTTTGCGGATGTGCGTGCAACGAGGTGCCCTTCAGATGCGTGTACCGGGGCTATGGAGAGCAATTAGCGTGCCCGCAGGAACTGTGACTGCGTTCACGGCTTGGGCAGCCATGCGACGCGTCAACGTCAAGAATCCGACGCCGCCGCAGCGTCGCCGTCCGGTGCGTACTTACGCAGCTTCTCCACCAGCGTCGTGCGTCGCAGTCCGAGCAGGCGCGCGGCCTGCGCCACGGTGCCCCCCGAGCTGTGCAGCGCGCGCTCGATCAATCGCTGCTCGAGCGCCTCCAAATAGGCACGCAGATCGAAGCCCTCTGGAATCGGCTCGAGCATCATGTCGACCAGCCCCGGCGACATCGGCGGGGGCTCTTCGGCCGATGCGGACACCACCGCCGGTGGCGTCACCGCCGCCGGGCAGGCAGTGGGCGCCTGCGGCGGCGTGTCCTGCGCCGCCAGCGTGTCAAGCGCCGGGGCTTCTTCGTGCCAATCGGCAGGCCGATAGCGTTCCGGCAAATCCGCGGGCGTGACGGTACGATCGCCACATTGCACCGCCATGCGCTCGATAAGATTACCGAGCTCGCGCACATTGCCTGGCCAGCGATATGCCTGCAGCGCCACCAGCGCTGCAGCGCTGAAGGTCACCCGTGGCCGCCCCGCCGCCGCGATACGCTCGGCCAGCGCCACAACCAGCACCGGCAGATCGGCGGCGCGCTCGCGCAACGCAGGGACCTCGATCGGCACCACGTTCAAGCGATAGTAGAGGTCCTCACGAAAGCTCCCCTTGGCGATGGACTCCTCGAGATTGCGATGCGTGGCGGCGATGATGCGCACATCGCAGCGCTGTGAGCTGCAGCTGCCCACGCGCTCGAAAAGCCGCTCCTGCAGCACCCGCAGCAGCTTCACCTGCATGGTGGGATTCATATCGCCGATCTCGTCGAGGAAGATCGTGCCGCCCTCGGCGATCTCGAAACGTCCCTTGCGCGTTGCCAGGGCCCCGGTGAACGCGCCCTTTTCGTGTCCGAACAGCTCGCTCTCCAGCAGTTCGGCCGGGATCGCACCGCAATTGATGGGAACGAAGGGACGCCGCCGGCGTGCGGAAGCCTCATGGATGGCACGCGCCACGACTTCCTTGCCGGTGCCCGATTCGCCGAGCACCAGCACGTTGCTGTCGTAGCTCGCGACCTGCTGGATGAGACGGTTGACGCGTCGAATCGCGGCCGACTCCCCCGCGGGCAGGATCACATTCGCAGCCATCGATGCTGCCGGCTCGCGCGCATCCGCCACGCCGAGTGCCAGAACGGCCAATTCAGCCATGTATACCGATATCCCCTGTCTGTCTTTGGTCGACAGCCTAGGGGTAGGGTTATGGCAAAGGATGGACGCCCGTCACAGGCCCCTTGCGCGGCGCGTCACAGTTCACTCATCGACGGGCTCGGAGGCCTAAAGAAATCGCCTCATCGGCCGGTCGCCATCATCATCAGCCACTGGCAGCCTGGTCGCTGTCGCGTGCCTTGCGAGCATCGGCGACGTCGCGCCGGTGGCGCAGAAACGCCAGGCGGTGAATGAGCTCCGCGACCGGGTCCGACAGGCCCTGAAATTGCGCTCGCACCTGCGAACCCTCGACCTGAGTGATCACCGCGGGCAGATCCAGCGACTGCGGCAGTGAGGCGTGCAGATGGATGCGCAGCAACCCCGGGGCGTCCACTTCAGGTACCGCCCCGATCACCGTCCACGAAGCCCCGTGCGCATTGAACTGAATCATCGTTGGCACTGGCAGGCGATCCTTGAGCACCAGTCGCGCCAGCAGCTGCAGCACCAGGTTGAGCTTCAGGTCCAGGCGCGCGATCTCGCCGGCCAGAGGCCCGGGATCCTCGCCCTGATCGTGGATGGGGTGCTCCTCGATCGCCGCGGAAGCCTGCAGCAGCAGCAGGTTGGACTCCTCGAGATTGGCGAGCTCGAAGCGGCTGAGAGGCCGGTCGCGTGACTGCCAGGCCACCGGCAGCACGTCGTGGTAGGCCAGCTCATTGTAGAGCACGACGGTATCAACGCCCTCGCTCATCGCCTCACCTCGCCGCGGCACTAACTGCCGCCTGCGGCGCGGCCTCGCCGCGCCTGCGTGCATTCTACGCGGGAGCGCGACCGCGGACCTCCGGACCGATCGCAATCCAGGCACTGCGAATCTCACCCAGCAGGCTCATGACCTCGCCGAGACAGGCGGCGCTGTTTTCCGTGTTTGCTCGCAGCAGCTGGCGGCTCATGTAGTCGTACAGATCGCTCAGATTGTGCGCGAGCTCGCCACCTTCCTGCAGGTTGAGACTGCCGCGCAGCTCGGCGACGATGCTCATGCACTGCGCCAGCAGCTCGGCCTTGCGGCCAATGTCGCCGCGCTGCTTGCGCTCCAGGCAGCCGCGCGCGGCGGCCATGCGCTCGACCGCTCCGTCCATGAGCATCAGGACCAGTCGATGAGGATCGGCAACGCTGACGCTGCCGTGCGTCGAGATGCTCTGGTAGGCCGCCACTCCGGAATGTCTTGCGTAGGCGCTCACGGCGCGGTCCTCCTTGATTCCCCGATGGAAGATTTAACGGCGGATCCTCGCCAAACTTGAGCAGAACCGCAGGCGCATCGTCGCCGGCCATCGCGCACGGGGCACTTGCACCGTGCGCCGCGCGCCTCAGGCGTTGGGCGTACCCTGCACCGATGGTAGCGAGGCGAACGCCTGCGATAGATAGGCGGAGGTGGTCTGCAGCGACGACAGCAGAGTGTCCAGAGCCGCATACTGCTGCGTGAGACTGGTAGTCAGCGCCTGCATCTGCGTCGTGAGAGTGTTGTTCTGCGTGGTGAGCGCATTTTCCTGCGTGGTCAGCGTCTGGCTCGCATCGCCGATCGAGCCCCCCGTGGCCATGGTGGCCGTGACCTGTGTATTGAGCGTGGCCGCGATACCGCCGGAGCCGCTGAATAGTTGATTGACCGCGCTAAGGTTGGTGGACAGGGCGTTCGCCAGCGTCGTGCTGTTGACGCTCAGCGTGCCATCGCTGTTGGTGGTGATACCGATACTCGCCAGGGAGTTGTAAACCGACGAACCGGTGTCCACCACATTGTAGAGCGCCTCGTTCGCCTGGCCCTCGATGTTCGTGAGCAGGGCGCTGCCCATCATCGGACCAGCCGTGGAGGTCGATGAGTCGAAACCTCCCAGTGTATTGAAGCTGCCCAGCAGGGTGTTGTACGCCGCCACGAAGGCGCTGATGTTGGTTTCGATCGCCGAGGTGTTATTCGCCACCGACAACGTCGCACCGGTCCCTGTCGTCGGCGCCAGCAGATTGATCGTGACCCCGCTGATGGCGCTGGTCACGGTGTTGCTCGAGCTCGTGCCGGCCACCCCCGCGATGCTGTAGCTGGCATCCTGGGCCGCGGTCTGCACCGTGTAGTGACTGGTATTGCCGCTCCCGTAGGTCAGCGCGGCCAATCCATTCCCACCGTCGGTCTCGCTGACCTGAATCGTGTTTCCGGCGCCCGTCAGTGAAGACGATAAAACCAGGTATGCGCCCTGGGACCCTTGCAGCACGGTCGCCGTGATGCCCGGGTTGCCGCTGGCGGAATTGATCGCCGCAGCGACGTCATCGAGTGTGTCGTCACTGCTGTCGAGCGCAACATTGAAACTCGTACCGGCGAGCGACAGAGAGAGGGTGCCGGTGCCCACGGCGCTCGAAGCGCCTCCGGCGAAAGCCGTCGACAGCAGCTGCTGCGCCTGCGCCAGCGCCGATATCGTCACGTTGTAGTTGCCCACCGTCGCGCTGCCGCCAGCGCTGGCCGTGAAGGCAGTCTGATCGCCGCTGCTGGCGGTCAGGGCATTGAAAGCGCTCTGCGTCGCCAGCGGCGTCAGCGCGGACTGGAAGGTCGACAGCGCACTCTTCAAGGTGCCCAGCGCGGAGATCTGCGTCGTGACCGCCTCGGTCTGGTTCTCGATCAGCGATTCCTGCGGAGCCTGGGCTGCCGCCACCAGCTGCGAGACCAGTGAGCTGACGTTGATGACCGAGCCGCCAGCCGCATCGGCGCTGCTGGTGCCGGCAACCGATACGATCGGCTGAGAGGTGTTGCCGCTGCTGCCGACGCTGCTGGTCATCGTCCACCACCTTGGCCGTGCAGGCCGGAGAGGCGGCGCGCGCCGCCAGAAAATGCATAGGGCGGGCGTCTCATGACGCCCGCCCTGGTGCTCTTGCTATGACCCGCCTTCAGCGGCCCGCTCCTCGAGCGCTTACGGCAGCTTCTGCAGCAGCGTCAACACGTTCTGCGGAATCGTGTTGGCCTGCGCCACCATCGCCGTGCTCGCCTGCTGCAGGATCTGCGCCTGTGACAGCTGCGAGGTCGCCTGCGCATAGTCCGTATCCTGGACGTTACTGCGCGCGCTTGTCAGGTTCGTGACGTCGGTCGACAGACCGGTCGCCGCGGCCGTGAAGCGGTTCTGATACGCGCCGAGCTGCGCGCCGAGCGTCGCCACCTGCTGCAGGGCGGCCGTGATCGTCGTCAGGGCGGTGTTGGAGTTGGCCACCGTGGAGGTGTTCAAGCTCGCGACCGTCGTGCTGATCGAATCGTAGGTCTCGGCCGTGAGACCGGCGACACTCGGAGTGGTCCCGCCGATCGTGAAGGCCGACGGGCTCGACAGCGACACGGTGCCGGCAAGGTTGCCGACGCCGGAGGTCAGACCCGTGCCAACCAGGCCCAGCGTCGCCCCGGTCAACGTGCCCGTTCCGGTGGAGGCGATGTTGGTGACGTCGATGTTGCGGCCATCGCTGGTCGTCAGCACCAAGTAATTGCTCGCATTCACCGAGGCCGAGACACCCGACGTGGCGCTCACGTCGTTGATGTCCTGGGCAACGTTGGCGGCGTCCGTGGCAGCGGTGTTGCCAAGCTGACCCGCGCTGACGCTGACGGTCACGCCGTTGATCTCGAACGAGCCGGCCATGGCGGCAGAACCGCCGGTCGGGGCTGCGGTGCCCGTGAAGCTGTTGGACGCCACCGCAGTGAGGCCCGAGCTGGCCGCATTGATGGCGGCGGCGATCGAGTACGCGCTACCGGCATCCTGGCCGTCCGATGAGCCGGCGACCGAGGCGCCGACGTTGTAGGTCTGCGAACCGACGGTGAGCGTCAGATCGCCGGCTGCCAACGCCGCCGTGGGCGCCGTGCCGGTGACTGTGTAGGCGCCCAGCGCATTGGTGTGCATGTTTGCGATCTGGTTGACCGCGATGCTCTGGCCCTCGTTGGCGCCGATCTGGAAGGTGGCGCCCTGGAACGAGCCGTCGAGCAGGTTCACGCCGTTGAACTGCGTGTTGGCAGCGACGCTGTCGACGTCCTGCAGCAGCTGCTGGAACTGCGTGTTGAGGTCGGAGCGGTCCGTGCCGCTGTTGGTCGCGTTCAGTGATTCCACCGCGAGGCTGCGCATGCTCTGCAGGTCATTGGTGACCTCGGACAGCGCGCCGGCGGCGGTCTGCACCAGCGACACGCCGTTGTTGGCGTTCTGCACGGCCTGGTTCATGCCATTGATCTGCGAGGTCATGCCCTGCACGATGGCGTATCCGGCCGCGTCGTCCGCGGGCGAATTGATGCGCAGACCCGTGGACAGCTGCTGCAGCGCAGTGGACAGCGTCGACCCCGAGGTGGTCAAGCTGTTCTGCGCGATCAGTGAGTCTAAATTCGTGTTGAGGACTAGTGACATTGCCTGTTGCTCCTGAGATTTCGATCAGGCGCCGGACACCAGTCCGTCGCTCTGTACCCTGTCAGAAGGACTTCGCGGCCCTCCCTATCCTGGCCGTTATCGGTGCGGCGCCGGCGAACTTGAATGCCGCACGTCACAGTTACTCGAAGTGTCGAGCGGATCACATCGGTGCCGGCGCCTGACGCAGCGCGGCGAAGACGCCACGGACAACTCATAAGTACTTGAATAGAGAGAGCTGGCCGAGCTGCGAGAAGGACTCTTCCGCCGCTTGCAGCGCCAGGTATTCCTGGCTGTACTGCGAGGTCGCAGCCGCGTAGTTCAGACCATCGAGGTTGGTGATCTGCGTCGTAACGGTTGTGCTCTGGCTCGTTACAGAGGAATTGAGGCTGCTGATCAGCGAGATGCGCGTGCCTACGCTGGTGTTGACCGTGGAGATCTGTGAGATCGCGTTGTTGACCTGCTGCAGGGCGCTGTCCAGCTTGGAGGTCAGCTGTGCACGCGCGGCACTGCTGCTGCCGGCGCTCTGCAGCGAGCTCACCAGGCTATCGAGCGTGTCGAAGACGCTGCTGCTGCCCGACGCCCCGACAGCGAAGCTGTCCCCGGCCGCTGGCGCCCCGCTGATGCCGACCTGGATCCCATCGAATTGGATGCTGCCGCCGTTGCTCGCATCGTAGGTGCCGCTGTCGACCACGTTTCCGGCACCGTCCGTGACCTGGTAATCACTCGCGTCGGTGAAGCTGATGGTGTATTGCCCGGGAACCCATGCGGAAGCATCGGTCACACTGCCGGCATCGATGACGCCGGTGCCGGTATTGCTGGAGCTCGCCGTCGTGGTGAAGGTGCCGTTGCCGGTGGGCACGTTCATGAAGACGCTGGAGCCCGCATCGCCAGTTTGTACGGAGGTGCCGCCATCCAGAGCGACGCTCGACACACCGCTGTCGCCGACGTAGTTGACCGCGCCACTGCTGCCGCGCACGAACGGCTGTGTGTTGACGGAATAGCCGGCGAACAAGTACTGACCCGTGGCGTTGGTGCTGTTGGCGGTGCCCAGCAGCTGCTGCCCAAGCTGCTGTATCTGCGTCGCGATCGACTGCAGATCGCCGCTGTTGTTCGTGCCGCTGTTGGCCTCGGTGACCAGGCTCTGCACCGATTGCAGCGTGGTGCTGGCGCTCGTCAGCGCCTGCTCTTCCAGGTTGAGATTCGAGCTGGCACCTTGGCCGTTGCTGAGGTACTGCTGGTACTGCGAGCTTGCGGCCGTCAGCTGCAGCAGCTCCACCTCGCCGGCGGGATTGTCGGCCGGAGAGTTGATGGACAGACCGGTGGACAGCTGGTTCTGCGTGCTCGATAGAGCGCTCTCATCCTGCATGATGCCGTTGAGCGCCAGGTTGTTGAGCATCGGGGTCGAGATGCGCATGGCAATTATCCCGTGGCCTGCACTGCGCCCAACAGCGAATTGAACAATGTCTGGGACGCGGCGATCAGCTGCGCGGCGGCCTGGTAGGCCTGCTCGTACTGGACCATGTTGGCCGCCTCCTGATCCAGATTGACGCCCGAGACGCTCTGCTCGGCGGTCTGTGCACTCTGCATCGCCGACTGCTGCGCCGTGGCGCCGTTCTGCGCCTGGCTGGTTTGCGTGCCAACCGTACCCACGTAGCTGTTCACGGCGTCGGCCAGCGACTCGGAACCGCCGTTGAGCACCTTGACGTTCATGACGTTGGCAAGCAGCAGCGCATTGCTGTTGTCGCCGGCGTCATTGGCGTTGTAATTCACCGCAAAACTGTCGCCGGCTGCGGGGGTGCCGGTGAGGGTGAGATTGATGCCCTCGAAGCTGATGGCCGTACCGCTGGTATACGTACCGCTGGCCACCGTTGCGCCACCGGCGTCGGTCACGGTATAGGCAGTGGGAGTGCTGAACGAGACCGTGTAGTCGCCCTGGGTCCAAGCGGATAGATTCGGTACGCTCGCGCTCTGGATCGTCGCCGTGCCGGCGTTTGCGCTGGCCGCGCTGCTCACGAGTGGGCTCGCGGCGGCGATCTTCGCCGGATCGTTGGTCGTGAGCGCCAGGCCCTGCACCGCGTTCGCCGTCGGCTCGACCAGGAACTCGTCCCCTGCCTTTGCCGTGCCCGTGACGGTCATCGTCAATCCGGCGCCGGTCAGCGTCGTGACGCCACCCGAGGTGCTCGTGGTCAGCGATGTCGCGACACCGCTCGTGGTATCCACAAGATTCCAGGCGCTGCCGTTGTACTTCAAATAGTAGTTACTGGTCGTCAGGCTGCCCAGATCCGTGATGCTCGCAGACACCGACGCCGTACCGGTGTTATTGCTGCTGGCGAGCGCCGCGGGCGAACCGACGCTCATGAGCGCCTGTCCCGGGTCGCCATTCAAATCCAGACCTGCCTCATTCTGCTGATTGACCAGCGAGCTCAGGGTGACGGCGGCCTGACCCAGCGCGTTCTCACCGGGCGTGAGCATCTGTTCTTGAAATTGCAGCAGCCCGCCCAGCGTTCCGCCGCTGATGGAGCCGGTGATATCGACGTTGCCGGATGCGGTCTGCAGGGAGATCTGCGGTTGCCCGGAGTTGAACTGATCGGCGCCCGCCGTCAGGGTGGAACTCGTCCCGCCGACGACCAGCGGCTGGCCATTGCCGACGAACACGTTGACACTGCCGTCGCTCTGCGTGACGGTGTTGACGTTGACATCCTGCGAGAGCTGGGAGATCAGATTTTCCTGCTCATCGAGCAGTTGATTCGGCGCCTGACCGGCGCCATTTTGCTCGGCAGCTACGATCTGCTTGTTCAGGCTCGCGATCTGCTGACCAAGAGACGTGACGGTGCTCGCTTCGGAACCGAGCTGACTGGTCACCTGTGATTGCAGCGAGTCCAGCGAGCTCTGGTAGCTGTTGAACTGACTGATGAGCGTCTGCGCCTGCGTCAGTACCGCCTGGCGCGCGGAACTGCTCGAGGGCGAATCCGCCATCGTCTGCACGGCATTGCTGAAGTTCTGCAGCGTCGCCGACAGGCCCGTGCTCGGGTCGGAGAACAGGTTATTGATGTTTGCCGCGAGCGTGCTGAGCGTGTTGAACTGGTTATAGCCGCTCGCCGCGCTGTTGGCCTGCGTGGCGAGAAACTGATTGTACTGGTTGACGACACCGGTGACCGTCACGCCGTTGCCGATCCAGCCATTATTGGTGGCTGTGGCCGATGCCGTGGCGAAATTCGTCAGCTCGTCGTTGTAACCCGGCGTATCGACGTTGGAGATGTTGTTGCTGGTGGTATCCAGCGCGGTCTGAAAGGCCAGCAGACCGGACACCGCCGTGGATAACATATCTCCCATTACCGCGTCCCCTCATTCATGCTGGCTCCTCGCCGTTCGGTATCGGCAGTCCCGCCAGAACCTTTAATGAGGCGGCGAGCGCGGCTGCGACCGTCAATGTCGTCGGCTGCGCTGCAGCGCTGCTCGCCCCGGGGGATGCAGCGGGCGAAGCGGTCTGCGCCACTGCGCTCAGCGAGCGCAGCGAGCGCACCGTCGCTGCGGTCGCGACCAGCTTGCGGGCATAATCCGGATCGGTGGCATAGCCTGCGCGCTGCAATGCCGTGCCGAAGGCGCCGGCATCCGTGCCACTGCCGAGCGCGGCGTGGTACGCGGCGCGCGATTTCAGCAGCGAGACATAATCGCTCACGCCCTGCTGTACTGAGGCATAGCTGCGGAAACTCTGGGTGAAGCGCTGCGCATTGCCGCCGGTGTATTCGGTGGTGGTGGCCGAAGCCGTCGCTCCCTGCCAGGCCGTTCCCGCCTTCAGACCGAATAGATTGTGACTGGAGTCGCTGGCGCTCGTTCCCTTGACGACATGTCGGCCCCAGCCCGTCTCGAGGGCCGCCTGCGCGATCAATGTGTCGGCAGACACCCCGAGCGCCGTCGCAGCCCGCTGCGCGTACGGCGCAAGCTGCTGCACGAAACCGATGCGCTGGCTGAGCGACGTGGCGCCGCCCGACCGGCCCGAGCTTGCCTTCGTGTGGCCGGTGTGACCCTGTGTGCTCTTGCTGCCGACCGCGGATCGCGCGCTATTGCCCGTCACGCTGAAGCTGCGCGTGGCCCGCTGGAAAGCCTGCCGGCCGACATTCAGCTTCGCATTCGCGTCGACAACGGTGCCGCTGGCTGCTGTTGCGCTGCTTCCAGTAGCGCCGCTGCCGGTCGCCCCCGCCTGGTCTGCCGTCTGCCCGCGGCGCGTGAGCTGCTGTACCAGCATCTCGGCCAGCCCCAGCCCCTTGCCCTGCGACATTTGCACGGCGAGTTGCTGATCGTACATATCCTGATAGAAGTCGCCTTCCTGGCTGTCACCCAGGCCATCGCCGAGCTTCGCGGCGCGCATCGACTTGAGCATCATGTCCGTAAAAAGACTCTCGAACTGACGCGCGGCCTCGCGGATCGCCTGCGGATCGTTCTGCTTCGCCTGCTTGCCGAGCGTGGTGAGCGCACCGAAGTCGGCATAGAAGTCCGGATTTACGACGCCGCTTGCCATGCGAGAGAGCCCTGCGCCTCAGATCACGATCAGCTGCGCGTGCAGCGCGCCGGCCTGTTGCAGGGCTTCAAGAATGGCCACGAGATCCCCGGGAGCGGCGCCTACCTGGTTGACTGCACGCACGATCTCCTCGAGATTCACACCGGCATCGAACATGAACATGTGCGCATCGGTCGGCTGTTGCACGGTGATATCCGAGCGCGGCGCCGTCACGGTGGTGCCGCTGGAGAGTGGCCCGGGCTGGCTGACCTGTGTGTGCTCGCTGATGGTCACCGACAGCGCGCCGTGCGCGACCGCCGCCGCCGTGACGCGCACCTGGGAGCTGATCACCACCGTGCCGGTGCGCGAATTGATGATCACGCGTGCCGGGGCAGCATCGGGGCGTACCTCTACCTCCTGCAGAGCGCCGATGAAGGCCACCCGCTGGGTGGGATCCACGGGCGCCTGTACACGCACGGTGACCGCGTCGATCGCCGTGGCGGTATCGGGTCCGAGCAGCTTGTTGATCCCCTGCGTCAGACGGGCAGCCGTCGTGAAGTCCGGCGTGTTCAGATCCAACATGACGTAGGGATCGTGGCCGAATTGCGTGGGCACCTCGCGCTCGACGCTGGCTCCATTGGGAATGCGTCCGGAGCTCGGCACGTTGACGCTGACGCGCGAGCCATCCTTGCCCTGCACTCCGAAGCCGCTGACGAGCACACTGCCCTGCGCCATGGCATAGATTTCTCCATCGGCGCCGCGCAACGGTGACATCAGCAGCGCGCCGCCCAGCAGGCTGATGGCGTTGCCGATCGAGGCGACCGTCACATCGATCGTCTGGCCGCTCTTGGCAAATGGCGGCAGCTCCGCCGTCACGCTCACCGCGGCGACGTTCTTCAACTGGGTCTGGGAGCTCAGGTTTGCGGGGATCGTCACGCCGAACTTCGCGAGCATGTTTTCGATGCTCTGCACGGTAAACGGCGCCTGCGTGGTCTGATCGCCCGTGCCGTTCAGGCCTACCACCAGGCCGTAGCCGACCAACTGGTTGGAGCGCACACCGGCGACGCTCGCCAGGTCCTTGACGCGCTCGGCCTGCGCGCCACGTGGCGCGCCGAGTGCTACTACCAGCAGCAGCACTGCCAGCAGCGCGCTCAGCAATCTCGTGTTGCTGGCGCCCATCTCAGAAGGGCATCCATTTGGAGTCGAAGAAACGCGCCAGCCATCCCTTGGAATTGGCGTCGTTGAGCGTGCCCTCCTCGCCGTAGGCGATCGTTGCGTCGGCGACCATCGTGGAGGGCACCGTGTTGTCCTGACCGATATCGATCGGCCGCACGATGCCCTGGATGCGCACGTACTCCCGACCCTGGTTGATCGTGATCCACTTCTGTCCGCGCACCAGCAGATTGCCGTTGGCGAGCCGCTTGGCGACGGTCACCGAGATCGAGCCGGTGAGCGCATTGCTCTGCGAGCTGCCGCCCTCGCCGTCGAAGGTCGTGGCATCGTTCAAGTTGTTGTTGAGGATGTTGCGTCCGTGCAGGGTGAGCGGCGCGCCGAGCAGCGTGGGCGCCGCCATCGCCTCCGTGGTGGTCTTCTTGGTGGTGGTCACCGCGCTCTTGGTCGCATTGGTGCTCTCCTCGAGCACGATGGTCAGCACGTCACCGACGCGGTGGGCGACGGCATCGTCGAACAGTGTCTCGGCGGTCTGATCCTGGTAGATGGCACCGTTGGACTTGGCCGCCGCCGGCACCTCTTCGGGCAGTGTGGCGGCGAACTTCTCGTCCGGACGCGGCAGGCTGCTGCAGGCCGCGAGCAGCAGCGCCGCGCTCACGAGCAGCACCGGTAGCGGTGGCGTTGAATACAATTTTCTCAAGCGTCTCGCCCTCCGGGGCGCAGTAGATGATCGATGAGGCCAGTTGCCTGGACTACAGGTTGCTGTCGAGGTACTGCAGCATCTGATCGTTGGTTTCGATGGCCTTGGTGTTCATCTCGTAGGCGCGCTGCGTCTCGATCATGTCCACCATCTCCTCCACGACATTGACGTTGGAAGCCTCCACGGCGCCCTGTTGCAGCGTGCCGAGGCCGGTAACGCCCGGGGTGCCGGTCTGCGCGGTGCCACTGGCCGCCGACGCCAACAGCAGGTTGTCCCCGTTGGGCTGCAGACCCGCCGGATTGACGAAGTTCGCCAGCTGAATCGTGCCCACGGTCGAGGGCGCCGACTGGCCGGCCAGCTGTACCTGAACCGTGCCGTCCGTGCCGACGGTGACGCTCTGCGCACCCTGTGGAATGGTGATGGCCGGCTGCACCGGATAACCGCTGGCGGTCACCAGCTGTCCGGTGTTGCTGAGCTGGAAACTGCCGTCGCGCGTGTACGCCATCGAGCCGTCGGGCATCAGCACCTGAAAGAAGCCGGCGCCATTGATCGCCATGTCGAAGGTGTTGCCGGTCTGGTTGATGTCGCCCTGCGAGTAAACCTTTTCGGTGGCCACCAGGTTGACGCCGGTGCCCAGCTCGATGCCGCTGGGCGCCTGGGTGTTCTGCGTGGTCGCCGCGCCGACCTGCTGCACGTTCTGGTAGAGCAGGTCCTGGAACACTGCGCGGCCCTTCTTGAAGCCGTCGGTATTGACGTTGGCAAGATTGTTGGAGATCACCGCCATCTCGGTCTGCTGGGCGTCCAGTCCGGTCTTGGCGACCCAAAGTGCTGCGTCCATGACTATGCGTTCCTATCGATGTGCGTTCGGGCGTGGCGCGTCAACTCGGCGCCAGCAGCTTGGAACTCTCGGCCGCGTTGTCCTCGGCGGCCTTCATGGCCTTGACCTGGACCTCGTAGTTGCGAGCGAGCTCGATCATGTTTGCCATGCTCTCGGCAATGTTGACGTTGCTGGACTCGAGCGCGCCCGGCTCGAGCTGCACGCTCGCGTCCGCGACCACCGGTGTGTCCCCGCTGCTGCGAAACAGCCCGTCGGCGCCGCGCGAGAGGCTCGCCGCCGGTGGGTTCACCAGCTTGATGCGTCCAACCGTGGAGATGGCGGTCGCGGGCTGTCCCTGCCCGACGATCGACACCGAGCCATCGCCACCGATGTTGATCGCCGTCTGCGGCGGCACGGTGATCGGGCCCGAATCGCCCAGCACCGGATTGCCTGCCGCCGTCATCAGCACGCCGCTCGGATCCACGTGTAGATCCCCGGCCCGCGTGTACGCCTCGCTGCCGTCGCTCGCCTGCACGGCAAGCCAGCCGGTGCCCTTGATGGCCACATCCAGCGGCTGGCCGGTGTGCTGCAGGACCCCCGAGCTCGCATCCCAGCCGGCATTCGCATCGGTTGCGTAGGCGCGCGAGGGCAGCCCGGCTCCGGTCACCTGCTGGGTCTGAAATGCGGTCAGATCGGCGCGAAAGCCGACGGTGTTGGCATTGGCCAGATTGGCATTGTTGGCCGTCTGCGCGTTGAGGATTTCCTTCGCGCCCGACATGGCCACATAAACCAGACGATCCATCCGCCCTGTCTCCTGCCGTTCTCAGCGCCGCGTCAGGCCTGCTGCGGAATGCCGATCACCGTCTGGGTGATCTGGTTTTCCGTCGAGACCATCTCGGCATTGGCCTGGAAGGCGCGCTGCGCGGTGATCATGTCGACCAGCTGGGTGGTGATGTCGACGTTCGAGTTCTCCAGCGAGCCCGATGCGATGGTGCCCACTCCCGCGCCGCCGGCCTGACCATAGACCGCGGCGCCGGAGGAATAGGTGGCCACCCAATTGGTGTTGTCGACCTGCTGCAGGCCCTGCTCGTCGGGGAAGTTGGCGATGGCCACCTGCCCGAGCACCGTCGACTGCCCGTTGGTGTAATTCGCCTGCATGACACCGGCGGAGCTGACCGAGACACCCGAGAGCTGTCCAGTCGTATAGCCGTTCTGCGTCTCGGACGTCACGCCGAAGGTGTCACCGTATTGGGTGGTGTCATCCAGGTTGTAAGAGATGCTCAGGGCCTTGGCACCGGCTGGCGTATAGCTGCCAAAGCTGACCGCCTCAGGATTGGTGCCCCCGCCAGCATCGCTGACACCCGTCAGGATGCCGCTGGTGTTGTACGTCAGCTGCACTGGCGTCGTGTTTACCTGGTTCCCGTCGATGTACTCGTAGGCGTTCCACTTACCCGCGGCCGTATTGACGAAGTAGAAACTCGCGGCATGCGCGGCGCCTTCCGAGTCGTACACCGTCAGGGAAGTCGACTGGTTGTAGCTGTTGGAATCGGTCGGACTGAAGGGTGAATCGGCCGGAGGCGTGGAGCCCGCCGGCAGATTGAACACCATCGAGGCAGTCGTCGTGGCCGACGGCTGACTGTCGCCGCTCGGCACCTGCAGATTCTGCAGCGAGGTGGTGTTGAATGTTCCCGACGGGGTGGGCGCATAGACCTGCAGGTACTGGCCCTGCGCGTTGACGACGTACCCCTGGCTGTTCGTCGTGAACGAGCCGGCACGCGTGTATTGCGTAGCGCCATCATTGCTGACGGTGAAGAAACCGTTGCCGTTGAGCGCCAGATCCAGGCTGTTGCCGGTGGTGCTGAGATCGCCCTGCGAGAACTGCTGCTGCACCTGCGAGAGCTGCACGCCGCCGCCGATCTGCGTGTTGCTCACGCCGGCCGCGGAGGTCGAGAACAGCTCGGAAAACTCCGAGTTGGAGGACTTGAAACCTGTGGTGGACGCATTGGCGATGTTGTTCGCCGTTGTGTTCAGATCGCTTTGCGCGGCATCCAGGCCGCTGAGCGCTATTCCAAATGACATGCCGGTTGCTCCTTGGGAATACGGTCGTCAGTCGAGTTGCTGTACGTTGCTCAGTGGCACCGAGCCGAGCTGCGGGGTGTTGAGCAGGACGCTGGAACCGCTCGGATCCAGCGTCACGCTGGACACGGTGCCGTTGAGATAGGTAGTGGCTGCCTCGCTGGTGCTGCCGACCACGGCAGCGGCCGAGACGCTGTAGGTGCCGGGCGGCGCTGTGCCGCCATTGGAGGTCTGGCCGTTCCAGCTGAAGCTCTGCATGCCAGCGCCAGTCGGCATCGCCACCTGGGCCACGGTCACGCCGGCGGAATTGGCAATGCTCAGCGTGACGCTGTTTGCGCCGCTGGGCACCTGCACCGCGCCGCTCAGCGTGCCGCCGCTGGCGAGCACGCCGCTGCTGGCCGGTGCCAGAATCGTCTGGCCCACGAGCGCCGCACTGTTGACCGCCTGCGAGGCCAGCATCGAATTGGAGAGAGTGCCCAGCGAAGTATTGAGCTGCGAGATGCCCTCGACCGTGCTGAGTTCGGAGAGCTGACTCAGAAACTCGTTGCTGTCGGTCGGATTGAGCGGATCCTGGTTCTGAAGCTGCGCCGTCATCAGCGTCAGGAAGTCGTTCATGGTCAACCCGCCGAGCACGCTGCTGCTCGAACCGCTCGCGGTGTTGCCCGTCGTCGAGCCGCTGTTGGTGGGATTTACTGGGGTTGTCATGGGGGGTTCCTGCGGGTGGAGCGCGGTGGGTGAGTGCTGCGCTGTTGGCGATTACCGCGGTTGCGGCGGCCTCAGCTCTGCCCGAGCTTGAGCGTATCGAGCATCATATCGCGTGCCGTGTTGAGCACCTCGACGTTGTTCTGATACGAGCGGGAAGCGGAGATCATGTCCGTCATCTCCTCTACGACATTCACTGCCGGGGCGTAGACGTAGCCTTGTGCGTCGGCGAGCGGATTACCCGGGTCGTAGCGTGATTCCGGCGTGGCGGGGTTCTCGGCGATACCGGTGACCTTCACGGTCGCGGTGGCCGAATCGACACCTCCGCCGGCGCCCAGGCCATCGCCCAGCACTGCCTGAAAGACCGGATGCTTGGCGCGATACACCGTCGCGGGGTCGCCGCTCACGCTATCGGCATTGGCAAGATTGCTCGCCACGGTGTTCAGGCGCACCGACTGCGCGCTCATGCCCGAGCCGGCGATGTCGAATATCTTGAAGTCTGACATGGGCGTTACGATGAACTGATCGCCGTGACCAGATCGCGCAGCTTCGTATTCAATAAGGTCAGGCTCGCCTGATAGCGCACGCTGTTCTCCGCGAACGCGGACTGCTCGAGCTGCTCATCCACCGTGTTGCCGTCGAGCGAGGGTGCCAGCGGCACGCGATACTTCAGATAGGTGGGGTTCGCCGCCGATCCCGGTGCGGCGTCCGCGGCGCCGGAGGCCGCAGCGGCCGCGCCGTCGGGCGAAGCTGCAGCACCCGCACCCGCGAGCGTCCCGGCGCTGGTCAGATCAGCGGGGTTGCTCGTCGTCAGCGTAAGGGTCGAGCCCTCAGTCTGACCGCTGGCTGCCGCCAGAGCCGCCTTGAAATCCATGTCGCGCGCCTTGTAGTTGGGCGTATCGACATTGGCGAGGTTGGCGGCGAGCACGTTGGTACGCTGTGCCTCGAGGGCCAGCGCCTGTGCGTGTATGCCGAGATAGTTGTCCAGTACCGATTGCATGCGCGCCCCGCGCGAATCGATCGTGTCGATCGTCGAGACGGGAGGGAGCAATCGCTATGCCATGGGTGCGGGGTGCCTGCCGCTGGCCACCAATCTGTGACGCAATCGGCCGGACGATGCCCGCGGGGAGCGCGTCAGGGCTGACAGGCGGCAAGCGTTTGCCGCTCGACGGCCATCGACTGCCGGGCCGCAGTGCGGGGTGCGCTCCAGAACATCATCGGCACGAGGTCGGTGAACTTGAGCGCCAGGAATCCGTCGTTTCGATGGCCACGGGCAGTGGCACAGCGCTTGCTCCCGCTCATGGAGTCCTTCAGACCCGCGGTGATCATCCATGAGCATATCGAGCGCGACGCGCGTTGCCGGCATTCGCATCAGCCTCATGAGGCTTCCCCTGCTTGCGCTGCTGCCCCTGTTCGTCTTGCCAGCCCTGCTGACCACGAGTGCGCGTGCCACGCCGGTCACGGCCGTGACGAGCACCCGATCGATCGGCCGTGCCGCCGAGCAGGCGCTGATCACGCAGGCCGGCAGCGCGGGCGCGCAACTCTCGCTGAGCGTCGCTCCGCTCGATCCGCGACTGCGGCTGCCCGCATGCGATCAACCGCTGCAGGCGTCCATCACCGGGGATGGCCAGGTGCGTCATCAGACCACGGTGGGCGTACGCTGCGCCGGCTCGGTGCGCTGGACGATCTACACCAGCGTGACGGTCGATTCCACCACCCCGGTGCTGATCGCGCGCTATGCGCTGCCGCGCGACGCCACGTTGACGGCCGCGGACTTCGATCTGCAGACGCGACGCGTGCCGGGACTGGCCGCGCAATACCCGGCGAAGGCTGCCGCGCTGGCAGGACAGCGGCTGCGTACGCCGCTGAGCGCCGGAGAGCCGCTCACCCGCGATGCACTGGCACCGGCGCCACTGATACATCGCGGCCAACAGGTGGTCATCCTCGCGCATGCCTCGGGAATCGAAGTGCGCATGATGGGTGTGGCGCTCAGTGATGGGCGTAGCGAGGACCACATCCGCGTGCAGAACATCTCGTCCCAGCGCGTTGTCGAGGCCATCGTGCGCTCCGATAGCGTCGTCGAGGCACCGTTATGACGAATTCGCAGCGCCTAAAGTTTGGCGCCGCCCGGCCGATAGAGGGTCTGAGGAGCGCAAGGAGAGCCTAGTGGCCAATCGCATCAGTGAGCTCGGCAGCGGATCGGTGTCTTCCGGCACCGGCGGCGCCGTGGAAAGCGTCCTGCCTGCCAAGCCGGTCGGTTCGGCGGCCAGCGGCTCGAGCGCGCCCTCCGGTGCCTCGCCCGACAGCGTGCACATCACTGAGTCGGCACGTGCCATCGCGACCCTGTCGCAGGCCGTACAGGACACCCCCGAAGTCGACGGCGCACGTGTCAGCAATCTGCAGCAGGCAATTGCTTCGGGCAATTACAGCGTCGACGCCGACAAGGTCGCAGCACGTATGCTGCAGCTCGAGCAGGATCTGGGCGAGAACGCGCAGTGAGCCCCCAGCGCACGGCGATCCAACCCGCGCTGCAGCGCATCCTCTCGGAAGAGTCCGCCGGACTCAACGAGCTCGAGGGACTGCTGGCGCGCGAAACTCACATTCTGCAGGGCGAAGATGTCACCGCGATCCAGCACATCGGCTCCGAGCGCCATCGCTGCGTCGAGCGGCTCACGCGCCTGGATGCGGAGCGCGGCGATCTGTGCCGCATGCTTTCGTTCGGCAGCGGCCTGACGGCGATCGAGAAATTACTCGGCTGGGCCGACCCGCAGGGCCAGCTGCAAGCGCAGTGGCAGTCGAATCTGCAGGTGGCGAGTCGCTGCCGCGAAATCAACGACCGCAACGGCGCCATCGTGGCCGTGAAGCTCGGGCGCGTGCAGAAGCGTCTCGCGCTGTTGCGGGGCAGCCCGCTGCCTCCGGTCTACAGTCCGCGCCCCGCGCGCCACACGGCACTGGCAGCCCGCGATCTCGGCCAAGCCTGAGACGCACCCTCTTAAATATACGTCCGCAGGCACCTCGGCACTGCGCCGCTAAGGCGCCCACCAGACGGTCACCGGCACATTCTGCTGCGCGAATAGCGCACGCACCGGCATATCCAGCGCTGGACCGCGGGCACGCGCGCGCTCGCAGGTCGACCACTTGGACGCCCCGACGATCAGCACCGCGATGCGCCGCGCATCCAGCAGCGCGCGCAGGTTCAGCGTCATGCGCGTGCGGGGCGGTGAGGGCCCCGTCATGACCGCGCAGCCGGGCGGCTGGCTCAAGTCCAACGCCGCGGGCAAGCCAGGGGAATCCGGAAACAGCGAAGCAACGTGACCATCATCTCCCATGCCGAGCAGCACGAAGTCGAAGGGACGCGGCAACTCTGCGATTGCCGACCAGCAGCTGCCCACGGCGCTGTGTGGGTCGGCGTGCGCACTCTTCAGTCCGACGAACTGCGCCTTCGCAGCCGCGTTGCGCAGCAAATGCGCACGCACCAGGTGCTCGTTGCTCGCGCTGTTGTGCGCATCGACCCAGCGCTCATCGGTGAGCGTGACCCACACACTCGACCAGTCGAGCGTCGCATTGGAAAGCCGCTCGAACAGCGCCACTGGCGTATGCCCTCCAGGCACCACCAGGCTCGCACCACGTCCGGCCGCGAGCCCTTCCTGCAGGCTCGCGACAATCTCCGCGCACAGCGCCTCGGTCAGCGCCGCTGCATCGGGGAAGCGCCGCTCGTGCGTCGAATCGCTGCTGGATTGCGCCATGGTGCCCCGGAGAGTGCCCGCATAAGCCGCCGGAATCAATCGGCCGCCGGGAGATGCCGCTGTTCCAATCGCAGCGTCTTGCGTGGCTCTCTCAACAGCTCCGAAGTGCTTGACATCGGCCGCCGCTGCACTGACCCTATCAAAGGCATCGCCCGCAAGGTTGTATTTCGAGCATGAGCCTGTTGTCGCGCACGCTCTCGTCAGGTCCGCGCCGCCGCATCATCCTGGCGCTGGCATTCGCGATTCTGTTCGCGGGCATTGCGCAGGCCGCACACTTCCACAAAGACGAGCTGGCCGGGCACGAGAGTCAGGTTGATATCCACTGCCTGCTGTGCCTGTATGCCGCCGGAACAGCCGGACCACCCGCACCCCTGGCGCGCGTGGCCACCCCGCCACCCCGCTACGCCAGGGCGGTGCTCGTCTGCCAACTGCCGTATTTGCGCCGCGACGCCTCTGCCTACCAGGCGCGCGGCCCCCCCGCCGTCTGATCCAGCCGCCCACGTCCGTGGGCACTCAATGCCGTTTCCCGACCGTTCTGCGGCTCTCGCTCCAGAGCGCAGGGAAGCGGTGCGTTGCTTCGCTGGACAGGGTGTCAACTCATGTCATTTCCATTTGTTCGCATCATTCTATTGGGTCTGTGCACGATTGCGCCTGCCTCATTCATCTATGCGGCGTCGGGGAATGGCGCCGGCAGTGCCGATTTGACCGCATCGACGGCCACGGGCGGTGCCGCGGCCGCGGCGAGCGATGCCGCCGGGGGCGATAGCGCCGCCAATGGCACCGCCCCCAGCAGTAGCCTGCCAACCGTCGTTGTCTCTGCGCAGCGGCTCAACGCCGAGCGCTCCGCGATCGAGACACAGACCGGCGCCTCCATGACGACTCTCAGCGCCGCAGCCATCACCGCCCTGCCCGGCGGCTCCAACGTACAGCTCAGTCAGGTGCTGCTGCAGGCGCCCGACGTGGTGCAGGACTCTTTCGGACAGCTGCACGTACGCGGCGATCACAGCGATCTGCAGTACCGCTTGAACGGCATCATCCTGCCCGAGGGCATCAGCGTGTTCGGCCAGACTCTCGATCCGCGGCTGATCTCGTCGATGAATCTGATCACCGGCGCGCTACCCGCTGAGTACGGTCTGCGCACCGCGGGCATCATCGACATGACCACACGCAGCGGACTGACGCAGCCTGGCGGCACGGTCTCACTCTATGGTGGCAGCCATTCGACTTTCGAGCCCTCGGGCTCCTATGGCGGCAGCGCGGGAAATTTCAGCTACTTCGTCTCCGCCGATCTGCTGCGCAACGATCTGGGCATCGAGTCCCCGGATGCGAGCTCCGAGCCGCTGCACGATCATTCCACGCAGCTGCACGGCTTCAGCTATCTGGAGGACATTCTCGATCCCGACGACCGCGTCTCGCTGATTCTTGGCGCCTCCAGCGAGCAATTCCAGATCCCCGAGCAGCATGGGCTCGAGCCTGGCCTGGGTCTGACGGTCGATGGCATCAGCGACTATCTGAGCAACAATCTGAACGAGAACCAGCATGAGCTCACGCAGTACGCGATCGCCAGCTGGCAGCATTCGCAGGGAACGCTCAATTGGCAAAGCTCGCTGTCGGCGCGCTACACCAGCCTGGACTTCGAACCCGACTGGATCGGTGACCTGCTCTACAACGGCATCGCGCAGAACGCTTTCAAGGCCGACACGGCCCTGGCCGAGCAGACCGATGCTGCCTACGAGCTGAGCGATGCGCATACGTTGCGAGCGGGTTTCTATCTGCAGCACGACAACTCGAGCAGCCAGGCGAACTCCTGGGTACTGCCGGTGTGCACACCCCCCACGGTTTCGCCGGGCTGCCCCGGTGGCGTGGCGCCCGGCGATCAGACCAGCGACGTACCCCTGGGCGTCGCCGACGACGGCTCGCAGGATCAAGTCATCGAGAGCCTCTACCTGCAGGATGAGTGGAAGGCGCTGTCGGCACTGACGATCAACTACGGGCTGCGGTTTGACGCCTATCACGCCTATTCCAGCGGCAGCCAGCTGAGCCCACGCCTGAACGCCGTGTGGCAGGCGGCATCGGATACGACCGTGCACGCGGGCTACTCACGCTATTTCACACCGCCGCCCTTCGAGCTCATCGCCGGCGAGACCTTCACGAAGTTGGCCGGCACCACCGCGTTACCGCCGGGCTCCAACACCCAGGACAGCGAGCCTATCGCCGAACGCGCCAACTACTACGACGTGGGCGCGCAGCAGAAGCTGCTCGATCGCGACCTGACCCTCGGTATCGACAGCTACTACGAGCAGGCCCAGCATCTCATCGACGAAGGACAGTTCGGCGCGCCCATCATCCTGACGCCGTTCAACTATCGATTCGGCAAGATTGCCGGCCTGGAGCTCACCTCCGAATACGCCGTGCGCAATCTCTCCGCGTACGGCAATCTCGCGTTTCAGAGCGCCACGGGCAAGGATGTCGAGTCCTCGCAGTTCAATTTCGATGCCACCGATCTGGCTTACATCGCCGACGACTACATTCATCTGGATCACGAGGAGCGCATCTCGGCCTCCGCCGGCGTCTCCTACGACTGGCGCGGCACACGCGCCAGCCTGGACATGATCTTCGGTACGGGGCTACGACAGGACACGCCGTACCTCGTGTCTCTGCCGGAAATTCCCGGCGGGTTGAACATCCCGAACGGCGATCACACCCCGAGCTACACGCAATGGAACCTGGGGCTGACGCACGCCTTTCCCGATGGACTGGGCGGTCCGCTGACGGCGCGCTTCGATGTGGTTAACCTGTTCGACAAGATTTACGAGATCCGCAGCGGCAGCGGCATCGGGGTGTTCGCCCCCCAATACGGCGCGCGCCGCGGGCTGTTCTTCGGACTGTCCCAGGACTTCTGAGCCGCTCCTCCCAAGCCCCCTCCTACCCGCCCCCGCGGGGTCGTGTCGGTCGGGAAGGAGCAGGCGGAGTTACCCCGAGCACCCGGATGCTGCATCACAGCATCGATGCTGCGAACTGCATTGCGCGCCTCACGCGTTCAACCCACAATCGCCTCCCGGCGGCGGGAGAGCGAGGGGGCGCCAAGGTAGGCACTCCCGTCGCTCATTCTTGTTTCATCTGCACATTAAATGTCCTTAACTAAACACTGGTTGACGGTGGGTTGATTTAACTACGCTCGCGCCGTGCGCCTGCCAATTGCCGTGCAACTGCGCGGTCAAGCGCCTGTCACAGCCTACGGCCAGAGTCTTCACACGGATGCCAACACGCTATGAGCTCACAGATGCCCCCGCATGATGCCGACCCCGCTGTACACGGCGAGATGAGCCGCACCAAGAAGATCGTCTGGACGGTCATAGTCCTGGCCGTCGTGGCCGGGACTGGCTTCATCGTGTACAAGCGCATCGGCTCGCAGCGCGGCGGCGGAAGCGGCTTCGTCAGTCAGGCTGCGCGCGCCGGCTTCGGCGCGCCGCTGTCGGTCGGGGTCGCGCAAGTCACGCGCGGGGACGTGCCCATCACCATCGACTCGCTCGGCACGGTCACGCCGCTGGCGACCGTCACCGTACATCCCCAGGTGACCGGGCCGCTGGTCCAGATCAACTTCGCCGAGGGTCAGTTGGTCAAGAAAGGCGATCTGCTGGCCGAGATCGATCCGCGTCCCTTCCAGGCCACGGTCGATCAGGACCAGGCGCAGCTGCAGCACGATGAGGCGCTGCTCGATAACGCCAAGGTGGACCTGGCCCGCTACAAGCAGCTGGTCGCGCAAAACTCCGTAGCCGAACAGACTTACGCCACCCAGCAGGCCACCGTGCTGCAGGACCAGGCTACGCTGGCTTCCGACCAGGCGGCCCTTGCTTCGGCCCAGCTCAACCTGAGCTACTGCCGCATCACCGCTCCGGTGGACGGCAGCGTCGGGTTGCGGCAGGTGGATGTTGGCAACGTGGTCATCGCCGATAGCAGCACCATCGCAGTGGTCACGCAGCTGCATCCGATGTCGGTGCTGTTCACGATTCCCGAGGATGACCTCTCGCAGGTAATGGGGCGGATGCGTGAGAAGGACAAGCTTCAAGCCGTCGCTTACGATCGCACTTTCACCACCAAGCTGGACAGCGGCGTGCTCGCCGACACCGACAACCAGGTGGACCCCACCACCGGGACGCTGAAGCTGCGCGCGATGTTCGACAACGCCACTCTGCAGTTGTTTCCGCAGCAGTTCGTCAATGTGCGCCTGACGCTCCAGACGCTGTCAAACCAGATCCTGGTGCCAGGGTCGGCCGTTCAGAACGGCAACGCCGGCAGCTACGTTTACGTCGTGGACCCAGGGCCTGCGCCGGCGGCCGCGTTTGATCCCCCAGGGGCGGGCACCTCTGGCGCACCCGGTTTTGCGGGCCGGCGCGGTCGTCGTGGCGGTGGCCGGCGCTTCGGCGGCGCGGGCGATTTCGGGCCTGGCAGCGGCGGGGGCCCGGTGCACGTGGTACACCTGCGTCCTGTCAGTACCGGCCCGAGCGTCGGCGACCTGATGTCGATCCGCAGCGGCGTTTCAATCGGCGAGACTGTGGTGGTCGATGGCGCCGAGCAGCTCAAGGACGGCTCGCTGGTAACCACGCCAGGGATCGACCAGCCGGGCGCTGGGCCTAACGGCTCCCAGGCTCCGAGCCCGGCCGCAGCGGGGCCGGCGCCAGGCGCTCAGCAGGCGCCGCAGCCTTGACACCCGCCTAACCCGCAACCCGCTTCAGGCAGTCTGCCATGCTGAACCCCTCACGCCCGTTCATCCTGCGGCCGGTCGCGACCTCGCTGCTGATGGCCGCCATTCTGGCCGTCGGTATCCTGGGCTATCACCTCCTGCCGCTGTCGGCGCTACCCGAGGTCGATTATCCGACCATCCAGATACAGACGTTCCTTCCAGGGGCGAGCCCTGATGTCATGACCTCGACGGTCACCGCGCCGCTGGAGCGTCAGTTCGGCGAGATGCCGGGGTTGGATCAGATGACCTCGCGCAGCTCGGCGGGCGCCTCGGTCATCACCCTGCAGTTCTCGCTGGACCTCGACCTGGATGTGGCCGAGCAGGAAGTGCAGGCGGCGATCAACGCTGCGAGCAACCTGCTGCCGGCGAGCCTGCCGGCGCCACCCATCTACAACAAGGTCAACCCGGCGGACGCGCCCATCCTGACGCTGGCGGTGACTTCGAACGGCATGCCGCTCACGCAGGTCGAGGACCTCGCCGAGACGCGCATTGCGCAGAAGATCCAGCAGGTGTCGGGCGTGGGCCTCGTGAGTCTGAACGGCGCGCAACGCCCGGCGGTGCGCATTCAAGCCAACATGGATGCCCTGGCCGCCTACGGCATCAGCATCGACGATCTGCGCACCACGATTTCCAACGCCAACGAAGACGCCCCCAAGGGCAGCTTCGACGGGCCGGCGCAGGCCTGGACCATCGACGCCAACGATCAGATCTCCAACGCCTCCCAGTATGCCGATCTGGTGGTTGCCTACCGCAATGGCAACGCGGTGTTCCTGCGGGACGTCGCGCAGGTCACTCAGAGCGCCGAGAACACCCAGCTCGCCAGCTGGATGAACGCTACGCCGGCGGTGCTGCTGAACATCCAGCGTCAGCCGGGCGGCAACGTCATCGCGATCGTCAATTCGATCCAGCAGCTGCTGCCGCAGATCACTGCGTCGCTGCCGGAGAATGTTCACATTACGACGGTCACCGACCGCACCAATACCATCCGCGCCTCGGTCAATGACGTGGAGTTCGAGCTGGCGCTGGCGGTCGCGCTGGTGGTGCTGGTGATCTTCCTGTTCCTGCGCAATATCCCGGCCACCGTGATCCCGGGCCTGTCGGTCCCGCTGTCACTGGTGGGAACCTTCGCGATCATGTACCTGCTCGGCTTCAGCCTCGACAACCTGTCACTGATGGCTCTCACGATCGCCTCCGGGTTCGTGGTCGATGACGCCATCGTCATGATCGAGAACATCTCGCGCTACGTGGAGAAGGGCGAAAGACCATTCCAGGCCGCGCTCAAAGGCGCCGGCGAGATCGGCTTCACCATCATGTCGCTGACCGTGTCGCTGCTCGCAGTGCTGATCCCGCTGCTGTTCATGCGCGAGGTGGTCGGGCGGCTGTTCCGTGAGTTCGCCGTCACACTGAGCATCTCCATTCTGCTGTCGGCGGCCGTGTCGCTGACGCTGGTGCCGATGCTCTGCTCGAGAATGTTCAAGAGCCGCGAGGAGCGCGAGGCGCGCGGGCGCAACCGCGCGGATCTGGCTGCCGAGCGCGGTTTCGAGCGGGTGGTCGGCTGGTACGACGGCGCGCTCCAGTGGGTGCTCCGCCACCAGGTTTTCGTGCTCTGGTGCGCAGTCGGCACGGTCGGGTTGACCATATTCCTCTACATCGCCATTCCGAAGGGTTTCTTCCCGGTGCAGGACACCAGCCTCCTGCAGGCCATGACCGAGGCCGCCCCGAGCGTGTCCTTCGACGCCATGGTGCAGCGACAGCAGACGCTCGCCGATGTGATCCGCCGCGACCCGGCTGTGGACAGCTTGTCGTCGTTCATCGGCGTCGACGGCACCAACACGACGCTCAACGACGGGCGCATGATGATCAATCTGAAACCCAAGGACGAGCGCAGCGACAGCATCGAAACCATCATGGCGCGGCTACGCCGGTCAACCCAGGGCATCGCCGGCATCAGTGTTTACTTTCAGCCGGTGCAGGACCTGACGATCGATTCGACCGTATCGCGCGCGCAGTATCAATTCGTGCTCGGCGCAGCGGCCGATTCGATCCTCGCGCCGTGGGCGCCGCAGCTGCTGACGGCGTTGAATCGCGCGCCGCAGCTGCAGAACGTTTCCACCAACTACCTCGACAAGGGGCTGACCGCGCAGGTTCAGGTCGATCGCGACACCGCCGCGCGTTTCGGCGTGACTGCCGCCACGATCGACAACGCGCTCTATGACGCCTTCGGCCAGCGCATCATCTCCACGATCTACTCGCAGTCCAACCAGTATCGCGTCATTCTGCAGGCAATCCCGAGCATGGAGGACACGGTCGCTGCGCTGAACACCATCTATGTGCCAGCCTCCGGCGGCGGCCAGGTGCGCCTGGACTCGATTGCACACGTCTCGGTCAATCAGTCGGCGCTCGAGCACGATCACCTGGGACAGTTCCCGGCTGCCATGTTTTCCTTCGACGTCGCCCCGGGTGCCTCGCTGCAGTCGGCCGTGCAGGCGGTGCGCGATGCCGAACAGTCGATCGGGATGCCGGTCAGCATCACCACCACCTTCCAGGGATCGGCGCTCGCGTTCCAGTCGGCCCTCTCGAGCGAAGTGCTGCTGGTGCTCGCGGCCATAGCCTCGGTCTACATCGTGCTCGGAGTATTGTATGAGAGCTTCATCCACCCGCTGACGATCCTGTCGACGCTGCCGTCGGCCGGCATCGGCGCACTGCTGGGGCTCATGGTCGCGGGGCTCGAGCTCAACATCATCTCGATCATCGGCATCATCCTGCTGATCGGCATCGTGATGAAGAACGCCATCATGATGATCGACTTCGCGCTCACCGCCGAGCGCGACGGCGGCAAGTCACCGTTCGAGGCGATCCACCAGGCAGCGCTGCTGCGCTTCCGGCCGATTCTCATGACGACCGTCGCGGCGCTGTTCGCCGCTCTGCCACTGATGCTCGGCACCGGCACGGGCTCAGAGCTGCGCACACCCCTGGGCGTGTCGATCGTCGGCGGCCTGCTGGTCAGCCAGGCCCTCACCTTGTTTACGACCCCGGTGATCTACCTGTTCTTCGATAGGCTGTCGCACGTCGCGCGAGGCGATCGGCGCTCGCAGGCCGTCGAGGGCGACGCCGACGATTGGGCGGGGACACCTGGACAGCCCGCGGGCGGTGCGCTCGGCAGCCATGCGCACCCGGCGGCGCCGCAGAACTGAGTCCTGACGGGCAGCGCCACGCATGAACATCTCCGCGCCCTTCATCCACCGTCCGGTCGCCACCACGCTGCTGACGCTTGCGGTGGCGTTGGCGGGCGGCATTGCATTCTTCCTGCTGCCGGTGGCACCACTGCCGAACGTGGATATCCCGACGGTGCAGGTCCAGGCCTCACTGCCGGGCGCAAGCCCCGAAACCGTGGCCACCAGCGTCACGACGCCCCTGGAGCGCCACCTCGGCGCCATCGCGGGGGTCACCGAGATGACCTCCTCGAGCTCGGTGAGCTCCTCGCGCATCGTCCTGCAGTTCGACATGAGCCGCGACGTCAACGGTGCGGCGCGCGACGTGGAGGCGGCGATCCAGGGCGCACGCGTCGACCTGCCCGCAGCGCTGCGCTCGAACCCGACCTACCGCGAATACAACCCGGCGAACTCGCCGATACTCACCCTGGCGCTGACCTCCGACACGCTCACGCCGGGGCAGATCTACGATTCGGCTTCCACCATCATTCAGCAGAAGCTGCTGCAGATCGAAGGCGTCGGCGAAGTCGACGTCGGCGGGGCTTCTTTGCCGGCGGTGCGCGTCGAGCTCAACCCGCGCGCGCTGTTCAAGTACGGCATCGGTCTGGAGGACATCCGCGCCGCGCTCACCGCCGCCAATGCCAACTCACCCAAGGGCTTCCTCGAGGATCCCAAGGACCATTTTCAGGTCTACGTCAACGACACCGCAGAGCATGCGGCCGACTACAGGCCGCTGATCGTCGCTTACCGCAACAATTCTCCGGTGCGGCTCGGGGACGTCGCCGACGTCTACGATGGCGTGGAGAACGTCCGCAACCTCGGCCTGGACAACGGCGTGCGCGCAATCAGGGTGCAGGTCCATCAGCAGACCGGCGCCAACATCATCCAAACGATCAAGCGCATCGAAGCGGTAATCCCTGAGATTCAGGCGTCGATCCCGCAGAGCATCAAAATCACCCCACGCGGCGATCGCACCGCCACGATCCGTGCCTCGTTGCATGACGTCGAGTTCACCCTGCTGATCTCCACGCTGCTGGTGATCTTCGTGGTGTTCATCGCGCTGAGCAATCCGCGCGCTGCCTTGATCCCGGCGGTGGTAGTGCCGGTGGCATTGATCGGCACCTTCGGCGCCATGTATCTGCTCAACTTCACTCTGGACAACCTGTCGCTGATGGCGCTGACCATCGCGACGGGCTTCGTCGTCGATGATGCCATCGTGATGCTGGAGAACATCTCGCGGCACAGGGAAGAAGGCATACCGCCGTTCAAGGCGGCATTGCAGGGCGCGCGCGAGGTGGGCTTCACGGTACTGTCGATGAGCGTGTCGCTGATCGCGGTGTTCCTGCCGATCCTGCTGATGACCGGCATCGTCGGGCGGCTGTTCCGCGAGTTCGCCGTGACGCTCTCGGTGGCGATCATGCTGTCGCTGGTGCTGTCGCTGACGACGACCCCGTGCATGTGCGCGCACTTGCTCGGCAACATGCATGCCCGCGCCGGCACGCTCGTGGATCGGTTCCTGGCGCTCATGGAGCGCCGTTTCAATGCAATGCACACCTTCTACGCGCACACGCTGCGCTCTGCATTGGCGCATCCGAGGCTGGTGATCTCGATCCTCGGCGCTACGGTGGCGCTCAACGTCTACCTGTTCGCCGTCATCCCCAAGGGCTTCTTCCCGCAGGAAGATACCGGCGTCATCCAGGGAATGCTGCGCGCCGATGAGGATGTTTCCTTCGAAGCCATGGAGAGTCGGCTGCAGCAGGCGTTGTCCATCGTGGGCAAGGATCCTGCCGTTGAGAGCTTCGGCGGCTTCACCAACGGCGGCGGCGGCTTCGGTGGCGGCAACACCGCCCAATTGGATATCGACCTCAAGCCGCTCTCGCAGCGTAATGGCCTGAGCTCGGATGAGGTCATCGCGCGCCTGCGCCGTGAGCTCAGCAAGCTCACCGGCGCACGCCTGTTCCTGCAGGTACAGCAGGACATCCGTGCCGGCGGCCGGCAGGGCAATGCCGAGTACCAGTACACGCTGCTCGGTGATGACCTCGACCAGCTGAATACCTGGGCACCGAAGATCACCGAGGCGCTCAAGCACGTCCCCCAAATCGCCGACGTGAGCTCAGATCAGCAGAACAGCGGCCTGGATATACGCTTGAACGTGGACCGTCCGACCGCCGCACGGCTTGGAGTCGGACTCACGGCGCTCGACAACACCCTGTACGACGCCTTCGGACAGCGACAGGTTTCCACCATCTACGAGGATAAGAACCAGTACCACGTCGTGATGGAGGTTGCGCCGAACTTCTGGCAGAACCCGAGCACGCTGAGGGACATCTGGGTAAGCACCTCCGGCGGTGCGCTCTCGGGTACGCAGGGCACCGCGGCTGCGGTCGGCGATTTTTCGACCCCGAGCGCACCTGCGGCAGGCGCGGCGGGCGGCGGAGGGGGCGCAGCCCCCACGGGCACCACCGGCGGCGCAGCGCTACGGCGCAGTGCAGCACCCGCCCCCGCGGCCGCAGCCACCGCCTCCTCGACGACCACGACCAACAACGGGGTCACCGCCGCAGCCCAGGCCGCCGCGCAGGCCGCGGCCCAGGCGGCGGCGCAGAAATCGGCGGCGACACAAGCGTCTAATGGGACCACCGGCGGTGCCGGCGGCACCACCAGCTCCACGACCTCGAGCACCAGCGCCGCCAGCCTGGCGGCTCAAAACGCGCAGCTCAATGCGCTGACCAATAGCGGCCGCGGCGCAGCTTCGACCGGGGCCTCGCTCAGCACACTCGCCGAGACCATGATCCCGCTGTCGGCGTTCGCCAACTATGGGCCTGGAACCACTCCGATGCAGGTGCAGCACCAGAGTAACTTCGTCGCGACGACCATCTCCTTCAACCTGGCGCTGGGCGCGACGCTCGGCCAGGCTACCGTGGCGATCGATCAGGCGATGCAGCAGCTGCACGTGCCCATCGGCATCCACGGCTCTTTCGCCGGCACCGCCCAGGTCTACCAGGACTTCCTGTCCAACGAGCTGCTGCTGATCCTGGCTGCCCTCGGGGCGGTCTACATCGTGCTCGGGATTCTCTACGAGAGTTTCATCCACCCGATCACGATTCTCTCCACGCTACCCTCCGCCGGCATCGGCGCAGTGCTCGCGCTGATGGTGTTCAATACGCCCTTCACGCTGGTGGCGCTCATCGGCGTGTTCCTGCTGATCGGCATCGTGAAGAAGAACGCCATCATCATGATCGACGTGGCGATCACCACCGAGCGCGAGCGTGGCATCGACGCGCGCACCGCGATCTACGAAGCCTGCCTGCTGCGCTTCCGCCCGATCATGATGACCACGTTCGCCGCACTGTTCGGCGCGCTGCCGCTGGCAGTGACCACCGGCAACGGCGCCGAGCTGCGCCAGCCGCTGGGAATTGCGATCGTGGGCGGCCTGGCCCTCAGCCAGGTGCTGACGCTGTACACCACCCCGATCGTCTATCTGTACATGGATCGCTTCCGCGTCTGGCTCAGCGGGCTGTTCCGCGGCCGCCAGCTGATCGGCGGCGCGCAGCAACGGCCCGCCTGACGCAACCCATACCACCAACGAACTGAGTATGAACCACCCTGCCTGCAATCTTCGCGCCTTGGTGCGCACTCTCATCTTCGTGCCCGCAGTACTTGCGGCGGGCTGCGCCGTCGGCCCGAACTACCATCGACCCACGGCCACGACTACGCCCATGTACAAGGAGAATCAGGGCTGGAAACCGGCCAATCCGCGCCAGATTCCGGCGGATCAGCCCTGGTGGTCGATCTATGACGACCCGGTGCTCGACGGCCTGGAGCGGCAGGTCGTGGTGAACAACCAGACCCTGAAGGAGGCCGAGGCGGCCTACCGGGCCGCGCAGGCGGTCATCCTGATCGATCGCGGCTCGCTGCTGCCCGACCTCTCGGTTGGCGGCACGGACACGCACGCCGGCGCGGCCGGCGGACAGGTGAACAGCCAGAACGCCCAACTCGGCGGTCGCGGCTCCGGCTTTACGACGCCGACGTATATCAAATACGCGACTGTCAGCGTCCAGGCGCAGGCCAGCTGGACGCTGGACATTTGGGGGAAAATCCGCCGCCAGGTCGAATCCGACACGGACAAGGCACAGGCGAGCGCAGCTGACGTCGCCGCCGCGTTGCTGTCCGCGCAAGTCTCGCTCGCCGAGGACTACTTCCAGATGCGCGCGGCAGAGCAGGAAATGCGCATGTACACGACCTACCTGGCCGATCTGGAGCAATCGCTGCAGATCACGCAGAACCAGGTACGTGCCGGCATCACCACGCTCGCGGACGTCTATCAGGCGCAGACGCTGCTGGAGAATACCCAGGTCGCCTCCATCAACGTGCGGCTCACGCGCGCCACCTACGAACACGCCATCGCGGCGCTGATCGGCAAGGTGCCCGAACAACTCTCGCTGACCGAGGGAAACTTCAGCACCACGATTCCCGTGGTCCCGGTCGGACTGCCTTCGGAGCTGCTCGAGCGCCGCCCGGACATCTCCGCCGCCGAGCGCACCGTCGCCAGCGAGAACGCGCTCATTGGCGTCGCCGAGTCGGCCTGGTTCCCGAGCCTCACTCTGACCGGCGCCGCTGGCTTCACCAGCAGCAAGATTGCGGGACTGCTCAGTGCCGGCAACACCGCCTGGTCCTTCGGACCGCAGGTGGCCGAGACCCTCTTCAATGGCGGTGCGCGCGTCGGTCAGAACCGTGAGGCCCGGGCCAACTACGATGAGTCGGTCGCAGCGTATCGTCAGACCGTGCTGTCCGCGTTCCAATCGGTCGAGAATGACCTGGTCACCCTGCGCGTACTCGCGCAGTCCTCGGATCTGCAGGTCACTGCGGTGGGCGCCGCGCGCCTTTCCGAGGACCTGACGCTCAATCAGTACAAGTCTGGCATCGTCTCCTACACCAGCGTGATCACTGCGCAGACCACCCGCCTGGAGAGCGAGATCAGCCTGCTGGCGATCCAGAATCAGCAGCTCGTGGCCAGCGTAGATCTGGTCTCGCAGACAGGCGGCGGCTGGAGTACCTCTGACCTGAAGCTCGTCAACCGGGGCGTGCCGAAGAGTTGACGACTGCAGAAGGCGGCGCCTGCGGGGCGTAGTCAATCCGCCGGACTGGCAGCTCTCAAAGCGCCGAGCGCACCGACTGTGCCAGCGCATCCGCAAGCCTGCCGAGCAGCTGGTTCATGGCCTCGACGCGGTCGCTGGCGCTGATGCCGACGGCGGGCAATTGCAGACGTCGCTGCTCGGACAGCGGGGGATGCGAAGGGCCCGCCCCGAGCAGTGTCCAGCCGGCATTCAGCACCACGCTGCCATCCGCCTCGGGCTGGAATTCGAGCACGTCCACGACGATCCCCCGGGCTCCCGGCGGTGCTGGTGCCTGCGGGGGCGCCACCATGCCTGCGGGCAGGCGCTCGGTGAGATCCTGGCTGAGCACGCTGCGAATCATGTCCGCCATGGGAGCCCCCCATTGGCGGAATTGGTCGATCTGCAACCGCCCACCCGGCAACGCGCGGACCAGCTCGACGCGATCGAGCACGGCGGGAATGTGCACTGCGCGCAGCTGCACGGGGCTGCCAACGAAGTGGGTGGCTGGCGGGGAAGCCCGCACGGCTCCCAGCAGATAGAACTGCGTGCTCGGGCTGTGGCCACAGGCGCCTAGCAGCAGTGCTGTGCCCGCCAGTCCCAGCGCTCCCGACAGCGACTTCGCTCGTCCTCTCATGGCTGCTTTCCTCGCAGCAGCGCCTCGGGATGGCGCTGCAGATAATCGGCCAACGCTCTGACCGAGCGCGCCGTGCGCGTCAGCTCGGCCATCGCCTCATTCAATCCGCCCTGCTCATCGGCACCGCCCATGGCCTGATGGGCCGCACCGGCCACTCCTTCCAACTGATCGGCAGCGCGTCGCAGGCTCGCGATCAGCATCGGAATCTGTGGCTTGACCTGACGCACCATCTGATCGATGCCCGACAGGGTGTCCTGCACGTGGGCAAGGCTCTGGGCGAGCTGCGGGGAATTCACGAAGCTGCGAATGCGGTCGGTGATGCTGCGCACATTGGCGCCGATTTGCTGCAGTGGCAGGGTTCCGAGCTGCGTGGTCAGGCCCTTGAGTCCCCCGCCGTTGGCTGCGGGCAGCTGCGGCAGCGGCTGCTTCAGATCCAGTTGCGCGCGTGGCGCATGCGCGACCAGATCCAGCGAGACGAAATCCGCCCCAACCAGCGGGGGGTCCTGTGCCAGTCGCGCGCGCAGACCGCGTCGCACGAGCTGCGCTATTGCACCCTTGAGGCGCGTCACGGCGGCGGGGCCCGGCAGCTCGCCGGGGGTGCCACCGCTCGCAGTGGCAGCGGGGGATTCCGTCGAGAAGCGCAGGCGATCCGCATCGATCGCAAGGGTGACCGGCGTGCGCAACTGTCCACTGGCCGGATCGAACTGCAGACCGACATCCTCTACGTGCCCCACCACAAAGCCCAGCAACTTCACCGGCGCCCCCGCGGCCAGGCCACCCACCGGGTCGGGGAAATCCACGGCGAAATAGGCCTCCGGTCCCTGGGGGGCGAGATCGGCGCTGTGTTTGTCACCGTAGAGCTTAAAAGCACTGCCCGTGGGGCTCGGCGGGGCATCGCCTGCCGAGTCGGGCGTCTCGAAAGCCACGGCACCCTGGAGCAAGGCGAGCGGCGAGAGCAGCTGCAGCTTCAGTCCGCTGGACATGGACAGCTCCAGCGCCCCTGCGTCATAGAAGCGCGAGTTGGCGTGTACCAGCCGGTCGTAGGGCGCGCGCACCAGGACCTCATAACGAAAGGCATGCGGTCCGACCAGCTGCACATCGGTGACCTTACCGACGTTCAGGCCCAGGTAGTAGATGCTCGAGCCGCGAGTCGCCGATCCTTGCGAGCTCGCCGTCAGCGTGAAGCGCGTCCCGGCCGTCGGCGTCTTGAAGGCCGGCGCCTGCGCCAGCGCCACGAATTGCCGCTGCGGGCGGCCCGTCCCGGGCTCCATCTCGATGGAAGGCCCTCCCAGCAGCGACATCAGCGAGCTCAGGTCGCTCAGGTCCCCGGCGGCGCTCTGCAGCCAGAAGCGCGTACCGCTACGCAGATAGCGATCAGCGGAACGATTCATCGACAGCCGCACACGCACGTGCATCCCATCATCGGTCAGCGCGACGTCCTTCACTTCGCCGACCTGCACGCCGCGATATTGAACCTTGGTGTTCTGCGCGCTGACGCCGGCCGCCTGCTCGAAGATCACCGTGACTGTCTCGCCGTGCGTGAACATAAAGCGGGCGCCGAACCAGATCAGAATGCCGGCTGCGGTGATGGGGATTGCCCAGATCCAGCCCGGCCAGCGGCTGCGGCGTACCACGGCAGCCGCAGCCGCTGCGGCCGGTGCGCTCTGCGCCTCGCCCACGGTGCGCTCATTGGCCATCGGTGCGCTCCAGCGCTGCGTCCCACATCAAACGGGGATCGAAGGCACGCGAAGCGGTCATCGTCAGCACCACCACGGCGATGAAGGCGGTCGCAGCCACGCCCGCATCCGTGACGACGAAATTTCGAAAGTGCATCAGCGGCACGACGACGGCAATGATGAAGGGGTCGACATTCGACCAGCGGCCCGCCTCATCGATGAGACGATAGAGCTTGGTCTTGAGCACCAGATGACGGTTGGAGCGACGCTGGATCGACAGCAGGCACCAGCCAAGGCCGAAGAGCTTGGCGACCGGAATCCCGATGCTGGTGATGCTGATCATAACCCCCAGCGGCCACAGCCCTGCGCTGAACAGAGCCTTTACCCCGTCCACGATGCGGTAGCGCTGATCGTGGTCCGGAAAATGAGTGACGTTCATGGGAAACACGTTGGCGGGGATGTACAGCAGCAGCGCGGCGATGATCAGCGCCAGCGTGCGCGTGCGCACCCCCGGGATCCGCCGGTGCAGCGTCAATCCACAGCGCGGACAGGGCCGGCCCTCGCACTCCACCGGCTGCACCAGATCGCAAGTCGTGCAGGAGAGCACCGGTGTGCCCGGCGCAGGGTTGGTTTCCGGTCCCAGCGCGCGCCACACCGTGCGCCGATCGAGCAGCGCGCGCGAGAGCATGGCGAGCGCGGTGGCGGCGAGCAAACAATAGCCTCCGGGCCCCACGTAGACGATGGATGCCTGGGCCTGGACACGCGCATACCCGATGATCACGGCGATCAGGAAAACCTCGGGCATGGTCCAGCGATCGAGCAGGATCGCCCACCGAAAAGCCGGCCCCCGCCATGTCGCCCCGCTCTGCAGCCGGACTGCTCCCAGGGCGGCCACCAACAGCGCATAGCGGATGAAGGGCAGCACCACCGCGGTGATCGCGACCATCAGCGCCAGCAGGACCCAGCCGTTGTCCATGAGCGCGAGGACTCCCGAGCCGAGCCGGATATTCATGACCAACCCGGCGAAGCGCACTTCGAGCAGAGTGGTCAGGTTGGCGGGAAACAGCAGAATCAAGGTGGCCAGCGCACAGGCCAGAGCGGCAGTGATACTGCGCGCCGAGACGCGCTCCAGGCGTGCCTCGCAGCGGCCGCAGGTCGCCACGTCTCCACGGCGCAGGCGTGGTAGCTGCTGTAACGTGCCACAATCCGGGCAGGCGATGGCCATGGAGCCTCGATCTAACCGCGCCTCCGGCCCCAGCTGCCAGCGGCGCTTGCGCCAATGTCAGATAGGTACATGTCGGAAGCCCTGCGGCCTACGGCGCCGTCAGGCGCGTCAGGTTGTGTCAGGTGCGCGTCAGGAACCGCTTACAGACCAGCGCGCGCGGCGCTGCTAGACCAGCACCCGCTCGATGCCACCCTGGTTGGCGCGCCTGACGTAATCGGCCATCCAATTCCCGCCCAGCACGTGACGGGCGATCTCCACGACGATGTAGTCGGCGTCGAGATCGGCATCCTCGTTGAAGCGCTTGAGCCCCTGCAGACACGAGGGGCAGGAAGTGAGCATCTTGATCTGTCCGGCGCCCTGGGCGCGCAGCGCCTCGGCGCCGGCGCGCACCTGCTGCTCCTTGCGGAAGCGCACCTGCGTGGAGATGTCCGGTCGCGTCAGCGCCAGCGTGCCCGACTCCCCGCAGCAGCGGTCGTTGCGCTCGACGCGGCCATTCTGAGCGTCATTCATCAGGGTGTTGACCACTTTCATCGCATCGTAGGTCTTCATGGGCGTGTGGCACGGATCGTGGTACATGTAGCGCACGCCGGTAACGCCTTCGAGGCGCACGTTCTTTTCCATCAGATACTCGTGGATATCGAGGATGCGCGAGCCGGGGAAGATCTGGTCGAACTCATAACCCTGCAGCTGATCAAAACACGTCCCGCAGCTCACCAGCACGGTGCGGATGTCCAGATAGTTGAGCGTATTGGCGACGCGGTGAAACAGCACGCGATTGTCGGTGATGATCTTCTGTCCACGCTCCGACTGTCCGGCGGCGCGCTGCGGATAGCCGCAGCACAGATAGCCCGGCGGCAGCACGGTCTGCACGCCCACGTGCCAGAGCATCGCCTGCGTCGCCAGTCCCACCTGCGAGAACAGCCGCTCCGAGCCGCAGCCGGGGAAATAGAACACCGCCTCCGTGTCGCTGCTGGTCGCGGACGGGTTACGGATGATGGGCACGTACTCTGGGTTCTCGATATCCAGCAGCGCCCGGGCGGTCTTTTTCGGCAACCCGCCCGGCATCTTTTTGTTGACGAAGTGGATCACTTGCTCGCGCATCGCCGGCTTGCCCGTGGTCGCCGGCGGATGTCGCGTCTGCTTGTGGGCGAGCCCCTTCAGCAGGCGGTTCGCCGTGCGCTGCACGCCGTACCCCCACTCGATCATGACCTTGCGCGCCACACGGATGGTCTCGGGATTGGTCGCATTGAGAAAGAACAGGCTCGCGGCCGTGCCCGGATTGAAGCGCCGCTTGCCCATCCGCCGCAACAGGTCGCGCATCGCCATCGACACCTCGCCGAAGTCGATGTCCACCGGACAGGGCGCCTCGCACTTGTGACAGACGGTACAGTGATCGGCCACGTCCGAGAACTCGTCCCAATGGCGGATGCTCACGCCGCGTCGCGTCTGCTCCTCGTACAGGAACGCCTCGATCAGCAGTGAGGTGGCCAGAATCTTGTCACGCGGACTGTAGAGCAGGTTGGCACGCGGCACGTGCGTCGCACACACGGGCTTGCACTTGCCACAACGCAGACAGTCCTTGATGGCGTCGGAGATCGAGCTGATGTCCGACTGCTGCATGATGAGCGATTCGTGCCCGAGCAGGTTGAAGCTCGGCGTGTAGGCGCTCGATAGATCGCCACCGGGCAGGAGCTTACCGCGATTGAAGCGTCCCTGCGGGTCGATGCGCTGCTTGTAGGCGCGAAAGTCGCGCGTTTCCGCCTCGCTCAGAAACTCGAGCTTGGTGATGCCGATGCCGTGCTCGCCGGAGATCACCCCGTCGAGGCTGCGCGCCAGCGCCATGATGCGCGCGACCGCCGCCGTGGCCGTCTGCAGCATCTCGTAGTCATCCGAGTTGACCGGAATATTGGTATGCACGTTGCCATCGCCGGCGTGCATGTGCAGCGCGACGAACACGCGGCCGCGCAGCACGCGCGCGTGCAGCTCCTCGCAGGTGGCGAGAATCGGCGCAAATACGCGCCCGTTGAAGATCTGCTGCAGCGGCGTGCGCAACTCGCGCTTCCAGGACACGCGCAGCGAATGGTCCTGCAGCAGATCCAGTACGCGCAGCTGCGGGACGCGCATGAGGCGCGCGCGCAGCGCCGGCAGGAGCTCCTCGAGCTGCTCGGCGGGTGCGAGCTGTGCGGCGCCG
The DNA here is from genome assembly GCA_036266795.1 of Steroidobacteraceae bacterium. Taxonomy (GTDB): domain Bacteria; phylum Pseudomonadota; class Gammaproteobacteria; order Steroidobacterales; family Steroidobacteraceae; genus FEN-1191. Next base: position 95,630 of record DATAXJ010000046.1, on the reverse strand, counting down.
GCACCCGCCAGCGCCTCGGTCAGCGGCGTATCCAGATGGGTGGCGAGCCAGGACCAGCGCCCCTGCACCTCCGCCAGCAACGCCTGCGCCTGTCGCACACGCTCGCCGAGCAGCTCCTCGGGCGATAGCTTGCCGAGCTCGGCATCCTCGGCGCGCGCCAGCGGCAGTGGCGCCGCGAGCAAACGCTCGAGCTCCACTATGAGCTTGCGCTTGTTGGCAAGGGAGAATTCGATGTTGATGCGCTCGATGGCGTCGGTGTACTCACCCATGCGCGCCAGCGGAATCACCACGTCCTCGTTGATCTTGAAGGCGTTGGTATGGCGTGCGATCGCCGCGGTGCGTGCCCGGTCGAGCCAGAACTTGCGGCGCGCTTCGGCGCTGACGGCCACGAAGCCCTCCGCGCCGCGCGCGTTGGCCAGCCGCACCACCTCGGAGGTCGCCGCCGCCACCGCCGCATCGTCGTCGCCAACGATATCCCCGAACAACGCCATCTTCGGCAGCGAGCCGCGACGCGACTTGGTCGTGTAGCCGACCGCGCGCAGGTAACGCTCGTCCAGATGCTCGAGTCCTGCCAGCTGCACGCCGCGCGCAGCGCCGTCGGTCAGGTAGCGCTTGATCTCCACGATCGAGGGAATCGCTTCGCGCGCCTGTCCGAAGAATTCCAGGCACACCGTGCGCGTGTGCGCGGGCATGCGATGCAGGATCCAGCGAGCGGCGGTAATCAGCCCATCGCAGCCCTCCTTCTGCACTCCGGGCAGTCCCCCGAGAAACTTGTCGGTGACGTCCTTGCCCAGACCCTGCTTGCGAAAGCTTGCGCCCGGCATCGTCAAAATGGAGCTCGACAGCACCTGGGCACGTTCGGGCGGTGCAGTGCCGTCCTTCACCACCACCTCGAAACGCACCTCGGGGGCCTCGTGGATGCGACCCAGGTTGTGCGCGAGGCGCGTGACCTCGAGCCAGTTGCCCTCGCAGTCCACCATGCGCCACCACGCCAGGTTGTCGACCGCGGTTCCCCACAACACCGCCTTCTTGCCGCCGGCATTCATGGCGATGTTGCCGCCGATGCAGGCGGCGTCGGCGGAGGTCGGATCCACAGCGAACACCAGGCCCGCAGCCTCGGCTGCGGCGGCGACCCGCCGCGTCACGACGCCCGCCTCGGTGTAGAGAGTCGCCACTTCCTCGGCGACACCCGGCAAGCGCACTCGCTCGACCACATCGAGCGTCTCGAGCTTCTCGGTGTTGATGATCGCCGAGAGCGCGGTGAGCGGCACCGCGCCGCCGGTATAGCCGGTGCCCCCGCCGCGCGGAATGATCGTCAGGCCAAGCTCTATACAGGCGCGCACCAGCCCCGGCAGCTCGCCCTCTGCATCGGGTTTGAGAATGACGAAGGGGTATTCCACCCGCCAATCGGTCGCATCGGTGACGTGGGCGACGCGCGAATAGGCATCGAAGCGGATGTTGTCGGGCCGAGTGTGCTGCGCTAGCGCGCGACGTGCGCGCCGCCGCAGCTGCACCCAGGCGCGAAACTGCTCCTCAAAGAGCTGCACGGCCTCGCGCGCGGCCCGCAGCAGCTCTCCCACTTTGGCGAAACGCTCGGTATCCGCCGGGTCGCGCCGCCGATCGATCTCGTTGAGCCGGTGATACAGCGCAGCCACCAGCAGGCGCCGTCGTCGCGGATTCTCCAGCAGATCGTCCTGCAGGAACGGATTGCGCCGCACGACCCAGATGTCACCGAGCACCTCGTACAGCATGCGCGCCGAGCGGCCCGTGCGCCGCTCGTGGCGCAGCTCATCGAGCAGTGCCCAGGTGCGCTCGCCCAGCAGCCGCAGCACGATCTCGCGATCCGAGAACGAGGTGTAGTTATAGGGGATTTCGCGCAGCCGCGCGCTCGCCTCTGCGGGCGCGGACGGCTGCGTCGTCAGCTCGGCGGACGGCTGTGCGTTCATCGCGGGGCAGTGGGAAATCCATGGCAGGCGTAGGCCTGCGCCGCATTCTACATGGCAGCGCCGACCACGAGCCGCAAGACCTCATGACGCTCGTGTGGCGTCGCGCTGACGCCGCTGCGGGGTATGCACGCCCCGCTGCACGCACCTGCATTACCCTCCAGTCGCCGGTCGAATATGGGGCGAATCAGTGCTGTCCGACGGGGCGACGAGGTGGCTTGCCTGTTTCGAGCCACCCCGCGCTCGCCCACCATGCGCCACACGTTTGTTGCGCTATGAGGACAACGATCATGAATCGTCGAATCGCGTTTGGAATCCCCAGTGTCGCAGCGTTGGCGCTGCTGGCGAGCAGCTTCGCTCTACACAGCGCCCCGGCCCGGGCCGATGCGCTCATGGGCCCCTCCATCGGAGGGGGCGTCGGTGAATACTATTTGCGCATCAACAACGCCGAAAATCTCGGCGCGGCCTTCGACAATTACTCTCTCAATGACACGGCCTGGCAGGCATTCGCGCAATACCGCTTCGCGCCGTTCGTGGCGCTGGAAGCCAATTACATGGATCTCGGCACGAGCCGCAGTTTCGCCGGGGCGAGCGAATACACCAGCACGATCAAGGGCTGGGCACCGTGGCTCGTCGGCACCCTGCCCCTGGGCTCCTTCCACGGCTCGGTGGTGGGTCCCTTCGAGCTGTTCATCAAGGGCGGCGAATATTTTTATCAGTACCACGACGATGTCATCAGCCCGGCAGGCGTGGCGCGCTACTACAGCAACAACTATCAACACTTCGTCTACGGCGGCGGCATCGGGCTGGTATTCATTCAGCGCCTGGACGTCCGGCTCGAGTACGACGAGCTGCACATCCAGGACACCGATCGCTCCAACGCACTCTGGCTGACGGCCGCGTTCAACTTCTGAGCAGCGCACGCTCGGCGTACCCTCTGTTCCCAGCGGCATCGCATTAAGATTCGTTAAGCACGGCGCCGGCCGTCGGGCGCCCGACGGCCGTTGGCCCGGCGTCTCCAATCGGCGACAATGGCTACTGTGAGCGACGCCCCGAACGCGTAAAGTGAACTCGACCCTGTGACGGTGGTCTCAAGTCTTCAAAGCGCGGCTGGATAAGATCGCCCCAGCTCCGCAATGCAATGGAGCCTCTGGCGTGCAGGGAGCCTGACTCGATGAAACGACCCTCGATGCGATCGCTGCCGGTCCTGGCATTGCTCGCTACCCTATTCTCGTCAAGCCTGCTGCTGGGCGCTCCCGCACAGGCGGCACTCGGCGGCAGTGTCGACTCCGTGGCTGCCGATACCAGCGCCCTGCGTGGGCAGCTGCGCACCACCGGCTTCGTCGATTACGACATGCATCAGATCAGCGCCGGGCAACTCGTCGTGAACGAGTACGTGACACGCGGCGGGCAGGTGTTTGCGATCACCTGGCATGGACCCCTGCCCCCGAACCTGCAGCAGCTGCTTGGTAGCTACTTTCCGCGCTTTCAGAGTGCCGCAGCAGCGGCGCATCAGGTCAACCCCGGAATACATCGGGTGTTCAGGCTGGAGCAGTCCGATCTGGTCATTCGCCAGGCCGGGCGGCTGCGCTCGTTCGGCGGCATCGCCTATCTGCCCGCGCTCGTCCCCAGCGACGTCGCCATCGACCAGTTGCAGTAGCCCTGGCCACCTCATCGAGTATTTCTCATGCAGCAAGTCCATCGCTTGTCGGGTCTGCTTGGCCTGCTTGTCATCCTGGCACTCTCAGGCTGCGGCGGCGGCGGCTCCGTCAACAGCAGCACACCCACCCAGGACAGCTTTACCGGCGGCGGCAGCAATGTCGTCAGCATGACCGTCGAGCCGGGTCCGGCCGATCAGGGAGACCAACCGTTCAACCAACCGCTGGTCACTGTCAAGATCTGCGTCCCGGGCGGCGCCTGCGGAACGATCAGCGGCATTCTCGTGGATACCGGCTCCTACGGACTGCGCGTCATGGCCTCCGTGCTCGCCCAAGCGGGTGTCACGCTGCCGGCGATGCCAGATACGATCGTGCCGGGCAATACCATCCAGGAGTGCCTGCCCTTCGCCGACGGCTACGCCTGGGGTCAGGTCTCCAGCGCCACGGTCAGCATCGGCGGCGAGACGAGCACCGGCTCCGTGCCCATCCAGGTCATCAATGACGCCAGCTCGCCATCGCCCGCAATTCCCTCGAGCTGTTCGAGCATGGGCGTTTCCCTGAACAACGTCGATGCGCTGGGCGCCAACGGTGTGCTCGGCGTCGGCGTCTTCGTCTCGGACTGCGGTAGCTACTGCGCGACGACGCCCGCAGCGTCCTATGACATCTATTACAGCTGTCCGCCGGCTGGTGGCAGTACTTGCACGCTGGCCAACCAGGCAGTGGCAGATCAAGTCTCCAATCCCGTGGCCTACTTCCCGACCGACAACAACGGTGTGATCCTGCAGCTGCCGTCCATCAGTAGCACGGGTGCAAGCACCGCCAACGGCTACCTGGTCTTCGGCATCGGCACCGAGACCAACAACGGCCTTGGAGGCGCGAAGGTGCTCACCGCCGACGCCGAAGGCAACTTCACGACGAGCTTCAATGGCTCGTCCCTTGGCAGCAGCTTCATCGACTCGGGCTCCAATGCGCTGTTCTTCAACGACAGCTCGCTCGCCCTTTGCGGCAACTCCGCGCCCGACAACGAATTCTACTGTCCGACATCGACGGCGAGCCTGAGCGCCACCAATCAGGGAGTCAGCGGCACCACTGACCCGGCGGACTTCTCGATTGCCAATTTATTCGACATCAGCGGCATGAACTTCGCCATCAACGACACCGGCGGTCCCGCGCCGACAATCCCCAACTTCGGGCCATACTTTGACTGGGGCGTTCCCTTCTTCTACGGTCGCACGATCTACTTCGCCCTCGATGGTGCCCCTGCCGGCGGCACCACCGGGCCCTACTATGCTTATTGAGGTTGGCGTCGCGGGGAGCGCCGCGTTACGCCCGCCAGCGGTACAGTTCAATAGGACGCTGCGGTTGATTGCTCGCGGCGACCTGCCGCAACCCACGTAGGAGCACGGCGCAAAGCGGGGCAAAGCCCCGTTGGCTGCTGGCATCGGCGACGGCGCCTCGGCATCCTATTCGCGCGGCATCGGCACCATGGATGGATTAGCCGAGTCGCGACTAAACCGACCCCAAGGGAGGCACATGAGACCCAATCCATCCCTCGTCCGCGCGGCGATCACCGCTGCAGCGGGCATCGCCCTGGCAGCTCTGGCGACGCCGTCACTGGCGTCGCTCGGCGGCACGGCGGACTCCGTGGGCACCGACAGTTCCGTACTCCGCGGCATGCTGCGAAGCACTCCCGAAGTGCAGTACGACGTGCAGGAAATCGACAGCAGCGCGGTGACCGTGCGCGAGTACGTGACGCGCGCCGGTCAGGTGTTCGCCGTGACCTGGCAGGGTATTGCCCCCCCGAATTTTCAGCAGCTGCTCGGCAACTACTACACGCGCCTGCAGGCCGGGGCGGCGGCTCGGACCAGCCGGGGTCCGGCAACACATCGTCACTACGGCATCAACCAATCCGACTTCGTCATGCAGTCGCTGGGCCGGATGGGGAATTTTCATGGCATCGCCTACATCCCCGCGCTCGTGCCCGCCGGTGTTGACGTCGGTCAGCTGCCCTAGGCGCGCCCTGTCCCGCACGCAGAAACGCACAAGCGCATAAATATCAGGTAGGGAGTCCCATGAAGCAAGCCCATTGCTGGATCGTGCTGCTCGGTGCCCTGGCGCTGTCCGCCTGCGGTGGCGGCGGGGGTGGTGGTAGTGCCAGTGGTAGTGCAGGAGGCGGTGGCAGTGGTGGCAGTGGTGGCAGTGGTGGCAGTGGCGGCGGCGGCACGACCGCGACCTATACCATCGGCGGCACCGTCCAGGGCGTCGCCATGTACTCGTCCTCGGGCATGGTCCTGCAGGATAACGGCGGCAACGATCTCCCGGTGAGCAGTGACGGCCCCTTCACTTTTTCCGCGCCCGTGAACAGCGGCGCCGCCTATAAAGTGACCGTCGAGACGCAGCCCACGGGCGAGACATGTACAGTCACGGGCGGTCAGAGCACCGCATCGGCGAATGTCACCAACATTGCAGTCAACTGCAACAGCTCTCTGGTCAGCGCCAGCAATATGGCAAGCGTCAGCGTCGGCACCTTTCCGAGCGATGTGACGTTGCAGACCTTCAACGTTCCGATCGTCACGGTGGCGGTGTGCAATGCCGGGGGCACCTGCAACAACATACAGGTGGTGGTCGACACCGGTTCCTCGGGACTGCGACTCATGGCCTCGGCAGTTGCCGGACTCAACTTGCCGACGGAAGCGTCCGGCAGCGGTAATCTCTTCGAGTGCGCCTATTACGCAGACGGCTACGCATGGGGCGGTGTCTACACGGCAGCGCAAGTGAAAATCGGCGGCGAGACCGCCAGCGCCGTACCGATCCAGGTCATCGAAGCGGGCTCTGGCAATACACCGCCCGCTGATGTCCCGACCGATTGCTCGAATAACGCGCCGCCCGGCACGACAGACCTGGATTCGCCAGACGACTTCAGTGCCGACGGCGTGCTCGGCGTCGGCCCCGCCGCGCAGGATTGCGGCAGCGCCTGCACCAGCTCGGCGATCTACTACTACAGCTGCCCGGCGGGTGGCTGCACCGCCGGTGCCGCGGCCGTGACGGTCGCGACGGTCAGCGACGAGGTGACCAATCCGGTCACGCTATTTGCGACCGACAACACCGGGATCGTGCTGCAGCTGCCTGCGATCAGTGCCAGCGGTGTGGCCTCGACGACGGGCTACCTGGGCTTCGGCGTGGCAACACAGACCGACAACGGCATCGGCGCCGCCACGATTCTGCCGCTGAACCCGTCACAGCCGCAGAACCAGCAACCGATGTACCTCACTACGAGCTTCAATGGAAATTCCGACGACGGAATCATCGATTCCGGTTCCAATGCGCTGTTCTTCAGCGACAGCACGCTGCAGGCAACGCTGTGCGGCACAACGGCACCGTTGAACCAATTCTACTGTCCGGCGTCCACGGCAAGTCTGAGCGCGACCAATTCAGGCGGCAGCGCGATGGCTCCGGTCTCGTTCCAGGTCGCCAACTTCAACACTCTGGCGGCCTCCATGTTCTACGCATACAACGACATCGGCGGCTCCGCGCCGACCGTCAACGGCACCACCTATTTCGACTGGGGTCTGCCGTTCTTCTATGGCCGCACCGTGTACACCATCATCGATGGCGCAACGGTGGGCGGTCAGGCCTACGCCAACGGCGCCTTCGCCTACTAGCCTCGATCGCGTCTCAGCTTGCTACCAGCCGCCCGCAGACAGCGGCACGCCGAACAGCCAGGCGTGCAACCGCCAGACGAACAGCGCATATAGCGTCAGGCCCAGCAGCATGGCAAGCAAGTCGTTATAGCGTCGTGCCGGTGCCCGGCGGATGCGGGGTGGTACGCGCCGCTGCAGCGACATGCGATCCACCAGCGCCCAGACAAAGAACGCTCCAAACAACACCACGCTCGGCAGCGTGCCGGCAACCAGCAGATGCGCCGCCGACCACAGCAGCACGGCGCTGAGCATTGGATGGCCGATACGGGCGAGAATACGACCGGGTAGATAAGTCGCCAGCAGCAACGGGAATACCGGCAGCATCAGCACGAGCGCTGCATAGCGCAGCGTCTCCGGGGCAACGTACAGCACGACCGGTGCGCGGCTGGCGCCGCTGAACCCGAGCACCTGCAGCGCCAGACCCGCGCTGATCAGCAGCGCGTACCAGCCTTTCCAGCGCCCCTCGCCCAGATGCAGCACCATGCGATCGCGCCAGTGGGGTGCCACGATTGCGATGGAGTGCGGCACGAAAAACAGCAACACACCTGCCACGAGCATGAGCATCGTATAATTTCCGCAGTATCTGCCGAGCGGCGGTCGTCGACCGCCAAGGTAGGCTCAGTGACTCACAAGGTCCAGATCGATGCGGCGCCGCTGCTCGTAGGAAGTCGCTACCCTCACCCCTACGAGCTGCCCTGCCAGGATCGCGTGCGACGCAAGCTGGGGGATGCTGCGGGACTCACACAGTTCGGCGTGAACCTCCTGCGGCTGCCACCGGGCACCTGGTCGAGCCAGCGGCACTGGCACAGCGGCGAGGATGAGTTCATCTACGTGCTGGAAGGCGAAGTGGTGCTGGTGTGCGACGACGGCGAGGAGCTGCTGCGGAGCGGTGACTGTGCGGGTTTCGTTGCCGGCGAGCGCGTGGGGCACCACCTGCAGAATCGCAGCGCGCGCGACGCATTGGTGCTCGAGCTCGGCACACGCGCCGCTTCGCCCGATACCGGGCTGGTCGACTACCCCGACATCGATATGCAGGTGCGTGACGGCCGCTTCGTGCATCGCGATGGCAGCGCGTACCCGCAGCCGCAGCCGACGAACCCGGAGGCCGCGCCGCCATCGCCGTCGCCTGCGACGGCACCATCCGCGCGCCGATGAGTCGCCGTTACGCCGCTCGCGCCCGGCGCGTCGCGGCTGTACCGCTCGCCTGCACACTCGTCAGTGCGCTACTCACGCCGCTGGCCTGGGGCTCGACGGCGTTCGGGGCTGTGACCCCGGGAGCGACACCACCTGTCTCCGCGGCCCGGGCGCTCGAGCTGCTGCAGACGCTGCGCACGCAGGGCTGTGAAGGCCGCTCCGGCAGCGCGCTTGCCCTGCGTCGACCGCCCACTCTGCAGGCCGCCGCCGCGCGCTGGTCCACCGGCGCGCCGCTCGGGGTGGCCATCGAAGCGGCCGGCTATCGAGCCGACCACTACAGGGCCCTGCAGTATCGCGGCAACACCGCCGGGCTGCGGGGCGCGCTGCTGCAGGAGCTGTGCGCAGCGCTGACGCAGGAGACGTACCGCGATGTAGGCATCTGGGGAGACGGTCAGGCGTTATGGATTGTGCTGGCTGCGCCCTTTCAGACACCCTCGCCCGCGGATGCGGCCGCTGTCACCCAGGCACTGCTCGGACGCATCAACGCGGCGCGCGCCCACGCCCGCCGCTGCGGGGCGCATAGCTATCCTCGCGCGCCGCCGCTGCAGCTCGACGTGCGGCTCGAGCACGCCGCTGCACGCCACGCACGCGACATGCTCGAGCACGACTTTCTCGATCATCGCGGCTCGGATGGCAGTACACCAGCCACCCGTCTGCAGGCCGCCGGCTATCGTTTCTACGCCCTGGGAGAGAACATCGCGCAGGGCGCCGAAAACGTCGAGCAGGTCGTGCAGGCCTGGCTCGCCAGTCCCGGCCACTGTGCCAACATCATGGATATGGCGTTTCAGGAGACCGGCTTCGCCTTCGCAGTCAGCCGCCGCGGCGCGCCGCGCATCTACTGGGTCGAGGACTTCGGCACGCCTTAGCCGCGCGGCTGGCGCACCAGGCGCAGGTAGGGCTTGACCTCCTTCCAGCCCTCCGGGAAAAGCTTCTTGGCGTCCTCATTGTTGACCGAAGGTACGATGATGACGTCCTCGCCGGGTTTCCAATTCACCGGCGTTGCCACCTTGAATTTGTCGGTGAGCTGCAGCGAATCGATTACGCGCAGGATCTCGTCGAAATTGCGGCCCGCGCTGGCCGGGTAGTTGAGCGTGAGCCGCACCTTCTTGTTCGGATCGATCACGAACACGCTGCGCACGGTGAAGCGATCGCTGGCGTTGGGATGAATCATGCCGTAGAGATTCGCGACCTTCATGTCCGCGTCGGCGATCATCGGGAAGTCCACGCTCGCGCCCTGTGTCTGCTCGATATCCTTCTTCCAGCCCTGATGGTCCTGCACGCTGTCGACGGAAAGGCCAATCACCTTCACGCCGCGCTTGGCGAAATCACCCTGGAGCTTGGCGGTCGCGCCGAGCTCGGTGGTGCACACGGGCGTGTAGTCTTTGGGATGGGAGAACAGTACGCCCCACGAGTTACCCAGCCACTCGTAGAAGCGAATCCGGCCGACGGTAGTGTCCGCTTCGAAATCCGGCGCAACGTCACCGATGAGCAGTGCCATGACGATTCCCCCTGCAGCAAGCCTGACCGATCTGGAAACCCATCGAGTCTAGGTCCGCGCTGCGTGACATTGCAGTGACAAGATCATAACAGTGCGGTCATGGGCGGCGCTCGCGGCGATTCTTGTCGAGCACGCCGACGATGATCGCCACGAACGCTAAAATGCGCAGCAGCAATACGTAGGAGTGGTCCGCCTCATCGGTGCCGGTCAACGATGAAAGGGTCCACTGCAGCGCCATCAGGCCGAAGGCGACCGCGAAGAACGCGAACAGCCGCTCGCGGCTGCTGCGCCAGTAGCGCAGGAAGAACAGCGCCGGCACGAGACTGGCCATGGCCAGCACCCCCCAGACGTAGAACTTCATCGCGACTCCCAGATCAGCCCGTAGATCATCACGATCAGGCCGGCCGCCGCGGGGATCGTGCGCCAGTAGAACAGGTCCAAGGACGGCGCAAGCACCAGATCGATGAATAGCACGATGTTGTCGATCGTCAGACCCACGAAGCACAGCGCAGCCCAGAACAACAGGCGCGTGCCGCTGGCGCGATAGCCGCGAGCCAGCAGCCAGGCGCAGCCGCCGCTGGTCAGCCCACAGGCGCAGTAAATGATCGCAGCGATCACGGTTTGCGCCCTCGCAGCAAGAAGGCGTCGGCGAATGTGCGCGCTGCCGAGGAGCGCAGGCGCTCGATGGCATTGGTGCTCATCTGGCGGATGACCTCCAGGCGCTGCTCGGTATACAGGCGGGCGAGCCGGTCCACGAGCGCCCCCGTGTGTGGATCGGCGGGCGCATAGCGATAGCTCACGGGGTCGGCGCACTTCTCGATGAGGCGGTCCGCATCGAGCGCATCGAGCGCGGCGGCGACGCTGGCCTCATCGATGCGCAGGCTCGCCGCGAGCTGCGGCACGCTCCAGGATCGCGTGGCATCGGCACGCAGCAGCAGCAGCGCCTCGAGCTGCTCGTAGCTGGCGATGCGCTCGAACAGCAAGCGTCGAATCTCGGCATCGAGTTCATTGGCCACGTAGGCAGTCCATTGACAGTCAATGCGGCTCCGTCACCGCCGAGAGAGCATTTCGAACAGTGGCAATTCCGTCGACTGGCCCGCTTCTCGTGGCGCCGGCGGCGACGCCGCAATCGGCGCCAGCCCGCTGGCCTTGACCCCGAGCAGCCGCAGACGCCGCTCGAGAGGTGCGCGCCGCAGACATTGGGCGGCGGTACGCCGGATGATGGCCGCGTCGTTCGTGGGGACGGCGATCGTCTGCTCGCGCGTCACACGCTGGAAATTGTCATAGCGCAGTTTGACGCCGATCGTGCGCGCGACATAGCCGTCGCGCTGCAGATCCTGCGCCACGCGCGCGCACAGCGTCGTGAACAGCCCGTTCAGCTGCGAGCGGTCGTATACCGCATGTAAATCCCGTTCAAACGTAGTCTCGCGGCTCAGCGACACCGGCTCGCTGTGCGTGACCACCGGTCGATCGTCCCAACCCCAGGCCGACTCGTACATCCACTCGCCATGGCGCGAGCCGAAATGCTGCTGCAGCCACGCGCGCTCACAACGCGCCAGCTCCCCGACGGTGCGGATGCCGAGCTGTTCGAGCCGCGCAGCGGCCTTCGGTCCGACACCGTGGATGCGGCGGCAGGGCAGCGGCCAGATTTTCCCGGCGAGGTCCGACTCGGCCACGATCGCCACGCCATTGGGCTTTTGGAACTCGCTCGCCATCTTGGCGATCAGCTTGTTGGGCGCCACGCCGATGGAGCAGGTCAGACCCGTTGCATCCCGAATCGCCGCCTGAATGCGCAGCGCCAGCGAACGCCCTCCCTGCTCCTGACCGCCATGCACGTCGCTGAAATCGACGTACACCTCGTCGATACCGCGATTCTCGATCTGCGGTGCGTAGCGGGCGATGATCTGCTTGAAGCGCTGCGAGTAATCACGGTAGCGGTCGAAATCCGCCGGCAGCAGCAGCGCCTCGGGGCACAGCTGTGCGGCACGCATCAGTCCCATGGCCGAGTGCACCCCAAAGGCGCGCGCCTCATAGGTGGCCGTGGTGACCACTCCGCGCCCGGCGTAGTCACGCAGGCGGCGCAACCCCGCGGGGGGCCCGGGGGTGGGCGCATCCGGATGGGCTTGCGGCGCGGCGCGAGCCCCGCCGATCACCAGCGGCTGGCCGCGCAGCTGCGGATAGCGCAATAGCTCCACGGAGGCATAGAAGGCATCCATGTCTACATGCGCGATGCGGCGTGGGAGAGACACGCCGCCAGCATAGCGCCGCTCAGTAACGCAGACGCGGCCTCGCGAGCAAAGCCAGGCCCGCATGAGCCGGCAGCAGTACCGGCGCCGGCCGCAGTCGCGGCGGCCGCAGGTCCTCGAACGCCTCGTGGACCCAGGCCATCGCGAACATCAGAGGTACCCAGAGCAGCACGAGGGGCAACAGCATCAGTTGCAGCAGCAGGCGAGGCAGATCGGTGGAGAGCTTCTTCATGATGGCACCCTCGGTTGTGGCCATAGTGCTCCGAAGGCGCTGAACGCAGGCTGAAATGGGCTCAGGGCTCGCGAAACTCGCGCAGTCCGCGGGGCGTCAGGAGGCGTTCGAGCAGCTGGAACACGCCCATGACCAGCAGGGCCAGCACCGCCGCCGGCACCGCGCCGCGCAGGATCAGTCCGACATCGTCCAGCCGGATTCCCGTGAGAATCGGCTCGCCATAGCCTCCGGCGCCGATCAGCGCACCGAGGGTCGCCGTACCGACGTTGATCACCGCGGCCGTGCTGATCCCGGCCAGGATGGTCCGCGCCGCCAGCGGTAACTCCACGCGTAGCAGCCGCACGTGTCGCGGCAGCCCCAGCGCGGCGGCGGACAGCACCAGGGGCGCGGGGATCGAGGCCAGACCTGTGAGCGTGTTGCGCACGATCGGCAGCAGGCTGTAGAGAAACAGCGCTGCGATCGCCGGCCGGGCGCCGATGCCGAACAGCGGGATCATGAATACCAGCAGCGCCAGCGAAGGAATCGTCTGCAGCACCGCGGACAGCGCCAGCAGCGGACGGCCGAGTGTGGGCCATTGGGCGCCCAATACTCCCAGCGGCAGACCGATCAGCAGCGCCAGTGCCAGCGATACCCCCACCAGCAGCAGATGCTCGCGTGTGCGCGCCAGCAGCTGCGTGACGCTGCCCGCGTCCGTACCCGGGCTGCGCACCGCTGCCGTGGCCCCTCCCGGCACCAGCGTCGCATAAAACGCCGCCGCCACATCGCGATCATCGCGATGCCCGAGCTGCACCGCAGCGTTGAGCCGCTGCATGCTCTGTACTGAGATGCGCCCCGCCAACGAGTTGATCGCCGCCACCAGCGCCGGCCAGTGGGCCGCAGCGTCCTGACGGTAGAGCCAGACGGCGTCGTAGCGTGGGAAGAAGTGCCGGTCGTCCTGAAGCACCGTCAGGCCCTGCGCGGCAATCTCCGCATCGGTGGTGTACACGTCGACGACCTCGGCTGCCCCCTCGCGCAATGCGCGATAGGCCAGCGAATGATCCATGCCGCGCACCGAGCGCGGCGAGAGGCCGTAAACCTGCCGCAGCCCCGGCCAGCCATCGGCGCGATCCATGAATTCGTTGGAGAGCGCATAGCGCAGCTCCGGATGTGCCCGTAAATCCGAGAGTGCCGTCAAGTGCAGCCGCTGCGCGACCGCTGCGGGTACGGCCAGCGCGTAGCGGTCCTCGAACCCCAGCGCAGGGCCCATGCGCACGCCCTCGCGCGCCAGCGCCGTGCGCAGCGCCGCGTCACCGGCCGCCTCGTCCACACCAGGTGCCACGTTCGTCAGCAGCTGCGCCCGCAGCGTGCCGGTGTATTCGGGATAGGCATCGATGCTACCGGCCAGCAGGGCCTCCCAGAGGATGGCGCTGCCCCCCATCGCGCGGCGATGAATCAGCGTCAACCCGCGACGCTGCGCCGCCAGCTGCAGCAGGTCGGCGAGGATCAGCGATTCGGTGAAATTCTTCGAACCGATGCTCGGTGAAGCACCCGGCTGCGCCGCAGCAGGGACATTGGCCGCCCACGCGCCGCTGGCGAATAGCGCCGCCACGAGCAGCAGCCCCGCCACCCTTAGACCGTTCGCGACCGCCGCGGCGCCGCTGCGTAGCACCCCCGCGGCATGGGGCGCATGGCCGCCTCGGGGCCGCCGCTCACCCAGTGGCATCCGAGCCTCCCGCACCCGCCGCCCCTGGCCCGCGCGCCGCCGCCGCCGCCAGCGCATCCGCCAGACCGCCGCGCTGCGCCGCGACAAAACGACGCACGAATGCGTCGGCCGGCTGCTCCAGCCAGGCTCGCGCGGGCCCATCCTGCACGATGCGTCCCTGATGCAGCAGCAGCAGCCGATCGGCGAGCACGGCCGCCTCGGGCAGATCGTGCGTGACGATGAGCACCGTCTTCGACAGCGTACGGAACAGTGCCGCGAGCCGCTGCTGCAGCTCATCACGCACCAGCGGATCCAGTGCTCCCAGCGGCTCATCCAGCAGTAGCGCCGGCGGATCACTCATCAGCGCGCGCATCACCGCGACGCGCTGGCGCTGGCCGCCCGATAGCTCGCCCGGAAAGCGCTGCAGCAGCGCCGCGGGCAGTTCCACCAGCGCTGCAAGCTCCGCCGCCCGCGCGCGAATGCGCTCGCGCGACCAGCCGAGGTGCCGGGGCAGGAGCGAGAGGTTCCCCAGCGCCGTCAGATGCGGAAACAACCCGCCTTCCTGGATGACGTAGCCGATCTGGCGCCGCACGGCCAGCCGCTGCGCCGGTTGCAACGGCACCCCATCGATGAGCACCGCTCCGGCCTCGGGCCAGTCCAGGCCCAGCAGCAGTCGCAGCAACGTCGATTTACCCGCGCCACTCTCGCCGAGGATGGCGCTGACACTTCCGGCGGCAAACCGCAGCGTCAATGCCTGGAGAATGACATTGGACCCGTGGCGCTTGTCGACCCCTTCGAAGCGAAACTCCACGGGCCCAGCGCAGCCCGCGTCAGGCGATGCGTCTGGCCGCGACGCGTGCCGGGCGCAGCAGCAACGTGCGGGCCTGCCATTGTTCGGCCGCGGGCAGGGTCTCGAGCCACTGCACCTCGCCGCCGGTGTACGTGGCCACGGCCACGCCATCGCGCAGCAGGACGCGATTGCCCGCCAGCGCCGCGATCCGCGCCCCGGGTGTCACGATGCCCGAGAGGTTCAACGGATCGGCCGCACTGAGGGCGACGAGCGCGCCTGGCGCGTCGCGGCGGCGCACCGCTCGCAGCGCGCTCACGGCCTCCGGCAGTGCGTATTGCTCGCCCGTGGCGCCGGCCACGAAGCGTCCGCCGCGGATGTGCCCCTGGGCCTCGAGCCGCCGGTAACTGCGCAGCAGCGCATGCCAGGGCGGCAGCCCATCGCCCTCACGGCTCAGCAGCCGCCGGAACACCACTCCGTAGCGCCGCAGCAGCATCCAGGCGACGCTGTCGATCTGCGCCGCGTCCAGGGACAGCGCCTCAGCCACGGGGGCGACCGCGGACCCGCTGCCGCTCGCAGCTGCGCCGCGCGACAACAGGCTCCAGCGACCCGCCTCGGCGAGTCCGAACGAGCCGTGGCGGCTGCGCGCCGCCAGCTTACGCCGGCGCTGCAGCGGCATCAGCAGCGCGCGCAGTCCTGCGAAGCTGTCGGCGGTCACGCGGCCGGCAGCTACCAACTCGCCCAGCGCCGCTTCCGCCTGCGAGGCCAGCAGGCCACTGCCGGTCACCAGCTCGTCAAAAAAGCTCGCGCCGTGCGTTTGCAGGTACTGCGCCATGGCGCTGGCACCGGCCGACAGCCCGCTCGCCGGCGGCGGCGGCATGAGTCGCTGCCAGAGCGGCAGATTTGCTCGCGTAAGTAGCGCGATCGGCGTGGCCCGGACCGGGCCGCCCGCCCCGGCCGCCGGCGCGGCCAGACGCGCCCAGAGAACCCGACCCGACAGGCACAGCGCATCGAGCCAACCCGCATCGTAGTCGCGCAGGCGCACCGGCAGCACATCGGCCTCCCAGGCGGCCGCCGGCAGCGCAAAGCCCTCCAGTTGCCCGATCAGCGCCGCGAGGCTCGCAGCGCCTTCGGGTCGCGGCTCGCGGGTCACACCCTGCCACTCGAGCAGGAAGCGCATGAACTCTCCGCTCGCCACCGGCTCGATCTGCGCACGCAGCGAATTGAGCGTGTAGCGATGAATGCGCGCCAGCAGCCGTCGCTCGCACCACTCCACCCCGCCATCCACGGCCGCACCGGCCTCGGTCGGCGAGAAGCGCCCGCGCAGCACGAAGCCTTCGGCCTCGAGCACCGACAGGGCCGCGGCGAGGTCGGGCGGCGGCAGACGCAGCAGCGCCGCGAGCGCCTGGATCGTGATGGGCCCCGCGGCTGCCAGTCGTCCGCGCAGCAGCTCGCGCAGCGCCTCGTGACGCTCCCAGCGGTGCGCGGCATATTCCGGCGGTGCTGTCAGGGCCGGCTCGAGGCGCGCCTCGGGATAGGCGGCGCACACCAGCGGCAGCTGCTCCGCGGCCACCCAGTAGACGACATCGCTCGTGTGCAGCCGCGTTGCGCGGCGCTGGTGCTGCAGCTGTGCAAACAGCGGCTCGAGCGCGTCCACTGCTGCCGCCGCATCCTCGCGCGGGTTCATGACCCCGAGCAGCATGAGCGCATCGTGCAGCTCCTCGGCATTCTCGGGCGCCGGGCGCGCCTGCTGCCGAACTGCGTCGATGGCCGCCGGATCGAGCTGGCCGAACTGCGCAGCGCTCTCCGGATCGAGCCAGCGGCGCGAGGCCACGGCCTGCGTACGCCGCTCCTCGAGGGGCGCATCGTCCAGGTACGCATACGGGCGCGCCGTGAGAATCTCTGCCGCCAGCGGCGAGGGGTGCGGCAGATCGCACGACAGGGTCGCGATGCTGCCGGCCTCGAGCGCCTCGAGCAGCTGCACCAGACCGGACAGGTCCATGGCCTCGTGCAGGCAGTCATACAGGGTTTGCCGCACCAACGGGTGGTCGGGAATCTCGCGCTCGCCCACGACGTTCTCGCCGCAGGCCAACTGCTCGGGGAACACCACCGAGATCAAATCCTCGGCGGCCATGCGCTGCAGCGGCGCCGGCGTGCGCCGACCGGCGCGTACGCGTTGGATCGCCAGCGACACCGTGGCATTCCAGCGCCAGCGCGTCGCGAACAGCGGCGCAGCGAGCACCGCCTGAACCAGCACCGACTCGGCGCTGCGCGAGCCCAGATAGCGTGGCAGCTCGGGCAGCGCAAAGCTGTGCGTCTCGCCCAGTGACAGCACGATGGCATCTTCGGTCGCGGCCGCCTGCAGCTCGAAATTGAACGCGCGGCAGAAGCGCTTGCGCAGCATCAGCCCGAGCGCGCGATTGATGCGGCTGCCGTAGGGCGCATGGATCACCAGATGCATGTCGCCGGCCTCATCGAAGAAACGCTCGAAGATGAGCCGGCGCTGCGTGGGCAGATGCCCGAGCATCGCCTTGGCAGCCGCGAGGTATTCCACCAGCTGGCGCGCCGCGGCTTCCGGCACTCCGGGAACGGCCTCCACCAGCCCGGCGATGCAGCTACCGATCGATGCGCCGTCGATGCGCGGCAGGGCTGCATCGATGCGCTCGCGCAGTGCCGAGACGGCCGCCGAGAGCTCGGCGCTGCGCGCGGGCGCCTCTCCCAGCCAGAACGGCATGCTCGGGGGTTGGCCGCGCGCATCCTCCACGCGCACCCGCCCGGACTCGACGCGCAGGATGCGATAGGAGCAATTGCCGAGCTGGAAGACATCGCCCTGCAGGCTTTCGACCGCAAAGTCCTCGTTGAGCGTGCCGATGAAGGTACCGGCAGGCTCGAGTATCACGCGATAATCGGCGGTGTCGGGAATCGCCCCGCCGCAGGTCAGCGCCGTGAGCCGCGCGCCGCGCCGCGGCCGCAGGCGTCGATTGACGGCGTCGCGATGCAGATAGGCGCTCTGCCGGCCGCGTCGGGTCGCAAACCCATCCGAGAGCATGCGCACGAGCTCATCGAAACGCACACGCGACAGCTCGCCATAGGGACCCGCACGCCGCACCAGCGCAAACAGCTCGTCTTCGCCGCACTCACGTGCCGCGACCTCCGCGACCAACTGCTGACACAGCACGTCCAGCCCGCCCGGGGGAATCGCCAGCGCATCCAGCTCCCCGGCGCGCACCGCGGTCAGCAACGCCGTGCATTCCACCAGCTCGTCGCGGCTGAGCGGCACGAGCCGCCCGCGTGGCACCCCCGCGACGGCGTGATTGGCGCGGCCGACCCGCTGCAGCAAGGCAGCGATGGTGCGCGGCGTACCCAGCTGGCAGACCAGGTCGACATCGCCGATGTCGATGCCCAGCTCCAGCGAGGCGGTCGCCACGAGCGCGCGCAGTGCGCCGCTCTTCAGCCGTTGCTCGGCATCCAGGCGCTGCTCGCGCGCGAGACTGCCGTGATGAGCCGCGATCGCCTGCTCGCCAAGCCGCTCGCTCAGGTGACGCGTCACGCGCTCGACCATGCGCCGCGTGTTGGCGAACACCAGCGTGGTGCGGTGCTCGCGAATCAGGGCCGCGAGCTGATCATAGAGCGTCTCCCAGGCATCTCCGGACATCACCGCCTCGAGCGGCACCGCCGGCATCAGCAGCGCCAGATCGCGCTCGCGCACGTGACCGCTGTCGATGAGGGTACAGGGACGCGTCTGCCCCTGTGCGTCGACTCCGGTGAGAAAGCGCGCGATGGGCTCGATCGGCTTCTGCGTCGCCGACAGCCCCACGCGCTGTAGCGGCGCGCCGCACAGCGCCGCGAGCCGCTCGAGCGAGAGTGCCAGATGCGCGCCGCGCTTGTTGCCGGCGAGCGCGTGGATCTCATCGACGATCACCGAGCGCGTACCCGCCAGCAGCCGCCGGCCCGACTCGCTGGTCAACAGCAGGTACAGCGACTCGGGGGTCGTCACCAGGATGTGCGGCGGACGGCGCAGCATCGCGGCTCGCACTGCAGCCGGGGTGTCGCCGGTGCGCACTGCGGCCCGAATCATCGGCACGCTCTGTCCCGCTGCAGCACACTCGGCGCCCAACTCGGCCGCGATGCCTGCCAGCGGCTCCTCGAGGTTGCGTTGGATGTCGTTCGACAGCGCCTTGAGGGGCGAGACGTAGACCACCTGCGTGGTGTCGGTGAGCCGACCCGCCATCGCCTCGCGCACCAGATGATCGATGGCGCTCAGAAAGGCCGCGAGTGTCTTGCCCGAACCGGTCGGCGCGGCGATCAGCGCATCGCGACCCTCCAGAATCGCCGGCCAGGCAGCCAGCTGAGGGGCCGTGGGAGCGGGAAATCGCGCTGCGAACCAGCGGGCTACCGCCGGATGAAAGCGCTCGAGAATGGCCATGTGCGTGCAGTGTACGCCGCGCCGGTGGGGTCGCACAGCGAGCCCGGACAGGCGCTCAGAAGGCGCGTGCTACGCTTGATTCAAGCGCGATATTCTCTAGCCAGCCCGTGCGGGCAGGTACACGCTGACCGTTGAGCCCTCCCCGCCTCGCTCCACCTGCAACTGGGCGTGCGAGTGGTCGAGCAGGCCACGCACCAGATCCAGGCTCGACTCGTCCGCGTGAGTGCGCCCCGCCGCAGCGTTGCTGCCCGCCGCGACGCTCTGCGCCTCGTCCGCCAGCGCCGCCTGCGTGCTCGCCGAATCGCGAATGCTGATCACCACGCTGTGGCGCGCAGGCCGCCCGGCGTCCACCGCCGCAGGCTGCAGGACTTCCGCCGTGTGGAAGCTCAGCCGGCCGCCCTGCGGCATCGCGTCGCGTGCGTTCGCAGCCACGTGCAGCAGCGCAGCCTCGAGCTCGCTGCGGTCCACGACCACCCAGGACAGCGCCTCATCGAGTTGCTCCTCGACGATGATGTTCTCGCTGAACGTCTGACGCAGCAGCGCCGCGACCGTGGCCACTACGTCATTCACATCGGTGGCGATCAGATTGAGCGGCTGTCGGCGCGCCAACGCCAGCAGGTGCTGCGAGAGCCCCGCCGCGCGATCGGCGTTGCGCTTGATCATGTGTAGAAAGCTGGCGGCCTGCTCGTCCGTGGCGCCGCGCTGCTGCAGCAGTGCGACCGCTGTCTTGATGACATGCACGACGTTGTTGAACTCGTGCGCAATGCCCTCGCTGAGCCGGCCGAGCGCGACGAGTTTGTGTACGCCGGCGAGCGTAGCGCGCGCCTCGGCGAGCGCCTGATCCTGACCGAGCCGCTCGCTCAGATCGTTTTCCACCACGCTGAAGCCGCCGAGCCGTCCCGCGGGCTCGCGCAGTGCAGTCAGACGCGTCTGCACCATGATGCGCCGACCATCGCGATGCACCCGAGCGCTGCGCGCCGTGAATGGACCATCACGCGCTGCAGCCTCCAATTCGTTCTCCGGCACGCGCTCGCGCCGCTCCTCGGGTGTGAACAGCAGCGCATAGTGCTGCCCCTCGATCTCCCCGTCGCCATAACCGTGCAGCCGACGCGCGGCGGCATTGCAGTGGATCACACGACCGGCCGCGTCCAGCAGCAGCAGCCCCTGATCGGGCACCGCCTCCACCAGATTGGCCAGGCGTGCTCCCCAGCGGCGCGCCGCACGCAGCGCGCGCGCCAGCCACAGCACCAGGAGCACCGCTCCGACGAGCAGCGCCACCAGTCCGATCACGGGCAATGATGCCATGCGCACTTATTCACGTGACGGAGGTCCGATGGCAAGCCCCGTTAACGCTGCCGCTGCGTAATGTCGTGTCAGTTGTGACTGACAGACAAGCGTGTCGGTTTCTGCCCGAGCTGCGTGTTAGCCGAGCTGCTCGCCGACCTGATGTCCCATGCCGGGCGCTACCGACTCGTGCAGTTCGACCCGCACGGGGCCACAGCGCGCGATCGGTCGGCCGGGCACCGAGGCGTTGCGCAGCTGCACGCGACGCGCCCAATCGAGCGCCATCTGATCGAAGCGCCGATCCCCGGAGGACTCGAGGATGTCGCTGCTGGCAATACTGTGATCGGCATGCAGGCAGACGCGCACGACGACCTGCTCGCCGCGTGCGAAGTTGCCATGAATGAGGAAGGAGACCGCTGCGTCGTCGAACGGCGAGATCGGCGGGGGCGGAGGGGCTGGCGGCGTCGGTGGCGGCATCCATGGCTGCGCCCGCGGCGGCGAGCTGCACCCGGGCAACATCGCAACCAGCGGCAGGCAGAGCGACGCGAGCAGCCATGACTTGTCAGCCCGGGCCATGCTGTCGATCATACTCCCTATGACCGACAGCGCTGCCGTGGCCCGCCTTCCCGTGGTTGTCATGGGCGTTTCGGGCTGCGGCAAGAGCACGCTGGGCCAAGCCCTGGCGCAAGCCCTGAATCTGTCGTTCATCGAAGGCGACACGCTGCACGATGCGCACAGCATCGCCAAGATGCGCTCGGACCAGCCGCTCGACGATGCGGATCGTGCCGGCTGGCTCGGCAGAATCGCGGCACAGCTGCAGGACGAGCGGCGCTACCCGCGCGGGCTGGTACTGACCTGTTCGGCACTGCGGCGTGTCTACCGTGATCGCCTGCGAGACACGACGCGCGGACTGCGCTTTGTGTTTCTTCGCATCGATGCTTCTGCCGCCCGGCAGCGCCTGCAGCACCGTGCCCATCACTTCATGCCCGCAAGCCTGGTACCCAGCCAGTTCGCCACCCTCGAGCCGCCCAGTCCGGAGGAGACCGATGTGGTGACGTTGGATGCCAGCACTGCGCCCGCGATCGTGCTGGCCGGCGCCCTCAGCGCGCTACAATAAATGGGCGGGTCACCGCTCTCGCCGAGCCACCATGACGATTCGCACCCTGCCCTGGCGTCGCCGCCTGCCGATGCTGCTACTCGCCACGGTTCTGCATGCGCTGATCATCCTCGTATTCCTGCACGGTCTGACGCTGGCAGGACACGCATCGATCGAGTTGCCGCTGCTGGTCAGCGTCGTCACGCCCCCGCCCAGACCCGTACCGCCGCCTCCGGCACTGCACGCACCGAAGCTGCCAGAGGCACCCATCCCAGTGCTGATTCCCCCGTCAGTAGTGCTGCCGCACATCGTCACGGTCCCCGCGTCAGCACCGGCACATACGCCCAGGATTGCCGCGCCGCGTCTCGCAGCGGGCAGCGGGAACTCAAGCTATTTTCCACCGCAGATTACCTACAAACCGCCCGATGTGGATAACTACTATCCGATGTCGGCGCGCCGAAACTCTGCGCAGGGACGCGTGTGGACGCGCGTGTGCATTTATTCGACCGGGCAGATCGCCAGCATCGCGGTGTTGCGCAGCTCGGGAGATTACGCGCTGGATCAAGCCGCGCTTAAGGTCGCTCACCTGACGCGCTGGAAGCCCGCGATGTCGAATGGCAAGCCCGTGGCGCGTTGCTTGCCCTTTTCAGTGCAGTTCAGCATGGGAGAGCGGTCGCTGCTATTGCATTGAAACGGCAGCGCCACCGTTCAGCTGCGGTACAGCCTGGTGCGTAAAACTGCGAACTGTCGCAAGTAGTGACAGGTTGACAGGCTGGCTCGGGGAACCTTGAATGGGCGCCCTTTTCTCACATACAGCAGCACCCCTGCGGCGCAAAGGGAGGTCAGAACATTGCGATCGAGAGTCTTGCTTGCCGGCCTGCTGACGCTGCTGTCCGCCAGCGCCGCATTCGCCGATCCTGCCCCGTTTGACCTGTCCGGCCCGAACCTGCTCGTCAAGGTGACCCACGAGGGCAAGACGCTGCCGATCTCGGCCGTCCCGAACCTGGCGGTGGGCGATAAGCTCTGGATCCAGGCTGCACTGCCCTCCACGCAGTCCGCCCCATACCTGATGGTCGCAGCCTTTCTGCGCGGCTCGACGAACCCACCGCCCTCGCAATGGTTCTTCCCCTGCGAGACCTGGAAGCGCCGCTGTCAGCAGGGTATGACGGTGACGGTGCCCGCGGGCGCGCAGCAGGTGCTGGTGTTCCTTGCGCCCAAAACGTCGGGGGACTTCAAGACCCTGATGGGTGCCGTGCGCGGCCGTCCCGGGGCGTTCGTGCGCGCCTCACAGGATTTGAACCAGGCGTCTCTGGATCGCTCGCGGCTGCAGGCATACCTCACGGCCCTGCATCAGCTCGATGTCTCCGATCAACCCGATGCCCTGAAGCAGGCAGCGCCGCTGCTGGCGCGGAGCCTGGCGATCAAGCTCGACGACAAGTGCCTCAGCAAGCTTCCCGAGCTGCAGCTGCCGTGTTTGATGGCGAATCAGGACAACCTGATTCTCAATGACGGACACAGCACCTCCATCGTCGAGGCGCTGACCACCGGGCCCACGAGCGACCTGGCGATGGAGGCCAGCTACACCCCGCAGCTCAGCTACGGCTACTACAGCCCGTACATTGCTTCGGTCATGGACATCGTGCGCATCCTGGGTTCGTTTGGTACGGCGCAGTACCAGTACATCCCGGCGCTCGCGACCCAGTTCGGTGACCAGCTCTCCCTGGCCCTCAACACCCCGCCTTCTTTCCACAACCCGCGCTCGGTGCTGGTGGCCTCGCTGCCAGCCGTCGAGCCCGCGCAGTTGCCGCCGCTGCATGCGGTGGACCCCAAGCAGATGTTCTGCGCGCGCAAGGACTCGCTGGTGCTGCCGGTGGAAGGCGCTCCGCTGGTGTTCTCCACCGGCTACGCACGCGACATCGCGCTGCGGCTGACCGGCAAGGACGGCAAGCTCATCGAGCTGCCCGCGCGGCCGGACGCCGAACAGGGCGGACTGGTCGTGGATACCGCCAAGCTCTCCGCCACCGATCTCGGTGACAGTATCCACGCCGCGTTGCACGGCTACTGGGGATTCGATGACTACCAAGGACCCAGCTTCGAGCTCGTCAACGCCCAAGCTCGCGCGCTGTCGCTGGTGGGCAGCGAGGACGGCTCGCTGATCGTCGGACGTGAGTCGACCGTGCACCTGCAGGCGGTCAGCGTCGGCTGCGTCGAGGACGTGATGCTCAAGGACCCGGGCGGCCATGAGCTCAAGGCCGAATGGAAAACGGTCAAGCTCAACGAGGTCGAAGTGCGCCTGCCGCTGCAGGAAGCCAAGCCCGGCTCCCTGACACTGGTGGTCACGCAGTACGGCGCAAAACCGCAACCGCTGCAGCTGCATGCGTTCTCCGAAGCCGGCCGGCTCGACAGCTTCACGATCCGCGCCGGCGACACGCAGGGCGTGCTCAAGGGCAGCCGTCTCGACCAGGTCGCAAGCCTTTCGTTGCACGGCGCGCAATATCTGCCTGGCAAACTCTCCTCGATGCAGGGTGCGGATGAACTGCAAATGATCGCGCAGGCAAATGCCGTCAGCGCCGCCGGCCCCGGCAGCGCGAGCAGCCCTGCCAACTCTGCCGTCCCTACTAAGCCTGCCAGCACCCTCAAAGAAGGCGAAAGCGTCACGGCGCATGTCACGCTGAAGGACGGGCGCGTGTTCGACCTGGATACCCTCGTCGTCGCGCCGCGCCCGAGCGTGGCGCTGATCGGCAAGAACGTGCAGCTGGCGAGCGCGAGCGCGTCCAGCAATATCGCGCTGTCAGCCGCCGATGAGCTGCCGCAGGATGCGACGCTGACCTTCTCGGTACGCGCACAGACGCCGGCGCAGTTCGGGCGCGATGACCAGCTCGAAGTGGCGACCACCGACGGCAGCTATTCCACGACCCTCAGCCTCGCCAATGGCGGCCTCACGCTGGAGGACGCGCGTGTGGCCGTGGCCACACTCGATCCGGCGCGCGCCTATGGCAGCTCAGCCTTCGGGCCGCTGCAGTTCCGCATCGTGGATGACGGGGTCGCGGGCGAGTGGCAACCGCTGGCGACGCTGGTACGCCTGCCGATGCTGCACGACCTGAAGTGTCCGGCCAGCGCCGATCTGGCCTGCAAGCTCTCCGGGGCGAACCTGTTCCTGATCGACTCCGTCTCGGCCAATGCGCATTTCGACCATGCGACGCAGGTACCGGACGGCTTTCCCGGCGACTCGCTGCCGGTACCCCATCCGAGCGATGGACAGCTATACGTAAAGCTGCGCGACGACGCGGCGGTCATCAACGCGGCGACGCTGGTGGCCGTAGCGTTGCCACCCTCGCCGGCCGAGCTGGCCCGCCAGGCCGCGGTCCACGCCGCCAAGGTGCAAGCACAGCCCAAGTCGGACGACCCTGAAGAGGCAGCGCCAGCCACACCGAGCCCAGCCAGCGCACCGGCGCTGCCCGTCCCGGCCGCGCACAGCGCCCATGCCGAGGGCGGCAGATCAGCCGTCGCCGGCCCACCTACAGCTCACTCGCCCGATTCGCCCGAGGCCGCAAGCGGCGCAGTCCCTTCGACGACCACGTCTCCCCCTACCCTCACACCCGCCATCACCCCAGCCGCGAGCCCCGCGACCACCGTTGGCGGCACCGGCGTCTCCGGCACTGCAGCGGTCGCGTCTGCCCCAGCGCGGGAGTAAGCTGCGCGGGCGCTCATCGAAGCCGAGCGCACAGACCGGCCGAAGCAACCGGCTCAATTCAAAGAGGGTGCACATATGACGAGCGAGGATAAAAACCAGGATCGTGGGGACGCTCTGTTGAATGACCCATCACGGCGTGAATTCGTGGCGGTTACTGCCGCCGTCGGACTGGCCGCCGGCGTCGGCCGCGTCAGCGCAGCGGAGTCCCATCGCCGTAGCGTTGTCACGAAGACCGTGCAGATCCAGACCGGAGATGGCACCTGCGATGCGTCGTTCAGTCATCCTGCCACCGGTAAGCATCCCGGCGTCATCATCTGGACCGACATCTTCGGTCTGCGACCCACGTTCGTCGCGTTCGGGCGCCGCCTGGCCGCTTCGGGGTACTCCGTGCTGGTACCCAATCCGTTCTATCGCACGGCGCCCGGAGCACCCTATAGCGAGGACGAGCTCGCCAAGTTCAACTTCCGGGACCCGAGTACTCAGGCCAAGATGAAGAAGGATACGGGCCCGATCGGCATGGACGGCGCGATCGAGACCGACGCCAAGGCGCACGTGGGCTTTCTCGACATGCAGGCGCAAGTCGATACGGACAAAAAGATCGGCACGCAGGGCTACTGCATGGGCGGACCGCTGGTCTTCAAGACGGTCGCTTCGCAGGCCGATCGCGTGGGCGCCGGAGCGACTTTCCACGGTGGCGGCCTGGTGACCAATGATCCCAACAGCCCGCATCTACTCATCCCAAAGTTCCAGGCGCAGATGTACATCGCCATTGCCACCAGCGACGACGTGCGCCAGCCCGATGCGAAGGACAAGCTCAAGGCGGCGATAGCAGCGTCCTCGGTACCGAAGGTTCGGGAATCCACTGTAATCGTCTATCAAGGGATGCAGCACGGCTGGACCGTACCGGACATGCCGCCTCAGGCCAATGGCATGCCCATCTACAACAAGGCCGAAGCCGAGATTGCATGGAGCCATTTGCTGAAGCTCTATAGCGCCAATCTCGCCTGAGCCGGCCCGCGAGCTGATAAAGAGGCGGCGCCTGGCGCCGCCTTTTTTTTTGGGGTTCTTCACTGCAGTCCGAGCATTGGCTCGCGGTGGCACTCGCTGCGATTGACTACGAAGCTCGCATCTGAGGGACCGACTGCAAACGGATCGGCAGGGGGCATGACTGACTTGTCCGACAAATCCGAACTCACGACTCAGCGGCTACGCCTGGTGCCCTGTAGCGATGATCATCTGGACGGTCTGAGTGCAATTGATTCAGATCCAGAGGTCATGCGCTACATCACCGGACGTCCTGAGAGCCGCTCAGATACCCAGGTGATGATCGAGCGTGTTAAGGCACGCTGGGCAAAATGGGGCTACTCGTGGTGGACCATCATTGACTCGCAGTCCGGACAGATCGTAGGCGCGGGCTGCATTCAAAATCTCCGGCGAGGGGGGCCGGAGCCTGACCCTGACTGCCCGCTGGAGATCGGCTGGCGGGTACGCCGGGATAAATGGGGCCAAGGCATCGCGACAGAGGCCGCACGCGAGATGGCGGCGTTTGCCTTTGCACAGCTAGGCGCCAGTCTTCTCTGCGCGGTTTGCCAACCCGAAAACGCCGCTTCCATTGCGGTGATGCTGAAACTTGGCATGCGTTATCGGGGCATCGAGGACTGGTACGCCCAGAAGGTTGCCACTTACGAAATTACGGCCGAAGACTGGCGTGCCGCTCGCGGAAGGAGCAACAGCCAAGCCTGCGGCGGTCAACCTTTGGCTTGAGCCGCGAAGCGTTCCATCGCTTTCAAGATGAGTCGGCGGGCTTCCTTGGCATCGTCCCACCCGACCACCTTGACCCATTTCGAGGTCTCGAGATCCTTGTAGTGTTCGAAAAAGTGCCGCACCTGCTGGAGCGTGATCTCGGGCAAATCGGTGTAGTTGTGAACATCTTCATAGCGGCGCGTCAACCGGGGGGCCGGTACCGCCAGGATCTTCTCATCGCCGCCGGCCTCGTCCTGCATCTGCAGCACGCCTATGGGTCGCACCGCGACGATCGCGCCGGGTATGACACCGCGTTGGTTTGCGATCAGGACGTCGCACGGATCTCCATCTTCCGACAGCGTACGCGGAATGAAGCCGTAGTTGCCCGGATAACGCATGGCTGTATAGAGAAACCGATCGACCACCAATGCGCCGGAGACCTTGTCCATCTCGTACTTGATAGGCTCGCCCCCGACCGGAACCTCGACGATGACGTTAACCTCTTCAGGGGGGTTACGGCCCGCAGACACCGCATCCAATCTCATGTAGGAGCCCTCGGAAACCTGGTCTTGGGCCAATCTTCCACGAGGACATCCTACAATACTCGCGACTGTCCTTGCGGGCGGACGCGAAACATATGTCACTCGTAGTCAGGGGGCGATAAATGCGTGCACGCATTTTTCAGGTCGATGCATTCGCATCAAAGCTGTTCACCGGAAATCCGGCGGCGGTGATGCCCTTGGATTACCTTCCAGAGCCCACTCTCATGCAGGCCATTGCGGAGGAGAACAATCTCTCCGAAACCGCGTTCATCGCTCCCGAGGGTGCGGATTATCGCATCCGGTGGTTCACGCCGAAAAATGAGGTTCCCCTGTGCGGTCATGCGACGCTGGCTAGTGCCGCAGTCGTAATGGAGCGGCTTGAGCCCGGGCGGGCAAGCGTGGTGTTTCATTCGGCGAGCGGACCATTGACTGTCAAGCGATCACCCAAGGGCTACGTCATGGATTTTCCCGCCCGCCATGCGACGCCAGTCGCGAGGCCACGCGATCTCGCGCAAGCGATCGGCGCGGATCCGCTGGATGTAGTCGCCGATGACGTAAACTACCTGGCGCGGTTGAACGACGCCGACGCCGTGCGCAACCTGCGGCCGGATATTGCGGCTATCGCAACACTCGACCGGAAGGGCGTGATCGTTACCGCACAGGGCACCGGCGACTATGACTTTGTCAGCCGCTACTTCGCGCCCGCACAGGGAGTTCCGGAGGACCCGGTTACCGGCAGCGCACATTGCGCCCTCGCTCCATACTGGGCTGCAATTCTGGGGAAATCCGCATTTCGCGCCTTCCAGGCCTCACGCCGCGGGGGAGAAGTGGAGTGCAGATACTCTGGGGGCAGAGTAGAGCTGACGGGTACCTGCGTCTTTTATTTGGAGGGTCAGAGTCAGCTGTGAACACGGCGCTCAAAACACTGCAGGCCGCGCCCGTGTGCCCGGGTCGCGTCGAATGACTGCAGATACGAACCAATCGCCTGCAGGTCAGCCACGCGCACCTGATCCAGGCGCTCCCGGCGCGCTGCGGCCGCCGAGCATATAGCCGTCAGGGCGAGACCCGGTCCGTCGACGGCAGCGCGTGTGCGCCGGCCGGTCGGGCAGCACTCGCGGGCGCACTCCGCCAGCGCGCTACACGCTGCACGGTGACGTAGAACACAGGCGTGAAGAAGATTCCGAGGAAGGTCCCGGCAATCATGCCGCCGAACACACCCGTGCCGATGGCGCGCTGCGCGCCCGCACCGGCACCGCGCGCGAACGCCAGGGGCAGGACCCCAAAGCCGAAGGCCAGAGAGGTCATCAGGATCGGGCGCAGCCGGTCGCGCGCCGCGTGCAGTGTCGCTGCCACGAGTTCCATGCCCTGCTCGACGTACTTGCGCGCGAACTCCACGATCAGGATGGCATTCTTGCTGGCCAGTCCGATGGTCGTCAGCATGCCCACCTGGAAGTAGACATCGCGCTCGAGCCCGCGGATGCTGGTGGCCAGCACAGCACCGATCACGCCCAGCGGCACGGCGAGCAGGATGGAAATGGGAATCGACCAGCTCTCATAGAGACCCGCCAGGCACAGGAACACCACCAGCAGTGAGAGCGAATACAGCAGCGGCGTCTGCGAGCCGGCCGCGATCTCCTGATAGGACTGGGCGGTCCAGGCGATGCGGAACCCCGGCGGCAGCCGCCCGATCAGGTGCTCGACCTCCGCCATGGCATCGCCCGAGCTCACGCCGGGAGCAGCCTTGCCATTCAGCTCCACGGCCGATACGCCGTTGTAGCGCTCCAGCCGCGGCGAGCCGAATTCCCAGTGCGTGGAGGCGAAGGCCGATACCGGTACCATCTGTCCGGTGGCGCTGCGCACGTACCAGCGGCCGAAATCCTGCGGCTGCATACGAAACGGTGCATCGGCCTGCAGATACACGCGCTTGACGCGGCCGCGATCGATGAAGTCGTCGATGTAGCGGCCGCCCCAGGCGACCGACAGCGTATCGTTGACGTCGGCCATCGATAGCCCGAAGGACTGCACCTTCTGGGGATCCACATCCAGCTGCAGCTGTGGTGCGTCATCCTGCCCGGAGGCACGCACGTCGACGAGCTTGGGATCCTGGCGCGCCATGCGGAAGAACGCATTGCGCGCATCCATCAGCGCCTGGTGGCCCTGGCCGTTGAAATCCTCCAGGAAAAAATCGAAGCCGGCGCTGTTACCGAGTTCGTTGATCGCCTGCGGAACCACCGGGTTGATATCGGCGTCCTTGAAATTTGTGAACGCGCGGCGTGCGCGTGCGGCGATGGCCTGCACGCTCAGCCGATCCGCCTCACGCTGGCTCCAGTCCTTCAACAACAGAAACTCGATGCCCATGTTCTGTCCGGAGCCCGAGAAGCTGAAGCCCTGTATGGCGAAGATGGACTGCACCGTGTCGGCCTCGCGGCGCTGGAAGTAGGACTGGACTTCATCCAGTGCCCGGCGCGTGCGCTGCTGCGTCGCCCCCGGCGGGGCCTGCACCAGCGCCTGCATTGCTCCCTGGTCCTCATCGGGCAGGTAGGAAGTCGGCAGACGGAAGAACAGCAGCGCCATGAGGGCAGCGAGTGCCAGATAGATCAGCATGTAGCGCGCCGTATGTTGCAGCATGCGCGCGACGACGCCCGCGTAGCGATCGCGACCGCGATCGAGGTTGCGATTGAACCAGCGGAACAGACCCCGCTCGCTGCCGTGCTCGCCGACGTGCAGTGGCTTGAGCAGCGTCGCGCACAGCGCCGGGGTGAGCATCAGCGCCACCAGTACCGAGAGCCCCATCGCCGCAACGATCGCCACGGAGAACTGCCGATAGATGACGCCGGTGGCGCCGCTCAGGAACGCCATCGGCACGAATACCGCCGCCAACACGGTGCCGATGCCGATCAGCGCGCCGCTGATCTGATCCATCGACTCGCGTGTCGCCTCACGCGGCGAGAGGCCCCGCTCGCTCATCAGACGCTCGACGTTCTCGACCACCACGATGGCATCGTCCACCAGCAGGCCGATCGCCAGCACCACCGCGAACATGGTCAGCATGTTGATCGAATAACCCAGCGCGTAGAGCACGGCGAAGGTACCGAGCAGCACCACCGGCACCGTGATGGCGGGGATGAAGGTGGCGCGCAGATTCTGCAGGAAGATGAACATGACCAGCACCACCAGCGCCATCGCCTCGAACAGCGACTTGACGACCTCGCGGATCGACAGACGGATGAACGGCGTGCTGTCCAGGGCCGCATGCGCGACCAGTCCGTGCGGGAACGAGGGCCGCAGCTCGTCCAGCAGTGCATAGACCCCCTTTGCCGTTTCGAGTGCATTGGCGCCGACGATCGGGTTGATGCCGATGCCAGCGGCCGGCTGCCCGTCGAAATTGACCGTGAAGCTGTAGTCGGCCGCACCGAGCTCGACGCGCGCCACATCGGACAGGCGCAGCAGCGAACCTGAGTTACCGCCGCGCACGATGATGTTGCGGAACTGCGCAACCGTCGTCAGGCGACTCTGCGAGCTGATGGTGGCATTGAGCTCCTGGCCCGGAATCGACGGCGCACCGCCCAGCTGACCCACGGTGATCTGCGCGTTCTGGGCGTTGACTGCCGCGACGATGTCGTCGGGCGTGAGGCCGTAGGCGTTGAGCGCAGCGGGGTCGAGCCAGATGCGCATTGCATAGGTCGAGCCGAACTGCTGGATGTTGCCCACGCCCGCCACGCGGCTCATCGGATCCACGACGTGCGTGTCGACCCAGTCGCCGATGTCGTAGCGATCCATGCTGCCGTCGGTGGAGACGAACGCAATGCCCATCAGCAGCGTGCCGTTGGCCTTGTTCACGTTCACGCCCTGTTGCTGCACGATCTGCGGCAGCAGCGGCATGGCCTGCTGCAGGCGGTTCTGTACCTGCACCTGGGCGATATTCGGGTCAGTACCGGTCTGAAAGGTCAGCGTGATGCCGATGTTTCCTTGGGCATCGCTGCTGGAGGACATGTAAAGCAGGCCGTCGAGCGCGGTCATGTGCTGCTCGATGACCTGCGTAACCGAATCCTCGGTATCCTTAGCAGTGGCGCCGGGGTAGCTGGCGCTGATCTGTACGGCGGGCGGCGCGACCGTCGGATAGCGCGAGATGGGCATTTGCGTCAGCGCGCCGATCCCCAGCAGCATCAGCAGCGAGGCAATCACACAGGCCAGCACTGGCCGATCGATAAAAAATCGCGAGATCATTCGGGGTGATTCGCCGGGGGGCAATGGAGGCCCGGCGCGAGTGCCGCCGATGGTAGACGATGCCCGCGCACGCTGCACGACTTGCCTCATCGCCGAACGCGACCGATCATTGAGCGCCATGAGCAAATTGCTGGTTCGATGTTTCGGCGTCTCGCTCGACGGATACGCTGCGGGAGTCGCGCAGGATCTGCAGCATCCGCTGGGAGTGCACGGCCCCGAGATAATGGAGTGGTTCTTCCATACACGCGCCTTCCAGCGCATGCATGGGCAGGCCGCGCAGGCGGCCGATGCCAACCCCATCGACGAGAGTTTCGCCGAGCAGGGATTCAGCAATGTCGGTGCCTGGATCCTGGGCCGTAACATGTTCGGTCCCATTCGAGGACCCTGGCGCGATGAATCCTGGCGCGGCTGGTGGGGCGAGGAACCTCCCTATCACACGCCGGTGTTCGTGCTGACGCATCACGCGCGGCCTGCACTGCACATGGCCGGCGGCACGGTGTTCCATTTCGTGACAGATGGCATACACGCGGCGCTGCAGCGCGCGCGCGAGGCCGCGGGCGGGCGCGACGTGCGCCTCGGCGGCGGCGTGGCCACGGTGCGCGCGTATCTGCGCGCTTCGCTCATCGATGAGCTGCACCTGGCGGTGCGACCGGTGCTGCTCGGCCGCGGCGAAGCGCTGTTTGCCGAGTTGGATCTGCGCTCCCTTGGCTATGAATGCACGCAAAGCACCGCCGGCGAGCGCGCCCTGCACGTGCGGCTCGCCCGCAGGACAACCAGCTAGCACTGCTGCATCTCACGAGCTGCCCCACCGCGATCCCCGCACCCGGCTCGCCCCTTGCCGATATCCCCGGTGTTGGTTTGACGCCGCGGCAGCGCATCTGGATAATGTTAACAAACATTTAGTTACGCCTGCGGTCCGCTTGCCGCTGCGCCTCTAACATCCCTGCACACCTCCGGGAGGGGAAGAAAATGTGTCGTTTTTTTGCATCGCGTACGCCTCGTGACACCACGGCCGTGCGAAGCCTATTGCTGGCCCTGTGCTGCATGACACTTGGGATGCCGCTCGCCTGGGCGGCCGACACCGGCAGCGCGAGCAGCGTGGACGCCACCCAGGACGACCCTTCGGCTGCGGGCACCGGCGACACCGACCAGAACACCGCGGGGCAGTTGCAGGAGGTCGTAGTCACCGCCCGCCGTCGCGAGGAGAACCTGGCTAATGTGCCGGCCAGTGTCACGGCCTTCACCGCCCAGCAGATCCAGCAGGCCGGCATCGAGAGCCCGCGTGATTTCATTCAACTGACGCCCAACGTCACCTTCGTCGAGACACAAAACATCGGCACGGCCTTCGTGATTGCGCGCGGCATTTCGCAGGCGCGCAACAGCGAACCCTCAATGGCCGTAGTGGTCGACGGAGTGCAGCAGGCGAACCCCTCGCAATTCGATCAGGATCTGTTCGACATCCAGGAAATCCAGGTGCTGAAGGGTCCCCAGGGCGGCCTCTACGGCCGCGATGCCATCGGCGGGGCAATCCTGATCACGACGCAGGCGCCGACCAGCACGCCCCAGTACAGCGTCAAGCTCGGCGTGGACAACGGTCCGGGCGGCTCGGTCCTCGGCACCGCGAGCGGTCCGCTGCCCATTGGCAGCAACCTCAAATACATCGCCTCGCTGTACTACGACAACACCAACGGCTACATCGAGAACCAATATCTGCATCAGAGTGCCGATCCCTATATCGACACGTCCGGCCGCTTCCGGGTCATCTGGCAACCCTCGGACTCGCTGTCGGTGGATGCGCGGACCTCGTTCTCGCAGGTCGAGACGCGCGCCTACTACTACAACATCGTCAGCGATGTGAACGATGTCAGCTTGCCGGTGCAGGTGAACAACTCCGGCATCGACGATCGCAACATGTTCGACAATTCCATCAAGATCGATGACAACTTCGGATTCGCCACGCTGACCTCCGTGAGCGCCTATGACACGCTCTCGGAGATCGACACCGGCGACGCCTACGACTTCCTGCCGATCAAGCAATCTTTCTTCTACAATCTGCTCGGCTTCGACCTGAACCAGGCGCAGTACCTGCAGACCTGGTCGGTCAGCCAGGACCTGCGTCTGTCCTCACCGACCAATCAGCGCATCCAGTGGACGGCCGGCGTCTACGGCATCCACACGCAGCGCTTCATCTCGACCGGCAACATGATCGACACGGGCAACGGGGTCTACCCGGTTTACTACACCCCGAGCACCAACCCACTCAACCCGCAATTCAGCTTCCTGTCCGACAGCCAGAACAACGGGGCGTGGGCGGCTTACGGCGACCTGACGGCCGAACTCACCAGCCAGCTCGAGCTCGCGCTGCAACTGCGCTACGACAACGATCACCGCGAGGATACGACCGATACACCGGAGAGCTACCTCGCGGCCGTGAACGTTCCAGGCTTCCCGGCCGGCCACACCGGCGAGAACCGCACCGTCGATTTTTCGGCGACGCAGCCCAAGGTCACGCTGCGCTACAAACCCGATCAGGACCTGACGCTCTATGCCGACTGGGGCCGCGGTTTTCGTAGTGGCGGCTTCAATCAGACCGGCGTTGGCGCCGTCGCGGCTTCCGAGGGAATTCCCGGCGTTTTCGATATCTTCAAGGCCGAGGTCGCCGATACCTGGGAAGTCGGCGTCAAGGGCGAAGCACTTGACCGCCGTCTGCTGTACGACCTGGCGGGCTACTACACCACCTCGCACGATCCGTACTTCTTCGTGTTCCTGGCGATCAACTCCACGCAGAACCTCGGCAACCTCGGCGAGGTGATCTACAAGGGCTTCGACTTCAGTAGCACGGCGCTGCTCACCGACCGGCTGCAGCTGAATCTGGGCTACGGTTATACCGACAGCAACATCACGCAGGCCGCCGATCCGGCCTGGATCGGCAATCAGGCACCCGACGTGTCCAAATACACCATCAACGTCGGCCTGCAATATCGCCAGCCCATCCTCGCCAATGGCGACGATATCCTGGGGCGTATCGATTATCAGCGCATCGGCGACACCTGGTGGGATCCGCAGAACGACACGGTCCGCAATCCCGTGGATCTCGTGAATGCGCGGCTGAGCTTCGACGCCGGCCCCTGGGTGATCTCCGCCTGGTCGAAGAACCTGCTCAACAAGCTCTACAACGCGGAATTCTCCCCCGGCGGCTTCGTGTTCAAGGCGCTGCCGCGCACCTATGGACTGGAGGGCACCTACACCTTCTAGTACCTTTGCCAGGTTCGCGCCGCCGTCGGGGGCCGCGTCACGAGGAGCACCCATGAGACTTCCTGTGTCAACCCTGCCGCGGCGCCGGCTGCTGCAGATGCTGGGCGGCGGCGCGGCGCTGGCAAGCCTGCTGCGTGCACCGGCCGCACAAGCCGCAGCGCACGCCGGGGAAGCGCCTGCCCAGGACGCCGTCGAGCGTGCGACGCGCGGCATGCCCGCACCACGCATCCGCGACGTGAGCGTCATCCAGGTCGGCGGCGGTGGCATCAACGACTCCACCGTCGTCAAGGTGCAGACCGACCAGGCCGGGTTGCACGGCTACGGCTGTGCGACCGACACCTTCCCCGGCGGACGCGCGAAACTGGTCTGCGCCGCGGTCGAGCAATATCTGAAACCTCTCGTGCTCGGCCGCACGACCGACCGCATCGAGCAGATCTGGCAGCTCTGCTACGAAAGCTCCTATTACAAGAACGACACCGTGCTCAACTGCGCCATCGGCGGGCTGTGCGATGCGCTTTGGGACATCAAGGGCCGACAGGCCGGCATGCCCGTGTACCAACTGGTCGGCGGCAAGTGCCGCGATGCCGCCGACATCTACTTGCATGTCGGCCTGGGCGCGCAGGATCCCGGACGCGGCCTCATCGAAAACTCAATGAAGGCGATTCAGGCGGGCTGCCGCTACCTGCTGGTGGCGATGTTCGCCCGGGACGGTGCCACCAGCAATCTCTACGGCCAGGGCCGATTCGACGACGGCTCGGCAGTGTTCGACCGCGACCAGGAGATCCGCAAGATTCTCGATGCCTTTACCCTCTTCCGGCAGGAGATGCCCGCGCAGATCGGCCTGGGCGTCGACGTGCATTCCATCCTCGATCCGATCCGCGCCGTGCAGTTCGCCAAGGATCTGGAGAAGTTCCACCTGTTTTACTGCGAGGACCTGCTGTCCCCCGAAGAGGCGGGGCACTATCGCATCATCCGCGAGCAGTGCGCCACGCCACTGGCGATCGGCGAGCTGTGGAACAACCCGCACGAGTGGCAGCCGCTGGTGCAGAATCGCGAAATCGATTACATCCGTCACCACGTCTCCCACGTCGGTGGCTTCACCGCCGCGCGCAAGATCGCCGCGTTCGCGGCAAACTTCGAAGTGAAATTTGCCTGGCATGGCGCACCGAACTCGCCCGTGGGACACATGACCAATCTGACGTTGGATCTGACGCAGCAGAACTTTGGCATCCACGAGCACGTGCCCTACCCGCCGCTGGTGCAGGATATTTTCCACGGCTGTCTGCAGATTCGCGACGGCTACGCCTGGATCAACGAGAGCCCCGGCTGGGGCATCGAGATCGATGAGGCGCTCGCTGCCAAACACCCCATCACGGACGAGCGACCCAATCTATTTCGCACCCCCGACGGGACTGTGATCGAAGGCACCGGGTGAAAACACGGCCTGCGGTAAGATCGGCAAGCCAGCCCCAGGGACGCCAGGAGGCGACATCACGATGGTTCTCGGTCGCGAGCCTCGCATCAACCCGATACCGCTGCTCGAGCTGCGGCCCACGCAGATCACGGTCGGAAAGCGCGAGGTCGATGCCAAGCGCAAGGCGTGGCGCAGACATCCGGAGCGGGAGCGATCCGACTTTCTGGGCAAGCACCTCATTCCCGTGGTCTGTGGACCCAAAGAGCAGTACTACATCATCGATCATCATCATCTGGCCCTCGCGCTGCACCGCGAAGGGGTCCGGGAGGTGGCCATCACGGTGGTGGCTGATCTGCGCCGATTGCCGCGCACTGCCTTCTGGATCTTCCTCGATAATCGCGGCTGGCTGCATCCGTTCGATGCCGAGGGTAACCGCCGTAGCTATGCGCGTCTGCCTCGGCGCATCACCGATCTGGTGGACGATCCTTACCGCAGTCTCGCGGGGGAGCTGCGCCTGCGCGGCGGATTTGCCAAGGACACAACGCCCTTCAGTGAATTTCTTTGGGCGGACTTTCTGCGCCGACGCATCGGCCAGCGTTTAGTCACGCAACACTTCGGTCGGGCGCTGTCGCGCGCCCTGCGGCTGGCGAAAGCCGAGCAGGCGAGCTATCTACCGGGATGGTGCGGTCCGTCGGCTCGCTAGAGCAGCTGCGCCTCAGCGCACGGGCACAGGAACAGCATCCCCATGGCCGATAGCAGCAGGATCGTATCGATCACATGAGCCAGCACGCGGGTGACGCGTCGTCGCGCCCACGTCTGACCGCGCATCACGCCGATCCCGCGCGCCGAATCCCAGCAAGGACACGCTCACGGCACCTACCTGCACGAGCTTGAGCGTCGTATAGATCAGGGTGGGGGCCTTATCCGCGGACCGCGTAGTTCGCCGCGGCGCGCCGCAAGGCCCAGTTCCAGGCTGTCGGCGATTCTGAGCGCCCGCTCGATGAAGTACCGCGCCGCCGGCTCCGGGCAGATCTCACGGGCAGTCTGGGCAAACAGCTGTAGCCAGCGGTCGAAATGCTGCGGCTCGATCGGCAGGGGGGCGTGGGCAACCATCGGCTGGCCGTGATACCGGCCGCTCATCAGCGTCACCGATGACCAGAAATCGCACAGGCGGGCCAGATGTGCATCCCAGTCCTGCACACCAGCGTTGAAGACAGGACCGATCAGCTCGTCTTTACGGGCGCGCTGATAGAAGCCGTGCACGAGCTGGTGAATCATCTGCTCATCAATGCCGGTAGCTGCCACGACTTCGGCTACCAGACTCTGCCGGCCCGCGAGCCCGGCCTGCGCATCTGCACTCATCGCGACTCCCGATCGACACGACGATCAATCGCCATCTAAACATACATTTTCGATGCATGTTAATATCCCATGCGCCCCAGGTCCACGCACCTCTGCGCCAATCCGGGAGTTCGCATGCGCCTGACGCTTCGGACCGACTACGCACTGCGTGCGCTCATCTACCTGGGTACGAGTGCCGAGAGGCTGTGCACCATCCGCGAGATCGCCGCGGCATTCTCGCTGCCCAGGACCCACGTCATGAAGGTGGTCAACGAGCTTGCCCGTCGCGGCTACGTGCAGACATTGCGCGGCAAGCATGGTGGGGTGCGCCTGCGCGATACGCCGGCCGCCATCCGTGTCGGTGCAGTCGTGCGCGATATGGAGGACGACCTCGCGGTCATGGGATGCCTCGCGCAGCCCGGCTTCTGCCGCATCCAGGGGTGCTGCGTGCTGCAGCAGGCGCTGCGCGCCGCCTCCCAGGCGTTTATGGCTACGCTGGATGACTACACACTCGCCGACCTGCTCGCTCCACGCCGCAAGCTGGCCCGCCAACTGGGCCTGGTCGAGACGCGCAGTCCATTGATGTGAGTGTGGCTGCGCGCGCCGGCCCCTTGGGTTACTGTCCATGAAAGGATTTGCCCGGCATGCAGGACTACAGGGCAGATGATCGCCGCCACCGCTGGTCTTGCGTCCGCGCCGGAGTTCGACCAGGCGATTGCGGAACATCTGCCGATGATCCGCCGCATTGCCGCCGCCCACGAATCGAACCCAAGCGCCCGAGAGGATCTGGTGCAAGACATTCTGTACGCTGTCTGGCGAGCGCTGCCGAACTTCAGGGGCGAAGGCAGCTTACGCGGCTTCATTGCTCGTATCGCCGCGAATCGGACCGTCACTCACGTCCAAAGAGCCTTGAAGGTCCCAGATTCCGCGGAGCTACATGTTGATCTGGTGGCCCCCGACCTGGACCCTGAAGCGCACGCCATTGTTGTCGACGAGAGGACACGTCTCGCGGCCGCCCTCCGCACCCTGCCGATTGGCCTGAGGGAACCGGCGCTGTTGGCGCTCGAAGGGCTTACGCCGCAAGAGATCGCTGGTGTTTTAGGTATCACGCCGAACGCGGTCGCCATCCGCATGACGCGTGCCCGCTCAGAGCTTCGGAAAATCTTTGGAGAATAGCCATGCCGATGGACGACGACGTATTCTGGGAGCGGCTGGGAATCACCTGGCGGGCAAGTGTCCGCGATGCGGAAGTGGTTTCACGCCGGCTCAAGGCTCGGCTGAGATTGCAAAGCACGCTGTTGACGGCTGGGACAGTGGCCGGGGCGCTGGTCAGCCTGCTCGGATTTGCTCTCGCCGCGTGGACGTTCTACGTCGGGTCAAAGCTTCACGCCTGGAATTTCCTCACGCGTGGGTTGACGCTTGCCATCGTGTCGCTCCTGATCGTCATAGCCACGCTGGTGCTCAGGGAGCGCAACGCAGTGGAAACTCGCTCCCTGCGCGACATGCTGCAGGTTTCCATAGCGCGCACTGAACGCCTGCTCAGAGCCGCAGACTTGGGATGCTATGCGGCCGTCGTCCTCGCACTCGGTGGGATGGTTGGGTACGTACTTCGCGTGCGCTTCAGCCGTCCACCCGCCATCTCTCCCATTGAGGATCTGCTCAGCTTGACTCTCTTGGCGTTGGCACTCCTTTGGTATCGCCGGAGCCAGGCCCACTCCTTGAGTAATTTCAGACGTCTCGGTCAAGCCTTCGACTCCGAAGATTAAGAGATGGCGATTTCACAGCTCCGGGCAAGCCGACGGAGCTGCCTGTTTGCGCAGCGCAACATCAGCGTGCGGCCGAATCTCGGCAGTCGCTCCAGAACGGCTGCGGCTCGTTGAGGGACAGTGCGAAACCCTTAATGCGCCATGTACCGACGGTAGAGCGTGCGGAAATGAGGCATAAGGCTGGATTGTAAATATAACTGTGACTGAGAAGGCGTTATGACCAGCGTACCTTCCGAATCCGGCAGCGACTCCGGAATTTCCGGTGGGTCCTCATCGCGATCAACCGACGCGGGCCTTCTGTCGAGTGGCTGCTGTCCGCCGCTCAGGGATGATGCGCTAACTGTCGAGCTGACTGTCGGCGCAAACACCGAGGCGACGGGGAGCCCGGCGCCTTGCGAACCGCAGCCTGGCACAGTCTTGGGTTCCCGCTACTTGCTGCAAGCGCTTATCGGGCGTGGCGGCAATTCCAGTGTGTACAGAGCCCGTGATCTGCGCCCGGCACTGCTCTCAGATACGACAACCAACCTCGTGGCCGTGAAGGTGTCGCGCGGCAAACAATGCACTGAGCCGCTGGCCCCCGCTCGCCTACAGCGAGAGTTTCACACGATGAGGGGTCTGTCCCATTATGGCATCGCACGGGTATTTGAGCTCGATTGCGACGGCGACAATTGGTTTATGAGTATGCAGCTCGTCGCGGGTCAAACGCTCGAGGCCTGGATGATCAGGGGCGGGACGCATTCGGAAGCGCTCAAGATCATTGATACTTGCTGCGACGCTCTCGGGTACGCGCATTCCATGGGTGTCACCCACGGAGACCTTAAGCCGACGAATGTTCTGGTGACCGAGGACGGCACCGCCAAACTGATCGATTTTGGGTCTTCTTCCGCTCCCCACGCCAGTGCGGATCCAGGATCAGCACCAACCGTCGCCGCGACCCCGTTATACGCAAGTCCACAAATCCTTGCCGGCCACCGCGCAGAGCAGCTTGATGATGTCTTCAGTCTCGCGTGTCTGAGTTACAGCATTCTGAGTGGCGGGCGCCACCCGTACGGTGGCCGGCCGTCGTTCGAAGCCTTTCGCGCCAAATCAGCGCCCACCTATGTGCCCGCCATCACCGTTGAACTCTTCGAGGTCATCGAGCGCGGCTTATCTGCGGACCGAGACCGCAGACCTGCATCAGTGAGTGAGTTCCGGCGCGAGCTGATTGCAGCCGAGCAGCGTCGCCGCGCCAAGGCTTGCCTCTCGCGGCCGACGACATCGAACCCAGTCCAAAAAAGCTCTCCAAAGCGACCGCTTCTGGCGCCTGTTATGGCTGAGCTCGTGCGGACAGTCGCCTGGCTAAAAACGGGACTCGGCAGCAGCTTGGGCTTCGAGCGACTCAAGCCGATGGTGGTAGCGGTTATTGCACTGGTTGCTGCGGTGGCGGGCGCCGCCGTGCTGTTCTCCAACAGCGAGTCAGTACCGCCGAAGCGTGCGGCACGCGACAGCTTCCCGCAGGCAGGCATCGCGACTGCCCATGCGGCGACGATTGCCTTGAAAGCATCGACCCCTCAATTGGCGCCGGCACCCAGCAACACAGCTTCGCCATCCGCAAAGGCCGCGCCCGCGCCCTTGCCGCACGATTCCAGCTCTATCTCGTTCAAGGCAGCGATAATCCATACGAGTGCGCGGCAGTCGCTGGTGGCGATTACTGTAACGCGTCAGCATGCGAATGGAACCCCCGGGCCGTTTGTGTGGCGAATAGAGCGCGGCAACGCCATCCCCGCGATTGATTACCAACGCGTCAAGCCACGGCGGGTCAACTTTATAGAAGGCCAAACGGTGCGCACCTTGTTCATTCCGCTGCTAAGTAAGACCACATCACACGTACCTTTTGGCCCGCGCTTCTTTGACGTGGTACTGCAGCCGGTAGCCGGAGGCCCCGCCTTGGGTCGCTTCGCCCGCATTACGGTCGTCATCGATCCGACGCCGACCATCTGGGTTGCAAAGTCCGAGGCCAGTAGCAGCAGCCTCCGCTGACTCGCGATTCATGGGCCCGGTAGGATTCGAACCTACGACCAAGGGATTCACGTCATCCCGGCGTTTCCGCCAGGCGTGGACTATCTCTTCACCCGCGCACCAAAGGTGCGGTTGGGTGCGGGAGGCTCGAGCCTGTCATTAAGGGCACTGCAGCCCCCAGGTAGTCTCTGCACCTTCCGACGGTGTACCGCCGGCTCGGCTCAGGGTTGCCATGGCTTTAGCCGCAGGTTTCCCTGAATTCTTCCCGTCCACTGCGCACGTTACCGCGCGCAGGCACCTTAGTAGATGAGTCCCCTGCACTAACCGCTGTGCTACAGGCCCCGACGACGAGTATACGCCGCCGCCCGCGCACTGGCAGGCCCAAACACCCGACTAGCGCGCCCGAGGTACGCCTCGGCGCCGCGCGGGGCGAGCTGTCAGCGGATCCTCCGGCCAATCATGCTTGGGGTAGCGGCCGCGCATTTGCCGCCGAACTTCCGCGTAGCTGCCACGCCAGAAGCCGCCCAGATCCCGTGTGATCTGCAGCGGCCGGCGCGCCGGAGACAGCAGCTCGAGCGTGACGGGGACTTTCCCTTCACCGATGCGCGGAGTCTCGGCCACACCAAACATCTCCTGCAGCGGCACGGCGAGACTCGGTGCGCGCTCGCCGCGATACTCGATCGACCAGTGAGCGCCGCTGGGCACCACCAGCCGTCGGGGCGCGAGTGACTCCAGTGCGCGTTGCTGTGGATGAGACAGACGCGCCAGCAGCGCCTCGGAAAACGCGATGCGCGCGAGCGCCGCACGGCTGCGCACGCCCGCGAGCCAGGGCGCGAGCCAGATCGGCAGGGTGGCCGCCAGTGACGCATCGTCGCTTGCCGGCCAGGAATCCAGATCCGCGCGCTCGAGCCCGCGGACGAATTCCATCCGCGCCTGCAGAATCCGGCTCTCCTCGCTCCAGGGCAGCGCGGCGGGACCCCAGCGCTGCAGCAACTCGAGCATCGCTTGCGCGGCGCGCGTGTCATCCGGCACCGGCAACGCGCGTTCCTCGAGCGTCAGCGCCTGCAGGCGGCGCACGCGTCGCGCGATGAGGGCGCCGCTACCCTCGTCCCAACCAAACAGCTCTTCGGTCGATATTCGATCCGCCAATAATGCCTCGATCGCTGTGGCGCTGACTGGCGCCGCGATGTCGATCAGCGCCTCGCGCTCGCGATCGTCGAGCTCGACGGCGACGATGAAGGGCGCGCGCGCCAAGGCCCCGTGGCTGCGCAGCACGGCGCCCCGGCCGTTGGCGAGCAGGTAGCGTCCCTCCGCGCCTTCGCGGCGCTGACCGAGACGATCGGGAAATGCGAGTGCCAGCAGCGCTCCGGGCTCCTCGAGCCACTGGCCCGTCGCGGCCTGCCCGGCGCTACCGCCCGCGCCCGCACCCGCCTCCGCAGCCGCAGCGTTGTCGGTGTCGCGACGCGCAGCGGCAAGCTCGGCGCGCACCAGCTGTTCGAGCTGGCGTGCGGTGCGCAGCACTCGCTGCACGTCAGGGTTTGCCTCGTTCGAGAGCAGCTCCAGCCGGGTGCGCACGTCCACATCGCGCTCGGCAGCCACTCGAGTGCGCAGCAGATCGCGTTCCGAAAGCAGTGCCGCAAGGCTTGCCGCGAGCGGCAGCGAACCGTGCTCGCCGGCCGCGAGCAGCATGCGCGCGAGTCGCGGATGCACGGGCAGCCGCGCCATGCGCTGGCCACGCGGCGTCAGCCGCTGCCGCGCGTCGAGCGCGCCGAGCTGC
This sequence comes from Steroidobacteraceae bacterium, assembly GCA_036266795.1. Classification (GTDB taxonomy): domain Bacteria; phylum Pseudomonadota; class Gammaproteobacteria; order Steroidobacterales; family Steroidobacteraceae; genus FEN-1191. The sequence continues at coordinate 52,127 of DATAXJ010000046.1, read as the reverse complement.
TCGAGCAGCTCGCGTGCCTGCGCCAAATGTGCCGCGGGTGGTACGTCGAGCCAGCGCAATCGCTCGGCATCGCCAATCCCCCAGCGCGCCAGCTCCAGGGCGAGCGGCGCCAGATCGGCATCGAGGATCTCAGGGGTCGTGCTCGCGGCCAGCTGCGCCTGCGCGCCCTCGCTCCAGAGTCGCAGGCAAATTCCCGGCGCGAGTCGCCCCGCCCGCCCGGCACGCTGCTCGCTGGCGGCGCGCGAGATTCTGCCGAGCGTCAGGCGGCTCATGCCGCTGACGGGATCGAAGCGGCTGCGGCGGGCCAGCCCACTGTCCACGACCGCAGTGACGCGCGGAATCGTCACGCTGGTCTCGGCCACATTGGTCGCGAGCACGACGCGACGCGACGCGCCGGACGGCGGACTCATCACGGCATCCTGCGCTGCGGACGGCAGCTCTCCGTACAGTGGCAGGATCTGCGCATCGATCGCACGCTCGAGCAGCAGAGCCTGCGTACGGCGGATCTCACCGACACCCGGCAGAAACACCAGCACATCCCCTGTCGTGTCCTGCAGCGCGCGCTGCACGGCACGTGCGACGCCGCGCTCGAGGGGCTCGGCAGCAGCCTCCGAAGCAACGCGTGCACCCGGGGTGGGCAATGCCGGCAAGCCGCGTCCGAGGTAATGCACCTGCACCTCGAACGCGCGTCCGGGCACCTGCACCACTCCCGGCGCATCGAGCAGGCGCGCCACCGCGGCAATCTCCAGCGTCGCCGACATGATCAGCAGCCGATAGGGCGCCCCCAGCTGAACTCGCGCATCGAGGGCGAGAGCGAGACCGAGGTCCGCCGGCAGGCTGCGCTCGTGATATTCGTCGAAGATCAGCCAGGCGACACCCTCGAGCGCTGGATCCTCCTGCAGCATGCGCGTCAGCACGCCCTCGGTAACGACCTCGATACGCGTGGCCGCCGATACGCGCGTATCGAGCCGCATGCGATAGCCAACCGTGGCGCCGACCGGCTCGTTCAGCAGAGAGGCCATGCGCGCGGCCACGGCGCGTGCTGCGAGTCGACGCGGCTCGAGCAGCAGAATGCGTGCCGGCCGCTGCTGCGTGTGCAATGCCAGCGGCACGAGGGTACTTTTCCCCGCGCCCGTCGGCGCCTGCAGCACCACGTCCCGGTGCCCCGCCGTGGCAGCGAGCAGTGCGCTCACCAGCGGCTGCTGCTCGCCAAACGGCGACGACGCGCTCACCGCCGCTACTCGCGCGATATCAGGGCGACGAGGTGGCGCTGCGGGCGATCCCCGCAGCGGCTGCACACCAGGCGAGGATCAGCGACAGGCCACCCAGCGGCGTGAGCGCGCCGACCAGCAGACGCAGGCTGCCGCCGACGCCCCCGGCCAGCGCGTACAGGCTGCCCGAGAACAGCACGACGCCCGCAATCAGCAACCAGCCGGCGGTTTGCAGCCAGCCCATAGCGCGCGCCGCACCCGCGGGCAGGCGCCCCATGAGCACCGCCACACCGAGCAGCCCGAGCGCGTGATAGAACTGGTATTGCACGGCAGTCTGCACGATGCGCTCCGCATCCGGAGCGAGCCGGCCCGACAGCGCATGCGCATTGAACGCCCCGACCACGGTGGCCAGCGCGAGCAGCAGTGCGGCCGTCACGGCAAACGTGCGCGCCGCGGGACTCATGGGCGCGGTGGACGGGTTCGGCGAGGTGCCGTGCGCACGTGCTGCGTGCGAAAGCGGCCTGGCGTGGGGGCAGCGCGCGTCCCCGACGCCGCCTTCGGCGCAGGCGAACGCGGCGGCCGGCGGCCGCCACCCGCCTCCCCTCGCCCGGTGCCCGGCGGCTGGAAGGCCGGCACCAGCTGATGCTTTGCCGACCCGATCAGATCCGCCCTGCCCATGCGCCGCAGCGCCTCGCGCAGTGTCGGCCAGTTGTCCGCATCGTGATAACGCAGGAACGCCTTGTGCAGACGGCGCTGGCGCAGCCCCTTCGGAATGAACACCGCCTCGCTGTCGTGCGTGATGCGCTTCAACGGATTTTTGCCGCTGTGATACATCGCCGTGGCGGTGGCCATGGGGCTCGGCAGAAACGCCTGCACCTGATCGGCGCGGAAGCCATTGCGCTTGAGCCACAGTGCCAGCTCCAGCATGTCCTCATCGGTGGTGCCCGGATGCGCGGCGATGAAGTACGGGATCAGGTACTGCTCCTTGCCCGCTTCGCGCGAGAAGCGATCGAACAGCTCCTTGAATCGATAGTAGCTGCCCATGCCCGGCTTCATCATCTTCGACAGTGGACCGTCGCGCAGATGCTCGGGGGCGATCTTCAGATATCCACCCACGTGATGCTGGGCGAGCTCGCGCACGTACTCGGGCGACTCGGCTGCGAGGTCGTAGCGCACCCCCGAGGCGATGAGCACCTTCTTCACGCCCGGTACGGCGCGTGCCTTGCGATACAGGTGCACGAGCGCCGAATGATCCGTGTTGAGGTTCGGGCAAATACCGGGGAAGACACAGGAAGGGCGGCGGCAGGCGCTCTCGATCTCCCGGCTCTTACACGCCAGCCGATACATGTTGGCGGTCGGGCCGCCCAGATCGGAGATCACGCCGGTGAAGCCCGGCACGCGATCGCGGATCGCGCCGATCTCGCGCAGCACCGAGTCCTCCGAGCGGTTCTGGATGATGCGACCCTCGTGCTCGGTGATCGAACAGAAGGTGCAGCCGCCAAAACAGCCGCGCTGAATCGCCACCGAGAAGCGGATCATCTTGTAGGCTGGAATCAACGCCTGGCCGTAGCTGGGATGCGGGCGGCGCTGATAGGGAAGATCGTAGATCCAGTCCATCTCGGCAGTGGACAGCGGCAGCGGCGGGGGATTGAGCCACACGTCGCGATCGGCGTGCCCCTGCACCAGCGCGCGCGCGTTGCCGGGATTGGCCTCCAGATGCAGGATCCGCGAGGCATGCGCGTACAGCACCGCATCCCGCATGACCTGCTCATGCGAGGGCAGACGGATCACGCTGTGCTCACGGTCGGCACTGCGCACGCCACGCCTGAAGCGTACGACCTGCTCCTGTGGCGCGTGGGGCCGATCCTCACCACCGGCGCCCGCGCCGCCGTTGCCACCCGGGGCGGCGGTGTCACAGGCCGGGCTGGCGGCCGCGGGCGACATGGCATAGGGATCGGGAAGCGGACCGGTCGGACCCGGCGTGTCCAGATGCGTCGAGTCGATCTCGATCCAAGCGCCGGGCGGGCGGCCGATGAAGGCGGTGCCGCGCACGTCGCGGATCGAACGGATCGGCTCCCCGGCATCCAGCCGCGAGGCGATCTCGCAGATGGCGCGCTCGCCATTGCCATAGACCAGCAGGTCCGCGCGCGCGTCCACGAGCACCGAGCGGCGCACTTTCTCGGACCAGTAATCGAAGTGCGCGATCCGCCGCAGCGAGGCCTCGATGCCGCCGATGACCAGCGGCACGTCGGCGTACGCCTCGCGCACGCGCTGCGAATAGACGATCACGGCCCGGTCCGGGCGCCGGTCCGCAGCCCCGCCGGGGGTATAGGCATCATCGCTGCGGTGGCGCCGGTCGGCCGTGTAGCGATTGACCATCGAATCCATGTTGCCGGCGGTAATGCCGAAGAACAGGCGTGGCCGCCCCAGCGCTCGAAACGGCTCGGCACTGTGCCAGTCGGGCTGCGCGATCATGCCCACGCGCAGGCCCTGCGCCTCGAGCACCCGACCGATGATGGCCATGCCGAAGCTCGGATGGTCGACGTAGGCATCGCCGGTCACGATGATGACGTCGCACTCGGACCAGCCGAGCGCGCGCATCTCCTCGGCGCTGGTCGGCAGGAAGGGCGCGGCCGCGCCGCGAGTTTGCGGCGGTGCTACCCCGTCCTGCAGCAATGCGGCCGGCACGGCAAAGCTGCGCAGGTCGCGGGCGGGGTTGATCATGGGGTCCATCGCCCCATTATAGAGTCTGGGCCGCTGCCCCACGGGCGCGGTGTTAAAAGGTAAAATTGGCACCGATCATGCCCCGCAACGCGCATGACGCGATCGTCGTGCGCGGCGCGCGTCAGAATAACCTCCGCAATCTCGACCTCGACCTGCCCCTCAACGAGCTGATCGTTGTGACGGGCGTGTCGGGCTCGGGCAAGTCATCCCTGGTTTTCGACACCCTGTATGCCGAAGGCCAGCGCCGCTACGTCGAGACCTTTTCTCCCTACGCGCGGCAGTTTCTTGATCGCATGGACAAGCCGCAGGTCGATCGCATCGAGCGCATCCCACCGGCCATCGCCATCGATCAGGTCAACCCGGTGCGCACCTCGCGGTCCACCGTGGGCACGATGACGGAGATCAACGACCACCTGAAACTGCTGTATGCGCGCCTGGCGCGCCTGCACTGCCGCGGCTGCGGTCGCGAGGTGCGTCGCGATGATGCGCAGAGCATCTGTGCCGCGCTGCCCGGACTGCTCACCGATCTGGCGCAGCCCCTGCTGCTGGTGTGCTTCCCCGTGCCCGTGCCGGCCAATCTGACGCTCGCCGAGCTCAAGGGCGAGCTCGAGAAGCTCGGCTACGTGCGCATCTACCGCGAGGAGCCGGCGCTGCTCACGATGGTACAGGATCGCCTGCGCCTGCCCGACGCCGCGGAAGATCGCAGCCGTCTCGTCGAGGCGCTCGAGTCGGCGCTCAAGAGCGGTCATGGTCGCGTCAGCGTGCATGCGCTCGATGCAGAAGGGCGCGAGCTGCGCACGCTGCGCTTCTCGAGCGATCTGCACTGCGCCGAGTGCGACCTGCACTACCAGGACGCGACGCAGGGGTTGTTCTCCTTCAATTCGCCGCTCGGCGCCTGCGACACGTGCCGCGGTTTCGGCCGTGTCATCGGCATCGATTACGGACTGGTGGTGCCCGATGATGGCAAGTCGCTGGCACAGGGCGCTATCCGTCCCTGGCAGACCCCGTCCTATAAAGAATGTCAGGACGATCTGCTGCGCTTTGCGACGCGGCGCGGTATTCCCACGGACGTGCCGTGGCGGGAGCTCGGCGATGAGCAGCGCCGCTGGGTCATCGAGGGTGAGGGTGCCTGGGAGAAGAAGGTCTGGTATGGCGCGCGCCGCTTCTTCAGCTGGCTCGAGAGCCGCGCCTACAAGATGCACATCCGTGTATTGCTCTCCAAGTACCGCAGCTACACGGTCTGCGAAAGTTGTGGCGGCGCGCGTCTGAAGCCCGACGCGCTACTGTGGCGGCTCGGTGCGAGAGCCGCAGCGCACTCTGGCGCACATGGTCAGCGCTCGCTCGCCATCCACGAGGTCATGCAGCTGCCGATCGAGGAATGCCGCCGCTTCTTCGACACATTGCAGCTCGGCGGCGCGCTCGATGAGGCCGTGCGGCTACTGCTCGGCGAGCTCACCACTCGCCTGCGCTATCTGTGCGATGTTGGGCTTGGCTACCTCACCCTCGATCGGCAGTCGCGCACCCTCTCGGGCGGCGAGGTGCAGCGGATCAATCTGACGACCGCCCTCGGCACGTCGCTGGTCAACACGCTGTTCGTGCTCGATGAGCCCTCGATCGGGCTGCATCCGCGCGATATGCAGCGGGTCATCGGCGTGATGCAGCGGCTGCGCAATGCGGGCAACACGCTGCTGGTCGTGGAACACGATCCGCAGATCATGCTCGAGGCCGATCGCATCATCGATCTGGGACCGGGCGCCGGTGAGCATGGCGGACGTATCGTCTGCAACGGCTCACCGCGCGAGGTCATGGCGCATGCGCAGTCGGCCACCGGAGCGTGGCTGTCGGGCCGGCGCAAGCTTGCCGGGCCCGCGCGCCGCGCCGCGCCCACGGTCGCGATGGGCCGGGCGGCCGGCGGAAACGCCCTCATCCGGTTGCGGGGCGCCGCCGAGCACAACCTGCGCGACCTGGACGTCGACATCCCGCTGCAGCGGCTCGTCTGTCTGACCGGCGTCTCGGGCTCGGGCAAATCCACGCTGGTGCAGGACGTGCTCTATCCGGCGTTGCTCAAGGCGCACGGCCGACCCACCGAGTCGCCGGGCAAGTACCGCGCGCTCGAGGGCGCCGAGCTCATCGAATCGGCAGTGCTGATCGATCAGTCGCCGATCGGGCGAACCACGCGCTCCAATCCGGCCAGCTATGTCGGCGCATTCGATGAGATCCGTGCGCGCTTTGCCGCCGAGCCGGAATCGAAGCTGCGTCGCTACACCGCCGGTACTTTCAGTTTCAACTCCGGCAAGGGGCGCTGCCCCACCTGCGGCGGCAATGGCTTCGAGCACATCGAGATGCAGTTCCTCTCGGATGTGTACCTGCGCTGCGGGGACTGCCAGGGCCGGCGCTATCGGCCCGAAACGCTGCAGATCCGTCTGGCTGGCGCCGACGGGCGGCGCGCCAACATCGCCGAGGTGCTCGATCTCACCGTCACCGAAGCGCTGGCCTTCTTCGCCGATGTGCCGGCGATCCTGCAGCGCCTGAAGCCACTCGCTGATGTCGGCCTCGATTACGTGCGCCTCGGCCAGCCGGTGCCCACGCTCTCGGGTGGCGAAGCGCAGCGCCTGAAGCTCGCCGGCCATCTGGCCGCCATCGAACTACCTGCCGGCAAGCGCCGCGGCAAAGCGTCTGCCGCCGCCACGGGCACGGGCCAGACACGACTCGGTAAGCTGCTCATCTTCGATGAGCCTACGACCGGGTTGCACTTCGAGGACATCGCACGCCTGGTGCACGCCTTCGGCCTGCTGCTCGACGCCGGGCATTCGCTACTGGTCATCGAGCACAACCTCGATGTGATTCGTGCCGCCGACTGGATCATCGACCTGGGTCCCGAGGGAGGCGTTCACGGCGGACAGCTCATCGCAGCCGCGACCCCCGAGGCGCTGATGCAACTGTCCCACTCACACACCGGTCGCGCGCTGCGCGACTATGCGGCCGCCGCACCGCTTGCTGGCGCGGCCATCGCCGACGTCTCGCGCGTTGCCGAGCCGCCGGCGCCCCGTGCGCCCGAAGCCATCGTCGTACGCGGCGCACGCGAGCACAACCTCAAGAACGTCGATGTGGACATCCCCCGCAATCGTTTCAGCGTGATCACCGGTGTATCCGGCTCGGGCAAGTCCACCCTCGCCTTCGACATCCTCTTCAACGAAGGACAGCGCCGTTACCTCGAATCGCTCAACGCGTACGCCCGGCAGTTCGTGCAGCCGGCGTCGCGTCCGGATCTGGATGCCATCCATGGGATTCCGCCCACCGTGGCGATCGAGCAGCGCGCCAGCCGCGGCGGGCTCAAAAGCACCGTGGCGACTCTCACCGAGATCTATCACTTTCTGCGTCTGCTCTATGTGCGTCTCGGCACGCAGTACTGTCCGGACTGCGAGCTGGCTATCGCCCCACAGAGTGCGGACTCGATCGTCGCCTCACTACTACGCGACTATCGCGGCCAGCGCGTACAGTTGCTCGCGCCGCTGATCACCCATCGCAAGGGACACTATCGGGAGCTGGCCCGCTGGGCGGCGGCGCGCGGCGCCACGCAGCTGCGCGTGGATGGCCGCTTCGTACCTTGCGAGCCCTTTCCGGCGCTGAAGCGCTTCGTCGAACACAACATCGAGCTACCCGTGGCGCAGGTCGACTGCACGGCACGCGAGGAGCAGAGCCTGCGGCAGAGAGTCGACGAGGCGCTCGAGCTCGGCAAGGGCGTGCTGCACGTGCTCGCTGCGGATGACGCGGTCGCGGTGTTCTCCAGCCGCCGCGCCTGCCCGCAGTGCGGCCGCGGATTTCCGGAGCCCGATCCGCGTCTGCTGTCGTTCAACTCCAGTCAGGGTTGGTGCGAGCAGTGCCACGGCACGGGCATAAAGGACCTCGTCGGGGATGGATCAGAGGAACATGAGCACGAGCACGAGGCGCATTCCTGGGAAAACGGTGACAGCGCGGCCGACGGCACGGATACGGCCGTCGCGCTCGTCTGCGAGAGCTGCCAGGGCGCGCGACTCAATCCGCTGGCGCTGCATCTGCGCTTTCGCGACCAGTCGATCGGTGAGCTCACGGCGCGCTCCGTCGATACGCTGACTGACTTCTTCGGCTCGCTGCGCCTCGGCGGGCGCGAGCAGGCCGTGGCGCGCGATGCGCTCCAGGAGATCCGCTCGCGTCTGGCCTTTCTGGCGCGCGTCGGATTGGGGTACCTGGCACTGGACCGCGCGGCACCGAGTCTCTCGGGTGGCGAGGCGCAGCGCATCCGGCTGGCTGCACAGCTCGGCTCGAATCTGCAGGGCGTCTGCTACGTGCTCGACGAGCCGACCATCGGATTGCATCCGCGCGACAACGCCGTGCTGCTCGATGCGCTCGATCAGCTGTCCGCGGCGGGTAACACGCTGGTGGTCGTCGAGCATGATGAGGACACGATCCGGCGCGCCGACCACATCATCGACCTCGGTCCCGGCGCGGGCGTGCGCGGCGGTCAGGTCGTGGCCGCCGGCACAGCGCGTGCGCTGCAGGCCAACCCGGCCTCGGTAACCGGTCGCTTTCTCGCCAACCCGCTGCGCCATCCCGCCGCGCCGCGTCGCGCGACCGGGCCGCGCACGCCCGCGCTGCAGATCGAATCGGCCCATCTGCACAATTTGCGTGACTTGGATGTGCGCGTGCCGCTCGCCCGTCTGGTGGTCGTGACCGGCGTGTCTGGCTCGGGCAAATCCTCCCTGGCGCGCGACGTGCTCTATGCGAACCTGCGCGCCATGGTGGGCGCACGTGCCGCCGTGACGCCGATTGGCGTGCGGGCACTGCACGGCGTGGAGCTCGTCGATCGGGTGCTGGAGGTGGATCAGACGCCCATCGGCCGCACACCGCGCTCCTGCCCGGCAACCTACGTCGGGTTCTGGGACGAGATACGCCGGGTGTTTGCCGGCACGCACGAAGCGCGTGTACGCGGCTATCAGGCAAGCCGCTTCTCCTTCAACACCAGCGGCGGACGTTGCAGCGAGTGCGAGGGCGCCGGCATTCGCACCATTGAGATGAGCTTTCTGCCCGACGTGAAGGTGCTGTGCGAACGCTGCGGTGGACGGCGCTTCGATCGCGAGACTCTCGAGATCCAATGGCGCGGCCGGTCGATCGGCGATGTGCTGGCGATGAATGTCGAGGAGGCCGTGGCCTTCTTCGCCGCGCATCCGCGCATCGCGCGACCGCTGCAGCTGCTATCGGACGTCGGGCTCGGCTATCTCACCCTCGGTCAGCCGAGTCCGACGCTTTCGGGCGGAGAGGCCCAGCGCATCAAACTGGTCGCGGAGCTGGCGCGGCTCGCGCAGAGTACGCGCGGCCGCCCTGCCCACACTCTCTATGTGCTCGATGAGCCCACCGTGGGACTGCACATGGCGGATGTCGAGAAACTCGTCGCCGTGCTGCACCGCCTGGTGGATGCCGGACATTCAATCGTATTGATCGAACACAATCTCGACGTGATCGCCGAGGCCGACTGGATCATCGACCTCGGGCCGGAGGCCGGCCTCGCGGGCGGCCGCGTGGTGGCGGCCGGCACTCCGGCGACCATTGCGGCGCGGCAGAGCCGATCGCATACTGGCGCCGCGCTCGCCCGGTTCCTGGCCGAGCGCGCTGCGTAGCGGACCGCGCGAGGCTCACGAGCTCCATGGCGCACAACCTGGTGTGCTGGAAATGCGGCACCGACCTGGCGGCCCTCACCCTGCCGCTGTCGCGTCGCGATGAGTGTCCGCAATGTCGCGCGGAGCTGCACGTGTGCCGCCTGTGTGTGGACTACGCCGAGCAGCTCGCCAAGAAGTGCCGCGAGCCCACGGCGGAGGAAGTCTCGGACAAGACGGCCGCCAACTTCTGCGATTTCTTCAAGCCGCGCCCGGGCGCATACCTGCCGCCGGACACTGCCGCTGCAACGCACGCGCGCAGCGAACTCGAGCGCCTCTTCGGCGGCAAAGGCTAGCCTATGCCCGCTCACGGCGGCGAGCACCCTCAAGCCCCTGCCGGCCGCAGACCGTACCGTCTCGCCGGACGGCAGGCAGTGCGCGTCACGCTCGGCGCAGCTCTCGCGGTTATCCTCGCCGCGACCCTTGCCCCAGGCAAGGCCACTGCGCAGGCGCCGTTCTCATTCGATGCGGCCGCGGGGCGACTGCCCAAGAACATCGTGCCACTCACCTACGACATCGATATCACGCCCGATGTCGAGCAGCGGCGCATTGCGGGCAACGAGTCCGTGCTGCTGCGTTTCCGCGGGGCGAGCGATCGCATCCTCCTGAACTCCCTGAACGAGACGCTGCGCGATGTGCGGCTCGACGGCCACCCGGTGCGCGCGGTCGACAACGATGACAAGGCGCAACTCACGACGCTGACGCTCGGGCGCGCCGCACCCGCCGGTACCCACCGGCTGACTTTCGCCTACACCGCCCGCATCGAGCAGGGCGCGCAGGGTCTGTTCCTGCAGGCCTACAGCGATGCGCGCGGCCAGCCGCACACCATGCTCTCGACGCAGATGGAAGCCACCGATGCGCGTCGCATGTTTCCCTGTTGGGACGAGCCGGCCTTTCGCGCCAGGTTTCGCCTCACCGTCAGCGTGCCTGATTCATGGGCAGTGGTCTCCAACATGCCGGTAGCGCATCGGGTGCGTCACGGGCAGCTGATGACCACCACCTTCGGCCTGACCCCGCCCATGCCCTCCTACCTCGTGGAGTTCTCGGCCGGAGACCTGCGCCATCTGCAGGCAAGAGCGGGCAACGTCGATTTCGGCGTCTGGGCGGTCAATGGGCGTCAGCAGGAGGGCGCCACCGCGTTGGCCAATGCGCAACAGATCCTTGCCGACTACAACGACTATTTCGGCTACGCCTATCCGCTACCCAAGCTCGACTCCATTGCGATCCCGGGAGGCTTCAGCGGCGCGATGGAGAACTGGGGCGCCATCACCTATCAGGACAGCCTGCTGTTGCTGCCAGACGGTGCGGCGCTCGACGATCGCCAACAGGTCTATGCCACTCAAGCCCACGAGATGGCGCATCAATGGAACGGCGACCTCGTAACGATGGGATGGTGGGATGACCTGTGGCTCAACGAGAGTTTCGCCTCCTGGATGTCGGCGAAAGAGACGGCGCTGCGACATCCTGAGTGGAAGTGGTGGGAGCAGGAGGATGGCGATCGCGAAGTCGCGCTGCGCGCGGACGCGCAGAGCACCTCACCCGCCATCGAGCAGCATGTCACCGACGAGCTGCAGGCCAGCAGCGCATTCAATCCGGATATCACCTACAGCAAGGGACAGGCGGTGCTGCGCATGTTCGAGGCCTACCTGGGCCCGACAGTATTCCGCGACGCAGTGCGTCGCTACATCCGCGCTCGTGCCTACTCCAACGCCACCGCCGCGGACCTGTGGGCCGCGATGCAGGCGGCGAGCGGCCAGGACGTCGGCGCGATCGCGGCACCATGGACGCAGCGCCCGGGCTTCCCGCTGCTGCATGCACACAGCCACTGCGCCGCCGACGGCACGCGCACCGTGCAGCTCAGCGAGGAGCGCTTTCTGCTTCAGGGGCGCGCAGCGGGTCACTGGCAGGTGCCGCTGCAGGTGCGCATCGGCGTCGCAGGACCGCCGCGAGCGCTGCTGCTGAAAGACGCAGGCCAGACACTGGCGGCTGGCCGATGCGATGAGCCCCTGAGCCTGGACGCCGACGCGATCGGCTTCTATCGCGTGGACTACGATGCACCGACGCTCGCACTCGACACGCGCGCCTTCGGCAGTCTGCCGGACGCGGACCGCATCGCTCTGCTCGATGATCAGTGGGCGCTGGTCGAATCCGATCGCGATGCGCTGGCAAACTACCTGGCCCTGCCGCCGCGCATGGGCAACGACCTGGATATCCGCGCCTGGAGCGAGATCAGTTCCGTACTGAATACCATCGAGTTTGATGAGCGTGGTACGGCCGGTCACGCCGCCTTCGCAGCCTACGCACGCTCGCTGCTCGCGGCGCCGGCGCGCGCACTCGGCTGGGATGTTCGTGCGGCAGAGGCGCCGCAGGCCGCGCAGCTGCGCGCCATGGTGCTGCTGGATCTGGGGAGCTGGGGCGATACGGCGGTACTGCAGGAGGCACACCGGCGTTTCGAACGCTTCCTGACCGACCCGCGCAGCGTCAATCCAAATCTGCAGCAGACCGTCCTGTCCCTGGCCGCGTTCGATGCCGACCCACGCACTTTCGAGCAGTTGCACGCGCTGGCGCTGCATGCCCATGATGAAGCCGAGCGGCAGCGCGATTATGGCGCACTGATGAGTGTGCAGGATCCGGCGCTTGCGGCCGAAACCGTACACATCGCCCTATCCGCAGAAATTCCCCTGCAGGATGCGCAGCTGCGTCTTGACCTCGTGGCGGCTCTCGCGCGGCGTCATCCGGCGCTGAGCTGGCAAGCCTTCAGCACACACAGTGAGCAGCTCATGAGTCCGATGGGGACCTTCGCGCCCCTGTACACGGCACAGTACGTGCCCGAATGGTTCTGGAACGCGCTGCCGCCCGCGCAGTTGGAGGCCTGGGCACGCTCGCACATCCCCACGGAACTGCTGCCGGAGCTGGCGCGCGGCATGCAGACAGTCCATTTCAATCTGCGCGAGAAGGCCGCGCTGGTGTCGGCGGCGGATGCCTATCTGGCGTCTGCGCCACGCCAACCCAGCCCGTGATGCAGTCAGTGAGCCGTGTCCTCACAGCGGCCGTTGCCTGGGCCCTGGCGTGCGCCGCGCTGGCCAGTCCCGGCCCCACCATCATCGCGCCTGAGCATCCGATTCCCGCGCCACACGACCGGCCCTATCCGGGTCGGATCCGTCTCGCCGTCGATGCCAGCGACGTGTTGCGCCGTGTAGAACACGTGCATGAGACACTCAGCGGCGTCACGCCGGACACGGTGCTGCTCTACCCACAATGGCTGCCGGGCGCGCACGCGCCGGAGGGCACGATCGACCGGCTGGCGGCGCTGCGCATCAGCGCGAGCGGCGCGCCGCTGCAATGGACACGCGACCCGGTGAACGTATTTGCTTTCCGGGTGCAGGTGCCGCGCGGCGTGACCAATTTGCAGATCGACTTCGACTACCTGTCACCGACCAACGCCGCTGTCGGCGATCTGGAATTCAGCACCAATCTGCTGATGATCGAGTGGAATGAGGTGGTGCTCTACCCTGCCGGCTATTACTCACGTCAGATCCCCATCCAGGCCGACCTCACGCTGCCGGCGGGCTGGAGCTTCGGCACGGCACTCGATGTCGAGCGGCACGACGGTGCGCACACGCTCTTCAAAGCTACCAATCTGGCCACCTTCGTAGACAGCCCTGTGTACGCCGGACGCTATGCGCAGCGCCTGGACCTCGACCCGGGCGCCAGCGTACCGGTACATCTGGATCTGTTTGCCGAGCGGCCCGACCGGCTGACGGTATCGCCGCCGGAGCTGCAGGCCTATCGATCTCTCATCCAGCAGGCGTACAAGCTGTTCGGCTCACATCACTACTCGCATTACGACTTTCTTTACTCGCTCAGCGATCAGGTGCAGGAAAACGGCCTCGAGCACCATCAGTCCAGCGAGGACGGCACCGACCCGGATTCATTCATCGACTGGGACAGGTACGCCCCGGACCGCGACCTGCTGCCGCACGAGTACACCCACTCCTGGAATGGCAAGTTCCGTCGACCCTGGGATCTGTGGACACCCAACTACAACTTGCCGATGCAGGACAGCCTGCTATGGGTCTACGAAGGACAGACCCAGTACTGGGGTCATGTGCTCGCGGCGCGCTCGGGGCTGCGCACGCGCGCGCAGTCGCTCGAGCAGCTGGCGACGATCGCGGCCTATGAGCAGGCCGGGCCGGGCCACCAATGGCGCCCCCTGCAGGACACCACCAACGACGAGATCATCAATCCGCGCCGCCCGATGTCCTGGCGCGACTGGCAGCTCTACGAGGATTACTACAATGAGGCGGTGCTGCTCTGGCTGGATGCCGACACGCTGATCCGCGAGCAATCCGGCGGACAGCGCTCACTGGACGACTTCGCGCGGCGCTTCTTCGGCATCAATGATGGCAGCTTCGTCACCGTCACCTATACCTTCGACGAACTGGTCAAGGGGCTCAACGCCGTGCAACCCTACGACTGGGCCAGCTTCCTGCGCCAGCGACTGGAAGCGGTGAGTGCCCCCACGCTGCTGGATGGCCTCAAGCGCGGCGGCTATCGTCTGGTCTTCACGAGCACCCAGGGGGACTACCAGCACAATGCGGAAGAGAATCGACACCGGGTCGATCTGTTCTACTCGCTGGGACTCTACCTGAATGACCGCGACGAGCCCGGCGCCATCCAGGAAGTCCTCTGGGGCAGCCCCGCCTGGCAGGCCGCCCTGACCACGGGCGGACGCATCATCGCCGTGAATGGCTCGGGCTACAGCGGCGAGTTGATTCGCGATGTCGTGCGCGCCGCGGGCGGCAGCACCTCACCGATCCAGCTGATCGTCAAGACGGGCGACAATTACCGCGTCGTCAGCATCGACTATCACGGCGGTCTGCGCTATCCACACCTCGAGCGCGATCCGAGCCAACCCGCGCGACTGGACGACATCCTCACCGCGCGGCCCTGAGCAACACGACGGCCCGCAACGCCATAAGTGCGCTCAGCTGCGCTCGGAGAGCCGTCCGATCAGACGCGACAGCTTTGAAGGCCGCTTGGCACTCCCTGGCCGCATATGTCCAACGCCGGAATCATTGATGGAGGCGTTCTGCTCATCCTCCACCTGCAGCTGATTCGCTCCGAGGATCTCCAGGGTCTCCTCGAGCGTCTTCGGCTTCACGGGCGTGCGCGCATCGACTTGCCCGGGCTTGCGCACCTTGGCACGCTTGCCAGGCGCACCGCGAGTCGGACGACCGCCGACCATGCGGACCGCCACAGGTTCGGGCGGCGTCGCCGCAGGAGAAAGGCCGCTGCTCTTGGACGCCAGCGATTCCGTACCCTCGATGAATGCAAACTCCGGCTGCCTTGGAGCCGACCGTGAGCCACTGCGCGGCTTTGCCGCTGTGGCTGCTGGACGCACTGCATGCACCGTGTCCGCCGCTGTGTGGGCCGTGCCTGCCGGCTTTGCGGCGTCCGTGGCGTTCACGGCAGCTCCGCCACCGGCGCTCTTGAGCGCCTGTTCGCGCTCACGCGTGGTCACCGGAACCACCGAAACGGTCGCAAAGTCGCTGCGCACGTACTGCGCGACCTGTTTGGCGGAAACAGCGTCGGTGAAGAATCCGAGCCGCAGCCCGTACCAGCGTCGCCCGTCGCGATTCCCCTCCGCGCCGTAGAGAGAATACGCGCTGAAGATCGCCAGTTGCGGAACCTGTGTCATGTCGATTGGCTGCACGGACCACACCAGCTGCACCGCGTAGCACTGCTTGTCTGGGCGCGGCGTGTTCGCAGCATTCACCTTCGCAATCGCCGCACTCTCTGCACTCGCCGGGCGAGCTGCCGCCCCGGCAGCCGGCGAGACCGCGGGGGCGACTGCGGCAGCCGCCGACGGCTCGCGTGTGGCAGCGCCGGCCTCGAGCAGGCGCAGCGTCGCGGTATTGCTCAGTGTTCTGGTCGGGTCGACCGTCTCGAGGGCACGCACCGGTTGCGCGACGGGGATGACGGCCGCAGAGAGCGTAGGCAGCGAATCGAGCACAGGCGAATGGATGCCACTGTCCTCGAGGCTCGCGATCGCGGCGCGAATGTTGCTGAGCGAGTGTCGCGCCGCGCGCTGCGCTACTCCCGCCGTCGCGTTGGCTCGCTGCGCGGGCGTCTTGGCCGGGGTCGCCTCAAGACTCGCTCCAGTGCGCCCGCCGGCCCCCACCACGTCATCCACATCGGCCAGCGGACGACGCGCCTCGTCCGGCACCAGCGCCAGGGGACTGACAGTCATCTCCGGGGGGGCTGCTGCGGCTGGCCGGGCAGGCGGCTCGGATGAGGAGGTGGGGGTGGCGGCCGTCACCGGCGCCCTCGGGGGCGCCGCCATTGCCACCGGCGCAGGCCCGGCGAGCTCAGAGGCCACGCGTGTTTGTTCTTTCGCCGCGCCCTTGGCTGGCGCCTCGGCAGTGGCATTGGCATTGGCATTGGCATTGGCGGCGGCGGCTGCTGCAGCGGCAGCGAGGCGGCGTCCGGGCGCCAGCCCGGCCCACGCGCCCGGATAAATCGTGCGCACGATGTCGAGCAGTTGCTCGGCTTCCTCCTGCGTATCGAAGTAACCCATGTGCAGGCGAAAGCGTTCGCGACCTTCCTCGCGACGTCGCGAAACAAAGAAGGTGAAGCGCTTGAGTCCGGCGTGATCCGGACGTGTCAACGCCACTGGCGTGGTCGAAGACACCAGGTTGATGACGAAGGCGTTGGTTGCGCTGCCTGCGCTTGCGCCCTGCGTCGGCGTCGGCGTCGGCGTCGGCGTCGGCGTCATTTTCGCGAGACTGGCTGATGACATGTGGCTTCCCCAGCAACGGTAGCGATCCGCAGTCGCCGGAGAACCTTCACGAAGCCGCTCACTCATCTGGCTGACCGCCGATGCCGTGGCAACCCCGCTATCCCTCTGTCTCCGGGACCGGTGGCTTTGCGTCCCTGTCTCACGACAGGTTTGCCCTTTAAGTCACGCCATGAGTCTGCCAGCGCTGCGCCACAAATCAAGGCTCACGCATCGACGCCAATCACACTGCGCGCAAGCCGTGATGAGCTCGATGCAATCTGTCAAATCTTTCGGACCGGGACAGCGAGTTCAGCGAGTGCGCGGCGCGGCGTGCAGTCAATATGCGTTGATTCCCGCAGATGCGCTGCGGCCGCTGCGCTCGCCCGCCAGACGACGCAACGCCGGATAGCTGTAGCGCGTAACGCCGAGGCGCCCGCCGCGTGCTGCACCGCGCATCGCGGCGGCTACCACGGCGGCCTCGATGGGTCGATAACGCGACCAGCCTCCCATCAGCAGCGGACCCAATATCCAACCGGCGATCTGCCCTGCGAACTCGAGACCGCGCCACTCGGATCGCGTGCCCAGCAGCAGCGAGGGCTGCAGAATATCCAGCGAGCGCAGGCGCAACGCCTCCAGATCCTGCTCGGTCTCGCCCTTGACGCGCAGGTAGAAGCTGTTTGATGTGGCGTTGGCACCCACGGAGGACACGATCACCAGCCGCTCAGCGCCGGCAGCCTTGGCTGCGCGCGCGAAGGCCAGCACCAGGTCGTGATCGACGGCGCGAAACGCCGCCTGGCTGCCGGCCGCACGCAGCGTCGTACCCAGGCAGCAGAAGGCGTCCTGCACCGCCAGACCCTTGAGCTGGCTGTCCAGTGACGCATCGAAGCGCAGCACGCGATTGGCGAGACGCGCATGCTCGAGCGGCAGGGGACGGCGTGAGATCGCCTGTACACGCGCATATTCCGGCGCTGCCAGCAGCACTGGCAGCAGCGCTCGTCCCACCAGGCCGCTGCCGCCAGCCACGAGCGCTATCCGGCTGCCGGGCGCCGGACCCGGCTTACCCGCACTCGCTGTGTTGGCGTTGACATTCATGCGCCGCGCAAATTGACCGAACGCCGCGCAATTTGCAACGACCCGATGCGCAGCGTCGCCTGACCCTCAGAGCGGCAACGTCATCTGTCCACCGCGGCCGGGTGGCCGAAAGTGGACCGGTGAGGGCGACGGCAGGCGGCGCTGATGAATCCCATGGCGCTTGCAGGCCAGTGCGAAGCGATCGCGCAGCAGGTCTGCCCAGGCGCCGGTGCCCACCATGCGGCTGCCGAAGCGCGGGTCGTTCTCGCGGCCATCACGTGCGTCACGCATCAGAGCCATGACGTGCTCGGCGCGATCGGGCATATGCTGCTCGAGCCATTGGCGAAAGATCTGCTTGAGCTCGTGCGGCAAACGCAGCAACACATAGCCGGCACTCGCGGCACCGGCAGCCGCGACGGCAGCGATGATGCGCTCGAGCTCGCTGTCATTGACCGCCGGAATGATCGGCGCGATGAGCACTCCGGTGGGCACGCCGGCGGCGCACAGCTCGCGCACGATGCGCAGGCGCGCAGCAGGAGAGGCGGCGCGCGGCTCGAGCGTACGCTTGAGCTCCACATCGAGGGTCGTGACGCTCACGAACACGGTGACGAGCTGGTCCTTCGCCAGTGAGGTAAGCAGATCCAGATCGCGCAGAATCAGCGCGCCCTTGGTGACGATGCTCAGCGGATGGCGTGTGCGCTCCAGCACTTCCAGCACCGAACGCGTCACGCGCAGCTGCCGCTCGAGCGGCTGATAGGGATCGGTGTTCGCGCCGAGCGTAATCTGCTTGGGTACGTAGCCGGGCCGCGCCAGCTCCTCCTCGAGGCGACGTGCGGCCTCGGCCTTATAAAAAATCTTCGTCTCGAAGTCGATGCCGGGCGAGAGATCCAGGTAGGCATGGCTCGGCCTGGCATAGCAGTTGTGACTGACGACGCCGTTGGCGATGAAATCCTCAGTGCCGGTCGTGATGTCGTACAACCGCAGTGCGCGACCGAGAGGCTGCACGGCCGTGACGCGCAGCTGCTCGCCGCTCTTGACTGCCTGACCCGCAATGTCGCGCTTGCGGGCAATCGCCGGATCCACGCGGTGGAAGAATCGCAGTTGCTCGGGCAGGCCTCCAAGGACGCGCACGACATCGATTGGCTTCGTCAGCGTGCGCTCGCCGTGCTTGATGTCGCCATGCTCGATGCTATACCGGAAAGCCAAAGCCCTGAGCGCCTCACCCGTCCAGGCAACGATCTCGGGATCGGTATGGGAGATGCGCAGGGTTTCATGGCTATAGCTGCCCTCGGCATCGAAGACCCCCGCAAGAAAGCCCGCGTGCCAGTTACGGCTCGCACTCTGCGGCGAGCCCGGCCAGGCGATGAGCTCGCGCACGCGCTCGACGCGCGCCAGAGCGTGCGTGCGAACGGTCTGCATCGGCCGATATCGCTCGGCGCCTGCGCTCAACGGCAAGCGCCGCGTTTCGACCTCGGCCTCGCAGAGATATTGGGCCGCGCGCTCGAGCGCAGCTGCATCGCAAGGTGCCCGTAGCAAGTGCGTCTGCCGACCACTCGACCCGCCGCCTTCGAGGCGCAGGCAAGAGTATTCACCCGCCTGTCCATCGCCACGGATCAGCCCACACAGATAACCGCGCCGATAGTCCTCGTCCTGCATAACGCGCTGCGTGAAGGCGCCGGTTCCCATCAGCTTGTTGGCGAGGCTCAGCGCAGGCCGGGCGGGCTGCCCAGGTGCCGCGCCGGCCACGAACGTCCAGCCGCGCTCGGTCAGGAAGCGATGATCGGCGCCGGCGACGATCTCGGTACCGTCCTCGAGGCAGATGCGGTAGGCAGGCTTGATGACACTCCAATGCGCCAGCACGCGCGTGCGCACGTAACGCCGCTCACAGCCCCGCCGTTCGGTGCCGTAGATCGCATCGCCCGCGCGGATCTGGGCCAACGGGCGCAACGAGCCATCCGCCATGAGGATCGGTGTATCGCCCGCCAGACAGTAGGGACACCCATGCTCACAGCCGCGATAGGGATTGATCGACTGCTCGAAGGGGATGTCCGGAGAGTCGTTGCGCGTGATGATGGAGCGCGCCGGCTCGGGCCGCACCTGCGTCGCGATCGACTCCGGCAACTCCTCGCGATACCAGCCGTCGTCGACGCCCTCGGTGCGACCCTCGAGATAGCGAGGCGGAGGGTTGCTGAGCGCGCCGCGACCGCGATAGCGTTCCATGGCGATACTGTACATCTGTACAGCTTACGCGTAAAGCTGGCGACTCCCCGCGAGGCGCTGCGCCAGGGTCAGCGCAGGTGGTCCAGGCGCCGCAACTGCGGGAAAAAGCCCATCCAGCTGCCCACCACGAACAGCGTCAGCACCCCGCCCAGCAGTGTCGCGCGCACGGCACCCAGCCAGCGCGCGGTGACGCCTGATTCGAATTCACCCAGCTCGTTGGACGTGCCGATGAACATCGAGTTGATGGCGCTGACACGTCCGCGGATCTCATCCGGGGTATTGAGCTGCACGAGGATGCCGCGCACGTACACACTGATCATGTCGCCGCAGCCGAGCACGAACAGCGCACCCAGCGAGAGCGGAAAGCTGCGCGACGCTCCGAACACCAGCGTGCACAGGCCAAAGGCCGCCACGCCGGCGAACATGTAGGGACCGGCTCGCCGATCGATCGGTCGCAGCGTCAACAGGCCCGCCGTCAGCGCCGCGCCAATACCCGGCGCGCTACGCAGCAGTCCCAAGCCAGCAGGACCGATGTGCAGCACGTCGCCTGCAAAGATCGGCAGCAGTGCCGTGGCGCCGCCGAACAACACCGCGAATAGATCCAGGGAGATCACACCGAGCACGACGCGCTGGCGCAGCACATAGCGCAATCCCTCCAGCAGCACATGGCCTCGCGACTCGTACACGGCGGCAACCTGCGCGGCGGTACTGCCGCGCGCCTCGGCCGCGTCGGCAATCCGCGGTTTCAGCGAGAAAGACAGCGCGACCGTCACCACGAACAGCCCCAGACAGGCACCGAAGACCACCACCGAACCCAGCAGATAAAGCACGCCCCCCAGCGCCGGCCCAGTGATGACGGCCGCCTGATACAGCGTCGCGTTCAATCCGAGCGCGCGCGGGAATTCCTCGCGCGGCACCAGATTCGGCACCATCGCCTGCATGGCTGGCGCCCAGAACGCGCGCGTCCCGCCGAACACGCCGACGGCCAGATAGATAGGCCAGACCGTCGTGAGGCCCAGCGCCGACCAGGCCACCAGTGCCCCGATGCAGAGCGCCTCGATGCTCCAGGTGACCTGCAGCACGCGCTGGCGCGCGATGCGATCGGCGATGTGGCCACCGAACAGCACCAGGCAGGTGAAGGGCACGAACTCAGACAGCCCCACCAGGCCGAGCGATAGCGCATCATGTGTCAGCGCGTAGACGCGCCAGCCCACCGCCACGCCCAGCATCTGCCAGGACAGCGTCGTGACGAAGCGGCAGACTGCAAAGCGCGCGTAGGTCCCGTGCCGCAGGACAGTGAGCGCTGCGAAGCGCTGGCTCATCCGGCCGCTCAGGCACCCAGAAACAGACGGTAGGCCGCGTTGCCGCCCTCGTCGGTGTAGGGGTAGTGCAGCTCGCGCAGATGCCGCAGGAACTCCTCGCGCTCGCTGGTTGGCACCTGGATGCCCGCGAGCACGCGTCCATGATCCGAGCCGTGATTGCGATAGTGAAACAGGCTGATATTCCAGGCGCTGCCGATGGCCGTCAGGAAGCGCAGCAGCGCTCCGGGACGCTCAGGGAATTCGAAGCGATACAGCAGTTCCTCGCTACCCTCGCCGGCGCCGCGGGCGCGTCCGCCGATCATGTAGCGTATGTGCAGCTTGGCCATCTCGTTGCCACGCATGTCGGCGACGCTATAGCCCGCCTCGCGCAGCTGCGCGATCACCGCATCGGCCTCTCCGTGGCCGTGTCCGGTGGCGAATCCGACGAACACGCGCGCGCGCTCGCTGCCCTGATAGCGGTAATTGAACTCAGTGATGCTGCGCTGGCCGAGCACCTCGCAGAATTGCAGAAAGCTGCCAGGGCGCTCGGGAATCTCCACTGCGAGCAGCGCTTCGCGCTCGGCACCGACGTCGGCGCGTTCGGCCACGTGCCGCAGGCGATCGAAGTTCATGTTGGCGCCGCTGTTGACCGCCACGAGGTGCTGGCCGGGGGCAGCGCCGCGGGCAACGTAGCGCTTGATGCCGGCCACGGCCAGCGCACCGGCGGGCTCGAGGATCGAGCGCGTATCCTCGAAAACATCCTGGATGGCCGCACAGATCTCATCGGTGCTCACCAGCAGAATCTCATCGACGAAGCGCCGTACCAGCTCGAAGGTCTCCTCGCCGACGCGTCGCACGGCGACGCCATCGGCAAAGATGCCGACCCGCTCGAGCGTCACGCGCTTGCCGGCGCGGCGCGACTCATGCATGGCCGCCGCATCCTCCGGTTGCACGCCGATGATCTTCACGCGCGGATACAGCGCCTTGACGTAGGCGCCGATGCCGCCGATCAATCCGCCCCCGCCGATGGGCACGAAGATCGCATCGAGCTCGCCGCTCGCCTGGCGCAGGATCTCCATGCCGACAGTGCCCTGCCCGGCGATCACGTCGGGATCGTCGAAGGGATGCACGAAGACCATATGTCGCTCGCGCGCGAGCGACAGGGCGTGTTCGTAGGCCGCGTCGTAGAGGTCCCCGTGCAGCACCGCCTCAGCGCCCAGATCCATCACCGCCTGGACCTTGATCGATGGCGTCGTCTGCGGCATGACGATCAGCGCAGGCACGCCGCGGCGGCGCGCCGCCAGCGCCACTCCCTGGGCGTGGTTGCCCGCCGAAGCACACACCACCCCGCGCGCCGCGATCGCGGTCGACAGCTGTGCGATCTTGTTGTAGGCCCCGCGCAGCTTGAACGAAAACACCGGCTGCAGATCCTCGCGCTTGAGCAGCACGTGCTGGTTCAGGCGGCGCGACAGTCGCGGTGCTTCCTCGAGCGGCGATTCAATGGCCACGTCGTAAACGCGCGCCTTGAGCACGCGTTGCAGATAATCCTCGTACATCGGCTCCCCGCGCCGAACGGCAGATACCGAGAGCTTACGGCATTCCATCTGCCGCAGCCGCCTCTGAGCGCGCCTTTCAGGGCAGTCCGAGAAACTCGCGTAGCTGAGCGGCCTGCTCTTCCAGCGGCGCACCGCTGCGCGCGCTGTTCTGCCCGGCACCCAGATCGATGAGCAGCGTCGCATGACGCAGGCTACGAACCTGGGCGTGCAGGGCGTCGCTCGGCGGAGAGAGCACCATCCGACCGATGTGCGCGGGACGCAGCTCGAGCATCGACAGGGCCACCGCCACCCCTTCCTCGTGCGCCAGCAGATCCACCTGCCGTAGGTGCATCGAATCTAGAAAGTCGTACAGCGCCTGCGCCGCGTCGGCGGCGGTTACGTGGCCATCGACCGGGTCGGACTCACCACAGGCGGGCAAGTCGGGGGCATAGGCGGAGCGGTCGCGCCCGAGCGATGCCAGCAGCGGCACGAAGAAGCGTCCCGACCCCGGGTGACCCGCCAGGCACAGCAGCGGGGTGGCCTCATCGAAGCCGCCGCCGCTGGGAATCGCATAATGCATATGCAATTGTCCGTAGCGGCAGTCAAAGTAGGCGCGGCGCACGCGTACATCGGTGGGAACGGAACGGAGGGCACGTCGGGCTGTGACCATGCGATATGTTACCTGGGGTACGTGGAAGCGATTGCAGCCGAGCTGGGATTATTCCTCAAGCGCGCCGCTCGCCGTGCGACACAGGACACACCCCGCGCACTGTCCGACTTTCGGGCGCGGGCAACTCCTTTACTCCGACAAGTTGCCGCGCCCACTAGCGGGCAAGCCGATACCATAATCGGATCAGGCCGGTTGACGCCGCCGTAAGGCCGATGTTCCGATGCCGGCAATGTCCCGCTTTCCCCTGCTGCTGCCCATGCGCCTGATCCGCGGGACGCACTTTGCGCTCGCCCTCGCGCTCATGCTCGCGCTCTCGCTTGCCCTGCCACTGTCGGCCGCCGCGGCAGACACCTCCGGCACCCATGTGCCGCAGGGGCCCGAGCCCACGCCCTCGCCCCCCGCGACCCAACCACCGCCGGCGCAGCGCATTCCTCCGGCGCTGCGCAATGTGCCGCCGCTGCCGAGCGATGCGCAGCTCGAGAAATCGCATGCCCGCATCGGCAGGGTCGAGATCCACATCGTGCAGGTCTTCGACCTGAGCAATTCTGCCAACAACAACTGGCTGTTCCGCACGGCCGACATCCTGCACGTGCCCACGCGCGCCTCGGCGGTGCGCTCACAGCTGCTGTTCAAGACCGGCGATCCATTTTCGCGCCGGCTGCTGGATGAGTCGGCGCGCAACATCCGCCTGAATTCGAGCTTCTTGCGCGAGCCGGTCATCCGGCCCGTCGCCTACCACGACGGGGTGGTCGACATCGAGGTGATCACGCACGACGTATGGACTCTGCAGCCGGGCATCAACTTCAGTCGCGCCGGCGGCGCGAACGCCTTCGGCTTCCAGGTGTCCGACGCCAATTTTCTCGGCACCGGCAAGTATCTGCAGCTCGGCCACTCCGAGAACGTCGATCGCAGCTCCTCGTACGTGCAATGGAACGACCCGAACATCGCGGGGGGGCACTGGACCGACTCGGTGAACTACCAGACCAATTCCGATGGCACCGTCTGGGGCGTCGGGGTGTCCTATCCGTTCTACTCGCTCGAGACGCCGCATGACATCGGCATCGATGCGGGCAACGACCACAGCGTCGTGCAACGCTACCAGCTTGGCCACCCCTATGACTCCTACGACAATGCCTGGCGCACTGGCGACTTCTATCTGGGCGACTCGGTGCTGATCACCAGCAACTGGACGGACCGATTGCTGTTCGGCTGGCGGGTGGATGAGAGCAGCTTCGGAGAGGCGCCCGGTCACGTGCTGCTGGCCCCGCTGCCGCAGGACCGGAATCTGTCCTATCCGTTCGTACGCATGCAATGGACGCAGAACAACTACGTTACATTGCGCAACCTCGCGATGATCGCGCGTACCGAGGACGTGCATCTGGGCCTGGACGCCAGCGTGGGGGTCGGTTTCGCCTCGCCGATCTACGGCTCCGATCGTGATTCGCTCATCGTGGACTCAGAAGTCGCGGATGCCTGGGAGCTCGGCGACAAGCAGGACCTGTTTCTCAACGGCCGTCTCGCCACGCGTTACGAAGATGGCGAGCTGCACGATGCGATCGCCACCGGCAGCGGCAACTACTACCTGCGCACCAGCGAGTACACGCGCTTCTTCGTGAATGTGGCCGCCAATGTCGGCCATAACCTCGACGGCGATCACTACTTCGATCTGGGCGGGGACGACGGCTTACGCGGCTATCCGCTGCGCTTCCAGAACGGCAACCAGTCGGCACTGCTATCCGTCGAGGAGCGGCTGTATACGAACTATTTCCTGCTGCAGCTGGTCAATCTCGGGGCCGCCGCCTTCTTCGACATGGGGCGCACCTGGGGCTCACCGCTGGTCAGTACACCGGACGTCGGGCTGCTCAAGGACGTAGGGCTGGGGCTGCGACTGGGCAATGCGCGTTCCTCCTTCGGCAGCGTGATCCACATCGACGCGGCGATACCGCTCGACCGCAACGGCTATGACATCAGCCATGTGCAGTTTCTCGTCTCGACCCAGCAGACCTACTGACAGGGCGCCGCGCCGGCTGGCGCTGGCGCGCGGTTCAGAACGTCAGAACATCGCCGAGGGCTCGATGTCGCCCGGGGTTGCGTCCCGTTCGCGCGCGGCGATGAAATCGCCAGTGATCATTGCATCGTAGCCGAGGCCCGGCCCGACCATCGGATACACGCCGGCGTCCGGATCGATGATGACCTCGAGGAAGGCCGGGCCCGCAAACGCCAGGAACTCCTCGATGAGCGCCGGCACATCCGCCTTGCGGCTCAGCCGCTTGGCCCAGACGAAGCCGTCGGCAGCGGCGGCGCGGATAAAGTCCTTCTTGTGCAGAGATTTGTCGCTGCCGGACAGACGTCCCTTGAAGAACAACTTCTGCCACTGCTTGACCATGCCGTCGCCGAAATTGTTCAGTACGACGATCTTGATCGGCAGATCGTAAGTCGTCACGGTCTCCAGTTCCCCGACATTCATGCGGATACTGGCATCCCCATCGAAGTCGATGACTAGGCGCCCGGGATTGGCCACCTGCGCACCGATAGCCGCCGGCAATCCGAACCCCATGGTGCCCATGCTGCCGGAAGTCAGCCACAGGCGCGGCGCACGGAAATCGAACATCTGCGCCGCCCACATCTGATGCTGGCCGACGCCGGTGGTGATGATCGCCTGCCCGCGCGTGCGTCGATTGATCTCCTCGATCACGTAGTGAGGCTGTACCAACTCGCTGGCGCGGTCATAGTTCATCGCATGGCGGCGCTTGAGCTCGGCGAGCTCCGCGTGCCAGGCACTGAAATCGGCGTGAAAACCGCGCCGCCGGGCGCTGGCAAGCAGCATGCGCAGCGCCTCGGGCAGCAGGCCCACGTGGCTCCACTGCACGGTCTTGACCTTGTTGATCTCCGCCGGATCGATGTCCAGGTGCGCGATGCGCCGCGCTCGCGGGGCAAACTTGCGCGGATCGCCGGCCACGCGGTCATCGAAACGTGCGCCGATTGCGATGAGGAAATCGCAATCCTCCACGGCGTAGTTGGCAAACGCGGTACCGTGCATGCCCAGCATGCGCATCGAGAGCGCATCGGCGGTGTCCAGCGCGCCGATGCCCATGAGCGTCGTGACGACGGGAATACCCAGGCCGCGCGCGAACTCGGTCAGCGCCTGCGATGCTCCCCCATTGATGACTCCGCCGCCGGCATAGATCAGCGGGCGGTGCGCTTCGGCGAGCAGACGCAGAAACTCAGCAGCCGCGGTCTCATCAATGCGGCTGCTGGTCAGCTCGGCCAGCCGGGCACGGTAGCCGCTCACGGGCAGCTGCCCCTCGCCCTTGAAGATGACGGTGGCGTTCTGCACGTCCTTGGGCAGATCGATGACCACGGGGCCGGGGCGCCCGGTGCACGCCACTTCGAAGGCTGTGCGCACCGTCGCCTCCAGGCGCGCCGGATCGGTAATGAGAAAGACGTGCTTGGCCACGGCGCTCATGAGTGCGGCGACGGGGGCCTCCTGAAAGGCATCGGTGCCGATGGCCGCGCGCCCGACCTGCCCGCAGATCACGACGATGGGCACGGAGTCGGCCATGCAATCGCGCACCGGCGTGACGGTATTGGTGGCGCCGGGCCCCGAAGTCACCAGGCATACCCCCGCCCGGCCGCTCGAGCGGGCGTAGCCGGCCGCCATGAAGCCGGCGCCCTGCTCGTTGGCGGGCACGATCAGCGGTAGCTGCTGTCCGCCCGCGCCGCGTTGTCGCTCGTTGAAGGTGAAGATCGCATCGTAAGTGGGCAGGATCGCCCCACCGCTGTAGCCGAAGATTGCCCCAACGCCCTCATCGGCCAGCACCTGAACCACCGCCTCGGCGCCGGTCATGGATTGGCCTGCCAGAGGATGGGCAGCGGGGGACTTGCGGGCGGTTTCCGTCATGGGACGTGCGAGCCGGCGCGAGCCGGCGGGAGCGCTCAGGGCCATTCAGAATAGCCGAGGCGCCCCCCGATTGGCTATGCTGGATGGTCCTGCCATGCGACACATCATCGGCATCCTGCTGCAGAACGAGGCCGGCGCCCTGACACGGGTCGCCGGACTATTCTCCAGCCGCGGCTACAACATCGAGTCGCTATCGGTGGCGCCGACCGACGATCCGGCCCTGTCGCGACTGACGCTGGTGACCAGCGGTTCGGAGGCAGTGATCCGGCAGATTGCCAACCAGCTCAATAAGTTGATCGACGTCGTGAGCGTCGAGGACATGACCGGCGGCGAGCACATCGAGCGCGAGCTGGTGCTGCTGAAGCTGCGGGTGGATCCCGAACGGCGCGATTGGGTCCGTGGCTACCTCGCGCGCACCGGCGGGCGTGTGCTGCAACCCTCGAGCGATGCCTTTATCGTCGAGCTGCTCGGCAGCGAGGCGGAAATCACCGCACTCATGGCCGAACTCGCCGGTCACGCCGAGCTCATCGAGGTGGTACGCAGCGGCGCGCTCGGCATCAGCCGTGCGTCGCTGCGCGAGCCGGTCAGCGACTGAGCCCGCGGGTGGCGCGGGCTCTCGCGCCGCGCTCGCCTGCGTAGCTCAGAGCGCCGCGCCGTCGGTCTCCCCGGTGCGAATGCGGATCGCACGGCCGATGTCGGTGATGAAGATCTTGCCGTCGCCCACCTTGCCGGTCTTGGCGGCCTTGACGATGGCCTCGATCACCTGGTCAAGCAAGTCGGCGCTCACCGCCACCTCCACGCGTGTCTTGGGAACGAAGTCCACGACATATTCAGCACCGCGGTAGAGCTCGGTATGGCCGCGTTGCCGACCGAATCCCTTCACTTCCGTGACGGTCATACCCGAGACGCCGATCTCCGAGAGGGCGGCGCGCACGTCATCGAGCTTAAAAGGTTTGATGATGGCAGTAACCAATTTCATGCAATAACTCCCGTCTGCGTTCTTCTGATCGCCCGGCCTGTGCGACTGCGCTGATCAGAAATGCACCTTTCATGCCACCGCCTGGGGCGCCGCTATGGCGGCAAAAACATCGCGCGGCCTCGCCATGGCACCAATGCGGCGCGCGAGCCGCCAACGTACGCCCGCTCTTGGTGCAGTCTCAGTCCGACAAGTACTCGGCGAGATAGGCGTCGAAACCGCTGTGCTGGCGCGCCTCCAGCTGTGAAAGTGCCCGCCGCGACTCCTCGGTCAGACCATTCAGCTCCGCGAGGCGTTCAGGCCGCTCCAGTCCCGAGGCGCCGAGCTGTTCGCGATGCTCACGTGAGAATCGCAGCGCCAGGTCCGCGAAGCTCTCCTCGCGCTGCTCGAGCGCGGCAAGCAGCCGCGCCGAGGGGGTGCGCTCCGGCTCCTGCAGCTTGGCGAGCTGATCACGCAGTGCCTGCATATACGGACCCGGCCCCGCCGGTGCACCTGGCGCAGGCGTTTGCGTGGCATCGAGCCATTCACACACCGGCAGCATCCCATCGAGCAGCTCGGCCGCCCACTGGGCCATCGCGATGCTGCGTCCGTCACGCTCGAGCGCCAGGTCGGCGGCGCGGCCGCTCCGGGCCACGCGCAGGTGATTGCGATCGATGCCTTCTTCCTCGCTCGCATCGATCGGCGGGCTGTCCTTCAACAGCAGCATCTGCAGGAACGCCTCGAGGAAATGCAGCTTGCGGGGATTGACCCCCACCGGATCGAAGGCGCTGTTGTCCAGCGCGCGTACTTCCACGTACTCCACGCCGCCGCGCACCAGCGCATGCACGGTGCGCTCGCCGGCGCGTATCGTGCGCTTGGGGCGGATATAGCTGTAATACTCGTTCTCGATCTGCAGCAGGTTGCCCGACAGCTGGCGATAGTCATCACCGACCTTCACGCCAAGCGCCACATAGGGTGCATGCGGCTGATGCACCGCACGGCGCAGATCGCGCACGTATTGCTCCAGGCTGTTGACCGAGGCCGTGACGGCCGACTGGCTGCGATTGCGGTAGCCCAGATCGCTCATGCGCAGCGAAGTCGCCTCAGGTCCCACCAGCGTCTCGGCGCCCAATACACGCAGCTGCTCATCGGACTCGCCCTGCAGGAAGGAGCGGCACAGCGCCGGCGAGGCGCCGAACAGATAGGAGACCAGCCAGCCATAGCGGCGGTAATTGCGCAGCAGATCGAAGTAGCGCTCCGAGATGAAGGGCTGCCCGGTCTGCCTCGACTCACACAATTCCGCGTACAGCGGCCAGAAGCCGCGCGGCAGCGAGTAGTTGAAGTGCACGCCCGAGATCGCCTGCATCATGCCGCCGTAGCGGATCAGCAGGCCGTGACGATAGATGGATTTGATGCGCCCGGTGTGCGAGCTGCCATAGCGGGCGATGGGAATCTCGGCATCGCTCGACAGCTCGCAGGGCATGGAAGGTGCCCACAGCAGCTCCTCACCCAGATGTGCATAGACGAAGCGATGCAGATCGTTGAGGTAGCTCATGAGCGTGGCGTTGTCGGCAAACGCCGGCGTGACCAGCTCGATGAGCGACTCGGAATAGTCCGTGGTGATGTGCGGGTGTGTCAGCGCCGAGCCGAGCGAGGGTGGATGGCCGCTCTGGGCAAGCCGGCCCTCGGGCGTGACGCGCAGTGACTCACGCTCGATGCCGCGCAGGCCGCCGGCGAGCAGCCGCTGCTCACGGCTATTGAGCACAGCCGCGATACGCCGCTCATAGACACGATCGACACTGGCGCGCGCCATCAAGTGAAAACCCCCTGCTCACCGGCTCTGATGGATGCGGCCCAGCCGCCCCCCGCCCCTCGCCGTCGCGGCAACCGATGGCCTACGCCGGCCCGGCATCTTGCCTGTTGCTCGCCCAGACCCGCAACGCGTGGCATCCTAGTCCGGCGTGACCCGGCCGGTTGCCACGCGGGAGGCCTCTCATGCTGGTAGGCAATGCGACGCGGCGCGTCGCGATCGTGGGCGGCGTGCGCACCCCTTTTGCGCGCGCCGGGACTGGGTATGCAGCGGCCAATAACCAGGAGCTGCTCACCGCGGCGTTGCGCGCCCTCGTGGAGCGCTTCGGCCTCACCGGCGAGCGACTCGGCGACGTCGTAGCCGGCGCCGTCATCAAGTATCCCAAGGACTACAATCTCACGCGCGAGTCGCTGCTCTCCACCGGGCTGGATCCGCACACCCCGGGCCTGGACGTGCAGCGGGCCTGCGGCACCAGCCTGGAGGCGGCGGTGTTGGTCGCCAATAAGATCGCGCTCGGGCAGATCGATGCCGGCATCGCGGGCGGCGTGGACATTGCCAGCGATCCGCCGATTCTCTATCCCAAATCCTTTCAGCGGCTGCTGCTGCGGAGCGGGCACGCCCGCTCGCTCTCGGGCCGCCTCTCACCCTGGCTGTCGCTACGGCCACGGGATTTCAAGCCCGTGTTTCCCGCTGTGGTCGAGCCACGCACGGGCCTGTCGATGGGTGAGAGCTGCGAGCTGATGGTCAAGCGCTGGCAGATCGGGCGCGAGGCGCAGGACCGGCTTGCCTACGAAAGTCACATCAAGGCCGCGGCCGCCTGGCGCGAGGGCTTCTTCGCTGACCTCGTGGTCCCCTACGGCGAACTGAAAACCGACAACAACGTGCGCGCCGACAGCTCGATAGAGAAGCTCGCGACCCTCAAGCCGGTGTTCGACCGCAGCGGCACCGGTACACTGACGGCCGGCAACAGCACACCGCTCACGGATGGGGCCTCAGCCCTGCTGCTGGCTTCCGAACAATGGGCCACCGCCCGGAAGTTACCGATACTTGCCTGGCTCGTGGCGGGCAAGAGCTGGGCGGTGGATTTCGCAACCGGCCGCGAAGGGCTGCTGATGGCACCCGCCTACGCGGTCTCGGCCATACTTCAGGATACGGGGCTGAGCTTGCAGGACTTCGATTATTACGAGATTCATGAAGCCTTCGCGGCCGTGCCGCTATGTCTGTTCAAGGCCTGGGAGTCGGCGCAGTACTGCCGCGAGCGGCTCGGTCGCAGCGCGCCGCTGGGAGGCATCGATCAGGCACGCCTCAATGTAAAGGGCGGCAGCGTGGCGATCGGCCATCCCTTTGCGGCTACGGGTGCGCGTATTCTGGGGGTGCTCGCGAAGCTGCTGGCCGCCGATCCGCGCGCGCGCCGCGGCCTGGCGTCCGCCTGCACGGCCGGCGGCATGGCCGTTACAGCCATTCTGGAGCGCGCATGAGTCACTTCGAGACCTTCATGGCGCGCGATGGCCATGCCTTCCAGGCCTATCTGGCGCGCCCGTCGGCGAGCGTGCGCGGCGCGGTGGTGGTGCTGCAGGAAATCTTCGGCCTGACGCCCCACATCCTCGCCATGGCCGACGGCTTCGCGGCAGCCGGTTATCTGGCGATTGCCCCGGCGCTATTCGATCGCGTGCGTCGCGGCCTGGTTCTCGGCGACTCTGCCGAGGACGTCGAATGCGCTCGCGGCTACCGCCAGCAGATCCCGAACTCCAAGGCGATGCTCGACATCGCCGCCGCGGTGGCCGTGGCCCGTCACTCGGGCAAGGTGGCCGTGGTGGGCTACTGCTGGGGCGGTACGCTGGCCTGGCTGGCCGCCGCGGAGCTGTCGCTCGGTGCGGCGGTCTGTTACTACGGAAGTGGCATCGCCGATCAGCTGTCCAAGGTGCCCACCTGCCCCACACAGCTGCACTTCGGCCAGCGCGATGCCACGATACCGCCGGCCGCCATCGAGCGCATCCGCGGCGCCTACCCGTATGGCGAGTACTACCTCTATGCCGCCGGCCACGGCTTCAACAACGACGGCCGTCCGGGTCACTACGATGCCGCCGCGGCGACCCTGGCGCGCGAGCGCACGCGTGAATTCCTCGCGCAGCATATCGGCTAGCCGCGCAGGCCACGCAGACATCGCGACGGGCGGCCCAGCGGGCGCCGCGCCCGCGCAGCAGCGGCTGCCGGCTGCCCTCGTGCTGGTGAACACCGGCACACCGGCCGCGCCGCGCCGCGCCGCCGTGCGTCGCTTCCTGGCGCGCTTCCTCGCCGATCCGCGCGTCGTCGAGCTGCCGCGTGTGCTGTGGCTGCCGCTGCTGCACGGTCTGATCCTGCCGCTGCGTTCGGGCGCCAGCGCGCATCGCTACCGGCTCATCTGGCAGCCCGAAGGCTCACCGCTGGCGGTGAACACTGCGCGCATCCGTAGCGCGCTGGAACACGAGCTGCCGGGCGAGCTGCATCTGAACGTGCTACAGACCTTCCTATACTCCGAACCGCTGCTGTCAGAGGTGCTGGAGCAGCTGCGCCTGCAGGGCGTGCAGCGTCTGCTGCTATTGCCGCTGTTTCCCCAGAGCAGCGGCACGACCACCGGCGCCGTTTATGATCAGCTCGGCGCAGCACTGGGGCACTGGCGTACCCTGCCTCAGCTGCGTGTCATCGCCGACTACGGCAATGACGAAGCCTATGTCGAGGCGTTGGCGCATAGCGTGCGCGAGCGTCGCCGGCTGCGCGGCGGGGATGCGGCCGATCATCTGTTGATCTCTTTTCACGGCATCCCGCAGCACTGCGAGCAGCGCGGCGATCGCTACGGCGCGCAGTGCCGCCAGACCGCGCAATGTCTGGCCGCTGCCCTCGGCCTCACGGCCGGGGACTGGACCCTCGCCTTTCAATCGCGTTTCGGTCGCGCGCGCTGGCTCCTGCCCGCCACCGACGCGACGCTGCGCGAGCTGCCCGGCCGCGGCGTGCGCGCCGTGACGGTCATCTGCCCGGGGTTTCCAGCCGACTGCCTCGAGACCCTCGAGGAGATCGCGCTGCTCGGGCGCGATACCTTCCTGAAAGCCGGCGGCGAGCGCTTCGACTATGTTCCCGCGCTCAATGCCGACGAGATGCACATCCGAGCCCTGGCAGCCCTCGTGCGGCGCGCAAGCGCAGACTGGTACTGATATGTCGCCGCACGCCCCGCTCGGCCAGTTTCTCGAGCTGGCCTTCCCGACGCACGACATCGCCACCTCCGTGCAGTTCTACGAGCGCCTCGGCTTCACGCAGCGGCTCACCGGTGACGCCTGGCCGCATCCCTACGGTGTGCTCGGCGACGGCCGCATCCACCTCGGACTGCATCAGCATCACGCGGTAACACTGCTCGAGGCGCCCACACCCTGCTTCGTGCATCCCGGGCTCGCCCGTGAGGCCGAGCGGCTGCGGCAGTCCGGCCTGGAGCCGCAGGCAATGCAGCTCGGCGAGGAATCGCTGCATCACCTGTGGCTGCGCGATCCGGGCGGACACGCACTGCTGATGCAAGAGGCGCGCACCTTCTCGCCGGTACCGCTCGATGCCGGCCTCGATGCCCCCCTCGATGCCGGCAGGCACAGCCTGTGCGGCGAGTTCCTGCAGTTGAGCCTGCCCGAGCCGGACTTCGAGGCCGCGCTAGCCTTCTGGGAGCGGGCGGGCTTCGTCGGCATGCCCGCGGAAGAGGTGCCCTATGCGCATCAGCCGCTCACCAGCGACCAGCTCGACATCGCGTTTCACGCACCACGCAGCTGCGATGCGCCGTTGTTGCTGTTCGAGATGCTCGATCCCACCGCCACGCTCGCGAGGCTGCGCGAGCTCGCGATGCTGCCGCTGTCGCGAGCGCCGCGCGCCCTGCAGCAGCCCGGCAATCTGCTGCTCGAGGCCCCCGAGGGCACGCTGCTGCTGCTCGTGCCGCCGCGCTCAGCGGGGTGACTCGCCGCGCAGCTGCGCGACGATGCCCGGATTTTCCAGGGTCGAGACGTCCTCGGTGATCGTCTGCCCGCGCCCCACCGCGCGCAGCAGTCGGCGCATGATCTTGCCCGAGCGCGTCTTGGGCAGCGCCTCGGTAAAGCGGATCTCGTCGGGCTTGGCGATGGGACTGAGCTGTTCGCCGACCCAGCGGCGCAGCTCCTCCGCGAGCGCGGCGGCCCCATCACCCGGCGGACCGCCCCGGCAGACCACGAAGGCGAGCACCGCCTCACCCTTGATGTCGTGCGGACGACCGACCACGGCCGCTTCTGCCACACGCGCATGTGCCGCCAGGGCCGACTCGATCTCCATCGTGCCCAACCGATGGCCGGCTACGTTGAGCACGTCATCGATGCGGCCCACGATCCAGACGTCACCGTCCGCGTCGCGGTGCGCGCCATCGCCGGATACGTAGCAGCGCGGACCGAAACGG
Organism: Steroidobacteraceae bacterium; assembly: GCA_036266795.1. Classification (GTDB taxonomy): domain Bacteria; phylum Pseudomonadota; class Gammaproteobacteria; order Steroidobacterales; family Steroidobacteraceae; genus FEN-1191. The sequence goes on along the minus strand of DATAXJ010000046.1, from coordinate 17,823 downwards.
CCCCAGTAGGTATCGAGGTAGCGCTGGTTGTCACCCCAGATAGTGCGCGCCAGCGAGGGCCACGGCTTCTTGATCACCAGGTAGCCACCGGTATCCGGACGGCTCACCGGCCGGCCCTCCTCATCGACGATGTCGACGAACACTCCGGGCAGCGGCCGCGTACAAGATCCCGGCTTCGTCACCGTGACGCCCGGTATCGGCGCGATCAGGATCGCGCCGGTCTCGGTCTGCCACCAGGTATCGACGATGGGACAGCGTTCGCGGCCGATGACACGGTGGTACCACATCCACGCCTCGGGATTGATGGGCTCGCCCACGCTGCCCAGCAGCCGCAGCCGCGAGAGGTCGTAGCGCGCCGGAATCTCGTCGCCCAGGCGCATCAGCGCGCGGATCGCGGTAGGTGCGGTATAGAGGATCGTGACACCGTGACGCTGGCAGATCTGCCAGAAGCGCCCGCCGTCCGGAAAAGTCGGCGTGCCCTCGTACATCATCACGGTGGCGCCATTGGCCAACGGGCCGTAGGCGACGTAGGAGTGTCCCGTCACCCAGCCGACGTCAGCCGTGCACCAGTAGACGTCGTCCTCGCGCAGATCGAACACCCACTGGCAGGTGAGCTTGGCATTGAGCAGGTAGCCCGCCGCGGCATGCTGGATGCCCTTGGGACGGCCGGTGGAACCGGAGGTGTACAACAGAAACAGCGGATGCTCCGCCGGCAGCCACTCGGGGGGGCACTCAGCCGATTGAGCGTCGCAAACCTCGTGCCACCAATGATCGCGCGGCGCCTGCATCGGTACTGCCGCGCCCGCATGGCGCAGCACCACGACGGCACGCACGCTCTGGCAACCCTCGGCGAGCGCCGTGTCGAGCGCCTGCTTGAGCGCAATGATCTGTCCACCGCGCTGCCCACCATCGGCGGTAATGACCAGCGTTGCGCCCGCGTCGGCGATGCGCTCGCGCAGCGACAATGCCGAAAAGCCGCCGAACACCACGGAGTGGATCGCGCCGATGCGCGCACAGGCCTGCATCGCAATCACGGCCTCGGGCACCAGCGGCAGGTAGATGACCACGCGGTCACCGCGCTGCACGCCGAGGCCGCGCAGCGCATTGGCCAGACGGCACACCGCCGCGTGCAACTCGCGGTAGCTCAGACGACGCACCGCGCCGGCCTCGCTCTCGAAGAGAATCGCGCACTTGTCGCCGCGGGTCGCGAGGTGCACGTCGAGACACTCGTGCGAGACATTCATCTCGCCATCGCAGAACCAGCGGAAGTTCGGTGCCTGGCTGTCATCGATCGTGACGGAGAAGGGCCGATGCCAGTGCAGCTGCTCGCAGGCCAGATCCCCCCAGAAACCGACGTAGTCGCGCTCGGCTCGTCGATGCAGCGCCTCGAGGGCGGCGCTGTCGGGCCGGGCGCGCGCGGCAAAAGCGGGGGGCGGTGGAAAGCTCCGCTGCTCCTGCAGGACCGATTCGATGTGGCGGCCGCTCATGGCCGCGCTAGCATAGCGCAATCACCCGCCGTGAAGACGGACTGGCGCCCGCGGCGGCGACAGCGCTTACAATGTAGGCTGCATGCAGCTACTACAGGATTTAAGTCGATGACCGATTCACTCTCACGCCGCGAGGCCTTGAAGAAGCTGGCCGTAGTTCTCGGAGCCACCGGACTGGCGGGGGGCGCGCGTCGTGCCGCGGCAGCAGAGCTGCCGCATCTGGACTCGAAGGATCCCAACGCGGTGGCGCTCGGCTATCACGAGGATGCCTCGAAGGTGGATGCCAAACAGTTTCAAACCTACCAGCCCGGCCAGCGGTGCGATACCTGCCTGCAGCTGCAGGGCCAGGACGGGCAGCCGTGGCGGCCCTGCAATCTGTTTCCTGGCCAGCTGGTGAATGCCGCCGGCTGGTGCCGCGTCTGGGTGCCCAAGGCCTGAGCGCGCGTCAGGCGGCGTCGCTGACGGCGACCCCTGCCAGACGCTCGGCCTGCCGCAGCAGCATCGGGCCAAAGCCCTGGCTGGCGCAGAACGCAGCGAGCAGGCCGAGATCCGGTGCGCCTCGAAGCAACGCATCGCTGTCGGCCCCCAACGGCACGTCGCAGCGGATGCGCGTCAACGTGCGGGCCAGAAACAGCATCTCGCGATGCTGCTGCAGGCGTTCGGGCAGGCGCGCGGCGCCGCGCAGTGGCAAACGGGCGATGTCGGCGGGTGTAGCGAACAGCTCCTCGAGCGAGGCAAACGCGCGCATCAGCGCCGCGGCGGTCTTCGGACCGATGCCCGGCACGCCCGGTATGTTGTCGACGCTGTCACCGCGCAGCGCCAGATAGTCGGCCATGCGCTCGGGCATGACGCCGAAGCGTCCGGCGATCTGCTCGTAGCGATACTGGCGGCCCTCGGCATAGTCCCAGAAGATATCGGCGGGGCCGATGAGCTGCGCGAGATCCTTGTCGCAGGAGAGGATTGTGACGGCAAGCCCCTGCGCGCGGCACGAGCTCGCCAGCGTACCGATCAGATCGTCTGCCTCGAATTCCTCGCTGGCAAACTCCGCCACACCCAGGGCGCGACAGAAGTCGCGGCACAGCGCGAACTGTCGCTGCAGCGCCAGCGGTGCTGGCTCGCGATTGCGCTTGTATGGCGGATAAAGCCGCTGACGGTGGCCCCGTCCATGACTCGCGTCGAAAGCCACCGCGATGCGTGCGGGGTTGACGCGCTCGAGCAGTTCGGTGAGCAGCCGTGCGAAGCCATAGAGCGCGTGGGTGGGGTTGCCCTGCCCATCCACCAGGGCGATGCGCCAGGCATGCCAGGCGCGGAATACGTACACCGAGGCGTCGACCAGGTAGACGCGATCGCGCGACACGCCGACGTCAGCTCAGCCAGCGCGCGATGCGATCGTGCAGCGGACTGCTGCGGGGGAAATGCGCCTGCAGGTACTCCATCTGATCGGCGAGCACGCGACGGCCCTTGAGAAAAATGTACTCGGCGTAGGTCGGCGTGAAAGGCACGGCGATCAGCTGCATCTTCGCCTGCTCCGGCGTGCGCCAGGCCTTGGCGTTGTTGCAACGTCGGCAGGCGGTCACGACATTGGTCCACACGTCCTCGCCGCCCTGACTGAAGGGTCGCACGTGATCGCGCGAGAGCTCACGCGCGGCGAAGCGCTCCGCGCAGTACAGACACAGATACGCGTCGCGACGGAACAGCGTCTCGTTGTTGAGCGGCGGCACATAGTCGCGGCGCGTGTTGCCGGGATTGCCGGTGTGTCCGATCGTCGCGACGATGGAATTGACCTCGAGCACCGTGCGCAGGCCGGTGGTCGCGCTGCTGCCGCCGTACAGCCGATAGAGCAGCGAACCACAGGTATAGGCAATCTGCTCCTGGTGGTAGAGGCGCGCGGCCTCGCGATAGTCGATCCACTCGAGCGGCATGCCCGCGATGTCGGTGCGCAGAACCATCTGCGCGAGGCCGGTGCTGCCGGTAGTACGCGGCATTGCGGCCGTCAGATCGAAGTCGAATACGCGAGCCGGGGCGCTCATGGTCTGTAAGATACGGCAAATTTATGTGATACTTCAATCAATCAGAAGTGACGGCGATGGCCGGCTGGCCATCTTCAGGTCCAGCGGCGCGCGGCATTGCACGTCCATCGACAGGGCGGATCGACCATCCCCGTGAGGTAGCAATATGTCCGTCACCATTGGTGCGCTCGCCGAGCGGACCCCGGGTGAGTCGCGTGTCAGCGTGGTGCCCGAGATCGCCGATAAGCTGGCGAAGGCGGGCGCGCGCGTACTGCTGGAGCGCGGCGCCGGCGTTGCGGCGCAGTTCCCCGACCATCTGTACAAACAGATCGAATGGGCCGACAGCGCTGCAAGCGTGCTTGCCTCGAGCGATGTGTTGTTGACAGTGCAGCCGCCCTCGCTCGAGCAGATCGCGGCGCTGCGCGCCGGCTCGGTCGTCATCGGCTTCATGCAGTCACATGCGCGCGCCGCCGAAGTGCTCGCGCTGCGCGATCGGCAGATCACCGCGTTCGCCATGGAGTTCGTACCCCGCATCTCGCGTGCGCAGTCGATGGACGCGCTGTCCTCGCAGGCCGCCATCGCCGGCTACAAGGCCGTGCTGATCGCGGCCGACACGCTCGATCGCTTCATGCCGATGCTCACGACCGCGGCGGGTACCATCCGTCCGGCGCAGGTGCTCATTGTCGGGGTCGGCGTGGCGGGCCTGCAGGCCATCGCCACCGCCAAGCGCCTCGGGGCGGTCGTCGAGGCCTACGACGTGCGCAGCGCCACGCGCGAGCAGGTGCGCTCGCTCGGCGCGAAATTCATCGACACCGGCGTGTCGGCCGAGGGTAGCGGCGGCTACGCACGCGAGTTGACCGCGGAGGAGCGCGCGCGCCAGCAGGAAGTGCTGGATGCGCGCATCGCGGTGGCGGACGCGGTCATCACGACCGCCGCGGTGCCCGGGCGCACGGCACCGCGCATCGTCTCGACCGCGGCGGTCGAGCGCATGAAGGCCGGTGCGGTCATCGTCGATATCGCCGCGGAATCCGGCGGGAACTGCGAGCTCACGCAGGCAGGCCGCACCATCGAGCACGGCGCCGTGAAGATCGTCGGCCCGGTGAATCTGCCCGCGCAGCTCGCCTTCCACGCCAGCGAGATGTACTCCCGCAATCTCTACAATTTCCTGAAGCCGGCGCTCACGCGCGCGGCGGGAGCGGAAGCAGCGTCCCTCGCCATCGACTGGCAGGACGAGGTCTTTGTGCAGTCCTGCCTCACGCATGCCGGAACGATCCGGCACGAGGCGACACGCGCGCGGGTGGAGGCCAAGTCATCATGACCGGAATCGTCGCAATCTACATCTTCATGCTCGCGGCCTTCACCGGCTACGAGGTCATCTCACGCGTGCCCGTGATCCTGCACACCCCGCTGATGTCCGGCTCGAATTTCGTGCACGGCATCGTGCTGGTGGGCGCCATGGCAGCGCTCGGTGCTGCCAGCTCCCCGCTCGAGAAGGCGATCGGCTTCGTGGGCGTGCTGTTGGCCGCTGGCAATGCGGTTGGCGGTTATGCCGTGACTGAACGCATGCTCGAGATGTTCAAGGCCAGCGGCGCACGCCGGCCTGGTGGCGGCGCGGGTGGCAGCGCCGCTGCCGGCAAGCACTAGAGCGCACCGCGATGAGCTCACTGTTCAACGCCGCGCTGGGGATCCAGGCGAGCTATCTGGTCACCGCGTTCCTGTTCATCGTGGGGCTCAAGCGCATGAGCTCTCCGGTCACCGCGCGCAGCGGCATTCTCTGGGCCGGCGCCGGCATGGTGATCGCGACGCTGGCGAGCTTCTTCTTTCCCGGCATGAGCAACCTGCCGCTGATCCTGATCGCCATCGTGATCGGCGGGGCTATTGCCTGGATCAGCGGTCGGCGCGTGCCGATGACCGCCATTCCGCAGATGATCGCGCTGTACAACGGCATGGGAGGCGGTGCCGCCGCCGCCATCGCTGCCGTGGAGCTGTACCGCGGCGGCAATGCCCAGACCGCCGCGGGGGCCCTCGCGGTGCTCGGCGGTATCATCGGTGCGGTGTCCTTCAGTGGCAGCTTGATTGCCTTCGGCAAGCTGCAGGGCCTGATTCAGCGCTCGCTGCGCTTTCCGGGCCAGAACCTCCTCAATCTGCTGATTCTTCTGGCCGTGCTGGTGCTCGGGGCGACGCTGATCGCGGCACTGTCGGCCGGCGCGTCGCTCGTCACCGCCTTCTTCGTGGTGGCTCTGCTGCTGGGGATCACGATGACGCTGCCGATCGGCGGCGCGGATATGCCGGTCGTGATCTCCCTGTACAACGCCTTCACGGGCCTCGCGGTAGCCTTCGAAGGCTTCGCCATCGGCAATGCGGTGATGATCGTGGCCGGTATGATCGTCGGCTCGGCCGGCACGCTGCTCACCCAGCTCATGGCCAAGGCCATGAATCGCTCGCTGGGCAACGTGCTGTTCTCGGGCTTCGGTGATACCGGCAAGGCAGCGGCGGCCGGGGACGTCAAGGGAAGCCTCAAGCCGATCGAGGCCGCCGACGTCGCGGTCATGATGGCCTTTGCGCAGTCGGTCATCGTCGTGCCCGGCTATGGCATGGCCGTGGCCCAGGCGCAGCACAAGGTCTGGGAACTCTGCCAGCTGCTGATCGAGCGCGGGGTACGCGTGCGCTTTGCGATTCACCCTGTGGCCGGCCGCATGCCGGGCCACATGAATGTGCTGCTCGCCGAGGCCGGCGTCCCCTACGACTTGATCGCCGATCTGGATGAGATCAATGGCGAATTCGAGAATGCCGACGTCGCGCTGATCATCGGTGCCAACGATGTCGTCAATCCGGTGGCACGCAATGATAAGTCGAGCCCGATCTACGGCATGCCGATCCTCAACGCCGACAAGGCCAAGAACGTCATCGTCATCAAGCGCGGCCAGGGCGCCGGATTCTCAGGCATCGAGAACGCGCTCTTCTATCTGGACAACACCCGCATGCTGTACGGTGATGGCCAGGCCGCAGCCTCGGCGCTCATCAGCGCCGTCAAGGCAGTCTGATCGCTTCATCCAGCTACCGTCATCCAGCTACCGTCGTCCGCGCGGTCCGCCGCGGCCGAAACCCCGCGGGCTCTGCCGTCGCTGCTGCTGCAGCATCTGCTGGCGCTGCGCGGGGCTGGCGCGCAGCCACTGCTGACGCAGCTGCTGCCGCTCCCCGGAAGGCAGCCGCGAGAAGGCGCGATAGTTCTGCAGCAACGAGCGCTGCTCATCGGGACTGAGGCGCTGAAACTGCCGGAACTGCTGCCGCACGGCCGCGCGCTCGGCTGGCCGCATTGACTGCAGAGCCGCAGAGCGCGCGCGCGCAGCGGTACGCTGCTCAGGCGTCATCGACAGCCAGCGATTGGCACCGAATGCCAGCGTGCGCTGCCGTGCCGGCGGCAGAGTCTGCCAACGATCCCGTAAGCGGCCGAGCAGCTGCTGCTGCTGCGGTGACAGCGAGTTCCAGGTTACGCCGGCCGGATTGTTCGACTCCACGGGCCGCCCGGCTGCGATCGGCGCCGAATCCGCAGGCGCAGGCGGCTGCGCCCAGGCGGGCGCAGCCGCCGCGCCCAGCATCGCGGCCGAGCCGATCAGCAGCGCCGCCCAGGAGCGCCGCGTTTGCATATCAGGTCCCCGAGGCGTTGGTTGCCGTCGCGTGCACCGCGCCGTTGGCACCATTGGCCGCATCGACCGCCCACTCGTAGAAATCGTTGTCGACATCCTGATCGGCGTTCAGCGGCATGCCACTGCTGAGCAGTTCGATCTCATCGACGCCGGCGACGTTGCCGATCAGCGGATTGACTGCGGTGGCCGACGTGTGTTGCCCATGCGGTATGAACACCACGAGCAGTGCCAGCGCCGCTGCTGCCAGCGCGGAAGCAGGCAGCCAGCGCTGCAGCTGATGGCGCCTGCGCGCTTGGCGCACGGCCAGGGCCGCGTGCCGGGCTTGTGTGAGTCGCGAGCGCACCGCACCTGGCAGATTCTCAGCGCTGCCCACCAGCAATGCTCGCGCCCGCTGCTCGAGCTCGCTGTCCATCGCCTGCCCGCCCATCATCGTCTGAGCCTCCATGTCAGCACTCATGCCCGCAGATCCCCGAGTTTGGTGCGCAGCGCCTGCACTGCGCGAAAATAATGCGTCTTGACGCTTCCTTCAGAACATTTCATCGCCTGCGCCGTCTGTGCGACGTCCAGCCCCTCGAAATTGCGCAGCAGAAATGCTTCTCGCTGCCGGTTGGGCAGCGCTGCGACCGCCTTCTCGAGGGCCCGCAGAATTTCATCGGATTCCAGCAGCGTTACCGGCGACGGGCCCGTGTCGACCGCTTCGGCGATCGGATCGGGCGCCGGCTCGTCGTCCTCCCCCGAACGCCACGGCATCATTGCCATGACGCGATTGCGCACACTGCGGCGGCGTTGCACGTCGCGGATGCGGTTCTCGAGAATGCGGTAGAACAGCGGCTTCCACTCTGCCGCCGGCCGCGCGCTATAGCGCGCGCTCAGCTGCAGCATGGCGTCCTGCACTACATCCAGCGCATCGGCTTCGTGCCTGAGCGCAATCTGTGCGATTCTGAACGCCTTGCGCTCCACACTGGCCAGAAACACTTCCAGCGCGTGGGCGCCGTCCTCGGTGTCGCGCAAATAGACTTTCCGCAGCGTAGCTGAATCAGCCGATCGTGTGGCAAGCGTAGCAAACCCGTTCATACGCGGCACCCAGGGCGCAACATCAGGGCCTGGCAATAGAACGGCGCGCGGCGCCTGTTGGTTGACGGCGCGATGCAAGGCAAGCAGAACCCCGAAAAATCATCCACTTAATGGAGGGAACTGCCAACCCTCCGGGCCGCAGACCGAGCGGCCGCGGCAAGGACGAAGTTTTTTCAGACTAAGTTATTGATTCTAAAGACGAATGATTGTTAACAATACTTTATCTCCACGGCCGCTCGACACCGTCCCGTCATCCGCGGAGGTGGATTCCAACGCACTATCCACAGACTTATCCACAGATTCGCAGCCCGCAGGCAGCCCCTGCGAGGCACTGCAGGTGGCCGTCAATGCGCCGCTGCGACGGCTGTTCGACTACCTGCCGCCGCCCGATTGGCAGGTCGGGCAGATTCCCGCCGGATCGCGTGTGCGCGTGCCGCTGGGCACCCGGCAGGTCGTCGGCATGGTCGTGTCGCAGACCGCGATGGCCCCGCAGCGAGAGGTGCCCGCGCCCAGTGCGCCGCCGGCGCAGACCGTCGCCCTTTCGGCACCCCGGCTGAAGGCGATCCAGGAGGTCATCGATGCAGAACCGCTGCTCACTGCCCCGCTCATGCAGCTGCTGCAGTGGACAGCGGCCTACTACCACCACCCGCTCGGCGAGGTCATCGCGGCAGCGCTGCCCCGCGGGCTGCGCGAAGGGGCACCCGCAGCGGCCCCTGCCCGCTCGCTACGGCGCTGGCAGCTGACGGCCGCGGGTGCAGCGGCGGCGCTCGAGGATACGGTCGCGCGGGCCCCGGCGCAGCGCGCGCTGCTGGGCGCGCTGGCCGAACAGCCGGACGGGATGGTGGCGGCGCAATTGGCGCAGCGGCAGCCAGGCTGGCAACGCACCGCACGGGTGCTCGAGCGTCGTGGCTGGGTCACGATGCACGAGACGCACGACAGCGCGCCCAGCGCAGCGGACACACCGGTGGCACTGGCCACGTCGACTGAAACGAGGGGTGCGCCGACGCTATCGGCCCCGCAGGCCGACGCCGTCGACACCATCGACGCGGCTGCCGGAACATTCGGCGCCTTCGTGCTGCAGGGGGCGACGGGCAGCGGCAAGACCGAGGTCTATCTGCAATGTGCCGCGCGCACGCTGGCGCGCGGGCGCGGGGTGCTACTGCTGGTGCCGGAGATCGCTCTGACCCCACAGCTCGTCGAGCGCTTTCGCGCACGCCTGCCCGGTCGGCTGGGGGTGCTGCACTCGGGACTGTCCGATGCGGAGCGACTGGCTGCCTGGCGGATGGCGCGCGAGGGCACGGCGCGCATCGTGCTCGGCACTCGCTCGGCGGTATTTGCGCCGCTGGCCGCGCTCGGCCTCATCATCGTCGACGAGGAGCACGACAGCTCCTACAAGCAGCAGGAAAGCGGCTGTCGCTACTCGGCGCGCGACGTCGCCGTGGTACGCGCTCAACAGGGCCAGCTGCCCATCGTGCTCGGCTCGGCGACCCCGGCGCTCGAGACGCTGCAGAACATCGCCACGGGTCGCTATCGGGTTCTGCAGCTGCCGCGGCGCGCGGATCAGGCTGCCGCCCCGCTGCTGCGCCTGGTGGATATGCGCGCCCACGCGGTTCATCAGGGCCTGTCCACGCCAGTGCTGGAAAGCATGCGCCGGCATCTGCAGGCGGGCTCGCAGGTGCTGGTGTTCATCAACCGGCGGGGTTACGCGCCGACGCTGCTGTGTACGGGCTGCGGGTGGATCGCGCCGTGCGCTCACTGCGATGCGCGCCTGACCGTGCACCGCGTGAGGGGGGAATTGCGCTGCCATCATTGCGGGGCCGTCGAGGCGCTGCCGGAGCGCTGTGCGCGCTGCGGGCATGCGGTCAAGCCCGTGGGGCAGGGCACCGAACGCATCGAGCAAACTCTGCAAGAGCTCTTTCCGGAGCATCCGCTGCTGCGTCTGGATCGCGATACCGCCGCGCGGCCGGCACAGCTCGATCAGATCGTCACCCAGCTCAGAGACGGCCAGGCGCGCATTCTGGTTGGCACGCAGATGGTCACCAAGGGCCATCACTTTCCGGCAATGATGCTCGCGGTGGTGCTCAATGCCGACCAGGGCCTCTTCAGCAGCGACTTCCGTGCGGCCGAGCGGCTCGCACAGACCATCGTGCAGGTCGCCGGCCGCGCCGGTCGCGAGCGCGCGCAGGGCGAGGTGCTGATTCAAACCGAATATCCCGATCACCCCCTGCTGTTGAGCCTGCTGCAGGCCGGGTATGAGGGCTTTGCCGAGGAGGCGCTCGCCGAGCGGCGCGCTGCGCGCTGGCCGCCCTTCGCGCGTCTGGCGATGCTGCGCGCTTCCTCCACCGATCCGCAGGCAGCGCTCGCGTTCCTGTCCGCCGCGCGCGCCGCCGCGCCGGCGGACGCGCACGTGCGCCTGCTCGGCCCGGTGAGTCCGCCCATGGCGCGGCGCGCGGACCGATACTACGCGCAGCTGCTGGCCGAGAGCACCGAGCGCGGCGCTCTGCACCGTTTCCTCGAAGCCTGGCTTACGCCCGTGGAATCGCTGGCACGCACCGCGCGCGTGCGCTTCGCGCTGGACGTGGATCCGCTGGAGATCGGGTAGACTCGCGCCGCCGCGCCACTGGCGGCACCTGCCACCGAAGGATGGTGCGAATTGAAGGAGGAATTGTCCAGGCTGCTCGTGCAGGCCCTGCAATCGCTGCCGGCCGGCACACTGCCGGAGCCGCTGGACACCGCCTCGATCAGCATCGAGCGCACCCGTGACAGCGCGCATGGCGACTACACCAGCAACGTCGCACTGCGCCTGGCCAAGGGCGCGGGACGCGCGCCGCGCGCGCTGGCCGAGGCGATCGTGGCGGCCATGCCGCACAGTGCGCTGGTGGTGGGCGTCGAGGTCGCGGGCGCGGGATTTCTGAACTTCCGCATCAGCCCGGTGGCCCAGCAGGCGGTGGTGCTGCGCGTGCTGCAGGCCGCCGATCGCTACGGCGAGAGCACGCTCGGGCAGGGGCGCCGCGTGCTGCTCGAGTACGTGTCGGCCAATCCCACCGGCCCGCTGCACGTAGGCCATGGCCGGCAGGCCGCCTATGGGGCGACGCTCGCGAATCTGCTCGTCGCCACCGGTCATCGCGTGCAGCGCGAGTACTACATCAACGATGCCGGTCGACAGATGGACATCCTCACCGTCAGCACCTGGGTGCGCTACCTGCAGCGCTGCGGCGCGACGATCGCCTTCCCGTCCAACGGCTACCGCGGTGACTACGTGCAGGACATCGCCGCCGAGCTGTATGCACGACACGGCAGCACGCTGCATCGCCCGGCCGACCTCGTCATGAGCGCTCTGCCAGCCGATGCGCCGGCCGGCGACAAGGAGCAGCACATCGATGCGCTCATCGAGCGCATGCGCAGCCTCATTGGCGCCGAGGCGATGCGGCAGGTGCACGAGCTCTCGCTCGGACAGATGCTCGCGGACATCCGCGGTGATCTGGAGGAATTCGGCGTGCGCTTCGACCGGTGGTATTCCGAGCGCGAGCTGACCGACAGCGGCGCGGTGCAACGCGCCATCGCGACGCTGCAGGCCGCCGGGCATCTCTACGAGAAGGACGGCGCGGTGTGGTTTCGCGCCAGCCGCTTCGGCGATGACGAGGACCGCGTGCTGGTGCGCGCCAACGGCCAGCACACCTACTTTGCGCCCGATATCGCCTATCACCTGCAAAAGTGCGAGCGCGGCTTCGAGCGGCTGATCGATGTGCTGGGTGCCGATCACCACGGCTACGTGGCGCGCGTGCGCGGCGCACTCATGGCCATGGGGCAGCCGGCCGAGCGGCTGGAAGCCTGCCTCATCCAGTTCGTCAGCCTGTTCCGCGAGGGCCAGAAGATCCCGATGGGCAAGCGCGAGGCGCAGTTCGTCACGCTGCGCCAGCTGCGCACGGAAGTGGGCAATGACGCCTGCCGGCTCTTCTACCTCATGCGCAGCCACGATCAGCATCTGGACTTCGATCTGACACTGGCCCGCTCGCGCAGCAACGAGAACCCGGTCTACTACATCCAGTACGCGCACGCACGCGTGGCCAGCGTCATGAAGCAGCTCGCCGCGCGCGCGCTCGCTTACGATGCTGCGCTCGCCGCGAGCCACCTGGCGCTGCTTGACGGCACACACGAGCAGGCAGTCACACGCGAGCTGGCGCGCTTTCCCGAGATCCTCGAGCAGGCCGCCCTGGCGCGTGCCCCGCATGCGCTCGTGCACTACCTGCGCGAGCTCGCCAATGCGTTTCACACCTGGTACAACGCGGCGACGATCCTGACAGAGGACGTGCCGCTGCGGCAGGCACGCCTGGCACTCGCGCTCGCGGTCCAGCAGGTGATCGCCAACGGCCTCACGCTGCTCGGCGTGTCCGCACCGGAGAGTATGTGACGGGGCGGCGGCTCAGCGTTCGTGACTACAAGAGACCGCGCCGCGACGGTCTGTCCTCTGGCTGGCTGCGACCCTTCGCGCTGGGCCTGGCGCTCGGGCTGGCGCTCGCGGCCGCGGTCTTCATCGAAACCCGCCACCACTTCATGGTCAGCGCCGCCGCGAGCACCTTGATCGCACCGAACGCAGGGCAGCCAGCACATGCTGCCCGCGGCGCCGGCGCGCGCCGCGGCGACGCGGACACGCAGGCGGCGGCTACTACTCCAACGGATGGCAGCACTGCACCCGGCGGCGTGAGCCACAGCGCGGGAAGCGGCGCCAGCGGCGGCAGCGCGACTGCTACGACGGCCGGTACGGCGCTGCCCAAGTTCGACTTCTACCAGATGCTGCCGCGCTCTCAGGTACTGATTCCGGCGCATGAGAGCGAGGCGCATCTGTCGCCCGGAGCGCCGCTCGACCGGCCCGGGACCTATTTCCTGCAGATCGGTTCCTATCGGGATGGGGCTGTCGCCGATCGGGTGCGCGCACAGGTGCAGAAACTCGGTGTGGCAGTCAGCGTGCAGCGTATCGTCGTGAACACGGTGACCTGGCACCGCGTGCGGGTCGGGCCCATCCGCGATCTGACCGTGCTCAATCGCGTGCGCCACCAGCTACAGGCCGGCAACCTCGCGGCGATGCTCGTGCGGGTCAATCCCTAGTTGGCGGGCATACCCGGGATGCTGAAGGCCACGAACGTGCTGAGGAACTCCGCTCTGGCTTCGCAGCGGTTCACCGCCGCTGCAAGCGCCGTATAGCGTACCGGCGCCGACTCTTCCATCTGCAGCGCCTGCGTTAGGTAGCTGTAGGCGCAGGTCACCGTGACATCCGCCTGCGAGAGGGCGCCGCCCGCGAGCCAGCGGCCTGCGCGACGCTCACAGTGCGCCGTCAGCTCGCCCAGCGCGCCATCCACTTGCATGCGGCAGCGGGCCATCCAGGCCTCGGAGCGCTGCTCCGGGGAGCGGAAGCGCCACTCGTACGCCACGTCGCGCCCCTTCTCGGCCGCACCGAGCGCCAGCGCGATCAGCCGCAGTGCTTCGCGCCGCTCGCGCCCGGAGCCGGGCAGCAGTGCGCGACGCGGCCCGACCAGCTCGTCGAGGTGATCGAGGATGGCGGCGGAATCCATCAGCACCTCGCCCTCATCGAGCACCAGCGTCGGCACGCGGCCGAGCGGGTTGTACTGACGGATGCGCTCCAGATCCGGTCCGATGGACCAGGCCGCGTGCTCATAGCCGATGCCAAGCAGTTTCAGGCTCACGGCTACACGCCGCACGAACGGGGATTCAAATTTACCTATGAGCAGCATCGCGGTCCGGCGGCGCTGCAGACAGCGCCGCTAATCCTCCGCGCTGTGGCCAATGTCGATGCCGAGCGAGCGCAGCTTCCTGTACAAATGCGTGCGCTCCATGTCCACACGCTTGGCGAGCAGCCCCACTTTGCCATTGCACAGCTGCAGCTGCTGCTGCAGATAGGCACGCTCGAACTGCTCGCGCGCCTCGCGCAGCGGCAGGGCAAGCAGGTCGTGCTTGACCAGCGGCTCACCGACCGGCGTCTGACTGGACAGCTCGCGCTCAACCTCCTCCAACCCGATCTCCTCGCTGCCTTCGTTGAGCAGGAAGCGACGCGTGAGATTGCGCAGCTCGCGCACGTTGTCTGGCCAGGGGTAGTGGCGCAGGCGGTTCTGCGCGGCCACGCTGAAGCGGCGAAAACGCAGGCCCGCGTGCTCGGTGAGCTGATCGACGTGGTAGCGCAGCAGCTCGGGCACGTCCTCGGCGTACTCGCGCAGCGCCGGCACGCGCACCAGCAGCACCGATAGCTGCGCATACAGATCGCGGCGGAAATCCTCCGAGAGCACGCGATTGGTGATGCCCGGGCGCGCCGAGGCGACGATGCGCGCGCGCAGCGGTACGACCTCGCTATCAGCGGTGCGCACGAAGCTGCCGTTTTCCAGCACCCCGCTCAGCAGCCGCTGCGCAGCGGCGGACAAATCCTCGATGTCGCCGAGAAACAGCGTGCCGCCTTGGGACTGCTCGAGCAGTCCCGGATTGCTGCGGTCCACCCCCAGCAGCGTGACCGCCGTGGTCTCCTCGCGCAGTGTGCGCGCATCCAGCATGATGAACGCGCCGGCCGCCTGGGGACTGGACTGGTGCACGTAGCGTGCGAGCTGCTCGCGATCGGTGCCCGATTCCCCCAGCAGCAGCAGCGGTGCGCTCGAGACGGCCAGACGCGTCAGCTCGCCGCGCAGCTGCGCGATCGCGCGGCTGCGACCCACGGGCGCGGTGTTGCTGGGCGGCGCGACGCCGACGAACTTGCCGGGCTGCGAGCGCGTGCGCGCCGCGAGCGCCGCCTGCACGACGCGCAGCAGCTTCGCGAGCGATACCGGCTTCTCGATGTAGTCGACGGCCCCGAGCCGCGTGGCCTCCACGGCGGTCTCAACGGTACCGTGGCCGGACATCATGACCACCGGACAGCCATCCAGCGAATCCGCGGCCCACTCGCGCAGCAGCGAGATACCGTCGATGTCTGGCATCCAAATGTCCAGCAACACGAGGTCCGGCTGTACGCGCGTGCGCGCAGAGCGCGCCTGCCCACCATCAGCGGCGACTTCGACCTCGTATCCCTCTTCCGTGAGAATTTCCTGCAGCAGTCGACGAATGTCGGCCTCGTCGTCAACCACCAGGATCTTGCCGGAATTCATGCGCGCTCCCTCCGCAATTCCATGCGTCGTTCTGCTGCCACGAGCAGCGCCCGGTCCTGGGCACCTACCGGCAGAAATACCTGCACTCTTGCTCCCCCGGCGGGCAGATTCTCCGCCTCTATCCGTCCGCCATGCTCCTCAACTATACGCTTGACGATGGCTAAACCGAGCCCGGTGCCGCGCGGTTTGCCGGTCACGTAGGGATCGAACAGCCGGCCGAGGATCTCCTTGCGAAACCCCGGCCCGTTGTCCCGCACGCTGATCAGCGCCGTGCTGGCTTCGCCCAAGGACTGCATCACGGTATCGATCTGCACGCGGCCGGCGGGCTGGCCGGCCAGCGCTTCGATGCCGTTGGTGATCAGGTTGGCGAGGATCTGCCGCACGCGGCCGCGGTCGGCCTCGATATCCGCCAGGCGAGCGTCCAAATTCAGGCGGATCTCGGCAGTCGGATCCTGCAGGCGGTAGAGCTCGGCAACCTCGCTGACCAGCTGGTTCAAATTGAAATGCGCGAGCTTCATGTCCGGCGCACGCGCGTACTCGGAGAAGGCATTGACCATCTGCTTCATGGCATCGACCTGCTGCACGATGGTATGTGTCGCGCGCTCGAGCAAAATGGTGTCCTCGGCATTCATGGCCGGCATGAGCTTGCGTCGCAGCCGCTCGGCGGACAGCTGGATGGGTGTCAGCGGGTTCTTGATCTCATGCGCCAGGCGCCGTGCGACCTCGCCCCAGGCGGCTTCGCGCTGCGCGGCCAGCAGCGCGGTGATGTCGTCGAACACGATGACGATCATCGCCCGTTCGCGCTCGTCGGGCAGCCGCGTGCCGGCCCACAGCAGCACACGCGTGCCACTGTCGCTCGGCAGCGTGAGCTGCTCGCGCCATTCGAGCTGCGCGCCCGTGAGCCGCTCGTGCAGCGCACCGACGAAAGCGCTCAGACGCTCATCGGCGCCGCTCGCGGACTCGCCGAGCGGACTGCCAACCGCCTCGACCAGGTGCGCGCCCAGGATCGTACCGGCCGAGGCGTTGGCGGCGTGCAGCGTCAGCGCGCTGTCCGTGACGATCACCCCCGTGGACAGTCGCGAGAGGATGATCGACAGTCGCTCGCGCTCGCGCTCCACCGCCGCGCGGCTGCGAGCGGCTTCCTCGCTGGCACGGCGCAGGCGCTTGGTCATGTCGTTGAACGAGTGCACCAGGAAGCCCATCTCATCGCGCGAGGGCAACGGCAGACGCGTACCGAAATCGCCCTTGCCCACCGCGCGGGTGCCGGCGATCAGGTCCTGCACCGGGCGTGTCAGGCGCTGCGCCGAGAAGATCGCGCCATAGACCGCCCCCAGCAGCGTCAGCAGCACCACCAGCGTCAGCGTCAGGCGAAAGCTCACCTTAAGCGGCTCGCGCAACGCCGAGAGATCGCCGTATTGCGAGGCGGTGCGCTGCACGCCTTCGGCCAGCGCCGAGAGCTCGGTGGGCACCTCGTAGTTGATCAGCACGTAGCTGGTGGGCGGCCGATTCGGACGTACCTCGATCGGAGCGGCCGTGGTGATGGTGTAGCGGCCGTCGGCAAGCGGATCGAGGCTCACGTAGCTGCGGCCACCGAACACCTGCAGTGTCACCTCGGGCGCCGGCGGCGCCGGCGGCTGCAGCAACGGCGTCGGGCTGCTGATGGCCACGGCGCGATTATCAGCGTCGTAGACGACGATCTCCTGTGCCTCTGCGGCGCGCCGTTCCTCGTCCAAACGCGTCAGCAGCGCGGGCCCCGAGAGAGTGCGCAGGGCGCGCGCCAGGCTCTCGGTACGCCGCGCCTGCTCACGCAGGCGCAGATCGAGCGCGGCGCGCGACAGCCCCACCGCATCGTTCAGCCCCTGCTTGATCTCCACGCGAAACCAGCTATCGATGCCGCGATTGATGAAATCCAGCGAGAACAAATACACGATCACCAGCGGCGCGATCACCAGCGAGCCGAAGATCCACACCGTGCGCATCGCCAGGCGCGAGCCCGGCACGTGATTACGGAAGTCGCGGTACAGCTGCCAGAGCTTGCGCGTCAGCAGCACGCCGAGCGCGAGCACGCCGCAAATGCTGAAGAGCAGGATCCAGGGCAGCCAGCCTGTGAAGGTCGCGGAGTTCTCCACACTCAGGGCCAGCAGCGCGAGCGCCGCGAGGCCGGCGCACAGCGCCACCGCGACCAGCAGGCGCAGCGCGGCGCGCTTTAGAGTGTGAGCATCCATGTGTACCAACCGCTCAGGCGATGCCAGTCATCGCTCCAGAACATCAGCGCGCGCAGCGCCGCGGGCATGCGGCCACGGCTCACCCCGGCGCGCACGGCGACGTGCCAGGGGCCCGGCCCGAGCTGCGATTGCACCAGCACTGGCAGATCATCGATGTGCCCGAGCTGCTCGAGCGCCTCGTCGAGGGTCGCGTAACTCTGCTGCTCCACACTCGCCTCGTTGCGCACCAGGTAGCGACC
>DATAXJ010000043.1:0-55923 GCA_036266795.1 Steroidobacteraceae bacterium | reverse complement strand
GAGTCGATGCCGGTTATCCAACAGCAACACGACGAAGAGCTCGTGCTCGAGCGTGCCCAGCTTGATCGCGAGGAACTCCCTCACGGCACGGGGTGAGTCCATCGCGACTCCCCGGTGTACTCGCCGGCTCATTGCCCGCCGCGCCGCCGCGATGATCTCGTTGGCCGTCGCGGCGCGTAGCTCGTTGGACTCGCCGCGTATCCAGAGCTGCTCCCCGGACTCCAACCCGGTCGCCGGATTTCCAAACAACCCAGCGGTATCGACAGGCAATCCCGGTAGCGGCAGCGGGAGCTGTAGCAGCGCGCTCATCGGGCCTGCTCCGCGCCGCGTCCCTTGCACGCCCCCGATCGGGTGACACGGGATGCGGTGGTGACACCCGCAAGGCAACATAATGGATGATTGTGCGCCAGGATCACCGCGGCGGCATTGCGCGCCAGCGCCTGCTTGACCACCTCGCGCGGATGCACGCTGGCGCCGTCGATGGTGCCGCGGAACAGTTCGTCGAAGGCGATCAGGCGATGGCGATTGTCCAGGTGCAGGCAGCAGAACACCTCGTGCGGGCTGTCGCGCAGATGTGCCTTGAGAAAATCGCGCGTGGTCTGCGGCGAATCCAGTGCGGGGCCGGCGCGCAGGTCCTCGTCGTAGTGGCGGCGCGCCAGCTCCAGCGAGGCCTGCAGCCGGCAGTAGCCGGCCACGCCGATGCCGCGCTCGCGCAGGCAGCGGCCGCGATCGGCGGACAGCAGCGCACGCAGCGAGCCGTGGCGGCACAGCAGCTCGCGTGCCATCGCCACCGCGTCCATGCCGCGGCAGCCCGAGCCACCCAGCAGCACGGCCAGCAACTCCGCCGCCGACAGCGTCCCCGCACCCTGGGCGAGCAGCTTCTCGCGCGGGCGCTCGCCCTGCGGCCAGTCCTTGATGCTCATCGCCGCTCCTCAAGGTACCGGAAAAGCCTCGGAAGCGCGCAGTCTCGGCGAAATGGCGACGCCGCAGGGCGATCATATCGTGCGTGTATGGCGTGAAATACGCACCGATCAGGTCGTCGGCGCCGTTCCAGGGCCGCGCCGGCGTGGCGCTGGTTACCAGCCGCTTCTCGTGCCGAAAGCCAGGGTGGGCCCGGTCACAGAATTGATTCCGCTGATTCTGCCGTTCTTGATCTTGAACATCTCCGCGATGATGCCGGTGTTCGGTTGCCGTTGCAGGTCTCCACCCAATGCCGAGCCCTGGCCCGGCTTGACCATGGCGGGGGTATCCACCGAGAACATGACGCGCCGTAGACGATCCCCAGCTCCTCATCAACCAGCCAGAAGAAGCCCGGATCCCACGGCGCGACTGCGGCCGCATCCCTGTCGATCGCTTCGAAATAATCATTCGCGGCGGTGACCATGTCGTCCCGGGAGACGCGCTCGGCGGCCTTCAGCGGCACCTCCCAAGTGGCCTTCGGCGTCACGGTCCCCAGGTTCTTCGGGAGTGGATCCGACGAGCCGGGACGCCCAACGACGGTCTCGATTTCCTTGATCCGCTTGTTCTTGATCCGCAGGCGTACGCCGAGGAACTTCGGGCCGTCCCGCTCCATGACGACGCCCATGAACCCGGCCTGCTCCGCCCAGGGGTCCGCCACGTACAGCTTGTAACGTCCGAGTCCTGTCGCCGTCTTCCACAGCCCTTCGGTAAGATTGAGACGCACGGTGTTCTCGGTGAACTTCACGTCGCTGGTCAGCGGCAGGCGGCCCGGATCGTGTGCCACTATGGCCTGCAGGTATTGTTCCATCAAGCCGTTCAGGCAGGCCCTGTCGCAGGACAGGGCACCCTCCCGCACCGGCATCGTGGTATCCGCACGCACGACGTCGAGCGCACTGAGGGCGCCGAGCGAGACGACAAGCGAGCAACTCAGGGCGAGCACCAATTTAACGCGTTGCATTGAGGTTCCCTTCTTCGAGCAGCACTCTTGGAATTCTTATCGACGCTTCCGTCGCCGCAAGACGGCCTCGGCTCGGCAAGTTCAGGACCAGTCGCCGCGCGACGCATCCGATCGCCGTTGCCATGTCTTCTCGCCTTTCGAGCGGTGGCGTCAATCGGCCCTGCAACTGCAGGGGCTCGCGACGCAAGCAGGTAGTGTCCGGCGGCCCGCTACGGCCGTAACTGTGAGCCAGGCCGCATTGATATGGCGCCGCCGTGGGATGGTCATATCGTGCGCGCATGTAGCGAAAGACCGATAATTGGGCACATGCACGGCAAACGCATCCTGCTCGGCGTGACGGGCGGTATCGCCGCCTACAAGAGCGCCGACCTCGTGCGGCGCCTCATCGAACAGGGCGCGCAGGTGCAGGTCGTGATGACGGCCGGCGCCCGCGAATTCATCACCCCCACCACGTTTCAGGCGCTGTCCGGCAGGCCGGTGCGTACCGATTTGTGGGATGCGGCCGCCGAGGCGGCCATGGGACATATCGAGCTGGCGCGCTGGGCGGACCTGGTGCTGATCGCGCCGGCCAGCGCCGATTTCCTGGCGCGCCTGGCACATGGGTTGGCCGATGATCTGCTGACCACGCTGTGCCTGGCCAGCGCCGCACCGATTGCCGCGGCTCCGGCGATGAACCGGCAGATGTGGGCCAACGCCGCCACTGCGGCCAACGTGCAGCTGCTCTCGCAACGCGGCGTGCACATCATCGGTCCGGCCGTCGGGGAGCAGGCCTGCGGCGAGCACGGGCCGGGACGGCTGCTCGAGCCGCTGCAGATCGTCCAGTCGATCGCACCGCTGCTGCGGCAGGAGGGACCGCTGCAGGGGCGACGGGTGCTGATTACCGCCGGACCCACGCGCGAGTGCATCGATCCGGTGCGTTTCGTCAGCAACCGCAGCTCCGGCAAGATGGGCTTCGCGGTGGCGCAGGCGATGCGCGAGGCCGGCGCCGAGGTGGTGCTGATCACCGGGCCGGTGTGCCTGGACACGCCGGTCGGCGTGCGCCGCATCGACGTGGAGAGCTGCGAGCAGATGCAGGCGGCGGTGCAGCGTGAGCTGCCCGGCACGGCGATTTTCGTCGGCAGCGCGGCGGTGGCCGATTACCGTCCGGCAGCCTGCGCCGAGCACAAGATCAAGAAGCGCAGCGACACGCTGCAGCTCGCGCTCACACGCAACCCCGATATTCTCGCGCAGGTCAGCGCCTGCCCGCATCGCCCGTTCGTGGTCGGTTTTGCCGCCGAGACCCAGGCCGTCGAGCAGCATGCGCGCGAGAAGCTACAGGCGAAGAACCTCGATCTGATCGCGGCCAACGAAGTCGGCCACACCAAGGCATTCGACTGCGATGAGAATGCGCTGCTGGTACTGTGGCACGGCGGCGGCCATGCCGAGCTGCCGCGCGCGAGCAAGCGCGAGCTGGCGCATGCGCTGACCGGCATCATCATCGAGCGCTACCTGCAGCAGCAGCGCGAGCCGGCGGCCGCCTCCGCCGGGACCGCCTCCGCCGGGGCCACGGGCGCGCTGTCCTGATGCCGGCCTCCGATCGCCGCCGGCTGCAGGTCCGCATTCTCGATGCGCGCCTGGGGCGCGAGTTTCCGCTGCCGCAGTACGCGACCGCAGGCTCGGCGGGACTGGACCTGCGCGCCTGCATCGACTCGCCATGCCCGCTGCCGCCCGGCCGCGCCGAGCTGATCCCGACGGGCCTGGCGATCCACCTGGACGATCCGGGGCTCGCCGCCATGGTCCTGCCGCGCTCGGGCCTGGGTCACCGCCACGGCGTGGTGCTCGGCAACCTCGTGGGCCTGATCGACTCGGATTACCAGGGGCCGTTGATGGTGTCCTGCTGGAATCGCGGCGCGACTGCCTACGAGATCCAGCCCGGCGAGCGCATCGCGCAGCTGGTGGTGGTCCCGGTGGTGCAGGTCGAGCTGGACGTGGTCGAGGATTTTGCCGCCAGCGAGCGTGGCGCGGGCGGCTTCGGGCACAGCGGACGGCAGTGAGCGCCGAGTGGCGCGGGCTACCGGCGGGCGACCTACCGGCCGGCGGTTACGAGTTTGGCCGCGCGCTTAGCTCGCGGTAGCGCTCGATATCGGTCTCGAACTGCGCGCGCGTGTCGGCCTGTTCCTGGCGCTTGGCATCGAGCGCGCCGCGCTGGGTGTGAGCCTCGTTGAGGGTGTGCACCAGGTCCTGGGCCAGCTCGTCGGGCATGCGCTGCGCACCCGGGTTGGCGCTGTACGGGGCAAAATGCATCGCCCGCTCCTCCAGCGCCGCCAGCCGCAGCGTCAGGGAGTCGATGTAGCTCGATGAGGCCTGGATCTGGCCATCGATCTGCTCCAGCCGCTCGTCGCGCAGCTGCTCGATCTCGTGCGCCGAGGCGTAGGTCGTCAGCAGGAACTTATCGCGCGCGGCGCGTTGCTGCGCGGCCTGCGCGGCCTGCGCCTGTTCGTTCTGCTGTGCCGCACTCTGGCGTCCGGCCACGTGGCCGATCTCGACGCCGTCGCTGTTGAGTACCTCGCGCTCGTCCTGCGCATACTGGGCTGGAACGCTGTCGCCGTAGTGGACGATGCCCTGGCTGTCGGTCCACTTGTAGACCCGCAGTGCGCCGTCGTTGGAGGCGCCGAAGGCAGCCGCTGCCAGCCACAGCGCGCCGAGCGCCGCCAGGGTCGCCAATAGCTGTCGTCCGCGAAACATGGTGCCGGGGAGGGAAATGAGGTTATCCAAATGGTTGCCGCGCGGCATGTCTGTCGCGCAGCTGATTTTCCCGGCCCTGTCAAATCCTGCCAAGCGACGGCTTCGCAGTTCGAGACGCAGATCGCGGATGCTCGACCCGCGCCGGCCCGGCGCCGCCCGGCGCCGGCACCCGGGGCCGCCTCAGTCCACGCCGTAGCGCTGCCGGTAGTCCCGCATCGAGGCGAGCTGTCCGGCGGTCGGTGCGGATGGGGGCGCCTCGCCCTCCTCGAATGCGCCGATCAGCTCGGCCAGCGTCACGATCGCAACGCAGCGTAGACCGTACTGCGACTGCACTTCCTGCACCGCCGAGTGCTCCGAGAGGCCGCGCTCCTGCCGGTCGAGCGCGAGCGCGACACCGGCCGGCTCGGCGCCGGCCCGGCGGATCACCTCGATCGACTCGCGGATCGCGGTGCCGGCGGTGATCACATCATCGACGATCACGACGCGGCCACCCAGCGCGCTGCCGACGATCTGGCCCGTCTCGCCGTGATCCTTGGCCTCTTTGCGGTTGAACGCCCACGGGACGTTGCGGCGGTGATGCGCGGCGAAGGCGATCGCGGTCGCCGCCACCAGCGGGATGCCCTTGTAGGCCGGCCCGAACAGCATGTCGAACTGGAGGTGCGATTCGGTCAGCGCCGCGGCATAGCAGCGCCCCAGCGCCGCCAGCGCCTCGCCGTCGTTGAACAGCCCGGCATTAAAAAAGTACGGGCTGACGCGCCCGGACTTGAGCGTGAACTCTCCGAAGCGCAGGGCGCGGCGCGCAAGCGCGAGCGTGATGAATTGGCGCTGGTAATCGTGCAAAGCGCACATCCTCGGTGTGAGGGCGAAGGTTATCATTGCCGGGTGCCGACCAATACAGTGAAGGTCCAGGGCTCGCAGGCAACGGCCCCGCCCGCGGGCGGCCGACGTGGCTGGGGCAGCTGGCTCGACGCGGTGCGGGTCTACCGCCAGCCGCGCGTGCTGTCGATGTTGTTCCTGGGATTCTCCTCCGGGCTGCCGTTCTACCTGATCTACCAGACGCTGTCGGCGTGGCTGCGGCAGGACCGGGTCGCGGTCGCCACGATCGGCATGCTCGCCTGGGCGGGCCTGGCGTACTCACTCAAGTTCCTGTGGGCCCCGATCGTGGATCGCTGGCAGTTGCCGCTGCTGCACGGCTGGCTCGGCCGGCGCCGCAGCTGGATGCTGCTCGCGCAGCTGGGAGTGGCTGCCGGCCTCGCCAGCCTGGCCGCCAGCCGCCCGCAGGTGAGTCAGCTGCACGTGGTGATCGCCTCGGCGTTGCTGGCCTTCTGTGCCGCGACCCAGGACATCGCGATCGACGCCTGGCGCATCGAGTCGGCGCCCGATCATATGCAGGGCGCGATGGCGGCGGCCTACCAGCTCGGCTACCGTGTCGCGCTGATCACCGCCAGCGCCGGCGCGCTGGGCCTGGCGCAGGGCTTCGGCTGGCATGCCAGCTACCTGATCATGGCCGCGCTCGTGGCCGTCGGGGTGGTGACGACGCTGGTGAGCCGTGAGCCGGACGCCATCGTGGCACGCACCTCGCTGCTGAGCGAGGCGCGCGTGATCGAGTGGGTCGAGCGCCGCGCGCACTGGCCGGCCGGCCTGCGCCACGCCGGGGCGAACTTCATCGGCGCGGTGGTGTGCCCGCTGACGGACTTTTTCAGCCGCATGGGCGTGGCCACCGCGGTGCTGCTGCTGCTGCTGATCGGCAGCTACCACTTCACCGACTACGCGATGGGCTCGATGGTCAACCCGTTCTACATCGATCATCACTACAGCCTCGAGCAGATCGCCACCGTCGTGAAGATCTTCGGGCTGTCGGTCTCGCTGATCGGCGTGGTGATCGCCGGCTCGCTGATCGCACGCCTGGGCGTGCGCGCCGGACTGGTGCTCGGCAGCGTGCTGATCATGCTGTCGAACCTGGGCTTCGCGCTGCTCGCGACCACGTCGGGGCCGACCGTGGTCGGGCTGGCGCTCGCCAACAGCCTCGACAATCTCGCGCTGGCGATGCAGGGCACCGCGCTGATTGCGTTCCTCTCGAGCCTGACGAGCGCCAAGTACACCGCCACGCAGTACGCGCTGCTCTCCTCGTTCTACGCGCTGTGCGGCAAGATCCTCGAGGGCACCTCCGGCTTCGTGGTGCACGCGATCGGCTATCCGCCGTTCTTCGTCTACAGCGCCTCGCTGAGCATCCCGCCGCTGCTGCTGCTGTACTGGCTGTCCCGCCGCCGCGATCCGCGTCCGTCGGACGGCACCCTGGCATCGGCCTGATCGCGGCAGGGTGATCGGCCGCATGGCGGGCGTGGTGAGTTCGTGACCGCCGACCCCGCGCGGCTGCTGTGCCGGCTCGACGAGCTCGCCACCAGCGGCTGCCGCGAGTTCCGCCTCGGCGCCGGCGAGTGGCCGCTGCGCGGCTTCGTGGTGCGGGTTGCCGACGGCGTGCGCGCCTATCTCAATCGCTGCGCGCACCTGCACTATCCGCTGAACTACCTGCCCGATGAGTTCCTGACCTACGATCACAGCCTGATCGAGTGCACGATGCATGGCGCCGTGTTCGAGAAAGACTCCGGCCTGTGCGTCGGCGGCCCGTGCCTCGGTCGCTCGCTGGTCAGCCTGCCGGTGCGGATCGAAGCCGGCTGCGTGTGGCTGGCGGACGAGGCGGACCCCGACGAGCTCGCCGCGCGCTACGCCTGACGCCACGCCCCGGCGCCTGCGCCCCGCGGGACCCCCGACCCCACGCTCCCCCCAACGCTCACAGCGCAAGAGGGTGCCATTCACGTTCGAGGAACCCCAGGGAATCAGACGGCCCGCAGCCGCACTATTCCAGATAGTGCGGCTGCGGGCCGTCTGATTCCCTGCGGTCCTTCAATGGTATTGGCACCCTCTCAAGATTGAGGGCATTGTGTCGGAGCGACGTGCCGCGGCGTCAGCCCAGTGCGTCGGGCGCCTCGAACAGATCCAGCCCATCCAGGCCGCCGGCCATCTGCTGATCGTTCTCGTAGCCGCTGTTGGGGGTAGGCGCCTGGTCCTCGCCCTCGACATCCACCGATCCGCTCCAGTCTTCCGGTGCCTCGGCGTTCTCGATGTCGCCATTGGCGCGCTGGGCTTCCCAGTCGTCGAGGTCGAACTCCTCCACGGTGCCGTCGAAGTACTGCACTTCGACGGTGCGATCGTCATCGTCGACGGCGACGATCTCGAAGCTGTTGCCGTTGCGAATCCGGTACCACTCGCCGATTTCGGGTTGCGCGCTCATTTGCTATGCCCCTACTGAAGCCCGTGCAGTCCTTCGATCTCCAGTGAAAAACTACGCACCGGCGCAAACCGGCGCAAGTCATGTTGCGCCAGCCGTTGGCGCCGTTCAAGGCCTGCTGATTTTGCAAAGCATCAATCACTCGCGGTACGAATGAACAGGAACTCCCGGATGCGATGTCCCAGGCGCTCGCCGCGCCGCTCGAAGCGCGTGGCCGAGCGCGCGACGGTCGCGGAAGCTGCCGTCAGCGCAGGGCAGGCAGCGAGTTCGATCCCGATCTGCTCGGCATAGGGCTCCCAGTCGGTGGCAATGTGCAGCCGTCCGCCGGGGCGCAGCCGGGAGGCGGCCAGCTCGATGAACGCCGGCTGCAGCAGCCGGCGCTTGTGATGGCGTTTCTTCGGCCAGGGATCGGGAAACAGCACCTGTACCTCATCGAGACTGCCGCGAGGAATCTGCCGCTCCAGCACCTCAACGGCGTCATGCGCGATCACGCGCAGGTTGTCGCAGCCGGCCCGGGTGGCGGCCAGCAGCGCATGCCCGACGCCCGGCCGGTGCACCTCGACGCCGATGAAGTCGATTTCCGGCTCCCGTGCGGCGCGCTCGGCCAGGTTCTCGCCATTGCCGAAGCCGATTTCCAGCACGCACGGCGAGCGCCGGCCGAACAGCCGCGCGAGCTCCAGCGGCTCGGGGCGAAACTCGACCCCATAGCGCGGCCACAGCTGCTCGAGCGCGCGCTGCTGGGCCTGCGTGATGCGCCCGGCCCGGATCACGTAGGAGCGGATCGAGCGCGTAGAGTGCGCGGCGCCAGCCGCGGCGGGTCGCGCCTTGTCGGAAAGCTCCTGCACCGGCGGGTCCTTCATCGCACCTGCTTCATCGGACCATTATCGCATCAGCGCCCGGCGTCCCATGTCCGGATCCGGCGCATCGTCAGCCGCGCATTGACACTAATTTGCTTTCCGCCGCGAAGTGCACTGGTATAAGGATCCTTCGCAAGGTGCCCGGCCGTGCTCGATTGGCTGCTCCAATATCCGCTGGCGGACTATGCGCGCGGGAAGCTGATCTTCTCGAGCGGCGCTCCGATTGCGGCCTTCGTGGCCGCGTTCGCCGTCGGTGTCGTGCTGATCGCCGCGCTCGCCTGGCGCCGCCGCGGCGCGCTCGGCGGCGCACGCCTGGCGGTGCTGTGCGCCCTGCAGGCCTGCATGCTCGCTCTGGCGCTGTTGGCGCTGTCGCAGCCCGCGCTGCTGCGCAGCTCGCTGGCGCGCGGGCAGAACTCGGTCGCGGTGCTGCTGGACGACTCGGCCAGCATGAGCTTCGACGACGGCGGCAGCACGCGGCTGCAGCAGGCGCACGCGGTGCTGGACTCCCCGGCGCTCTCGACGCTGGCGCGCCGCTACCGGCTGCGCGACTATGTGTTCGCGGGCGCAGCCGAGGCCGTGAACGGCTATCAGGCGCTGCCCGCTCCCGGCGAGGCGACCGCGATCGGCGATTCGGTGCTGCAGGTACTGCGCGAGCTGCACACCAGCGCACTGGGTGCGGTCATCGTCGTGAGCGACGGTGCGAACAGTGCCGGCACCCTGTCCGAAGATACCCTCGCCCAGATCGCCGCCTACGGCGTACCGGTGCATACCATCGGCATCGGCCGCGAGCGCATGCCCGAGGACCTGGAGCTCGCCGACGTGCTGCTGCCCGCGCGCGTGCTGCCCGGTACCGCGGTCGCGGCGCGCGCCTCGATCCGCCACGACGGGCCCGGCACCACCCGGCTCGAGGTGTACGACGGCGAGCGCTTCATCGGCAGCCGCGACGTGACGCTGAGCGCCGATACCGAGCTGACGAGCGTGCCGATCGACTTCACGCTCGACCAGGCCGGCGAGCGCGAGCTGCGCTTCACGCTGGTGCCCAAGGCGGGCGAGCGCGAGCTGCGCAACAACACACGCATGCGCATGGTGGACGTGTCCGAGCGTCGCGCCAATGTGCTGTACGTGGAGGGCGAGCCGCGCTGGGACTACAAGTTCATGCGCCGTGCGCTCGATCAGGACGAGGGCGTGCGGCTGGTGTCGCTGCTGCGGACCAGCCTCAACGGCTACTATCGGCAGGGCATCGACACCCCGGCCGAGCTGCAGGGCGGCTTTCCCGATGATCGCCCGACGCTGTACGGCTACGATGCGCTGATCATCGGCAGCATGCCCGCGGCCGCTTTCAAGCCCGCGCAGCTGCAGATGATCCGCGACTTCGTCAGCGAGCGCGGCGGGAGCCTGCTGATGCTCGCCGGCCCGTACGGACTGGGTGATGGCGGCTGGGGCGACACCGTCGTCGGCCAGATCCTACCGGCCGGCCTGCTCGCCGACAGCTTCCACCGCGTGCGCGCGCCGGTGCTGCTGACGGCACGCGGTGCGCTCTCCCCGATGCTGCAGTTCGCCGACGACCCGAGCGCCAATGACAAGCTGTGGTCGCAGATGCCGCCGGTTGCCGACTACCAGGACCTCGGGGCGCTGCGCCTGGCCGCCACGAGCCTGCTCGACATCCGCGTGGGCGGCAGGCAGCAGCCGCTGCTGGTCAGCGAGCCCTACGGGCGCGGTCACAGCATGATCCTTGCGACCGGCGGTACCTGGCGCTGGCGCATGGGGCTGCCCAGCACCGACACACGCCACCAGCAGTTCTGGCGCCAGCTGATGCGCTCGCTGGTGAGCGGGGTGCCGCGGCCGTTCGAGCTGTCGGCCCGGTCCCAGGGGGCGGCGATCGTGATCCGTGCCGACCTGCGCGATGCCGCGTTCATGCCGCTGGCCGATGCCACGGTCACCGCCACCGCCAGCTCGCCGCAGGAGATCAGCACCTTCCCGCTGCAGCCGCTGGCCGATCAGCCCGGCATCTACCAGGCCGAATACCGGCCGGCGCACTCCGGCTCGTTCGTGATCGAGGCCAGCGCTACCAGCGCCGGCAAGCCGGCGGGCGGCGCGCACACCAGCCTGCAATACCAGCAGGGCGACGCGGAGTACTTCTCACTGCGGCAGAACCGCGCACTGCTGCAGCGACTGTCGGCCGCCACCGGCGCGCGCTACTGGCGTCCCGGCCGGCTCGACGGCCTGCCGGACGCGATCAGCGCCTCACCGTCGGGCGTGGTGTTGCAGAGGGTGCTGCCGCTATGGGATGCGCCGCTGCTGTTCCTGCTGTTGCTCGCGCTCAAGTGCGGTGAGTGGCTGATGCGGCGGCATTGGAGCGTGGTATGAGGGCGAGAGCGCCCACCCGTCCGGCTGCGCTGCTCACCGCGCTGCTGCTGACGCTCGCGCCGGCGTGCGCCGCGGCGGCGCTGCGGGTAGTCGTGATCGAGGGCCTGGGCGGGGAGGCCGATTACACGGTGCAGTTCGACACCGAGGCGCGCGCACTGGCCGCGGCCGCCGCACGCATCACCTCCGGCGACGACGTGCGGTTGCTGGTCGGCCCGGACGCCACGCGCGGCGCCGTGCTGTCCTACTTCCGCCGGCTGGCTGCGACGATGAGCCGCGACGACCGGCTCATTCTTTATTTGATCGGCCACGGCAGCTACGACGGGCGGCAGTACAAGTTCAATATTCCCGGGCCCGATCTGACCGATTACGATCTGGCGATGATGCTCGATGCGCTGCCGGCGCGGCGCCAGCTGATCGTTGCCACCGGCAGCGCCAGCGGGGCGCTGCTCTCGCCACTGCGCAAGCCCGGGCGCATCCTGATCACCGGCACTCGCAACGGTGCCGAGCGCAACGTGACCCACTTCGGCGCCGCCTTCGTCGCGGCGCTCACGGCCGCCTCCGCCGACCTCGACAAGAACGGGACCATCAGCGCGCAGGAAGCCTATGACTACGCCAACCGCCGGGTGCAGGACTACTTCAAACACCAGGCGCTGCTCGCCAGCGAGCACGCGGTACTGCAGGGCGACGGCGGCGAGCTGTTCACCGTCGCCGATCTCGCGCCCGCGCCCGGGTCCGCGCCCGCCGCGGCGGGCGGCAGCGTTACGGGCGCCCGCGCCGCCGGCGCGCCCGCGACGGCGCTGACCCGGCGTCGCGACCAGCTCAACGCGCGCATCCGCGCGCTCGAGCAGCGCAAGGCCACGCTGCCGCCCGCGCAGTACGCCTCGCAGCTCGACCCGCTGCTGCTCGAGCTCGCCGAGGTACAGGAGCGCATCGACCAGACGGACGGTTCCGATGCGCACTGATCGCCTGCGCACCCGGCGCGCGCTGCTGCTGGTCGGCTGCCTGCTGGCGGCGCCGCTGGCGGCCGGTCGCGACATCCCGTATGGCGAGGTGGGCGACCCGGCGGTGCAGCGCTGCGATGTGCTGCAGTGGAGCGGCCAGCGCGAGGCGGCCGTTGCCTGCTACCGCGCGCTGGTCGCCGGCAATGGTCCGGCCGCGCAGCGGGCCGAAGGCGCCTGGGCGCTCGGTGATCTGTCCGCCGCCAACGATTTGTTCCGGGCCGCCGCGGCGGCTCAGCCCGCCAACGCGGCCGTGCGTGTGCGCTGGGGGGAGCTGTATGTGGACTCCCACCAGGATCAGCAGGCCTCCGATCTGTTCAAGGAAGCGCTGCAGCGCGACCCGCAGGATGCCTACGCAGCCGTCGACGCCGCCGCCGTGCTGGCGGACGAGGACGCCCAGCAGGCCGATCACGATCTGCAGTCGGTGCTCGAGAACCCGCGCGCGCCCCCCGGCGCACGGCTGCGCGGGCAGCTGCTGGCAGCGCAGGTTGCGCTGGAGGAGGGTGATGCGGCGCGTGCGGGCCACTGGCTCGGCCAGGCCGCCGCGCTCGCCACCGGTGCGCACCTGCCGCTGCTGCAGGTGTACGCGCTGCGCGCCGCGCTGGAGCAGTACCAGGACCAGGACGGCTCGCACTGGACCATGCTGGCCTTGCAGCAGGATCCGCACTTCGGCGACGCCTACGCGGTGCCGGCATACTTCGACGGCATCCACTGGCGCCAGGACGAGGCCATTGCGCTGTACCGCAAGGCGGTGGCCGTGCAGCCGGATCTGTGGTCGGCGCAGGTGCAGCTGGCCAGCTGGCTGCTGCGCGAGGAGCACGTCGATGAAGCCAGGCGCTTGCTGCAGGCGGCCTACCAGGGCGATCCCTATGACCCGGTGACCGTCAACACGCTGCGGCTGCTCGATTCGCTGCGCCAGTTCGACGTGCTCGAGGCTGGCCGCGACCGCAGCGGCGGTCCGGCGCTCATCCTGCACGTGAGTCCCAA
Source organism: Steroidobacteraceae bacterium (assembly GCA_036266795.1). Classification (GTDB taxonomy): domain Bacteria; phylum Pseudomonadota; class Gammaproteobacteria; order Steroidobacterales; family Steroidobacteraceae; genus FEN-1191. The sequence goes on along the minus strand of DATAXJ010000043.1, from coordinate 42,783 downwards.
CGAGACCGCGGTACTGGGTCCGTACGCGCAGCGCCTGGCGCAGCAGGCGCTGCAGACCTATACCCAGCGCTATCAGTTTCAGCTGCGCGCGCCGGTCAACATCGAGATCTATCCGAATCATGATGACCTGGCGGTGCGCACCGCCGGCCTGCCCGGCCTGGGCGGGGAGCTCGGGGTGAGCTTCGGCTACGTGGTGGCGATGGACTCGCCCTCCTCGCGCGCGCAGAACGAATTCAACTGGGGCACGACGCTGTGGCACGAGATGGCGCACGTGTTCACGCTCGAGTCCACGAACTTTCGCGTGCCGCGCTGGCTGACCGAGGGCCTGTCGGTGTTCGAGGAGTGGCGCACCGGGCCGATCAAGGGCATCGAGATTCCGGATTACGTTTTCGTGGCGCTGGCGCAGGGCAAGGCGCTGCCGATCTCGCAGCTGAACCGCGGCTTCGTGCATCCGCAGTATCCGGAGCAGCTGCTGGTGTCGTACATGCAGGCCGGGCTGGTGTGCGACTTCATCGACCGCAGTTTCGGCTTCGACCAGCTGCTCGCGCTGTTGCACGCCTTCGAGCACACCACCGATGTCTCCACGGCGCTGCAGCGCTCGCTCGGGCTGTCGGCGGCGCAATTCGATGAGCGCTTCCGGGCCGATCTGCAGCGACACTACGGCATGCTGTTCGCGCAGATCGGTGCGTGGCAGGCCGCGCGTGCCGCGGCCACGGCGGGCGCGCAGCGCTCGGACTGGACGGCGGCGCACAGCGCGGCCGAACAGGCACTCGCGCTGCTGCCGCAGGACGTGGACGAGGGCAGTCCCTATCTGCCGCTCTCGAGCGCGTACGCCGGCAGCGGGCAGCCGCAGCGCGCGCTCGCCACGCTGTTGGAGTATTGGCGCCGCGGCGGGCACGACGCGCAGGCGCTCGAGGCGCTCGCGCAGCGCCTGCACGCGGTCGGGCGGCGCGGCGATGCCATCGCGGTGCTGGAGAGCGACAACTACGAGGCGCCGTTCGACGTCGCGCTGCACGCAGACCTCGGCGATTGGCTGCTCGAGGCCGACCGGCCGCAGGACGCGCTCGAGGAGTACCGCGTCGACGCGGCGCTGCATCCGTCCGACCAGGCCGCGCTGCACCTGCGGCTCGCGCGCGCGCAGTATGCGCTGCATGCGTTGCCGCAGGCGCGCCGCGAGGTTCTCTCGGCCCTCGAAGTGGCGCCCGATTTCCGGCCGGCGCAGCAGCTGCTGCTGCGCATCGCGCGCACCGGCGCACAACGGCCTCCTTCCCCAAGCACCGCAGGTCCGCCATGAACGACACCGTCTCCGAAGTCCGTCCCGACAGCGACGCCGTCCGTGACCTGATGGCGGAATTTCGCCCGGTGATGCAGGCCATCCGCACCGAGGTCGGCAAGGTCGTGGTCGGGCAGGCCGACGTGGTCGAGCACCTGCTGATCACGCTGCTGGTGGGCGGCCACTGCCTGATCACCGGCATGCCGGGCACCGCCAAGACGCTGCTGGTGCGCACGCTCGCCGGCGCGCTCGGCCTGCGCTTCAAACGCATCCAGTTCACCCCCGATCTGATGCCGACCGATGTGACCGGCACCGACATCGTCGAGGAGGAGGCCGGCACCGGCCGGCGCGTCTGGAGCTTCGTGCCCGGGCCGATCTTTGCCAACGTGCTGCTGGCCGACGAGATCAACCGCACGCCGCCGAAGACGCAGTCGGCGCTGCTGGAGGCGATGCAGGAGCGCTCGGTGACGGTGCGCGGCCAGCTGCACGCGCTCGAGCCGCCGTTCTTCGTGCTGGCCACGCAGAACCCGATCGAGCTGGAAGGCACCTATCCGCTGCCCGAGGCGCAGCTGGACCGGTTCCTGTTCAACGTGATCCTGGATCACCTGGGGGTCGAGGACGAACTGGCGGTGCTCGCGCGCTTCACCACCCGCGTCGATGTGCCCGAGGTGCGTGCCTGCACCGGGGCGCAGCAGCTGCTGCGCTTCCAGTGGCTGGTGCGTCAGGTGCCGGCCTCCGATGAGATCAGCCGCCGCGCGGTCGAGCTGGTGCGCGCCACGCGTCCGACCGATGCGCTCGCGCCCGAGGCGGTGCGCAACTACGTCAAGTTCGGCGCCAGCGTGCGCGCCACGATGTTCCTGCTGCTGGCCGCCAAGGCACGCGCGCTGCTCGAAGGCCGCTACCACGTCACCGACGCGGACCTGCGCGCGATGGCGCTGCCGGTGCTGCGCCATCGTGTGCTGACCAACTACCAGGCCGAGTCCCATGGCCAGGGCGTCGACGACGTGCTGCGCGCGCTGCTCGAGGCGCGGGCACGCTGATGGAGGCTGCCAGCCCCGCTCCCGGCGACGCGGCGCTCGCGCGCGGTCGCCTGCTGCAGCCCGCGGTGCTTGCGGGGCTGGCGAACCTGCAGCTGGCCGCCCGCGCGGCGGTCGAGGGCACGCTGATCGGGCTGCATCGCTCGCCGCTGTTCGGCTTCAGCCAGGAGTTCGCCGAGTACCGCGCCTACGCCGAGGGCGATGATCCGCGCTTCATCGACTGGAACGTCTATGCCCGCAGCGATCGCCTCGTCGTCAAGCGCTTTACCGGCGAGACCAACAGCCACCTGATGTTGCTGCTCGATGCCAGCGCCTCGATGGCCTTCGGTCCCTCGGGACTGACCAAACTTGCCTACGCGCAGCTGCTCGCGGCGAGTCTGGCGTATCTGGCCTCCCATCAGCACGATGCCGTGGGCGTGGCGGTGTTCGACGAGACGGTGCGCGCGCTGCGTGCACCCTCCACGCGCACCGGTCAGCTCGATGGCGTGCTGCATCTCATCGAGGCGGCGCGACCCGCGCACCGCACCGACTTCAGCCAGCCGCTCGAGCAGTTTCGCACAGGACATGCGCGGCGCGGCATGGTGGCACTGCTGTCGGATTTCTACGTCGAGCCCGCAGCGCTGATCGAGCGGGTCCGTCCGCTCGCCTGGCAGGGCAGCGACGTGTTGCTGCTGCAGATCCTCGATCGTGAGGAGCGTTCGCCCTCGCTGAGCGAGGCGACGCTGCTCGAGGACATGGAGAGCGGTGAGCGCGTGGAGGTGTCAGCGCAGTTCGCCCGCGAGATCTATCCCGCGCGGCTGCAGGCACACATTGGCGCGCTCTCGCGCGAGGCCGCGGCCGCCGGCATCGAGCACGTGCTGCTCGACACTTCGGTGCCGCTGCAGGTGCCGCTGCGCGAGTACCTGCTGTTCCGGGAGCGACGCCGATGACGCTGCTGGCGCCGCTGTTTCTCACCGGATTGGCGGCGATCGCACTACCGCTGTGGCTGCACCTGCGGCGCGCGCCGCGCCGCGCCGCCCGGCCCTTCAGCTCCGCGATGCTGCTGACGGCGGTGCCCCAGCCGCTGCACCTGCGCGTGCACTGGCGCGAGCGGCGGCTGCTGGCGCTGCGCGTGCTGCTGCTCGCGGCGCTGTGTCTGGCCTTCGCCCAGCCGCTCTGGCCGCGCCGCACGGCAGGCGCTGCCACCGGAGCGCCGCTGCAACTGATCGTGCTCGATACCTCTCTGTCGATGGGTGCGACCGGTCGCTTCGCGCGCGCGCGGGAGGTGGCCCGCCGCCTGATCGATGGCCTCGGGCCCGGGCAGCGCGCGCAGCTGGTGAGCGCCGGGGATGGCCTGACGGTGCTGGCGAGCGCAGGCTCGGCGCCCACGGCCGATCGCGCCGCGCTGCAGGCAGCTCTGGCAGGCCTGCGCCCGGGCAACTCGCGGCTGGACCTTGGCGCGGCGATGGCGGGGCTCGACGGCGTGCTCGGCGAGCGGCGCGGCGACATCGATGTGCATTTCATCAGCGACCTGCAGTTGACGGGCCTGCCCGCGCGCTTTGCGGATCTGCTGCCGCCAGCGGCGCCAGCTCGCTCGATCCATGTGTTGCTGCACCCGGTGGCGAGCGCCGGTCCGCAGGCGAATTGGGCCGTCACGGCCCTGCAGCGCACCGGGGCGGATGTGGATGCCACGGTGCGCGGCTTCGGGACGGTCGCGCGCACGCTCACGGTGGCGCTCGACATCAATGGCCACGAGGCCGGGCGCTCGCAACAGCCGGTAGCGGCCGACGGCGAGGCGCACTTCAGGTTCGCGCACCTGCTGCTCGCCGTTGGGGACAATCGCGTGCGTGCGCGGCTGATCGACGATGCGGGGCTGCAGGGCGATGCACTCGCCGCCGATAACGAGCGCGTCGCGGTGATCCGCAATACACCAGCCGATCCGGTGCCGCTGCTGGCGGCGCAGCCGGATGGCCGCGCGGTGAGCTACCTGTCCACGGCGTTGGCTGCCTCCGGCGCCGGGTACGTCGCCGAGGTGCAGGCGCTACAGCACTTTGACGCGCGCACGCTGACTCGCTATCGCTGGGTCATCGTCGATGATCTGGGGGCGCTCAACGCTGCGCTCGCGGGGCAGCTCGCCGACTACGTGCGTCAGGGCGGCGCAGCCTTCGTCGCGCTCGGCGAGAGGAGCGGCTCGCGAGATCGACTGCCCCTGCTCGGCGATGTGCCGCGCGGCAGCGCCGGCAGTGATGACGCACCGCTGGCGGTCGGGGCCATCGACGCGAACTCGCCATTGCTCGCTGGCCTCTCAGGTTGGGAGGCGGTGAGCATCCGGCACCTGCTGCGCCTGTCCGCACAGCCGGGCGATCGCGTGCTGGTCGCGACGAGCGATGGTACGCCGCTGCTGCTCGAGCGAGCGATGGGGCGCGGTCGCGTGCTGCTCTACACGGGGGATCTGGCCGACGCGGGCAACGACCTGCCGGTCCAGCCATTGTTCGTCGGACTCATGACGCAGATTGCGCGCAGCCTGTCGGGCCGCGGTGAGTTGCCCGCCGAGCTGCCGGTCGATGCCTCGCTGTCGCTGGGCGAACTGGGCGCGGTAGCGGGTCAACTCATCGATCCGGCTGGGCACACGGTGCTGTCCCTCGGTCAGACCCGACGCGCGCCGACAGTGAAGCTCATGCAGAGCGGGTTTTATCAGATCTATACTGCCGCCACCGAGGCGCTGGTTGCCGTGAATCCTGATCCGCTGGAATCCGATCTGGCGCCGATGTCTGCCGCGGCGCTGGCTCGCTGGCGCACGGCGCTCGCCGCCGGGGAGAGCGGTGCGCCGTTCGCGCCTGGCGTGTCGGCAGCGCCGGGCACAGAGCCGATGCGCGTGCCGCTCGCGCCGCTGCTGCTCGGCCTGCTGTGTGTCACGGTGATCGCCGAATCGCTGCTCGGCAACCACGCGCTGCGCAAGCCGGCGCCAGCGCCGTCATCGCCGGCCTCGTCGGCGGGTGCGCTGAGATGAGCGAGTCGCCCGGCAGCGAGTCACGGTCGACCAGCCACTGGCAGCTGCGCCGGTATCTCGAGGCGTTCGAGGGCCGGCTGCGCCGTCTCATCTGGCTGCGCGGCGGTGCGGTCGTCCTGGTCGTGGCACTGCTCATCACATTGGCGGGCGCGTGGCTTGCGATCCGCACCGGATTTGCACTGCGCGCCCTCACGGGCGCACGCCTGGTGCTGCTGGCCGCATTGGTGCTGACCAGCGCCTTGCTGGTGGTCCGACCGCTGCGGCGCCTGAAGCGTGAGCGGTCGCGCATCGTCGAGCGCTTCGCACACGAGTTTGATGGACGACTGCAGACCCTCGCCGATCTGCCGGCCGGGCATACGTTCCACGAGCTGCTTGCCGAGGATGCGCTGTCCATCGCTCGCCGCCATGCCCCCAGCGCCCACGTGAGCCGCGCGCGTCTGGCGCTGGCGGGTTTTGCCGTCGCGCTGCCGGCGCTGGCGCTGCTGTGGCTCGCGGCGGCCGGCCCGGGCCTGTATCGCGATGGCGCACGCGCTCTGTGGGGCGGCTGGCTGTTCGGCAGCCTGCTGCCCGCCGAACGCCTCGCAGTGCAGCCGGGCAATCAGGCGGTGCGCCTCGGCGGCTCGATCACGGTGCGCTCCTTCCCGCAAGGCTTCGACCCGGCGCACGCGCAGCTGCATGCACGTGTGGGGGCGGGTCCCTGGCAGCAGATCGATATGGCGCGCGAGGATCACGCCTTCTCCTTCACCTTCTTCTCGATGCGCGCGCCGGTGAGCTACTACGTCTCGGCAGCAGGGGTACGCAGTCCCGCTTACACCTTATCCGTGGTCGCCGTGCCGGGCCTGGAGCGGCTGCGCCTGGTGTATCACTATCCGGACTGGACGCATCTGCCCGAGCGAGTGCAGGAGGGCAATGGGGACATCAGCGCCATCGCCGGCACGCGCGTGCAGATCCAGGTGCATGCGAGTGTGGCGCTGAAGGCGGCCGAGCTGGTACTCGATGGCGTGGCCAGCCCCATGCAGACCCTGGGACAGGACGGGCAGACGCAGCTGCAGGTGACACGCGATGCGCACTACTATCTCGCCACCCGCATTGGCGCCGAGCGCGTGCGTCTCAGCGACGATTTTCAGATTCAGCGTCTGCCGTTGTCAGCGCCGAGCGTGCGGTTCACCTGGCCGGGACGCGACTATTCGGCCAGCAGTATCGAAGAGGTGACCACCGACGTGCAGGCAAGCGATGCCTACGGCCTGCAGTCGCTGCAGCTGCGTTATGCGGTCAATGGCGGTCCTTGGCACAGCGTGCCACTGCCGGCAAACGGTGTCAGTGCCAGCGGCGAGCACGTGTTCTCGCTCGAATCGCTGCGCACCGATGGAGTAGCGCGCGCACTCGCGCCCGGCGATCTCATCGCCTACTACGCGACCGCGCGCGGGCAGGGACTCGTCGCGCAGAGCGATCTGTACATCATTGATGTACAACCCTTCGATAAGCGTTACTCGCAGTCGCAGTCGAGTGGCGACAGCGCCCCGAATGAGCAGCAGCAGATCTCCGATCGCCAGCGCCAGATCCTGCTGGGGACCTGGAATCTGCTGCGCGGTCAGGGGACGGCGAGCGCCGCCAGCCTGCGCGACAACGCGGCGTTGCTCGCAACACTGCAGACGAAGCTTGCGGCGCAGGCCCAGGCACTCGCCGGGCGCACGCAAGCACGCCAGCTCTCGCAGGATGCGAAGATCGCGCGCTTCATCGACAGCATGCGCCACGCCGCAGCGGCCATGCAGCCGGCGGCCACGCGTCTGGCAGCCACGCAGCTCTCCTCGGCCATCGCGCCCGAGCAGCAGGCGCTGCAATACCTGCTGCAGGCACAGTCGCAGTTCACGGATGTGCAGCTCGCCCGCAAGCAGGACGACAGCGCTCAGCAGTCCGGACGCGATCTGTCGCAGATCTATCAGCTGGAGATGGATCTGCAGAAGAATCAATACGAGAGCGGCTCTGGCGCCTCGCCGCAGTCAGCCGACAAGCAGAGCGAGGCCCTCGCGCGCCGCCTGCAGCAGCTCGCGCAACGCCAGCAGCAGCTCGCCGATCAGATGCAGCACACACCCGTGGCCACGAGCGATCAGCGCTGGCAACAGCAGTCACTACAGCGACAGGCCGAGGATCTGCAGCGCGAGCTCGCAGCGCAGGCCCAAGGCGGTGGTAACCGGACAGCACCGCCGGGCAGCTCGGCAGGCAATTCGCCCGGCGCTGCAGCGAGCAACGCGTCGGGGAGTGCCGGCACGCCGGGTTCAGAGGCAAGCACGCCAGGCGCAGGCACGCCAGGCGCAGGCACGCCGGTTTCAGGTGCGGGCACGCAGAATGCCTCGACGCAGAGTGGCGGCACCGGCGCGGCGCCGGCGTCAGGCACGTCGCTGCTCGGCGAGCGGCTTGCGGCGGCGATCCGCGCGATGGGGGACGCCAGTCAGGCCTCGGGCGCGGGTGGCGCTGCGGGCGCGATGCACACGGACGCTCCGGCGGCCGCGCGGCGCGCGCAACAGGCCCTCAGCGAGGCGGCCAGCGAGCTCGCACGTGAGCGCGCACAGCAACTGCAGCAGTCGGTCTCGCAGCTTGCCGAGCGCGCCGCCCAACTGCAGGGGCAGCAGGCGGCCTCGGCGCAGGCGCTGCAAAAGGTCGAGGGCGCAGACGGGCTCGGACAGCGTGCGCTGGCCGACCAGAAGCGCTCGCTCAGCGCCGCCGTGCGTCAGCTTGATGACGCCATCGCAGCCGAGGCGCGCGCGCATCGCGAGGATGCGCCGGCCACGGCGGCCGCGCTTGGCAGCGCGCAGGCGACCAGCCGCCAGGCGGATCTTGCCAATCGTCTGGATATCGCCGCGCAGGCGCTCGATCTGGGAGCGGCGCGCGCAGTGCTACCGAGGGAAGCGCAGATTACCCAGGGGCTGGCCGAGGTGCAGCGCCAACTGCAGGCGGCAGCGCGCATCGCCGGCCAGGGCTCGCTGACGGCAGGTGCACGCGCCGATCCACTCGCGGATGAGCTCGCGCGCCTGCGCACGCTGCGCTCGCAGTTGCAGCAGCAGGCCAATGCGGCCCAGAGCGAAGCCACGAGCGCTGCGGCTGGCACGGCGAATCCGCTGACCGCGCACCCGAAGCATGCCAGAGCGACTGGGCCGACCAACCCGACGCTTGCAGACGCGACGCTGGCGGGTCCGACCAGTGCCGGCGTGGCGGCGGGCGCAGCGCGGCTGCTGCCGCTGCTGCGCGCCCAGGGCGCCAACGCGCACGAGCTCGCCACCGTGCAGCGCATTGCGCGCACGCTCGGGGACTCCCCGCCGCTGCCGGCGGGTCGCGCGCCGGACGTGCAGCGTCTGCGCGGTGAAGTGGATCTGCTCGATGCGCTCGAGCTGCAGCTCGAGCGTCGCGCCGCCGCGGGCCAGCCGACCCGCACGGCGGTTGCGGGTCGGGGCGCCGAGCAATATCAGCGCGCCGTGGCCGAATACTATCGGCAGCTGAGCCGCCAGTAGCGAGCGGCTGCTCAGGCCGCGGCGCGCGAGGCGGCCAGTCGCGACCAGATGCGCCCGTAAGCCTCACCGCGTGCGCCGCCGCTCTTGAGCGCCGCCATGACCTGCTCCTCGTCCATGACGCCATGGGCGTGCAACAGTGTCAGCGCGCCGATGAAGCGTCCGAGCTGCAGCGAGCGGCCCAGCGCGCTGGCCGGCGGGGCGGCGGTGGCCGCCTGCTCGGTGAGCGCCGTGTCCATGCGTTCCGAGAGCTCCCAGCTCGCGGCGATGCGACGGCCGACTTGCGCGCTCTCCAGCTCGATCAGTGCGCCGAGCGCGTTCGGATTAGGGCGCAGCTTGCGCGCCAGAAATTCATCGGTGGCGACGCGGAACACCACGATGGTCGCCAGCCCCATGATCAGCGCCAGCAGCTGCGCGGCAAAGGGATCGGTATTCTCCAGCACGGCAGCGTGCGCCTCGGCGGCCGCGCCCGAGTAGAGCGTGTGCTCCCAGGTGATCTCGGCGAACTGCAGGAACGTGCCGCCGCTGATGCGGAATACCGGCTGCAGCAGGGCTGCCGCGATCAGCGAGCGCATCCCCTCCAGGCCCAGCAACGCGATGGCGCGATCCAGGCTCTCCACCGGGTCAGGTTGCAGGCGATAGAAGGGGCTGTTGGCCAGGCGCAGCAGGCTCCCCGCCAGCGCCGGGTCAGTGGCAATGATGCGCGCGAGCTCACGGCGCGAGACCTCGTTGTCGTTCATCGCCTGCATGAGCTTGGGCAACAGCAGGGGGCGGCGCGGCGCATAGTTGGGCCGCTCGACCACCTCGAGCAGCGTCTGGCGGATCGCGGCGGCCGCCGCTTCATGGTCGGCGTCGGTATTGCCCAGGGTGGCCGCGGCGCTCGCCACCTCTGGGGTCGTCGTGGCCGCGGGGCGCGGGCGCGCCGCGCCGGGTGCAGGCGAGAGCGATGCGCTGAAGGCCAGTGTCTGCAGTGCCTGCTGGGCGGCGAGTCGCGCACTGCGCAGTTCCGGGGGTTCGCTGCGCGTCGGCGTTGCCGGCGAGGACTCGCTCGACGTGGCGGGGGCGCGGGGCTCATCGGCCCGCTCTCGCGACGGCATCTGTGCTCCGGGGTCGCTGCCCCGACTTCGGGCACGCGCCAGCACGGCAATGGTTATCACCACCACTGCCACCCCTACGAGCACCCACACGAGCTGCGCTGCGCTCATGGCCGCTGCGCGGGGTGCGCGCCTCCCTGTATCGCGCGCATCGCCATAGGGTAGTCGATCTTGCAAATATTGCAGCGAAGATTGCGTGGAAATATGACCTGCCGCGCATTGACTGACGCGTAGAGCGGCGGCTAGCGTCACGGTTCCGGTCCTGCACGGACCTAAGACGGGCCAACGGCCGCCTTCCATGTTCCGCTCGATCCTGCTGCGCTCGGTGCTGCCGCTGCTGATTGCCGCGGGAGTCGTGGCGTTGTTCGCGCTGCCGTACGTGGATCGACTGCTGCGCGACTGGTTTAGCGCCGACATGCAGGCGCGTGCGCGACTGGTCATGAGCTCGCTGCAGGAGCCGCTCGAGCCGCTGGTGGCGCACGACGATATCGAGGGCATGGGACGGCTCGCCAATCGCACCGCGACCGACGAGCATCTGCTCGGTCTCATGATCTGCGATAGCAATGGCCGGCTGATGTACGAGACCGCGCGCGCCTCGGGCACCGTGAGCTGCCTGGCGGCCTCTCGCGTCGATGACGGCCGCAGTGCCATCCTGCAGACCGGCACCGGCTCGGTGCAGCTGACGATGTTCGCTCAGCGCCCACGCGATCAGAGTCCCTATCGGGTCGGCGTGCTCTACGACATGAGCTTCGTCGATCAACGCCAGACCACCGCGCGCGATTACGTGATCACCTTCGGTGCAGTATCGGTGGTGGTGCTCGCGGCCTTCCTGGTGCTGGGTGCATGGCTGGTGCTGCGCCGCTGGGGTAACGTGCTGGTGCACGATATCAGCGGGCGGCGCTTTCTCGACAATGCGCAGAGCGCGCCGCTGTGGATGCCGGTGCTGCGGCAGGTGCGCAAAGTGCTGCACGATATGGAGGAGAGCCAGCGCCTGGAGATGGACTATCGCGAGAACTGGACGCCACAGGCCTTGCAGCAGGTGGTGCGCGAGCAGCTGCACTCGCCGCGCATGGTCGTCGTGTCCAACCGCGAGCCGTACATTCATGACTACACCCCGACTGGGGCCGTGATGGTGCAGGTACCGGCCAGCGGCATGGTCACGGCGCTCGAGCCGGTCATGCGCGCCTGCTCGGGCACCTGGGTCGCGCACGGCAGCGGTCCGGCCGACCGCGAGGTCGTCGACCGGCATGATCGCGTCGCGGTGCCGCCAGGGGAGCCGAGCTACACGCTGCGGCGGGTGTGGCTCACCGCCGAGGAAGAGGAGGGGTTCTACTATGGGCTGTCGAACGAGGGACTCTGGCCGCTCTGCCACCTGGCCTACGTGCGGCCGAGCTTTCGTGAAGACGATTGGAATGCCTACCGTGCCGTGAACCGCAGGTTCGCCGACGTCGCCGCGCACGAGGCGGGCAGCGGCGATCCGGTCATCCTGATCCAGGACTATCACTTCGCGATGCTGCCCGGGCAGCTGCGGCAGCGGCGCCCCAAGGCGACCATCCTGCTGTTCTGGCACATCCCCTGGCCCAACGCGGAGACCTTCGGCGTGTGTCCATGGAAGCGCGAGATGCTGACCAACATGCTGATGGCGGACGTGCTCGGCTTCCACACGCTCTATCACTGCCAGAATTTTCTATCCACGGTGGATCGCTTCATCGAATGCCAGATCGACCAGGAGCGCATGACCGTGGCGCTGCAGGGACATGTCTGCCACGTCAATGCCTATCCGGTCTCGATCGAGTGGCCGCCGCGCTGGCTTGCGCACGCGCCGGAGATCGCCGAGTGCCGCCGGCAGGTGCGCGCGCGCTTCGGCATCCGCGAGCACGTCGCGCTCGGACTCGGCGTGGAGCGTTGGGATTTCACCAAGGGCGTCATCGAACGCTGCCAGGCGCTCGAGTTGCTGCTCGATCAGCACCCGGAGCTGCGCGGCCAGGTGACACTGCTGCAGATCGCGGCGCCCTCACGCAGCAAGCTGCCCGCGTATCAGCAGCTGCAGCAGGGCACGCTCGCCGAGGTTGAGCGCATCAACGCACGCCTCGCAACCGCCGACTGGAAGCCGATCGTACTGCTCGGGCGCCACCAGTCACCCGAGCAGGTCTTCGAACTGTATCGGGCCGCCGACTTCTGCATCGTGAACAGCCTGCACGATGGCATGAACCTGGTTGCCAAGGAGTTCGTCGCGGCGCGCGACGACGAGGACGGCGCGCTGATCCTCTCGACCTTCACGGGCGCCTCGCGCGAGCTGGTCGAGGCGCTGCTGGTCAATCCCTTCGACGTCTCCGAGACCGCCGCGGCAATACTGCGCGCGCTGCAGATGCCGCGCGAGCAGCGCCGCGAACGCATGCGCCTCATGCGCCGTACGATCAAGGAGAACAATGTCTATCGCTGGGCCGGCCGCATGCTGATGGATGCCGCGCGCATCCGTCAGCGCCATGCTCTGGCCGTGGGTGAGGCCACGACCGAGCGGCAGTGGCGCGTCAGCTGAGACGCGGTGCGCGCCGGCGGCGCAGCGCCGTGAGCCCATAGGCGGCCAGCGCCACGGCCAGCGCGGTGACACTCACGTAGAACTGGCTCGCCAGCCCCGGTGTCAGTGCCATCGCCGCGAGCACTGCGAGCATGCCAGCGATCGCGAGGCCGGTGGTCCACGGATAGAACCAGATGCGCACCGGGGGCGGGGTCTCGCGGCCGCGCCGCAGACGCATTTGTGCCCCGGCCGTCGCCAGGTACACCAGGACGATCACAGCCCCTGATGAATTCATGAGGAAGGAGAAGACCCCGGAGGAAGACGACCAGCTCGCCGCACCGATGCCCGCGAGCCCGGCGGCGCAGCCGATCATCACCGAGCGCGCTGGTACCCGCCGCACGTTCAGGCGCACCAGCCAATGCGGTGCGTCGTCGTTGGCCGCGAGCGTGAACAGCACGCGGCTGGTCACATAGAACGCGGAGTTGAGACAGGAGAGCACCGCCGTCAGGATGATCAGTGTCATCGCCTGCCCGGCCCAGGGGAAGCGCATCAACGCGAGCGCATGCGTGAAAGGGGACTCGCCGGGCACGACCCGGTTCCACGGCACGACCGTGACGATCAGGAAGATCGAGGCCACGTAGAACAGCAGGATGCGCGAGATCACGGCCGTGGTCATGCGCGTCAGCGCGCGCTGTGGATCGCGCGACTCCACGGCTGCAACGGTGGTGATCTCAGCGCCCGTCAGCGAGAAGAATACCGTGGTCACCCCGGCCAGCACCGCGAGCGCGCCGTGCGGCAAAAAACCTCCCCGACCGGCGAGATTCTGCGCTGCCGGCGGCGCGGGCGACCCCAGCAGCCCGAGCGCAAACGCGCCTGCCAGCACGATGAACAGCACGATGGCCGCGACCTTGATCGAGGCGAACCAGAACTCGAACTCGCCATAGGAGCGAGCCGACATCAGATTCACGCCGGTCATGAGCAGCACCAGCAGCGCGCCGAGCAGCGGCGCGGGCAGTGCCACCCACTGATGCAGCAATCCGGCGCCGGCGATCGCTTCCACCGGCACGACGATGACCCAGAAGTACCAGTAGAGCCAGCCGACGACGAAGCCGGCGCCGTGGCCGAGCCCCGCGCGCGCAAACTCGGTGAAACTGCGCGCCCCCGGCAGAATGCTCGCCATCTCCGCGAGCATGCGCATGACCAGCAGGATCAGCAGCCCCGCAATCAGGTAGCTCAGCACCACGGCCGGTCCCACGGCAGCGATCGCCGTCGAGCTGCCGACGAACAGACCCGCCCCGATGATTCCCCCGATGCTGATCATCGTCACGTGACGTGGCGCGAGCGTGCGGCTGAGGTTGCGCGCAGCGGGGGTCGCGGCGGCCTCGCCCGCTGCAGCGATCTGTTCCGCGCCCTCAGTGCTCACGCTCTTTCCAACCCGGCGGTGCCCCTTACAATGGGTGCCTTCGAACCGCCCCGGCGGCCCAACTGGGAGTCGACTGTGCGTGCTACTTTAATCCGCCTGCCCCAAGCCCTCATGCGCTTCGCCGCCGTGCCCCTGCTGATACTGGCGATCATAGTGCAGGCTCCACAGCTGCGCGCCGCCGACAGCGGCGATGCCGACACCGACAGCGCGACCGCATCCGGCGGCGCCGCGCAGGGCAGTGCTGCCCACCACGACAAGCAGCACGAGCACGCGCACGAGCATGATGGGGATCAGGACGAGGCTGCCAGCGAGGGCTTCATGCCCGGCCAGCAGCGCAGCACCGGTTCGGTCACGGTCGGGGGCCAGCGCATTAACTACGTCGCCTACGCGGGCACCATCGTGGTGCACCCCAAGGGCTGGGACGATGTGCCGCAGGATGCCCCCAAGGATCAGGACAAGGGCGACCAACCCGAAGCTTCCATGTTCTACGTCGCGTACTTTCGCGTGCCCGAGGGCGCGGGGACCGCACGCGCGCGCCGTGGAGACGGCCACGGGAATGAGGCAAAAGACGATGGCAGCCGAGGCAAGGCGGCGGGCACGCCGGCGGATCTGCTCGCGGACAGCTCGCCCAGTCGGCCCATCACGTTCATCTATAACGGCGGCCCGGGCTCCGCGACGGTGTGGCTGCACATGGGGGCCTTCGGGCCGCGCCGCGTGGTCACGCTGGATGAGACGCACACGCCGGCGGCGCCCTATCAGCTGATGAACAACGACCACAGCCTGCTCGATGCCAGCGACCTGGTGTTCATCGATGCGCCGGGCACTGGCTTCTCGCGCATTGGCGGCAAGGATCGGGAGAAGAACTTCTATGGCGTGGATCAGGATGCCTACGCCTTCTCCGACTTCATCGTGCAGTTCCTGTCCAAATACGGCCGCTGGAACTCGCCGAAATATCTGTTCGGCGAGAGTTACGGCACGACGCGCTCGGCGGTGCTCATCAACATGCTGGAGAACGACCGGCTGGTCGATTTCAACGGAGTGATGCTGCTCTCGCAGATCCTTGGCTTCGACAACAGCCCTGATGCGCCGCAGGTCAATCCGGGTATCGACCTGCCCTACGAGCTCGCGCTGCCCACCTACGCGGCCACCGCCTGGTACCACCACCGACTGCCCGGCCAGCAGGGTCAACAGGCGCAGCAGCAGGATCTGCCGACGCTGCTGCAGCAGGTCGAGCATTTCGCAATGAACGACTACGAGCACGCGCTCGATCAGGGCACGGCGCTACCGGCCGATGAGCGGCAGGCCATTGCCCAGCAGCTGCATCAGTACACGGGCCTGCCGATGGACTATATTCTCAAGGCCAACCTGCGCATCAACGGCGGGGAGTTCGAAAAAAACCTGCAGGGCGATGATGACGTGACCACCGGGCGGCTCGATACGCGCTTTTCCGGCCCGAGCTACGATCCGCTGAGTGAGGAGGCCGAGTACGATCCGCAATCCGCCGCGATCAGCTCTGCCTACGTCTCCTCATTCAACGATTACGTGCGCAGACAGCTGCAATACGGGCAGGGCAAGCTCTACAAACCGGAGATCGAGGTCGACAACTGGAACTACCAGCATCAGCCGCCCGGGCAGGGCATGCCCGTGCAGGCGAGTACCAACGTCATGCCGGACCTCGAGATCGCGCTGAAGACCGATCCGCGTCTGCACATCCTGCTGAACGCCGGCTACTTCGATCTGGCGACGCCCTTCTACGAGGGCGTCTACGAGATGCACCACCTGCACATCCCCGATTCACTGCGCGGCAACATCAGTTTCGCTTTCTATCAGACCGGCCACATGGTCTATGTCAGCGAGGCTGGCCTGCGACAGCTGCACGACAACGCCGCAAAGTTCATCCATGATACGGAGAACCGCACAGCGGCGCCCTGACGGCATGGTTGCCTGGGCGATTGCGCTCGTCCTAGAATCGCGGCCCGGCCGCGGGTGTAGTTCAATGGTAGAACTGCAGCTTCCCAAGCTGCTAACGTGGGTTCGATTCCCATCACCCGCTCCATCTCCACGATCTCAATGCAGACGCCGCATTCCGAGCCGCACTGCGTGCACGACATGGAGAATTGCCTCGATCACCAGATCGGGTTCTTCGAGCTGCACCATGTGGCCCGCATGCGTCGCCATCATGTGGGTGCTCTCCCCGGAGAGCCGCATCAGGTCAGCCTGCAGTTTGCTCCACGCCGGCTGCATCCTTTCCCACACCGGCACCGGAATACCAGGCGGGGCCAGGGCCCGTGGACTCTGGCTGACCACTACCAAGGGCCTGCTGCCAATCGTTGCTACTTTGCGCGCCTGTTCGGCGCAGGCTCCGAAGTCGATGTGCTCTGTGGACTGAGTTGCATCCGGTCCGCGGCGCAGGAGCCGCAGCGGCGGTGGTTCACCGGGTGCCTCGGGCGGTACGATTTCGGCTAGCCTGGAAATCTGGTCCGGGTGGGAAGAGTCCACCAGGACCATGCCGGCAGCTTCGTCGGGGTACCGTCCCGCGAATACCCTGACATTGAAGCCGCCAACGGAGTGGCCGACGAGCACGTACGGCGATGGCACTCGTGCCTCCGCCAGCACCACGCGCAGATCATCCACCATTTGCGAGCTTGTTCGTGGAGCAGGAGCCGGATCACTTGACCCAAGTCCAGCGCGGTCATGCATGACCACTTGGACAGACTCCTGGACTCTAATGAAAACCCGACCCCACCCGATGGGGACTGAACGCTCGAAACTGCGTTCGATGGACAGTCCTTGGCCCTGGTCGATGACTACCGCCGGAATGCCGGTGCCCTTGCAAACGTACCGGATGCTGCGACCGCCACAGTCCACGGATTTGAATTTGTAAGCCATTCTCAACATCACCCGCTCCATCGCATCAATCCACCGCAGAGCAGCGTCAGGCCGTTGCGGCGAATTGCCTCGGTGATCATTCGAGTGGGAGTGGGAAGGTATTTCCAAACATGCTGCGCACGAGCAACGTTCCAACGGCGGGAACTTTCATGAGGTTGAGCGCCGCGTCGCGAATGCGGATTCCGAGAGCCGTTTTCGGCGCAAAGGAGCCCGCGAAGCGGGCCGCTGAATGTTGCTGGTGTACCATGTATGGCTGAAGGCGTCGCTCGTAGGCGGGGAATGCTTGGAAGGCATTGCCGTCCGCGCGATAAAGCTCTTGCGCAAGCACGTAGGCGCCGAGCATAGCAAACGCCGCGCCGGCCCCGGCAAGCAGCGAGGGACAGTGCGCTGCGTCGCCGACAAGGGCAATACGGCCACTCGTCCAGTGCGGCATGCGGATCTGGCTGACAGTGTCGAAATACAGGTCCTGGGCCACCTCGAGCCGGCCCAGCATTTCCGGCACTTCCCAACCATCGTTGGCGAACCTCGTGCGTATAAGCTCCTTCTGTCCGTGACTGTCATGCACACCAGGCGGGGTGTGGCCTGCGTCCGCAAATACAAAAAGGAATGCGCTGCGGTTCTCGCGCATCGCATAGCGACTGACCTGCCGGCCCGGGCGCGCGAAACTCACGTAGGCCCCCTCGTCGCGATGCGGATAGCCATCGGCAATAAAGGAAGCGGCACGGTACCCGAGGTTTGTCGCAAAGCCCGACTCCGGACCGAAGCTGAGCTCGCGGACACGGGAATGAAGTCCGTCGGCCCCGATCACGACATCGAACTGACGAGTCTCGCCGGAAGATAGCTCGACCTCGATGCCATCCCGGTGCTGATGCAAGGTCTGGATGAAGGTGCCGTACAGCACTTCCACTCGGCTCTCGACGGTCTCGTGGATGACCCGCGCCAGCTCACCTCGTGGAATGCTGAAGAACCTTCCGCCCAGGGCGCGGCGGAATACATCCCCGCCGACCACCGATTTATCCGCCCCTAGCTCGTCCACGAACTTGAGCCGATCGAAGACGTAGCCCCGCTGTCGTGCAGCCTCGAGCAGGTCGTAGCGCTCAAGGATATCGAAGCCGACTCCCCAGACATCGATCATGTAGCCGCCCGAACGAAAGACCGGCGCGCGCTCAATCAATGTTGGCTCGAATCCATAACGGCAAAGCCACTGCGCGAGAGAGGGACCGGCGATTCCGGCGCCGGATATGAGGGCGCGCAGCTTGTTCATCCACACACCTCAAATTTGTCGGATATATAGTGGCCCATTCTCGCAAGCGGCGAGACACTATATTGCAACGCGACCTATGCAGCTCGATTCGCGGGTCGCAGCAATCTTTCCGGTTGCGCGGTTCGCCCCCCATCAGGCGCCCAGCGCTTCGATGATCGGCGTGGAGGCCGCGCGAACGGCAGGCAGCAGAGCGCCGATGAAGGCGACCACGGCGGCCCAGGCCACCCCGACGAAGAACAGGTGAAACGTCACTGCGGCACGGAACACGCCGAAACCACCGTTATAAGCATAGCCTTCGAGCCAGAGCCGATCGATCAGCGTAGCGATCGCTGCGCCGAGACAGGCGAGCACCAGCGCCTCGATGACGACGGCGGCGGCGACCGGCGCGCCTGAGAACCCAATCGCGCGCAGCACTGCGATCTCGGCCGCGCGCGCCTCGACCGCCGCGTTCATGAGGTGAATGATGCCGGCGAGTGCCCCGGCCGCGACCAGCGCGCTGATCGCAAAGGCCAGGATGAATGCGGGGGAGGAGCTGCGGATTGTTGCGTAGAGGCGCGCCCAGTAGTCGGACAGACGCTCGACACTGACCGGCAACGCCTGCGTCTGCAGGATGTCCTGCCGGAAAGTGTTGAAGGCGCGGGGTGCTTCGAGGCCCACCAGTACTGAGCTGTAGCGCGGCAGCGGCAACAGATCCAGCAGCCGCTGCGAGCTCACCAGCAGGTCACCGTCGTTGATGCTGTCGGTGGAAAATACGCCGACGACGGACCAGGTATTGCCCTCCAGCGTGATCATATCGCCGAGCTTTAAGCCCGAGAATTTACGTTGCGCAGTCACCCCGACCAAGAGGTGGTCGTTTGAGTTCGGTCGGACGCTGCGCCCCGACAGCAGTCGGAAGTGGGGCATCAGCGCCGGGCCATGGACGCCGATGCCGCGCAGATTGGTGGCGCCGCGGCCGCCGTTCACTTTCCTCAGCTCGTTCCCGAAGAAGGTCTCGACCTGCGCATCGGCAAGCGGGGAGCCGTCGGCTAACCGGCGTATGCCGCTCGCGCCTTCGATGTGGGGGATGAGCGCCGGGGCCAGGGAGCTGGCGCGATCGCTGGAGGCGCCCGCCGCCAGGACGATCCCGATGTGCGCATCTCCGGCGGCGAGATAGGCCACTCGAATGCCCTCACCGAGCGAGAGTATGGTGAGCAGCAACCCTACAACCGGGACGAGACTCAGCGCGACGACGAGTGCCGACCTGATGCGTGTCGGAAACGTTCGCAGCTGTAGCCACAGGATCACGCTGAGTTGGCGCAAATAGGTCACGCAAATCTCGCCAGGGCTGCGGAGACGTTCAGACGCATAACCTGATAGGCAGGCACGATGATACTGAGAAATGCGACTGCGGCGCTGGCGAGCAACGCGAGCGCAAGCGCCGTCTCGGTCAGATGAGGGACTGGCAGCAGCTCGCTGTGCGGGAATAGGTGTATCACCCACATCGCGAGCGGTTGAGAAAGAGCGAGGCCTGCCAGAGAGCCCGCGAGGGCCGGCAGGGCAGTTTCCAGGAACACGAACCCGACCAGGCGTGGCGATGAGAAGCCGATACCCTTCAGAACCGCAAGCTCCCGAAGGTGGGAGCGCACCGAGAGCGCGATCGCGCTACCGGTCAGGATCAGCAGAGTCAGCAGTCCCACGGACACCAGCGCGGCGGTCCCGGCGTCCAGTTGCACGTGGGCCCGTGGATTGGGACTGATGCCCCGAAGACTGGTATTGATGCTGGCCGCGAACCCAAACAGCATCAGCGCCAATGTGTAAGAGATGAAGACGAGGCGTGCCTGCACCGCTCGCGCCCGGATCGCCCGTAGCGGAAGCAGCAGATGTTTCACGCAGTCGCTCGCTGCGATGGGGTGGAATGAGTGTCCAGATGGATCTGCCGATGCGCGCGCCCGGCGGCCTCAGGGGCGTGCGTCACCATGAGGATGCTGCGGCCGCGCTGAGTCAGTGCCAGCAATAAAGAGAGGATGTCGTCGGCGCTCGCGCCGTCCAGTTCGGCCGTTGGCTCATCACACAGCAGCAGCGGCGCCTCGGCGATGATCGCCCGAGCGATCCCCACGCGCTGCTGCTGTCCCCCGGAAAGTTGACCGGGTTTGTGATCCGCGCGCTCCAGGAGACCCACCTGATCGAGGCACGCCGCCACGCGCCGCTGCCGCTCGGCGCGCGATAATGACGTCAGCAACAGGGGCAGTTCGACGTTCTCGGCGGCTGTGAGAAATCCCAGCAGGTTATGCGACTGGAAAACGAACCCGACGTGCCGCGACCGCCAGCGAGCCAGTTGGCCGCTGCGCATGCGTTCCAGGTGAGCACCCATGACGATCACCTCGCCAGCGTCGGGCCGATCCAGCCCGCCGATGAGGTTGAGGGCGCTCGTTTTGCCGGCGCCGGAAGGGCCCATCAGCGCGACGAACTCCCCGCCCTGCAGATCCAGATTGAAGTCTCGCAGCGCGCTCACATGCTGATGGCCGGCCGTGTAATGCTTTGCAACACCGCGCAGGGAAACGATGGATTCCAACTTTGCCCCCAGCGTTTGAGACTTGCGCTATCATGCCTCAAAGTTTGAGGTATATGAATTGCCGCGCGAGACCAACCCCAATTTCATGGCGGGTGTGCCGGAGCTCATGATCCTGCGGCTTTTGCAGCAGCGCGCAATGTACGGCTACGAGCTCGTGCAGGCGATCCGGCTGCAGACCGGCGACGTCGTCAGTCTCGGCGAGGGTGCGGTCTATACGGTGCTGCATGCGCTCGAGCGGGAAGCGGCGCTGAGTTCCCGTCGCAAAACGGTGGAGGGTCGAAGCCGCATCTACTACAGCCTCACTGCCCGGGGGCTGCGGCGCTATCGTGACCTCGCGGACACCTGGACAATGCTCGCGGGGGCCATTCAATCGGTGATCGGCAGAGCAGGCGATGCTTCGGCCACTTGAGGACGTACGTGAGCAGTTGCTGCGCGCCGGCATCTCGCCCCGCTATGCCAATCGCTATGTCCGGGAATTGGGTGAGCACCTTGCGGATCTCACCGACCAAGCACTGGCATCCGGCCTCGACGCCGACGCAGCGGGCGAGCGCGCCAGGGCCATGCTGGGCGGCGATGCTTTAATGGCGCGCGCTGTCATCGACAACGGTGCTCCGCGCTCGTTCGCGGCGCGCGCGCCTTGGGTGGTGTTGGTGGCGCTGCCAGCGCTGCTGTTGATGGCCGCGATACTGGCGAACGTCTTTTGGACCATGCATCTGCTGCGCCCGGTACATGGCTTGACGCCGGCACAGATCCTGGACGGCTATCGCGGCCTGCTGTCGGTCATGAGCTTCGTCGTCAGCTATCTGGTCGCAGCACTGCTGGCGGTGGGTTGCCTCGCGGTGGCGCTGCGCCAACGCCTTGCTTCCGGCTGGCTTTGGGTCGGCCTGATCCTGATCTCGCTGCTCAGCGGAATTCTTGGTTTCCACCGGCATGTCACTGCGCCTTATGGCGGCCGACCTGGTGGCCCGATGTACTCGGTGGCGGCCATCGTCTACCTGCACGGGCGTGCAAGTCTTGCTGCGACCCTCGGTGTGGCGCTATTGCATGCGGGGGTGCTGTTCGCGATGGCAGCTACGGCCTATCGCGTCTTGAGGACGCATCTCATACCGGGCCAAAAAGCGTGCGCGGCGGGAAACAATTGACTTGTGGCCCCTGATGCCGTCTCCGGCTCCGCTACGTGTCCATCCGCTCGACCCATTGAGCGCGCGCTGCAGCGGCCTCGAACGGGTCGGCAAAATACTGAGTTTCTCGCGCAATCTTCTCGCCTCTGAACTCCATGATACTTACGGTATAGGAGGGCTTCCCGTCATACGTCAGGATGAATTCGGTGATCCAGAGATCGGCGTGACCTATGATGCGGCGGACGGCGAAGCGCTTTTTGCTCGGCTGTCTGGTGCGAGTGATTTCTATGTTGGACCGACCACGGATTCGCTCACCTGACTGTGGGTACTCCAGTACGGCGTCGTCGTGATAGATCAGATGCTCCGTGGCAAAGTCATTGGCATCGGAGGCGGCCCAATGCTGCTCCAGTGCCGCGCGTATGTTCTGATCTCGCATGACATTTTCCTGCGGCCAGAGTGCGCTCAATATGGCGGCGCTCGTGTGGCACGCTGATGCTTTGCGGCTTCAGTCCACCAGGCAAGATCCGCCGCGAACCGCGCAAAGGCACGTTCCAGGGCCCTGCCAGGCTCACCGAGCGGCTCGCCCGCCTCATCCAACGTCTCGACGATCGGCCCCACCGTCAGCGTGCTAGAGATGACTACCATGCCCATCTCGGACAAGGTGTTGTGCCAGGCGTAGCTGGATCGAGTTCCCGACAGCCGGCCGGCCGAATAGCTCGCGATCGCTGCGGGGCGCCAGAACCACTCCTCGAGGAAGTGATCGGTCAGGTTCTTGAGGCCAGGCTGAATACCCCAGTTGTACTCACCAGTCACAAACAGGAAGGCGTCGGCCTCGCGGACCTTGGCGCCAAGCTTCTGCATCGCCTCGGGCGCGGTGCCGGGAGCGTATTCCTTCAGCATGCGATCCAGCATCGGCAGACCGATCGCCTTTGCGTCGATCAGTTCGGCGTCTTCGCCACGCTCGCGAAGCTTGCGCACGGTGAAGTCCGCCAATCGGATGCCCTTGCGGTCGGCCCGATAGGAGCCGTAGAGGACGAGAATTCGATTGCTCATGAGCGCGATTGCCTCAAAGAAGTCGTCTGTCTTTGACGGTCAGCTCCCCAAATCGCGGGTCCCGCGGGCTCACTCGATCAAGTCGCGGAGCTGGTGAAACCAGGTAGCCCCAAATGGAGCATGGAAGGCTGCATCCAAAGCTTGCTGTTCTGACGGGGTGAGGCTCATCGAAAGCGCCACAGCGTTTTGCTTGACGTGCTGCGGAGAGCCGGATTCCGGGATCGCGATAACGGTGCCGTCGCGAATCACCCAGGCGAGGGCGACCGCAGCAGCCGAACATCCTCGCGCGGCGCCGATCTGCGCCAGCGTGCGATCGCCGATCACGAGGTTGCCGTCCCCGCCGAGCGGCGAGTAGGCCATGACCGGTATCTTGTGCTCGTTGCACCAAGGCAGCAGGTCGCGCTCGATGCGCCGGTTATTGAGACTGTAAGCGACTTGATTGGTTGCGCAGCGATGGCCGTCCGGAACACGCAATAGCGCTTCCATCTGGTCAACGTTGAAATTGGATACTCCCCACGCGCGAATTCTCCGAGCCGTGAGCAGCCGCTCAAACGCCGCCACTACGCCAGGGAATTGGGCACTGGGCGTTGGAGAATGCAGCAGATAGAGATCCAGGTAGTCCGTGCCCAGGCGAGCGAGGCTGGCCGCGCACGCGCTCGCGATACCGTCGCCAGTAACCTCATTGGCTTCGACCTTTGAAACCAGGTAGATACGCTCCCGCTGACCGGCAAGCACGTGACTGAGCAATTGCTCCGAGCGGCCGTAGCCGTAATTTCCTGAGGTGTCCAGCAACCTCATGCCGAGCGATACGCCAGTGCGCAGCGCTGCTTCTTCGAGCGCGGCCGGATGCCTTCCCTCACCCAGATGCCAGCAGCCTTGGCCGAGCGCAGGGAGCGTGGTGCCATCCGGAAGCTTGACGCTACGCGGCGCAGGCTTCGATGTCGCAGCATTACCGAGAGCCTGGGCACTTGCACGCACCGCATCCATCGCGCTGAAGGCGGGCACCGATAGGCCGAGGACGGCGCAACGCGCAGTGAATTGACGTCGGCTAAGCAAATGTTCTGTCATAGACTCGGGTATCCGCGACCAGGAGAATCAAGTGTTCGCGCACGCGGGTCAAGTCCAGCGGCGCGGCTGAGTGTCCCCCCTTTTGCTGTGGTATGTTGCAAAAAGTGCACGCCAACCTCGCTAAGCCGCGGAGCAAGCCCACTCGCGATCGCGCATGGATCTTCGGGGTGCTGATCGCCCCCTCCGCGGTGACTGCGAATGGCGTCATCCAGGGCGGTGTCCTTGGCTACCTACTGAGCATGCAGCACGTCAGCAGCGGTACGCAGTCCCATCTGATTGGTTTGCTGGCGCTGCCCACGAGCCTGTACTTCCTCTGGAGTCCGATCACCGATTTCTTCGTGCGTCGGAGAACCTGGTTACTGGCCGGCGGACTGCTTGCGGCGGTGTTCATGGCCGTAGGCTTCCAGCAGCCCCAACTCTCGTCAGTCGGCGCGCTGAGCTTGATGCTGATCAGTGCCTGCTGCAGTCAGCTCGTGGTCTCGAGCTGCGGCGGGATGATGGGCGCTCTGCACTCGCAGCATACCCGGCGCATCGCGAGCAGCATCTATCAGGCAGGTTCGATGGGTTTCGGGGCGCTGGCGGCGTGGGTCCTCATCTACCTCAGCTCTCGTGTCAGCCAGAGCGCACTGGGGTGGGTGGCTGCGGCTCTGATCGGAATTCCAGCCCTGGCGGCGCTCGCGGCGCCGCGCCAGGAAGAACTCACCGGGGAAACACTCTCGGCCACGATGGGACGCGTCTGGCGAGAATTCAAGACGACGTTCCTGCAGTGGAATGCGCTGCCGTACGTCGCCTGCATGATCTTTCCGATGGCAAGCGGCGCGGCGGTAGGGCTGCTGCCTGGGGTAGCGCGACAGTATGGTGTCAGCGGCGACCAAGTCGCCTGGGTCAACGGCTTGCTGGGCGGCATCATGGTGGCCGCCGGCTCCGCCTCGATGTCGTTGGTCC
The DNA here is from genome assembly GCA_036266795.1 of Steroidobacteraceae bacterium. Taxonomy (GTDB): domain Bacteria; phylum Pseudomonadota; class Gammaproteobacteria; order Steroidobacterales; family Steroidobacteraceae; genus FEN-1191. The sequence goes on along the minus strand of DATAXJ010000043.1, from coordinate 18,055 downwards.
GAACCCGCATGCAGGTGCCGCTGCTGTACATGACGGTCGCGCTCGTGAACTGTGCATGCACCGCTGTGCTGTGGCTCGGACCGTCGAGCCCGACCACCTATTACACCGGCGTGCTGTTATACCTTCTCACGGTGGGCGCCTGCTACGCCGTGTTCACAGCGGTGGTGCTCGAGTTTCTTGGCGATTCCGGCAAGAGCGGCAGCGGACGCTACAGCATCATCAACTCGCTGGGAAACGTACCGGTGCTCTACATGCTGCAGATCGACGGTTGGGGCGCCGACCGCTGGGGTGGCCGCGGCCTCGCCGCCGCCGAGGCAGTTGTCGGAGGCGTGGGCGCGTTGCTACTGTTCGTCTTTTTCCTCATTCGCGGCCCTGCACGCGCGCCTCTCGATGGCGTGCATGCAACTGCGAGCGCTCTGGACACTTAATCGCGCTGAAGGGCTCATGAAGCCTCTCTGAGAGAAGCCTCGTTCGGTAACTCTGTAGCGGGAGGCGCTCCTTCGAGCGCAGTTTGCCCAGAGCGCCCCATCGTCTGACGAATGACCCGGTTCCACCACATGAGCGCACCGGTCACTATCAGTACGCAGGGCGCCAGACCTGCAATCACCCACAGCACTTCGACGCCTGTTCCGAAGGATCGGCCGAAGTGCAAGCGCACCAGCCAGTCGATCACCACATCGAGGCGGTGTCCCGTGGCGGGACCGATGCCGTGTTCAGAGAGAAAATCTCTGGCGTCATAGAACGCATTCGGGAAAGCCAGGTAGATTGCCGAGACGGCCCACATCGCCAGTAGTGCGGACAGCCAGAATCCCACCATACTGTGCAGATCCCAGGTGAATCGACGCCAGCCCACGCCTCGATGCACGCGCAGGCTCCGCCGCCAGCGGGAAGCGCCGGGCCACCAGAGAAGCATTCCGGTCAGGCACATCAGCGTCAGGGCCACAGCACCGGCGCCGTTGAGGGCGGTACCGAAATCCCCGCCCAAAAGCTCATCATGAAGGTCGGCGACCAAGGAGACGACCGCGGGTTCGCATGGGGCCGCGTCGCCGAGATCCTTGCCCGTATATGGATCGATTAGCCGCTGCAGGCGTCCCCGGCTGCCCACCCTATACCAGCCTTCAATGGCGGCGTTCGGCACACGTGGACTGCGTACCTGCACGAGCGCGGGATCAAAGCGCGGCACGCGACTGAATGCGTGCTGCGCGGCGACGGTGAGTTGAGCGGTGGACAGGCGTGGCCCATTCGGACTCACCAGGACAATTCGCGGGCAGAACGTCTCATCCATCTCACGGCGGAAGACGATCGCACTGCCGGTCAAGCTGATAAATACGACGTAGAGTGCAAGTGCGAGGCCCGTCCAAAGGTGCACTTGGAAAAGCGCGCGGCGCCATCGAACGGCTTGTGGTCGACGCCAGTAGCCTCCCGCCGTGGTCATGCGTCGCACTCCCGCCGAGGGGTCACCCGGTCAGTGGCTGGCCGTCATAGATCGCCAATTGAGCGGCAAATGCGCGCCTGTAGGCAGGTCGCGCTTCGCCTCGGGCGACATAAACGGCCAGGTTCGGATATTCGTCCAGAAGGCCCGAAGGCTTCAGCCTAAGCAGCACCGAAACCATCATCAAGTCACCTGCGCTGAACGCGCCGTCCAGCCAGCCGGCATCGCCAACACGGTCGGAAAGAAGTCCGAGCCTATCGCGGACGCGGTCCTTGACCAGCGGCAAGCGCTGCTCGGACCAGGCTTTGTCGCCCTCCAGGAGCCTCGCCGTGGCGAGTTCCAGGATGGGTGGTTCCACCGTGCTGAGTGCAGCGAACATCCATGTGATGGCACGCGCCCGGGCATTGGCATTGTCGGGCAGCAGCCCCACGTGATGCTCGGCGATATGGAAAACAATCGCTCCTGTCTCGAACAGGGCGAGATCGCCGTCCTCATAAGTGGGAATCTGGCCGAAAGGATGAATCGCCCGATGCGGGGCCTCCTTCATGGCGCCGAAGGAAACCAGGCGAACCTCGTAGGGTTGACCCACTTCTTCGAGCGCCCACCGGACGCGCATGTCACGCGCCAGTCCTTTGCCCCCATCGGGCGAACGCTCAAAGGCGGTAATGGTGATGGTCATCGTCGGGTGCCTGCGTCGATTGTCGCGGAGACCTGGCCGATGCGCTAGCGGGCCGATGCGCTAGCGGGGCGCTCGCAGCGCCGCGTTAGAGCAGCACGCGGCCCTGCAGGAAGAGACTTGTTCCGGTTTCGACGCCTGTGGGACCCAATTGGATCGGCGTGGCGGCCGTGCCGAACTCCAGGTGCTGCGCAGCCCCCTGAGTATCAGTTGATTTGCGCGTGATGATGTTGATCACGCCATTGACGGCATTGGCACCCCATAACGGACCTCAGCGACCCCCTAGGGGTGAGCCGAAGTTCGTTTTCTGCTCGCCGCCCTTCGCCCCGGTGCCGAACCACCCCTTCAGCGAGCGATAGACTCGACGGGCGTAGCGCAACCGCGGCGGCAGTGGCATGTGGATGAACGCCAGCTTGCGAACGTACACCGGCACGTTCCAGTGATAGCGCGAGCCACTCGGGAACAGGTAGCTATCCATGGGATGCAGCGAGTGCCGCTGGCCCTGCGGGTCGGTCACGATCACCGAGCCCTCCAGCACGCAGATGGTCTCGTCGGCGTCGTAGTACCAATTGAAACGGCTCGCCGTACAGTCCCACATGACCGTAAAGGCCCGATCATCGCTGCTGCCGGACAGCATACGGCAGCGGGTAACGGGCTCGCCCTCCACAATCCACTCTGGCGGGATCGGCGCAGGCCCCAACCCATAATCGTGGGCGGGCTCACTCTGCCCGCGGTCCCAGGCCTCGCGCCATTGCACGCCGCTCGCCTCACTCATCGGAACTGCTCCATCACGCGCTCCTCACAGGCTGCCGATGCGCAGCGCCAGCGAAAACTAACGGATCGCCCGAGGGCATTTCGCGAACAAAGCGTGTCAGAATCGCCCGACCCACCCCGCGTGCCGGCAGGCGGCGCGCAAGTTACGGTGGCGTCCGCCACCAACCTTGCAGACAATGCGCACCTCGTTGCGCGCCCACCGGAAAGGACCGCCCATGGCCGATACCCCCGAATTGCCTGCGGTGTTCGCACCCGGCGAGGTTGCGGTCGTGACGGGTGCGGCCAGCGGCATCGGCTGGGCGGCCGCGCGGCGCTTCTTCGAAATCGGCATGAAGGTGGCGCTCGCCGACCGCGCACAGGATGCGCTGACGCAGGCTGCGGCTGCGCTGGTGGCGCGCGCGCCCGAGCGTGCCGCCGACGTGCTTGCCGTGCCCACCGATGTGGCGCATCGCGAGCAGGTCTTGGCCCTGCGTGCCGCGGTAGAATCCCGCTTCGAGCGGGTATCGGTACTGATGAACAACGCCGGCGTGGGCAGCAACCCCGGTCAGCCTTGGGAGCACGGCGACGCCTGGAAGAGTGTCGTCGCCGTGAACCTCTGGGGCATCGTGCACGGGGTCGAGGCCTTCGTGCCCGGCATGCTTGCCGCCGAGACGCCCGCGCTGATCATCAACACCGGCTCCAAGCAGGGCATCACCAGCCCGCCCGGCAACGCCGCCTACAACCTCTCCAAGGCGGCGGTAAAGAGCTACACGGAGTCGCTCGCGTATGCACTGCGCGAGTGCGCAGGCGAGCGTGTGCGCGCGCATCTGCTGATACCGGGATTCGTTTTCACGGGCATGACGCGCTCGGGCAGCGCCGCCCAGAAGCCGGCCGCGGCCTGGACGGCCGAGCAGGTGGTGGAGTTCATGCTCGCGCGGCTCGCCGCCGGCGATTTCTATATCCTGTGCCCCGATAACGAAGTGGACCGCGCCACCGACGAGCGGCGCATCGGCTGGGCCGCCGGGGATATCATCGAGAACCGGCCGGCGCTGTCGCGCTGGCATCCGCAATTCAAGGAGGCTTTCGAGCGCCACATGGCCGGATCCTGATCCGGGACGGCGCCGATCGCAATCGAGACCGCCGTGCGGCGCTCGATAGCCTTTCATCCAAGGAGCAGCACCGCATGCGTTGGCTACATCTCGCGTTGGCAGTCGTAGGTCTGAGCCCCGTCGTGGCCTGGTGCGATCAGGCGCCCCCGCCTCCGCCGATGGGCGTGTGGACCGGCAAAGGGCAGCTGGGCTTTCTGGATTCCCAGGGCAATACCGCGGCCGAATCGGCCAACGCCGCACTCGACATGTCGCTGCTGACGGGTCCGTGGAAACACGCGGCGCACCTCGAGGGGCTGTACGGCAAGAGCGCGGACGTGGTCTCCGCGGAGCGTTACGAAGGGCTGTGGCAGAGCAATTACAATTTCACCTCGGCTCTGTTTGGCTTCGGCGCGCTGCGCTACGAGCACGACCTGTTCAGCGGCTTTCAATACCAGGGCAGCGCGACCGCAGGTATTGGCTATCAGTTCATCAATACGCCGCGCACCAAGCTGTCGGTGCAAGTCGGTGCGGGCGATCGCGTCGAGCGGCCCGAGACGCTCGTCATGGGCGCAGGGGGGGCGGTGCTGTATCGCGTGCCGCTCGCACGGGATAATGGCGCCATCGGCACCGCCGGGTTCGACGTGACCCATTTCTTGACCGCGACGACCTCGCTGTCCGATACGGCACTGGTGGAGGCGGGCAGCGGCAATACGCTGTTCACCGACACGTTTGCATTGACCGTGAAGGTGTCCACGAAGCTTGCGCTGAGCCTTGGATACAACCTGCAGGACAACACCAATCCGCCCGTCGGTCTCAAGAAAATCGATTCGACCGAGACGGTGAATCTCGTCTACTCGTTCTGACGATTCGCGTTCACAGGAGGGAGCGTTATGAGTCTCACTAAGGAGTTCAAGGAATTTGCCATGCGCGGCAACGTCATCGACCTGGCGGTCGGTGTCGTGATCGGTGCGGCGTTCGGCACGGTCGTCAACACGACGGTCAACGGCATCATCATGCCGGTGGTCGGAGTGCTGACCAGCGGCAAGGACTTCTCCGAGATGGCCGTGCGCATCGGCACCGACCCGAAGGGTACGGCCGTGCTGCTGAAGTACGGGCAGCTCGTGCAGTCGGTCGTAAACTTCCTGATCATCGCGGCGGTGCTATTCCTCGCGGTCAAGGGCATCAATGCGCTGAAGAAGCCGCCGCCCGCGCCAGCCGAGGCCGCGCCGCCGGCTCCGCCACGCAATGAGGTCCTGCTCGAGGAGATTCGCGACTTGCTCGCGCAGCGCACGGGTGCGAACGCCGCCGTAGGTGCTGGCGCCGGCCCGGCGAACCGGAACGCATAGCGCGCACGCAACTAGTTGTTGCATGGTTGCGATGCAGACGCTGCCGGCCGCGCATGGGCCGCTGGTGGGGCGGAATACGCTTCCAAACATCCTACAACGCGCTGCATTGGACGGCGGCGCGTTACACTGGCATCCATGGTGACGGCGGTCTCACGCAGCTTTGCGAGCGGTACACGCATGAGCCTCGCGGCGCGTGTTGCACTGCTCGGCCTGGTGTTGTTCAGCGAAAAGTTCGCGCTGAATTTTCTGGTGGATTTTCAGGCCACCCAACATGCGACCGGGCTTGGTCGGTTGGTGCGCGATGCGCAGCACATCGGCTTTCGCTTCCTGGTGGGCTTCGCGGTCTCGCTGGCGTTGCTCGCGTATGCTCGCGCGGATGCGCGCTGGCCGCAGATCAACGAGGCCGCGCGCGATGCGCCGGTGCGCCTGAAGTGGCTCGGCATGCACGCGCTGCTGTTGCTACCGTTGCTGCCGTTGTCCTACTACATGTACGGCGATCGCGGGGCGCCGCTGCCTTTCGTTCTCATGGCGCCGCTGTGGGCGGCCTGCGCTGGCGGCGCCGTGGTCGCACTGGTGGCGGGACTTGCGCCAGCGTACGTGTGGAAGGGCGCGGCGCGCATCCTCGGTGCCCTCTGGCTGTATGCGGCGCTGGCGGCTGCCGTGGCGGTGACCGCGATGCAGTGGAGCGTGGCGCTGTGGCGGCCGACCGCAGCGATCACTTTTCGCGCTGTCTATCGCCTGCTGATCCCGCTCGTTCCGAGCCTGAGCGCCGATCCGGGCACTCTCGTGCTGCGCAGCCATCGTTTTGCAGTGGAAGTGTCCGATCAATGCTCGGGCCTGGAAGGGGCGGGGTTGCTGCTGACCTTCTGCGCCGCATGGCTGCTGTGCTTTCGGCGGGAGTACTACTTTCCGCGCGCCCTGCTGCTGCTGCCGCTCGGGCTGGCACTGAGCTTTGCGCTGAACGTGCTGCGCATCGCAACCCTGATGCTGATCGGCGATGCCGGCTATCCGCAGATGGCCATTTACGGCTTTCACTCGCAGGCGGGCTGGATCGCCTTCAATTGCACCGCCGGCCTCATCGCCTTTGCAAGCCGCCGCAGCGGCTGGTTGAACCGCGTCGCACGCGAGGAACGACGCACCATCGCGGCCCCGCTAGCCACGGCGCCGGCTGTCCGGCCTGTCGGGGAGAATCCGACCGCAGCGTATCTGCTGCCATTTCTGCTGATCCTCGTCGCCGGCATGATTGCGCGCGCGCTCTCGAGCGGCTTCGAAACCCTGTACGTGCTGCGCCCCCTGGCGGCGGGTCTTGCCATCGCGCTGTACTGGCCGCGGCTGCGCCGCCTGCAGTGGTCGTTCAGCTGGCGGGGACCGCTGGTGGGGTTGGCGATTTTCGTGCTGTGGGTGGGCATCGGTCATCTGCTGACCTCGCCGATGGGCATGTCGCCGGCGCTCATCGCCATGCCTCCCGCGGAGCGCATCGCCTGGCTGGTGGTGCGCATCGCGGCGGCCGTCATCACGGTGCCAATGGCAGAAGAGTTGGCGTTCCGGGGCTACTTGCTGCGACGCATCGAGTCGTCGGATTTTGAGTGCGTACGCTTCCGCAACGTCGGCGCGACCGCGCTCATCTTCAGCGCCGTGGCGTTCGGCCTGGAGCATGGAGCGCTTTGGTTGCCGGGAGTTATCGCCGGCCTGGCGTATGCGGCCGTCGTAATGCGCACCGAGCGGTTTGGCGAGGCCGTCGCGGCCCATGCAACCACCAATGCACTGCTCGCGATTTATGTCCTGACGATCGGCCAGTGGCAGTTATTGTAAAAAAACAAAAATTGTTGCGCCGCTTCGCAGTGGCACAATCACCCGTATTTTCCAGCTTGGCCGACATGTCATAAGGTGCCTTCCTACAAGGATGTAGGGAAATGGCGACGCAACTGATATAGTGCCTGCGTGATGTATTTCACGAAGGCAAAAGTGTCTGCTCGGGAGAGAACGGTGTCCAAGGTGTTCGCTAAAATCGTAGGGATTCTCGCGTTATCCGCAGGCATGGCATCGACGGCCCTGGCCGGGCAATGGTCCATCGCAGCCCGCCATGGCATACAGTTCAACGGCGCCAACCAGCCGAACGTCGTCTCCGCACCGGAGATTGATCCAGCTGGCGCACTGAGCGGCTTGACGCTGCTGCTTGGTGGACTCGCTGTGGTGCGTGGCAGCCGCTCGAAGAAGTAACTGCAGATCCAGCTGATCGAATTCACGGGCCCGGGTGGCGACATCCGGGCCCTTTTTCGTTGTTGAAGCCGCGCGCGCCTCGCGCTCGCGGCTCGCCTCACTCCTACAGCGATCGGGCGACTTCCGACACCGTCTATTGTCGCTCGCTGGCATCTGCGCCACAGCGCCCTTGCCTAGCATTGCTACCGCTTGGAAGGAAGTATGAGTAAGAGTGTCTGTGTTTCAGGAGAGAAGACCATGACCAAGGTGTTAGCTAAGGCCATTGGCGTTCTCGCGTTGTCCGTGGGGTTGGCATCGGCTGCCTCGGCAGCACCGTGGGCGATCAGCGCCCATGACGGGTTCCAGGTTGCTTCGCGCAACTTGAGCTCGGCGACCGCCACCTCCGCACCGGAGATCGATCCTGCCGGCGCCCTCAGCGGCTTGACGCTGTTGCTCGGTGGATTGGCTGTGGTGCGCGGACGTCGCATGAAGAAATAAGCGTCGACGTCACTTCATCAGTGGCTTACGGGCTCGGGTGGTGACATCCGGGCCCGGTTTCACGCCGAGGCGCACGCGCTGCGCTCGTGCGCTTCCCCCCGCTTGCCGTGACTGGCTGAGTCTGCAACTTTCTGGGCTGTTGCAGTGTTTGGCCGTTGGTGGGCAGCGTCCCCCGCGATGCAGCAATAGCGGCATGACGTCATAGCAACGTCATATTTGCGAGGTGACGACCCCGTCCGTAGAATGAACGTTCATTCCACGCGGGTAAACGGGACCGGCGGCTACAGGTGCTGCCCGGATGCCGTCTGCCCCGTCTTTGTCGAGTCCCTCGAGGGAGCAAGCGAATGCAGACTCCGTCCCGAATTCAGGCCCCCCGTGTAGCCGCAGTCCTCGGCGCCCTGCTGCTGGTCGCCGGCTGCGCGCACCAGGCCGGCCCCCCGGCGGCCACAGCCGGCGCGGGCGACTTTCGCCCGCAGGTCACCGTCGTGACGCTCAAGAGTGAGTCGGTCACGCTCACGCGCGAGCTGCCGGGGCGCACCAGCGCCTTTCTGGTGGCGGACGTGCGCCCGCAGGTCTCGGGAATCGTCAAGCGGCGCCTGTTCGTCGAAGGCAGCTTGGTACACGCCGGTCAGGTGCTCTACGACATCGACGAGTCGCTCTATCGCGCGCAGTACGACAACGAGCAGGCTGCGCTGCAGAAGGCACAGGCCAACGAGGTCGCCGCGAATCTGGCAGCCAAGCGCTCCGCCGAGCTGATCAAGATCGATGCGGTCAGTGCGCAGGACAATGAGAATGCGATCTCCGCCGAACGCCAGGCGCAGGCCGATGTCGCCGCGGCCAAGGCTGCGCTCGATACCGCCTCGGTTAACCTCGGCTACACGCGCATCACCGCACCGATCACCGGCCGCATCGGCCGCTCCGCGGTGACCGAGGGCGCGCTGGTCACGGCCGACCAGGCCACCGCGCTGGCAACCGTTCAGCAGCTCGATCCCATCTACATCGACGTCAACCAATCGAGCGCCGACTGGCTGGCCCTCAAGCAGGAGATCGATTCGGGGCGCATCAAGTCTCAGGGGGCCGGCGCGCCGGCGACCATTCTGCTTGAGAACGGCACGACCTACGGCCATGCCGGCAAGCTGCAGTTCGCGGACGTCACTGTCGATCCGACCACCGGAAACTTCCTGCTGCGCGTGCTCGTACCGAACCCCGAGAGCCTGCTGATGCCGGGCATGTATGTGCGCGCCGTCATCGATGAGGGCGTGCTGCCGCATGGCGTGCTCGCTCCGCAGGAGGGTATCCAGCACGACCCGCGCGGCGATGCTTCGGCGCTCGTGGTCAACGCCGACGGCAAGGTCGAGCAGCGCAAGGTCGATGTGTCGCGCGCCGTCGGCAATCGCTGGCTGGTGGATCAGGGCCTCTCGGCCGGCGATCGGCTGATCGTCTCGGGCCTGCAGAAGGTGCAGCCGGGCATGAGCGTGCAGGCGGTGGAGGCCATGCCGCAGAGCGCGACCGCGTACGCCGATACCGCCAGCGGCGCGAGCGGCGCTACGCCGGTCGCACGCTAGCGCCGGCAACCCGAGGAGGCCCGTATGTCCGTCTCGCGCTTCTTCATCGACCGACCGATCTTTGCCTGGGTCGTCGCGCTGATCATCATGCTGGCTGGAATCGTGTCGATCACCCGGCTGCCAGTCTCGCAGTATCCGGATATCGCCCCCCCGGCCGTCTCCGTCAGTGCCTCCTATCCGGGCGCCGATGCGCAGACCGTGCAGAATGCCGTCACGCAGATCATCGAGGAGAACATGACGGCCCTCGATGGCCTGCTGTACATGTCCTCCAGCAGTAACAACACTGGCAGCGTCAGCGTCACGCTGACCTTCGCCAACGGCACCGATCCCGATATCGCGCAGGTGCAGGTTCAGAACCGCCTGCAGCAGGCCGTGCCGCTGCTGCCGCAGGTGGTGCAGCAGCAGGGCATCAGTGTCCAGAAGGCCAACAACACCTTCCTGATGGCCGTGGGGTTCACCTCCATGGACAACAGCCTGTCGGCCGCGGACATCGCCGACTATGTGGCGACCAACATCGCGGATCCCATCAGCCGCGTGTCGGGGGTGGGCTCGATCAACGAGTTCGGCTCCAAGTACGCGATGCGTATCTGGCTCAATCCCGACCGGCTCAATACCTATGGGCTCACGCCCGATGACGTGGTTGCCGCGATCACGGCACAGAACGCGCAGGTGTCGGTGGGACAACTCGGCGCGGATCCCGCGCCGCCAGGGCAGCAGATCAACGTGACGGTGACCGCGCAGGGGCGCCTGAGCACCCCGGAGCAGTTCCGCAATATCGTCCTGCGCAGCAATACCGACGGCTCGACGCTCAGGCTCGGCGACGTCGCACGCGTGGAGCTCGGGCAGGCCGATTACGGCTACAACGTGCTGTACAACGGCCATCCCGCCTCCGGTGTCGCGGTGACGATGGCCACCGGTGCCAATGCGCTCGATACTGTGGCGAACGTCAAGGCCGCAGTCGCGCGCCTGCAACCCTCGTTCCCGCGCGGCATGCAGGTCGTCTATCCCTATGACACGACGCCCTTCGTGCGCAAGTCCATCCGCGACGTCATCGTGACCCTGGTCGAGGCGATCGTGCTGGTGTTCCTGGTGATGTTCGTGTTCCTGCAGAACATTCGCGCGACGCTGGTGCCCGCGATCGCCGTACCGGTGGTGCTGCTCGGTACCTTCGGGGTGCTCTCCATCGCCGGCTACTCGATCAACATGCTGACCATGTTCGCCGTGGTGCTGGCGATCGGCCTGCTGGTCGATGACGCCATCGTCGTGGTCGAGAACGTCGAGCGTCTCATGACCGACGAGGGACTCTCGCCCAAGGAGGCCACGCGGCGCTCCATGGACCAGATCACCGGCGCGTTGATCGGCATTGCCACGGTCCTCTCCGCGGTGTTCATCCCGATGGCCTTCCTGCAAGGCGCCACGGGCGTCATCTACCGTCAGTTCTCGGTCGCCATCGTCTCGGCGATGGTGCTGTCTGTCATCGTCGCCATCGTCGTGAGCCCGGCGCTGTGCGCGACCCTGCTCAAGCCCGTGAAGAAGGGCGAGCATCACGGTCATCGCGGCTTTTTCCGCTGGTTCAACGCCACGTTCGATCGCAGCACCAACGGCTACCAGGGCATCGTCGCGCGCATGCTGCGCCGTCCGCTGCGCTATATCGTGATCTATGTCGGACTCGCCTCGCTGATGGCGCTGCTGTTCTTCCGCCTGCCCACGGCCTACCTGCCCGACGAGGATCAGGGCGTGCTATTCCTGCTGGTGCAGGCGCCGGTGAATGCCACCCAGTCGCGCACGATGGCCGCGCTGCAGAAGGTGCGCGAATATTTCGATGAGCACGAGCGCGGCGTATACAACTCGATCTTCACGATCTCGGGCTTCAGCTACGCCGGAGCGGGCCCGAGCGCGGGCATAGGCTTCGTGCTCTTGAAGGACTGGAGTCAGCGTAAGAGCCCCGCGATGTCCGCACAGGCCATCCAGATGCGCGCCAATCGCGCGCTCTATGGTCTGCAGGATGCCATGGTGTTTGCGATTGCCCCGCCCGCGGTCACGCAGCTCGGCAACACCGCCGGCTTCGACTTCTATCTCAAGGATGACAACGGTCATGGGCATGACGCGCTGATCGCCGCGCGCAACCAGCTGCTGTACATGGCGAGCAAGGATCGGCTGCTCGCCAACGTGCGTCCCAACGGCCAGGAGGACGCACCGCAGTTCCGCATCGATGTGGATGCGCAGAAAGCCGCCTCGCTCGGCGTATCGGTCGCGGCCATCAACGATACTCTCGCACTCGCCTGGGGCGGACGCTACATCGATGACTTCATCGATCGTGGTCACGTAAAGCACGTAATGATCCAGGCGGATGCGCCCTTCCGCATGCAACCCGGTGATTTCTCCCGCTGGTACGTGCGCAATGCCGCGGGCTCGATGGTATCCATGGCGTCGTTCGTCTCGACGCGCTGGACCTATGGCCCGCCACAGCTGTTGCGGTTCAACGAGGCGCCCGCGGTGGAGATCAACGGCGAAGCCGGTCCCGGCACGAGCTCGGGCACCGCAATGAACGAGATCGAGAAGCTCGTGGCGAAACTCCCGCCGGGCTATTCGGTCGACTGGGCCGGCGAGTCCTACCAGGAGCGCGCGGCCGGCGCGCAGCTGCCGATGCTCTATGCGCTGTCGATTGCCGTGGTGTTTCTGTGCCTGTGCGCGCTCTACGAGAGCTGGTCGATCCCCACCGCGATCCTGATGGCCGTGCCGCTGGGTGTGATCGGCGCAGTGATCGCCACGGCGCTGCGCGGCCTCGAGCGTGACATCTATTTCCAGGTTGCGATGCTCACGACCATCGGTCTCGCCTGCAAGAACGCGATCCTGATCGTCGAGTTCGCCAAGGAGTACTTCGAGGCCGGCCAGGGCCTCATCGAGGCGACGCTGCACGCAGTGCGCGACCGCTTGCGACCGATCCTCATGACCTCCATCGCCTTTGGCCTCGGCGTGCTGCCACTGGCGATCGCCACCGGCGCGGGCGCGGGCGCGCAGCACGCAATCGGCACCGGAGTGTTCGGCGGCATGCTCGCCGGTACCTTCCTCGGCATCTTCTTCATCCCGGTGTTCTTCGTGGTCGTGCAGCGCGTGTTCCACAGCCTGCGCGAGCAGCCCGATGCCGCGACGGCGGCGACGTCCGGCGCCGCCTCGCCGCCTGCGCACGGTCTGGGCGGTGGGGCGCTCGGTGACCCAAATGAGCCGCACCCGGCCGCTCCGCATGGTCCGGCGCATGGCCCGGAGCGACTGCCGTGATGCCTGCCCGCCCTGACAGGAGCGTACCTACTCCCATGAGGTCCACGGTCCTCTGCGCTATCAGCGCCGCGCTGGCGGCCGCGACGACGCTGGTGGTCCTCGCCGGCTGCACCACGCTCGAGCCGCACTACCACCGACCGGCGCTGCCGGTGCCGGCCGCGTGGCCGATCCCGGCGACGACGCCGGCGCCGCAGGCGCCCGCCAGTGTGCCGGCCGCTTCTGCGGGCGCGACCGGCGACTCACCGCGCGCCGTGGATATCGGCTGGCGAGACTTCTTCGCCGATCCACAACTGCAGCGGATCATCGCCGCGGCACTGGCGAACAACCGCGACCTGCGCGTTGCGGTGCTCGACATCCAGCAGGCTCATGCGCAGTACGTCGTGCAGCGCTCGCAGAGCCTGCCGCAGTTCGATGCCAATGGCGGCTATACGAAGGAAAAACTCTCGGCCGCCGAGTTCGGTTTTCCCGTGACGACGGCCTACTACAGCGCCGAAGCCGCGCTGTCTTCCTTCGAGCTCGACCTCTTCGGCCGCATTAGAAGCCTTAATCACGCGGCCCTGCAGCAGTACTTCGCGCAGAGCGAGGCGCGTCGCGCGACGCAGCTGTCGCTGATCGCGCAGGTCTCGCAGCAATATTTGACGCTGCTGTCCGACCGTCAGCTGCTCAAGCTCGCGCAGGACACGCTGCAAAGCCAGCAGGACTCCTACAACATCACGGTTAAGGAGCATGACCGCGGCCAGGTCTCAGGCCTCGACGTCGCGCAAGCCGAGACGACCGTCGAATCGGCGCGCTCGGATGTGGCGCGCTACGAAGGCAATATCGCGCAGGACACCGATGCGCTCACGCTGTTGGTCGGTGCGCCGGTGGACACCGCGCAGGTCCCGCAGGCGCTCAATGACAAAACCTTCGGTATCGAGGCGCTACCGGCCGAGCTGCCCTCCGAGGTGCTGCTGCGCCGACCCGACGTGCTGGAAGCCGAGCACTCGCTGCTTGCTGCCAATGCCGACATCGGCGCGGCGCGCGCCGCGTTCTTCCCGGCCATCAGCCTGACGGGCAATGCCGGCGGTGTCAGTGACGATTTCGCCAAGCTTTTCGTGCCAGGTTCTTCCACCTGGGCCTACTCGCCGCAGGTGACGTTGCCGTTGTTTCATGGCGGACAGCTGTTTGGTGGTCTCAGCGAGGCGCACGTGAACCGCGACATTGCCGTCGCGCAGTACGAGAAGGCGATTCAGACGGCCTTCCGCGAGGTAGCCGATGCGCTGGCTCTGACCGACACACTGCGGCGCGAGGTCGAGGCGCAGCAGGCTCTCGTCGGTGCCACGGGCCGCGCCTACCAGCTCTCGCAGCAGCGCTACAAGGCCGGCCGCGACAGCTACCTCGACGTGCTCGATTCCCAGCGCAGCTACTATTCGGCACAGCAGACCTTCATCGCCGCCCAGCTCGCGCAGCAGGACAACCGCGTGACGCTCTACAAGGCGCTCGGCGGCGGTTGGCGGGAGACCACGCGATGAGCAGGAGCCGTACGGATCGCTCAGCTGGCGACGAGGCGGCCGCCGACGCGGCGGTCAACAGCGCCGTGCCCGAATCGGAAGTGGCCATCGAATCGGCCAGCGAGACCACGGGCATCGGCAGCGCGGGTCGCTCGGTCAGAACGGCGGCGGCGGCGGCGATGGTGCATGGGCACGGCCGTGCACGCTCACGTGGCCGGGTGGCGCGCGGCACGCGCGCCCGAGCGGCGGGAAGTGGCGCTGCGAGAATCCCCGCCGACGGGGCCATCGCCAAGCAATCACCGGCGGCCAGCGAGCGGGTCGCGCGTCAGCGCGCCCGGATACTCGACGCCGCCGAGCGCTGTTTCATCGAGCACGGCTTTCACGCCGCCAGCATGGCGCACATCGCGGCCACCGCCGGCATGAGCGCGGGTCTGATCTATCGTTATTTCGCCAGCAAGAATCAGATCGTGCAGGCCATTATCGAGCGCCATGTGGAGACCGACGGCTGTCCGGCGATGTCACGGCTGAATTCGCGCGAAGATTTCTGCGCCGAGGCCCTGGAAATGTTCGAGCGCTGGCGCCGTCGCGACGATCCAAAGATGAACGCCGCGCTGATGCTCGAGCTCACCGCCGAGGCGGCGCGCGATCCGGAGATCCTGCGCATCACGCTCGCCAAGGATCACGCCGTCATGCAGAGCCTCGCACGGGCCGTGCAGCGTGTGGCCCTGGAGCAGGGCGTACGCCTCACCCAGGGTGCCGCGCAGATGCGCTCGGTGGTCCTGCAGTGCATGGTCGAGGGGCTGGCGTGTCGCGCCGTGCGCGATCCGCAACTCTCCGCGCGGCAGCTCAAACCTCTGGTTGCAAAGGTCATCGCGGCGCTGATGAGTTGAGCAGCGACCCGTGGCGCCCCTGCCCATCGCCGATGCGCTGATTCGCTGGCAGCGCGCTCATGGCCGCCACGATCTGCCCTGGCAGCGCGAGCGTACGCCCTACCGCGTCTGGGTCTCGGAGATCATGCTGCAGCAGACGCAGGTGGCCACGGTCATCGGCTACTACGAAAAATTCATGCAGCGTTTTCCCGATGTGGCCGCGCTGGCCTGCGCGCCGCTCGATGAGGTGCTGCATCTGTGGTCTGGTCTCGGCTACTACTCGAGGGCCAGAAACCTGCAGCGCGCCGCGCAGCGCATCGTTACGGAGCATGCTGGGCAGCTGCCTGAAGATCCCGCGGCGCTCGAGTGTCTACCCGGCATTGGCCGCTCCACGGCGGCAGCCATCATCGCGCTGGCGCTCGATCGGCGCGCGACCATTCTCGACGGTAATGTACGGCGCGTGTTGGCGCGTTACTTCGGCATCGAAGGGCCGCCGGAGCAGCGCAGCACCCAGGCCGCGCTGTGGCAGCACGCGCAAATGTGCACCCCCGAGCGCGACGTTGCGGTCTATACGCAGGCCATCATGGATTTCGGCGCGACCCTGTGCACGCGCGGGCGTCCGCTATGCATGCACTGTCCGCTCAATGCCGACTGCGTGGCCTACCGCAGCGGCCGCGTGGCCGAACTGCCCACTCCGCGCCATCGGCCCGAACG
Organism: Steroidobacteraceae bacterium; assembly: GCA_036266795.1. Lineage (GTDB taxonomy): Bacteria > Pseudomonadota > Gammaproteobacteria > Steroidobacterales > Steroidobacteraceae > FEN-1191. Next base: position 2,146 of record DATAXJ010000043.1, on the reverse strand, counting down.
CCCGACACGCCGTACTGTCATGCTGCTCGCGGTGCGCGCCGATGGCAGTGTGCTGATGCGACGGCGGCCGACGCGCGGCGTGTGGGCGCAGCTGTGGACACCGCCCGAGTTCGCCGACATCGAGGCGGCGCGCTCATTCTGCAGGACTTCCGCGGGACCGGCGTTCGACGCACTGCCCCTGGTGCGACATGCCTTCACGCACTTCGACCTCGAGATCACGCCCATCCGGGTGAGCTGGTCAGCCGGCACGGCAGTCGAAGTCCGCGAGCCGGACGCCCCCATGGAAGCTCAGGAGTCGCTCTGGTATAACGCGCGCCAGCCGCCGCGGATCGGCATTCCCGCGCCGATAGCGGCATTGCTGGCGCTGCTGGCATCGCAGCCTGCCGATTGCTGACCGGAGGGCCCATGGCTCGCACCGTCCACTGCGTACTACTCAAGCGCGAGGCTCCCGGCCTCGATCGTGCTCCCTATCCCGGCGCTCTCGGGCAGCGCATCTTCGAAAACGTGTCCAAGGAAGCCTGGGAGCGTTGGCGCTCGCACCAGATCATGCTGATCAACGAGTACCGCCTGACCCCCGTCGAGCCCAAGGCGCGCAAGTTCCTGGAGGACGAAATGGAGAAGTTTCTCTTCGGGGGAGGCTCGGACAAACCGAAGGAGTTCCGGCCCAAGGACTAGGCGGAGGTAGTTCTAGCCAGCATGCGCTGGATCCGGAGAGCATTGCCGATGGCATGACCATGCGCCGTGTTGTCGAAAATGCACCACACCGACTTGCTCTGGTCCGCCAGGCGGTCGAGCTGGCGCTGCAGCTGTTGCAGCCTGTCCGCCTCATAGTCGGAAAAGTAAATCCGCGGTGAGCCATGGAGGCGGATGTAGGCCAGACGCCGGTCTCCGCCGGGCAGGGCATCTTTATCCCAGCGAGCCGGATCTGCAGCGACCCGGATCTGCAGCGACCCGGCTGACTTGCAGGTCCTTTAGCAGCTCATCGACAGCGGGAGAGGCCCAGCTCGGGTGCCGGGGTTCGCACGCAATCGCGACAGGAGAGGGCTTTGCGGCGTGCAGATCCGAAAAGAAATTTCTGGCCGCAGCCTCCTCGAAAGCCAGCCTCGGCGGAAGCTGTACCAGCAGCACCGCAAGCTTCAGACCCAGTCCCGCTACTTCGGCAAAAAACCGGCTGCGAGACGGGTTCTCACCGATCAGCAGTGCTCCGTCATGGGTGAGCTCCCTCGGCACTTTCACCGCAAAGCGGAAATCCTCACCCACACTCTGTGCCCAGCGCGCATAAGTGGCCGCCTGATGATGCCTGGAAAAGGATGAGTCGATCTCGACGACCGAAAACACCTGCGCATATCGCATCAGTTGGCTAGCGCCAGCCGGAATGTCGTCGAGGTATCGGGTGGGAATACTCCAGGCGGCGGTGCCGACGTGTACCGTCGAAGGCTTAGTCACGACTGCTCATCCGCTGAAGATCCGCCCCGTTATGGTCGCGGCGCTGTACGAATCGATAGCGATCCCGCACGTGAAGGTTGAAGAACTCGCCCTTCGAAAAGGCTCGCTTCATGGCGAGATAGACGTTTTCGGGGACGTCGAGATAGGCGTATTCGCGTCCAGATCGAAATCCGATCAAGAGCTCGCGGCTGTGCGAGGAGTAGTTGAACCAACGGATGACGTTGGACGGCATGCCGACATGTTCGCCAGGAGTGCGAGTGTCCGGCAGTCGCGGCTTGCGTCATTCGGGCTGCCGTCCGGTATGGATGGTGCTAGAGGACGGGTCCTACCCCTGAGTGGTGAAGGCGTCCAGCCCGCCTGATCCAGGCCCTGAGGATGGATTGTTACCCCGTCCAGTCAAGCACTTAGACGAATATTGTCTGTGCTTGACGCCTCGGGTCGCGGCCCGCTCTAATACGCGGCTTCCCGACGATGGCCAGGTAGCTCAGTTGGTAGAGCAGCGGACTGAAAATCCGCGTGTCGGTGGTTCAATTCCACCCCTGGCCACCAAATAAATCAGGGTCCTTTCCGGACACTTAGGTAACGTTTTATTCCGGGCACATGGGTAACACTTTAGCACCGAAGGGATTTTCGGCGCTGGTGATGGTCCCGGTCTCGTGATCGAAAAAGCCTAAGTCGTACTTCATAAAGCTAATCATCC